>NZ_WNXD01000002.1 GCF_014172375.1 Pedobacter planticolens
AACTCGCACTCCAGTCGGAGTTAGTTCGGAGTTGGTTCGGATACAACCGTCGTAACCCCGAACTAACTCCGAACTAAGTCCGAACCAACCCCGAACTAACCCCCTCTAAAGGCCGTTTTAAATGACACACTCTTACCATGCTTTTTAAAGCCAAGACCAAGCAATTACTCTTGATCATGAACAGTAAAGTCCTTCGCTAAAGTTCATATAAATGGAAATGCTTTTTGTAATCGGTATAGCTCTTGAAACCTATACCTGTAGATAAAAGATTGAAATGCTAGCGGGAATAGCTATAGTATATATATTATAGATCGCTTTCCTAATATTGCCCTGTACTTAACAATACTAATGTGCAAGCTTCTACTGGCTCTATATTATGTAACTCTAACATCTCTACAAATTCAGGATTTTCGGCTCCTGGGTTAAAAATTACACGTTTAGGTTTGGTTTCTAGAATATAATCATAATAACCAATTTGCAATGCTGGGCCTATATATAGGGTAACTGTATCGATATCATGATATGGGGCGCCTGGTTTTTCGATTTTAACACCTGCTAATTCACCTTGCTTGATACCTATATTTATAATTGGATGCCCTTTTGCAGTAAGCATGTGAGCAGCTTTGTAAGCATAACGATCTGGATTTGGAGTTGCACCTATAATTAATGTCTTTTTCATATTATGATTTCGTAGCTTTTAGTTAAAATTTTAGGAGTAAAGCGATTTGACCTGAATGATAGGCATGATGTTGAATTAATCCGTTGATGAGTTGTGCATTATTTACACCTGTTCCTAATTCTGGAATTCGTTTATCCTTAACTTCACTTGACCATTGTAAAGGAAGAAAACCATTAATGAGTGCAATTAACTTTTCGTTAGCTGATTTAAAATCCTTTACTATAACCTCCCATTCTTGTTCTGACTTTTCTATCGGTATTGGCCAATCTCCTAGGGAAGGTGTTTTTGCTGCTTTGCCTTCTATTCTATCTACAACCTCTTCTGTCCAAGCGGTGAGATGCAATGTTAATTCTGCAATTGAGTGTGCATTAGGAATTGGATGCGTAAAAACTTTTTGAGGATCTGCTGTTAAAAGTAAATCTAAAACATTATTACCATGCCAAGTATCTCCATTGTATGCTTTTTTTAGTTCGTCTACTAAATTAATCATGATTAAAGAATTTATATTACAACGTTTAGATTTCTTTAATTGTTTAAAATCGCGTTAGCACAATTGATACCATCTATTGCAGCAGAAACAATACCGCCAGCATAACCTGCTCCTTCGGCACAAGGAAATAAGCCTGTGATTTGTGGATGTTGATAGGTTTCTTTATCCCGCGGGATGCGGACTGGAGATGAGGTACGACTTTCTACTCCAACTAAAATTGCTTCATTGGTATAATAGCCTTTCATCTTTTTTCCAAATAACGGAAGTGCCGACTTTAAACTTTGCGCTACAAAATCTGGCAGAATGTTATCGAGCATTACACTTTTTACACCTGGCAGATAGGAATTCTTTGGCAAATCGAGCGACAGTTTATTCTCTACAAAATCTATCATCCGCTGTGCGGGAGCAACTAAATTACCTCCACCAGCCTCAAAAGCGAGTTGTTCTATTTCAGATTGAAAGTTTAACATTCTTAATGGATCATAGCCTTGAACATCATTTAATGTAACCTGCACTACTGTTCCTGAATTTGCGTAGGGGTTATTTCTTTTAGATGGCGACCATCCATTCACTACAATTTCGTTTAGGTCGGTGGCACAAGGAGCAATTATCCCCCCTGGGCACATGCAAAAAGAGAACACTCCTCTAGTTTTAACCTGTTCTACCATACTATAATTTGCTGGTGGCAAAAACTCACTTCGCGTATCGCAATGGTATTGGGCGCTATCTATAATTTGTTGGGGATGTTCAATACGCACACCTAATGCGAACGGCTTGGCCTCAATTAAAATATTTTTCTGATGTAAAAGTTCGTAAATATCTCTGGCAGAATGGCCTGTTGCTAAGATAACGGCATCGGCTAAAAGTTCTTGTTCGCAATTAATAACTATTCCTTTTATTTTTCCATCTGCAATGATGAAATCTGTAAGTTTTGAATCAAATAATACTTCGCCACCAGCATTTTGAATTGTTTCTCTGATGGAAGTAATAATTTGAGGGAGCTTATTTGTGCCAATATGCGGTCGAGCATCAATTAAAATACCTTGGTCTGCTCCGTGTTGTACAAATAGCTGCAATACCTTATTTATATCTCCACGTTTATTGGAACGCGTATATAACTTGCCATCAGAATAGGTTCCAGCACCGCCTTCGCCATAGCAATAATTAGATTCTGTATTTACTACACCTTGTTTATTAATAGCAGCTAAATCTCTTCGGCGTTGTTTTACATCTTTACCTCGCTCTACGATGATGGGTTTTAAACCATTTTCAATACATTGTAGTGCAGCAAAAAGTCCAGCAGGACCAGCACCAACAATGATTACTGTTTTAGCGGCAGTTACTTTATTATATATAAGAGTGTTGTCTTCGGCTATCGGATTTTCATCAATATAAGCTCTAACCTGTAATCGGTAAATCACTTTACGTGATCTAGCATCAATAGAACGCTTTAAAATTTTATGTTGTTTGATGGCAGAGATTTCAATTTTTAAAGCTCTAGCCAAGTTTTGAAGAATTACTTGTTCGTTAGCAACATGTTCTGGCGCAACGGTAATTTCGATTTCTTTTTGCATATCATTTGTCGAGTTTTTATCTCGAATAGTACAAAAATACAGATTTCAGTTCGCAGTTCCCAATTCGGTTAATGATTATCAATTTGCACATTATCCAATATTTGGTATATTTAAATAGCCAATTATGGCAAGTTGTCAGTATTTTGTCTGTTTTCGTAACAAGGTATGAATATTGATATCTAAATTGAAATAGAAACCTAAAACAAAAACAATAACATGAAAAAAGTAGTAATTGGAATAATTGCAGTTGTAGTATTGCTCGCATTAGTTAGCGGTTGTGGTTATAACGGCTTAGTAAAAATGGATGAAGGTGTTAAAAATAAATGGGCAGACGTGGAAGCACAGTACCAACGTAGGTCTGATTTGATTCCGAATTTAGTTAATACTGTAAAAGGCGCTGCTAAGTTTGAACAAGGAACTTTAACTGCCGTAATTGAAGCTCGTGCTAGTGCAAGTAAAATCACTATAGATCCTGACAAGTTAAATGCTGAAAATATGGAGAAATACCAAGCTGCACAAGGTCAAATTACTCAAGCATTAGGCAAATTAATGGTGTTGACTGAGAATTATCCAGAATTAAAAGCTACACAACAATTCAGTGAACTTTCTGCACAATTAGAAGGTACAGAAAATCGCATTACTGTTGCACGTAAAGACTTTAATGCTGCAGTACAAGAGTTTAACAGTAAAGTTAGATCTTTTCCTACTAACTTAACCGCTGGTTTATTTGGTTTTAGCGCTAAAACTCCATTTAAGGCTGATGCTGGCGCTCAAAACGCACCTAAAGTAGAATTTTAGTTATACACTAACATTTCAGGGTAATACGTGTTTATGAACTAAACATGTATTACCCTTTACTTTATTAAACAAAAAATATGTCTGTTTTCACAACACAAGAACAAGAATTAATTGCCAATGCCATTGCTGAAGCTGAAAAAGCAACTTCAGGAGAAATAAGAATAGCTGTTGAAAAACATTGTCACGGCAGTGCTTTTGAAAGAGCAACCCAATATTTCGCTCAATTAGGAATGGATAAAACGGCTCAACATAATGGCGTTCTCATCTATTTGGCTTACGAAGACAAAAAATTTGCCATCATCGGTGATCGAGGAATTGACACAGTTGTTCCTAATGATTTTTGGGAAACTGCACAAGTAGCCATGAAAGCTCATTTTTTAAGTGGAAATTTAGCCGAAGGAATTGTTGCTGGCGTTTCATTAGCTGGCGAAAAATTAGCTTTATTTTTCCCTTACCAAACTGGTGATGTGAATGAGTTGCCAAATGATATTATATTTATGGATCAAGCTGAACCAAATAACTAATGAAACCATTGATGAAAAAATTAATCATCTTATTTCTTTTAACGCTTAGTTATAGTTTCAGCTTTGCGCAAGATTTTCCGGCAAAGCCGACCACTTTAGTTAATGATTATACACAAACGCTTACTGCAAGTCAGGTACAGCAGTTAGAGCAAAAACTCGTTGCTTATGATGATTCTACATCTAACCAGATTGCAGTAGTATTAATGAAATCAGTTGGCGATTACGACATTAACGAATATGCACTTGAATTAGGTCGCAAATGGGGTATTGGTGGAAAAGGCAAAAACAATGGGGTAATTTTATTAATTGCCATTGGCGATAGAAAATTATCAATCCAAACTGGTTATGGTTTAGAAGGGGCTTTGCCCGATATTTATACCAAAAGGATAATAGAAAATGATATTAAACCATTCTTTAAAGCAAATGATTATTATGCTGGTATTGATGCTGGAACAAATTCGATTATATCTTTAATTAAAGGAGAATACAAAAACGACAACCCTAAAGCGAAATCTAAAGGTGGTAAAGGGAGTGCAGGTTTTATTGTGCTGATCATTATTATCATCATTGTTATTATTTTAAGAAAAGGTGGTGGAGGTGGAAGCCAAGTTATTGGTGGACGCGGAGTTGCTGATGCACTTTTCTGGAGCATGTTATTAGGCGGTGGCGGAGGCCGTGGCGGTTCTGGATTTGGAGGCGGTTTTGGTGGTGGAAGCAGTGGCGGTGGCGGTGGATTTGGAGGTTTCGGTGGTGGAAGTTTCGGCGGTGGTGGTAGTAGTGGAAGTTGGTAAATAGTCCATAGTCCATAGTCCATAGTCCATAGTCCATAGTCCATAGTCCATAGTCCATAGTCCATAGTCCATAGATTGGAAAACTGGGGAGACGATATGTTACAAGAGTTTAATTATGTACAGACGAGATTTAATTACTGCTGAAATAGAAAAGCTTGCTCAAGTTTTGGCTAGAATAATTGGCTTAAAAACAGAGTTAAAGTTAAAAGAAGCAGAAGATTTGTTTAATGAAACCTTAACTTCTAGTTTTGGATTGGATAGATCACTCTTGCTAGAAAATGATACCGAGGGTTTTAGCAATTGGCTGAAGGTAGCTAATCTTAATGCCGAGAAATTAAATGCACTAAGTGATTTTCTTTACAGTGAGCTTGATTTTGAGAATAACCCAATACAATCAGGTTTGTTTGCTCAAAAGTTAAATCTGATTTATCAATGTCTAATAGATGATCATCAAATTGTACATTTAATTAATTTGGGCAGGCAGAAAATAATTCAACAATACCTATAAAAACGAATGGAAATTCTAAAATGGCAAAAAATTGCCTCTAAATATTTAGTACGAGAAAGGTGGGCAACTTTAAGAGTTGATACTTGCAAATTGCAAAACGGCTCTATAAAAGATGATTATTATGTATTGGAATACCCGAATTGGGTGAATGCAATTGCTTTAACAAAAGAAAATAAAATCATTTTAGTTAGACAATATCGGTTTGCCGCTGATATTATCTCTTTAGAAATTCCTGGTGGAGTAATAGATGATGGAGAAGAACCTGAAACTGCAATTGTACGCGAATTACAAGAAGAAACTGGTTATAGTTTTGAAAGCTGCGAATTGATTGCTACACTTTATCCAAATCCTGCAACTTCTACCAATAAAACTTTTACATATTTATTAAAAGGTGGCGTTAAAACTCACGAACAACATTTAGATGAGCATGAGATTTTAAATGTTGAAGAATATACGATTGAAGAAGTTAAACAATTGCTGAAAGAGAATAAAATAGATCAAGCATTACATGTGGCTGGTTTGTATTATGGATTGATGCATTTGTAATCTTATAATACTTTCATACAAAAAAGGCCAGATAATTTATCTGGCCTTTTTTATTAAATTAAATCTAAAGAAACTTTGCATAAAAGATTGCTCTGCCGTTCCTCCTCGCAATAACGAATGAATTAACTCATTTTCAGTTTTTTCTGAATATCGTTTACGTAAGCTTTAAACTTTTTATCTGTTTCTATTAAATCTTCTACCGTTTGGCAAGCATAAATTACTGTTGAGTGATCTCTACCGCCAAAGAAAGCGCCAATAGTTTTTAATGATGACTTGGTATGGCTTTTTGACAAATACATTGAGATTTGACGAGCCTGTACAATTTCACGTTTACGCGTTTGCGATTTCACCATATCAACCGGAACTTCGAAGTATTCACAAACTAATTTCTGAATATATTCCATCGAGATTTCTTTCGATGTATTCTTGATAAAGTTCTTCAACATTTGTTTCGCCAAGGCCAAATCGATGTCTTTTTTGTTTAAAGTAGATTGCGCTAATAACGAAACCATTGCACCTTCTAATTCACGAACATTATTATCAATGTTGTGCGCTACATATTCTACCACTTCGCCAGGTAATTCAATACCATCAGCATACATTTTCTTTTTAAGGATAGCAATACGAGTTTCTAAATCTGGAATTTGCAAATCTGCAGATAATCCCCATTTAAAACGGCTCAATAATCTTTCTTCTAAACCAGCTAAATCTTTTGGCGCTTTATCAGATGTTAAGATTACTTGTTTACCCGATTGATGTAAATGATTAAAGATATGGAAGAAGATATCTTGTGTTTTTTCTTTACCTGCAAAGTTGTGTACATCATCCATGATGATTACATCCATTGCTTGATAAAAATTCACAAAATCATTAATCGTATTATTCTTTAATGAATCTACAAACTGCTGGCAAAATTTCTCACAAGAAACATAGATGACCAATTTATCCGGCATGCTACGTTTAATCTCGTTTCCTATTGCCTGAGCCAAATGCGTTTTACCTAAACCTACACCTCCATAAATCATTAACGGGTTAAATGAAGTACCACCTGGTTTTGCTGCAACAGCATAACCTGCAGAACGAGCTAAACGATTACAATCTCCTTCAATATAATTTTCGAAAGTATAGTTTGCATTTAACTGCGGATCAACTGTCAATTTTTTCAACCCAGGTATAATAAACGGATTTTTAATATCCTTATTTATTGATACAGGAATTGGCATTGATTGCATTTTCGCTTCTGCCCCATTTCCGTTAGAGGGCATGTTTGTTGTGTAAGGAGAACCGCTATTTGATGATTTATCAACTACGATATTATATTCTAATCTTCCTTCGTCTCCCAATTGCTTTTTTACTGTTTTACGAAGCAGACCAACATAGTGTTCTTCTAGCCATTCGTAAAAAAATAAACTAGGCACCTGGATGGTTAAAACTTTCCCTTCTAATTTAAGTGCTGATATCGGTTCGAACCACGTTTTAAAACTTTGGGTCGGAATGTTATCCTTAATTATTTGAAGACAGTTCTTCCATACTTCGGTACAAGTTTTTTCCATTGTTATTCTATAATTTGTTGGTTTTCAGTTCTAATAAGGACATTACGGACATGCCCTTTTGGAACATCGAATATTCAAAAAATTATCAACAAAAAGAACAAAAATTTCAATTAATTTGTAAGTCGTTCAGGAGCAGTATCATAAAGCACTTAACCTAAATTTTTTGTGTTGATAACTATTTTTTAACATCAATTTTAATATTCTCCGAACACATTTCGCATACAATCCGCTATTTCCCCAAGTGTGGCATATTCTTCTACAGCACTAAGGATAAAAGGCATCAAATTCTGATCTGATTTGGCAGCTTCAGTTAATCGAGTTAACGCTAAATTAACAGCAGCATTGTTTCGATCAGCCTTCAATCTTTTTAATTTATCAGTTTGTATGGTTCTTATCGATTCATCTATGTTTAAAACGTCCGTAATTCCTTCTTTCTCTTGTGTAAACTTATTAACCCCAACAATAATTCGCTCTGCAGCCTCTACTTCTTTTTGGTATTGATAAGCAGAGTTTGCAATTTCTTGTTGGATATACCCATTTTCTATAGCATTAACCGAGCCACCCATTGCATCTATCTTTTCTATATAAGTTAATGCCGCTGCTTCAATTTCATCAGTCAATGTTTCTACAAAAAACGAGCCAGCTAATGGGTCAACCGTATCTGTTACACCACTTTCAAAAGCAATAACTTGTTGTGTACGCAGGGCGATTTTAGCCGCTGCTTCTGTTGGTAATGATAATGCTTCATCATATCCGTTGGTGTGTAAAGATTGTGTACCACCCAAAACCGCAGCCATTGCTTGATTTGTAACTCGAATTACATTATTTAAAGGTTGTTGCGCTGTTAATGTAGAACCGCCAGTTTGCGTATGAAAACGAAGCATCATTGCTTTTTCATCTGTTGCGCCTAACGATTTTGTGATATGAGCCCACATTCTTCTAGCCGCTCTAAACTTGGCAATTTCTTCGAAAAAGTTATTGTGGCAATTGAAAAAGAAAGATAATCGCTTTGCAAAAACATTAATATCTAGTCCTTTTTCTAATGCAGCATTTAAATAGGCTTTGCCATTTGCCAATGTAAACGCTAATTCTTGTACCGCAGTTGAGCCAGCTTCACGAATATGATACCCAGAAATAGAAATGGTATTCCATTTAGGCACTTCTTTACTACAATACTCAAAAATATCAGTAATAATGCGCATTGAAGGTTTTGGAGGATAGATATATGTTCCTCTTGCAGCATACTCTTTTAAAATATCATTTTGTATCGTACCCGAAATCTCTTTTAAATCTGCCCCTTGTTTTTTAGCTAGGGCAATATACATGGCCAATAATATAGATGCAGTTGCATTTATAGTCATTGATGTGGTAATCTTTTTTAATTCAATACCATCAAATAGAATTTCAATGTCTTTTAACGAATCGATAGCTACACCAACTTTACCTACTTCTCCATCTGCCATATCATGATCAGAATCGTAGCCAATTTGTGTGGGTAAATCAAAAGCTACAGACAAACCCATTGTTCCTTGCGCTAATAAATAATGGTAACGCTTATTTGATTCTTCCGCAGTAGAAAAACCAGCATATTGCCTCATCGTCCATAAACGGCCGCGATACATATCTTTTTGAATCCCTCTGGTAAATGGAAATTCTCCAGGAGTTTCTGTTAAAGGTTTTGCAGAAGTATAAATATCTTTTATCTCAATTCCCGATGTAGTTGTAAATTTTTTATCGCTCATAATACTTAAAACAAAGCGTGAATATCTTTTTTAAGGATATTGATAGTTAACTCGTATGGATTTTCTTCTATCCCACTCATGTGTTGCAATACTTTTTTGCTTAAATCAACACCTGTTGAATTTTCTGGCAAGCCATGTACAACATTATTTATCATGGCAATTGTATCATCTTTTAATTTTCGAACTACGTTCCAACTACTAGAATCTACATACAATTGTTGAGCGATATTATGTTGGTATTCTGCCTTTATTTCATTTAAAACTAAGGATTGTAATGCAGAAAGCTCAATTGCGGGCTGATGCAAACGCACCAATAAATTTGCAGGATTAATGCGTTCTATAAAAACGATTAGCCTTTCGTGCGCCTGTAATCGAAGTGGTAATAAAGCTGTGCTACTATCTTTATTTGCTTCGAGCGTTTTGAATCGGAAATAATTCTGAATATCATTTTTAATTAAAAAATAACCTGCCGCTAGCGCTAATATACCACCTGTTGCAAGAATTGCTACTTGTGTTAAAAAATGTGTGATGTTCATTTTATTTTGTTTGAATACCGTAATATTAAAAAGTACAACGAGCAAAAATGTACATAAATATTTATATTTGTCTTCTTAATTTTAAAAACATGAGTAATACTGTAGAAACTGCTTTTGCGCCTGTATCGTTTACCGAAACCGCTGTTAAAGAACTTTTGAAACTAAAAGACCAACAAGAAATTGCTGATGATTTTGGTTTACGTGTTGGTGTTGAAGGTGGTGGTTGCTCAGGCATGAGTTATGTTTTGGGTTTTGACCAAAAGAAAGACGGCGACCAAGAATTTATTATAGACGATATTAAAATTTATATGCATAAAGCACATCAAATGTATTTATTAGGAATGCAAATTGATTGGCAAGATGGATTAAACTCAAGAGGTTTTACATTTAGTAATCCAAATGCAGCAAGTTCATGCGGATGCGGAACAAGTTTCTCGGTTTAAGCATATAAATTTGTAACATTTTAATAGGTCTCGTTGTCTTAACAGCGGGACTTTTTATTTTTATCCCTACAGAATCTTATTTCCATCAAATGACCTATACCGAAAACGTAAGACTTGCGCTACAATCCATTAAAAGTAATCGCCTTCGTACAATGCTTACCGCATTAATCATAGCACTTGGTCTTATGGCGTTAGTGGGTATTCTTACTACAATAGATGCGATTAAAAAGAGTATGACCGATGCATTTTCAAGCATGGGTGCAAACTCCTTTAATATTAGAAATAGAGGTACGGGAATTAGGATTGGAGGTTCTGGTAAAAGACCAAAACCATTTAAATCTATTCGTTATGAAGATGCGATTAAATTTAAGGAAAGATTAAACACGCCCGCAACAGTCTCTGTTAGTGTTTTTGCAAGTGGTGGTTCTACTGTTAAATACGAGCAAGAAAAAACAAATCCAAATACTAATATACAAGGCATAGACGAAAATGGATTAGCTTCACAAGGTTTAGAACTAGCTTTAGGAAGGAATTTTAATAGTGCTGAAGCTTTATCTGGCAATAACGTTTGTATTATTGGAAGTGAAATAGCAACTACACTATTTAAAAAAGAATCGCCATTGGATAAAGTTATCACCGCTGGTAGTACTCGATTGAAGGTAATTGGCGTGCTAGTATCGAAAGGTTCGAGTATGGGTTCTAATACAGATAGAGCCGTATATGTGCCTTTATTTAAAGCAAAGCTGATTAATTCGAATAATAATCCATCTTATACTGTAACTGTAATGGTGCCAAATACCGATTTAATGGATAACATTATTGGCGAAGCGACCGCAGAATTTAGAAATATTAGGAAAGTCAAAATAGGCGAAACCAATAACTTCGAAATCACTAAAAGTGATGCAGTTGCACAAACTTTATTTGAGAATTTAATTTATATCAGAGTTGGTGGTATAGCCATTGGCGTAATCACTTTAATTGGTGCATCTATTGGTTTAATGAATATTATGCTGGTTTCTGTAACTGAAAGAACACGAGAAATAGGAATTAGGAAAGCGATAGGTGCAAATCCAGCAGTAATTAGAAAACAGTTTTTAATAGAGGCTGTTGTGATTTGCTTAATGGGTGGTGCACTGGGAATTTTACTCGGAATCGGGATTGGGAATCTAATCTCCTTTTCGATGGGAGGCTCATTTCTAATTCCATGGTTATTTATTCTCGGTGGATTTGCTTTATGTGTTATTGTAGGTATTGTTTCAGGCTATTATCCCGCTAAAAAAGCATCTAAACTTGATCCTGTAGAGGCACTGCGTTACGAGTAATTCAGTTCTCAATTGGCAGTTTACCAATTACAACAAGAGATTACTAATTTGAGGTTGCGATAAGATGTTTTGCAACCTTTTTAAACTCAAACTATCTCTTAAAGCATCAGCATGGCGAAGGTGGTGCATATCGCTACCTAAAAAGTCAACACAGTAATTGTCAATCAGTTCTTCGGCGGTTTGCTTGCAGCTTTTACCATAATATCCTGTTAAGGAAATGGTATTTAATTGTAAAAGGCAGCCTACATCTTTAATTTGTTGATAGTTTTCTAACGAGCCGTAGTAATATGGATAACGTTCTGGGTGGGCCAAAACTGGCTGATAACCAGCATCTTGAATTTTTGAAATAACTTCGAACAGATTATGCGGAGGATTAATATAAGATAGTTCAAAAAGCAAATAGTCGTTTTTTCCGAAGCTAAGTACTTCTTTTTTCTCTATTTTTTTCTCGAAAGTTTCATCTAAATAATACTCGGCAGCAGCGCTTACTTCTAAATCAATGTTATTTTGCAATAAACCCTCTCGTAAAATATCAAGTGCTCTATGTATGATATCTGGAGTATTACGAAAATAATCGGCCATGATATGAGGCGTAGCAACAAGTTTTTTAAACCCCAATGCTTGAAAACGTTTGGCTAGTAATAAAGAATCATCAAGGCTTTTTGCTCCATCATCAATTCCTGGAATAATATGCGAATGCATATCTGTTCCAATAACCGAAAAATTGAACTCGGGCTCTTTTTCTTTCTTAAACCAACCTAACAAAATTACCTCCCTTTGTACTGATTATCATAATAGGCCTGATAATTACCCGAAGTTACATTATTTAACCAATCTTCGTTTTGTAAATACCAATCTACTGTTTTCGCTAAACCCTCTTCAAACTGTAAACTAGGTACCCAATCTAACTCATTCTGTAATTTAGTGGAGTCTATCGCATAACGTAAATCATGTCCTGCTCTATCAGTTACAAATGTGATTAGTTTGGCAGATTCTCCCTCAGCTCTTCCTAGTTTCTGGTCCATTATAGTACATAACAAATGAATTAAATCTATATTTTTCCATTCATTATGACCTCCAATGTTATACGTTTGACCAGTTTTAGCATTATGGAAAATTACATCTATCGCTCTAGCATGATCTTCTACCCATAACCAATCGCGTACATTTTCACCTTTACCATAAACCGGTACAGGTCTATTATTTTTAATATTATTTATAGCCAGAGGGATTAATTTTTCTGGAAAATGATGCGAACCATAATTATTAGAACAGTTAGAAATTACAATATCTAAACCATACGTATCATGATATGCTCTTACAAAGTGATCTGAACTTGCTTTTGATGCTGAATATGGACTGTGAGGATCATAACTTGTACTTTCCGTAAACATTCCAGTCTCTCCTAGCGCACCATAAACTTCATCAGTTGATACATGATAAAAACGTTTATTTGCATAATCTCCTTTCCAATATTCTTTTGCTGCATTTAACAAATTCACAGTTCCAATAACATTCGTCATTACAAATGCACTTGGATCTGCAATAGAACGATCAACATGAGATTCTGCCGCTAAATGAATTACAGCATCGAAATTTTCTGATTTAAAAAGATTGTTTATTTCTGCTGCGTTAGTAATATCTGCTTTTACAAACCTGTAATTATTCTTGTTTTCAACATCTGTAAGATTAGCCAGATTTCCTGCGTATGTAAGGGCATCAAGGTTAATTATTTCATATTGAGGATAGTTATTTACAAATCTGCGCACTACATGTGAGCCAATAAAACCAGCGCCGCCAGTAATTAAAATCTTCTTCATACTTATATGTGTTTAGGCAAACCTAGGTCATGCGCAATTGCAGCCATGTTTCCATTATATATTTTGGTTAATAATTTATCTATTTCTTCTTTTAAATCAAATTGAAGGTCTTCATGCAATTTATCAAATTTGCGCAAAGTTATTAAAGTAGATTTTACAAAATAACTCGCAAAAAGTTGTTCATAGTTTTTAGAAGATGAAAAAACACCTGATTTAAATTGAGTAATGGTATTATTGAAAAGAAATATCCGTAACTCAACATCTTCAAAATTAGCTTTTGTTACTCGTAAATTATGATTAACCTGCTTTGCCAATTTACGTAAATTCACTAAAACATCTTTAGCACTTACATTTTTTAACTCTTTTAAATGCTGCATATTTTGCAGAATATGCTCCTTAATAGTAGCTATGCGATCTCGCAGATGGCTTTCATCTTCTAATAGTAAAAAATGTAAATGTTCAGTAAGCACTTTATCTTTTGCTACCAAACGAAGTAATAATTTGTCCTTCTCTTTTGGTGGCAATGCTAAAATTTCTATTTTAAGCTCTTTGTGCTCACTTAGTTTCATTTAAAAAGGGTTATCTCTTAAATATTTCTCCCAATTCCATGCCGAACTCATCATTTCATTAATTCCCAACTCGGCTTTCCATCCTAAAACTGTATTCGAATGACTTACATCGCCATACGTTTGTTCAATATCTCCTTCTCTACGTGCACCAATTGCATAATTCAATTTTTCGCCAGTAGATTGTTCAAAAGCGTTGATAATTTCCAATACCGATGAACCTTTTCCTGTTCCAATATTAAAGATTTCGTAATTATCTCCCGTTTCGGCTTCTAATCTTTTAATTGCCGCAACATGCGCTTTTGCTAAATCCACAACGTGAATATAATCTCTTATTGCAGAACCATCTGGCGTATTGTAATCATCGCCGTAAACAGTAATTGCACCACGTTTACCAATGGCAGATTGTGTAATAAATGGTACTAAATTTTGCGGTACGCCGATAGGTAATTCGCCAATTAAAGCTGATGCATGTGCACCAACTGGATTAAAATAACGCAAAGCGATTACTCTTAAATCTGGAGTTACTGCACACGTTTCTTCTAAAATTTCTTCCGCAATTTGTTTCGTATTCCCATAAGGTGATTCTGCTTTTTTTACTGGTGCAGATTCTGTTACTGGTAATTTATCTGGCTGACCATACACTGTACATGATGACGAAAATACCAACTTTACCTTACTATTAAATGCCGTTATAATATTAATTAAGGAGTAAAAATTATTGCGATAGTATTTTAAAGGTTGTTGAACCGATTCGCCTACGGCCTTAAATGCTGCAAAATGAATAATGCCACTAATGTTTTTATGTTGATTAGCAAATGCATGAACTGCTTGCTCATCACAAAGATCAAGTTTCACAAATTCTGGCTTCTTCCCACTTATTTTCTCAATTTGATCTAACATTTTAGGATCAGAATTCGAAAAATCATCAACAATAATAACTTCGTATCCAGTATTAAAAAGCTCTACTACCGTATGTGAACCTATATAACCTGCACCTCCAGTAACTAATATTTTCTTCATTATTTATTATATGTTTTAAAATTTTTATGCTCTTTATTTACTAGCGCTTCTTTTGGTAGTGATTTAAAATAATCATACGTAATTTTCAAACCCTCTGCTCTATCTACCTTTGGTTGCCAATTTAATAATTCTCTCGCTTTAGTAATATCTGGTCGGCGTTGTTTAGGATCATCAGTTGGTAATTCTTTACAGATTATTTTTTGCGTAGTTCCTGTTAATTTGATAATTTCTTCTGCAAAATCTAGCATTGTAATTTCATCAGGATTACCAATATTTACAGGCTGAGCATAATCACTAAACAATAAACGATAAATTCCTTCAATCAAATCATCTACATAACAAAAAGAACGCGTTTGACTGCCATCACCAAAAACAGTTAGGTCTTCGCCTCTTAATGCCTGTCCAATAAATGCTGGCAAAACTCGTCCATCATTTAATCGCATTCGCGGGCCATACGTATTAAATATCCGTACAATTCTAGTTTCTAAACCATGAAAAGTATGATATGCCATTGTCATCGCTTCCTGAAAACGTTTTGCTTCATCATACACACCGCGAGGTCCAACTGGGTTTACATTTCCCCAATATTCTTCTGGTTGTGGATTTACAGTAGGATCGCCATACACTTCAGAAGTTGAAGCAATTAATAAACGAGCATTTTTTGATCTTGCCAAACCTAACAAGTTGTGAATACCTAAAGAGCCAACTTTTAAGGTTTGAATAGGGATTTTCAAATAATCAATTGGACTTGCTGGCGAAGCAAAGTGTAGGATATAATCTAAATTACCAGGAACGTAAACAAATTTAGAAACATCATGGTGATAGAACTCAAAATTCTCTAATTTAAACAGGTGTTCGATGTTTTGCAAATCGCCTGTAATTAGATTATCCATTGCTATTACATGAAAATCTTCTTTAATAAAGCGATCGCAAAGGTGTGAACCTAAAAATCCAGCCGCACCTGTTATCAATATTCTTTTTCGTTCCATATTTAGCTTATTAATTTTCTACCAACGCTATTGTAATAATAACCTAAATCAATCATTTTTTGTAAATCGAATAGATTTCTTCCATCAAAAATCACCTTGTTAGTTAGTAATTCATCCATTTTTTCA
Source organism: Pedobacter planticolens (assembly GCF_014172375.1). Taxonomy (GTDB): domain Bacteria; phylum Bacteroidota; class Bacteroidia; order Sphingobacteriales; family Sphingobacteriaceae; genus Pedobacter; species Pedobacter planticolens. The sequence goes on from NZ_WNXD01000002.1 coordinate 16,031, forward strand.
AAATCTGGATTACGGAACACTGACCATTCTGTTGCAATTAATAATGCATCGGCATTTTCTAGTGTTTCATATTGATTTTGTGAAAAGCTAATTTTATCTCCAACTATAGCTTTAACATTATTCATTGCTTCAGGATCAAAAGCAGTAACTGTTGCGCCATTTTTAATCAGCTCATCAATTATATATAAAGCAGGTGCCTCTCTAATATCATCAGTTTCTGGTTTAAATGCCAAGCCCCAAAGTGCAAAATGTTTACCTTTAATATCACCTTTATAATATTTTAATACTTTATCTACTAATACTGTTTTTTGCTTTTCATTTACTTGCATAACTGCTTTCAAAATCTGAAAATCATATTGATGTGTACTTGCTGCAATTGCTAAAGCCTGTACATCTTTAGGGAAACAACTGCCGCCATAACCAATACCAGGGAAAAGAAAACGCTTACCAATGCGCTCATCTGAACCAATTCCTTTACGTATGGCATCTACATCAGCGCCTACAATTTCACAAAGATTTGCAATCTCATTCATAAACGTAATTTTTGTTGCCAAAAATGCGTTTGCTGCATATTTAGTTAATTCAGAAGAACGCTCATCCATAAAGAAAATAGGATTTCCCTGACGTACATAAGGCGCATACAATTCTGTCATTAATTTTTGCGCTTTTTCACTTCTTGTACCAATTACAACGCGGTCAGGTTTCATAAAATCATCAACAGCCACACCCTCACGTAAGAACTCCGGATTAGAAACCACATCTATTTCTATCGAAGTATTCGCTTTAAAAACTGCTTGAACTTTATCTGCTGTGCCAACTGGAACTGTAGATTTATTTACAATTACTTTGTATTCTGTAACTAGTTTCGAAATGTCTTTTGCAGCTCCTAAAATATAAGAAAGATCAGCTGCTCCGTCTCCACCTGGAGGCGTTGGCAAAGCCATAAAAATAATCTGTGCTTCTTTAACTGCTAGCGCTAAATCGGTTGTAAATGATAAACGACCTTGAGCAATATTACGGTGAAATAATACATCTAAGCCTGGTTCGTAAATTGGAACTTCACCAGCAATCATTTTTTCAACTTTTGCTTCGTTAATATCTACACAAATTACATTATTTCCTGTTTCTGCCAAACATGTTCCGGTAACAAGGCCTACATATCCTGTTCCAATTACTGCTATCTTCATATATTAATTGAAGGTTTTAAATTTATTCATTTATCTTCGGACGAAGATAAGAAATTAAGACACAAAATGCTTTGGATTTATAATATTGGGATTGTAATATATGGCTTATTATTAAGGTTGGCATCGCTTTTTAATGCCAAAGCCAAATTATTTGTGGCTGGAAGGAAAAATATCTTTGAAAATATCCAACGAAAAATCAATAGTAATGATAGACCAATATGGTTTCACTTTGCATCTTTAGGAGAATTTGAACAAGGCAGACCAGTATTAGAAAATTTGAAATCCAATGATCCTTCTCAAAAAATTATAGTCACTTTTTTTTCTCCTTCGGGATATGAGATTAGAAAAAACTACGCATTGGCGGATGTTTTTTATTTACCATTAGATACAGCAAGCAATGCCAAAAAATTTATAAACAGCGTAAACCCTAAGTTTGCTGTATTTACCAAGTACGAGTTTTGGTATCATTATTTTGCTGTACTACACGAAAAGCAAATTCCTCTTTATTTAATTTCTGGCATTTTCAGACCAGATCAAGTATTTTTTAAATGGTATGGTAGTTTTTATAGAGGAATATTAAAATTTGTAACACACTTTTTTGTACAAAATGAAGAAAGTGTTTCTCTTTTAAAAAGTATTGGAATTGATAAAGTCAGTTTAAGTGGAGATACTCGTTTTGATCGAGTTTATGAAAATGCTCAGCAACCTAAAAAAATACAAGAAGTTGAATATTTTTTAGGCAATTCTCCAACTTTTATAGCAGGTAGTACCTGGCTAGAAGATGAGAAATTGTTAGTTAGTTTAACTGAAAAGTACCCAGATTGGAAATTTATAGTCGCTCCACATGAGATTGGAATTTCACATATTGAAGAGATTGAAAAGCTATTTCCGAATGCTATAAAGTTTTCAGCTCTTAGCTCACAGTTGACTACTAACAAATCTCAAATTTTAATTATCGATAATATTGGAATGCTTTCCTCTTTATATCAATATGCTAAAGTAGCTTATATTGGCGGTGGTTTTGGAGCAGGAATACATAATACTTTAGAAGCCGCAGCATTTGGATTACCTGTAACTTTTGGTCCGAAATACGATAAATTTCAAGAAGCCAAAGATTTAATTGCCATCGGCGCAGCCAAAAGTATATCTACATCCGATGAACTAATTAGCGCTTTCGACTATTTCAAAGCAAATGAAATGGCATCCGCAGATGCGGAAAAATATGTGGAGCAGAAAAAAGGAGCTACAGAAATTATTGTAAAAGCAATTGCTTAATTTTAGTTTTTCGCTAATTCTACTAATGCCTCAATAAACTTTGGATGATCATTCAAGCTTTCTACCAATTGTACATGTTCGCCACCAAGCGCTTTAAATTCTTCGTGGTATTCTACTGTAATTTCATATAAAGTCTCCAAACAATCGGCTACAAATGCAGGACTAAAAACCAATAATCTCTTTTTGCCCTCTGCAGCTAATTTCTTTAAAACGTCTGTTGTATATGGCTGCACCCAAGGCTCTTTACCCAATCTCGATTGAAAACAAACAGTATATTTATCTTTTGACAAACCTAACTTTGCAGCGATTAAGCTTGCTGTATGATGACCTTGAGCCGAATAGCAAAATTTATTCGTATCGTTTAATGTTTCGCAACAATCATCATTTTTCAAGCAATAATTTCCCGTATGGTCGCATTTCAACAATTGTCTTTCTGGTAAACCATGAAAACTGAAAAGGACATGATCGTAAGTTTCAGGCTGATGTTTAGTTGCATTTTCAGCAAACACTTCAAGCATTAAATTATTATCGTGAAAAGAATTTACAAATGAAATTGGAGGAATAGTTTGCCATTTACTTACCAACTCCATTACCAATTGCATAACCGAACCCGTACTTGCCGATGCATATTGAGGAAACATCGGAATTACCTTAATACTTTCTACTAAGCCAGCTTTTAATCTTTCTAAAGCACTTTCTATAGAAGGATTTTGATAACGCATTGCCAATTCTACCTGATAATCATCGCCTAATTTTTCTTGTACTAATTGCGTTTGAATTTTACTGTAATACAATAATGGAGAGCCTTTTTCATCCCAAATCTCTTTATATAATTTAGAAGTTTTAAGACTGCGAAAAGGAACGATAATTCCTTTTACCAAAAGAGTTCTATTAAATTTAGGGATATCGATTACCCTACCATCCATTAAAAATTGATCTAAGTATTTTTTTACATCCTTAACTTCTGGACTATCTGGTGTACCTAAATTAACTAATAAAACTCCCTTTTTACTCATATTATGTTTTGTTTGGCGAATATACGCTAAAGGTTAAATCTGTGAAAATGATAGTGCTTATGTAAATCTTTAAGGAATGAATATTTACTTTTTGATGATTGAGAAGAAGAGATTATAAGGATTCCAGTTCTAATTTTACTTTTTCCATTAACCACATTGGAGTAGATGTTGCGCCACAAATACCGATTTTATCATTTGGTGCAAACCAATTTTTATCCAATTCTTCTACATTGGAAATAAAGTAAGAGTTGGTATTGTATTTTTTGCAAACATCATATAAAACTTTTCCATTTGATGATTTTTTGCCCGACACGAATATAATTTTATCAAAATCTGCCACAAACTTCTCTAACTCTTCATACCGATTAGAAACTTGTCGGCAAATGGTGTCGTTCGCTTTTACATCATAACCTCTACTTAATAATTCATCTTTAATTTGATAGAATTTATCGGTGCTTTTTGTGGTTTGGCTATACAAAGTGAATTTATTGGGCAATTTCATTTCATCTAGCTCTGCTAAATCCTGAAAAACAATTGCTTTCCCATTGGTTTGTCCTTGTAAACCAATAACTTCTGCATGGCCATGTTTACCAAAAATGAGAATTTGCTCATCATCATCATGAGAGTTTTTGATACGATTTTGCAATTTTAAAACTACCGGACAAGAAGCATCAATTAATGTTAGATTGTTATTTAAAGCCAACTCATAGGTCGAAGGTGCTTCGCCATGCGCTCTAATCAATACTTTTTCATTAGAAAGTTGATGCAATTGCTCATGATCGATAATACGAAGTCCTTTCGCTTTTAGGCGCTCTACTTCTTCGTCATTATGTACAATATCGCCCAAACAATACAAATATTCCTCATTATCTAAAATGTCTTCGGCCATGTCTATCGCATACACCACACCAAAGCAAAAGCCAGAAGATTTATCGATTGTTACGTTTAAATTGTATCCCATTTTAAATTACCACAGTTACACCTGCAAAAATACACAAAAAGAGCATGAGAATTTAAAGCTTAAGATGCTTTTTGCGTTTGTTTTAAAACCGCAGCGTCATAATGTTTATTGTATTCGCTTTTAAGCAACTGTAAACTTATATATTCTTCGGCCTGCCAAGTAGTTAAATACGCTTTGGCTTTAGGTTTTCTATTGTTGAAATAATCGGTAAGGATAACAGAAAACACCGTTTGAAATTTCTTCTTAGAAGCATTTACAAGTTGCATCACCCCTTTTTCAAATGCAATAGAATCTACATAAGATGATTTAATTTTTCCTTGCGGGAAAATCAGTACTAAATTTTTCGGATCATCAAGTAAAGAACCTGCATATAGTAAGGTTTCCAACACATCTTTACCTTTACTTTCTGGAGCAAAACAGCCAAAATATTTTAAATAGTTTAGTTGTTTATAATCATCCGTAGTAACTAAGGCGTGAAACTCTTTTTTAAATACTTTTTTATTTAATTGAAACAGCATAAAACCATCCCACCAACTGAAACGATTTGCTAACAACAAAACGGCTTCATCTTCCTTAATAACTAGCTGATTATGGGTAAAAGCAGAGAAATCTTTCTTTAAGATATAATTGATATACCATGAATAACAGTGAAAGATAAAACCATTTTTACGAGAATGATACATTTAGGGAAATTGCAAAAAATTGGGCTGATTTGCAAATTTATTCACTTAGTCAGTTAGCTCAAATAAACTCGATCTTCCTCTCCTGCTACATCCATAACAACATCCACATGTTCTTTTAAAATGGTAGAAAGTTCTAATCCTACAAAATCTGTAGCAATTGGAAAAATCTTATGGCTTCTATCGACTAATACTACTGTACGGATTTTTTTGTGAGGAGTATTTAAGAAAACGCCTAAACCATAAGCCAATGTTTTTCCGCTATTCAAAACGTCATCAACCAAAATAATTACTTTATTTTTCCACTCTGTTTCCTGTAAATCTGTTTTTGCTACTAATTTGCTATTCTGTTTTTCGAGATCCACACGGAGCATAGTCACTTTAAAGCCTGCAATCTCTTGTAGCACAGTTTTTAAACGCAGGGCGAGTTTATAACCACGATCCCAAATACCAGCCAATACAATTTCCTTCTCCTCTAAATTATCTTCCAAAATCTGATACGCAATGCGATTAATCTTTTGTTCGATTTGTTGTTTATCTAAAATAAGTACTTGATTTTCGGGCATAGCTAAGCGCTTTTATTGTACTGTACAAAAGAACGATTTTAAGCCTCAAAATCAAATAAAAAAATAATTTCAATTTCTTGCAACGTTTGCATAGGTACATGCGTCTAATGAATACAACCCTTAAAGAAATAAATTATGAGAATTAGCAGTTTACCCAAATCGGCATGTTTAGTATTAATAGCCGTTTTAAGTTATATGAACACCAAAGCGCAAAGCAAAAATGTAGGTGTAAAAAGTTTTGATGCCATTACCGTAAGTAGCGGAATAGATTTGTACCTAACGCAAGGTGCTAGCGAAACCTTAACCATAAAAGGTGATAACAATTTAATTAAAGATGTCATTGTAGAACAAAATGGAAGTGCTATTACCATAAAGAAAAAAGAAGGAGTGAATTGGAACAAACTATTTAAAGGCCAAAGCATTAAAGTGTATGTGAATTTTAAAACGTTGAAAAGCTTAGCGGCAACTGGCGGTTCTGATGTGTATACTCAAAACACGTTAAAAGCTGATGTATTGAACTTAAGAGCAAGTGGAGGTTCTGATCTTAAATTAACGCTTGCCTGTAAAGATCTTACTTTAAATGTAAGTGGTGGTAGCGATGCCGATTTAAAAGGTAGCGGAGAAAATATGCAGTTAAATGCTAGTGGCGGTAGTGATGTAGATGCTTTTGGCTATATTGTAAATTACGCCAAAGCAAATGTGAGTGGTGGTTCCGATGCTAATATTTATGTAAACAAAGCATTAGAAGCTGGCGCAAGTGGCGGTGGCGATGTAAATTATAAAGGAAATGCGTCATTAAAGAAAACCACTTCTTCAAAAAGTGGTGATATTAATCACGTTAATTAGTACAATTTTAGTTTAGTTTTTAGTTTAAGGAAAAGCCAATAGTGTGGATGCACTATTGGCTTTTTGACATATTGGCTAATGGTCAATGGACTATAGACCATGGACTATCGACCATCAACCTACTTCCCTTTCGGATAAGGATAATAAATAAAGTTCGCTCCTTCTGGAACTACCACAAAAACACACATAAAGTTTTCTGGTTTTTTGTAGGTTTTCAAAAACTGTTCTTTCTTATCAGGGTGAATAATTCCTTTCTGAATAAACTCTTCTAACGTTGACGCTTGAATTGTCCAATCCGTATTTAAATCTGCTCTATTTAAGATCACTTCACCAATACTTACTTCGTGTTGATGTGCTATAAAAATTGGCGTAGTAGAAATCCCTTCCACCATAATTTCTACTGCTACTTCTTTAATCGAATCAGCATAAAATGTTAAGTCCTTTTCTAAACTTACTAGCGGACTTTTCTTTTCCTTTTTTGGCGCCCCATTCTCATCTGAGCTTAAATTGCCCAATAACTCTTCACTCTCCATATCTTAAAACTTGATCTCTTTTTTTAGTGTAATAAATTTATCATCGGTTAAGCTATCCGTTAATAAGCCATAACCTTTATCGGTTTTCACAATTCTTTTAGTTAGCGGATATTTATCCGAACAGAAATACATGCTGCCTTTCTTAACTAATTTCCATTCATTATTTTTTAATGAAAACAGATTTATACTTGCCCAGCAATTGCTAAACCATTTTTGTCTCAGTAGTAATTCCGGCTGATTATCACCATTTAAATCTCCTGTTAAAGCTAAATCTGCGCCAATTGCATTTTTATAAATTAATATTGGCCAATGCTCATTTGTAAAAAATATTTGAATGATGTATTGCTTTTGTTTATCACCAATATCATCTTTAATTAGTTTATTTTTAACCACAAATGCAGTATCAGTTTTACTTAGTAAAATAGTATCCACCACTTGTTTTGTGGTATCAACTATCATTTTTGCTTTTGCCGAATCAAGCTGTTTTTCAGACTTTTCTTCAGTTTTAACATTGCCTTTACAGGCCGCTAATACAGCAATTGCTACTAAATAAATCCAACATTTTTTCATCATTTCAGTTGTAATAAAACTACGTTTTCTACATGTTGTGTATGCGGAAACATATCTACAGGCTTAATGCGCACTACATCGTATTTCTCCTTCAATAAAGCTAAATCACGAGCTTGCGTAGCTGCATTGCAACTTACATACACAATTTTTTCAGCTTCCATTTCTAGTAAACGTTCTACCACATCTGCATGCATTCCAGCTCTAGGCGGATCAGTAATCACCACATCTGGCTTACCGTGTTCTGCAATAAAATGACCTGTTAAAATGTCTTTCATATCGCCAGCATAGAAAATTGTATTATCAATTCCGTTAAGTGACGCATTAAATTTAGCATCTTCTATCGCCGTTGGCACATACTCAATACCCACAACCTGCTTTACGCTACCCGCAATAAAGTTAGCAATTGTTCCAGCGCCAGTGTATAAATCGTACACCAATTCATCGCCTTTAAAACCAGCAAACTCTTTCGTTATTTTATATAATTCGTACGCTTGCTCAGAGTTAGTCTGATAAAAAGACTTAGCACCAATTTTAAATTTAACTACGCCACCATTCTCCACTGGCATTTGCTCAAAAATATGATCTCTGCCTGCATAGGTAATTACTTCTTGATCGAAAATAGTATCGTTCTTTTTCTGATTTTCAATGTAAAGTAACGCGGTAATTTCTGGAAACGAAACTTTTAAATGTTCCATTAAACCTTTAATTTGCTCTTGTTCTGCATAAGCGAAAACAACCACAACCATTACTTCTCCAGTCGACGAAGTTCTAATAATCAAGTTACGTAGTGCACCTTCATGATTACGTAAATCGTAAAAGCTCAATTCGTTTTTTAACGCATATTCACGAACACTTAAGCGCAAACTATTGCTCGGCTCGGCTTGTAAATAACAATGCTCAATATCTAAAATCTTATCAAAACGTAATGGAACGTGAAAACCCAAGGCATTCATTTCTCTGCCTTCCGCTTCAAATTCCATGTCGGTAGCATTTAACCAACGTTTATTCGAGAAAGTATATTCTAATTTATTTCTGTAATACCTATTCACCGCCGAACCTAAAATTGGCTCCATTGCAGATGTATCAATTTTTGCCAAACGTTGTAAGGCAGCCTCTACGTTTTTATGCTTAAATTTTAATTGTGCCTCATAATCCATGTGTTGCCATTTACACCCGCCACATGTACCAAAATGACTGCAAAAAGGATCTTGACGAAGTTCTGATGGGGTTTGAATATTTTCAACGATAGCTTCTGCGAAGTTCTTTTTCTTTTTTACTATACGCACATCAACCACATCACCTGGAACGGCTTTGTCAACAAAAATGACCAATTCATCGGCTTTGCCAACACCTTTTCCCTCTTCGGCAATGTCAATAATACTCAGTCCCGAAATCCGTATCGGCTCAGCATTTTTTCTATTTCTACTCATTGCTGCAAATATAATAAAAAGGTAGAAGGTAAAAGGCTTTAAGGTAGAAGGTTTGGAAAGAGAGATAAGACAAATAAATTAGGAGAAATCTGCTAATCTGTGGCTAAAAATTTAAAGCATATTTTCCCATTCGAGCTTGAGCAACTCGTTATCATAGCTAAACAATCAACTGATTTTCTTACTTCCCAAAAACTCTAAGGATTAATCCAAAAATGCCTTCTACTAAGTTAAAGCTCATATCAAATTGTTCATCAACCATTACAGAAATCTCTAAAGTTTCTTTGCTCATTGCGTTTTATGTTGATAATTATACAAATATAGCTTATTATGAACCAAAAACCAAAACGGTATATGTTAATTTTCTGTTAAGTTTTTCTGTCATTTCGACATTAGTAGAGAAATCTTTGCATTAAAGTACCACAAATATTATTTCGGTCAGTGATACACAAACCGACAGAAAAAAGAAGTTATAACAACTAATATAGAATATTAACGATTATGAGAAGGAAAAATACCACATTCTTAAGAGCTTAATTATTAGCTCGGCTTTTGTTCGCACTTGCGACGGGGTTAATTCGGGTTCAATTGTCACAAGTCCGAACCAACTCCGAACTAACCCCGAACTAAGTCCGTCCCAACCCTTAACCATTTTGCATCCTTTTACGATGCAATTGTAAAGAACAATCGAAAGAAAGTTTTCTATTTCTAATACCATAAAAGATTTGGAAACTTAAAATAATTACGTGTTTAAACTTACAATTGAGCAAGATGGTAAGTTTAGAAAGATTTGAAAAGTTGGTTTTGGATTTCGAGTGGTGAGACAGCAACTGATAGTATAAGCGTTTTCCGTCATTTCGACCTTAGTGGAGAAATCTTTGAATTATGCATTTGGAAAAGATCTCTCCGTTCAGCTTCGCTTCAGTCGACATGACGAAAGCACAAAAAATGGTCTCTCAGAAACTTAATATTTAGCCAACAATGTTTTAATGTAATTAGGAAACTCTTCCTTACTAATCCCATTTACACGTTTTAGAGTTGCAAAATAATCCTCTTGTGGTTCTGGACTGAATAACTTTTTTATCCCTTCAATTCCTAGTTTCTCTTCGATGTCTTTACAAACAAGTGCACTTAAAATATAAGTAATTGGAACACCTCCATCTACACGAATTTTAAAGTTGGTTGCTAAATCTCCAATATCATCTTTAGGATTTTTAGCAATATATGTTTTAGCAAAAACTGCTAATTTATCTATGTCTATTCCACCAGAACCACCTATATAAGTGGCATATCCTTCATCTACCTCTCTAAATTGATGCTGGAACAAAACCGATGTATAAAAATGAACAGCTTCGTGTTTATATAGTTCTGAATTATTCCCTGCAAATAGTGTATTTGTCCATTGATGTGCGAATCCGCCAGACAAAGAATAATACATATTTTCAATATAATCATAACCCAACATTTTAAATAACTGCTCAGGATCATCACATTTATAATATGTTATTTTTAAAGGCTTAACATTAAATTTCTTGGCAAAAGATGTATTAAAACTATTCATCTCCTTTGCTTTATCATCATTCAATTTATTTGGATAGATATATTTAATGTCACCAACTTGTTTTACATTATATAACCTCGTGTTATAGTCAATTGCATTATAGAAGAAATATCCATTACTGTTTTTCCTTGCTTCAAGTGTTGTAATTAAATTTAATTTTGGAATGTTAAGTTGCTTCTCGTCAGCACCCATATAGGCAAGTTTAAGTATATACTTTTCATTACCAATAGGCATTATTGCTAACAAAGTGGGTGTGAAAAAATTCTCGCCATTTGGCATCTTACCCTCAGCATTAAACAACCAATTAAATGGAGCATTATCTTTTGCTAAATATGCTTTATCTATGTATGGATTAGGTTTAGATGTATCATTTCTAGTTCTCAAAAAACCTTTCAAAGAATTTGTTAACTCAATTCTAATAGTTGTATCCGAAACTAAGTAAAATGCTGGTTTGCCTATTAATAATGTAGAATCAGAAACCTGACCGTAACTTGAATTAATAACTGAGCTACAAATAAAAATTATTAAAATTATTGCTCTTCTCATGAACATCCAAGTTAATAAAAAGTTTCTAATGAGAAATGGATGGCAAATAATTACAATGCCGCCTTAACCAAGTAAGGCAATAACTCTTTTTGGAAAGTGACAAAGTTCTTGCGCACATCGGCATCGCTAACTGAAGTGAAAGCGAAAGAGAAAACTATGCTTTTGCTGGCTTTTAGAAGAAATGCCAATCCGCCACGGCGAGCTGGGTTCTTTTTAAAATGATCAAGTTCTAAATAGGCCGAAAGTAAAAGTGCTTCTAGTTGATCTGAAAGATGTTTTAAGAACTCTTGAGAATTGGCATTTTCACGAACGAAATCCCAACCAATAAACTCATTACAAACTGTGTATGACAAACGGCAGGTTTTCATTACTAATGCTTTTAAATGTTCTTCTTCATTTGCAAAAGTTACTTTATTGCTTAAAATTTCATGAAGATTTACATCTAGGTAATCCATCAAAATAGCATCTAAAACTTGCTCTTTGCTATCGAAATACTTGTAAATAGTTGCTTTAGCAATACGTGCTTTTTTGGCAATCTCATTTACACTGGTTTTATGGTAACCATATTTTCTGAACAGCTCTTTAGCAGCTCTTATAATGCTTTCTTTTATTTTTTCTGGTTCCATTAATTAATTACCTGTATAGTATTACCCGCAATGGTAACATTGTATTGTTTTAATGATGTTTTAGCAGGTGCTTTTACTGGACTGCCATCGTATAAAGAATATTTAGCTCCAGATATAGGATCAGTTGCCGTTAAATTAGGATCATCGATATTAACTGCATTTTTTGCTTGTGGATTTACGGTACTGCAACGATCGTAAGCTACGTAAGCATTATCAGCCCTGCGATAAATTACAATACCTGCAACGCCATAACTAGTTAAACTTACCGCACCACCTGCTGCGCTTAATCGGCTTAATCTTGGATCTGTTAATGGTGCACTAAAATTTACTGGCACATCGGGTATTAGATTTTCTTCTTTAGCACAAGATGTGCCAAGTAAAACAATCAAAAATAAACCGATCAGCCTATTCATTATATAATTGCAGTTTTGTACTGTTTTAAGAAACGAACATCGTTTTCAGAGAATAAACGCAAATCTTTAATTTCGAATTTTAAATTAGCGATACGTTCTATACCCATCCCGAATGCAAAACCACTGTATTTTTTGCTGTCAATTCCGCAGTTTTCCAATACATTAGGATCTACCATACCACAACCTAAAATCTCTACCCAACCACTATATTTACACATTTGGCATCCTGCTCCTTTACAAATGGTACAAGAAATGTCCATCTCTGCACTTGGTTCTGTAAAAGGAAAATAAGATGGGCGGAAACGCACTTTTGTTCCTTCGCCGTATAGTTCTTGAACGAAATAAAACAAGGTTTGTTTCAAATCTGCAAATGAAACATTCTCATCTACATATAATCCTTCTACTTGATGAAAAAAGCAATGTGCTCTTGCAGAAATTGCTTCGTTACGGTATACACGACCTGGCATCAACGCTCTAAATGGTGGCTGACCAGCTTCCATCATACGCACTTGTACAGATGAAGTGTGTGTACGCAAAGCGATATCGCCCTTTTCTCCTCCTTTTTGGATGAAGAAAGTATCTTGCATATCTCTTGCCGGATGTTCTTCTGGGAAATTTAACGCAGAAAAGTTATGCCAATCGTCTTCAATTTCCGGACCTTCGGCAACGCTAAATCCTAGCTTATTAAATATTTCTATAATCTCTCTTCTCACTAAAGCCAAAGGGTGACGAGCACCTACTTCAAAGCCTTCGCCAGGTAAAGTCATGTCCAGTTTTGAGTCTTCAGTCTTTATCCCCGAGTCTGCAATACTTTCATTTAACGATTGATATTTCGCTTCGGCTAATTGCTTAAACTCATTTAATACTTTACCAAGTGTTCTTTTTTCTTCAGGAGAAACCGCTTTAAATTCATCAAAAATATCTTTAATAATACCTTTGGTTCCTAAAAAACGAATGCGGAATTGTTCCAGTTCTTCGGCACTAGTAGTATCAAATGAATTGATTTCTGCCGTATACTGTGTAATCTGGTCTTGTAACATCTGCCAAATATACAGCTATTTATAGAAATATTTTATATGCTGTCGGTTCAAATATTAACTTGAAACGTATTTATTACAAGAAAATGAACTAAGAACCCGAGAATTAATCTGTAAAGAGTTATTTTATATTTCTATTGAAATAGGCGACTGTTGAATCAAGTACAAGTTGCCATTTACCAGTTTGTGAAAAATTATGATCGGCACCTTCAACATACAAAAATTCATTAGGCACTTTAAGTTCATCTAATCTTGCAGTAAATCTATCGTAGGTTGATAAATCTTGGTTTGGCAATCCCATTACCGTATTATTTTGTGGAAAAATGTTTAAAGTTGATATCTTTTTATTCGCATTTGCACTAAATAAGGGGCTGATATCTTTGTAATATTTCTCATTAGCTACTGAAATATCAAATCCCGTGTAACGGTAACCACCCTCAAAAACATAAGAAGGATACAGTTGCCAATTTGAAACATTTGTAAAAACTAAATCTAAAGCTCCTGCCATATTTGATATGGCTTGAACTTTACCTGTATTTCTTGCATCGTAACTATACAATAAGGCTAAAGTACCACCAGCACTATGGCCTGCAAGTGCAATTCGCTTGTTGCTAACCACCCATTCTTTGGCATGCGCAATTGCAAAATCTACAATAGTCGCTACGTCATTAACTTGATCTTTTATCTTTATTTCGCTTGCTATATGCAATGGCTCTAATCTATCAGTTAATCCTATTCCATTTACCAACCTATAATTTACATTTAAAACAGCGTAGCCACAACTTGCTAAATATAGTGCCTGCTGATTAAAATCACTTTTGCTACCACCAATAAAACTTCCGCCATGCACTAAAATAATTACGCTCGTATTTGAGGTTCGATTTGGCGGCAAATAAACATCCATGGTTTGTTTTGTATCACTACCGTATGCTAAATTTGAAAATAGTTGAGCCTCAGCTTTAGTTTGATAAGAAGGTTCCTCCACTTTTTTACAAGTTGCGAAAAGCATCAGTACTAGAAATCCTATAGCAATAACTTTCGAGATGCTTTTCATAACTTGATTTAAAAATAAAATGGAAACACTAAATAACGCCTAATTCCTTACCAACTTTTGTAAATGCAGCAATTGCTTTATCTAAATGATGTTGCTCATGCCCTGCAGAAAGTTGAACTCTAATTCGGGCTTTGCCTTGTCCAACAACTGGATAGAAAAATCCTACTACATAAACTCCTTCTTCGAGCATTTTTGCAGCAAAAGCTTGTGCAATTTTAGCATCATATAGCATTACCGGAACAATTGGATGAAAACCTGGTTTAATATCAAAACCTGCGGCCGTCATTTTTTCACGGAAATATTTAGTGTTGTTTTCTAATTTATCACGCAAAGCGGTAGTTCCACTTAGCATATCTAAAACCGCTACAGATGCACCTGCAATTGCTGGAGCTAATGTATTTGAAAATAAATATGGGCGTGAACGCTGACGTAACATATCGATAATTTCTTTCTTGCCTGAGGTAAATCCGCCAGATGCGCCACCTAAAGCTTTACCTAATGTACCTGTAATAATATCAATGCGATCTATTACACCGAAATGTTCGTGAGTACCACGACCTGTTTTACCAATAAAACCAGTACAATGCGATTCATCAATCATTACCAATGCTTCATATTTATCTGCTAAATCGCAAATTTTATCAAGCGGAGCAACCGAACCGTCCATAGAAAAAGCACCATCGGTTACAATTATTCTATGTCTGCAATTTTTAGCAGCAATTAATTGCGCTTCTAAATCTGCCATATCAGCATTTTTATAACGGAAACGTTGCGCTTTACAAAGTCTAACGCCATCAATAATAGAAGCGTGGTTTAATTCATCAGAAATTATAGCATCTTCTGCATTAAACAAAGGTTCGAAAACACCTCCGTTAGCATCAAAAGCTGCAGCGTATAAAATCGTATCTTCTGTACCTAAAAATTCAGATATTTTAGCTTCTAACTCTTTGTGAATATTTTGTGTACCGCATATAAAACGAACCGAGGACATTCCATATCCATAATCGTCTATCGCTTTTTTAGCAGCTTCAATTACTTTTGGATGAGATGACAAGCCTAAATAATTATTCGCACAAAAGTTAACTACCTCAGCGCCAGTGCTCACTTTAATATCTGCGCCTTGTGGTGTGGTAATTATGCGTTCGCGTTTAAATAAGCCAGCATTTTCTATTTCTTCGAGTTCTTTTTGTAATACAGGTTGTAGAGTTTTATACATGATTTTATATTTTGGAGGTATCAATCGTAGGAATAACGATTCGCTTTGCAAAAATATAATATTTTACTCGTTAACAAACTTTAACATATTATTTGTGTTAACTTCTAGAACTTAGCCGATATTTATACTTTATCACCTTTTATGAATAAAATTAACCTCCTGCTAATTTTAATGTTAGCCTTTTATAATGTTTCAGTAGCTCAACAATATCAAATTAGTGGTAAAATAACAGAGGCCGGTGGTGAAATTATCCCTTTTGCATCAGTTTATGTAAAAAATACGGCTAAAGGTGTTTCTGCAAATGCAGATGGCGTTTATAAACTTACACTCGACAAAGGAGATTATACACTTGTATATAAGGCAATTGGATTTAAAACTATTGAACATAGTGTAAATCTTACTACTGATTTAACGCTAAACCAGAAGCTTGCATCAGAAAGCTATACGCTTAAAAACGTAGTCATTAGGCCAAATGCCGAAGATCCTGCTTACGAAATAATTAGACAAGCTATTAAAAATAGGAAAACCCATTTAAACGAAGTGGATTCGTATAGTAGTAATGTGTATATTAAAGGATTGCAAAAATTAGTAGGCGCTCCAAAGAAGTTTTTTGGTAGGGATATTCAGAAAACACTTGATTTAGATACCAACAGAAAAGGGATTTTATATTTATCAGAATCTCAATCTGTTTTCAGTTTTAAGCGCCCAAATAAAATTCATGAAGAAATGGTTTCTTCTAAAGTTTCTGGCAGAAATAACTCTTTCAGTTTTAATAAGGCATCAGATTTAATTATCAATTTTTACGAAAACTTATTATTGGAAGGAAGTGGGTTAAGTGCCAGAAGTTTTGTTTCGCCAATTGCGGATAATGCCTTATTCTATTACAAATACAAACTTTTAGGAACGACAGAAGAAAATGGCGTAACTATTAATAAAATAGAGGTAATCCCTCGTCGTACAAATGACCCAGTTTTTAGAGGCATTGTTTATATAGCTGATGATAGTTGGCGTTTAATGGGCACAAATCTTAATTTAACAGAAGCAGCAGGGATCAATTTTGTAGATACATTAAATATAAGTCAGCAGTTTATAAAAATCGAGAATGTTTACATGCCTTCAGATATTAAATTTCAATTTAATGGAAATGTGCTCGGCTTTAAATTTGAAGGTTATTATGTAGGTATTTATAGCAATTACGATATTCATCCGAATTTCCCTAAAAATTATTTTACGGCAGAGATTTTAAAGGTGACCAAAGCAGTTAATAAAAAGGATTCATTGTATTGGATGAATATTCGTCCAATTCCGTTAACTGATGAAGAAAAGTTCGATTATAAGAAGAAGGACAGTATCGCTCTGCGTAAAACATCTAAACGTTACCTCGATTCTGTAGAGAAAGAGCATAATGAATTTGGCATCGTAAAAATGTTATTAACTGGATACGATATTAATAAACGATACGAGAAAAAATATATCCATTTCGATCCAATTATTAGGTCTGTTTTTTATAACACAGTTGAAGGATTTGGATTAAAATACGGCGTAACCTTTCGAAAAGTTTTAGAGGATAGAAAAACCTATACCATTAGACCAGAAGTTCGTTATGGGTTTTCTAATCATGTTTTTACAGCAAATTTAAGCGGGAGTTATTATTACGATCCACTAAAACGAGCGAGCATAGGTGCAAGTTTTGGCTCAGATATTTCAGATCTTAATAGATATGGTTCGATGAGTTTACTTTCTAATTCCATTAATACGCTACTTTTTGAAAGAAATCTTTCTAAGTTTTATAAAAAAGAGTTTGCCAATATTAATACTACAAGAGAATTAGCAGATGGTTTACAAGCTTCGGCAAGTATAGATTACAATAAAAACTATACTTTAAAAAATACCAGTAATTATAAACTTCGAGATCTTAAGGATGAAGAATATACATCCAACAATCCGTTTACTCCAAACTCTGAAACACCATTATTTCCAACATATACTGCTGTAAGTATTTCGGCAGGATTAACGTATACAATTGGGCAAAAATATATCACTAGACCAGATGGAAAATTCTATCAAGAATCGAAATATCCTCGTTTTCAATTAGGTTATACCAAAGGGATTAAAGGCATTTTAAGTAGTGATGTAGATTATGATTTGGTAAATTTAGAAATCTATCAGGACCGTATTAGCACAGGTTTATTAGGTTATTCTTCTTTTGTGGTAGGCGCAGGTAAATTTTTAAATAATACCTCTGTTTTTTATCCAGATAGCAAACATTTTAGAGGAAATAATTCGACAGTGTTCCCCCCTAACTTAAGGAAATTTAGATTTTTAGACTTTTATCAATACAGTACAAGTCGTGAGTATGTAGAAGTTCATTTTGAGCATAACTTTGCTGGCTTTATGATTAATAAAATCCCATTGTTACGCAAGTTAAAATTAGAAGAAATTGTAGGTGTAAACTATTTAACTCAACCGGGTAAAAGAAATTACAAAGAGTTTTATTTTGGCGTTGAACGTTTAGGTTTTGGAGCAAGTTATGGCTATGCATACGATGGAAATAAAAAGGTTGACCAAGGGTTCAGGATAACGTATGGATTTTAATTAGTCCGAAAGTCCGAGGTCTTTAGTCCGAAGTTTTTAAAGCCAATTATAGAAAGTTGCAAATTAAACTTCCGGACTTTCAGTCTTCCTGACTAATTTACTTATCTTTGCCACGCATTAAACGCCGTTTGCAGCGGTATCAATGAATTATGATATACAACACCTTACTTTATTATTGCTATTCGCCAATAGCAAATGCAGAACAATTTGCTACAGATCATTTAGCTTTTTGTAAATCTTTAAACCTTGTAGGTCGCATTATTGTTGCCGAAGAAGGGTTAAATGGGACTGTTTCTGGAACTGCAGCAGCTTGCGAAACTTATATGAGGCATTTAAAAGCCGACGAGCGTTTTGCTAAAACAGATTTTAAAATTGATGAGGTTACCGAACCTTCTTTCATTAAAATGCACTGTAGATATAAAGCTGAAATTGTGCATTCTGGCTTACGCGATACCAGCATTATCAATCCTAATGAAAAAACAGGTAAATATTTAGAACCTGCCGAGTTTAGCGAAATGTTAGACCGTGATGATGTAATTGTTTTAGATGTTCGCTCTAATTACGAGCATAATTTAGGCAAATTTAAAAACGCAGTAACCCTTGATATTGAGAACTTTCGTGATTTTCCAGATCAAATTAATGCATTAGCAAAATACAAGGACAAAAAGATAATGACCTATTGTACTGGCGGCATTAAATGCGAAAAGGCATCAGCTTTGCTATTGCACCACGGTTTTACAGATGTGTATCAACTACATGGCGGTATTATTAAATATGGTAAAGAAGCTGGCGGAAAAGATTTTGAAGGTAAATGTTATGTTTTCGATAATCGTATAGCAGTTGATGTAAATTCTGTTAATCCAACCATAGTTTCTACATGTTATAACTGTGGCAAAACCACACCAAAAATGATTAATTGTGCCAACCCAGAGTGCAATGAGCATTTTACACAGTGTGATGAGTGCGGAGATAATTTACAAGGTTGCTGTTCAGTAGAATGTACCACGCATCCTCGCAAACGCCCATATGATGGAACTGGCTATTATGTAAAAGTTCCACAACAAGTTGCAAAAGCATGAGAGCATTCATAACCATAGCGTTCTTATTTATCTCCAACACCTTTATGACTTTGGCTTGGTATGGCCATTTAAAGTTTAAGGATATGGAATGGAGTAAAAGTTTGGGTTTAATTACCATTATTGCCATTAGCTGGGGAATTGCATTGTTTGAGTATATTTTTCAAGTACCCGCAAACAAATTAGGATTTAAAGAAAATGGCGGCCCGTTTAGTTTAATGCAATTAAAGATTACTCAGGAAGCTATTTCAATTAGTGTGTTTCTTATTTTCTCTATTTTATTTTTTAAAACAGAGAAAATTGCATGGAATCACATGGTAGCATTTGCGCTAATAATCCTTGCTGTTTTCTTTGCATTCATTAAGAAATAACAATACCATCATCATTTATACAGTTTAAATATTTATTTTGCAATGATTTAGCGTCGTGCTTTTGCTATAAATGAAAAATAAATCTTTTAAATATCTCCTTGTCTTTTTGGCATTTCTACTTAGTACAACTAGCCTTTTGGCTAGCGATATACAAAGTATAGGAGTTCCTTATGTTCAAAATTACCCTAAGTCATCTTATTTATCAGGCAATCAGAATTGGTCGATAGCAAAAGACAAAAATGGGTTAATGTATTTTGGCAATGCCGAAGGTTTACTTACGTACGATGGCAAATACTGGCAACAGTATAAAATGCCAAATCGTCAAATAGTACGTGCCGTAGCTACAGATGCAAATGGAATGATTTATACCGGAAGTTTTGGCGAATTTGGCTATTGGTCTTATCAAAATAAACATCTTACTTATACGTCATTAGTTAACTTAATTCCGAAACCCAACAAAATAACGGACGAAATTTGGAAGATTTATGTGGTTGGAAAAAAGATTATTTTTCAATCCTTTTCTACTATTTATAGCTACGAAAACAAAAAAATAAGTGTTATTAAAGCGCCAAGTGCATTTTTATTTCTGCATCAAGTAGGAAGCCATCTTTTTGCTGAAGTTTTAGGCAAAGGTCTTTTTGAGTTACAAGGGAAAAACTTAGTTCCATTAGTTGGAAGTGAAACGCTTTTAAAAACAGGTATACTTTCTATTCTTCCTTACAAAAACAACAGTTTTATTATTGGCACAAGTAAAAACGGACTTTTCATTTACGATGGTCAAACTATTAGCCCAATGGTAAGTGCTGCAAATTCGTTTCTTAAAACCTATCAACTGAATAACGGCGTAAAAATTTTAAACAAATATTATGCTTACGGAACCATTTTAAATGGTTTAATTATTATTGATGAAGATGGAAACGTTGTACAACGAATAAATAAATCCAGCGGTCTGCAAAACAATACCATATTAAGTTTATATGCAGATAACGAACAAAATCTTTGGGCGGGTTTAGATAATGGAATTGATAGAATAGAACTAAATTCTCCACTATATTTCTATTTCGATAAAGCTGGTCAGTTCGGTACAGTTTATTCAAGCTTAATCGTAAAAAACAAAATATACTTAGGCACAAATCAAGGTTTATTCGCTAGCCCTTGGCTACCTGAAAACGGAAACTTATTTAATTCTTTTGATTTTAAATTGATACCCAATTCACAAGGACAAGTTTGGGAACTTAATGAAATAGATGGTCAGTTAATATGCGGTCACAATGATGGAACTTTCAATATTGTTGGCGACAGAATGGAAAGAATATCGAGTATTAGTGGCGGATGGACGATTAAAAAACTAAACTCAAATCCTAATTTCTTAATTCAGGGAACGTATAATGGTCTGGTTATTTTCGCAAAAGACGCCGCTGGAAATTGGAAATTTAGTCATAAAATTTTAGGTTTCGATGCACCATCTAGGTATGTGGAGCAAGACACAAAAGGAGATATTTGGATAAGCCATGCGTATAAAGGTTTATACAAATTAACGTTAAGTGCCGATTTAAAAAGAGCAACCAACATTAAGTATTACGATGAAAAAAATGGCTTGCCAGGAAATTATAACATCAACATTTTTAATGTAGAGAACAAGATTATTTTCTCTTCTGATTCAGGTTTTCTTGTGTACGACGAAATCAGCAATCGCTTTACCAAATATGATGTACTGAATAAAAATTTGGGCAGTTTCTATTCTTCTAATAAAATTATCAATGCTGGTTTAAAAAAATATTGGTTTATTAATCATGGTAAAATGAGCTTGGTTAATTTAAGTGAACCGGGCAAAATATTGATCGATTCGAATAGATTTAGCATTCTAGATGGACGAATGGTGCAGTATTATGAAAACATCAGTCAAATAAGTAGCAAGATTTATCTCATTAGTGTGGATGATGGTTTTGTAATATATAACACCACTAATGCCGAAAACAAGCAAGAGAAACTAAAATTGCCTTCGGTTTTAATTAGGAAAATAGAAGATATTACAGATACGTATTCTACCATTACAGAAAATGGAAGTAGCGGAGAAACCATTGAAATTCCATTTAGTAGAAATAATATTCGTATTTCTTTTTCATTGCCTTATTATCGCCAATCAAAAATTAAGTTTCAATATTACCTAGAAGGATATTCTAAACAATGGTCTGATTGGAGTTCGGCAACACAAAAAGATTTCACCAACCTTAGCCGAGGAACTTACACCTTTAAAGTTCGAGCTAAAATAAATGAAGAAACTATAAGTGATACTACTGTTTTTGAATTTACTGTTTTACCTCCTTGGTATGGCAGTAATTGGGCTATTGTTTTTTACGCTTTAGTTGGTGTAGTTACGCTGATAGCAGGTAAAAGAATATACGAAGCCAAATTAAATAGAGATCAACAATCTATTTCTCAAAAGCTACAACTCGAAAAAGAAGAGTTTCTAAAAAAAGAAGCTGAAGCTACAGAAAAGCAAATCATCAAAATACAAACCGAAAAACTACAAGCAGAGCTAGCTGGTAAAAACAGAGAATTAGCAAATTCTGCAATGAGTTTGGTGTATAAAAACGAATTGCTGCAGAAGTTAAGTGAAGAAATGACTAAGCTAAAAGATGAAAACGGCAAAAAGCTTTCTGAAGATCAACTTCGCAAAATTCAAAAAGTAATTGATGACGGAATGAATGATGAACGTGATTGGAATTTATTTGAAAGCAGTTTCAATGAAGCCCATGAAAGTTTCTTCAAAAAGTTAAAAGCTAACCACCCAGATCTTGTTCCAAACGATTTAAAATTGTGCGCTTACCTGCACATGAATATGAGCAGTAAGGAAATGGCTTCACTCTTAAACATATCACTTAGAGGTGTAGAAATACGACGCTATCGTTTGCGCAAAAAATTAGAAGTACCACACGATAAAAACTTAACTGAGTTTTTAATGGAACTTTAGTACTACATCATTACCTCTCATAACTCCATTTTCTTCACATCAACATGTGTTCTCAAATTTCATTTTGTAGTACCTGTAATTTTCTTGTTATCACTCTAAAAACGTCGTTTTTGAGCCAAAAATCAATTTTATCTATGAGTATGAGATAGTACTCATCAATACTTTGATGTATTAATGTATAGGTGCTATTACTTGTAATAATCAAACAAAAACAGAAAATTAGATTAATCAATTAAACAAATATGAACAACAGTATGAAAAAAATCTTTACAAAATTTTCTGTTTTAACCTTCTTTTGTTTATTCCTATTAAACGCTGCTTCGGCCCAAAATGTTACAGTTAAGGGTGTGGTAAAAGATGATACAGGCGTAACTGTACCATCGGCAAGTGTTATAATAAAAGGAACAACCAACGGAGTGCAAACAGATGCTAATGGAAATTACTCCATTATTGCGCCAGCAAATGGCACTTTAGTATTTACCTATATTGGGTTTGTTACGCAAGAGATTGCCATTAACAATAGAACCACTATTAATGTTGATCTTAAAACTTCTGCCAACGATTTGCAACAAGTTGTTGTTGTAGGTTATGGGACACAGAAAAAAGTAGATGTTACTGGGTCTATTTCAAGTGTTAAGGGTGCTGACATTGAAAAGTTTGCAGTCACAAATCCTATTTCCGCATTACAAGGAAAAGTTCCTGGAATGACGGTAGTAAACAATGGAGCACCTGGATCAAGTCCTGTAGTTCGTTTAAGAGGGATTTCGAGTACCAAAAATGCAAATCCACTATATGTTGTTGACGGTTTATTACAAGATAATATCGATTTTCTAAATCCCAATGATATTGAAACTATAGATTTATTACGTGATGCGTCCTCTACCGCAATTTATGGATTGAGAGGTGCAAATGGTGTAATTGCAGTAACAACAAAAAGAGCAGCAAGAGGTAAAACTACTGTTAACTTTCAAAGTACAGTAGGTATACAACGCGTAGTAAATACAATAGATGTTACTGATGCTGCAGGATTTAAAAAACTATATTCTGCTCAATTAGCAAATACAGGCTCAGCACCTTTTGACTATACCAATTATACTGCAAATACAAATTGGCAAAATGAAATTCTTCGCGATGCATTTATTAATACAAATTCATTGAGCATATCTAACAATGGAGAAAAATCAACAACCTTGCTTAGTTTAGGCTATAACAATCAAGATGGAGTTGTAAAATACAATAACTACAAAAAGTTTATAGCTCGTTTAAATGAAGAAATCAGAATAACTGATAACATTAAAGTTGGTGCAGATTTAACAGGTTTTCATTGGAGAAATGAACCGACATCTGCTACATTAAATAGATCTCTTTGGGCTGCGCCAATCGTACCAATACAAACAGATGCAAACACTTATTATGCTATGCCTTCATTCCAATCTGGTCAGGTGCCAAATCCAGTTGCAGAGTTAAATCGCACTAGAAATAGTGCTATTAACAGAGGTTATAGATTTAATGGAAGTGTATATGCAGAAATCAAATTCCTAAAAGACTTTACTTTAAAATCTACTTTTTACACAGATCTTGGGTTTAATAATTCCAGAGGTTACACACCGCTTCCTTTTAACTTCATCAGACTAGGTGAAGGTGCAATACCAACTGCTACTACATTTGATAATGCAGCGAGGACAGAAATTCGTCAAAATACGTTTGAAAGTAGAAAATATCAGCAAGATCATACTTTAAGCTATAATAAAGAGCTTAAAGGCGGACATAGAATTAATGCACTTGTTGGTTTCACTTCTGTTTTCGCATCAAGCACTACGTTGAGCGGTTCTAGAAGAGATACCACTCTAAATGTTCCTTTTGATCCAAAATTTTGGTATTTATCTGATAATATCATCAATGCCAACAATCCAACATTTAATGGTGGAGGTGGTGCAGAAGAATCTAACGTAGGCGCTTTTGCCCGTGTTAGCTATGCTTACAACAACAAATATTTGTTAAATGCAACAATCCGTAGAGATGGTAGCTCAAGATTTGCTCCAGAAAACAGATGGGGAACTTTTGGCAGTATCGGTTTAGGATGGGTTGCGAGTGATGAGGATTTCTTTAAAGACAATATTAAGGGAATTGATTTCTTAAAACTACGTGCTGCGTGGGGTAGATTAGGTAATTCGAATGGAGTAGATGCAAATCTTTATCAACAAGGATTAGCAACTTCTGTTGTTGCTGTTTTTGGCAATAATGTCTATCCAGCTATTACAACGGCCTATTTCCCAGATCCTAACTTACGTTTTGAGATTGTTCAGGGAACTGATATAGGTTTAGAGATAAAGGCTTTAAAAAACCGTTTAAGTACTGAAATTACTTATTACAATAAAACTACTGATGGAATTTTAACCTCATTAACTTTACCAGGAACTACCAAACCTACTTTTACCAATCTTGGAAAAATAACCAATAAAGGCATTGAGTTTAGCTTAGGCTGGAATGATAAAATTGGAAATGATTTTGGTTATAATATTTCAGGTAATTTTAGTTACAATAAAAACATTGTCAATTCTGTTGGTAATGCAACAAATTTCCAGATTTTAGGTAATGGGGGTATCAATGTAACCGAAACCGGAAAATCTATTGGTTATTTTTATGGATATAGACAAACAGGCATTTACCAAACATCTGCTGATATTGCTAGCAAAGGAGCCTTTGCCGATTCTGCTCCTGGTGATATTTCTTATGAAGATGTAAATCATGATGGAGTTATTTCAGCTTTAGACAGAACCTATTTAGGTACACCTTTTCCCCCTTATAGTTATGGTTTAAACTTAAGTATGAATTACAAAGGGTTTGATGCTTCAATTGAAGGCCAAGGAGTTGCAGGCAACATGATCTATACTCAACGTAGAACAGGGAATTTTGCGCAATTAAATTATGAAAGTAACCGATTAAATGCATGGACAGGCGCTGGAACTAGCAATATAGAACCTATATTAAATAGAAATCGTACCAATAACTATTTATTTAGCACTTATTATTTAGAGCCTGGAGATTACTTCCGTTTACGTAATATACAATTGGGCTACACTTTTGCCGCAAACATGATGAAACAAATAGGTGTACAAAAATTACGTGTTTTTGTTAGTGGCCAAAATGTTAAAACATGGACAAAAGCAACTGGTTACACTCCAGAAGCTCAAATCGGAGACATTTTAGGTGGTGGTGCAGATAATGGCATATACCCAGTTCCTGCAATATATTCTTTTGGTCTGAATGTAACTTTCTAACCAATTATCATTTAATTATTTATACAAATGAAAATATTATATAAAACAACAAAGAAAGTTAGCATTGCATTAATTGCAATAACGCTAGTTTCTACAGCTTTGAGTTGTAAAAAATTCTTAGATACCCAAAAACAGGGAGAATATACCGATGAAAACTATCCTTATCCAGGTGGATCTGGGCCATATGATCAGTTTTTATTTGGTGCTTATACTAGTTTAAGAGCATATGGAGTTCACTCGTTCGGATTTGTATTATCGACTAGCGTAAGAAGTGATGATGCTGATATTGGCAGTTCAGCAAATGATGGAGGTGCGAATGTGCAAACCTTTGAAACTTTTCCAGTATCAGCTGGAAATGGAATTATAAATGGCATGTGGGCAGAATATTACAGCATGATCGATAAATGTAATGTTGCTTTAGATCAAATAGAGAACAATAAGGATATTGTTTCAACACCAGCTAACAAAATACAATCAGAAGCAGAGGCCAAATTTTTGCGTGCGTATGCCTATTTTAATATGGTTAGGCTATTTGGTAGAATTCCACTAATCACTAAACCAATTACTGTGACTCAACCAAGTGGTCCACAAAGCACAGCAGCACAAATTTATGTATTAATAGAAAGCGATTTACAATTTGCAGCTGCAAACTTACCAATAAATTGGAATGTACTATTTGTAGGCCGAGCAACAAGCGGGGCCGCTAATGGCTTATTGGCAAAAGTTTATTTAACGCAAAAGAAATGGTCCGCAGCAATGGGAGCAGCTAATGCGGTTATGAACAATGGGCAGTATGATTTATCAACTTCTTATGACAAGATTTTTGGAGAAGAAGGTGAAAATAGTAAAGAAAGTGTTTTCGAAGTTCAAGCAACTGCATCATCATCAGTACCAACTGCAAATGGCGTTCAATATGCTGCAAACCAAGGCGTCAGAGGATCGGTAGAGTGGAACTTAGGGGATGGGTTTAATGTACCAAGTACGACTTTAGATGCCGCCTATGAACCTGGGGATCCTCGTAAAGCGAGAACCTTTTTATATAGAAGTACAGCAACTACAACTTATAAAACCTATTATGGTGAAAACACAGCTACAACTTGGGTAAACCCAATATATAATCATAAAGTATATACAAATCCTGCCAGAAGAGCATCTGTAGGCAATAGATTTGGCTGGTGGATGAACATTCGTATTTTACGTTATGCCGATGTAGTTTTAATGCATGCAGAGGCCGCAAACGAACTAGGTGGAGCTACAAACACTACTGCAGCTTTGGCTGATTTAAATAGTGTTCGTGCAAGAGCTAGAAATGGTAATGCAGCAATTTTGCCTAACGTAACCACAACCGACCAAGATTTATTGCGTAATGCTATTCGTCAAGAGAGAAGAGTTGAGTTAGCAATGGAAAACGATCGTTTCTTTGATTTGGTAAGATGGGGAATAGCAGGAACTGCAATGACTGCTGCTGGTAGACCAGGTTTTGTTGAGGCTCGTGATGTTCTGTTACCAATTCCACAAACTCAGATAGATTTGAGCAAAGAGCCAAATAAACTAACTCCAAACCCTAACTATTAATAATTAACCACATGAAATTTTCAAATTTATATATAAAAGGTTGGTTACTAGGATTAGTTCTAGTAGCTACTACTTTTTCGTCTTGTAAAAAAGATGGAAACCCTAATAATCTTCCAGATGTTAACCCCGCTGATTATCAAGGTAAAATTGATGGATACACTAGTTCAGATGAAATTTATTCAAAAAATTTGGTTGCTTACTGGTCTTTCGATGGTAATAAAAACGAGCTAAAAACTGGTACTGCACCTACTTCGTCTGCAAATGATAGCTACATTGCTGCGGGTATAAAGGGGCAAGCGCTTAGTTTAAATGCTGGTTATCTTTATTATGCAAAACAATTCGATGCAGTTAAAACCGCTGCGTTAAAAAAATTCACCATTAGCGAATGGGTACAAATTTTAAATAATGGTTCGAAAAAAACTATGCTATTCCAAATAGCCAGACCTGGCTTGTTTAATGGAAGTTTAGATTTTATTCTTGAAACAAATGCAAATCCTGCTACCAATACAGATTATATACAAATTCACCCATATTTTACAACTGTAAGTGGTGGACAACAAGACAATATAAATAACTATGGTTCAGTAAATCTTTCTCCAAAAATAGGAGCAAATGTTTGGGTTCATTTAATTCTTACTTATGATAATGCTACTGGTGTATTTAATATATGGGCCAACGGGATTAAAGTTGGAAATTATCCAAATAGAGGAGTTGGAAATAGTCTTTTTAATTCTTACGAACCAAGTGAAATAATTATGGGTGCAAATTATAATCTTATCCCTGGTAAAACGGTAAATGCTGATGCAAGCTATGCTGCCATGACTGGGTCAATAGACGAAGTAAGAATTTATAATACTGTATTGCCAGATGCACACATTAAGGCTTTATATAATCTAGGTAAGCTTGGTAAATAATTAATATCTATCAAACGCAGCATCGCTATTATTGATGCTGCGTTTTTATAAAGCTTCCTCCTATGAAATTCAAAACATTTAGCTCCCTTTCAAATATTTATTTATTCTGTGCTATTTTGTTCTCTATATCATTTTATAGCTGCAAAAAAAGCGGTACCGAAACTCCAAAAAATACAGATACCTCTTTATCCTTTACGGTTAATGACGTCTACAATGGAACTTTAAAGTACAGTGTTTCGAATTTAAAACCCATTATAAAATTCAGCTTTACCGAAGCTATTAATACAAGCACAACGAGCAGTGGTGTTGCATTAACAGATGCAACTGGAAATTCAATCTCTATCGCCATTACTTATCAGGATGGAAATAAAATAGTAATTATAACCCCACAAAGTGATTTAAAATCATTTTCAACTTACACACTTACTATCAATAACAATTTAAAATCTGCTGGCGGAGGAAATTTAATCAACCCTGTTAGTATAACATTAGTTTCTGGATTAGATAACACCGACAAATTCCTCCGCATTACCGATGATGAACTTTTAACCCTAGTTCAAAAACAAACCTTTAAGTATTTTTGGGATTTTGCACATCCAACAAGTGGCTTAGCACGAGAAAGGAATTCATCAGGAGATATAGTAACCACTGGTGGTTCTGGTTTTGGCATCATGGCAATTGTAACAGGAATTAGCAGAAACTTTATTACAAGAGCCGAAGGTTTAGCCAGATTACAAAAGATTGTAGGTTTCCTCAAAAATAATGTAACCAAATACCATGGCGCTTATCCACATTGGTTAAATGGCGCAACAGGAGCAACCGTTCCTTTTAGCACAAAAGATAACGGAGCCGATTTAGTAGAAACTTCTTACTTAATGCAAGGTTTAATTACCGCCAGACAATACTTTACAAGCACCGATGCCGCAGAAATTACTTTAAGAAGCGATATTACCACACTTTATAACGATGTAGAATGGGCTTGGTTTAGAAAAGATAATGGTAATACTTTGTATTGGCATTGGAGTCCAACTTATAATTGGGATATGAATTTACCCATAAAAGGTTGGAATGAATGTTTAATAACTTATGTAATGGCTGCATCTTCTCCAACTTCTTCCATCCCTAAAACAGTTTATGATAATGGTTGGGCGCAAAACGGAGCTATGAAAAATGGAAATAGTTATTATGGTATTCAACTTCCTTTAGGGCCAGCAAATGGAGGCCCATTATTTTTAGAACATTATTCCTTTTTAGGCATTAATCCTATTGGTTTAACAGATACCTATGCTAATTATGAAACTCAAACTAAGGCACATACCTTAATTAACTATAACTATTGTGTTGCCAATCCAGCAAAAAATGTGGGTTACAGTGCCGACTGTTGGGGACTTACTGCCAGCGATATTCCAACTGGATATGCAGCCAGTTCGCCAACAAATGATTTAGGCGTAATTGCTCCTACCGCAGCCTTATCATCCTTCCCGTATACGCCAACCGAATCAATGGCAGCACTTAAATTTTTCTATTATAAACTAGGTGATAAAATTTGGAAAGAATATGGTTTTGTAGATGCTTTTAAACTAAATGATCCTTGGTTTGCTTCCTCGACTTTAGCAATAGATCAAGGGCCAATTATTATTATGATAGAAAACCATCGTACCAAATTACTTTGGAATTTATTTATGAGTGCTCCAGAAATAAAAACAGGAATGAAAAATATAGGGCTTACTAGCCCTAACCTTTAATCGAACAACAATGAAACTTTTATATACACTAGCCCTACTCTTTACGTTAAGTAGCTGCACTGGTCAGCAAAGCAAATCTCCAATACAAAAAAAATTAACTGATGATCAATTACTCACGCTTGTAGAAAAACAAACCTTCAATTATTTCTGGGATGGTGCCGAACCTATTTCTGGCCTAGCAAGAGAACGTTTTCATAGCGATAATATTTATCCTGATAAAGACAAAGATGTAATTGCTACTGGAGCTTCTGGCTTTGGGGTTATGTCAATTTTGGTTGCCATCGAACGTGAATTTATTACTCGCCAACAAGGTTTTGAACGCTTGCAAAAAAGCGTAAACTTTCTACAAAAAGCAGATCGTTTTCATGGAGCTTGGTCGCATTGGATTTATCCCTCTGGAAAAGTAAAACCTTTTGGCAAGAATGATGACGGCGGAGATTTAGTAGAAACATCATTTTTAATGCAGGGATTAATTTGCGTTCGTCAGTATTTTAAAGATGGCAACCCACAAGAAAAAGCGCTAGCCGCACAAATAGATCAATTGTGGAAAGAAGTAGATTTCGATTGGTATCGCAACGGCGGAAAAAATGTTTTGTACTGGCATTGGTCGCCAAATATTGGTTGGAAAATGAATTTCGCAGTAACAGGTTATAACGAATGTTTAATTATGTACATTATGGCAGCAGCCTCTCCTACGCACACAATTCCAGCAGAAGTTTACCATGAAGGTTGGGCTAAAAATGGCGCAATCAATACGGATTTTACCCTATATGGTCATCAGATTAAATTAGCGCATAATGGTGAAAAAAATAACGTCGGGCCATTATTTTGGGCTCAATATTCTTATTTAGGGTTAAACCCAAAGGGATTAAAAGATCGCTATGCAGATTACTGGAAAGAAAACACAAACCACGCTTTAATTCATTACGATTACGCCTTAGAAAACCCTAAAAAATTTAAAGGATATGGTGCAAACTCTTGGGGTTTTACAGCAAGTTATTCTGTAAACGGATATTCGGCACATAGCCCTAAAAATGATGTAGGTGTAATTTCTCCAACCGCTGCTTTAGCTTCCTATCCATATACACCAAAAGAATCGCTAAAAATGATGAGGCATTTATACGAAGATTTAGGAGGTCACGTTTGGGGAGAGTACGGATTTTACGATGCCTATAGCGAAACCGCAAATTGGTATCCTAAAAGATATTTAGGTATAGATCAAGGACCAATCGTAGTGATGATAGAAAACGGAAGAACGGGTTTACTATGGAACTTATTTATGAGTGCACCAGAAGTTCAAAAAGGCTTAGATAAACTTGGCTTTACCTACAAAAAATAAAATCGAATAACACAAATACACACACCATGAAAAAAATCAGTTGCCTATTTCTATTAGCCGCTCTACTATCAAATTCTATTTTCGCTCAGCAAAAGAAAACTGTAAATCTTGCACAGCAGAAAATGGATACATTCATTAACTCCTTACTATCTAAAATGACTGTTGATGAAAAAATTGGTCAGTTAAATTTGGTTACAGGTGGAGAAGCAACAACAGGCGCTACGGTAAGTACAGATGTAGAAGCTAAAATTGCAAAAGGTAATGTTGGCGGAATTTTCAGCATGACAACTCCTGAGAAAATTCGCAGGACACAAGAAATTGCTATGAAAAGTCGTCTAAAAATTCCGTTAATTTTTGGACAAGATGTAATTCATGGTTATAAAACTACATTTCCAATTCCTTTAGCTTTAGCTGCCAGTTGGGATTTACTCTTAATAGAAAAAACTGCTCGTGTAGCTGCTATCGAAGCCAGTGCCGATGGTTTAAACTGGACATTTTCGCCTATGGTAGATATTGCTCGTGATGCTCGTTGGGGAAGAATTGCAGAAGGAAGCGGAGAAGATACCTATCTCGGTTCGCAAATTGCCAAAGTAATGGTTAGAGGTTACCAAGAGAATGATTTGTCTAAAAACAACACCTTAATGGCATGCGTAAAACACTTTGCATTATATGGCGCTGCCGAAGCTGGGCGAGATTACAACACTACCGATATGAGTTTAGATAGAATGTACAACGAATATCTCCCTCCATATAAAGCTGCGCTTGATGCTGGCGCTGGTAGTATTATGGTCTCTTTTAATGATATTAATGGAGTACCAGCAACCGCCAACAAATGGTTATTAACTGATGTTTTGCGCAAACAATGGGGCTTTAAAGGTTTTGTAGCTTCAGATTATACTGGTGTTGTAGAATTGGTTAATCATGGTTTGGGCGATTTAAAAACGGTTTCTGCCTTGTCCTTAAAAGCGGGTACAGATATGGATATGGTGAGCGAAGGCTATCTCCTAACCTTAAAACAATCGTTAAAAGAAGGCAAAGTGACTATTGTTCAAATAAATAATGCCTGTCGCTTAATTTTAGAAGCGAAATACAAATTAGGTTTGTTCGAAGATCCTTTTAGATATTGCAGTGAAGAACGTGCTAAAACTGAAATATTAACACCTGCCAATATTCAATTTGCTAGAGAAGCCGCGACTAAAACTTTTGTATTATTAAAAAACGATAATCAGACTTTACCCCTAAAAAGAACTGGTACCATTGCTGTAATTGGCCCGTTGGCAAATACCAGTACAAATATGCCAGGCACTTGGAGTGTAAATGCAGATTTAGCCAAAGCTCCAACTTTGTTGCAAGGTTTAACAGAAGTTGCAGGTAAAGATGTTAAAATTCTTCATGCTTTAGGATCTAACTTAATTGCCGATGCAAATCAGCAAACTTGGGCAACCGCACACGGTAGAGATATTCCGAGAGACAACCGACCTGAAGAAGAAATAATTGCCGAAGCAGTAAAAACGGCTAGCAAAGCTGATGTTGTAGTAGCCGCCTTAGGTGAAGCTTCCGAAATGAGTGGTGAAAGCTCTAGTCGTACAGATATTGGAATACCCGAAACACAGAAAAAGTTGTTAGCTGCTTTATTAAAAACTGGCAAACCTGTTGTATTGGTTTTATTTGCAGGTCGGCCAATGACGTTGAAGTGGGAAAGCGAAAACGTTCCTGCAATTTTAAATGTTTGGTTTGGTGGTATCGAAGCAACAAGAGCCATAGGTGATGTTTTATTTGGCGATGTAAATCCTTCAGGAAAACTAACCGTTACTTTCCCTCAAAATATCGGGCAAGTTCCACTGTATTACAGTCATAAAAATACTGGCCGACCACTAGGAGATAAACCTTGGTTTACTCGTTTCCAATCTAATTATTTAGATGTAAGCAATGAACCTTTATATCCTTTTGGTTTTGGCTTAAGCTATACTACATTCGATTATAGCAACTTTAAATTAAGTAGCAACACGTTAAAACCAGGTCAGAAATTAATAGCTAACGTTACCCTAACCAATACAGGTAAAGTAGCTGGCGAGGAAATTGTTCAATTGTACACAAGAGATTTAGTAGGCACAAGTACCAGACCAGTTAAAGAACTAAAAGGATTTCAAAAAATTAAATTACAGCCTGGAGAAAGCAAAGTAGTTACCTTTAGTTTAACTGAAGAAGATTTAAAATTCTTTAACAGTGACCTAAAATTCGTAGCCGAATCCGGCGATTTCAAAGTATTTGTAGGTCCAAATGTGAGAGATGTAAAAGAAGCCGATTTTAAATTAGTTAAGTAAATAATCTTGTCATTCAGAGCGCAGCGAAGGATCCCTAGGTCGAATTACAAGTTATAGTGTTCATGTTTGGAAAGATTGCTTCGTAAACTCGCAATGACGGGGAGTTTATTTAGCATTTAACTAAGAGATTCTTCGCTGCGCTCTGAATGACAAAGAACACTCTGAATGACAACACCTGAATAACAAAAATTATCAACATGAAAAAGACCATTCTATTCCTACTACTCCTATTTACCATCTCGACAGGTTTTGCTCAAGATTTATCCAAGTACAAAAAAGAAAATTTCATTCAAGGTACTGATACCTTAAAGTATAGAATTTTATACCCTGAAAACTTTGATGCTACAAAAAAATACCCAGTTGTTTTCTTCTTACATGGCAGCGGCGAAAGGGGTAATGACAATGAAAAACAATTAACACACGGCGGCAAACTATTTCTAACAGATAATTTCAGGGAAACCTACCCCACTATCGTAATTTTCCCTCAATGCGCAGAAGATAACTATTGGTCTAATGTAGAAATTGAAGAAGTAAGTGGTAAACGTTTTTTCACTTTTCAAAAAGGTGGTGAGCCTACAAAGCCGATGGCACTTTTATTAAAGTTAACAGATCAATTCGTAAACCAATCTTTTGTTAACAAGAGCAAAGTTTATGTAGGTGGTTTATCTATGGGTGGTATGGGAACATTCGAAATCCTAAGACGAAGAACCAAAACCTTTGCCGCAGCATTTGCTATTTGCGGTGGCGATAACATTCAAAATGTAAAAAAATATCAGCACGTTCCACTATGGATTTTTCATGGAAGATTAGACGATGTTGTTGCCCCTCAATTCTCCTTTAACATATATAGAGAATTAAAAAAACTGGGCCACGAACCCAAGTTTACCATCTATCCAAAAGCCAATCATAACAGTTGGGATTCTGCTTTTGCAGAACCTAATCTGTTGCCTTGGTTGTTTAGTAATCAAAAGTAAAAAAGAAAGCCCCCCTAGATAATCTAGGTGGGCTTTCTTTTTTATTAGAGAGAAATATTACTCTGCCATATTATGATAAACAGCTTGCACATCATCGTCTTCTTCTAATTTATCTATCAGTTTTAAAACATCTAAAGCCTGTTCTTCAGAAACTGGATGATGAGATAAAGCGATACGCTCTAGCTTTGAGCTTTTCAACTCAATACCTTTTTCTTCTAAAGCCTTTTGTAAAGGACCAAAGTTTTCAAAAGCACCTTGAGCTACTGCAATATCGTTTCCTTCTTCGTCAGATTCTACATACAATTCTTCCAACCCAGCATCAATTAATTCGAATTCTAGTTCCTCTAAATCCAAGTTTTCTGCAGGGGCGAACCTAAAAATAGACTTACGATTAAACACAAAATCTAACGAACCAGTTTTACCCAAAGTACCGTTAGTTTTATTAAAATAACTGCGCACATTTGCTACCGTACGGTTAGTGTTATCTGTTGCAGTTTCAATTAGTACAGCAACGCCATGCGGGGCATAACCTTCGTACACAATTTCTTCGTAGTTGGCCATCGATTTATCTGAAGCACGTTTAATTGCAGCTTCAACCCTATCTTTTGGCATATTTACAGCCTTCGCATTTTGCATGGCAGTACGCAAACGAGAGTTAGTTTCTGGGTGAGGCCCAGCATCCTTAACTGCCATTACAATATCTTTACCAATACGCGTAAACTGCACAGCCATTTTGGCCCAACGCTTAAATTTTCTTTCTTTTCTAAATTCGAATGCTCTTCCCATATAATTAGTATTGAGTATTGAGATATGAGATATGAGACCTTACGCCCTCTACCTTCCAGCCCTCTACCTTTATTTATTCCTTAATTAGCTTTTCTTCAAGTTAACAAGCATATCTTCCGTCATTCTTGCTAAATCGAACTCTGGTTTCCATGCCCAATCTTTTCTAGCGAAATTATCATCGATAGATTTTGGCCAGCTATTCGCTATTTCTTGACGAGGATCGTTTTCTGTGTATGATAATTTAAAATCTGGCATGTGCTTACGTATTTCGGCAGCTAATACTTCTGGCGTAAAGTGAACTCCTCCAAAATTATAGCTTGAACGAATAGAAATCTGATCTGCTGGTGCATCCATTAATTCGATGGTGCCACGAATAGCATCGTCCATATACATCATTGGCAATTCTGTTGTTGCCGATAAAAACGAAGCATAACTTCCTTTCTTTAATGCTTCATGGAAAATGTGAATGGCGTAATCTGTAGTTCCTCCACCAGGTGCAGCTTTCCAGCTAATTAAACCTGGGTAACGGATACTTCTTACATCTAAATTGTATTTCTGATTGTAATATTCGCACCAACGCTCGCCAGCTAGTTTACTAATTCCGTAAACCGTGTTGGGATCCATTGTACAATATTGTGGTGTAGCATCTTTAGGAGAATTTGGCCCAAATACTGCGATAGAGCTTGGCCAATAAACTTTAGCAGTTTTAAATATCAAGGCTAAGTCTAATACATTTAATAAACCATTCATGTTCAAGTCCCAAGCTAGCTTTGGGTTTTGTTCGCCAGTGGCGGATAATAAAGCGGCTAATAAATATACTTGTGTAGGCTTATACTTCTGAAAAATATCTTTAAGTATTTCCTTATCCAAAACGTTTACAAACTCAAACGGCCCAGCATTTTTAGTTTCATAATCTGGTCTGCGAATATCACAAGCAACCACATTATCATTGCCGTATCCTTTGCGTAAAGCGGTAACTAATTCGGTGCCAATTTGCCCGTTAGAACCTAGTACTAATATTTTCTCATTCATACGGTAGCAAAGGTAAAAAAATGCTGCAAACTAGGTAAAAAATATGCGCCACTTAAAAATAATAATTCGATTTTTTGTTGAGCAATTTGTTAGTGTATAGTTCAAACTAATGAAGTTCTTTTATCGGGTATATTCAAAAACATCAATAAAATAATTTATTACATTTACGTAATATTCCTGTAACTAAATATGACCTCTATCGAACCCGAACAATCTAGTGAATTAGTATTGCGTTTAAAATCGGGAGATGTTTTGGCTTATGAAATCATTTATAATGTTTTTGTTAAGGAATTACTTGCAACAGCTTATAAAAAAACTGGCGACCGTGTTTTAGC
Organism: Pedobacter planticolens; assembly: GCF_014172375.1. Lineage (GTDB taxonomy): Bacteria > Bacteroidota > Bacteroidia > Sphingobacteriales > Sphingobacteriaceae > Pedobacter > Pedobacter planticolens. Next base: position 52,866 of record NZ_WNXD01000002.1, read on the forward strand.
GGAGGAATTGGTTCAAAATATCTTTATTTCTATTTGGGAGAAAAGAGAAAGCTTAGTTATTATAAATTTAAGAGCTTATTTATTTGGCTCCTTAAAATTGAGCGTAATTAATCACATTCGTTCTCTTGTTATCGAAAACAAATACAAAGAATATAAGCAGGTAAGTTTTCAGGAAGATTATCAAGACACTTCGAACTTGGTAGATTTGCAAGATTTATCAGGCCTGATTGAAGAAGGGCTTAATTCTCTTCCAACAAAAACTCAAGAAGTGTTTCGATTAAGTAGATATGGTAATCAATCTACAAAAGATATTTCATCAAAATTAAAAATTTCTGAGAAGGCGGTAGAGTATCATATTACACGTTCACTAAAACGTCTTAAGCAATATCTTAAAAAATTCTATATTTTTTTATACCTGTAATACAGCTACTTACATTAAAATTAAACATAAGTTTAGTTTAGGTTTAGGGTTACGCCCTTATTAAGTTACTTGTAGTTAATAACCCAAATATTTCTTTATGAACAAACAGTCGTTTTTAGATTTGCTTACCCGCTATCAACAGGGAAACTGTACCGAAAGTGAAAAAATCTGGCTCAACCAATGGTATAATTTACTAGGCGATAAAAACATTAAAAATCTTTCATCAGTTGAGTTAAATGAAATGAAGGATACTATTTGGTTGAAATTAGAGAAACACACCCAAAAGCCAACAAAAACTAGAACATTAAAACCCGTTTGGTTTAAAGTTGCCATTGCTGCATCTATAACTATTGCCTTTGTTATTTCAGGTCTTTACCTTACTCGTAACCGTTCTGAGCAATCTTTTCTTAATGCAAACAGCGAATTAAGTCTTATTTCTAAAACAAATACCTCTTCAAAACCTATTTTAATTTTATTGAGTGATAAAAGTGAAATTACGTTAAAACCTAATGCAAGTATAATTTACCCTAAGGTTTTTGCAGTTAATGGCAGAAAAGTTTACCTAAAAGGTGATGCTTTCTTTTCGATCAGTAAAAATCCTAGAAAACCATTTTATGTGTACAATAATAATCTAGTTGTTCGGGTTTTAGGGACTAGTTTTTTTATAAAAGAATCGGCTCATGATTTACCAGCCGAGGTATCTGTACGAACAGGGAAAGTAAGGATTGATGAAAATACTGATTGTAGATTGATTACTTTACCCGGAACACAAGTAGCCAAACCAGTACTTTTAACGCCTAACCAAAAAGGCGTTTATAAAAACCATGTTATTAATAGTACTGTGGTCGAAGAACCAATTCTGCTCTCGGTAGCTTATAACAAACGAGAAGTAGCTGATTATAATTTTAAAGAAGAAAGATTGAGTGCAATTTTCAAAACCTTATCTAAAGCATACGGTATAGAAATTAAATCGGCAAACAGCGAAATACTAGATTATACATTTACTGGAGATATGAATAGCAAAGGCCTGTATGAACAACTTAGCCTTATCTGCGGATCTATTTCTGGTAAATATGATGTAATAGGAACCACTATACTTGTTTCAAATAAAAAGTAACCAATTAACCAATATATAAACTAAATGTAACCATGATGAAAAATTCCACTTCTAACAGCTCCTAGTCGCGGCTCAACTTTCCTAATATATTTCTTAATAACAAAGCCAGCAATGTAGGGCATTGCCGGCCAGTTAAATACATTCAGCATGTATTAGGGTATTTCTATGTCCAATAAATCCGATTATTTAATGAACAATAACCAAATTTATGAAAAAAAAACAACTTATTTCCCTGGCTCTATATGCAATGAGAAATTCAATCTATCAAATTCTGGCCATCACCATCTTCACATGTAGCGCTCTCGCCAAAGATGTGGAGGCACAAAGTTTTTTGAATAAACAAATCTCCATAACGGCCGAGCGCCAAGACATTAAAACAATTATTGAAAAAGCAGGTAAACTTGCTGATGTAAAGTTCGTTTACAGTCCGAAACTAATTAATTCTGACAGAAAAATTTCCATCAATTTAGTTAATCAAAAACTTAAATACTTTTTAGAAAATTCGCTAAGATCTTATGACGTAGGTTACAGAATAATTAAAGATCAAATATTACTATATGCGATAAATGCCAATAATCAGGCAGAGCCGATACCTCTAAGCTTATTTGATGGTGTGGTTACTGGTAAAGTAACCGATAGCAAAGGCAATCCATTAGTAGGTGTTTCTATTGCAGTTAAAGGAACAACTATTGGCACTAATTCTGATGCTAATGGTGCATTTGCGCTAAAAGGGTTAACTGCTGATAGTAGAATTTTAGTACTTACCTACGTTGGCTACATTTCTAAAGAAGTAAATTTAGCTAATGGCAATGCCGATGAAACACTAAACATTAGTTTATCAGAAGATGCACTACAATTAGAAAGCATTGTAGTTACTGGCGGTAATCCGAAGAAAAAATTAGAAAGTAGTGTGGCGCTAACATCCGTAAGCAGTAAAGATATTTCTAATCGTGCGCCATTAAATAGTACCGATTTACTTAAAGCAATTCCTGGCTTAACAGTTGAAAGTACAGGTGGTGATGGGCCTGGTAATGTTTGGGTAAGAGGTTTTCCGCAGCAAGGTGGTTATATCTTTCTAGGTATTCAAGAAGATGGATTGCCGTTGTTACCAACTGGATTTAATTCTAATCCATCTATAGATCAATATTATAAAACAGATTTAACTATACAAAATATTGAAGCTATTAGAGGTGGTAATGCATCTATTATTCAAGCCAATACTCCTGGTGCGGTTGTAAATAACATCAGTTATACTGGAGCGGATAAACAATATGGACAGTTTAAATTTACAACTGGGTTTTCGCAAGGCTTATATCGTTTTGATGGAAATACAGGTGGCAAAATTAGTGATCTTGTGAAATATAATATCGGTGGTTTTTTTAGAACAGATAAAGGTGTAGTAAACCCCGGCTATTCTCCTGCAAATGAAGGTGGACAAGTTAAAGGAAACATGACTTTTAATTTCAAAAACAATAAGGGTTTTATTAGAGTATATGGCAAGTACATTAATGATAAAGTACAATGGTTATTAACTAGTTATTACCCTTATGATGGAACTGGGAAACCAACTAAATATGGTAATTATGATATGGTTAGTCAATCTATTACACCAATTGAAACCGATTGGAGTTATACTGATCCTGCTGGTTCTGCTCATAACTTTAGCCTAAAAGATGGTATGCATACCAAATTAGGTTCTGGAGGATTTCAATTTAATTATTTAACTGATGGAGGTTGGCAAATTGTAAACAATTTCCGTTATCAGAAAACACGTACAAATAGTACATTCTCAATTCCAAGTGGCATTACTGCACGAACAACTACCACTCCATACTATTATGTAGGTGGTGCTCCTGCACCATTTACAGCTGGCGATCAGGTTATTACTTCTTCTGCTGGTGGACAATTAAACAGTGATGAGCAATTTGTTGATTATTTAGATTTAAAGAAAACTTTTAAAAGTCATAGTCTAAGTTTGGGCGCAGGTATCCATCAATACAATCGTGATGATTTGAGATATGCTTTCCGTTCGTTTTCAGAATTTAAAGAAAACCCACATGTTTTATTACAATCGCCAACAGCAGCAACTAGAACAGTACAAACCAAAACAACTGTTATTGGAGATACTAGAACTTTATCCGCCTATGCGAGTGATGAGATTAAAATCGATAATAAATGGCGATTGGATCTTGGCGTAAGAATAGATAATCAGAATGTAAAAGGTCGTAGACCATTTTATGCTTTTAATACCGATGGAACTCCAAATTATACTGCAGCGGCAAACCCAACAATAGCTGGTTATACTGCTTACGATGAAACTATAACTAATTGGGCTGCATCTATCGGAACAAATTATAAGGTAAGCAGTACCACAAGTTTATTTGCCCGTTTAACAAAAGCCTATAACGCACCAAACATTGGCGATTACAATGCTACTGCTTATAATGCGGCAAATATTAAAAAACGCCCAGTTTACTTGGCCGAAATTGGCTATAAGTATGCGAAAAACAATTTAGCCATTTTTGCATCTGGAAGTTATTCGGCCATCAAAAACACTTCATTAACTATCAATGTTCCAACTATTACTTCTGGTACGCAGGCTTTAATTGCTTTCGGTTCTACCAGAACCTGGAGTGCTGAATATGAAATATCTTACAAAATCATTAAACCATTAAGCTTAAGGTTTACCGGTACATTGCAAGATTCGAAATACACAGATTACAACGCATCAACAAGAACAAATTCGGCTGTATTAGCTCAATTAGGAGATAAAGTTTACAGTTTTACTGGTAATAGAACAGAAAGAGTACCTGTACTAAATACAGAACTTGGGGCTAATTACGAGTACAAAAACATAAACCTTTATGTTGCTGCAAATTATATTGGTAGTCGCTATACTTCACCTAGTGAAAGTTATGAATTGCCTGCTTATGTGGTAATGAAGGCTGGAGCTGGATATAATTTCACTAAAAAAGTTTCCATCAGATTTTGGGCAGATAATTTACTAAATGCAAGAGTATTAACCGAAGGTGATGTTCGTGGAGATCAATTCAGAGATTTTTCTGCGGTAACTCCAGGAGCATTAATGATAGGAAGAACTTTATTACAACGTACTTTTTGGGGTTCATTAGCTTACTCATTCTAATAACCAAAGCCGGAGTTTAACAGCTCCGGCTTTTAAAATTTAAAATCACCATGACAAATAGACGATCATTTTTACAAAAAATAGGACTTGTAACAGCTGCAACATATTTAAGCCCTTCGCTCCTTTCATCAGCTTTAGCCAGTCCAGAGAAAAACAGTAAAATAGGTATACAACTGTTTACTTTAAGAGAGCAACTCACAGCAAATTTAGAAGAAACAATAATTAAGGTTGCAAAAATTGGATACAATCAAGTAGAAACTTATTATGGCTATCCAGGCAAATACGAAGTAAAAGGCTTTTGGGGATTAGAAGCTAAATATTTTTCTAATTTATTAAAAGCAAATAAGTTAACATCGCCAAGCGGGCATTACAATACAACCGAATTTTTAGCCACAGGTAAGGATACTCTTTTAAAAACCTACATTGAAACCGCCGCAACAGTAGGGCAAAAGTATTTTGTAATTCCAGCTTTACCAACCGATATTAGAACTGCTGGTAGCCTTGATGATTATAAAAAGATGGCAGCGAGATTTAATGAGGTGGCAGAGCTTTGCAGTAAATCGAACATAAAACTTGCTTACCACAATCACAATTTCGAATTTAAAGATCAGGGTAATGGCGTTACTGGTTATGATATTTTACTAAAAGAAACCGACCCTAAACTAGTAAGCTTTGAACTCGATTTATTTTGGGCAATAAATGCAGGACTAAATCCACTTGAAATGTTTAAGAAAAACCCTGGTCGTTTCACAATGTTTCATGTTAAGGATATGGATAAACAGGATAAAAGCGTTTTTGCAGAAGTAGGTTCAGGAAGAATTGATTTCAAAAGCATTTTTGCCGAATCAAAATTAGCTGGCTTAGCTTATATCTTCACAGAACAAGATGTGATTAAAAAAGACGTTTATCAGAGTATTACCGAAAGCTACAATTATATCAAAAAGAACTTAGTAGTGTAATCCTTAAAACAAATTACAACATGCCTTATCATAGCTAACGGTTTAACTTTTAATAAAAACAAAGTGATAATGTAAGATAATTTTTACAAAGCATACATCGCTATAACGTACTCTCAAAGTGTACTTTGTACAATAACTTATTAATTTCAATCGTAAGTGTTCTACTTTTAAAATATTATTACCTAATTTAATTGCTCAAAACAACTTAACCAAATCATATGGACAGAAGAGAAGCCGTAAAAAGTGTAGCTTTTTTAATTGGTGGAGCATTATCCGCTACAACAATTGCCACTTTATTTGATAGCTGTAACGAACCTGGTAAAAATAGTGCAAATCTATTTACAGCAGATCAGGAAAAGTTAATTACAGAAATTGCCGATATCATTATCCCTACAACAGCAAAATCTCCAGGAGCTAAAGCAGCCAACGTTGGGCCATTTATTACTATGATGGTAAAAGATTGCTATCCAGAAGATGCACAAAAAGCTTTTGTAAAAGGGTTAGAGGATATTGAAACTAGATCCAAAAAAGATTTTGGCAAATCATTTTTCGAAATTTCAGTTAAAGAACGCGAACAACTTATCATTAAAGTTAAAGATGAGACTGTAGCAGCTCAAAAAACAGAAAAAGAAGAACTTGAAAAAGCTGGGAAATCAGACAAAACTGATGAAAAGCAAACTAGCCCAGTAAAAGCAGCACCCATGAAAGATGAGAAAAAAACGAAACCAATGTTTTTTGCAATTGCTCGTGATTTAACCCTACTAGGTTTCTTCACTTCAGAAATTGGCGCTACAAAAGCTTACGAATATGTTGAAATTCCTGGGCGTTATGATGGAAACATGACTATGAAACCTGGTCAAAGAGTTTGGTCTTAAACCTTATTATCATTTTATAATGAATTTAAATACAAAAGCAACCGCACAAAATACATATGATGCCATTGTTGTAGGATCTGGAATTAGTGGTGGATGGGCAGCAAAAGAATTAACAGAAAAAGGCTTAAAAGTTTTGATGTTAGAACGTGGCAGAAACGTAGAACATATAAAAGATTATACTACGGCAATGAAAAAGCCTTGGGAATTTGAACACCGCGGCAGATTAACCGAAACACAAAAAGAATCTCATCCTGTACAAAAAAGAGATTATCCTTATACCGAATTTAATGAGAGTTTTTGGGTAAATGACCATGATTGCCCATATACCGAAGTAAAACGATTTGACTGGTATAGAGGGTTTCATGTAGGCGGAAAGTCGCTAATGTGGGGCCGTCAGAGTTACCGTTTGGGCGACTTAAATTTTGAAGATAATTTAAAAGATGGGCATGGCGTAGACTGGCCTATTCGTTATAAAGATATTGCTCCTTGGTACGATTATGTAGAAAAATTTGCAGGAATTAGTGGTTCAGTAGATAATTTTCCATCACTTCCTGATGGGCATTATTTACCACCAATGGAAATGAACTGCGTTGAAAAATCGGTTAAAAAACGCATCGAAGATCATTACAAAAAAAGTCGAATTATGACTATTGGCCGTGTAGCCAATTTAACCGTTGAACATGGTGGAAGAGGAAATTGCCAATACAGAAACTTATGTAGTCGTGGCTGTCCTTTTGGCGCTTATTTCAGCACCCAATCATCTACCCTCCCTGCAGCTCAAGCTACTGGAAATTTAACTTTAAGACCTTTTTCTTTAGTAAATGAGATTATTTACGACAAAGAAACTCAAAAAGCCAAAGGAGTTAGAATTATTGATTCTGAAACCAATGAGCACATCGAATATTATGCTAAAATAGTTTTTGTAAATGGTTCTACTTTGGGCAGTACATTTTTACTTTTAAACTCTACTTCTCCAGAACATCCGAATGGATTAGGTAATGCCAGCGGCGAATTAGGTCATAATTTAATGGATCACCATTTCCGTTGTGGTGCATCTGGCCAAGCAGAAGGTTTTGATGATAAGTACACGTTTGGAAAGAGAGCTAATGGAATTTATATCCCACGTTATAGAAACATTGGTAACGATAAACGTGATTATGTACGTGGGTTCGGCTATCAAGGCGGAGCAAGTAGAGGCAACTGGCATGCAGAAGTTGCCGAACTAGCCTTTGGTGGTGATGTAAAAGACTTAATGTCTACACCTGGATCTTGGAACATGGGATTAGGCGGCTTCGGAGAATCACTCCCATACCACGAAAACCGTGTTTATATCGATAAAACCAAAAAAGATAAATGGGGGCAAAATGTATTGGCGATTGATTGTGAATTTAAAGACAATGAAGCAAAAATGCGTGTCGATATGATGAATGATGCTGCTGAAATGTTAGAGTTGGCAGGAATAAAGGATGTTAAAACATACGATAATGGTTCTACTCCAGGTATGGCTATCCACGAAATGGGAACAGCTCGTATGGGTAAAGACCCTAAAACTTCTGTTTTAAATAAATGGAATCAAATGCATGAAGTTAAAAACGTATTTGTAACAGATGGTTCATGTATGCCTTCGGCTGCTTGTCAAAATCCTTCATTAACGTATATGGCTTTAACGGCAAGAGCGTGTGATTTTGCAGTTAGCGAATTGAAAAAAGGTAATATTTAATGGCGACAGGAAAGATAAGAATGGGGATGATTGGCGGTGGAAAAGGTGCTTTTATTGGCGCCGTTCATCGCATGGCAGCAAATTTAGATGGTTTAATTGAACTGTCTTGCGGTGCGCTAAGTTCTAATCCAGAAAATGCAATCACCTCTGGAAAAGAATTATTCTTGCCAGAAGATAGAATATACACCAATTATAAAGAAATGATTACTGCAGAAAGCAAACTTCCCGAATCGGAAAGAATGCATTTTGTAAGTATTGTAACGCCAAATAACGTTCATTTTGAACCCGCAATGTTAGCTTTAGAAAATGGATTTCACGTAGTAATTGACAAACCCATCACCTTAACTTTAGCAGAAGCGAAAGCGTTAAAAGAAAAAGCAGCAGAAACTGGATTATTTGTTTGTTTAACACATACCTATTCTGGTTATCCATTAGTGAAGCAAGCCAAACAGATGGTGAAAGATGGCACATTTGGTAACATCAGAAAAGTTTGTGTAGAATATCCGCAAGGTTGGTTAAGCTTACCAGCACCGGCTGATAATAAACAAGCAGCTTGGCGTGCTGATCCTAAGAAAAGTGGAATTAGTGGCTGCATGGCAGATGTTGGCACACATGCAGCGCATTTAGCAGAATACATTTCGGGTTTACAAATTGATAAAATTTGTGCCGATTTGAATTGCGTAGTAGACGGCAGGGCATTAGATGATGATGGAAATGTGCTATTGAAATTTAACAACGGCGCTAATGGAACTTTAATGGCATCGCAAATTGCTGCTGGAGAAGAAAATGCTTTGAAAATTAAAATTTATGGTGAAAAAGGTGGATTAGAATGGCATCAGGCAGAGCCAAATACATTACTTATAAAATGGCTCGATCAACCTATGCAAGTTTATAAAACTGGCAATACTTATTTATCAGCCATTGCTAAATTTAATACTAGAACACCTTCAGGTCATCCAGAGGGATATTTAGAAGCTTTTGCTAACATTTATAAAAACTTTGCATTAACCTTAACTGCTAAACAAAATGGCGAGCAACCTAGTGCAGAAATGCTTGATTTTCCGAATGCGGAAGATGGCGTTCGTGGTATGGCTTTTATAGAAAATGTAGTAGCTTCGAGTAAATCAGATCAGAAATGGTACGATTTTAAAATTTAAAAAATGACAACAATACAAGGACCAGCCGTATTCTTAGCCCAGTTTATTGGAGATGAAGCCCCATTTAATTCCTTAGATGGAATTTGTAAGTGGACTGCTAATTTAGGTTTTAAAGGCATCCAAATGCCAACTTTAGATAAGCGTTTTATCGACCTAAAATTGGCTGCTGAAAGTAAAACATACGCTGATGAATTAACTGCAAAAGTTGCTTCTTACGGATTAGTGATTACCGAACTTTCTACTCATTTACAAGGGCAATTAGTTGCTGTAAACCCAGCATACGACCAATTATTTGATGCTTTTGCGGCGGACGAAGTGAAGAATAACCCGAAAGCTAGAACAGAATGGGCGGTACAACAGCTAAAATATGCGGCAAAAGCTTCTCAAAATTTAGGATTAAATGCACATGCAACTTTTAGTGGTTCTTTATTATGGCATACCTTTCATCCATGGCCACAACGACCAGAAGGATTAGTTGATGATGGATTTACAGAATTAGCTAAACGTTGGACACCGATTTTAAATGAATTTGATAATTGCGGTGTAGATGTTTGCTACGAAATCCATCCAGGAGAAGATTTATTTGATGGAGAAACGTATGAAATGTTCTTGGCAAAAGTGAATAATCATCCAAGAGCTTGTTTATTATATGATCCGTCGCATTTTGTACTACAACAACTAGATTATATTCAATACATCGATTTTTATCATGAGCGAATTAAAGCATTTCATGTGAAAGATGCAGAATTTAATCCGACAGGAAAACAAGGCACATTTGGCGGCTATCAAAGTTGGGCAAATCGGGCTGGTCGCTATCGCTCTCCTGGCGATGGACAAGTAGATTTTAAACGTATTTTTAGCAAATTAGCACAATACGATTACAAAGGTTGGGCAGTAATGGAATGGGAATGTTGCATTAAAGATTCGGAAACTGGCGCCAGAGAAGGTGCTGAATTTATAAAAAATCACATTATTCCAGTCACTACCAAAGCATTTGATGACTTTGCTTCAGCAGGTGGCGATGCAAACTTTAACAAGAAAATTTTAGGCATATAACAATAACATGAAAAAAACACTTTTATTTTTAAGCGCAATTACATTTTTATTAGCTGCATGTGGTGGCTCAACTTCTGATTCGGACACAGCTTCTACTACTCCACCTCCTGCACCAGTCGAATCTAAATCGGCTATGGAACCAGGCGAATTATTGATTGTAAAATCAGATTGCGTAGGCTGTCATCACAAAGAAAATAAATTAATTGGCCCTGCTTATCAGGAAATTGCGGCAAAATATCCTGCCACAGATGAAAATGTAAATTTATTAGCAGAGAAAATTGTTAAGGGTGGTAAAGGCGTTTGGGGAAGTGTTCCGATGACACCGCACACTAAAATAACAAATGACGAAGCTAAATCAATGGTGAAATATATTTTAACGCTAAAAAAATAAGATTAACCTTAAAAAATTTAAAATGGATAAGGCAAAAAAAGATGTAGAAGCACAAGGTCGACGTAATTTTTTAAAAACTACCGCCGTTGCTTCTGCTGCATTTATGATTGTACCTCGTCATGTTTTAGGCGGTAAAGGATATTTAGCACCAAGTGATAGACTAATTGTTGCTGGTGTTGGTGTAGGTGGCAAAGGAGATTCAGATCTTCGTTTAATATCCGAAAGTGGCAAAGCAGATATTGCTTATTTATGTGATGTAGATACTCGTAGAGCGGCAGAAAGTGTGAAACGTTTTCCTAAAGCTAAATTCTATAAAGATTGGAGAGAAATGTTCGATAAAGAACATAAAAACTTCGATGGAGTTACGGTTTCTACTCCAGATCATAACCATGCGGTACAAGCAATGGCAGCCATGCAATTAGGCAAACATGTATATGTACAAAAACCTTTAGCTCATGATATTTTCGAGGCTCGTACATTAACCGCTGCTGCTAAAAAATATAAAGTGGTTACCCAAATGGGAAATCAAGGCGCTTCAAATGATGGTCCACGACAAATGAAAGAATGGTATGACGCTGGCCTAATTGGCGATGTGCATACTGTTTATGCTTGGACGGATAGACCTGTTTGGCCTCAAGGTATTCCATGGTCGACAAATAAAGCAGAAGTACCAGCAGAATTGGATTGGGATTTATGGTTAGGAACAGCTCCATATAAAGATTATGTGAATAAATTAGTGCCTTTTAACTGGCGTGGATGGTGGGATTATGGGACAGGAGCATTAGGCGACATGGGATGCCATCTATTAGAAACACCTTTTAGCGTACTTAATTTAAAATATGCAAGTGAAGTTGAAGCAAGTGTAGGTTCAGTTTATGTTGATGAATTTAAACGTGGATATTTCCCTGATAGCTGCCCTCCTTCGAGCCATGTAACCTTAAAATTCCCTAAAACCAATAAAACCATAGGTGATGTAACCGTACATTGGATGGATGGTGGAATTCAGCCAACAAGACCGGAAGAATTAATGGCAAATGAAAAATTTGGTGATGGTGGAAATGGAACTTTATTTATCGGTACCAAAGGTAAAATGACATCAGAAACGTATGGAAGAAATCCACAACTTTTACCATTAAGTAAAACAAAAGATATTAAAGTGCCTGCGAAATTTGCACGTGTAACTGGCGGAGAAGGCGGACATTATGCGCAATGGGTTGAGGCCTGTATCGCCGGTCATGGCAAAAAAGAACTGAGCTCTCCTTTTGAAATTGCTGGACCGTTAACTGAATGTTTATTAATGGCAAATTTAGCTATTCGCGCAGCTGATATTCAGGGTAAAAATGCAGAAGGTAAAACTATTTATCCTGGCAGGTACAAAAAATTATTGTGGGATAATAACGCAATGAAAGTGACAAATTTTGATGAAGTAAATCAATTTGTAAAAAGAGAATACCGCAAAGGATGGACTTTAGGCGTTTAATAAGTAAAATTTAAAAAAATGAAACAATATATATTTTCGGCATTAATATTAACGGTTATGGGTTGCAGCTCTACTACTCAAACCACCAAAACAAAAAAAAGTTTTATTCCAATTTTTGATGGAAAAACTACAACAGGATGGCATACTTACGGAAAAACAACAGTTGGTAGTGCTTGGCAAGTTCAAGATGGCGCCATACATTTAGATCCAAAAACAAAAGGCAAAGACGGAGGTGGCGATTTAGTAACCGATAAAGAATACACCAATTTCCATTTAAAATTAGAGTGGAAAGTTGCTCCGAAATCAAATAGCGGCGTTATATTTTATATTCACGAAGATCCAAAATACAATCAAACGTATAGCACTGGCCTAGAAATGCAAGTTTTGGATAATGATGGGCATCCCGATGGAAAAATAACTAAGCACAGAGCTGGAAACTTATATGACCTGGTTAAAAGTGATGTAGAACCTGTAAAACCAGTAGGCGAATGGAATAAAGCAGAGATTATTAGTGATAAAGGAAATTTAACTTTCATTTTAAATGGCGTAAAAGTAGTAAATACCACTATGTGGGATGACAATTGGAAAGCTTTAATTGCAGGCAGTAAATTTAAAACTTGGGAAGGTTTTGGAACTTATAAAACTGGGAAAATCTCATTGCAAGACCACGGAGATGAAGTGTGGTATAAAAATATTTCTATTAAAGAATTGTAAAACAGTTGATAGTTAATGGGTCATAGCCATTAACTATCACTAATAAATAAACTAACCAAACATAAAATGAACTCAACAACTCGCATTAAATTATCTTTCATGATGTTCCTAGAATTTTTTATCTGGGGCACATGGTTTGTAACACTAGGTACATTTTTGGCAACGAATTTAGGAGCGTCTGGTCCAGAAACTGGATCAGTTTTTTCAACTCAATCATGGGGCGCAATCATTGCTCCATTTATTATTGGATTAATTGCAGATCGATATTTTAATGCTGAAAAAATCTTAGGTGTTTTGCATATTGTTGGAGCCATTTTAATGTATCAAATGTATAATGCAACTGATATAAGCGTGTTTTATCCTTATGCACTTGGCTATATGATTGTATATATGCCAACGTTGGCCTTAGTAAATTCTGTTTCATTTAATCAAATGGAAGATCCTGAAAAAGAGTTTTCTACCATCAGAATTTGGGGAACTTTAGGTTGGATTGCCGCTGGTTTATTAATTAGCTATTTTTTCCATTGGGATTCTCAAGAAAGCACCACGGCGGGATTATTAAAAAATACTTTCCTTATGGCTGGCATTGCATCTTTAGTATTAGGCTTATTTAGTTTTATCCTCCCAAAAACTCCACCTAAAGTTTCAAAAGACGAGAAAGTAACCGTATCTGATATTTTAGGATTAGATGCTTTAAAACTATTAAAAGATAGAAACTTCTTGATTTTCTTTGTTTCCTCTATTTTAATCTGCATTCCTTTAGCTTTTTACTATCAAAATGCCAATCTATTCTTATCTAAAATAGGTGTCGATAATCCTACTGGGAAAATGACGATAGGACAAGCTTCGGAAGTAATTTTTCTATTGTTTATTCCTATTTTCTTTAAAAAATTCGGCTTCAAGAAAACTATCCTTGTTGGTATGCTTGCTTGGGCAGTTAGATATATTTTATTCGCCTATGGCAATGCAGGTGAATTGAGCTTTATGTTGTTAATTGGTATAGCATTGCATGGAATTTGTTATGATTTCTTCTTTGTTTCTGGTCAAATTTACACCAACTCTAAAGCAGGTGAAAAGTTTAAAAGCTCTGCACAAGGTCTAATTACGTTAGCTACTTACGGTATTGGCATGCTTATTGGTTTTATGGTTGCAGGACAAATTACCGAAATGTATAAAGTAGGTGGTGAAGAAAATTGGAAAATGATTTGGATTATCCCAGCAGGAATTGCATTTGTTGTATTTATACTATTTGCCTTACTTTTTAACGATAAAACTAAATCAGAAACTGAAATATAATTTTAAGATTTAAACCAATGATCATGAATTCGAGAAGAGACTTTATTAAACAAACTGGTTTATTGGCTGCTGCTGTTGCCATTACTCCATCTTTTGTATCCGCTGCTGTTAAAAAACATCCTGTTGGTTTACAACTATATAGCTTAAGAAATATTATCGGAAAAGATATTAAAGGAATAATTGAAAAAGTTGCCACGATAGGTTATAAAGAAGTAGAAACGTATGGCTATTCTGCTAAAGATGGTTTTTGGGGTTTAGATGCAAAAGCTTTTGCTAGTTTATTAAAACAAAACGGATTAAAAGCGCCTAGTGGTCATTATGCCATGGATAATTTTATTGCTGGCAAAAATAACGATGAGCTAAAATCTTACATCGAAGCTGCAAATATTACTGGAGCTGAATATGTTACTGTTCCTTATTTAGGAGATTCCCTTAGAAAAACAGCTGATGATTATAAGAAAGTTGCAGCAAAACTTAACGAAGCTGCACTTTTATGCAAAGCATCTGGCTTGAGATTAGCTTATCATAACCATAACTTTGAATTTACAAAGTTTGGCGATACAACTGGTTATGAAATTTTGTTATCAGAAACTGATAAAAACCTAGTCGATTTTGAAATGGATTTATATTGGGTTGTAAGATCTGATGTAGATCCATTATCACTTTTTAAAACTCACCAACATCGTTTTACCATGTGGCACATTAAAGACATGGACAAAACCAAACATGAAGTAAATACAGAAGTTGGACAGGGTGCTGTAGACTTTAAATCGATATTTACTGGTGCAAAAATGGCGGGTGTAAAACACTATTTTGTTGAACACGAATTTAACTACAAACCTGACGAATTAGGTTCAATAAAAACAAGCTTCAATTACGTTAACACTCAGTTATTGTAAAAATACTTAAAGCGAGATAATTCAATATTATCTCGCTTTAATTTTAAGATTGTTTTTCTTTACGACTTACTTCCGCTATCAATTCTTTATTAATTGACTTCCGCTTTTTCGGAACAGAACGAGTTTTTGGTTTAAGAATTATATCCTCTGCTTTAGTGTTCACTATCTTATCTTTTAAAGAAGCATAGGTGTTTTTTAAACCATCGCCAGCATTTTTTGCAGTATTGCCGATGAATTTACGTGTTTCTGTTCCTTTTTTTGGCGCAAACAAAACACTAATTACTGCACCCGCAGCTAAGCCTGCTACTATTGCCACAGCAACTTGAGCATTATTATTAGATTTTTGAGCGAGAATTTTCTCGATTAGCTTTCCATATTTCATAACCACGTCTTTTCAAAAACAACAAATACTTTTTCATATTGTTTAAAAAAATAGTGATTATCTTAAGGTTCTAATTCAGCTTTGCTGCCAAAACACAAGTTTGTTTAAAATGCTCAGTTTTACCATTTAAAGCAAAAGTATCAAACTTAACTACGTAAATACCCACTTTACTTTGCTGACCGTTATCATTCATTCCATCCCAACTAAAACTTCCTGCAGTTGCAATAGTTGTATTTTGCTTTAGCTTACGAATTAATACGCCTTTATCAGTATAAATATTAATGCTTGCTAAATTTCCATTGTTTACAAACTTATAATCGATTTGCAATAAATCTTCAAAACCATCTCCATCTGGAGAAAAAGTTTTACTAGCTAAACTAACATTGCTTTTTACAAGCGTTGGATCTTCTTCTTGTGAGTTTCGATAAGTTGGTGTAGCAAAACCAATTGTAGCTGCCGCTGATTTAAAATTACCGAGTTCATTTGTCGGTTTTGTAAATGAAACTCTTTCCAAAGCAACTCCATCTGCATTTTGCAAAAGAGCTATATGCATTTTCTCAATGTAATCAAATTGATCTAACACCCCTTGTGATCCTAATAAAATTACAGCACCTTTATCGTTGTTATAAGCTGGCAAACTGCTCATTTGTATAAACTGATTAGGGAATTCTGCATTGTATTGCTCCTTAATTACATCCGACTTAGTTGTTAAAACCCAATACGTTTTAGCCGGCATATATAAAGCTGTAGTGCTAACATTTTTAATACTAGCTGGATTTCCACTAACATCTACATTTGCCAATTGCAATGCTGCCAAGTCCAAAACCTGATTTGTGTTATTGTAAATCTCTATAAAATCAACTCCGCCAGCTTTCGGATTAACCAAAATCTCACTAATTAATACATCTTCTTTTTTAAGGATGTAAGGCTTCAAGTAAAAGAATGAAGCGGTGTTATTAGCACCAATTAAATTTCCTTTTAAATCTTTTAAATCATTAACTGTCAATTTGTAATCGCCCGATGGCAGAGCCGAAGCATACGTTAATTTGTAAACAGTTGGCAAGCTTGTAGTTGTTATAGAAGTTGGATTACCCAAATTAGCTATCGTATAATTATTCGCCATCAAGGCAGAAGTAGATTCCAATCGCTCAGAAAAAACAGCTTCAATAGTCAGTTCATCTAACACTTTTGCACTTACCAAAGTAGGAGGTGTAACATCTGGTATTAGTTCTGTAATGCTAAAATCATCAAAAGTAAAACCGGTAGATCGTGTGGCTGTATATTTGCAAAACACACCAAACCAATCTGAATTGGTAAAGGTTAAATCAGTTATACTTCCTTCCAAAGCATAATTAGTTCCGCCAGTAATATCCGTGTACAATTCCCACTTTCCAACATCATTCCTAGTTACACGAACTCGTGCCAAAAGACTGTTTACATCAACTCTAGTTTTTGCAGGTCCATCAATAATTTTGCTTACGGTTGTACCTGTTTGCTTGTACAAATCGTAACTATCTGTACTGCCACTCTCTCCAATTTGAACAAAATATCCATTTAATGAACCACTTAAATCCTGATTATCAGAAATTAAATAAATTCTTGCCAAATTACTTGCGGAGGGATCAAAACTCATTTGCACAGAGAATTCCCACTTAGCATTTGTCGCAAAAGTATTTGCAGTTGACAATGTAACTGTTTGAGCAGTAGCACTTAGCGAAGACTTCAATTGCTTTGTAGCATTGACATTAAACAGTGATGTACTTCCGACCCAATTTGGGTTTGTAGTGAAATTTCCATCACTAAAGTCATCAGACACTTGACCGAATGTAAGTTTAACACTCAGTAGCATTAAAAAAAGTAAACTTTTTCTCATATTTGGTAGATATTAAGAATTTACTAAATATAACAAAAAACAGAGAAAAAATGAAAGTTGCAGTAGTAGGCGCCACCGGATTGGTTGGTACCGTGATGTTAAAAGTATTGGAAGAAAGAAATTTCCCATTGACAGAATTAATTCCAGTTGCGTCTGAAAAGAGCGTTGGTAAGTTAATTACGTTTAAGGGTAAACAGTTTCCAATCGTTAGCATGGATACTGCGATTGGAATGCGCCCTGATATTGCCTTGTTTTCTGCTGGTGGAAGCACTTCTTTAGAACATGCTCCTCGTTTTAAAGAGGCTGGCACAACAGTTATTGATAATTCTTCGGCATGGAGAATGGACCCAGCTATTAAATTAGTTGTTCCAGAAGTAAATGCAAATACATTATCTATCGATGATAAAATTATTGCTAATCCAAATTGTTCAACCATTCAGATGGTGGTAGCTTTAAAACCATTACACGATAAATATAAAATCAAACGTGTGGTAGTTTCTACCTATCAATCGGTTACGGGTACTGGCGTTAAGGCAGTTGACCAAATGATGAACGAACGTAAAGGTGTTTATGATGGCGAAATGGCTTATCCATACCAAATAGATTTAAATGTTATTCCTCAAATTGATGTATTTACTGAAAATGGTTATACAAAAGAGGAAATGAAAATGATTAACGAAACCCGTAAAATTATGGGTGATGAGAATATCCGTTTAACTGCTACAACAGTTCGTATTCCGGTAATGGGTGGTCACTCAGAATCAGTAAACATCGAGTTTGAAAATGAATTTGATTTAGCTGAAGTTACTTCATTATTAGAAAAAACAGAAGGTATTATTGTGGTAGATGATGTTGCTAATTTAAAATATCCAATGCCAAAAGATGCGCATGAAAAAGATGAGGTTTTTGTTGGTCGTATTCGTAGAGATGAATCCATGCCAAACACTTTAAACATGTGGATTGTTGCCGATAACTTGCGTAAAGGTGCAGCTACAAATGCAGTTCAAATTGCCGAGTATTTGGTAAGAAAAGAATTGGTATAATATACACCTTAATTAAAAAATTAAAAGTGATGTGAACAGCATCACTTTTTTTATGTAACCTGTTTTTATTTCTTCTCAACATTAAGGGATTAAGAAAATTTAAGTCATTTTCTTAATAATCTTAACTTCTTAATGTTAAATAATTAAAGAATCCTGAGATTAGTTTAATTTTACTCCACAATAACCACATTTATTATGTTATCAACGAAATCACTTAAGCTCCAACTCCTATTTATATTTTGTTCACTATCAAGCTTTGCGCAATTTCCAATAGCAAAATTAGAACAAGCCTATCAGAATTTAGTAGATGATTCACAAGCAAAATATGCTATTACATCACTTTGCGTATTAGATGCACAAACTGGAAAAGTAATTTTTGCTAAAAACGAAAATATAGGTTTGGCTACTGCGTCTACTTTAAAAACCATAACATCAGCTACTGCTTTTAGCGTTTTGGGTAAAGATTTCAAATACCAAACCACACTTGCTTATAGCGGAAAAATTAAGCCTGATGGAACTTTACAAGGTGATTTAATCATTATTGGTAGTGGAGATCCCACTTTAGGTTCATGGCGTTATGAACAAACAAAAGAGAATGTAGTTTTAAACTCTTGGCTAAGTGCAATTAAATCTGCTGGCATAAAGAAAATCGAAGGTTCGATAATTGGTGACGATAGCTTATTCGGTACTCAATCTATGCCAGAAGGTTGGATTTGGCAAGACATGGGAAACTATTATGGTGCTGGAAGTTCAGCATTGGCTTGGCGAGAAAATCAGTTTGATATTCATTTAAAACCTGGCGGAAGTACCGACGCAGAGGTTAGTATTCAGAAAATAGTTCCGGCAATGCCTTATTTAAAAGTAATAAACGAACTTAAAACTGGTTCATCTGGGTCTGGCGATAATGCCTATGGGTTTTTACCGCCATATAGCAATTTGGCTTATTTACGTGGTACTTGGGGAATGGGTATCAGCAAAGCTGGAATTTCGTTAGCACTACCAGATCCTGCTTATGATGCTGCTTACCGTTTACAAGATACTTTATCACGATTAAATATTTCCAGTACAAAAGAAGCAACAACAGCAAGACGATTAAATTTAGAAGGAAAAGCTTTACCGACTATAACACAAAAACTAGCGACAACAAGTTCTCCTGATTTAAGTGAGATCGTTTATTGGTTTAACAAGAAAAGCATAAATCTTTACGGTGAACAATTACTTAAAACCATTGCTTGGAAACAAGGAAAAACACCGAGTACTAGAAACGGTGCATCGGCAGTTATTAATTTTTGGTCGGCAAAAGGGATTGATAAAAATGCATTGAACATTTTAGATGGCAGCGGGCTTTCTCCAGGAACTCGAGTGACTACTTTAGCAATGGCTTCAGTTCTATTTCAAGCACAAAAAGAAGATTGGTTTGCAGCCTATTATAAGTCCTTTCCAGAAAACAACGGAATGATATTAAAAAGTGGAAGTATCAATGATGTTTCAGCTTATGCTGGATATTATACTGATAAAAATGGCAACAAGTACATTGCGGTCATAAATATTAATAACTACAATGGCTCTGGCATTAGCAAAAAGCTATTTAAAGTTTTAGATGCTTTAAAATAATTACAACTCTTGTCATTCCGAGGAACGAGGAATCTATTCTGATAAAGAAAACATTTTTTATATTCACATTTATTTAGCTTAACATGGATACTAGAATAATGTATATAGAGTGTAAAGAAGACCTTACAGATGAAGCAAGGATTGGAAGAGTTAAATTCTCCAAAACTGGCAAATCAGTACATTATAATGGTCGTACTTTTCAGACTTTAAATGGCAGAGGTTTTAAAGCAAATTATTTTGATATAGAAACTGGTAATGAATATTGGATTTCTGGATGCAAGAAAGATGGAAATGATAGATTATATGGAGAAAGACTTCCAATTTATATCGACGAGGATGTAAGAGAAGAATATTGGACAACAATTAGAAATCTTCAAAAGAATATAGATATCATGGTTATTAATGGCAAAAAATAATGCAGTTTGAACTTCGGCCTTTCCAACTTAGTGATTTAAATAGTTTGGTAAAACACGCCAACAACTATAATATCGCTAAAAATCTAAGCAACAAATTTCCTTTCCCTTATACTCAAGATCATGGTGTGGCTTTTATTAATTTAGCTTTATCATCCACTCCGTTACAAATATTTGCCATTGTAGTTAACGGTGAAGTTGCAGGTTCTATTGGAGTTCATCCGCAAGCAGATTTCTATTGTAAAAATGCTGAAATGGGGTATTGGATTGCCGAAGAATACTGGGGACAAGGCATTGTGCCAGAAGCCGTAAAATTAATGGTCAACTACGGCTTTAAAACATTTGACATTACTCGAATTTTTGCCCGAACATTCGATACCAATATCAAATCGCAACGAGTTTTAGAAAAAGTAGGATTCGCTTTAGAAGCAGAACTCAAAGAAACCTTTTACAAAAACGGAACAGTTTACGATGAATTAATCTACGCAGTTAGAAAACCACTTAATGTATAATCAGTATGAAAAACTTTAATGCTAAACTAATTATTAAAGCTGGACTACTAGTTGGAACACTAGATATTCTGGCAGCGTTCTTAAATTTTTATCTTAATACGCAGAGAAATCCCACCATAGTTCTAAAATACATTGCCAGCGCCGTATTTGGTAAAACAGCAATGACAGGCAGCGAGGGAATGATTTTATTCGGATTACTATTACATTTCGCCATTGCGTTTGCATTTACAATTCTCTTTGCGTTTAGCTATGCAAAGCTGTGGTCATGGTTCAAAAACTCAGTGCTTATTGCCATTCTATATGGCATTTTTATATGGTTAGTGATGAATTTATTAGTTGTTCCAAATTCTCAAGCTGCAAAAATTCCATTCTCATGGTCATCCGCTAGTATAAGTTGCGGCATCCTTATTATTTGTATCGGTTTTCCACTTGCCTATCTATTTCGTAAAAACAAATAACTATTTAGGCTAAAAAAAGTAAATTGCAGTTTTAAGTTTAATCCCAATTATGTCATACATGAAACTTACAGTTCCGTTTTTATTCCTGTTATTCGTTAACATTAACCTTTTTGCACAATCAATAGAAGGCAATGCCGAAACATTTGCCAATAACGAACCTATTTCAAATAGTGAAATAGCTATTATACCAGAACCCGTTTCGGTCGTTAAGCAAGCTGGACATTTTGTATTACCTGCAAACATTATAATACAAGCCAGTAAATCTCCAGAGTTAAAACAAACTGTCGCTTTTTTACAAGAACGTTTATCTACTCCTACCGGATATTATGTAAACACTTTAAGCACACCATCTGCAACTGCAACTATCAAATTAATTTTAAACGATAAGCAAGACGCAACACTTGGCACAGAAGGTTACCATTTAACAGTCGGCTTAAAACAAGTTACCATTAGAGCGAATAAGCCTGCTGGTTTATTTTATGGTGTACAATCCCTATTGCAATTATTACCAAAAGAAATAGAAAGTAAAGAAGAAATTAAAGGCATAAAATGGACTATGCCTTGCGTAGAAATAACAGATTACCCACGTTTAGGTTGGCGAGGATTAATGTTTGATGTTGCCCGACATTTCTTTACCAAACAAGAAGTAAAGCAATATATAGATGCAATGGTGCGCTATAAATACAACATTTTGCATTTACACTTAGCTGATGATGAAGGTTGGAGAATTGAAATTAAAGGCTTACCAAAACTAACAGAAGTTGGTGCATGGAATGTAAAACGTGTAGGTAATTTTGGCGATTTTATTCCGCCTACGGCAGATGAACCTCGTAATTATGGCGGCTTTTACACGCAAGAAGATATCAAAGAATTGGTAGCCTATGCTAAAGAACGTTTTGTAGACATTATGCCAGAAATTGATGTTCCTGGACATAGCTTGGCAGTAATAGCATCTTATCCAGATTTATCTTGTACGCCAGAAGCAGCAACTTATAAAGTGCGCAGTGGCGAAAAAATTATGGATTGGAGCCGTGGTGCTCCCCCTATTGGTTTAGTAGATAATACACTTTGCCCTGCCAACGAAAAAGTATATGTTTTCTTAGATACTGTGTTTTCACAAGTAGCTAAGTTGTTCCCTTTCCCTTACATCCACGTTGGTGGCGATGAAGTTTCACATACCTTCTGGGAAAAGAACGATCAGATAAAAGAATTAATGAAACGTGAAGGTTTAAAGACCATCCCCGAAGTGCAAGCTTATTTTGAAAAAAGAGTAGAAAAAATTATTGTTGCCAAAGGCAAAAAGTTTATGGCTTGGGATGAAGTTTTAGAAGGCGGCGTTTCACAAAGTGCAGCAGTGATGAGTTGGCGCTCCATGAAATACGGCACTGAAGCCGCAAAAGCCGGTCATGAAGTAGTAATGAGCCCAACCCAATTTGCCTACCTAGATTATATGCAGGCAGATGCCATTACCGAACCTAAAATATATGCATCGCTCAGGTTAAGTAAAACCTACGAGTTTGAACCCGTACCGGAAGGAGTAAATCCAGTTTATATTAAAGGTGGTCAAGCAAACCTATGGACGGAACAAGTGTATAACATCCGTCAGGCAGAATACATGACTTGGCCACGTGGTTTTGCCATAGCCGAATCAGTTTGGAGCCCTAAAGAAAAAAAGAATTGGACTAACTTTTTTGCTCGTACAGAACAACATTTTAAACGTTTAGATATTGCAGAGACCAAATACGCACCAAGTGTTTATGATCCTATTTTTTCTGTAAAACGCAGTGCGGATAGAAATTTATCAATTAGTTTAAGCACCGAAGTAGAAGGTTTGGATATCTATTACAGCTTTGATAATTCTTTTCCAGATCGTTTTTACCCTAAATATACTGCGCCATTAGTGCCACCTATAGATGCTACCGTTTTAAAGGTAATTACTTATCGTGGTAAAACCCCAGTAGGTAGAATGATGAATATGCCAATTGAGGAATTAAACAAACGAGCAGGTAAGAAATAATTAGATACAGCCTAAGGCAAGTATCTGCTTGTAATTCATATATAGAAGTTCAGCATACATTATTGGATGCTGAACTTTTTTTGTTTAGTGATAAGCAAGGACTGAATTTAAATATATAATTATAAGCAAGGCATTTATGTAAAGTGGGGACAAAACTTAATTGCTCGCCCTTTTGCTTAGTTAAACACCAAATTTAAAGCCATACATCTGTAATTATACCACAAACAATAGACATTGTATGTGGTACAATGCCAATTGTATGCGGAACAAAGCCTCTTGTAGAGCAAACAATTGAAATAATACGGAAGATTTACATCATTATATGCGATACATACGTCATTGTAAACGGAACAATGACCTTTGTATGCGGTACATAGACCATTGTATGCGGAACAAACGTCATTGTATGCGATACAAATTCGAAAATAAAACATGAAATATGCCTTTAAAGGCTATAGAGGCACTTTGTAAAAAATATATACTATCAAATACTATCACTTTCCATTCAATACTTATCATTTTCATCAAAATCCGTCCATTTTCGTTCATTGCCTACACCCAATTCATAGCAAGGGTAGGGTTTTGTTCGTCATTCCCGTGAAAACGGGAATCGTAATGCGTAAAAAAACTAAATTGCATTAGGATTAGCTGCGCTGAGCACTTCGTGGTTCCCAATCGAGTTGGGAAGGACGAGCATGAGCTAAAAAGAAACTCAGATTAGTAGAATTGTAATAATAACCTTTAACTTGTCCTCTAACCAAACAACCATAAACAAAAATTTCTTGTATGAAAAAGGGAACCATCATTCTATTCATTTTCATCCTTATAAAAATAATACTTCAGTATCTAGTTGTAAATCCAATTTACGAACTACATCGCGATGAGTTTTTACACCTCGATCAAGCCAAACATTTAGCCTGGGGTTATCACTCCGTTCCACCTGTCACCTCTTGGCTTTCGTGGTTAATCTTACAACTAGGCAACTCCTACTTCTGGATTAAATTCTTCCCTGCCCTATTTGGTGCGCTTACTATTTTAGTAGTTTGGAAAACCATCGAAACCCTAAAGGGAAGCCTATACGCATGTATCCTCGCCGCAACCGCCCTAACTTTTTCTACCCTTTTAAGAATAAACATATTATATCAGCCTAACTCTTTAGATATCCTCTGCTGGACATTACTTTACTACACACTCATTAAATTTATCCAAACTGAAAACTACAAATGGCTCTATTACTTGGCCATCAGCTTTGCTATAGGCTTCTTAAATAAATACAACATCACCTTTTGCCTCTTAGGTTTATTACCCGCTTTGATACTCAGCAAGCACCCCAACCTATTTTTAAAACCACATTTTTATGGCGCTATTTTACTCGCTGCATTACTAATTAGTCCCAATCTCATTTGGCAGTTTCAAAACGATTTTCCAGTATTTAAACACCTAAAAGAATTAAATGATACTCAATTAGTTCATGTAGAACGGATGGATTTTGTAAAAGAGCAAATCTTCTTTTTCCTCGGTTCTATATTCATCATTATAGCAGCTTTCGTTTCCTTCTTTACTTACAAGCCCCATAAAAACTATCAATTATTATTTTGGGCTTACCTATTTACCATCGCCATATTTATCTTTTTAAAAGCCAAAGCCTATTATGCAATAGGTTTATACCCAATTTTCTTCGCCTTTGGCGCCATTTATTTAAGTGAATTATTACAACATGGTTGGAAACAGTATTTACGCTATGTAGCTATCGCGATCATCTTATTATTGTTTTTACCGATGTTAAGAATTGACCTTCCCCTAAGAAGCCCAGAGCAATATGCCGAAGCTGCCAAACTGCATAAACCTTTTAGCGAACATAAATGGGAAGACGGTAAAACTCATCCTATTTCACAAGATTTTGCAGACATGTTGGGTTGGAAAGAATTAGCTTCAAAAACAGATTCACTATACACTAGCATAGCTGATAAAGAACATGTAATGATACTTTGCGATAATTACGGAGAAGCCGGCGCTATTAATTATTACACGAAAATTAAAGGTTTACAAGCCAATTCCTTTTCTCCCGATTACATCAATTGGATCTCTTTAGATAAAGAAATTAAGTACATGATTAGAGTTGCGGAAGCCGAAAACACCGATAGATCTAAAGAGCATGTGCTTTTTAACAATCTCTTAATTACCAATACAATTGAAAACAAATTTGCCCGTGAAAAAGGAACACAAATTATTTTGTTAAGTAATCCAAAAATGGATATTAACGCTATTTTAAAGCGAGAAATAGCTAAGAGAAAGGATTAGGCATTACTTTAGTTTGTCATTCAGAGCGAAGCGAAGAATCTCTTTTTCACCACCTAAGGCACCTTAGATCATCTTAGCTCGTAGTTTAATTTGCTTTTAAATGCCTTATGGTGTTCTAACATTGCATACAGCAGGTGCTAAGTTCTTACTGGTAGGTATTGTTTTATTGCACTGTTTTGAGCTATTTAAACCCGATTGGAGTGGAAATACTTTTTGTGTTGCGAATATCTATTGTTGAATGCAGTTCCAAGGATTTCTCGGCTGCGCTCGAAATGACGGAGAACCGTTGATACAAAAAGATTGTAACGGAAAGCGGGACTATCGGGAGCGATGAAATGCTAGTTTTGCTTTACAATTATTTACCACCTAAGGTATCTGGCTAAGATGATCTAGGGTGTCTTAGGTGGTAAAGAGATTCTTCGTTGTGCTCTGAATGACAAAACGTATATCTGGATGACAGGGTGTTTTACCCTTTCATCGCTTTGCTTGGACAAGCAAAATCGGTACGTTTTAAGTTTGTGTTTTTGATAGCACCATAACCACCGGCAATATCAATTACATTGTTTATACCGCGAGCTTTTAAAATTGAAGCCGCAATCATAGAGCGATAACCGCCAGCGCAATGAATATAATAGGTTTCATCTGGGTTAACCTCAGTAGTCCAGTCGTTAATATAATCTAACGGACGAGTAAGTGTAGCTTCTAAATGTTCAGCTTCGTACTCGCCTGGTTTACGCACATCTAATGCATTTATAGCATCATTAGCGTTTAAAATTGTTTCAAACTCATTTGCCGAAATAGATTCAATTTGATCTATATCTTTTCCTGCATTTTGCCAAGCAGGTATGCCGCCAGCCAAATAACCAATCGTATAATCGTACCCAACTCTTGCTAAACGAGTAATGGTTTCTTCGGCTTTGCCATCATCGGTAACTAATAAAAGTTCTTGTTTTAAATCGGTAATTAAAGCACCAACCCAAGGCGCAAACTGACCGTTTAATCCAATATTTATAGATTTAGGAATAAAACCTTGTGCAAATACTTGTGGATCTCTCGTATCTAAAATTAAAGCACCAGTTAAGTTCGCTTTTAACTCAAATTCTTCGGGCGATAAAGCAACTAAACCTTTCTCATATACTTCATCAATGCTATCATAACCGCCCTTATTCATGGCTGCATTTTTAGCAAAGTATTGTGGTGGAGGCAAAATACCATCTGTAACTTCTTTAATAAAGGCTTCCTTAGATTTTGCTTTTAAAGCATAATTAACTTCTTTTTGATGACCTAGTGTATCGAAGGTTTCTTTACTCATGTTTTTGCCACAAGCCGAACCTGCACCATGAGCTGGGTAAACTATCACATCATCGGCAAGAGTTAAGATTTTGTTATGCAGTGAATCATAAAGTGTTGCCGCCATATCTTCCATGGTTAGCTCACCTTGTTGCGCTAGGTCTGGTCTGCCAACATCTCCAATAAATAAGGTATCACCAGTAAATATGCAATGATCTTTGCCGTTTGCATCAGTTAATAAATAAGTAGTAGATTCTGGTGTATGCCCAGGTGTATGTAATGTTGTAATTGTAATTTCGCCGATTTTAAACTGTTCTCCATCAGTAGCAATATGTGCTTTGAAATCTGTTTTGGCAGTTGGCCCGTACACAATAGTGGCACCAGATTTTTCTGCTAAATCTACATGCCCAGAAACAAAATCAGCATGAAAATGAGTTTCGAATATATACTTAATCTTTGCGCCATTGTCGGCCGCCTTTTTTAAATAGGGAGTTACTTCGCGTAGCGGATCAATAATAGCGGCTTCGCCATTACTTTCTATATAATAAGCCGCTTCGGCTAGGCATCCAGTATATATTTGCTTAATCTTCATAATCAATTTTAACAAAAATAAGTGTTAATCTTATATAAGTGATATGATCTTCATCATAATTGCAGAAGTTTTACTTAAAGTTATCAGTACATTTTAGCTGCAATTATTATTTCTAATTCAT
The DNA here is from genome assembly GCF_014172375.1 of Pedobacter planticolens. Taxonomy (GTDB): domain Bacteria; phylum Bacteroidota; class Bacteroidia; order Sphingobacteriales; family Sphingobacteriaceae; genus Pedobacter; species Pedobacter planticolens. The sequence continues at coordinate 80,712 of NZ_WNXD01000002.1, forward strand.
GGCTTTCAAATTTCTTATATTTGATTATAATTTTATCGCATATGCAAGTTTTCATGATCCCTGGGTTTATTATTGTATTTGTTGTATATCTCCTTTATAGATTATTTATTACAAAAGATATAAAGAAGCGCAAATGGGAAGTATATACAGGATTAATATTTATAGGTATATGGGGTGTAGTTTTCTTTGTACTGTCAAGATTTTAAATCAGTTTAGGTAAAAATCGATAACTCTTACCTTAGTTCTATTGAACAAATCAACTAATTGGTTAATTCGCCAGCAATAGAAACCTCTAACAATTGTTTTACATCAGGTATGCTTAAACCTTGACCCATTAAGTACATTAATTTGGTTACAGCTGCCTCAAACGTTAAATCGTAACCACTTACAATACCAATTTGTTGCAGTTTTCTACTAGTTTCGTACATGCCTAATTGCACCGAACCACCTTTACATTGTGATATATCTATGATAATTTTGTTGTTAGCAATGGCTTTTTGCAAGCAAGCGATAAACCAAGGTGCTGTTGTTGTATTTCCAGAGCCAAATGCTTCTAAAACGATGGCATCAACTCCCGATTCGGTAATTGCTTTTACAGCGTTTTCGGTTATACCTGGATACATTTTTAACACCCCAATATTTGCATTGAAAACGGTATGAACTTGAAACGATTTATAAGGGATTGGTAATATGTAATTAGGATAAAAAGACAAGCTCACACCTGCTTCTGCCAAAATTGGATAGTTTGGCGAGGCAAATGCTTCGAATTTCTCTGAGTTATATTTGATAGATCGGTTGCCACGAAATAATTGATAGTCGAAATAAATGCACACTTCTGGCACCATTGCTTTGCCACCTTTTTTTGTTGCTGCAATTTCTAATGCTGTAATTAAATTCTCTTTGGCATCTGTTCTAATCTCGCCTATTGGCAATTGCGAACCCGTTAAAACAACTGGCTTTGCTAAATTTTGCAACATAAAACTTAGTGCAGAAGCAGTAAACGACATCGTATCTGAACCATGCAATATGACAAAGCCATCAAATTCTTCGTACTTATCTTTAATTAGTTTTGCTAGTTCTGCCCAAATTTCTGGATCCATGTTAGAAGAATCTAAAATTGGATTAAAAGAATGAACTGATAATTGATAATCTAGTCGGGCTAATTCCGGTACGTTTTCTTGAATTTGTTCAAAATCAAAAGGAATTAAGGTACCTGTTTTGGCATCATTTACCATCCCAATTGTTCCGCCTGTATATATGATGAGAATTTTTGTCATTGGCAACAAATATAAATGATTTTTAACGCAAAGAAATATTCAACATTAAGGAATTAAGAATGATTAAGACTTAATTCTCCTTTAACTTCACGTATTTTTAACGCAGAGAACTGGAGAATACACAGAGAACACAAAGAATAATAATGAGAAAGTATGCTGACAAAAGGTTAAAATCCATTTATTAATCTCTTAATACCGTCTTTTAGCCTGTAAACATTGAAATTTATTAATAAACCAGTTTTATAGTTTCCAAGTTTCATATAAGTTAAGGTTTGTGCCAAATGCACATCATTTAAAGCGACAACACTTTTTAATTCAATAACTACTTTATTCTCTACCAAGAGATCTATCCTATAGCCACAATCTAGTTTTATTTCTTCAAAAATTACTGGCATGGCTTTTTCCTTTTCGACATTAAACCCTTGCTTGCAAAGTTTATAATACAAACATTCTTTGTATGTATTTTCAAGTAACCCAGGGCCTAAAGCAGTATGCACTTCTATAGCAGATCCAATTATTCCGCTTGTTAAAAAATCCTCCGACATTTCGCAAGCTACAAATAACATTGAAAAACAAATAGTTACAAAACACCTTCATTTCTCAGTGCAATGCTCAGTGGTCTCGGTGTTTTTTAAACCCTAAATATCTTCTTTGAGTTTTCTGTAGTTACTTCGGCTACTTCGTTTAAGCTAATGTTATAAATATCTGCTACTTTTTGCGCAATGTGAATTAAGTAACTGCTTTCATTTTGTTTACCACGATACGGTACTGGTGCTAAATAAGGGGAATCGGTTTCTAATACGATATCATTTAATGAAATTTCTGCAAGTGTTACATCTAAACCTGCTTTTTTGTAAGTTACCACTCCACCAATGCCTAAATAAAACTCTAATGCTATTGCTCTTTTTGCTTGTGCTAAATTGCCAGTAAAGCAATGGAAAATACCTCGCAATTTATTGTCATTTACCTCTTCTAAAACTTCAAAAACCTCATCAAATGCTTCACGACAGTGGATAACAATTGGCAAACCTAACTCTTTTGCCCACTTAATTTGTTGCTTAAAAGCATCTTGCTGAATGCTCAATGTTGTTTTATCCCAATATAAATCGATGCCTATTTCGCCAATGGCATAAATCTTTCTACCCGCTATACTTTGATGTATAATTGATAATTGTGTTTGATAATCTTCTTTCACATCGCAGGGATGCAAACCTGCCATAGCGAAACAATTTGCAGGATATTTTGCAACCAAATCATCTATCATTTTAATAGAAGCAACATCTACATTTGGCAAAAACAAACGTTCTACATTATTAACTAAGCAACGCTCCATTAATAAGGCTTGCTTTTCTGCATCAGTTTCGTAATAAAAGTGAGTGTGAGTATCAGTTAACAACATATACAAAGGTATTTTTATTTCAGCAATGCTGAACTATATTCATAAAAAAACCCCGTCCAATTTAATGAACGAGGTTAATTATTTTATACGTTTTAATTATTTTTTTGGAGCTGGAAGTGGTACAGGTGGCGCAACTGGAGCTGGCTTACCTTTAATAATGTTTACAATTTCAACATCAAATACAACTGGAGCGTATGGAGCAATACCTGCTTGTGGTGCACCTTGGTCACCCCAACCTAAGTTAGAAGGAATAATAACCATTATTTTACCGCCTTTACCAACTAAGGTTAAAGCTTCTGTAAAACCTGGTACAGTACCGCCCATCACCATTTTAGTTGGACCAAAAACTTTACCCGGACGATCTAATTTCCATTCTTTAGCTAATTTCGCATCACTTGTATCAAATACTTTGTATTTACCGTCTTTATCTTTTTTGGTTAATTTACCAGTATAGTTTACTTCAACTGTATCGCCCATTGCTGGTCTATCAGCATTACCTGGAGCAGAAATTACATAGTTTAACCCACTTGCTGTAGTTTTAGTTTTAAGGCTATTATCTGCAATATAAGTTTTGATTTTTGCAGGCTCAGCATTTTTTACTTTCTCCATAGTAGCTTTATAATCTGCTTGGAAAAATTCGCCAGCTCTTTTTTGGAAAGTAGAATCTGCTTCATTAGCATTCTTTTTGAATACTTTTTCTATTTTAACAACAAAGGTCTGGTATTTATCATTTTTAAATTGCTCGCCTTTAGGTTGTTTGGTGTAGAAAGCCAATGTATCTAAATTGATTTTAAAAGTTGCGCTATCACCTTCTCCTACCAATGTTAAAGCATCTTGTTGGTCGCCAGCATACATTTTCTTTTGTGCTTGGAATACTTGAGGAACTCCATTTTCAAATGAGCTGTAAAAAACTGAATCTTTATCATTTTTAATAATAAAGTGCATTTTAATGATATCGCCTTCTTTAATTTTTTCTTTTCCTTCTGAATGGTGGATAGTATATAACAAACCTCCTGGACCTTTTTTTTCTGTGTTACAAGCAGCTAAGCCTAATGTAGCTGCAAAAAGAATTACTAAACTTTTTTTCATTATATTTTCTATTTTTTAGATTGATTTTAGAGTGCTTACTCTTTTGGTTTTATGTTATTGAAATAATTGCGTTTTATATTCGGGTAATATTGATTTAAATTCTGCTATTGTATCTACTAAATTTTTATCAGAAGCACCACCTGCAGCATTTCTGTGTCCACCGCCATTAAAATATTTTTTACATATTTCGTTTGCTGGGAAATCTCCAGTAGAGCGTAAAGATAATTTAACTTTATCAGTTCTTTCAATAATAAATGCAGCTAGTTTAATGCCGTTAATTGAAAGTGCATAATTTACGATGCCTTCTGTATCGCCTGTGGCAATGTTATATTTTTTTAGCTCTTCTGCAGTAACTGTAATTATTGCAGTATTAAATTCTCTTATAACTTCTAATTTGTTAGATAAACAATGACCCAAGAAACGTAAACGGTTTTCTGAGGCATTATCGTATACTAATTGATGAATGCGCCAATGTTCTGCCCCTAAATCAATTAAATCTGCTGCAATTCTATACACTAATGAAGTTGCAGAAGGGAAACGGAAAGAACCAGAATCTGTCATAATACCGGTGTACAAACAAGTTGCAACATCTTTATTAATCAGTTCGCCATCATTTAGTTCGTTCAGTATAAAATCGTAAACTAACTGAGCAGCTGCACACGCATTAATGTTCCAATGGCGATAATCATCAAAATCTTCTGGTTCTAAATGATGATCAATCATTAATTTTAAAGCAGATGCGTTGCGAATATGATCTCCCAATTCGTTAATTCTGCTTAAAGAATTAAAATCCAAACAGAAAATTAAAGCCGCTTCATTTACTAATCGAATCGCTTGTTCTTGTGCTTCGGTATATATAATTACATCAGAATTATTAGGCAACCAGTGCAAAAAATCTGGATAATCTGTTGGGGTAATCACATTAACATGATGTCCTTTTTGAATTAAATAGGCATATAACCCCAAAGAAGATCCCATTGCATCGCCATCAGGTTTATGATGCGTTGTGATTACAATTTTTTGTGGCGTAGCCAGTACTGTTTTTAATTCTGAAATTGATATCATAAATTTTCGCCTGCAAAGCTAATAATTTTAGAATTAATTGATAGCTTTTATTCAATAGCTTTAATATTAAGGTAAAGAATTGTATTTTTGCAAAAAATTTGATTTAAATATACAATGAGTACAAATAGAACATTTACAATGATTAAGCCTGATGCTGTTGCAAACGGGCATATTGGCGCAATCATAAATGATATTACAAACGCAGGTTTTAAAATCATTGCTTTAAAATACACAAAATTAACTGCAGAAACTGCTGGCGAATTTTATGCAGTACACAAAGCACGTCCTTTTTACAATGATTTAGTTAGCTTTATGTCTTCAGGACCTATCGTTGCGGCTATTTTAGAAAAAGATAATGCAATTGAAGATTTCAGAACTTTAATTGGTGCTACTAATCCTGCTGAAGCTGCAGAAGGAACAATCCGTCAGAAATATGCAAAATCTATTGATGCAAATGCTGTTCATGGATCTGATTCTGATGAAAATGCACAAATTGAAGGTGATTTCTTTTTTACTGCTGCAGAGCGTTTTTAATTAAATCTCCATAAAAATAATTTCTAAGCACCTTATTTATTTAAGGTGCTTATTTTTTTTATCTATATTTCGACCTTAAAAATAATCTATGAAGAAAATAATGCTTGCATCGCTAGTTACCTTAGTTGGACTAAGCGCAAATGCACAAACAGTTGCAAAGAAAACTACAGTAGTTAAAAAACCTACAACTACACTAAAAACTCCTTCAAAAATAACAGCTAATAAAACTCCTCTATTTAAAAACACATTAGATTCTGCTAGTTATGCCCTTGGGATAAATGTGGCGAGCAGTTTTAAAAATGGTGGTTTAAACACTATTAATTACGAATTGTTTAATAAAGGCATAAAGGATGTTTTTGCAAAAGCTAACCCAACCTTAACTCAAGAGCAATGTCAAACTGTGATTAATAATCTTTTTACCAGTTTTAATAAACAAAAGGAAGATGCTGATAAACAAAAGTATTCGGCTAATGTAAATGCTGGCGCTGCTTTTTTAGCACAAAACAAAACTAAACCAGGTATTAAAACTACAGCTAGTGGTTTACAGTACGAAGTTATTGTACAAGGTACTGGGGTTAAACCTACAGCATCTGATGTGGTAACGGTTAATTACAAAGGCACTTTACTTGATGGATTTGAATTTGACAGCTCTTACAAAAGAGGCGAACCAGCAACTTTTGGTCTAGATCGAGTAATTTCTGGATGGACAGAAGGCGTACAATTAATGGAAGCAGGATCGAAATATCGTTTCTTTATTCCCTATAATTTGGCTTATGGCGGCAGAGCAACTCCAGATGGAAGTATTCCTCCGTTTAGTACTTTAATATTTGAAATAGAATTGATTAAAATTGGTGAATAATTAAAAATCAAACTAATTGTAATCTGGTCTGTTTAAATTAAAAAACAAATCAGATTACCATGAAAAAATATACCTCACTAGCATTTATTGCCCTATTAGCGACAACTTTAAGCAGTTGCGAATTAATTGAAGGAATTTTTAAAGCAGGATTTTGGTCTGCAATAATTGTAGTAGTAATTGTTTTAGCTTTAATTATTTGGATAATTTCTAAAGTATTTGGCAATAAAGATTAAAAAACCAGTGCAACTATTGTTGCACTGGTTTTTTGCTATAAGAAAACAATTTCAGTAATCACTTCTGAACCTGCTCTTTCATTCAGTTTTTGAATAATACCTGTTCTCACCATCATTAATTCGTTTTTAATAACTGATGATTCTATTCTAACAAAAAGCTTTTTATTACTTACATAAATTTGCGTAGTACGATTGGCGACTGCAGTACCCATCAATTCGGGCCAATGTACAACAACGCCTGTTTCATCATACTTTCCACGCAATCGATAAACCGACAACATTTTGGTAATGGCATCTTTTAATGATATATCATTTGGCTTACGCATGTTTAATTATTCCATTATCAACTTCAAACAAAGTTACATCAACTTTAATTTCATTAAAAACAGAAACCACTCTTTCTTTTCCTGTATCAGTAATAAATAGCTGACCAAAATCGTGATGAGAAACCATTTCCATTAGTTTTCGCACTCTAAGATCATCTAATTTATCAAAAATATCATCCAATAAGAGTAAAGGCTTAAAGCCTTTAAACTTTTGCAAATAACTATACTGTGCTAATTTTAAAGCAATTAAAAAAGATTTTTGTTGTCCTTGCGAACCAAATTTCTTCAAAGGCATATCGCCAATGGCAAATAACAATTCGTCTTTATGGATACCAGTCGTGGTTCGTTCTAAAATTCTATCTTTTTCTATAGATTGAGCTAGCAATTCATCAAAACTCTGTTCATTTAACTGCGATTGATAATTTAAAGATACTTCTTCGGCATTATCAGAGATATACTTATAATGCTTGTTAAATAATGGAATAAATTCCGCTAAAAACTCTTTGCGCTTTTCAAAGATCTTATTTCCCGATAGAATTAATTGCTCATCTAAAATCTGTAATAAGGTTACATCCAGTTTTCTGGTAGCTGCAACTTGTTTTAATAACGCATTGCGATTTAAAAGATGTTTGTTATATGTTATCAGTTCATCTAAATAATTAGCATCAGTTTGAGAAATCACATTATCGATAAACCGACGTCGTTCCTCACTCCCATCCATAATCAAATTAACATCGTAAGGAGAAATCATCACTAATGGGAAAAGTCCAATATGATTTGCCAACTTATCGTACTCTTTTTTATTTCGTTTAAATTGCTTTTTCTGATTTCGCTTTAAGCCACAGGTAATCTTTTCGTTTTTTTCTTTTCGCTCAAAATCACCCTGTATTAAAAAAAGATCTTCATTGGTTTTAATTTGCTGACTATCTATTGGATTAAAGTAACTTTTGCAAAGGCATAAATAGTGTATTGCATCTAATAAATTAGTTTTACCAGCGCCATTATTGCCTACAAACGCATTTACAGTTTTTGCAAAGCGAAGCTCGGCTGATGAATAATTTTTAAAATTGAGAAGAGTAATATTTTTTAACCACATAAATTGGGCTGCAATTTACCTTTTTTACTAATGCTAATCGACTAAAGTTTAATTAAATAGTTAAAAAGAACTTGATACTTTGATTGAAAAACGTATTTTTGCAATCCTTAATTTTTTTAAATAAATGTCTACAACAGATAAAACAGTAAGTCAACCAGTTAGAAAAGGTGGTTTTTTAGAAGAGAATGGTAAAAGTTTTTTATTTATAGGTGTTGCAATTTTAGCTTTAGGAGCTATTGCCGCTTATTATTTTTACTCATACTTGCCAAATAGAGCAGAAAAAGCTGCTGGCGAAATGTATAAAGCAGAGCAATACGTTGGCGTAGACTCATTAGCAAACAAAGCGATTAATGGCGAAGGTGGTTACCCAGGTCTAGAAAAAATTGCTGAAGAGTATGACAATACTAAATCTGCAAACTTAGCTAATCTTTATTTAGGTGGCATTTATTTGCGTAAAGGCGATGCTAAAAAAGCAGCTGAAGCTTTAGGAAAATATACAGCTACAGGCAGTCCAGTTGCAGATCCATTAGCTTTAGGTTTATTAGGCGATGCTTATAGCGAGTTGAAAGATTACAAACAAGCTGCAACTTATTATCAGAAAGCAGCTGATAAAGCAAGTAATAAATTTACTTCACCAATGTTTCTTAAAAAATTAGGTTTGGTTTATGAAACCCTTAAAGATTTAAAAAATGCTGAAGAAGCTTACACTAAAATCAAAACTCAATATCCTGATAGCCAAGAAGCTACTATGATTGATGAGTACATTGCTCGTGTGCAAGCTCAAGTAAAATAATTTTCCGCATTGCGGATTTAAGATTAAAAGACTCTGTTAATTCAGGGTCTTTTTTTTTGTTTTATGACAGCATTACAACTTTATAACCTTTTAACATTTAAACAATAAATTTACCTTTGTAGCATGGCAACACATCTTAAAAACCTTTCAGATTTTTCTCATACTACCATCCCAAATGGTTTGGATTATAAAATTGCAATTGTAGTAGCAGAATGGAATGCTAAAATTACAGGCGCACTATATCAAGGCGCTTATGATACGTTGATAAAGCACGGCGTGAAAGAAGAAAATATTATTTCAATGCCGGTACCGGGAAGTTTTGAATTAACTGGTGCTGCAGAAATTTTATTAACTAAAAATGTTGGTTTAGATGCTGTGATTTGTTTAGGTTGTGTGATACAAGGTGATACTAAACATTTCGATTTTATTTGCGAAGCTGTTGCAAATGGTATTACAAATGTTGGCATTAAACATAGTAAACCTGTAATTTTTGGAGTTTTAACCACCAATGACGAACAGCAAGCGATAGACAGAGCAGGTGGCAAACATGGCAATAAAGGTGATGAAGCCGCTATTACTGCTTTAAAAATGGCACACTTTTCTGCAACAATTTAACAAGCTTGCTTGATATTCATAAAAATTTGTAAATTAGAACTTTAATCAAGAAAATTTTAAACACAAATCGATGAAAAAGATAGTTATTCTATTATTATTTATGTTTTGCGCAATAGCGATATTAGAATCTTGCTCTCCTCATTTGTGTGCTGCTTATAGTTCTTATCCGGAAGGAAAAAGAAGAAGATAAAAATGCATTGGATAAGTCTTAACACCCCAGAACAAGTCAAATTAATAAAAGAAGCAAACGGTTATAGTTTAATTTTTAAACATAGCACACGTTGTTCTATTAGTTTAATGGCTAAAAAACATTTCGAATTAGATTGGGAAACCATTCCCGAAAATACACCTCTTTACTTTTTAGATTTAATAGCGCACAGAGATATTTCTGCATTAATTGCCGAAACTTTTCAGGTTCATCACGAATCACCACAAGTGCTCTTGATAAAAGATGGTGAATGTGTTTTAGATTTATCACATAGCGATATTTCTGCTGAAGAAATTGTAGAATCGATTACAGCTTAAAAATACTATAACCACCTTAAAAACCTAAGTTCAGCTAGGTTCTAGATTTTCCTTTTTAATTCACCACAAAAGGAACAAAAGAACATAAAGTATTCTGCAATTAATAAGTCCAGCTATAGTTTACTTTTGTTCCTTTTGTGGTTACGAATCTAAACTATTCAACTTCAACACAGCCGAAGTACGCAATCTAGTTTTTTTGCAAAGCGAAGTATTATCTGCTAATTTTTCTCCATAAGTTGGAATCATCGTTCTAATTTTCGTTTGCCATTCGGCAGTTTGCAATTTCGTTTTGAAACAACGATCCAATAAATCAAGCATAATAGAAACCGCAGTTGAAGCACCAGGCGATGCCCCTAATAAAGCAGCAATTGAACCATCAGCTGCGCTAACTACCTCTGTTCCAAATTCTAAAATCCCACCACCACTTGCTTTCTTTTTAATTACTTGTACTCTTTGTCCAGCATATTCCAATTCCCAATCTTTAAAATCAGCATTTGGTAAATATTCTTTTAAAGCCTCAAATCTATCTTCAGGAGATTGGCGTATTTGTTCTATTAAATATTTTGTTAAATCGATATTTTTTAGTCCAGCCGAAACCATTGGACGGATATTATCAAACTTGATAGATAAAGGTAAATCCAAAAACGATCCGTGTTTTAAAAATTTGGTCGAAAACCCCGCATAAGGACCAAACAATAAAGCTTGTTTGCCATTAATAATGCGAGTATCTAAATGCGGAACAGACATAGGTGGCGCACCAACTGCAGCTTTGCCATACACTTTTGCATGGTGTTTAGCAATCACTTCTTCATTTGTACATTTCAACCATTGTCCGCTTACTGGAAAACCACCAAATCCTTTTCCTTCTGGGATATCAGATTTTTCTAATAGAGGTAAAGAGCCACCACCAGCACCAATAAATACAAACTTCGCCAATCGACTTTGTTTTTTACCGGTTTCTAGATTCTTAACTTTAATTTTCCAATTACCCTCTTCGGTTTTATCCAATTCACGTATTTCATGATGAAAATTTAGGCTAACATTTGCTTGTTTACTCAAATAGCTAAACATTTCACGAGTTAAGGAGCCAAAGTTTACATCTGTGCCTAAATCCATTTTGGTAGCCGCAACTTTTTCCTTTTTCTTCCTTCCATCCATAATTAGCGGAACCCATTCTTGTATTGTATTCGGATCCTCACTGTATTGCATATCTTCAAACAGATTGCATTTTTGCAAATTAGTATAACGAGTTTTCAAAAAATCGACATTGTCTTTACCCCAAACAAAACTTAAATGTGGGATATTTCTAATGAACAAACATGGATCTGAAAGAATATTTTTTTCGACTAGATAAGTCCAAAATTGTTTAGAAACCTCATAAGATTCGGCAATTTCAACTGCTTTTTTAATATCTACAGAACCATCTTCTTTTTGAGGAGTGTAATTTAATTCGCAAAATGCCGAATGGCCAGTACCTGCATTATTCCAAGCATCAGAACTTTCCGCTGCCGCGATATCCAAGCGTTCGTAAATTTCTATGCTTAAATTAGGTTCTAATTCTTTTAAAAGTAAACCAAGTGTGGCGCTCATTATGCCGGCACCAATTAAAATTACATCTGCGTCGGTTTCAACAACCGTCTTTCTTTTTCTACTCATTTCTCAAACTAAACCTATAAAGGTTTGCATTTACAAAGCATAATTAATGCTAATAATTAAAAGTTATATTTTGTTTAATATCCGGATGAAGGCTATATGAAACCGGACAAGTTTTAGCCGCATTTTCAATAATCGCTTTTTGTTTTTCAGTATACTTATTTGCAGGAAATTGTAAATCCACTACAATTTCTACTACACGGCGTGGATTTTCCCCCATAATTTTAGTAATCTCCGCAGTTGTTCCGTCAATGTTAAAATCATGTGCTTTAGCCGTAATTCCAACAATAGTTAACATGCAATTACCTAAAGATGTTGCCAATAAATCAGTTGGTGAAAAAGCTTCACCTTTACCCTGATTATCTACAGGAGCATCGGTTATAATTTCATTGCCAGATTTTAAATGAATAGACGAAGTTCTTAATCCGCCAGTATACGTAATTTTTGAAGTAGCCATTTTCACGATTTTGAGCTGCAAATTTACAGATTTTGAATAAGATAGAAAGTATTAACACATCAATTTGAGATTGAAATGAATATTTATTTGTGCTATTTTTTATATTAGCTTAAAACAACATCAATTTGGAAAAGATTATAACCCAACTTTTAGCTATTACCTCAAAAGATGCACAAGAAATAACAGCATTATCTACTCAACTTGGCTACGAAAATGAGATAGAAAATCTTTTAGTGCGAATTCAAGAAATTGTTAATAGCAAAAATGATTGTGTATTTGTAGCTAAACTAGATGGGAATATTGTAGGATGGATTCATGGATTTAGAGCAGTTAGAATAGAATCTCCTGTATTTGCAGAAATAGGAGGATTAGTTGTTGATCGCCAATGGCAAAAACAAAATATTGGTAAAAGCTTAATTGAAGCCGTAAAAGAATGGAGTAATTCTTTAGGAATAGCTAAAATTCGAGTTCGGTGTAATATCGTTCGAACTGAAAGCCATAAGTTTTATGAGAATGTTGGTTTTTCACAGAACAAATAACCTTTGGAATGGAGATTTAAAAAGTTCATCATTCTTCGCAAAATTACAACCCTTAAACATTTCCCTACTACAACATTTCGGCAAGATTGCTTAACTTTGTAACATGATTGAACTTCCTGTAGTTCCTGTTGCAACAGAAAAACCTCGTAAACCAGATTGGCTACGCGTAAAATTGCCTGTTGGCAAGGAATATGCGCAAGTGCGAAGTCTTGTAGATACGCATAAACTACATACCATTTGCGAAAGTGGTAATTGTCCAAATATGGGCGAATGTTGGGGTGCTGGCACTGCTACCTTTATGATTTTAGGTAACATTTGTACACGTTCTTGTTCTTTTTGTGCGGTGGCTACAGGCAGACCTTTAGCGGTTGACACTGATGAACCTGCTCGTGTTGCTAATTCAGTAAAACTGATGAAAGTGAAACATTGCGTTATTACTTCGGTAGATCGCGATGATTTAAAAGACGGCGGTTCTATTATTTGGGCAGAAACTTTACAAGCAATCAGACGTGAAAGCCCAGAAACTACGTTAGAAACTTTAATTCCAGATTTTAGAGGTCAATGGGATAATTTATATCGCGTTTTAGAAGAAAGACCAGAAGTAATGTCGCACAATGTGGAAACTGTAAGGCGGTTAACTAAACAAGTGCGTATCCAAGCGAAATACGACAGAAGTTTAGAAGCTTTAAAAAGAATATCTGAATTTGGATTGAGAACTAAAACTGGTATTATGCTAGGTTTAGGCGAAACTGAAGAAGATGTTTTAGAAGCGATGGATGATTTGGTAGCAAATGGTGTACATATTTTAACATTAGGTCAGTATTTGCAACCCACAAAAAGTCATCATCCTGTGGTAGATTGGATACACCCAGATCAGTTTGCGAAATACAAAGAAATAGGTTTGGCGAAAGGTTTAAGATATGTAGAAAGCGGCCCTTTAGTACGCTCATCTTATCACGCAGAAAAACATTTATTCGATTTTTAGAGCCATAAGTTGTATACAAACAAATTCTTGATTTCGCTGTTATAGATTCTGTATATTAGCAATCTTGGCAACAGCAAAAAAAATATCCCTTTCTGAAGAAGAGTTGGTTAATGCTTTAAAAAGGCAGGATACTATCGCAATTAAAGCATTGTACGATATGTATTCTGGGGCTTTGTTCGGTGTAATTTCTCGTGTTATACAACAAACCGAAGTTGCCGAAGATGTTTTACAAGAAACTTTCGTGAAAATATGGAACTCTGCAGGTAGTTACGACTCATCAAAAGGGCGTTTATTTACTTGGATGATGAATGTTGCTCGTAACTTAGCCATTGATAAATTACGATCTAAGGATTTTAAGAACTCCAATAAAAACCAAGACATAGAAAATAACGTAGATTTCATTGACCAGCAAAAAAAGGTTAGTTTTAATGCGGATACTTTAGGTTTAAAAGAAATGGTGACGAATCTTAAACCTGATTTTAAAGACGTATTAGACATGGTCTATTTTAAAGGTTATACGCATGTTGAAACTGCAGAGGAACTAAATTTACCCTTGGGCACTGTAAAAACACGTGTTCGAATGGCTATATTAGAATTGAGGAAAAAATTTAATTGAGGTGGAAGAAGTAAAAGCATATATCGAATCTGGCATACTTGAACTTTACGTTTTAGGGCAATTAACAGCTCAAGAATGTAGTGAAGTTGAAGCTATGGCAGCCAAACATGCTGAAGTGAAAGCAGAAATTTTGGCAATCGAGCTTGCTATGGAATCTTACGCTTTAGAAAATGCAATTACACCATCTGCAGCATTGGAAGATAAAATTGTAGCACAATTAAATCCTACTACAACTGATAAAATTAAAGCTGAACCTAAAATTGTTCCTTTATATGAAGGCGCAAATGATGGAAAAATTAAAATATTACGTTTTGCCTTAGTGGCTTGCGTAGCATTATTGGTGATAAGCATTGCTGCATTAATCTCAGTTTACAATAAATTAAATTCTGCACACGATGAAATTGCAAGTTTAAGTACGCAGAGAGATCAATTTGCAACTACAGTTTCTAAATTGGAATTTAATAAAGCGGGCATGGAAAACAGAATAGCCATGACTGAAACTAACGAATGGGCTACGGTTAAATTGGCTGGCGTTAAAAATTCTCCAAAAGCGAATATGTTGGTATACTGGAATAAAACCAATAAAAATATCTTAATTAACTACGCTGCAATGGATTTGCCTAAAACAGATCAATCTCACGAATACCAATTGTGGGCATTAGTGGATGGTAAACCCGTAAGTTTAGGTGTATTTGGCGACAACGCTAAAGAAGCTGTCAAACAAATGGAAACCATTGAAAAAGCACAAGCTTTTGCAGTTACAATCGAGCCAATGGGCGGAAGTCAAAACCCAACTATGGAAAAAATGGTTGTAATGGGCGGCGTAACAATCTAGTTTTGCATCCTGATTTTGCAGAAATATAATCTGTGTTTATCTGTTCTAATCTGTGGCTAACAATTTCTTCATTGTTTTCGGAATTTGCAAAACCACTTGTGAAGCACTCACCGTAAATCTTTCTTTTGCTAATTCGTCGCCAGCTTTTCCATGCAAATACGTTCCTAAAATTGCGGCATCAGCCGAAGAATAAGATTGAGCAACTAAAGCCGTAATTATTCCTGTTAAAACATCGCCCATGCCACCAGAAGCCATTGCAGGATTTCCAGTCGGATTAATATGCACATTCCCATTTGGCAAACAAACAAAAGTGTATTGATTTTTTAGCACAAAAATTAAATCTCTCGCTATGGCTTCTCTTTTAGCTGTTTCAACTCGTTTCCACCAGTTTTTATGTTCACCAAACAGCCTATCAAACTCTTTCATGTGTGGCGTTAAAATACTTTGTGCAGGTAATTCATATAGTAAATCTCCTCTTTGGCTTAAAATGGTGAGTGCATCTGCATCTAGTACTAAAGGCTTCCTTAAATTGACTAATTTTTCTAATAACTCTTCGTTTTCTTCTTCTACACCTAAACCTGGACCAACTGCAATAGCTGAAAATCGATCAAAAGCCTCCATTGCTAAATACTGATTTCTTGGCAAAGCCATTACTTCTGGCAAAGCAGTATTCAAAGCAGTTAATCCGCTTTGTGGGAGACAAACTGTAGTTAAACCTGCTCCAGTATGTAAGCAAGCACTCGCTGATAAGAGTGCTGCTCCCATCGTTGTGTTATTTCCAGCAACTAGTAATGCATGTCCGTATGTACCTTTATGACTAAAATTCTTTCTAGGTTTTAGCAGTTGTTGTATCTCCGATTCTGTCGTTAATTTCCATTCACTTTTCTGGCTTTCGATAAAATTTTCATCCAAACCAATATCAACAACTTTAAATTTGTCTAGTGCTTTTACAGATTCGGGACAGAAAAAGTTGATTTTTGGTCGTTGAAAGCAAATGGTTAAATCAGCTTTAATGCCATTATATTTTTCAGCTATTCCACCTTCCGAATTAAATCCTGTAGGTACGTCCACTGAAATAACCTTGGTTTTTAAACCGTTAACAAAAGTTGCTACAGTTGCATAATCTCCTTGCAAAGGCTTATTTAATCCCGATCCAAGAATTGCATCAATTAGTACATCAGATTGTAAATTCTTTACTATTTTGGCTTCTTTAATAATCGTAACTGGAACCTTTAACTTCAACAATCGCTTTATGTTTTTCTTGTTATCCTCGCTCTGTCCAGTAGAAAAAGTAATTAAATAGACAACAACATTTTTATAGTTCTCGTCATCTAAAAGTCTTGCAATTGCTAAACCATCTCCCCCATTATTTCCTTGTCCACATAAAATGGAGATTTTAGATTCTTTATTTGAAACTTCCTTTTTAAAAACCTTCACAAATGCTTTTGCCGCTTTTTCCATTAAATTAATAGAAGAAATAGATTGATGCTTTATGGTATACGCATCAGCATTTCGCATTTGGGCAGCCGTTAATAAAGTTTGCATAGATAAAGTTAGGGTAAATTGATAAAAGATAATTAATGATTATGGTTTTTAGTTTCATCAATAACAAATACCTGCTTAATATGTTATATTTTTATAAATGATGTTATTTTAAATTATGCCCTTTCAATCAGATGTTTTAATAGTCGGTGGTGGACTTGCTGGTTTAACAGCAGCCCTTCACCTTTATAAAGCTGGTTTAAAAGTTATTCTAATTGAAAAAAATGCCTATCCACACCATAAAGTTTGCGGCGAGTACATTTCAAACGAAGTTCTTCCCTATTTTGAGTGGCTAAATATTGATATCAGCAAATTATACCCAACTCACATTAACCGTTTACAGCTTAGTACAATTTCGGGAAAAAGCATACATATTAATTTGCCTTTAGGTGGTTTTGGGATTAGCAGGTATGAATTCGATAATTTTCTCTATCAGCAACTGCTGGAAAAGGGAGTTGAAATCATAGAAGATACGGTAAGTAAAATCACTTTTAACAACGATATTTTCTATGTGCATAGTTTAGCAGGACAAGAATTTACGGCAAAACAAGTTATTGGTGCGTATGGCAAACGTTCTTCTATTGATATAAAATTAAATCGACCATTTATTAAAGAGAAATCGCCTTACTTAGCTATTAAAGCACATTACAAAGGCAACTTCCCAAATGATTTAGTTGCTGTACACAATTTTAAGGGAGGCTACTGTGGTGTTTCCAAAGTAGAAAATCAACATGTTAATATTTGCTACTTAGCAGATTATGCTACGTTCAAAGCACATAAAAACATAGAAACGTATCAGCAGAAAGTTTTATATCAAAATAAACACTTAGAAGAGATTTTCGAAAACAGTGAAATGCTATTCGATGATCCATTAACCATTAGTCAATTAGCGTTTGGAGCTAAAACTGCAGTTGTCGATCATATTTTACTTATTGGAGATACTGCCGGACTTATTCATCCGCTTTGCGGGAATGGGATGGCAATGGCAATTCATAGCGCTAAAATCTGTTCAGAATTGCTACTTCAATTTTTTGATGGAATTATCTCTTCAAGAATTGAACTCGAAAAAAAATATACTTCTCTATGGGATAAAGAATTTCGTTCTCGTTTAAAAATGGGAAGTATTTTATCTTCTATTTTAAGAAAAGACAAACTAACTGATGTATTATTGACAAGCGTAATAAAAGTGCCTTTCTTACTTAAGCAAATCATTAAAAAAACGCATGGAAAACCACTAATTCCTAATAAATAATGATAGATACTAGTCGTAGAAGTACTGCTCCTGAAATAATGGACGATTTTCAGTTAGAAGGTGAAATATTAAGAGATGCACTTGATAAAATTGCCAGCATTAACAGATTATTAGGCGGCAATAAAGTTACATTAGATGGTGTTAAAGCATTAATCCGCATCCAACCAAAGCACCAACTTATTCGTATTATAGATATAGGATGCGGAAATGGTGATATGTTGAGAGCTCTTGCAGATTATGGCAAAAACAACAACTTAAACTTTGAATTAATAGGGATTGATGCAAATAATTTCACGATAGAACATGCTCGAAGTTTATCGATTAAGTATCAAAATATCAGCTACGAATGCAAAGATATTTTTGAGGATTTAGCTAAAACCACAGAATGTGATATCATGTTATGCACCTTAACTTTGCATCATTTTACAGACGAAGAAATCATCACATTACTACAAAATTTTAAAGATATAGCAAAGTTAGGTATTGTGATTAATGATTTACATCGCAGTGCGATCGCCTATTATTTGTTCAATACATTGTGCTTTGTTTTCCGATTAAATGACATGTCGAGAGAAGATGGTTTAGTTTCCATCTTAAGAGGATTTAAAAAAACTGATTTACAACGATATTCAAAACAACTAAATTTAAAATTTTGTTCTATTAACTGGAAATGGGCATTCCGCTACCAATGGATAATAAAAACAGCATGAGCGTAAAAATAAAAGCAGTAAGCAAAGCCCTACCAAATTACTCGAGGCCTACAAACGAAATCATGCCTTTGTTAGACAATTGGCTAAGCGGAAAAGAGGATCGTTTTGTTAAAAAAGTTAAAAAAATATTCGAAAACGCTGCGGTTGATCGACGTTATTCTATCCTATCGCCAGAAGAAATTTTTAGTGATTCGGGGTTTGAAGAACGAAACAACATTTATTGCAGAGAAGGAATTAAATTAGGCGCAAAATGTTTGCAAACCGCATTGGAAAAAGCAAATTGGAAACCTCAAGATTTAGACTTTATCATTACCGTAAGTTGCACAGGCATTATGATTCCATCGCTTGATGCTTATTTGATTAATTTGTTAAAACTTCGACAAGATATTGTTAGACTTCCCGTAACTGAAATGGGTTGTGCTGCTGGTGTATCTGGTATGATTTACGCCAAGAACTTTTTAAAAGCAAATCCGGGTAAGCGAGCCGCAGTAATTGCAGTAGAATCTCCAACCGCAACTTTTCAATTGAACGATTTTTCGATGGCAAACATTGTAAGTGCAGCTATTTTTGGAGATGGCGCCGCTTGTGCTTTGTTAAGTTCTAATCCAGCTGATGATGGCCCAGAAATGCTAGCAGAAGAAATGTACCATTTTTACGATGCCGAAGATATGATGGGTTTTAAACTTTCCAATACAGGCTTACAAATGGTACTCGATGTAACAGTTCCAGAAACAATTACTGAACATTTCCCAACAATTATTCATCCTTTTTTAGCTAAACACGGATTAGAAATTAAAGATATTGACCATTTAATCTTCCATCCCGGAGGAAAAAAAATTGTGCAAATTGTCGAATCTCTTTTCGGAGAACTTGGAAAAAACATAGATGAAACTAAGGAAGTACTACGATTGTACGGCAATATGTCGAGCGCTACTGTGTTATATGTGCTCGAACGTTTTATGGACGCCAAGCCAAAATCAGGAGAAAAAGGTCTAATGTTAAGTTTCGGACCGGGTTTTTCAGCGCAAAGAATTATATTGCAGTGGTAATATGAATGCACAACAAATTTTAGACAAACTTCCTTACAGTAAACCATTTCTTTTTGTTGATGAACTACTACACATTGATGAAAATGGAGCAAAAGGAACCTACACGTACGCTAAAGAATTAGACTTTTACAAAGGTCATTTTAAAGATTTCCCTGTTACACCAGGTGTAATATTGACCGAAACTATGGCGCAAATTGGATTGGTTTGTTTAGGTATTTATCTTTTGGGAGATCACAATCTGCAAGCTAAAGCTACAGTAGCTTTGACATCAAGCACCATAGATTTTTTAAAGCCAGTTTTTCCAAACGAAAAAGTAACGGTAACCAGTGAAAAAGTTTACTTTCGTTTCAATAAATTAAGTTGTAACGTTAAGATGGAAAACGAGGCCGGAGAAATTGTTTGCAAAGGAAATATTGCTGGAATGATAACTGAAAAATCGCATGAACAATAGAGTTGTAATAACAGGTTTAGGAATAGTTTCGTCAAATGGCATAAACCTTACACAATTTAAAGAAGCGATAAAAAATGGTGTTTCTGGTATTCGCTATGACCAACAATTGGAAGCATTAAAATTTTCTTGTCAGATTTCTGGAAAACCTGACCTAACCGATGAAATTATTCAAGCTGCTTTTACTGAACTTGAACTCAAATCTTTAGAAAGTACGGCGATCGTGTATGGGGTTATAGCCGCATTAGAAGCTTGGAAAGATGCTGGTTTATCCATAGAAAATAATGAAGATCCTGATTGGGAAAGCGGTACGATCTTCGGAACTGGCACCTCTGGAATAGATAAAATTAGATCGTCAATTTACAAAGTTGATGACTTACAGGTTCGTAGACTGGGCAGTACTGCTGTAGCACAAACTATGGCAAGTGGCGTAAGCGCTTTTATTGGCGGGAAATTAGGATTAGGGAATCAAATAACGACTAATTCATCTGCCTGTACGACAGGAACCGAAAGTGTATTAATGGCATACGAACGCATTAAATCTGGACAAGCTACAAGAATGCTAGCAGGTAGTTCAACTGATAGCGGCCCGTACATTTGGGGAGGTTTTGATGCCATGAGGGTGTGTACCAATAAACACAATCATGAACCAGAAAAAGGAAGCCGACCTATGAGTGCATCCGCAAGTGGATTTGTTCCCTCAAGTGGTGCTGGCGCATTAGTACTTGAATCTTTAGAAAGCGCTTTAAAAAGAGGGGCTAAAATTTATGCCGAAGTTTTGGGAGGAAATGTAAATTCTGGAGGTCAACGTGGGTTAGGAACAATGACTGCTCCAAATCCAGTAGCTGTTCAAAGGTGCATTACAGATGCAATAAAAAATGCGGGTATAACATCAAAAGATATCGATGTCATTAACGGACATTTAACTGCAACCTCAAAGGATTCTTTAGAAATTGAAAACTGGTCAAAGGCACTTAACCGATCTGGCAAAGATTTCCCTTACATCAATTCCTTAAAAGGAATGATTGGCCATCCATTAAGCGCAGCTGGAAGTATGGAATGTGTTGCTTCGGTTTTGCAATTAGCTGATGATTTTATATTTCCAAACATCAATTGTGAAGATTTACATCCCGAAATAAAAAATATAATTGATCCAGATTGCATTCCCACTAAATTAATAAACAAAGAACTTACTATTTTAGCAAAAGCCAATTTTGGTTTTGGCGATGTGAATGCCTGTGTTATCTTTAAAAAATTTAAAAAACAATAAAATGCCAATAATTAACGATCTCAAAGAAATTATCACACCTTATGTGGATGATAAAACTGCACTAGAAAACATTACAGAAGACACTGATTTTTTAACAGACCTCAAAATCAATTCTGCTAACTTGGTTGATATTGTTTTAGATATTGAAGAGAAATTTGGAATAACCATCGACGATGCTTCTATGAATAAAATGCTAACTGTAAAGGCTACCATTGCTGTAATAGAAGAAAAACAAGCAGAAAATGCTGGGTAATGACATTGTAGATTTGCAAAAAGCAAGTTTAGAAAGCAATTGGCGTAGAAAAGGATATTTAGATAAACTTTTCTCCGCTCAAGAGCAACAACAAATTCTTACCTCCACTAATCCAGAAACTACACTTTGGTTATTTTGGAGTATGAAAGAAGCTGCTTATAAAATCATTAATAGAGAAACTTCTGAAAGATTTTATAGCCCAAAAAAGTTCGTTTGTATTAGTAATACGGCTGGTAACTTTGTTGATTTTGAAGGCAAAATAATACACATTAAAAGTGTAATCAATCAAAATTTCATTCACACCATTGCGTCCTCAACAAGCGAAAACCTTAGTAGCATTCAAACTACTTATCTTGAAAATACGAGTAATTACCTATCGGATTTCAACTCAACATCTCTCAATTACTCCTTAGAAAAAAACTCAAACGGAATCCCAAACCTGATAAGCAAAACTAACCGAGAAAGTCATTTAGCTTCTGTTAGCCATCATGGCAAATACCTAGCTATAGTATCGTCCGTCTTATAAGCCATCTCGTCATTGCGAGGAGAATGACGAAGCAATCTTACAACACCAGTAAAACACCAACTCGTCAAACAATCATAGTTATCTAAACGGGATTGAAGCGAAAATCCTTTTTGTCATGCTAAGCTTGTCGAAGCACAAAAAGATTGTAGCAAAAAGCCCGACTAACAATAATCGGGCTTCTGTATCTGCTTTTCTAATAATAATCTCCGCAATATAACCTATCGCTTTAAGATTGCTTCGTTCCTCGCAAAGACGATTATCCTACCCCTCCATCTCCTTCTTCAAAAACTTTCCAGTCAAACTAATCGGATTCTGAATTAACCCCTCAGGCGTACCCTCAAAAATAATCCGACCACCACCAGCACCACCTTCCTCACCCAAATCAATCACCCAATCGGCAACCTTTACCACATCTAAATTATGTTCAATCACTAAAACAGTATTCCCCTTTTCAACCAACTCGTTTAACACACCCAATAACACATTAATGTCCTCAAAGTGCAAACCAGTAGTCGGTTCATCTAAAATGTAAAAGGTCTTTCCAGTATCTTTTTTAGAAAGTTCAGTAGCCAATTTAACACGTTGCGCCTCACCACCAGATAGTGTAGTAGATGACTGACCCAGTCTGATATACCCCAAGCCAACATCATTCAACGTTTTTATTTTACGGTAAATCGCAGGCATCTGATCAAAAAAACCACAAGCCTCTTCAATGCTCATATCCAGCACATCACTAATAGATTTCCCACGATAACGAACCTCTAAAGTCTCACGATTGTATCTTCTTCCCCCACATTCCTCACATGGGACCGAAACATCTGGCAAGAAATTCATTTCAATCACCTTCATTCCCGCACCCTGACAAGTTTCACAACGACCGCCTTTTACATTAAAAGAAAAACGACCAGGTTTATAACCACGAATTTTCGCCTCTGGCAACAACACAAACAAATTTCTAATATCAGAGAAAACGCCAGTATACGTAGATGGATTTGACCTCGGTGTACGTCCAATTGGTACCTGATCTATCTCAATCACCTTATCAATTTCCTTTAAACCATTAATTTTCTCATAAGGAAGAGGATGTTTTTTCGCCCTAAAAAAGTGGTGATTTAAAATTGGATACAATGTCTCCGTAATTAAACTCGATTTCCCACTCCCCGAAACACCAGTTACCGCAATAAATTTACCCAACGGAAAATCAACCGAAACCTCTTTTAAATTATGACCAGTAGCTTTAATAATAGATAGCTTATGTCCGTTCCCTTTTCTACGCTTCTTCGGAACCTCAATTCCCTTCTTCCCATTCAAATAAGCAGCAGTTAAAGTTCCTGATTTTAAAATCTGAGCTGGCGTTCCCTGAGCAACAACCTCGCCCCCATGCACACCCGCCGCCGGACCAATATCAATCACATGGTCAGCCTCCAAAATCATCTCCTTATCATGCTCCACCACCAAAACCGTATTCCCTAAATCGCGAAGATTTTTTAACGCACCAATCAAACGCTCATTATCACGCTGATGCAAACCAATACTCGGCTCATCCAAAATGTACATCACATTCATCAACTGCGAACCAATTTGTGTAGCCAAACGAATACGTTGCGCCTCCCCACCAGAAAGCGTCCGAGCAGTTCTATCCAACGATAAATAATTTAAACCAACATCAGTTAAAAAACCAATACGAGCCCTAATCTCCTTCAAAATCTCCTTCGCAATCGTATTTTGTCTATCGTTTAAACGATTCTCAACATCCGTAAACCAAGTTTTTAAACTAAAAATATCCATTTCGGCAAGCTCAAAAATGTTCTTACCATCCACTTTAAAGTGCAAACTCTCTTTCTTTAAACGAGCACCATTACATTCCGGACAAGTTTTCAGCTTCCTAAAATTATCCATATCATCAGCCGCCGCAGTATCACTTTTTTTCTCCTCCTGCTCCTCCAACAACTTAATAATCCCATCAAAAGTGATTTGATAATTCTGCACATTCCACTTATTATACTCAACCGCAACGCTCAACAACTCATGCGTACCATTTAAAATGATATCAATATTCTCATCACCCAGTTTTTCTAGCGAAGTAGAAAGCGAGAAATTATACTTTTTAGCCAAAGCCTTCAACACCTGAAACACCCACACATCGCGGTACTCGCCCAAAGGAGCCAAACCACCATTTAAAATGCTTAGTTTCATGTTCGGCATCACCGATTCCTTATCAACCACAAAAATATAACCCAACCCATTACAACGCTCACAAGCACCATAAGGCGAATTAAACGAAAAGCTATTCGGTTGCGGTTCATCGTAAGAAATCCCCGTACTAGGGCACATTAAAAACTTACTAAAATGCGCAACATTATTATCCTTATCACTTATTTTAATAATCCCCTTACCCAAACGCATCGCAGTCTGAATACTATCTAATAATCGTTTATGATCCTTTTCATCTACAATTAAACGATCAACAACAATCTCAATATCATGAATTTTGTAGCGATCAACCTGCATTTTAGCAGTAATATCCTTAATCTCCCCATCAATACGAACCTTCACATAACCCTGCTTCCTAATCTGCTCAAACAACTCCCTATAATGCCCCTTACGCCCTTTAACCACAGGCGCCAGAATATTTACCGGCATCAAATCAAACTTTTTGTAAATATTCTTCAAAATCTGATCCTCACTCATCCGCTCCATTTTCTCCCCAGTATTGTACGAAAAAGCATCCGCAACACGAGCATACAACAAACGCATAAAATCATAAATTTCGGTAATCGTACCCACTGTCGATCTAGGATTTTTACTCGTCGTCTTTTGTTCAATCGCAATAACCGGACTCAACCCCGAAACCTTATCCACATCAGGGCGCTCCATACCCCCCATAAACTGACGAGAATACGCACTAAACGTTTCCATATAGCGCCTCTGCCCCTCCGCATAAATCGTATCAAAAGCCAACGACGACTTGCCACTACCACTCAAACCAGTAATTACAACCAGCTTATTTCGAGGGAAACTAACATCAATATTTTTAAGATTATGCACCCTAGCACCATACACCTCAACATCTTTTTGCTCACCTAGGTCAATGTTCTTTTTGCTCATAAATTTCCTTTGTTCCGTATTAAAAAACAGCCTGCAAAAATAACGATTTTTAAGCACAAAAGCTATTGATCTTCACTAGTTAAAACACAGTTTTTTGTCTAAAAAAATTTGTCATTCAGAGCGCAGCGAAGAATCTCTATGCATCCGAATCTTTTCTCGTCTTTGTGGTTAAATAAATCACCAGCTAAGATTCTCTTAGGTGTCTAAGGTGGTAAAATAAACTATTCAATCCGTGTTCATCTGTGGTAAATAAAATTCGAAAAGCCAACACAGTAACACCTATTTAAGCAAGCCCCGCTTTCCGTTACAATCTTTTTGCATCAACGTCTTCCGTCATTTCGAGCGCAGCCGAGAAACCTTTAAACAGTGCAATTCAACAACAAGATGATGCAACACAAAAAGTATTTCCACTTCAATCGGGTTTAATAAACCAAAAACAGTGCAACAAACCAACACCTGCAATTCGTCTATGGGTTAAAACGGTTATCATCCTGAGCGAGCTTGCACTGAGCGTTGCCGAAGTGAAGGATCTTTAGTAAAACATTCCGAAACTGCAACAGTCCATTCCAAAACTGCAATAATCCATTCCGATACTACAACAACCCATTCCGAAACTACAACAATCCATTCCGATACTACAACAGTACATTCCGAACTTGCAACAATCCATTCCGATACTGCAACAGTCCATTCCGAAACAGCAATAGTATATTCCGAAACTGCAATAAACCATTCTGCAAACACCAACACTACCCCCGCTTATACCACGCACTTTAATATTAATTGCTTTGGCTTCAACCAACTGATCTAATAAAACCCCAATAAACCCACCACACCCCAATGAACTAATGAACCAATAAACAACTGAACCAAATGAACTAATGAACTATATATTTGGAATGGAAAGAAATTAAGGATAGTTTTGAAGAATAGAACGCTGCCAACTTAAACCAGCGTTAATTTTTAAGTAATAGCTTTAAAAAATTATGATTATTGAACCTAGAATGCGAGGATTTATATGTTTAACCGCACACCCAAAAGGTTGTGAGCAAAACATAATTAATCAAATTAACTATATCAAATCTCAAGGCCCAATTGATGGCGCTAAAAAAGTACTCGTAATTGGTGCATCAACCGGCTTCGGTTTAGCATCCAGAATTACAAGTGCATTTGGCTCAGGTGCCTCAACAATAGGTGTCTATTTCGAGAAACCACCAAAAGAAGGCAAAACCGCATCACCAGGTTGGTACAACACCGCAGCATTCGAAACCGAAGCTAATAAAGCAGGTTTATATGCAAAAAGCATTAACGGAGATGCCTTCTCAAACGAAGTAAAACAACAAACCATCGATCTAATCAAAGCAGATTTAGGTCAAATCGATTTAATCATTTACAGCTTAGCATCGCCAGTAAGAACAAACCCAAATACAGGTATTACACATCGTTCAGTTTTAAAACCTATAGGCGGTTCATTTACCAATAAAACAGTCGATTTTCATACAGGCATAGTTTCAGATGTATCTATCGAGCCAGCTAACGAAGAAGAAATAGAAAACACAATAGCCGTAATGGGTGGCGAAGATTGGGGCATGTGGATTGATGCTTTAAAAGCAGAAAAACTATTAGCCGATGGCTTTACAACAGTTGCCTACTCTTACATCGGCCCTGCCGTAACCGAAGCAGTTTACCGCAAAGGAACAATTGGCATGGCAAAAAACCACTTAGAAGCAACTGCATTTACCATCACCGATAAACTAGCCGACCTAAAAGGAAAAGCCTACGTTTCGGTAAACAAAGCCTTAGTTACACAAGCAAGTTCAGCAATTCCTGTAATCCCTTTATACATTTCGTTATTATATAAAATAATGAAAGAAGAAGGTATTCATGAAGGTTGTATTGAGCAAATCGGCAGATTATTTAAAGATAGATTATACACCAATGGTGATGTTCCTGTAGATCAAGAAGGCCGCATCAGAATTGATGATTGGGAAATGCGTGATGATGTACAAGCTCGTGTAGCTACCCTATGGAAAGACGCTACAACAGAAAACTTACCAGCCATAGGCGATTTAGCAGGTTACAAAACAGATTTTTTAAACCTATTTGGTTTTGATGTAGCTGGCGTAAATTACCAAGCCGATGTAAACGAAATGGTAGATGTACCTGGTTTAGTAGAAGCTAAAGAAGAAGAATAACCCGTCATGCTGAATTCATTTCAGCATCTTTCCAAACATAGACTCTAAGCTGTAGCGAAGCGGAAAGCCACACAGTAAAACAAGTTCAGAGTAACGAAAAGAAAACCTCATTCAATTAATTTTGGATGAGGTTTTCTTTTATAAAGCGATGACAATAACTTTTAATTAAATCCCTAACTCTATTAAACTCCGCTACAATTTCTTCTTCAGTTCCCTTCGCCTTAGCAGGATCTGGAAAATTGTAATGAAACTTCTTCGCTTTGCTAGGAAAAAATGGACAATTCTCTTTCGCATTATCACAAACCGTGATCACATAATCGAAATCTACAGTTCTATATTCATCAATGTTATTGGAAGTATGGTTAGAAATATCAATTCCATCTGCCGCCATAGTAGCAATAGCTTTAGGATTTACACCATGCGTTTCAATTCCAGCACTGTAAATCTCAGCTTTACCCTTTGCAAAATACCTCAAATAACCTTCTGCAATTTGACTACGACAACTATTGCCAGTGCAAAGCACTAATATCTTCTTCATGCTTAACAATTAACAACAACCGCCACCTGGTGCACAAACATTTGCAGTCGGAAATTGAACCAAATTTACTTTTTGCTTTTCTGCCGGAACACCGCAGGCTTCTTTCGCTAAACAAGCCGTTCGAGTACTTGTCAATACAAAATCCTTTCCGTTAAAATTCAATCCGTATTTACCAATTGTATCATTTTGGTATTCTACTTCTATCTCCAAATCCTCCATTCCCAAAACCTTTTCAGATAGCCCAATAATGTTTAATAGTTTACCTGGTTTTAAGCGATGCTCAAAATCATTAGCATCCCACAACTGGAAATTAGCTTTCTTTTCTGTACGAACCGTTCCACCACAATCAATAAAGTGTTTGCTCACCACACCTATTTCAGTTACATGAAAATGCTCAGGTACCAAAGTCCCATCTTCCAATATAAAATTCACAGCCTCAGCTGTAGTTAGCGTAGTTTTAATTTCTGATAATTTCATTTTATAGTAATTTAAATTAACAACAGTTATTCTTTTGCACTTTAATTTTCCCAAAAACCTCCGACAGGAAATTTTGAAACTTAGCGAATGTTTCTTCATCAATACAATAACAGATCGCATTCCCTTCTATATTTCCTTTAATTAATCCAGCGTTTTTTAATTCCTTCAAATGCTGAGAAACCGTTGGTTGCGCCAATGGTAATTCATTTACAATATCTCCGCAAATACAAGTATCAACCGTCAACAAATAATCAATAATAGCAACCCTAGCGGGATGACCCAACGCCTTCATTAGTGCAGCAATTTCATTTTGCTTTTGTGTAAAGTGTTCCGTTTTAGATGCGCCCATTGTTTTATATTTTAATATTGCAATATTACGATATAGATTTATACAATCCAAATTATTATCTTTAAATAAAAAAAGAACATGTCAAATATTAAGCTCATTATTGAAGAAAGGCCAAGTGATATTGGCAATTTTATGGTTGGCAGATTGTTGCCTTTCAGAGAAAAAAGAATGGTCGGTCCCTTTTCTTTCATCGATCACATGGGTCCAACCGTAATGAGTGACCATAAAAATTTAGACATTCCACCGCATCCGCATATCGGTTTATCTACCCTCACTTACCTTTTTGAAGGTAATGTGATGCACAAAGATGGTTTAGGAACTGAAGTAGAAATTAAAGCCGGTCAAGTAAATTGGATGACAGCTGGAAAAGGGATTGTTCATTCAGAAAGAACTCCAGAATACCTTCGTCATTCTACTAAAGCCTTGCATGGTTTACAAATTTGGGTAGCCTTGCCAAAAGATTTAGAGCAAATGGAGCCCGAATTTTTTCACGCAGAGGCGGATGAAATCCCAACTTGGGAAAATAACGGAGTTCAATATAAATTAATTGCAGGTGAAGTTTTAGGACATAAATCTCCAATTCCAGTTTATAGTCCTTTGTATTTAGTAGAATTGAAAAGTACAATTCGTATAACAGTAAAAATTGGCGATGAACTTTTTGGCGAAAGTGGAATTTATATTTTAGAAGGTGCTATTGAAAACGATGGAAACACTTTCGAGCCAAAACAATTATTAGTAGCGAAAGAAAGTTCACTTTGTGAGTTTATCATGCAAGCAAATACTACCATCTACATTTTTGGTGGCGAACCTTTCCCCGAAGAACGTTTTATCTATTGGAATTTTGTAGCCTCAAGCAAAGAATTAATTGAAGAAGCTAAAACGAAATGGTTAAATCAAGAATATCCGCCAGTGCCAGGAGAAACTGATTTTGTTCCATTACCAGAGAGAAGGTTGTAATCTTACCACGTATTTATACATAGCTATTTGCTTTCTATGTTGACTATGTTTCTATGTGGTTAAAAAAACCTAATCCCAAGTTATCGTCGTTTCATTAACTGTAGGATGCCCTGTACACACCAAAACTCTGCCTTTGGCAACTTCATCATCAGTTAAAACTTCATTGTAATCCATTCTCACATTACCAGAAATACAAGTTGCTGTACACGTACTACAAACGCCACCACTACAACTATAAGGTAAATCAATTTTATTTTCGAGTGCAACTTCTAAAATCCTTTTAGGCCAAGGAACTAGCAAATGATGCATTTCTCCTTTAAAATGTAAATTAACTGAATACGTATTCTTATCAATTATTTTCTCTGTTCCATCATCTTCATCAGCCTCATCTTCTGGCAGTACAAATGTTTCTCGCTTAACTTGATTTGGTTTAAAACCTGCGCCTAACAATGTAATACGACAAACATCCATGTAATCTACTGGCCCGCAAGTATAAAACAACGCATCTTTAGCGTCAAATTCCATATTTTCTTTCACCAACTGGTTGATGAGAAAACCGTTTAATCTTGCCCTAAATAGATTTTTCGAATTACTAAACAAGTGAATAACTTTTAATCTAGCCGAATGCTCTACTTGCCATTTCGCTATTTCTTCTATAAACAAGGTGTCTTCAGCAGAGCGACTGCTGTAAATTAATACAATTTTAGAATAGATTTCGGTAACCAATGCCGTTTTCAAAATTGATAAAAGTGGTGTAATTCCAACTCCGGCAGCAAATAGAAAAACTGTTCTTTTAACTTCACCATCTGGCTGATAAATAAATTGTCCGTTTGGTTTTGCTATTTCTACTGTATCGCCAATGGCTATTTGATGATGGATAAACCTTGAAATCTCTCCATTCTCTACTAATTTAACAGCAATAGAAATTGGTTCTTCTACATCTGGCGAACTACAAAAAGAATAAGAACGTCGCAACTCTTTTCCGTTTACCTGAAAAACTAATGGCAAAAACTGACCTGCTTTGTAATTCAGCTTTTCGCCGTTTAAGGTTCCGAAATTTATAGTTAAAACTTCGGCAGCTTGTTTACTTACAGAAATAACACGGAGTTTTTGCAGCGACATGGGACTAAAATAGTAAACATTTGTCATTCAGAGCGCAGCGAAGAATCTATTTTAGCAATTTATCGAATGAGATTCTTCGCTGCGCTCTGAATGACAGTACCCATAAAAGAATCAAAAAAGCCATCCGCGTACTGCGAATGGCTTTAATAATTTTAAGTCTCGAAATCTTATTCTACTGTAGTAGGTTGAGATTCGGTATAAGCAATTAATGCTTTTTGACTTCTGTAACCATTACGAGCTGGGTTTTCAAGAATTTCTTTCATTGAAATGAGTTTGTAAACATATCCACCTGTTTCACGATTCAATTTCATTTTAAAATAATTATCTTGATTTTGCTTGTTGATTTGTCTTTTCATGTGGACATCGCCAACATTGTAAGCCGCTGCGACTAAAGTCCAGCTATCAAAAATACCATATAGCTCTTTAATATATTTACAAGCTGCGATAGTAGATTTTCTCAAGTTTTGACGTTCATCTACGTTGCCATTTACCTTTAATCCGTAAGTACGAGCAGTTCCTGGCATAAATTGCCAATAACCCGATGCGCCTTTTGGAGACGTACCGCTCTGTAAACCTGATTCTACTAAAGGCATGTATTTAAAATCGTTCGGGATGCCATAGGCTGCTAAAATCGGTTCAATAATTGGAAACCATTCTGCGGCTTTGCGGTGTAAACGATTGGTTTGCAGATTCTGGTAGGCATAAGAAGCTAAAATTCTCTTCATTTTACCGTTAATCCTTGCATCGCCCGAAGGCAAGTTTTCATCTGCAAATTCTAGTTGAGCTAATGTAAATGCTGGCTCTTCAGCTTCTTTTTTTATGGTGGTATTGTTGTCTTTCTTTAGACTTGTTTTTACTTCTGGCAGCTTATAAGCAAACACTTTTGCCATAACCAGTAATGTTAAAATTACCGTACATGGAATGAGGTGTTTCTTTATCATCTTCCTCCTTTTTTTGGTGAACAATTATATTTGTATCGGCAAAGGTACAATACATTTATCTAATTATCAAATAGTTACGTGTTTTCCTATCAAAATCAAGGTTTAAACCTACTTAAACGCAGATTTCTTTTTTGTTATTTTAGCTCAATTTTTACGAAATACATTGATACATTTTTATTAAATTTGCACCCGCATATTTTATGTGGCTAAAAGCGTATCATGATAAAAAACAATAACAGGAACAGTCGCGATGACAAGTCCAAGGCGGGCGATAGAAGTACAAGCAGAAGACCTGCAGGCACTGATAAACCCAAAAGTAGATTTAGCGACAAAGACGGAAAAGAAAGTTCTGGCTTTGACAAAAAAGACGATAAAGAAAAACGCAAACCTGGTTTTGCTACTGGCGACAGAAAGGAATATAAACCAAGAGCATCTCGCGATGGCGATTCAAAGCCATACTCATCAAGACCATCATCTGGAAAAGATTTTAAACCAAGATCAGATAGAGATGGCGCATCAAAAGACTACAAACCAAGAACACCAAGAGATGGTGATTCTAAACCATACTCACCAAGACCATCATCTGGAAAAGACTTCAAACCAAGAACAGATAGAGAAGGAGCCTCAAAAGATTTTAAACCTAAAACCGATAGTAAAGGCGGCTTTAAACCTTGGGAGAAAAAAGAAAGTGGTAATTCTGGTTACAAACCAAAAGCATATAAAGAAGGCAGTTCGAGAGATGAATCTACTGAAGGCAAACGCAGCTACGTTAAAAAAGATAATTTTATAACCGACGGCGATAAATCTAAGTTTGCAGATAGAAAAAGTGGCGCATCTAGAAGTACAGATAGTCGCCCGTACAGAAAACGCGACGAAGGAGGCTATAAAGGCAAAGAAGATCGTGGCGAACGCGTAGCACCTACAACTAGAGCGAGAAAAACTCCTGAACCAAAAGAAGATGATGGCTTAATTCGCTTAAATCGTTATATCGCTAATTCAGGTATTTGTTCTCGTCGCAAGGCGGATGAATTAATTGAAGCAGGAGTAATTTCTGTAAATGGATCTCCAGTTTCTGAATTAGGCCATAAAATTGATCCTTACAAAGACGAAGTACGTTACAATGGCGAATTACT
This sequence comes from Pedobacter planticolens, assembly GCF_014172375.1. Lineage (GTDB taxonomy): Bacteria > Bacteroidota > Bacteroidia > Sphingobacteriales > Sphingobacteriaceae > Pedobacter > Pedobacter planticolens. The sequence continues at coordinate 113,478 of NZ_WNXD01000002.1, forward strand.
AAAACGCGAAAAGAAAGTTTACGTTTTATTAAACAAACCTAAAGATTATATCACAACTACCGACGATCCTCAAGAGCGTAGAACGGTAATGCAATTGGTAGAAAAAGCGAGTCGTGAGCGCATTTATCCAGTTGGTCGTTTAGATAGAAATACAACAGGGTTGATTTTAATGACCAATGATGGAGAATTAGCCGATAAATTATCGCATCCAAAAAATGGTATCACTAAAATTTATCATGTAGAATTAAACAAAAGTTTAAGTCAAGGCGATTTCAATAAAATTCAATTTGGTTTAGAATTAGAAGATGGTTTAATTAAGCCAGACAATGTTTCTTATGTTGCCGGAGCTACAAAACGTGAAGTTGGTATTCAAATTCACAGTGGTAAAAACCGTATTGTGCGTAGAATATTTGAACATTTAGGATACGATGTAGTTAAACTTGACCGTGTAGTTTATGGCAACTTGACTAAAAAGGATTTGCCACGCGGCAGATGGCGTTTCTTAGAAGAACATGAATTAATTCAGATTAAACATTTGATAAAATAATATATCCGAAAAGCGGAAATTCTCAAAAGTCGTTAGTTAGTACTAGCGACTTTTGTGTTTTTAGCTAAATCGAAAATCTTGTTTTGCATATTTTTTTCTTTGCGTACTTTGCACTAAAATTGAAATCCATTTACCATGAAAAAATATTTCTTCATTTTATTAGCTGTTTTTCTAACTTTTCAAGCTCAAGCACAAAACTATAATTTGCTAATTGGAACATATACCAATAAAGGCAATAGCGAAGGGATTTACGTTTATAATTATAATAGCCAAACAGCAGAAACCAACTTAAAAAGTATTGCTAAAAACGTTATTAATCCGAGTTATTTAGCTGTTAGCAATAATAAAAAATTCGTTTATAGTGTAAATGAAGATGGTAAAAATAGCGCCGTAAGTGCTTTTAGTTTTAATTCACAAAGTGGAGATTTATCTTTTCTTAATAAAAAATCTTCCGAAGGTGCTGATCCATGTTTTATTTCTCTTGATGATAGAAATGTGATTTTGGCAAACTATAGTGGAGGTACAATTTCAGTTTTTGGCCGCAATGCGGATGGATCTTTAACTGATGCCAAACAAATCATTCAGCATACTGGCAAAAGCATAGATCCTAAAAAAAGACAAGAAAGTGCTCATGTACATCAGGTTCAATTTACACCAGATCATAACTATTTAATATGTAATGATTTAGGTGAAGATCTTATTTACATTTATAACTACAACTCTGCAAGTCCTGATAAGATATTAACCATAAAAACTGTCATTAAAACAAACGCAGGTACTGGTTCAAGACATTTAACTTTTAGTCCGAATGAGAAATTTGCGTATTTGACCCATGAGTTTAATGGAAGTATTACTGCATTTAATTATTTCAATGGAAGTTTGAAGAAAATTCAAGAAATCGCTACTTCTCCAAAAGATTTTACTGGAAAAATAGATGGAGCAGATATTCATGTATCTCCCGATGGGAAGTTTTTATATGAAACAAATCGTGGTGATGCAAATACAATTTCTGTATTTGCTATTCTTCCCACTGGGATGTTAAAATTTGTAGAACGAGTAAGCACGTTGGGCAAAGGTCCTAGAAATTTCGCAATAGATCCAAGCGGAAATCATGTGTTAGTGGCACATCAATATACCAATGATGTTGTAATTTTTAATCGGAATAAAATTACTGGAAAACTAAAAGATAGCGGCAAAAGAATTAATGTGGGTGTACCAGTTTGTCTGATTTTTAGTAAATAGATTAATTCGCTACTAAAGATTTTTCTATAACCTCTTTATAGTAATCAATGTACATTGGCAATATCTTCTTTAAATCAAAATCTTGAGCTCTTTTTAACGCGTTTTCTTTAAAATAGTTCAACGTATCTTCATTGCTTAAAATAGTGATTGCTTTATTCGCCATATCCTCAATATCGCCTACTTCGCACATGTAACCACAATAATCGTCGATATTTAACTCTGGCAAACCGCCAGCGTTAGATGTAATTACTGGAACTTTGCAAGCCATAGCTTCTAAAGCTGCCAAACCAAAACTTTCAGATTCTGATGGCATAATAAACAAATCTGAAACCGATAAAATTTCCTCAACAGCATCTTGTTTACCTAAAAACCGAACATTATCACAAATACCTAGTTCTCTACATAATTGTTCATTTGCAGTACGTTCAGGTCCATCTCCTACCATTAGTAATTTAGAAGGAATTCTCTCCTGGACTTTTTGAAACATCTTAATCACATCCTCAGTACGTTTTACTTTTCTAAAATTAGAAGTATGAATTAAAATACGTTCGTTATTTGGAGCGATTGCTTTTTTGAAATGATCTTTAGGTTTTAAACTAAATCGGTTAAAATCTATAAAATTCGGAATTACCTTAATGTCTTTCTCAATTTCGAAGTGTTTGTAGGTATCTTCTTTTAAATCTTGAGAAACTGTAGTTACACCATCACTTTGATTGATAGAAAAAGTTACCACAGGTTTATATGTTGCGTCTTTACCTACCAAGGTGATATCTGTACCATGTAACGTGGTTACAAACGGAATATTAATACCGAAAGTTGCTAAAATCTGTTTAGCCATAAATGCCGCCGAAGCATGAGGAATGGCATAATGCACGTGTAAAATATCCAATTGCTCAAAGCGAACAACATCTACCAATTTACTTGCTAAAGCAGATTCGTAAGGAGCATAATCAAATAATGGATAATCTCTTACCGAAACTTCGTGGTAAAACAAATTGGCCGAGAAAAAATCTAGTCGAGCTGGTTGGCTATACGTGATAAAATGAACCTGATGGCCTTCATTCGCCAAAGCTTTACCTAATTCGGTAGCAACAACACCGCTTCCACCAAATGTAGGGTAACAAACAATTCCTATTTTCATCAATAATTTTATAAAATGTAAACCGTAAGTTTTACAAAAGCAAATTAACCTATATCTTATTTAATTTGTGTTATCTATTGGTAATAAAATTGATGTTGAATAAAATGATGTAGGGAAAGAAAATTAATTTCTCATTTCTTCTTGAATCACCAAATACATTTCGTTAGGACGTTGAGTGCCAATAAAATATTCTAACCCATCTCTATCGGTTAAAACAATGGCATCTTTACCTGATGAATAAAAGCGAATGCTTCCTTTTTTATGTAAATTATACACCGGATTATTGAACATAAAGTTGCTATACGTCGCTTTGCGCACTTTTATAATACTGTTCAAATCTATTTTTACTTTCTTAGCTGTCCACAACCCATCAATTACTACACTTTTATTTTCAATGCGTATTTTATATTGAATAAGAAACAAAAGGATAATAGAAACGCCAATAATTCCGAAACCAACTACCAAAAAAAGGTCTACAGTATTATCCCGATCACGCTCATACACATAGGCGCCAAAACAAAAAGCTGCCATTACGAGCCTAATACAGATTCGGATATAATCGCGGCCGATGTACTGTTTTTCGATATAGATATTTTTATGATCCATTATACATTTAACAATTCGAATATAGCAACTTTTTTTGTTGTTGCATTCACTTTATATCTATTGTCTTGCCGTAAACCTGCAACCCAAATTATTTCTCCATTCCCATTAATTAGTAGCGGAATTTTTTCTTTTTGTGGCAATGGTACTTTATTATCAATTAAAAAATCGCTTAACTTTTTATATTGTTTCATCCCTAATGGCATAAATCGATCTCCATCTTGTTTAAAACGAATAATAAGCGGATATATCAACTTATCTGCATCTATAAACGCTTTATTTCGATTATCCTCTACTGCGTTTGAAGTAGTGTAAGCAATTAAAACTTGCTGATTTTCTATTAAAATTCGTTCATCTTTTGGGTGAATAAAATGATTTGCATGCGTTTGTTCTCTAGGCAAAGCCGATATCATTACATCATTACGATTAATAGTTGCACGATGGGTGTGGCTATAAAATGATGTCCCACTTTGTTTTGTTAACGATTCTAAAATTTCATCAACTACGCCATCGGTAAAATGATAAGGTTTTAACAACTCGAAAAAGATTAATTTTTGAGGTTTTAGCGCATTAATTTTCTCAATTGAAAAATAAACTACACCATCAATTTCTCTTGCAATTTCTTTACGAGTTTGCACAATTACACCTTGTAAAACTTCTTCAGTTTCTGCAAAGCGAGCTATATTTTGGGCAAAAGTGTGTTCTAAATTTGGGTTAATTTCCCGCAGTTGCGGAATAACGGTTAAGCGTATTTTATTGCGAGCATATTTTGTGCTTTCGTTTGAGCTATCTTCAACAAAGTTGATGTCGTTTTCTTTTATCAACTCATCAATTTGTTGTCGCGATAAAAACAATAATGGCCTTATTAATTTATCCCTTTTGGGTAAAATACCATGCATGCCACTTATGCCTGTGCCACGTGTTAAATTAAGCAATAATGTTTCGATGGAATCATTTTGGTGATGCGCTAAAGCAATAAAATCATAGTTGTTTTCTTGTCTAATAGTTTCAAACCATTGATAACGCAAATCTCTAGCAGCCATCTGAATTGATATTTGATGTTCATTGGCATAGGTTTTCGCATCAAAATGTACTACATGAAAAGGTATTTCTAAAGTTGTTGCTAAGAGTTTTACAAAAGCCTCATCACGTTGAGATTCATCTCCCCGCAAATTAAAATTACAATGCGCTATACTAAATTGAAAACCAGCGAGTTTAAATAGCTGAACCATCAAAACCGAATCCTTACCGCCACTTACCGCCAACAAGATTTTATCTTGTGCAGAGAAAAGGGCATTTTTTTTGATGTAATTTGTAAACTGCTGTAGCGGTAACATGTTTCAAAAATATTTAATTTAACCGTGATAAGCTTACAACATTAAAAAAAAATAAAACATAACTTTGTAAAGTGCAGAAATTACGCTTTTTCTTCTTTTTATTACTCTTCCCGAGCATTTTGTTTGCGCAACAGCGGACTAAAATTGAATTAGTTTCCTCTGATCGTTTGACCGTGGACACTAAAACAAATGTAAACTATGTTATAAATCCAGTTTTTAGACAAGACAATGCTACTTTAAGATCTGATAGTGCCGTTTTTTATAAAGATCGAAATTATTTTGAAGCTTTTAAAAATGTTCACATTAACCAAGGTGATACAGTTAATATTTACTCTGATTTTTTAAATTATGATGGAAATGCAAAAAAGGCGCATTTATCAAGTAATGTAAAAATGATTGACCCAACTTCGACTTTAACTACCAATATTTTGGATTACAACATGGCTACCAGAATTGGAGAATATAGTACTGGTGGTAAAATTGTAAATAAAGACGTAGTTCTTACTAGTAAAAGAGGGTGGTATTTTGCCAGCTCAAAGGATGCTTTTTTTAGATATAATGTTGTAGTTGTTACGCCCCAAAGCACTATCAAGTCTGATACACTACGTTACAACACGCTTACCAATTGGACTTATTTTTACGGTCCAACAAATATTAAAGGAAAAGACGATAATTTATATACTGAAGATGGTGCTTACAACACCAAAAGTGAAAATGCGTATTTCGGTAAAAAAAATCTATATACACAAAATACAAAATCTTTAAAAGGTGATAGTTTATATTATTACGGTAAAATCGGGTACGGCAAGGCTGTAAAGAATATTGTATTTATTGATACTTCTGACAGAACGCTTTTACGAGGACAATTAGGTGAATATTACAAAGCGGATGAACGTGCAGTAGTGACCAAAAATGCGTATTTCGGGATGGGAACGAAAGATTCCATTACGGTGAATAATAAGAAAATACCTGATACTTTATGGCTTGGAGCAGATACGTTAGAAACGCAGAAAGTTTTACAACATACTTTAAAGTTGTTGAATAAACCCATTATTCAGAAAGATAATGAGGTAGGTGCAGAAGATGAAAAAGCAAAACAGGAAAAGGAGAAAGAAAAAGTTGAAGCTAGAAAAGCAGCAGCTGCAACTGAAGCAGTGAAAAAACCTATTGTTGCAAATCCTGACACGAAAAAACTGAGCAAAAAAGAAAGAAAACTAGCCGAACAAAAGGCTAAAGATTTAAAAAACAATCCCCCACCACCAAAATTATTGGATAGTACGAAAGTTAAAATTAGTACCGATAGTTTAAAAGCAGATAGCATAAAAGCCGTTGCGCTGGCGTCTGTCCAAAATAAAACGATAGTTCTGAGTAAAAAGGATTCTGTTAAAACGGATAAAAAAATTGCAGCAAAATCAGATGATAAAAAAGCAATTTCGACTGCTGTAAATGGAGTTAAACCGAAAATTGCAGGTACTAATCCGCTTAAAAAAGATAGTGTTGCAGTTTTTAATCCTGCAGATACGGTTAGAACTCGGGTTATTAAAGCATTTCACAATGTGAGAGTTTTTAAATCTAATATGCAGGCAAAAGCCGATTCATTGTTTTATACAGCAGCAGATTCTACTTTACGTTGGTATAAAAATCCCATTTTATGGTCGGAAGGAACACAACAAACAGGTGATACCATTCACGTTTTTTTCAAGAATGATAAAATTCACAGTTTTCAAGTTTTACAAAACGGATTTTTGGTAAACGTAGAAACAGATTCTACCAAATTTAATCAGGTAAAAGGGAAGAAAATTACAGGCTTTTTTAAGGATGGGGAAATGAGAAACATGTATGTGGATGGCAATGCCGAAAGCATTTACTATTCTAAAGATGATAAAGGCAAATACGATAACATGAATCAATCTGTGAGTAGTCGAATTAAATTTCTATTTAAAGACAAAGAGCTAACAGACATTTTGTACATTAAAGAGGCCGAAGGCGCAACAAATCCTATTAATAAATTACCGAAAGAAACACTTTTAACAGGTTTTATTTGGAAGCCGGAATTGAGGCCGGTTAGCAAAGCTGATATTATTAAAGGTAAACCAGCAGCTAAAGTTGCATCCAAAACCACTACCACAAAATCAGCAGTAAAAGTAATTGGACGTGATCCATCTGGCATAAAACCAATTTTACCAGCTAAAAAACCAGTGGTAGAAGATCCGAGTAAAGGGAGAACAACACCAATTAAACCTGCTGTTGTCTCTCCAGTAAAAGTTGATACAACTAAAACGAAAATTCAATCTGTAAATTAATAGGACTTAGTTTTCTTGCAAAAAAGCAATTAGTTTTTGCATAGCCAACGCTCTGTGACTGATTTTATTTTTTTGTTCCATTTCCATTTCAGCAAACGTAATAGAATAGCCTTTTGGTTCGAATATCGGATCGTAGCCAAAACCCTTTTCTCCGACTGGAACTGTTCTTAATTTGCCATAAATTACGCCTTCAAAAAGGTGGTTTTCACCATTTTGGATTAAAGAAATAACGGTTTTAAATCGGGCATTACGATTGGTTATGCCCTCCATTTTTTGAAGTAAAAACTTCATGTTTTCTGCATCGCCTCTGGCGCCACTATACCTTGCCGAATAAATTCCAGGTTCATTATTTAAAGCCTCAACTTCCAAACCACTATCATCAGCAAAACAATCGATATGATAATTCTCTACTACGTAGGTGCTTTTTAAAGTTGCATTTTCTGCAAATGTATTTCCAGTTTCTGGAATATCTACATCACAACCAATACCTGCTAAATTTAAAACCTCATATTTAGGCGCTAACAATTCGCTAACCTCAAGTGTTTTATGGGCGTTATTGGTAGCAAAAACTAATTGATTAGCCATTCTTTAACTGCTGTAAACTTGTCCACAATGTTTTTTTACTAGCCTGATCGCTATCTAAATCATGCAAATTCGAGGTAAAAATTAATCGTGTATCACCTAAATTTAACAATTGATGTAAAGGTTGTGTAGCTAAACCCAATTGCTGCGTTTCAACACCGAAAGACAATACTAACTGGCAATTAAAAAATTCACTTAAATCTTCAAAAGTTGCATCATTATACTTCGAATAGTTGACCAATGCAAAGTCATTATTTGTGAGTTCGATGGCTTTTACCAGTTTTCGTAATAGCTCTGTTCCTTGCTCAGAACTCACTTTATTTACGTTATCATTTACTAAAATCAGAATGCCTTTTTGATTTTTACCCAAAAACTCGAAGTTAAAATTCCTTTTTAGAATTGGTTTGGGTTCTTCCACGATAAGAGGTAAATCTTCAACTGTGTTTACTTCCATTATTGACGTAATAACAGTTTCCTTTGGGACAACTTCAGATTTTATCATAACAGGCTCTGCAAAAGCAATTTGACTATCATCTTTCACCAAATAAATATCGTCGGTAAAAAATAAACGCAAAGCTTCGGCGTTACTTGTTAGTTGGTTGGCCATCTTATCTTTTTAATGAAAATTATTTTCTGTTAAAATTAGTTAAATATCTTATTATAGCGCCTTAAATTGTTACTTTTATCCATTAAAATTATATAGCTGTTGTCTTTTGTGAGAAAAGTCTGTTGCATTTTTATTTTATGTTTTTTTACCTGCATTACATTTGCACAAAATGTTGCTTCTGTTAATGGGAAATCTATAAGCAGCAAGGAGTTTATGTGGGTTTATAAGAAAAATCATGCGGGTATTGCAACTGCAACTTATCAGGATTTAGCGTCTTACCTAAATCTTTACCTAAATTTTAAATTAAAGGTTACTGAGGCAAGAGTAATGAATTTAGATGCTGATACTGCTTATAAAAAAGAAATTAACGGATACGAAAATGCTTTAAAAGCTCAAAAAAAGACTTCCCCAAAAAATATCGAGTATAATTTTATTATGAACGAATACAGGGAAGGCGTTTTGATGTTTAACATATCCGAAAAAAAGATTTGGAGTAAAATACAAGATAGCGAAGCCGCAATTGAAGAATTTTACAACAAAAATGTGAACGCTTACAGTGGTAAAAGTTTTGATGATGTGCGTGGGCAAGTTACTGCAGATTATCAGCAAAGCTTAGAAAACGAATGGATTAAAACATTAAGAACAAAATACACGGTAAAAGTTAACGAAGACGAACTGAGAAAGCTGGCCAAGCTTTAATTAGCTATGCGCCGAATAATATTAACTTTGCAATAGAAATACAATTGAACAAAAAAAGAATGAAGAAATTTTTATTATTAGCAGGCGGTTTAATGTGTCTGTTTTTAAATGTACAAGCTCAAAAAACAAACCTCGATAAAGTTGTTGCTGTGGTAGGAAGTAATATTATCCTATTATCTGATTTAAATCAACAATATGCTATTTATTTGAATCAAGGTAATCCGGCAGATGAAAAAGCAAAATGTTATTTTTTGCAACAAATGTTGGTTCAAAAATTATTAAAACAACAAGCAGAAATAGATTCAATTATGGTTGATGATAGCCAAGTTGATGATGCGCTAGATAAACGCATGCGTTACCAGATACAACGTATGGGTGGACAAGAGCGCTTAGAACAATTTCTTCAAAAATCTGTATTGCAGTACAAAGATGAAATGAGACCAGACATTAAAGAAGGTTTAATTGCTGAGAAAATGCAAGCAAAAATTACTGAAAACACGAACGTTACTCCGTTAGAGGTTAAAAAGTATTTCGATACGTATAAAAAAGATAGTTTGCCAGATATTGGTACTGAAGTAGAAGTTGGTGAGATTGCTTTATATCCAAAATTAACTAAAGCAGAAAAACAAAAATATTTCGATAAGCTTGATGCGATTAGATTACGTATTAAAAGTGGTGAAGATTTCAGTTTCTTAGCTAAAACGTATTCTGAAGATCCAGGTTCGGCATCAGAAGGTGGAGATTTAGGCTTTTTTGATAGAACGATGATGGTGAAAGAATTTACTGCTTGGGCATTTAAATTAAAAGCTGGCGACATGTCTCCAGTTTTCGAAACTGAAAATGGTTACCATATTTTACAAGTAATTGAGCGTCGTGGTGAGCAAGTACATGCAAGACATATCTTAATTAGGCCACAAACTACTCCTGCAAGTTTAGAGCGAGTGAGACTAAAAGCAGATAGTATTTACAAAGACATTAACGATAAAAAATTACCTTTCTTTTCTGCTGCTTCGCTGTATTCAGATAATAAGGAAACTCAATACAATGGCGGTATGATGTTGTATGCAGATAACCAAACTTCAAGAACAACTTTTATTCCAGTAGAAAAAATAGACCCTGCTGTGTTTGTTGTAATTGATACTATGAAAGTTGGCAACATCTCTAAACCTGTTGCATTTAACAGTGCACAAGATGGAAAAGAAGGTTATAAAATATTCTTATTGAAATCTAAAATACCTCCTCATAAAGGTAATTTAGATCAAGATTATCCTAAATTTAAAGAGCGAGCTCAAAAAGAAAAAGAAGCTCGTGTAATGAGCGAATGGTTCCAAAAACGCAAAGAAACTACTTATATTAGGGTTGATGATGAGTTTGCAACTTGTGATGAGATGAAACTTTGGGTTAATAAGGATAAGAAATAAAGAATGCAGTTTAATAACGAGGTCGAAGCCGTAGATGCCCTACACCAGTCCTTTAAAAACATTAAAGCCGAAATTGGTAAAGTTGTTATTGGGCAGGATGAAATCATAAAATCTGTTTTGATTGCGATTTTTAGCAATGGGCATTGTTTATTGGTTGGCGTACCTGGTTTGGCAAAAACATTACTAGTTCAAACTGTATCAAATGTTTTAGACCTCGATTTTAATCGTATACAGTTTACACCAGATTTAATGCCCAGTGATATTATTGGAGCAGAAATTTTAGGAGAAGATCGTCACTTTAAATTTATAAAAGGCCCAATATTTTCTAATATTATTTTGGCAGATGAGATTAATCGTACACCGCCAAAAACGCAAGCTGCTTTATTAGAAGCCATGCAAGAAAAAGCGGTTACCGCAGCGGGTCATACTCACATTTTACCTCAACCTTTCTTCGTTTTAGCTACTCAAAATCCTATTGAACAGGAAGGAACTTATCCACTTCCAGAAGCACAGTTAGATCGTTTTATGTTTAATATTCAGTTAAATTATCCAGCATTTGCTGATGAATTAACAATTGTAAAAAACACAACAAGCAATAGAGAGGTTAAGCTAGAGAAAATTATCGGCGCTAAAGAAATTCAGTATTTTCAGAAACTGATTAGAAATATTCCGGTGACTGATAATGTATTGGAATATGCTGTTAAACTAGCTGCTAAAACTCGTCCAAATACTGCATTAGCTTCAGAAACAATTAATAATTATGTTTCTTGGGGTGCTGGACCAAGAGCATCACAGTTTTTAGTTTTAGGCGCTAAATGTCATGCAGCTATTTCTGGCAAATATGCTCCTGATATTGAAGATGTTCAAGCAGTTGCAGAACCTATTTTACGACACAGAATTGTGCGTAATTACAGAGCTGAGGCTGAAGGTTTATCTATCGAACAGATTATTAAAGATTTATTTTAGCCTATTTCAACTGCCCCATTAAATTGGGATAATCCGTTATAATTCCGTCAACACCAAGGTTCATCATGTACTCAATATCTTTTACTGAGTTTACCGTCCATGGAATAATCTTCACACCCGCAGCATGACATTTATCCACTAAGTTTTTACCTACTAAAACAGAATACGGACTATAAATGGTTGGGTTAAATCCTAAATCTTTAATATTATTTTCAAAATCTTCCTTTTCATCTATGCCTAATGAAGTACGCATTTTAGGATATTTTTTATGCAGATATTGTAATGTACGAATATCAAAAGACTGAATAATCACGCGTTTTTCTAACTTTTTCTTTTTCACAATTTCCATGATGATATCTACAAATTCTTCTGGACTTGGCTGAAATTCAACATCACCTTTGCGGATTAGCTTAGTTTCGATGTTATAATCTGGTTTTGCCAATTTATTCAGTTTCACATACGTTTCAACGGAATCTATTAATTCTCCCAATAAAGGTTTATAGGCTTTAATTTTTTGCTGACCAGGAAAACGAGGATGGATTTTACTACCTACATCGAATTTCTTTACTTCTTCATAATCCATTTTAAAGATGTTATATTTTTTTTCGTCTTTTAATGAGATTGATTTTCCATCAGGTGTTAAGCTATATTCGTGATTAAAATAAGGTTCTTGAGAAACTACTGCTTTTTTGTCTTTAGAAATTACAATCTCCATTTCTAAGGTTGTAGCACCTAGTTGCAATCCTTTTATCATTGCTGGAATTGTATTTTCTGGCATGATTCCTCTAGCACCGCGATGACCTTGCACATCGAATTTTTGTTGAGCTAAAACGCTCAGAGAAATACTTAATAATGAAATTAATAGTAGGTGTTTTTTCATAGTTGAGTTGTAGTCAATAATAACGCCAAATTTTAAAATTTATTCGGTTCTGATAATCGCACAAACATAAACCAACAAAAAAGGATTTCAGCAAAGCCAAAATCCTTAAGATTTATATTTGGTTATTTTGGTTAACGTTCTGCCAAAGTAAAAATTTGGCTCATAATATTCCAGTTTCCATCAGATTGACGTTCCCAGATAAATACATAATGAAAACTTTCTCGTAAATCAGTTTTATAATCTACAGTAGCCACACCATACGTATAGGCTAAATCTCCCCCTAATGCTTTATCAGCTGAAGTTGTTTTCAAACTAATTTTATCAATCATTCTATTATTAAATGCTTGAATATTTTCTTTTCCAACAATTGTTTCGGTTCCTGGAAACATCAATTGTGCATCTTTATTTAAAAAACCCGAAAAAGCACTTGCCCCATATGATTTCAACGTAGTATTTAATGTTTTTTCTGTAGTCAGAATAACTTCTCTACCTGCTTTTAATTCCTTTTCTGTGGTATATTTTGGAATAAAATGGTCTTTAGGTTCTGCAAAACTTGTTGTTGTTTTATTTAAAGGCTTGTTCGTTTCAGCACCTAAATCTAAAATGAATTTCCAATTGCCATTTTCCACTCTCCAAACAGAAAGATAATGTCCATAAGCTTTTTTCTCTCCGTTAACTACGTAATTTCCACTTGTAAAACCCCAATTTCCGCTTCTCGATACTCTTGCAAAAGTTGGTGTCCAGTTTAAATTTTTCATATCTGGTGCAGTAGCATAAAAAGTTCTTGCATTTACAGGATTTGGTCTAAAAACCAACGCATCGGATGCTGCATATTTATTAAATGCAGCTTTTGTTCCATCTTTAATTGCTTCTTCTGCAAATGCTTTTTCTGCGTTTACCAAAGATTTGGTTGTGCCATCTGATTTTTGCGCAAATGCACTCACGCTAATTGTGGCAATTAAAACTGAATAAATAATCTTTTTCATCATGATAAGTAAAATAGTGTTGCGAATATATGATTTGAACGATAAGACTTCCTAAAAAGTAATTAACAATTACACATTATGTGGATGGCTTTTCTTTATAAATAGTTTCTAGTACGGATTTCAATATGTTTCTGTTGATATTGTTTAACTTTTACTCCAAGTTGTTCCGTCTTTGCTATCTTTTAATTGAATGCCGATGTTTTGCAAGCCAACTCTAATCATATCAGAAGTTGCATAATCTTTATTTTCTTTGGCATCTTTTCGCAGTGCGATTACCATATCTAAAACCTCATTTAGCTCTGTATTGCTGGCATCTTCATCTTTCAGACCAAAAACATCGAAGATAAAATCTTGCATTAAGGTTTTTAATTTATCTAATTCTGTTGCAGAAATTTTTAAAGCACCATCATAAACAGTATTCACAATTCGGACAGCTTCAAATAATTCTGCAATTACCACAGGACTATTGAAATCGTCGTTCATTGCATTTTCACAATTCATTCGGAGCGGATCAATTTCTACCTCACTATTATCGCTTGCTGTAAGTTTTGGCAATAAGCTAACCGCATTCATTAATCTTCTAAAACCTTTCTCGGATGCATCTAAAGCATCATTAGAAAAATCTAGTGTGCTGCGATAATGTGCTTGAAGCATGAAAAACTTAACCGTCATCGGGCTATATCCTTTACGCAACAGCGGATGATTACCTGTAAATAATTCTCCTGGCAAGAACCCATTACCTGCCGATTTAGACATACGCGTACCATTTACCGTTAACATATTCGTGTGCATCCAATATTTTGCGGGTTGATGATGATTACAAGCTTCAGATTGCGCAATTTCATTGGTATGATGTGTTGCAGCTAAATCCATTCCGCCACCGTGTATATCGAATTCCTGACCTAAATATTTAGCGCTCATTGCCGAACATTCGATATGCCAACCCGGGAAACCCATGCCCCAGGGCGAGGCCCATTGCATCAACGTTTCTGGTTTAGCTTTAATCCAAAGCGCAAAATCTAATCTGCCATGTTTATCGTCTTGTCCGCCTAACTCTCTGGTATTTGCCAACATATCTTCTAAATTTCTGTTGGTTAAAATGGTGTAGTTATATTTTTGACTGTATTTTTCTACATCGAAATATATGGTTCCATCAACTTCATAAGCATAACCATTATCGATAATTGTTTTTATCATTTCAATTTGCTCGATAATATGCCCGGTTGCAGTTGGTTCAATACTTGGCGGCAAGGTATTAAACACTCGCATCACATCGTGGAAACCTAATGTATATTTCTGAACAATTTCCATTGGTTCCAATTGCTCTAGTTTGGCTCTTTTTGCAAATTTATCATCGCCCTCGTCTCTATCTCCTTCTAAATGGCCAGCATCGGTTATATTCCTTACATAGCGAACTTTATATCCACTATATTTTAAGTATCTGAAAATTAAATCGAATGAAATAAAAGTGCGACAATTACCCAAATGCACATCACTATAAACTGTTGGTCCGCACACGTACATACCTACATGTGGGGCGTTTAATGGTTTAAATAGTTCTTTTTTTCGTGAAATGGTATTGTATAATTGAAGATCTTGTTTCATGCTGTAAATGTAAATAAAAAGCGTTTAATAGATAGATGAAGCCAACATTAGTGCTTAGTTGTTTTTAAGCGCAAGTCGCTACGTAAAGGAAAATGATCGGATAATTTAGCTTGGATAATGTGATAATTTGTAACCTCAATATCTTTAGTGGTGGCAATATAATCGATTTGAAAATTGGGAAATTTACCATTATAAGTTCTTCCTAATCCCTGTCCTTGTTTAATAAAAGCATTATTAAGCGAATCTGTCATTTTAGTAACAGCATAAGACGCTGGCGTATCATTAAAATCGCCAGCAATTATATAAGGTGTGGTGCAAGTTTTCATGTGTGCCTTCACTAAATCAACTTGTGAACTTCGTTTTTTAAAAGCGCTTTTCAACATCCTTAAAATTCTTTTCGAGGAGTTCATTTCTGCATCCATCTCTTTGGTAATTTTCTCCAAATAGTTATAATCTTCTCTTCCAAATGAAATGGATTGTAAGTGAACATTATAAACTCTTAAAGGTTGACCATTAATTTCCAAATCAACAAAAATACTTTCATTTCCTGCATCTGGATTAAAAACAATATTACCCTTATCTTTTATTGGATACTTGGAGAAAATAGCCAAACCAATAGCTTCCGACTGGCTTTTCATGGTAGGTTGAAAGTAATAATATTTCGTATCTAATAATTTCATTAAACTATCAACCGTATCGTATGGCCCTTTATAACGACTATAAAACTCTTGAAAACAGATGATATCAGGGTTTTGTGCCTTAACTATTCCCAACATCTTTTCTTTAACTTCTTGCGTTATTTCTTCGCCATAGGGCTTAAAATTATGCACATTATAAGTCATTACTCTAATTAAACTAGTTTCCGTTTTTTCATTTTTTCCAGCATTGCCGAAAAGACCAAATGTGGCGATTAATGAATGCCAACCAGCGCCAATTATAACAAGTGTTAGTAGAGAAAAAATCCATTTTTTACGTAAAACCCACCACAGTAATAAAATTACGTTTGCCAATAGAAAAAAAGGATACGCTAATCCGAAAAAAGCTAAAACGATATGTTCTCGAGGATCATTTTTACCGGCAAGTGCTCCACAGACTAAGCCTACAGCAGCTATTAGTGCTATAAAAATAATCAGTTTATCGAAAAAGGTTAATTTACTTTTTTTCATTAATTCTTGCTTGCCTTAAACAAAGTTTCTTTCTCGTCTCTGCTTAATTTATCGTATCCAGTTTTAGAAATTTTATCTAATATCGCATCTATTTCTTTCTGATTAACAACGAACTCTTGTTTTTTTACATTTTCATTTCGAACTACTTTCAGTTTTGGTTTTCGCTCAAATATTTTGGTAATATCTGTTCCATTCTGCAATAATTTAATGTAGATAAACCCTAATAATGCACCTCCTAAATGTGAGAGACTTCCACCATCAAATTTTTCTATGGCTATAATATCTAAGAAGATGTATACGGCCAAAAGATATTTGATTCTAATTGGACCAATTAGCAATAAATGAATGCTAAAATTTGGGACCAAAGTTGTTATGGCTGTAAAAATTGCCATTACTGAGGCTGATGCCCCGATTAAAATGGCGCTATCAGCAAATGATTTATAAGCTGGTAAAACATTATATATTAAGGCAAAAAATATTGCGCCAAAAACACCTCCGGCAAAATATACAAAATGAAATTGGCGTGGTTTTAAAAAATCTAAGAACAGTTGTCCCATCCAATACAACCACAACATATTAAACAAAACATGAAAGAAATCAGCATGAAAAAACTGATACGTTAAAACAGTATAAAACCGAGTTAACCATAGGTTCGAAGAAGCCGGAAATGTAATATATTCGTTAATTAAATTCGTTATAAACCCCTGTTGTCCTGCAAGAAAACTTATTAACGAAAATATTGAAACCAAAACAAAAATTATAGTGTTAATACCAATGTATGGTAACACAACACTATCAGATTTAAAAAACTTTAATTTAAAATCAAGCCACAAATTGCTAACCATAATAATCGTAAGGGGTATTTTTATCTTTCCAGAGTTTCACTAAAATAAAGCCAATTAAAGCCCCGCCTAAATGGGCAAAGTGGGCTACCGAGGTTTGAAACTTACCAACGCCCAAGAATAATTCTACCAATATATAAATTGGAATAATATATTTCGCTTTTACTGGCACTGGGATAAACATAATAAATAGCTCCGCATTTGGATAGAGCATACCAAAACCAACCAGCAAACCAAAGATAGCACCAGAAGCACCAAGCATTGGTCCGGCATAAATATCATTAAGGAGTTGCATTTTATCCGGACTTATGTTAAGAGTTTGAGTAACATCAAATGTAATGCTTCCTAAAACCGAATAAACCTCATAAGCTTGAACAGCCCATTGTAGCCCCAAAGCACCTAACCCTGTCACAAAATAAAAGACAAAGAATTTTTTTGCTCCCCATCTTACTTCTAAGGCACTTCCAAAACTGTATAGGGCAAACATATTAAATATGATGTGAAAATAGTCGACTGGACTATGCATAAACATATAAGTAACGGGTTGCCATGGTTTAAAGAAAGGTGAATCGAAATAAAATACAGACAAATACTTTACCAATGTAAATTCATCACCGTTTTTAAACATAAGAGTCGCAATAAAGAAAATCACATTAATAATGAGTAAATTCTTTACAACTGGCGGTATATTTAGATTATTCATATTTATTTATCAAATTTCTGAGCAATTTCTGTTAAAGCCATTGTTTGTATAACAGGTTTTCCGCTAATGCTAAAATTAGGTGTTTTACAGGCAAAAAGTTCTTCAATTAAGGTATTCATTTCTTGCTGACTTAAAGCCGTCCCTCCTTTTATTGCACTATTTTTCGCCATACTTCTGGCCAATGCATCTCGTTTATCTAATTTAAGTTCTTGTTGCGAGTTTTTAAAACCCTCAATTAAATGTTCAAACAATTGAGTTTCATTAATATTTGTACTCCCTAAATCAACTGGAATACCTTCAATTACTAAAGTATTTTTACCAAACTCTCTTACTTCAAAACCTAAACTTTTAATATCATCTAGTAAACTTTTGGCCAACTCATAATCGTTAGGACTAAGTGTTACTGTTTGCGGGAATAAACTTTGTTGCGATGCTCCTTTTCTATCGTCCAAATGCAACAAAAATCGTTCGTATAAAATTCGTTCATGTGCAGCTTGTTGGTCGATAATCATTACTCCCGATTTAATCTGAGAAACAATATAACGATGATGTATCTGCATAAATTGCTTTTGAACAGGCTCAAATTGATCATCTTTCTGATTTCCTAAATCTATAGAAACTTGCTCTGGAACATGATGATTACTTATTTCATACAACGAACCCCAATTTTTACTTGGAGCCATGCTTTGACCCGGGCTTCTTTGATAAGAACCGCCTCCTCCACTATTAATTGCTTTTTCTGCGCCAAAAGGATTAAAATCTGGATTAAAAGCAATGCTAGGTGGCACAATATCTTCTGGCGCTTTATGACTAATCATATTACTAAAACCAGTTTCTTGGTTAAAATCAATAGTCGGACTAATATTAAATCTACCTAATGATCTTTTTACTGCCGAATGAATAATCGCATAAATTGATTTTTCATCCAAATATTTAATCTCAGTTTTAGTTGGATGAACATTCACATCAATTTTTGCAGGATCAATATCAATAAACAACACATACAACGGAAAGTTATCATCAGGTAATAATTCTTGATATGCTTTATTTACTGCATGATTTAAATACGCATCCTTAATAAAACGATCATTCACAAAAAAGAACTGTTCTCCTCTGGTTTTTTTGGCGAATTCTGGTTTCCCAATAAATCCTTTTAGGTTAATAATGGTTGTTTCTTCTTCTACCGGAATTAATCGCTCGTTGTAATTATTACCAAACAAATGCACAATACGTTGTTTCATGGCAGATGCTGGCAAGCGATAAACTTCTAACCCATCGTGATGTAAGCTAAAAGCGATGTGTGGTTTTGCCAATGCAACGCGTTGAAATTCATCAATAATATGACGCATTTCTGCCGGATTACTCTTTAAAAAATTCCGTCGAGCAGGTGTGTTGTAAAAAAGGTTTTTTATAGAAATACTGGTGCCATTTGCAGTAGCAACAGGTTCTTGTTTAATAAAAGAAGCGCCTTCAATTTGTATCAATGTACCCAATTCATCCTCATGGCGTTTGGTTTTCATTTCTACTTGCGCAATCGCAGCAATTGATGCCATTGCCTCACCCCTAAAACCCATGGTACGAATGGCAAATAAATCTTCCGCTTTGCGAACTTTAGAAGTTGCATGACGCTCAAAACACATTCTAGCATCCGTAATCGTCATGCCACAACCATTGTCTATAACTTGGATTAGGGCTTTTCCAGCATCTTTAACAATCAATTGTATTTTATCCGCACCTGCATCTATGGCATTTTCTAGTAATTCTTTTACCGCTGATGCAGGTCTTTGCACCACCTCTCCTGCTGCAATTTGATTGGCAACACTATCGGGTAAAAGTTGTATAATATCAGACATTTATATTCTCGAGTAAGGGCGCTAATTTAGCGAAAATAAGGCTAATCTAATTGTCAAATTGCTATTTCTTTCACCACAGATGCGCACAGATTTAGATAAAAAAACATTTATCTGTGTTCATCCTTTTTTATCTGTGGTTAATTTTGTTACTTAAAAACTGTAAACTGATTTATATCTTTAAAAGATGAAACGAATACTCCCTCTATTTGCTTTACTGCTAATTTTATTTGGTTGCGGCAAACCACAAGCAGATTTACTCATCTATAATGCAAAAATATATACCGTCAACGACAAATTTGATATAGCAGAGGCGATGGCTGTTAAAGATGGCAAAATTTTAGCCGTTGGTAGCAGTGCTGATATTCTTAAACAATATGGTGCAACGGAAGAAGTAGATGCAAATGGAAAAGCAGTTTACCCAGGTTTTATTGATGCACATGCTCACTTTTTTGGCTACGGCGAAAGCTTACAAAGTGCAGATTTAACAGGAACAACAAGCTGGGAAGGTGTATTAAATCGTATCACTGAATTTGCAAAAACACATCCCGATGGTTGGTTAACTGGCAGAGGTTGGGACCAAAACGATTGGCAAAACAAACAATTTCCGAGTAAAGAAAAACTGGACGAATTGTTTCCGAACAGACCGGTTTTATTAGAACGAATTGATGGACATGCATCTATTGCAAACCAAAGTGCTTTAAATGCGGCAGGCATTACCAAATCATTTACACTTACTGGAGGTGAGATTGTAGAAAAAGATGGAAAATTAACTGGCCTACTTGTAGATAATGCAGTAGAATTAGTTGCAAATAAAATCCCTCCTCCAGATGAGAAAAAAGCGACAAAGATGTTGTTAGATGCGCAAAAAAACTGTTTCGCTGCTGGCTTAACTACAATTGATGATTGCGGTTTAAATTTTGATGCAGTTGAGTTTATCGAAAAAATGCATAACAACAAAACACTAAAAATGCGTTTGTATGTGATGCTTTCAGATGCCGAAAAAAACTACGATTACTTATTTAAACGTGGTAAAATAAAAACAGATCGACTAAATGTGCGCTCGTTCAAAGTATATGCCGATGGCGCTTTGGGCTCTCGTGGCGCTTGTTTATTACATCCGTATAGTGATATGCCAAACAAATCTGGCTTCCTGTTAAGTGATAGTAAACACTTTGAAGAAGTAGCAAAAAAAATTAACGAACACGGTTTTCAAATGTGTACACACGCTATTGGCGATTCTGCAAACCGTACCATTTTAAAAATATACAACCAAGTTTTAGGCGGCAAAAATGACAAGCGTTGGCGAATAGAACACGCTCAAGTTGTAGCACAAAGCGATTTTAACCTATTTGGTAGTGCCAGCGTTGTGCCTTCTGTACAACCTACACATGCCACATCAGATATGTATTGGGCTGCAGATCGTTTAGGAAAAGAAAGAGTAAAAGGTGCCTACGCCTACAAACAATTACTAGATCAAAATGGTTGGATACCTTTAGGAACCGATTTCCCGGTCGAACAAATAAACCCAATGCTTACTTTTTATGCAGCAACAGTAAGAGAAGACGCTAAAGATTTCCCACAAGGTGGATTTCAAATGGAAAACGCCTTAACACCAGAGCAAGCTTTAAGAGGAATGACGATTTGGGCAGCAAAAGCAAATTTTGAAGAAAAAGAAAAAGGAAGCCTAGAAGTTGGCAAATTTGCAGATTTCGTCATCCTAGAAAACGACATCATGAAAGCAAATCACCAACAGATATTACAAAACAAAGTATTAAAAACCTACCTAAATGGAGAAAAAGTATATGAGAACAAATAACCTAATTGGCACAATCGCCGCTTGTTTAATCCTAATTTTTACTTTAAGTGCATGCGCCCAAGATCACAAACAAAACGAAAACCGATTAAAAAACATAACTACCATTGCCAATAGTTCGGTTTTATTAAACAATCAACAAGGTTTTGTTCCCGTTACTAAACTGGCAGATAAAAAATTCGTTTCCATCAACTTAGGTTTTGCATACCAATCATCATTTGATAGTTTATTAAATAAATATGCTGATGTAAAATCACTAAGCGCTGAAAAATACCGTGATTCAGCTACGCTAAATGATTTAGCCGACGATTTGAAATATTACACCACTGTTATCATCCCTATTACAGATCAAATGGCAACTAACGGTCGCTTTTTAAACTTTATAAGCGATGTAGCAAAACATAAAGATGTAGTTTTAGCCGTATTCGGCGATGGAAAAAGCCTAGGTTCATTTGATAATTTAAACTCACCTATAGTTTGGAGCCCACAAAATAACAACGAAGCCGCTATGGTTATTCCTCAAATCATTTTTGGCGGAATAGCTGCACAACAAACATTAAGCAAAGTATTTTCTGGAAAATATACTGCAGGTTCTGGTTTTAAAACCACAGTTACACGTTTAAAATATACCGTTCCAGAAGACGCGAATGTAAACAGTGAAGATTTAAACGAAATTGATAAAATTGTTGCCGAAGGAATTGCTGGAAAAGCATCGCCAGGCATGGTAGTTTTAGTAGCTAAAGATGGTAAAGTGATTTACAATAAGGCATTCGGTTACCATACCTACGATAATGTGATGCCAGATAAAGTAACTGATATTTTCGATTTAGCATCTGTAACCAAAATCACAGCAACTACCCCAAGCGTAATGCGTTTAGTAGAGGAAGGTAAATTGAAGTTAGACACCAACATTGGCTATTACATTCCAAGAGCTCGTAATACACCAATGAACGCCATAAATGTTCGCGAAGTAATGCTGCATCAAGCAGGCTTTATTCCGTACATTCCTTTTCATAACTACATAAAAGAAGGCGATTATGCTAGAGATTCATCAGCCGCATTCCCCACCAAAGTAGCCGATAGATATTACATAAGAAAAGGGTTTTTTAGCGATTTTATGTGGCCAAAAATGTTAAACTCGCCTATAAAAACACGTGGAACGTATGTGTACAGCGACATTAGCATGTACGTAATGCAAGATATCGTAGAGCATATTACCCAAAAACCCGAAGAACAATATGTGCTAGATAATTTTTATACCCCATTGGGGATGCATAGCACAGGCTATTTGCCGCGTAATCGTTTCAGTAAAGATCAAATCATACCAACAGAAGACGATCAGGTGTTTAGAAAAACCTTATTAGAAGGTTATGTACATGATCAAGGCGCAGCCTTAAAAGGTGGCGTTGCTGGTCATGCAGGGTTATTTGCAAACGCTAACGATTTAGCCATTTACTATCAACTTCTGTTAAATAAAGGAACCTACGGTGGCGAACAATATTTTAAACCTCAAACCGTAGAAACTTTTACCAGCAAACAATCTAATGTTAGCAGAAGAGGTTTAGGTTTTGACCGTTGGGATCCAGATTTGACTAAAAAATATCCATCAGAATTGGCATCTTCTCAAACTTTTGGGCATACGGGTTATACAGGGATTGGTGTTTGGGTAGATCCATCTAGGGGATTAGTTTACATCTTTTTATCTAATCGTGTTAACCCAACGGTAAGCGAACAATTAGGCAGAATGAATATTCGCCCTCGCATACAAGATGCAATTAATAGGGCAATTGATAAAGGAAAGAAATAGATAGAGCGCAAGCGAAGAATCTAGCCCCTCGTTATCAAAAACATCAAATTAATAGATGAGGATGGCAAAGTAGATAAAATGTGATTAGTTTTAAAAACAATGTTTCTCAAAAAGGTTAAACAAAAAGGGTTTCACAATGTGAAACCCTTTTTTACTTGTCATTCAGAGAATAGCGAAAGCTTATTTCTTCAACCCTATCTCTCTTAATCTTTCATCTAAATATTCTCCAGCAGTCATATCGCTGTATACTTTTGGATGTTCTGCATCGATACAAGAGTTCAATGAGGTTAAATCCATATCGCTACGCGGATGTAAGAAAAATGGAACTGAGAAACGTGAAGTTTTCATCAATTCTCGTGGCGGATTTACCACTCTATGCGTAGTAGATTTTAATTTATTGTTAGTTAAACGTTGCAACATATCGCCAACATTTACAACGATATCTGTATGTTCTGCTTTAATAGCCAACCACTCATCGCTACGTGTTAAAACTTCTAAACCATCGGCACTTGCACCAATTAATAAGGTGATTAAGTTAATATCTTCGTGTGCTCCTGCACGTACAGCATCATCTGGTAATGCTTCTGGGTTTTCAATTGGGAAATAGTGAATCCCTCTTAAAATAGAATTTCCATTGTGCACGTGTTTATCGAAATAGTTAATTGGCAACTGTAAATAGGTTGCAATGGCACGTAATAAATGTTTACCATTCTCTTCCAGTTTCTGATAAATTTCTCTGGTTACTGGATTAAATTCTGGTATTTCTTCTAATACTTCATTATCAGGATATTCAGTTTTTATCGCATCGCCGTCGCTTACTTCTTGACCAATTTGCCAAAACTCTTTTAAATCTGCTGTTTTAGCTCCTTTTGCAGTTTCTTTACCAGCACTTGTATAACCACGCTGACCAGCTAATTCTACTTTTTCGTATTTGCGTTTGGTTTCTACGGGCAAAGCAAAAACGCCTTTAATATTTTTATATAATTTATCAATCAATTCTTGACTTACGCCATGATTGGTGATGGTTACAAAACCAGAATCGTTAAAAGCTCTTCCTAATTCGTCAGAAAACTTTTTACGTTGTTCTTCATTACCATTGATGTATGTACCTAAATCAAGGCAAGGGATATACGGTGTAGACATAATATTTTTATTAAATGAACATTAAATTTAGAAAAGATATGTTAATAAAACTCAATCGCTCTGTTTTTTGTTACTAAACAAACTATATAACAATAGGTTAAGTTATTAACAAATTAATGAATTCGCAATTAAAAATACACATTATCAAAGGGAAGTCCTTTTTTAATTTTAAGAAACTTTAATATCTTGTTTTACGTATTATTACGTAGTAAAATAAATCAAGATGAAATATATCACAATTATGGTTTTAATTCTTTTATCTATGCAAGATGCTGACGCTCAAAAACAAAAACTACAAAAAGCAACATTCGGAATGGGTTGTTTTTGGTGTACTGAAGCTTTATTTCAACGTTTAAATGGCGTTACGGGTGTAAAATCTGGTTATGAAGGTGGCGATGTTCCTAACCCTACTTATGAAGAAGTTTGCACTGGAACTACTAATCATGCTGAAGTTATTGAGGTTAGTTATGACCCTGCAAAAATTAGTTACGATGAATTGTTAGAGGTTTTTTGGAAAAGCCATGATCCTACAACTTTAAATAGACAGGGTGCAGATGTTGGTACGCAGTATCGTTCGGTAATATTTTACCATAGTGATGAACAAAAAGAGACTGCTGAGAAATATAAAGCGGCACTAAATAAGGATAATGCTTTTGGAAAACCTGTGGTAACTACTATTGTAAAAGCTGAACCTTTTTATGTGGCTGAAAATTATCATCAAGATTATTTTATAAAGAATGGTGAGCTTCCTTATTGTCGTTTGGTGATTTTACCTAAAATGGAGAAGTTGGAGAAGTTGTTTAGAGCAAAGTTGAAGAATTGATAGCCGCAGATTAACAGATTTTAGGCTTAAATATTTATCTATTCTAAAAAATCTGTGTTATCTGTGCGCATCTGTGGCCAAAAATCCATTTCGCAATCTAATTGTCATTACGCCTAAAATGACAATTTACTTATCATACATCAAGAAGAGATCAATTTATATTAATCACATTTGTATTATAAAATTGATATAAATAAAATGAGTTTAATAGAAGCACTTAATTGGCGTTATGCCACTAAAAAAATGAACGGCAAGGCTGTTCCACAAGAAAAAGTAGATCAGGTTTTAGAAGCTGCTCGTTTAGCACCAACTTCTTCTGGCTTACAACCTTATAAAGTTATTGTGGTAACTAACCCAGATTTAAAACAAACATTGTTACCACATTCATTTAACCAATCTCAAATTATAGATTCGTCTCATCTTTTGGTTTTTGCAGCTTGGGATGATTATACTGAAGATAGGATTAATGGCATTTTTGCGCACACACACAACGAACGCGGTACGCCACCAGAAAGCACAACTGACTACCAAAAAATGTTAGTTGGCAATTATGTTCCACGAGGTGAAGAAATAAACTTTAACCATGCAGCTCGTCAGGCTTATATTGGTTTTGGAATAGCATTGGCCGAAGCAGCGATACAAAAAGTAGATGCAACACCAATGGAAGGATTTGACAATGCGCAATACGATGAAATTTTAGGATTAAAAGCAAAAGGATTAAAAAGTGTTGCAATTATAGCTTTAGGCTATCGCGATGAAGCTGGTGATTGGTTAGTTAACTTGAAAAAAGTTCGTCAGCCGTTATCAGAATTTGTGATTGAATTTAAATAATAAACTGAGTTCGATTAAATGATAGTCTTAAGGACTGTTGCATAATCAAATCGTCCTTGCGAGAAGCGTAGCGACGAAGCAATCTTTCATGATTAGAAAGATTGCTTCGTCCCGATGAAAAATCGGAGACTCGCAATGACGACCTGCTCTAAAAAGCGAAACGGATGCTTTGAAAACAAGGCATCCGTTTCTTTTTGCCTTAAATTTCAATTGTAAAAATATGTTAAAGATTGGTTACAATGCTTATCCATCAATCAATAATCAATATATTAGCAAACGTTTCATACGCTTAATCCAATTTGATGAAATTTACGAGAATTCTCTTTACGCTAGTCGCTTTTACCTTTGTCCTTAATTTATCTGCATTTGCACAACAGGATAGTATTGCGTTAAACAACATCATTACAAAGACTAAAAGATTATCTGATGAACAACCTGTAGAGAAAGTTTATCTGCATTTTGACAAACCGTATTATGCAGTTGCAGATACCATGTGGTTTAAAGCCTATGTTACGATAGAGCAAAATTTACCTTCGCCCCTAAGTAAAATAGTGTATGTAGAAGTTTGGAATGCGCAAGATTCTTTAGTGCAAACTGTTAAATTACCCATTAAAAATAGTGTTGCGTATGGAAATATTCCGCTTAACATGCAAAATTATAAGCAGGGAAATTATTATGTGAGAGCCTATACCTTATGGATGTTGAACTTTAGTAATGATTATTTCTTTACGAAAACCATTGTGCTTGGCGAGGCAATTGATAAACAGTTAATCACCAATATTTCATATAGTAATGAGCAGAGCGATAAGAATTTAAAAACCACAGCTAAAATTCAATTTAAAGATACTGCTAAGAAACCCTATGCGAATAAAACCGTAAACTGGAAAGTTATTTCTAATTACGATGTTGTGTTAAGAGGTAAAGGAACTACAGACCAAAATGGTATTTTAAATGTTGTGGTAAACAGTAAAACCGAAGAGATTATTACAAAAGGAACAATCATAGCCGATATTAATATTGCTGATAAGGAAGTGGCAAGTGCTAGTTTTAACTTAAAACAAACTGCTAATAACGTTGATTTTCAGTTTTTCCCAGAAGGAGGACAATTAATTAGCGGTATACCTAATCAAGTTGGTTTTAAAGCGCTTAAAGTTTCGGGTTTAGGAGTTGATGCAAAGGGAGTTATTATAGACGATCAGAATAATGAGTTGACTACGTTCACTTCTTCTTACGCGGGGATGGGTTCGTTTTATATTACTCCAGAAAGTGGAAAAAACTACAAAGCTAAGGTTACATTTAAAGATGGTACTATAAAAACTTACGATTTACCTAAAGCTGCTGCTTCGGGTATCAGCTTGCAAGTAATTAATTCGAACGCAGAGTTTATTAACCTTAAAATATTAGCCAATACTTCATTTTATGAAGCTAATACAGATAAATCGTTTTTTGTTGTAGCGCAAAACTCTAGTGTAATTTATTATGCAGCTAAAGCCAATCTTAAAAATCAAGTAATTATCACTAAAATTCCTAAAAAGAATTTCCCATCGGGGATTGTTCAAATTACATTGTTTAATGCTAATAATGAGCCATTAAGTGAACGATTAGTTTTTGTTTTGCATACAGATGCAATGAATTTGGCTGTTAAATCAGATTTACCTGTTTACAAACCTCGTCAAAAAGTAAAAATGACTTTAGATGCTAAAAGTGCTGGCTTACCAACTGCTGGCGATTTTTCTGTGTCGGTTATTGATGAACAAAAAGTACCTGTAGATGAAAATAACGAAACCACTATTTTAAGTTCGTTGTTGCTTACCTCAGATTTAAAAGGCTACATCGAAAAACCTAATTACTATTTCACCAAAACTGACGAGAAGAAACTAGCTGATTTAGATAAGTTGATGCTTACACAAGGATATCGCAGATTTACTTATAAAGATATTTTGGCTGGCCATTATCCCGCTGTTACGTATTTACCAGAACAAGGAATTAACATTACAGGTACATTGAGAGATCGTACGGGCATGCCGATAAAAAAGGGCGCCATGCGTTTAATGGTTCCAGGCAAACCCATTTCTTCAGAAACTGTTACAAGTAACATGGGATTATTTAATTTTCAGAATTTAACTTTCCCAGACTCTTCGCAAGTAGTAGTTAGCGCTAAATACAATGCTAATGCGGCTAATTTAATGATTATGTTAGATGGAATTCCTACTGCTGGCGCTGCAAAAAATAGTAACGTAGCAGATGAAGTAACCAATATTGATACCGTTCTTTCTGCCTATTTAAGTAACAGTCAGAAACAATACAGATACTTACGCACCCTTAAAACGGTAGAAATTAAAGGTGCAGCGGTTAAAAAACCAAGTCATGCAGACCATGGCGCTTTATCAGGTTTAAGTTCTATACCCGATCATTTAATTACTGGAGATCGTCTTACAACTGGATGTGCTCAGTTTTTAACTTGTTTAAAAACAATGGCTACTGGACTAACTTTTGATATTGATAAATTCTATATTTCTAGAGATTATAATCAAGGTGGGAGAACTCCAGTTCAAATTTTTATTAATGGAAATCCAGTAGATGCTATAGAAGTTAATAGTGTAAATGCTGCCGAAGTTGAGTCTGTAGAAATATTTTTAAAAGATGATTTAGGAACGGTGGATAGAATGTATGGAACAAAAGGGGTATTGGTAATTAACACTAAAAAAGCACCAGTTGGTAAGAAAATAAGCAAACAAGAGTTGATGGATATGTTACCAAAAACAAACATCATTACCTTTAATCCAATGGGATATAGCAAAGAACGTGAGTTTTATTCTCCAAAATATCTTCCATCGGTTACATACCCAAATAGCGATTTACGCACTACCATTTATTGGAATCCTAAATTAATTACGGATGATAAAGGCAATGTGAGTTTCGAGTTTTTTAATGCTGATGGCAGAGGAACTTACCGTGCCGTAGTAGAAGGTATTGATAAAAATGGAAATGTAGGCAGAGCAGTTTATCGTTATACGGTTAAATAAAGATAGTACATAATAAAAGTGCGGCATCTCTGCCGCACCTAAATTTAACATAGAGACTGATGTTTCATCGGCCTTTTTAATTTTCGCTAATTACATCTTTAATACCCATACATAGTTCTTCCATCTTTTGATAAGAAGTAAAAGAGTTCTTTTGCTTCTTCACATCGATAACAATATAACCTGGTTCCGCTTTTAAATAAAACCGAGTGCTATCTGTTAGTACAACTTCCGAATTCAATTTACTTTTTTCAGTAGGGAAAAGATGATCATCTTTTAAAGTGCTTTCAATGTATGCTATTACTTTTGCGGTTTTCCTTTCGGGATAAGAAGCTTCAAAATTGTATGCCGCTTCTGTTTTTCTAACGCTAATAGATTGGTTAGATCCATTATAATTACATGCTGCTAGCATAGCGCAAATAAGTGCGATTAAATAAAGTTTATTTTTCATGTTGTTGTTTTTTAAAGTTAATTACTTCCTGCCCTACCTTTAATATCATCTGTTGCTGTGTTTCTATTTCTTGCAGATTTCACATTCTGATTTCCAAAAGCATAATTAACTGTAAACGCAGCTCTTCTACTTAAATAGTGATTAACAACATTTAAGTTCACGTTTTGATATTGCAATTTCCCTTCCCAATGGTTGGTTAAAAAGATATCATCCATGCTCAATCTAATTTTCAGTTTCTTATTCATCAGGCTTTTCTGAATACCAGCATTTACCGCATATTGCGTAATTGTAGTTTGCTCTACTCCACGTATGCTTGGCGAATTCAACCAAAAACTAACTTCCAATGAAAAGTTTTGAGGTAAAGTAAATGACTGATTAGTATTTAAATTATAAGCTACTTTATTAGCCGTATATTTTGCGCCTTCTAAATTGCCATCATCAAATTTCAAGAAAAACATACTTACGTTATTTTGCATTCTCCAAAACTTAGCCACCTTAACAGGGAAATATAAACTGGCAGAATAGGTTTGTGCTCTTCCTAAGTTTTTACGAATTACATTAATAATTCTTGTCTCTTCATTTTGCTGACTAATTTGAGTAATCATATCTCTAGTATCAGCATAATTTAAAGAGAATGATACTTCTTTATAGTTATACCCAACTTCAAAATTATAGGTGAACTGTGGTTTTAAGTACGGATTTCCTTCATCCAATGCATAAGGATCCATGTAAAAAACAAATGGATTTAATTGCTGATAATTTGGACGATCTACTCTTCTACTGAAAGAGTAATTAATGCTATTGTCTTTATTTAAGGTTTGGTTTACAAAAAATGTTGGGAAGATAGATAGATAATTTCTGTCCACTACTTTATTGCTCGTTACAGAATTACCATTAGAATGTGTGTATTCTGCTCTTAATCCTAATTGGATTTGCCATTTCTTCCATTCTTTAGCAAAGTTAGTATAGGCTGCATTAATGTTTTCTTTATAAATGAAGTTATTAGATTTTCCCACATCGTTTTGCCAAGCTCCACTTAAAAATTGTTCTGAAACTAACTCATTATGTGTAACTACATAACTACTTTTTAAACCTGCTTCTACTTTTATTGTTTTGTTTACTGCCCAGGTAAAATCAGATTTTGCAGCTACAACATCTATTTGAGCGTCAGTAAAGTTTCTTAAATCAGTGGTTTTGGTTAAAGACCCTGCGTTGTCTACATATTTCGCATTAAAATTATCATTCTTTTCATTACTAAAACCAGAGTAATCCGCATCGAAAGTTAAGTTTGTTCCTTCTTTATTAAAATCATGTTTTAGGTTAAAGTTTGCGGTAACATTTCCTACTGGAGAATTTGAAAGTGCCAATTGATTAACCGAATTAGTAGTTGCAACATTGTTTTGCATTTCATTAATATGTGTTTGACTAACATTATCCAGCTTGGTATTTATCGTATTTGCATCAACCATTACGCCAATAACTGTTTTATCAGACAGGTAATAATCTGCACCCAATTTACCCATGTAAGCAACACCTTTTGTATTTCTTAAAAAATTCTGATTAAAAGAACTTGCCAAACTACTGGTTAAAGTATTACGAAGTACGTTTGTTGTATTATAAGCTACTTTTCTATTAAAAGCACCTGTTCCAAAAACATTCCATTTGTTTACCCTATGGTTTAAAGTTAAACTCAAACCAACGCGATACATATCTTTCGGGAAATTAGGCATTACGCCTTGACCAGTATTTAATGATAAACTTCCGTTAGTACCAAAAGCCTTATTACGCTTTAGTTTAATATTTATAATTCCTGCTGCACCAGCAGCATCGTATTTTGAAGACGGATTGGTAATCAATTCTATCGTTGCAATTTGATCGCTACTCATATTGCTCAGCAAAGTAGTTACATCTGCACCAGATAAAAAGTTGGTTTTACCATCAATCATAACCGTAATACCCGATTTATTATTCAATTTAATCTGGTCATTTTGACGATCAATTGTAACTCCTGGTGCTTTCTCTAAAAGTTCCAACGCACTATTGCCCGATGAAACAATGCTACCTTCCACATTTAAAACCGTTTTATCTACTTTATGTTCTATATAAGGTTTTTTGCCTTGTATGGTAACTTCCTTTAGTTGTTTGGTTAAACTTTCTATTTTAATTGTCGGAAGTATTACATCTTGACTAACTACAAATTTTGCAGTTGTTGAATTTTTATATCCAACCATATTTATCAACAGTAGGTAATCTCCAGTTTTAACATCTTCTAAAACAAAACCACCATCTAAATCTGCCGATGCACTTTTAACAAGCGCACTATCTGGCAAGCTTACTAGTTTAACAATGGCGTACGGTACGTTTTCGGCTTTCTCATTTGTTATTTTGCCAGAAACTTTATTTAATTTTTGGGCAAAAGAAGCCCCGCACACCAAAAGGCATGTAATTAACACTAGTAAATTTTTCATGATTTCTCTGTTGTTGAGTTTATCAAATAGAGCAAAGCGAATGTGGCATTTAAATAGAGTTTCTTCGCTTTGCTCTGACCCGATAGCTATCGGCTGATAAAATTATTTAAGGTTGAGTTTCTTCTTGTGGTTTGTCCAATTCACTTTTACATTTTAAACCTTCTTCCGTCATTACCCATTCTCTGTATTCGCTATCTTTTTCATTATCTGTATTGCAAGAATAATAGTAGAATTGTAGGTAGTTGTAAATATTATCATTCAAAAATAGATGGGTGCCAACAGGTACTTTTAATGTAATATGTACTTCTTGGTTTCTCCAAATACTTTCTTTTTTCAAATCTAATCTCGGACTAAGCGTTAGTAATGAATCTGTTTGGGTGTATTTATAATTAATGTTTTGCGCATTTTGTAGTGCAACTTGGAATGTTTTCCCTTGCGATTCGTAGGTTTGTACCATCGTAGTTTTACTGTTCTCGCTTTTTATAATTTCTATACGCACATTACGTGGAACTCTAAAAGGATGATCGTCAGAGTCATCAACAATGATCCGTCTTCCAAAATCCATTTCGTTAATGCGATATGCTAAGCTATCATCTTTACTCAAAGCCATACTTTTATCTACATCAATTACATAGGTTGGATAAGTTTTTAACTCTATAGTTTGCACCAATTCTGCATGTTCTTGAAACTCTGATGAAATTTTAGCAGCATAATAAACTGTTGAAGAGACACCGATCAACCAGATAATTAATAAAGCAAAAGAAACTGTTTTATTAATTGCCATTCTATTAAAGGCAACTCTTACGGCAAATAAAACCAATGCCAACACCGGAATAAATAGGGTTACAAAAGCACCCAATACAATTTCACTTCTAAAACCTTGGTTTATGATAGATAAAGGAAAATAATCATACGCGTTCGAATCCCAGAAACCTAAAAATGCAGCTAAGCATATAATCAAACAAATCATCATACCAAAACCGCAAACAATAAATGAGCCTGCAATAATTCTCATAATTACTTTGCCCGTACCGCTTAAAAATTTGCCTAAAACGTCAATCAATTCGGTAATAAAGTTCCCTGAACGTTTAACCATTGGCCCAAGGTGTGCATTAGCAGATTTCATGTTTTCTTTAAAAGCAGCAAGCTCTTCATCAAAACTTCTTTGATAACCATACAAATTAGTTGCCTCACCTTTCATTGCCATTTTTTCTGATCTAGAAACCGCTCTTGGCATCGCAAACCATAAAATGAAATAAGCCAATATACCCGATCCGCCTAAAAATATCGACAAGAAAGCAATTAGTCTTACCCAACGGGCTTCTATATTTAAATAATGACCAACGCCTACGCAAACTCCAGCGATTACACCTTCATCTGTATCGCGATACAGTTTTTTATTACCAATGTGGTTTGTATATGGATTTGCTTTTGGAGCTTCTTCTTCATCCTCTGTCTGAAAATCTTGAACACGACCCATTTGTGCAATTACGCTCTGCACATCGGCCAATTCAATAACTTGCTTTTGAGCAGCTTGTAAAATTTCCGAAAACATTTCGGCAATGCGATTTTCAATATCCGTTACGATTTCAAAATCATCAGCATCTTTAGCAAAATGTTGTTTAATCTCAATCAGGTAAGTCGTTAATATCTCGTAGGCATCCTCTTCAATGTGAATGATGGAGTTACCAATATTTATTATAAGTGTCTTTTTCATGTTTGCTGTGTTTAATTTTGAGCGTCTGTTGGTTTAGTTGCACCATGCTGCGAAGTGGTAATGGCATAAGCCAATTCTTCCCAAGTGGTATCCAATTGTTTTAAAATCTGTTTGCCATCTTCGGTAAGCACATAATATTTACGTGGCGGACCAGATGTAGATTCAACCCAATTGTAACTCAACAATCCGTTGTTCTTTAAGCGGGTTAGTAAAGGATACAAAGTTCCTTCAACTACAAGTAGTTTTGCCTGCTTTAATTCGGCGATAATATCTGAGGCGTAAATTTCTCCTCTCGATATAATTAAAAGCACACAATATTCAAGTATGCCTTTTCGCATTTGTGTTTGCGTATTTTCTGCTATCATAAAACAAAGATATATGTTTCATATAGTATTATGCAATACATAGTACTATAATTATTTTATAAAATGATATAAAATACTGATAATCAATATAATAATTTTTAATGCCTTCAACTAAAAATTTGTAATCACCGGCATAATCTATAGATTTTGATAAATTTAGTGTACAAACACCACCTTGATTTAGGCAATTATTTGTCGTAGAAATTGGGTTAAACTGACATAAAATAAGTTCTCCTGTACGCTCGTCATTCCCAACTTGATTGGGAATCGTAATGCAATAGGAGGCCTTTTTACGCATTACGATTCCCGTTTTCACGGGAATGACGGTTTTGAGGAGACTAAAGAGTAAAATTCTGCATTGCTAAAGGTTAGGATGATAATCGTTCATAAAAAAAGAACCGTGTATACTTCAACCTGTTTAAGAAATAGTACAACAGAATTATAATATGTCAGTCTGAGCGTAGTCGAAGACTCAATTCGATTATCTTAAATTTAAAAAAGGTTCTCCTCCATGCTCGTCATTCCCAACTCGATTGGGAATCGTAATGCAGTAGCAGGCCTTTTTACGCATTACGATTCCCGTTTTCACGGGAATGACGCGTTTTATTGGAATGGCAATAAAGATTATGTTTCAGCTACGATCAGCAGGACAAAACCATCAAACTACACTAAGAAAAATAAAATTTTTCAACAATTTAATAGCTTCTTAATCATTGGCTTAAGTTTTGTAATAAGAAAAATATCCTATCAAAACATCATCCTATGATTATCAAATTACACCTACCAATTATCCATTATGCTAGGCATAAAGTGGTGAAAGTAGTCAGCCCATTAACACTAAAGGAAAGAGTTAGAACAGACCGTTTGGTAATGGTTCTGTTATACGTGATGGGAATTATTGGCGCTGTACTTTTTACTAATTAAATAGAAATTTTATAGCAATAGCGTATCAATTCGGTGAGCTTGCACCATATTTAAAGTGGGCGACCAGTTATAAACGGTAAAGTGTCCATCTTGTGAAGCCACCAAAGCTTGTGCATTTCTTTGATCAAATACGAATTGAGCAGCAGAAAGATGTCGAGTTCCTCCAATTTTTGCGGGATGAACAACCACCGCATCACCACCATTAATCGGTTCAGAAAAAGATAATTCCTGAATATGTCCGCTACTATTTGATCTGCCAGTTTTAGCACCAAATGCCAACAATTGATATTGATCCGTAATAATAGTTACGCCGTCAATTGCTGTTAATCCAGCTAAATGATCTACTTCTCTCTTTAACGCACTTTGCCAAAATATCTCACTCGCATCAGGTCTATCTTTATGCACTAAATCTGCCAAACCTTTAAAAGATGGGTTTAATGCATAACTAATAGGTTGAATTACCGAACACTCCCAGTCTTTTGTATCTTGAGGAACAACCAATAGCGCCCCTCCTCGCCCATGCGCCCGCATAGAAACTGCTAATTGAATTAAAATATTTGCAGAGTCATTCCAATAAGAATGTGCAGTTAAATCTAATAACGACATCAACATAGAAGGACAATCTGGGCTAGCCACACTTTTGTCTTCTACAATTTTAATCTGGTCGCCTTTTAATACTGCTACGTTGGTGTATTTGCCGAAGCCGTAAATTCTACGGTGTTTAATTACCAGTAGCGCTGGCTCCGAAACATCCACCACAAAACAATAGTTTGGAATATTTAAGGTAGTGCCCCAAATATGTAGGTTATACCCATCGTGCCATACACCAATATGAATACCACCACGCTCTACGCCTGGTGCCAATTTGGTTAATACATTTGGGTTTAAGGGTAATTTCTGATTAAAAAGTAAGGGTTTCCCTGCTTGTTCTGGTGGTAAAAAAGCAATAGATATTTTTGGAGAATGACCTTCTTCTTTGCGCAAGCTCGACCAAAAAGCAGCATCTAATATGGCTTCAATTACACGTGCAGGCGGCTGTGGGGCTAAATCTTGTTCGCCTTTGGCATTAGCTTCTGCTAAGTGTTTTGCAAAATGCAATTCTATTTTAGAAGCAACTAATTTAGCCGCTTGGTATGTTGCTCTATTTACCATTTCACTAAGTTATGTTTTTCGGTTTGCTTTTTAAGTTTTGTAGCTACTGTTTACATTTCATCGACTTTTTATTTTTTACCATATAGATTATTTCTTTTACCACAATAGGTACATAGAAAACACAGACTTTAATTCGCTTAACTATGTGTGCTATGTACCTATGTGGTTTAAGATTTCTTATCCTACATCAATATCTAATAACAGCTATGAGCTTATCTTTGTATCAATAAATTATAACAGTTATGGCACAAACAGTAGTACACAAAGCTAACACCCGAGGGGTGGCAGATCATGGTTGGTTAAAAAGTTATCAGAGTTTCA
This sequence comes from Pedobacter planticolens, assembly GCF_014172375.1. Classification (GTDB taxonomy): domain Bacteria; phylum Bacteroidota; class Bacteroidia; order Sphingobacteriales; family Sphingobacteriaceae; genus Pedobacter; species Pedobacter planticolens. Next base: position 149,799 of record NZ_WNXD01000002.1, read on the forward strand.
GCTTCGCTGGATATTACAATCCGGAACGCATTAATTTTGGTGCGTTAAGAGTTCTTAATGATGATATTGTAACTGGTGGAAAGGGCTTTGGAGAACATCCTCATGATAATATGGAGATTATTTCTATCCCGTTGGAAGGAGAATTACAACATAAAGATAGCATGGGAAACACGGCAACTATTAAAGCTGGAGAAATACAAGTGATGAGTGCTGGAACAGGAATTTATCATTCTGAATACAACCCTGATGCAACAAAACCTGCTAAGTTTTTACAAATTTGGTTGTTCCCCAACAAAAGAAATGTAACACCACGATACGATCAGATTGAAGTAAACACTGCCAATAAACAAAATGAGTTTGTGCAGATTTTATCGCCAAATAAAGACGATGCAGGGGTATGGATTTATCAAGATGCTTGGTTTAATTTAGCCAATTTTGATGCTAACACGACTAAAACTTATTCGTTTCATAAAGAAGGAAATGGTTTATATGTTTTTGTACTAAAAGGAAAAGTAGAAGTAAACGGTGAGGCTTTAGATACCAGAGATGGCTTTGGTATTTGGGATACGAATTCGGTTGAAATAAAAGCAATAGCTGATGCAGAGTTTTTGTTAATGGAAGTTCCGATGGAATTTTAATAAATACTTACCACGCTCGTCATTCCCGTGAAAACGGGAATCGTAATGCACTAAAAACCTACTATCGCATTAGGATTCCCAATCAAGTTGGGAATGACGGGCTAAAGGTTTATAACTAATTTAATTAAACAGAAATGCAACTCATTCAAATACTAATCATAGGCACTAATAAACCCATCATGGAAACCATTGCTAGGTTAATTGATAGAGATGGAATATGGCAAGCAACTATTGCTTTCTCTATAGATGATGCATTTGATGTTTGTTTACTAAAGGATTTTAAAATTGTACTTATTGGTGCTGGCATTGACGAAGATGAAGAATTGAAATTAAAAGCGCATTTAGTTAAAAGCAAACCAAACTTACCCATTGTAAAACATTACGGTGGCGGAAGCGGATTACTATTTGCAGAAATACATCAAGCTTTAAACAGCAACACCAAACACTAGTACAAAGCGGCTAAACAAAATAGTTTTTGACCTTTATTTTGTTCAGGATTTCACAGAAAATTCTCAATTGTAATATTACATTGAGCAAAAAGCATATAACAATGACCAATTGTTAACCGACAATGAGACTTTGTAGACCTACAATGAGGCTTTGTTAACCTACAATGAGGTTTTGTAAACCTACAATGAGGCTTTGTAGACCTACAATGGAGCTTTGTAAACCTACAATGAAGCTTTGTAGACCTACAACGTGGCTTTGTAGACCTACAATGAGGCTATGTAAACCTACAACGTGGCTTTGTAAACCTACAAAGAGACAAAAGCATATTACAATTGGCTACTATAAAGCCTAAATCTTGCTGCGTAAATAGCTTCTTATTCAAATAAAAATTTAAAAAATCTTCTTTAATCAAACACTACGGCACAAATCTTGTTATGTTGATGAAAACTATTTAATATATAATATTTGATTTATGAAAAAATTACTATTTACTTTAATTACTGGCGTTGCCATTTTAACAATGAGCACATCTACTGTGAAAGCTCAGTCTTACAAAAATGCTATTGGTGGTCGCTTTGGATCTGCTAATGGAATAAGTTTCAAAACTGGCTTAAACAAAAACGCCATGTTAGAGCTTATTGGAAACTTTAGAAGCAACAAAAACGTTGATTATCTGAGACTAACAGGTTTATATGAAGTATACAATCCTATTAATGGTGCTCCTGGCTTAACTTGGTATTATGGTGGCGGTGGTACAATTGGCTCTGTAAAAGTAAAAGGTTATGATGGCGATGTTTACTTAGGCTTAAACGGTGTTTTAGGTTTGGATTACAAGTTTAACGGTGCTCCAATCAATTTATCTTTAGATTGGATCCCAACTTTACAATTAACTCCTGATACTGATTTTTATAGCGGAGATGTTGGTTTAGGTGTACGTTTTACTTTTTAAGAACAAATAATTACACTCATAAAAAATCCCGTTAGGTAAAACCTAACGGGATTTTTTGTTTGCGTCATTCCCAACACTGCTCGTCATCCCCAACTTGATTGGGGATCGTAATGCAATAAGAGGTTTTTTTACGCATTACGGTTCCCGTTTTCACGGGAATGACGTTCTATCGATCGATTAATTACCAAACCATTTTTTGCGAACTGCCAATTGCAATGGAGTTGCATTTTCATTAATGGTGCTTATAAATCTTACGGCAGGGTTTGCTGTTAAGGTGATGTCTAAATCCTTTTTAAGTCCATCTCTTACAATGCTTACCTTAATTACATCTCCAACTTTTTTGCTGGTAATTTGGCTCATTTTTTCTAACGCCATTTCAGCAGGTGCGCCATCAATAGTAACTACTTCGTCGTTCACGTTTAAGCCACCGTTCCAAGCACCAGAACCACGACTAACACTACCAATAATAACTTTACCAGTTCCTACTGAAGTTCTTGCAACACTAGCGCCTAAATAAGGGATGCTTTTGCCTTCGTTCTCATTCACTACATTAATACCTGCATAGGCAAAATATTTAGCATACTCAATATCTACTGTACCGGTAACATATTTATCCCAGAAGTTAGTAAAACTGATACCGCTTACTTTCTCTACCATTGCTTTAAATTCTGCATCAGTATAGCCACGTTTTAAAGTTTTGCATTGTAAATACATTGCCTTCATTACATCATCTAAACTTTTAGCACCTTTTGTAGCATTGATAATTTCTAAATCCATTAAATTACCTATTACTTGTCCTTTCGAATAATAAGAGATAAAGGTGTTATTCCCGTTTTCTGATGGACGATACGCTGGATTAATCCATGCATTGAAACTAGATTCTGCAGCAGAGTTAATTTTGGATCCTGGCGTATTCATTACCGTACCAATGCCGCCTAAATTAGCATTCACAAAACCTTCTGGATTAATTAAACCTGCTCTTAACATCACTTTGTTTGGATAATACGAAGTAAATCCTTCTGCAATCCAAAGGTTTGTGGTGTAGTTTTCATTCTCATAATCAAATGGGCCTAAGGCAATAGGGCGTAATCTTTTCACATTCCATAAATGGAAATATTCATGTGCAACTAAACCTAAGAAACCTTGATATCCTCTTTCACTACTGTATGCATTTCTGCTTGCACCTAAAACAGTAGAATTTAAGTGTTCTAAACCACCTCCACCTTGTGCGTAATTATGTACAATGAATGTATAATGTTTGTTCGGGTTTTCGCCAAAAACAGCAGTTTCTTGTTCAACTATTTTAGCCATGTCTACTTTTAGGCGCTCTTTATCGTAGTTGCCACCACCATACATAGCTACTTCATGTTTTACACCCGCAGCTGTAAACTCAAATATATCTTGATTACCAACTTCTAGTGGGCTATCGTACAAAATATCAAAATCTGGTGCAGTGTAAGTGAATTTTTGTCCAGCTACTGGTTCTAAACCTGTACTTACTTTATCCCATCCTGTAAACGGAATAATTTTTACAGTACTCGGTGTTTTTATCATCCCGGCAGGGAACATAAAAATATTTGCCGACGATAAGAATGCATGAGAAGCATCGATAAATGCCGTACGTACCGAAATTTCGAAAGCATATACACGGTAATTAATTTTTACAGCATTTGCTTTAGCAGTGTAAACTCTCCAGGTATTTTTATTTACTTTTTCTGCTTTAACAGCTTTACCACCAACTGTAGCGCCAAAACCTTCTACGCTTTTAGCAAATTCACGTACCAAATAAGAACCTGGTGTCCATACTGGCATTTTTACATCTACATAATTTTTAGTGGCAATACCTGCCATGTTCATCTCTACTTCTGCGTAGTGCGCTTGTGGCTCTGTAAAGCTTACTTGAAAAGCTATTTTAACTTGTGATTTGGCCGCCATAGTTATGGATAGGAATACAATTAATCCGAAAATTGATTTTTTTATAAACATAGTTGAAATCTTTTAACGCAAAAATAGAACTTCTTGCTTTTTTAGGAAGCTAAATTAATTAATAAGCTGTAACATATTAAGTACATCATCCTATAAAGGAAACAATTAAATATTTTTGTACGTTATCCAAATCATAAAACACATATGAAGATCAGATATATCATTTATACCCTTCTCGCTTTAGGGTTAGCTTATTTAATATACTATAGAATTTCTGAAAACAAAAAAATTGAAGGCAGCGGCGGACCAAAAGGTGGAAAGGGTGCAAAAGACGGAAAAGGTGGCGGCGGCGGTGGTTCTTCTTTATCTGTAGATGGTATTGTAGTTAAAACCAGTTCTTTTACCAACGATTTAGAAATTACAGGTACCATAGAAGCCAACGAATCTGTTGTGTTACGTAGCGAGGTTTCTGGCTTGGTAACTGGCATCTATTTTAAAGAGGGAACCAATGTGAACAAGGGTGCTGTTTTATTAAAAATTAACGATAAAGATATTCAGGCGCAATTGCAAGATGCATTGACTAAACAAAACTTATCGGCCACTAGCGAAAACAGAGCAAAACAATTGCTACAAAAAGGTGCTATCAGTCAGGAAGAATATGATATTGCTTTGGCGAATTTAAAATCGTTAAAAGCACAAGCACAAATTGTACGAGCACAATTAGCTAAAACTACCATCGTAGCTCCTTTTAGTGGAAAAATAGGTTTGCGTTCTATTTCTGTTGGTGAATATTTAACACCAGCTACAGTAATTGCCAATCTTTTAAGTACTAATCCTGTTAAGATTAACTTCTCGGTACCAGAAAAATACATTGGTCAGATTAAATTAAACTCCGAAATTTCTTTTACTACCGATGGGTCTGACAAACATTTTAAAGGAAAAGTATTTGCCATAGAACCAGGCATCAATCAACAAACCCGAACCATGCAACTAAAAGCGTTAGCGCCAAACCCAAACAATGAACTTTTACCGGGTTCATTTGCAAAAGTTAAACTAGCACTTACTACACAAGAGAATGCTATTTTAATACCAACACAAGCAATTATTCCAGTTTTAAACGGAAAAATGGTATACATCAGTAAAGATGGAAAAGCAAAACAGGTTAAAGTAGAAGCGGGTACACGTACTGCCGATAATATTGTAATTACTTCGGGCTTAAACGTTGGCGATACTGTATTAACTACGGGCGCAATGTCATTAAAACCAGATGCAGATGTGAAAGTTAAAATAGCCGGCAGTAAAAAGAAAGATGCTGTTCATTAGGCATAATCATTAGTTCATTAGCTCATTGGTTCATTAGGCTAAGCAATCTAACCAATGAACAATTGACACGAATGAACTAATGAACCATTGAACTAATGACACAAGTGAACTAATGACACAAGTGAACTAATGAACGAATAAAAATAATGAGTATATCAACCACAAGTATAAAGCGACCGGTTCTTGCAATTGTAATGAACTTACTAATTCTCCTGTTTGGGGTAATTGGTTACAACTTTTTAGGGGTTCGTGAATATCCATCTATAGATCCAACGGTTGTTTCGGTGCGTACCTCCTATCCTGGTGCAAACTCAGATATTATTGAATCTCAAATTACCGAACCTTTAGAAAAATCTATCAACGCTATTGATGGAATTAGAAATATTTCATCCTCAAGTAATCAGGGTACAAGTAACATTACCATAGAATTTGATTTAGGTAAAAATATTGAAGAAGCAGCTAACGATGTTCGCGATAAAGTTTCTCAAGCTGCTCGTAGTTTACCAAAAGATATAGATGGTTTACCCGTAGTAAGCAAAGCTGATGCAAATTCGGACAACATTCTCTCTATGACTATACAAAGTGATAAGAGAAGCGTAACGGATTTAAGTGATTTTGCCGAAAATGTAATTGCAGATAGAATTCAAACCATCCCTGGTGTAAGTAGCGTGCAAATTCAGGGGCAACGTAAATATGCCATGCGTGTTCGCATAGACCCTAATAGATTGGCTTCTTATGGCTTAACATCTCAAGATATTGTAGCTGCGCTTGATAAAGAAAATGTAGAATTACCTTCGGGAAAATTAACCGGCGCAACAACCGAACTTACAGTTAAAACTTTAGGTAAATTAACCACTGCAGACGAGTTTAATAACCTAATTATTAAAAGCGATAGCAACAATGTAGTTAAACTGCAAGATATTGCTTTAGTAGAAATGGGTTCTGAAAACGAAGAAACTGTACTTCGCGAATCGGGGAAACCGATGGTAGCTGTTGCTATTATTCCTCAACCTGGGGCAAACTATTTAGATATTAGCAAAGAGTTTTATAAACGCTACGATAAATTAAAGGCAGATATGCCAAGCGATATTAAATTAAATGTTTCGCAAGACAGTACTATTTTCATTAAACAATCTATTACTGAGGTTGCCGAAACTATTTTACTATCGTTACTATTGGTAATTTTAATTATCTACTTGTTTTTTAGAGATTGGGCAATTGCATTACGACCTTTAATTGATATTCCAGTATCGCTGATTGCCACGTTTTTTATCATGTACATTTTTGGGTATTCCATTAATGTATTGAGTTTATTGGCTATTGTACTCGCCACAGGTTTGGTGGTAGATGATGGTATTGTAGTTACCGAAAACATCTTTAAAAAGGTAGAAGAAGGCTACTCGCCTATTGAAGCTGCCATTAAAGGTTCTAATGAAATTTTCTTTGCTGTTATTTCTATTTCAGTAACGTTGGCCGCGGTATTTTTACCCGTAATCTTTTTGCAAGGCTTTGTTGGGCGACTGTTTAGGGAGTTTGGGGTGGTAATTGGTGCCGCTGTATTAATATCGGCGTTTGTATCGCTAACCTTAACGCCAATGTTAAATGCTTACTTGATGAAAAAGGGCGGGCATACACCATCTAAATTTTACAGTTTTACCGAGCCTTATTTTGTAAAATTAAATGAGAGTTATAAATCTAATTTAAATGCATTTTTAAATAGAAGATGGTTAGCCATTCCAATTATTGTAGTATGTACGGGTTTAATAGTTTTGTTTTGGAATTTATTACCAAAAGAAACTGCTCCTTATGATGATAGAAGTGCCATAAACGTAAACGTATCCACACCAGAAGGTTCGTCATTTGCGTATACGGATAAGTTTATTTCTAAGTTGAGCCAAATGGTAGCGGATTCCATTCCAGAGAAAAAAGTAAACATTACCATTACTTCTCCAGGTTTTGGCGGTGCGGGTGCTACCAACTCTGGTTTCATGAGAATGGGTTTAACAGATCCTTCAGAAAGAAAGCGTAGTCAAAAAGACATTGCCGATAAACTAACTAAAATCACTAAAAAATATTCGGAAGGTAAAGTAACCGTAAACCAGCAACCTACTATTTCTGTTGGCAGACGTGGTGGCTTACCAATCAGTTATATTTTACAAGCTCAAAACTTTGAGAAGTTACGTGAGAAAGTTCCTTTGTTTATGGATGAGGTTTCTAAAGATCCTACTTTCTCAACATCAGATGTTAACCTTAAATTTAACAAGCCCGAAATTAATTTAACTATTGATAGAGATAAGGCTAAAAATTTAGGCGTTTCTATTGTAGATATTGCCCAAACCTTACAACTAGGTTTAAGCGGTCAACGTTTTTCTTATTTCTTTATGAATGGAAAACAATATCAAGTAATTGGTCAGTTTGATGTAAGTGACCGTAAAGATCCTTTAGATTTAAGTTCGGTATATGTAAGAAACGATAAAGGAGAATTGATACAGTTAGATAACCTAGTTACTGCGAAAGAAGAAAGTAGTCCGCCGCAATTGTATAGAAACAACCGTTTAATATCAGCAACGGTATCTGCTGGTTTAGCACCAGGAAAAAGTATTGGAGATGGAATTAAAGCCATGGATGATATTGCTGCAAAAGTATTGGATGAAACGTTTACCACCGATTTAAGTGGGGAATCAAGAGATTTTCAAGAAAGTTCATCTAACACCATGTTTGCTTTTAGCTTAGCATTGGTATTGGTTTATTTAATTCTTTCGGCACAGTTTGAAAGTTTTAAAGATCCGATTATTATTATTTTAACAGTACCAATGGCAGTTGCAGGTGCATTTTTATCCCTCTGGTTATGTGGCCAAAGTTGGAATATTTTTAGTCAGATTGGTACGATTATGCTGATAGGTTTGGTAACTAAAAATGGTATTTTAATTGTAGAGTTTGCCAATCAGTTAAAAGAGCAAGGTAAATCTGTACATGATGCGATTAGAGAAGGAGCTGTTTCGAGGTTAAGACCAATTTTAATGACAAGTTTAGCCATCGCCATTGGCGCATTACCTATTGCTATGGCTTTGGGTGCAGCTGCAAAAAGCCGTATGAGTATGGGTATTGTAATTGTAGGCGGAACGTTATTCTCGTTGGTTTTAACGTTGTTCGTTATCCCAGCTATCTATTCGTATTGGAGTAAAGAACATAAAGAGAATAAAGATTTAACAGATTCATTAAATTCAGCATTGGCTGATGAAGCAAGAGAGAAAGAATTAAATAATGAAAACTAAGCACTTTATATTTTTTATCGCCCTATGGCTCGCTAGTGCAAATAGTGTGTTTGCCCAAGAAAAATTAAGCCTGCAAGATGCTATTGGTATCGCTTTGCAAAACAATTACGACATTAAATTAGTAAACAACAATGTTGCCATTGCCAAAAACAATGTGAATTTAGGCAATGCAGGCATATTACCTGTTGCAGTTGGTAGTTTTAGTACTGGCGGAAGCAGACAAAATACAGTTCAAACTCAATCTACCGGTACGCAAAGAAAAACCGATGGCGCTAGAAGTACAAACATGTCGTATGGTGTGGGTTTAGATTGGACCATTTTTGATGGTTTTAGAATGTTTGCCAATTACGATCGATTAAAAACATTAGAGCAACAAGGACAAATCAATCTTAAAGCACAAATATTAACCACAGTTTCTAGCGTAATTACAGGGTATTACAATTTGGCTAAACAACAGCAATTGGTGTTAGCATCAGATAGCGCAATGGATGTTTCTGATCTTCGCTTAAAAATTGCTAATAATAAGCTAGAGCTTGGTCGCGGTTCTAAATTAGATGTGCTTTCTGCCAAAGTAGATTACAATACCGATACCTCAACTTATTTACAACAAAAAAATCTTTTGGTTACGTATATGGTGACTTTAAACCAATTGATGGCTAGAGATGTAAACATTAGGTTTTCGGTTAACGATCAGATTGATATTGATAAAAACTTAAACTACACTGAACTTGTTGGACAAACAGAACAATTAAACCCTGATTTGCAAAATGCTTTTATCAATAAAAAAATTGCTGAATTAACTTTAAAACAAGTTAAAGCGGGAAGATATCCTCAAGTAAGTTTAAACAGTGGTTATGAATTTAATCGCAGTACCACGCCAACTGGCTTTAACACCAGTCTTAGAGCTAATGGGTTAACCTATGGCTTAACGGCAAGCATAAATATATTTAATGGCTTTTTGCAAAGACAAAATGAACGCAATGCGAAAATTGAGATTAGTTCATCAGAATTGACCTTAACTAAAACCAGACAAGACATTATTGCGCAATTAACTTCGGCTTATCAAAATTATAGCACTTACTTAGAATTAGTTAAACTAGAACGTGGAAACGTTGATATTGCTAGACAAAATTTAGATATCACTTTAGAAAAATATCGCTTAGGAAGTATTGCTCCATTGGAGCTTAGAGAGGCTCAAAGAAATGCTTTAGATGCGAATAGTAGGTATTTAGAAATCCAATATCAAGCTAAATTGGCAGAAATTGCATTAAAAGAGTTAAGCGGCACTTTAAATATTCAATAAGATTACTATTTTTAGCGCATGATTTTAGTTGCAGATAGCGGTTCGTCCAAAACAGACTGGATGGCCTACAGCCCAAACCACACAATTAAGTTTAGCACACAAGGGATAAATCCTTATTTTGTGAATGCCCAAGACGTGGTTAAAATTCTTTCTAAAAACAAAGATATTTCTGCATACGCAAATATGATGAAAGAAGTATATTTCTTTGGTGCGGGCTGCTCATCTCCAGATAAACATGAAACTATTTCTAATGGACTTTCCACTTTTTTTCCAAATGCATTTATTAGTGTAGACCACGATTTGATTGGTTCTGCTTATGCAACTTGCGGCGATAAAAAAGGATTAACCTGCATTTTGGGTACTGGTTCTAACATTTCTTATTACGACGGAACTAGTGTACACGCTGGCAAACATGGTTTAGGTTATGTACTAGGCGATGAAGGTTCTGGTACATATTTCGGTCGAAAAGTATTGGTTTCTTACCTATACAACACCATGCCCGAAGAGCTGAGCAAAGCCTTTGCAAAAGATTTTGAGGTAGATAAAGACAGTGTAATTACCAATATTTATCAAAAGCCTTTCCCTAACTCTTATTTAGCAGCATTTAGTCGCTTTATGGTTGGGCACAAAACCCATCCTTTTATTCAGCAAATACTAAAAGATGGTTTTCAAGAATTTATAGATACCAATATTAAAGACTATAAAACCTACAAAACCCTCGAATGTCATTTTGTAGGTTCCATTGCTTTTTATTATCAAGATGAATTAAGAGCTGTTTTTGCAGAGAATAACATTAAAGTTGGCAAGGTTTTACAGAAACCTATTGAAGGTATTTTTGAATACATCCTTAAAAAAGAAGGAATAACTGCTTAGCTTGCAACTCAGTTAGGCATTTGTCATCCTGAGCTTGTCGAAGGATTTATCTAGCGGGTCTTCGACAAGCTCAGACTGACATGGTTTATTAAAAGAAAAACTTACTTCTCATCTACCTCGTAGTCTTTAAAAGCCCAATTCCCTTTGGCATCCTTTTCATAACTCACTTTATAATTTGAAGAAGGCGGAATGGTAAAGTGAAAACTCAGCTTTTGTTCTGCAGCATCTTTCGGAATAAAATGTTCCATAATAGAATTAGCTGTAGCTTCAATTTGTTCTTTCGAATGTTTTTTCATGTTAGTTCCCTTGCCCAATTAAATACTCGTGAAACTCACTTTCATTCCCAGTTCTATCAACAGCAGTAACTCCAAATGCAGTAAGCAATAATTTATCTTTAATGTTCGCTGATTTACTGATCGCCACTAACACATCTAGGCTACTATCGTTACGGTTCATAATGCGATAATTCCATTTATCACCATATTTATAATACACAATCCATCTAAACACATCGCTCTTTTCTGGATGATTCCATTTAATTTGCCATAGCGAATCTTTAGGTGCAACAGTTACAATAGGCATATCAGGTGCTTTTTTATCCAACCATTCACTAGCTGGCACTATCGCTTCTTTTTTATATGGCCCATCTACTAATCCTTGTCTCAGTTTTTCATGTTTTACTAAACCAGCAATGCTCCAATGCAGTGCACCTTTACTGTTTGGCAACATCCCTCTGGTAATCATAATTTGATTAATCACTTCATCAACATTCTTATCATCGCCACCTAAACCAACATTCATACCTGGCCACAAATGTCTGCCTTTTGTATTTTCAGATTGCCACCAACCTAATAATACTGGTAAACTATGCGGAATATCGTTTACTTTCCAATACAGTTGAGGACTGAAATAATCTATCCAACCTTTGTTTAACCATAATTTAGCATCCGCATATAATTTATCATATTGATCATATCCTTCAATAGATTCAGGGTAACCTGGTCGCCAAATACCAAATGGACTAATACCAAATTTTACATACTTCTTCTCCGCTTTAATTTCTTTATAAATACGCTCTATAAAAGTATTTACACTCTCCCTTCTCCAATCGCCTCTCGATAATTTACCACCACCTTGTTGATAAGCAGTCCAACTTTGGTCATCAGGAAAATCGGCACCGCCATTATAAGAATCATACGGATAAAAATAATCGTCAAAATGAACGCCATCAATATCATAACGTTTCACAATATCTCTTACCACCGCAGCCGAATGATCTTGCACTTCTTTTTTCGATGGATCCATCCAGTATTGTCCATCTTTTAATTTAACCACTAATTCTGGTCTTGATTTTACAATGGAAGTTGCACTTTCTTCTCCACCAGATGTGTGATGGGCACGATAAGGATTTAACCACACATGTAATTCTAATCCGCGATCGTGTGCTGCTTCTACCCAAAATTGCAATGGATCATAATAAGGTTCTGGTGCTTTACCTTGTTCGCCTGTTAAAAAATACGACCAAGGTTCTAAATCACTTTTATACAAGGCATCTGCCTGAGGTCTGATTTGCAAAATGGCTGCATTGAAATTTAGTTTTTTCAATAAATCTAGCAATGCGATGGCTTCTTGTTGTTGTTCAGCAGTGCTTAATCCTGGTTTACTTGGCCAATTGATATTAGCTACAGTTGCAATCCAAGCGGCTCTAAATTCACGCATTGGTTTTGGTGGGTTATTTTTTACATCGTTTTGAGCTAAACAAAGTTGAAAGCATAATAAAACGAATGAAACAAGTAGTGTAGATTTTTTAAACATGATAGATTCTTTTTCAAATGGTTATCGGTTGGTGTCTCACCGACCGAAACTCATATCAAATTTGTCACGTTGAGCTTGTCGAAACGCCTTCTATTACAAAGGGTCTTCGACAAGTTCAGACTGACAGTTCTTTAGTTTATTTACAATTTAATTTAAACCACCTTTGCGGTTTGCCTTAACTGGGGCTGGCCAAACACCAGGCTGACCAGTACGTTGGTTAACTGGCAAAACAGCTTTCTCATTAGATGTTCTTTCTGGATCTTCGCTAGCCATGTAAACTAATATCGCCGCTAAAATTGCATTGTTTCTCACTTCATCAAATACAACTTTATCGTACGTATCACGATTAGTGTGCCAAGTATAACTGAAATAATCCCAAGGTAATGCGCCTAAAGAAAAGCCTAATGCTCCAGCTGCAACAAATGAGGCATTATCAGAACCACCACCACTTGGAGTGCCAGGGAAACTTGTTTTGATTTGATTTTTAATGGTATCAGGAACTGCAGCTAACCATCTAGGTAAAAAGTCTTGCGCTTTTGCAAAACCTGCACCACCAATATTAACTACTCTTCCAGTACCATTATCTTGGTTAAATAAGGCTTGTAAGTTGTTTACAATTTCTGGATGATCTTCTACAAAAGCTCTTGAACCGTTTAAGCCTTGTTCTTCGCTACTCCAATGCCCAACTAAAATTGTTCTCTTAGGATTTGGATAGAATTTTTTCAACAAACGCATCGTTTCCATCATCATAATAGTACCTGTTCCATTATCAGTTGCACCACTAGATGCATCCCATGAATCAAAGTGAGCTGATAACATTACATACTCATTTGGTTTTTCTGTACCTTTTATTTCTGCAAACGTATTAAAAGTTGGTACTACACCTAACTCTTTAGATTCTGATTGAATTTTAAGGTTCGGTTTGTTTCCACTTTCTGCTAAGCGATACACTAAGCCATAATCTTCAACAGATAAATCTACCGTAGGAATTTTAGTTGTATTGGCACCAAACACTTTATCTACTCCCCAACCTGCACTCCAGTTGTTGATGATGATACCAGCAGCACCAGCTTTTTCTATCGCCAAAGCTAAATTTTTAGCATTTAAACCCGTTTTAGCTAATCTATCTCTCCATGCTTTTGCAGCATCGTCTTTATCTTTTTTAAATTTCGCTAAGCCATCCTTCGTAGAAAAATCTTCGAAGTTTTTATCTGGTCTGCCAGAAATTTGAGCTTGGGAAATTAATACCAATTTGCCTTTTACATTGGGCAACCAGTTTACAAAAGCCATTGAATCTGCAACTAATGGCAATACAATTGCTTCGGCGTTAATACCTTTCCCTTTAGTTGATGGGCTCCATGCTAATTGTGTGCCTTCTAAAGTTCTTAATCTTGGGCTTGTTAAATCAATATGGGTAATTCCTCTTTCCCAACCACGCCATTCGCCCCATTTCTCAGTTTTGGCTGAGATGCCCCAATCGCTATATTTTTTAACTGCCCAATCTCCTGCTTGTTTCATTTGCGGTGTTCCAACTAATCTTGGGCCAACTACATCAAATAGTTCGTGAGCTAATTTTTCTAATTGTGAGTTTTCAGTTGCTTCTTTAGTAACATTTGCCACAAAGGCTTCTTTGGTTTGTGCAAAAGTTAAACTGCTGCTCAGCATTGCTGCTACAAACAGCAACAATTTAGATTTTTGGGTAGTTTTCATTTTATAAGTTTTGTTAGTTTATTTCCTGTTTGAAAGATAAGAATTGCATTAGTTTTAATCAATAATCATCAAATAAGTTACAACAAAAAATGGCTCGTAATTACACGAGCCATCTCTAAATATTAAGAACTAAATACGATATACTTTTAAACTCCTCTCATCACTCCAATCTGTTTCCCTTTCCAATCTGGGAACAAGATAGTATCGTTATGAATACCCAAATGTTTATCTGCTACTTCGCTAAACACGGCTCTAAAATCGGTCGTTACCGCTAAATCTCTTCCATCTTCTAAGTTTTCTTTAGCTAAGGGATTCATTAATCCATGAACCAAGCCACCGCTTACGCTATTGCCTAAAATGAAATTACAAGAACCACGACCATGATCTGTACCACCAGTTCCATTTTGAGCAACGGTACGTCCAAATTCTGTCATAGTCATTACGGTTACTTCGTCTTGATATTTACCCATATCTGTCCAAAAAGCCATGATGCTGTTGCTCAAATCATTTACATTGCGGGCAAAGATCCCAGTGTCTGTACCTTGATTAAAGTGTGTATCCCAACCTCCAGATTCTGCAAAGGCAACTTCCATGCCTACATCCATTTTAATTAATTGGGCAATTTGTTTTAATGAATTACCTAATGCGGTAGCTGGATAAACAGCATTATATTCTGGTTTGTAATCTTTAACATTCGTTTTTTGCAACATCTTCATGGCATCGAAACTTTCTTTACCAGTGTTTTTTAGTAAGCCCGATGAAGTTTGATCGTACAAATCTTCAAAGCTTTTTGAAGCCATATTGGCACCTGCTTGATTTCCTCTTAATTGAATATTAAAATCTGCCAAATTATTGATTGCAACTGCTGGATTATCGCCATAAAATGATCTTGGCAATGATGAAGTTAAGCTCACTGCTTGTAGAGGAGTTGCCGCTTCATGACCTAACAAGCCAACTGCACGATTTAACCAACCGCTTGCCGTTCCTTTATTAAATGGCGTTCCAGATTCCATAAAATCTTGTGCATCAAAGTGAGAACGTGTATTATTTGGCGATCCAATACCGTGTACAATTCCCAGTCGTTTTTCGCGAAACATAGGTTCAAAAGCACTCATTGATGGGTGTAAACCAAATCTACCATCTAAATCAATTAATGATTTTTGGTTTCCGCCTTGCGCAGCTGACATGAATAAGTTTGGTCGAACTGCTTTTAAATATTGATCGGTAAAAGGTGTTACTGCCATTAACCCATCCATTGCACCTCTTTGAAAGATGCAAACCATTATTTTTTTCTTTTTAAATAAGCCTGGCGCTACCGTTCCAGCAACAGCATCAGCTAAAAACCCTGGTATGCCTCCTAAACTTATTCCAAATAAGGCTAAGCCTCCAGCTTTGATAAATCCTCTTCTTGAAGTCATGATAAATTTATTTACGTTGAAATTCTGGTGATCCAATAATAACCCCTACAACTTGAGCAAGCATTGTATTTGTACCCGCTTTTTGTGCTGGTTCTTTGTTAAACAATGCTTTTTTTCCTTTTAGTTTTTCCTTATCCGTACCCTGTTCCATTATATTAGCATCTTCATTTGCCATAGTATTCATTTGTTGTGGCGGTGCAGTTTTTGCAGCAGCTTTAGCCACATTCCCTTCTAAGTTCGGGTCATTTAACATGGGTTTTAGTCTTGCTATGGTTTCATCGAGTTTTCGCTCTGGCATCATCAATTTACTATAAATTAATAAGGCGGCTTCTGCACTTTCTGGTTCGTGATTATCATTCAGCGCCGCTAAATTAAACGTAATACCTGGGATACGTTGTGAAGCTAGGGCCAAACCAAAATTCATGCGGTTTAATAGTGAACCTGTATTTATCCAATACTGACCTCTATCTGGGAAACCAGTTGGAGCTTGGTAATAATACATTTGTTGGCCCATTTTGTTAATCCATGTATATAATTGGTACGGCTGATTAATTTTTGCGTCTAAACTTC
This sequence comes from Pedobacter planticolens, assembly GCF_014172375.1. Taxonomy (GTDB): domain Bacteria; phylum Bacteroidota; class Bacteroidia; order Sphingobacteriales; family Sphingobacteriaceae; genus Pedobacter; species Pedobacter planticolens. Next base: position 166,049 of record NZ_WNXD01000002.1, read on the forward strand.
TAACGGCACTTATGGCAAGTTCAAAAGGAGATTTTGTTTTTTCTCTTAAGGCATTTGCCGACCAAAATTCTGGTGCGCTAACCATGGTCATTAATACGCTTTTAATATTGCCATTGCTGCTTAAAAATGTTTTGGACATTTTATCTATTAGGCTTTGTGGTGGGTTATCGCTCACAAAACGTGTAGCAATCTTTTTAGAAATGAATTTTGCTGTAGAAGTATGATGAGCTAACATTTCTAATAATGCTACTCCTTCTTCATATCCACCACCTTCGGGAAATTTCTGTCCTAAAACTGTTTTTTCTCCATTATCATGGCGGTTCATCACAAAAAGAAAATCTCCATCGTGTACAAAACCGCGTTTTTTCAGGTTATCATCACCTGCTTTTTCTAGTATTTTTTTCATTGGTGAACCATACCCATTTTCGCCCATTGGTGCTATTGTCCAGCCGGTTAAAATTCTGGCTGCTTGCGTAACATCGCTTTGCGTATAGCCGCCATCAACACCTAATGTATGCAGTTCCATTACTTCGCGGGCATAATTTTCATTTAGTCCTTGTTTTTTGTTGTTATTTTGAGGGAGTTTAGCTTTAGCGACTTGAGCTGCAAGTTGACCTCTTTTACGTCTTTGTGCGGTTTGATCGCTCATCATCATATCGCCTCCAGATTCTAGAACAGGAATATTAGTCCCTGTGCTACTGAAATTGTCTAAATACATCAGCATTGCTGGAGATTTAGCTGTATTCAATACTAATTTGTCAAAATCGCCAAAAACGTTTGGGCGTATCACATCACGTTCGTAGGCTGGAATAAAAGAAGCGCATTGGTTTTTGCTCAATGCCACATTAAAATGATTGAACCAAAAATCGGTCATCAATTCTTTTAATTGATTATGAGTATAAGCGGCTCTTAGTATTTTTTGGTTGATGAACTGACGATATAATTCTTGTTGAGGTTTAAAACCTTTTTCTTTCATATAGTTAGCTAATGTTGCTCTATATTCTTTACTATTGGCTTTGTTTACTGAGTCTTTGTGGATGTAACCATCTCTTACCGCAAGCCTAACTACATTTCTCGGAAAAATATTTTCTACCTCTGTATTGGTTAAATTTATTGCATCAAAATTGCCAAGCATTCCGTTTAAGGCAGTGTCTTCTAGATCACCATCTAGTTGTTGCTTTAACCATTTTTCTAGGCCCATTTTCATCACTCGTTCTACATCGCCTTCTTTGGCGCCATACGTAAAACGACTTAATAAATGTGCCGCAGCTTGTTGCTCTGTTAAACCTGCCTTTTTATACGGCAACGAAATTTGCTCGTTTGGCTGCGTGGTTCTTACATAGGAAGAAAGCAACAGTGCACAAATAAATGTGATGCTGCATACATAAAAGTTGTGAATATTTTTTTTCATCTGGTTGGCAATTACAATGCTATGACAACGAAAATTAGAGAAGGATTAATAGTACTAACGAAAAAAATGAATTGAAGTTTTAAGTTTATCGCCACAGATTAAACTATAATCGGATCTATCTACTAACCTGTGGCTAAATTTTTAGGAGCTGAAAGCTATATGGACTGAAAGTTCATAGTTTTAACTGTTACTGTAAAGAACAAACTAGGTTTTCAAATATTTGGGTGTTAAACACTTAAATAGTATTTGTTTAAAAAAAAGCAATTATTTGTTATAACTTTTATTTACTTTGTAAATGTTAATTAGGTTTTTACCTAGTTAGCCTAAGTTTAACGCTCAAAAGAATAGACATTAATGCTCCAAATTCATGATTAAGGCAATAAGAATAAATCATCTATTAAAAACTGGTTTTCTTTTTGCAATTGCTGTGTATATGCTTAGTCCTAAACTTGCATGTGCTCAAAATAATTTCGAAAAAGAATTAAAAAAGAAAATGGATTCTTTAATTGCAGAAAAAGGTCCTTTATTAATTGGGCAAACCATGTTACCAAATAATGGAATACAGAGTTTGATGACTCCATCTGCATGGGGTAGTTATGGTACTTATGCATTTGGTGTATTAGGTAGTATTTATCCTACAGCATACAGTAATAAACCAGATTTAGTATCTGCATTCGGCCTTACGTTTGGTAATCCTGAAAAAAGCGTTAATATTTCTGCCAGTGTAAATGTGACAAGAGTGACTGAACTACGTGATCTTTCACTAAACCTAGTTGTTAATAGACAAATATTTAAGGCCAGTAGTATTTCTGTTGGTGGAGTTCAATTGTTTGCCAATCCAGATGTATCAGATTCTCCAGATGGGACCTATTATATTGCTTTTAGTCATGCTGTACAAACTGTTCGCTCTAAACGTGCTGGCTATTCTGCTTTAGGGTATACCATTGGTTTTGGTACTGGAAGATTTTTACACAAAAGCCCATTTGATATAGCTGCTGGTAAAGGTAAATATGGCACAGGAGTTTTCGCAAATGTCTCGTATGAGGTGTTTGATCAAATAAATATTAATGCAGAATGGTCTGGATTAAACTTAGGGTTCTCTACAGGTGTAAGGCCAATAAAAAACAATGCCCTTACTCTTGGATTAGGAGTTTATAATTTAACAAAATATTCGGGCGATAAAGTTTCTATGCTAGGAACGTTATCCTATCCAATTTATTTAGGTAAACGCAATAAAAATATTAACTAATGAAAAAGCACATTTTTATTTTGCTGTTAATTATAGCAGCCTTTAGTGTAAAAGACGCAAGTGCGCAGAGTGGTAGTAGTAATAATTCCGATTGGAAAGTTCCTTTGCCTACGCCAACATTACCAAAATCTGTACCAACCGTAGCACCAACAGCTACGCCAACTACGGTTCCGGCTACACCAACAATGCCTACTTTAACACCCGTAAATACAGTAGTACCTAATAACCTTATCCCGGCTATTCCAGCAACTCCTGTACCTCCGCCAGCTCCAACTCCTGCAACAACTACTGCGGCTGCAGCTGCCCCAGTTACACCAACAGCTATTACTTTACCAGCACTTCCTATTTTACCTCCCGTTCCGCCAATTCCGCCGCTTCCAGAATTAAGATTAACTAATCCTTAAGTCTAAAATTAACGCCATCTTCATGTATAACGATATTAAGTTAACTTTAAAAATAACCTTACTCTTTTCATTTATTTTGCTGTCTTTTACTAGTAAGGCGCAAGAGAAGCATCGTGTTTTCAATTTTAAAATAGGTAACGAGTTTCAAAGAGAAGTTCTATCAAATTCTAAAGCTGTGGTTCAACGTGGAAATCAAACTTTAACTGTTAATACCACTTCTTCTCTTACTAAATTATATAAAGTAACTACTGCTGATGATAAGGGTTATGGATTAAATGTAACCATTAAAAAAATGGATAATTTAATTGATGCGCTTGGTAAACAATTCCATTATAATTCGGAAGTGAAGGGAGATAGTACTTCTAAAATTGAAAAGGCATTAAATTTTATGCTGAATAAACCTGTTGATATTGCAATTGATAAATATGGTGTGCTTTTATCTTCGACAGAATATAAAAGCGAACTAGCTACCGATACGTTAATCTCATTTGCAGGTATACAAATGGAAACATTTGAAAAAGGAGCTTTATTAGGTTTATTGGCTGATATGAACATTAATAGCACCTATAAAAAAGGTTACGCATGGACTGATTCTGTTCAAATTAATAAGCAGAAATTAGTGACAAAGTTTTGGATAGAAGACATTAACGAAAAAAATACCATTATAAAATTTAGCAGTTCTATTTTTACTACATTGCTTAATAGCAATTCTAATGGCACGTATGTTTTAGATAATGCTACGGGTATAATTGCCGAAAAATTAGTGTACACGGTTTCTACAGGATACCAAGTTTCTAGCGGAGGAATTTCCTATGCCGTTTCTAGATCTACTAGTCTTTCGGAAAAGAATAAGCAAATTCGCTGACCATACTACTTACTTAATAATCAATGTACAAATGGAGTGCGGTAAACTCACCGTTTCTGCTGCATTTCCTTGCATCCATAAGTGATAAGGTAATTTTTGGTCGGTGCTGTTCATTACCACTACAACTATAGAACCATCAGGATTTTGGAACGCTGTGCTAATCAGCATTGAGCGGCTTGGAGAGCTAATAATTCTTTTCGCCCCTGGCTTAATAAATTTAGAGAAATGACCGATGTAGTAATACGAATTGGTATACATTAATTTCCCCGTTTGGATATTGGCATGAATTGGCGAAAAACAGAAATTACCCACATGATTTGGTCCACCGTTTTCATCTAAAAGGATATTCCAGTCTGTCCAGGCAGCTGTACCTGCATTAAAATCGTTAATCATAGAAAATCCGTAGCGTTCGCCTAATGACCAATCGTTAATTCGATCTAAACTATATTTCTCTACACATCCTTCAGTAAAAATTAATTGTTTTGAAGGAAAAGCTTCATGCACTCTTTTTAAATTCTCAAAATTTTGACTGCTTCCTGTCCACGTTTCATACCAATGAAAACCAATGCCCCAAAGATATTTAGCTGTTTGCGGGTCATTTAACAAAGTTGATGCACGTTGATAAATTAAATCACGATTATGATCCCAACCGATTAGCTTTTTGCTAGCCATATTATTTTTGTGCAACGTTGGGCCTAAAAATTTTTTAATAAAATCTCTTTCTTCTTCGGCAGTATATAAACACGATTCCCATTTTTGAGTTGCCATTGGTTCATTTTGAACGGTTAAGCCCCAAATTGGTATGCCTTCTTTTTCATAGGCTTGAATAAATTTCACATAGTAATTTGCCCAAGATTGATTGTAAGCTGGCAATAAAGAACCACCTTTTAACATGTTATTATTGGTTTTCATCCATGCTGGCGGGCTCCATGGACTTACAAATAGATTGATTTTTCCTCCAGCAGTTGCTGTAGCTTGTTTTATTAAAGGTATTTTAAATTTTCTATCGTGATCGATATTAAATGTTTTTAATGCTTTATCGTTTTCTTCAACATACGTATAAATATCGCTAGAAAAATCGCAACTATTGATATTTGTACGAGCAATTGTATAGCCAATACCTTTCTTTTTATCGTAATACGCAGTTAATAATTCTTGCTGGGCTGTTTTAGGCATTTTTGCAAAAACTTCTGCAGAGGCATCTGTAATTGCTCCTCCAATTCCTAAAAACGTTTGAAAAGTTTTACTAGGATCTACAAAAACCAAAGTCTGCGTTTCTACAGGTTGTTTTAGAGGTTTAAAGGTTAATACCCCTGTTTCTTCCATCGGTTTATCTGAACCTTTTACAGTAGTATAAACTGTTATCTTTTTAGTCGAAAAAGAAGTTGATTTTAGCTGTGCAAAAGATGCTACGTTAGCAAAAGTTAAAGCAGCCAATAAAATGATTTTTTTGGATTTGTTCATTTGTATTTAAAATTGGTTCGATAAAACGAATTGCAATTTCCTCATTTTAAAGGCACAAACCAATAGCTAGACCAACCGTAAACTTATAATTCTACGCAAAGGTTTGCCTAATCTCTTAAAACCAACTAGTTTACAAATTGAGTAGTGGATTTGTAGTGGTTGCCAAGCAAGCAACTCGTTAAATTCCTTCGCTTAATACGATTTCTTCCTCTACTTTAGCTAAATCTATTTCGCTACTTTTCTCAGTAACCATTTTACTCACTCTGTACATTAAAAATATGCTGATAATGGAAATTACAACAATTACATAGCCAACAATATTATAGTTTTCGAGCGGGCTAAATTTAGTTTTTTGAACTACTATCATTCCGGCAACTGCCGCAGCCACACCACCAGCTATTTGTTGTAACGATGCATTAATACTCATAAAAGCGCCACGATCTTCCATTTCTGGTATTGCACTTGTTAAGGCCGATGAAGGAATCATTCTACTCATCACCCCCATCATCATTAAAATATTAAGAATAACTACAATCCAAAATGGTGTAGCAGAAAGATTTGTGTACAATACGCACATTCCCATCATCCAAATAGTAGCACCCGCAAATATTTTAAACTTGCTAATTTTATCACTCATACGACCAATTATTGGCATAATAACGAGCGAACTTAAGCCTGATATCATAAACAACATGGGTAATTGCTCGTTGGTTATTTTTAAATTATTAATGGCAAATGCACTACCAAATGGCATCATCATAAAACCACCAATAGATAATAATGCGGTTGATGTAAAACCGATACGATGTTTACGTTTTTTTACTGTATGCCATAAATGCAAGAGTGCTGATTTATCTTTTTGAATGGCTAAATGTGCTGTAATTGGTTTTAACTTAATCAAAATGATGATTGCAATAATAATTGCCAGCGATGCTACCATTAAAAAAGGTGCTTCCCAACCCCAAAAATTCGCTAAATAAAGTCCGATTGGCACACCTAAAACCTGACTAGCACCAAAACCCATTTGTACAAATCCCATTACTCGTCCGCGTTGTTGTAAGCTAAATAAATCGGTAATAATTGCCATTGAAATTGAGCCAATTACACCGCCAAATAAACCCGTAATAATTCTTGCAGCAACCAACTCAACATACGTGTGCGCTAAACCACAAAAAAATGTTCCGACAATAAAGCCGAAATAAAAGAACATCAATAATTTTTTTCGATCAAAACGATCGGCAAAACCCGCTGTAAGTAAGCCAGAAATACCTGCACTAAAGGCATAGGCAGAAACTGCAATACCAAAGGCAGATGGTTTTAAACTCATTGATTTCATTAAAATATCGCCCAATGGCGACATTACCATAAAATCTAATATTACGGTAAATTGTGTAATTGCTAAAAGAAAAATCACTAATTTTTGATAGCCTGTGAATGGAATAACTTCTTGTTTCATTGGATTAGGTTAATTCACAGCAAAAGTGACCATGATTAGTAATAAGTTCTATAATTTGTTGATGATTTAACGTGTGAGATACTATTCTTAATATGCAATCTTGGTCATCTAAAGCAACATTCCATTGCTCAATACCTTCATAACCATTTAAAATAGCTTGTAGTTTGGCTTTGCAATCTTCGCTTTTAATGTCGGTTTTAAATAATAAGATATGATCAAAATTGTCCATAAGGGATTTAAAATTAATTTTTTAAGGCTTTGATGACTAAATCGAAAGTTTGCCATAACATTTTGTCTGTCATTTTAAAAGGCCTGCCTCCAACGCTATGACCTTCAGTATCAAATCGAACTAGCGCATACAATGGTGCGTAAGCTATAGACCAAAATACTTCTAATGGCATAGGATTAATCTCACCTCTTTTTACCACACTATCCATAAATTGCCCAATAACTAGTTTAAATTTCTGCATGTAATTATCCAAAAATCGGCTTTGATACGTTGAGTTACGTAATTGTTCAAAAAATGAGATAGAGTATGGGTTTTCGAGCATGTAGGCATATCGATTTTGCCATTGCACCCGCATTCCTTCTTCAAAAGAAACTGTTGGATCAAAATTTTTAATCATCGCATCGCCCATGGCATCACCTTCTTCTTTAGCAATGCTGATGAGCAAATCGTCTTTATCTTTGTAATAAATGTAAAGTGTTGCGACAGATATTTCGCAAGCTTTGGCAAGTTTGTTCATACTAAACCCTTCAAAACCATCTTTAACTACACTTTTAATAGCCATTTTTTTAACTAAGCTGACCTTATCTTCATCTCTAGTTCTCATGGCACAAATATAAATGAATATTCATTCACTTATAAATTAATTTGTATTCTTTGTGTAATTTAAAAATCCATCAACTATAAATCTTCTTTGGACTTCTTCCAGATATCTTCAAATTCTTCTGGATGTCTTTTGAATTGAGCATGAACATAAGGGCAAAGTGCCACTACTTTAAGTCCGTGTTTGCGGGCATAACTTACCATTTCATTAAGCAAGTTTTTCGCTAATCCTTTACCTTCTGCTTTTTGTGCAACTTCTGTATGATATACAATTAAATCTCCGCCAGAAATAGACAATGCCATTTCTGCTAGTTGCTCTTCTCCATCCATAATAACAAAAGCACCACGACCTTTATCATTTAAATTTAGCTTAATATCTTCCATGATATTTTGAATTAATTGATTAGAATTATTGAGGGATTTCTTGTCGTTTTGCTTGAAATATATGTTTCGCAATTAAACTAAACCAAGTAGCAGCTACAAAAGGGAATGTTAATGCTGGTAAATTTAGCTTTCTCATCATAATCATAATTAACACCGATAATACAATAGATAGCAAGGCTAATATAAAATCAACTCGTTTTGTACCCGCAAAAGTGATGGCACATAAAACTGCATTATAACTTAACAGACCTAAATAAATATCGTGCAAAGGTTCTCCAAATTGGTAGGCTATACCTGCGCTTATTAGTGTTGCTATCAATGTGTAAACTGCTGCAATTGGTTTGTGAATAAGCACCCCAATAAAAAAAGCGATTCCTGCCCAAACACTCCCTTGAAAGATAACTTGCCCAATGGCATGAGGAAAAAGAATTAAATCACTATTGCCAGCAACATCTACAGTTTGTGGCTGAAGTGTTACCAATGCAGGAAAATAATGAAATACTGCTAAAAACCCCCAAGTAACCAAAATGAAAGGGAAAGTAAATCCAGGTATCTTTTTGACTATAAAAAAGTGCTGAATACTAGTAGCTAGCATGGAACCAATAAAAATAGTAAGCCAAATCATAATTGTTGGTTCGAAAAAAACAACTAGGGCTACACCAACTAACGTTGCACTAAAGCCATACAATCCACTATTAATTTCGCCTTCATCATATTTAAAGAACTTGGCAGTAAACGTTCCAACTAGCACAGAAAAAATTGCAGCCAAGCCCATTGTTAATGAACCGCAAAATATACCAACAAGAAAAAGCAAACCTGTCCAAGCATTTTCTTGTAACATAATTTGTGCAACGCCTTTAAGAAAAGGTGCAATAGCAATAAAAAGTGATTGTTTTTTTGCCATCATTACGTTCATTTTTGGTTAAAAAATATATGCTATGGTTAAACAAATATGTCGATTTATTTGATATTTTGATACCATGCTTTTATCTATTGTAGCTTAATTCTCATTATATGGAATTTAAAAAAGAATTTTCGATATTTGAAACTATCTGTATTGATGATCTCCAATGAATAAATTTAGTAAAAACTATACAATTGCCTCTAATCTGGTGCTATGCAGTTTTATAATTGGACTTGTAATAGTCTTTGTTCGTGGACTCGATGATTGGGGAGATATATTTATTGCTGGCGTATTTTTAGGGCTGAGGTATTTTTCTGTCTTTTTAATTAAAAGACGTTTTACTTGGGCAAAGTATCTGCTCATTATTTTGATTCTCAAAAATATACATCGCTTATTCAATTTAGAGACTTCTTCTCCTCAGTTTAATACGTTCGCAATAAGTCTGGTTATTTTACAAATTGTAATAACAACGGTTGCGCTTTTTCTGATTACTAAAATCCCGAAACTGGATTTAAGAAGGAAGTACTAAGTCTGTAAAAATCAATTCTATTAAAATAAAAAAAGAGGCAGCCTTTTTCAAGCACTGCCTCTAACTTATAAACTACCAATTCTGTTCTTATAACTAGTTATGGGATTTTATCAAGCGGTGCAACATTGTTTTCATACCCACTATATCCTTTATTCTGATTAATACGCCCATTTGTATTAAATCGTTGCGCACTTCCAGGAACTGGCCATAAAACGTGATATGGAGATATTTTGAAGTTTACACCAGAAACTGTAGGCACTTGATTCTTGTAAAAATCATTCTTTTCAATTATCCTATCATAGAAAAAATTATTGTCAGAAAAGCTTGCCAAATTGTATGTTTTACCATTGTATGCTGGTTTGCCGGTAGTTGCAAAAATATAGGCAATACGGGTTAATTCCGTTTTACGTGGCTCTTCATAATACAATTCTCTAGCTCGTTCATCTAATATTGTACCGATAGTTACCAAATTAGGATCTGTAAGTAAAGTTGCATTTGCTCTTGATCTTACCTGATTAATATCGGCCATTGCTAACAGTAAATTACCTTTCCAATAATAAGCCTCAGCTCTTAACAAATACGTTTCTGCCAATCTAAAAATGTACCAATCGGTGTTCGTTCCTCTAGGTGGTGACCAATATTTATCAACTGCCAAAGCGTTTGTTGTATTGATAAACGTTTTATAATGTGGCCAGCCAAAAAAGTGACGGATGGTATCTAAGCCTTTATTCAAAAACATGTTGTTGATATTTGCAGGGGTTGCATCAACCAATGGTTTGCCATACAATGCTTTTTCTGTTGGATTAGAAGAATTTTTTAACGCTGGGTTATTATACACCAAATCAGTCATGTTTATCCACATACCTGGCGCATGGCGATAATCAGTATTGTCTGTCCAGATGTATTTGGTGCTATATGGCGTTCCGCGATACCTACCAATTCCTCTACCATACATTAACGTTAACGGAATTTCTACCGTAACACCATCTACAATGGCTGGGTTTAATCCTGATGGGGTTCTTAGATTTGCAAAATGCCATGCAGGCACACAATTGCGCATTACCTGAGAGCCAAAAGCTGTTGCGCCTGCAAGTGTTTCTCTATCAATTGCTAAAAATAAAGTTTCCTTATTCGCTGCAATTGCCTTATTATCCATTCTATGTAAATCCCACACCACATTTTTTGTTGCATCTCCTGCAGTACTTCCAAAACGGGTTCTCATTAATGAATATTTTCCTCCATTAATTACATTATTTGCAGATGTAATGGCATCATCAAAATCGCCCAAAGCCAAGTTTACTTTTGTTAATAAATGACTTACTGCACCTTTTGTTACTTCACCTCTATCTACGTTATCTAATACCCAAGTTTCAGCAAACAACAAATCACTTTTCATCTTTTTCAGGATAACATCACGCTTTGTAGAAAAATAATCAAGCCTTGGTTCAGTTAAATCTTTCAAAATTAGCGGCACATCACCAAATTGGTGAACTAATCTGTAGTAATAGTAAGCACGATAAAATAAGGCTGATCCTAAGATTGAATTCTTTTCAGCATCATTTTTAAACGTAACCTTATCGATGTTATTAATAATCGTGTTCGCATACCTAATGCCTTTAAAACCCTCTATCCAATAGAAACCAATTCTATTAAAATCCGGGTTATTTAACTCAGCATCAGGCGTTACTCTGGTATTCATGTCCTGAGCTTGCGTACTTTTATCGGTTGTGCCATCTACAGCTACATCAGAGAAAATAGATTCTGTAACTATCGGAGCCATATCTCCAAAAAACTCTTGTCTAACATTTAAGCCCAATCCTGCTAATGCAGCCTTCATTCCGGCAACATTACTTAAAGCCACTTCTGGCTCAAATTTCGAGAGAAATCCTGAATCAAGATCAGCCTTCTTGCAACTATTAGCAGCAGTCATTAAAACGACCAGTGCTATAATTAATCTTTTATTTAAAATTTTCATATCTATAAATTCTATAATGAAATATTTAGTCCTAGTGTATAATATCTTGGTGTTGGACCATTATTTTGCGGATCCCATGTATTCCAATCAGGTGCGTAAAGTGCTGCGTTATTAACGTTGAAATACAATTTTGCACTTTGTAATTTCACTTTGCTGATTAAATCAGTTGGCAATGTATAAGAAAGCGCTACCGTATTTAATCTAATAAATGAGCTTTTTCTGTACACATTAAAACTGGTTCCACTTAAGCCAGAACTTAAACGAGCATACTCATTTGTTGGATTATCTACTGTCCAGTAAGGAACAACATAAGAACTAGTCCGACCAAAACCAACACTACCTGGTTGATTTAAACCTTGGTTATCCTGCGCTTTTTGTCCCCAATTTGAGATCAATTGGAACGAAAGGTCGAAGCTTTTATAAATATTAAATTCATTTCTAACCGCCCAAGTAAAACGAGGATTACGATAGCCCAAAAACTGCTTGTCTGCATCGTTATAAATGTAATTACCATCAACATCCTGTAATTTATAATCACCTGGTTTTATCCCTTTATTAAATTTGTTGGCTTCAGCAACTTCACTAGTTTGCCATACCCCTAAAATTTTGTAATCCCATATTACGTCAATGTCTTTTCCAATAAACCATCCATTACCCAAATCATTATTTGGTGTCGCAAGGCGGATGATTTTATTTCTGTTTAAAGAGAATATCACATTAGAATTCCATAAAATTTTACCAGAGGTGATGTTTTTACTACTGATAGAAAGTTCAAAACCTTTATTGTTAACTGCACCAATATTAGAAATTACATTAGATGCTCCAGATACGTTTGATAAGGTTTGACTAATCAATAAATCTGATGTTTTTTTATCATAGTACTCTAAGGCACCGTTGATTCTGTTATTAATTATTCCAAAATCTAAACCAACGTTTAATGATTTCGTTTTCTCCCATTTCAATTCTGGGTTTCCAATTCTAGCGCCACCAATTAAGCCATTTACTTCTGCTGGCACTCCACTTGCATTTACAGATTGATATTTCACCAAATCTTCGGCAGATAAACTCGAATATTGATCTACCACTCTATTTCCATTTTCCCCGTAAGAAACCCTTAGCTTTCCATAATTAAGCCATTTGATATCTTTCAAGAAACTTTCTTCTGTAAATGTCCAAGCTACTGCTGCAGATTGGAAGGTTGCTCTTTTATTATTAGCCCCAAAGCCAGAAAAACCATCACGGCGTAAAGTGTAAGAAAAGTTATAGCGACTCTTTAATGAGTAATTGATTCTGCCCATTAAAGCATCACCTTTATAAGCCTGATCATCGCTACTCACACTTGCCTTAATACCGCTACCTAAGTTATGGTACCCAAGAATATCACTCGGAATAAATCCTTCATTTCCTGATAAGGTATACCATGATTGGTATTTTTCACCATTTACTAAGAAGGTAACATCAAAATTGTGGATTTTACCAATCGTTTTATTCCATTTCAGCAAATTATCAACCTGCCAATTGTATCTTGTTTCTTGCGCTCGTGTAGCAGAACCGCCCGGCGTGGTAACGTTCGGATTTAATGAAGAAGATGCATTGAATGTACGGTACATATCTATACCCGGACTAAAATTTAGTTGGTAAGTAATTCCAAATGGTAAAGTTGCCTTGGCATAAATACTTCCAAATAAAGTATTTAATCTTACCATTCTGCTGTTATAGGTTGGGTTTAAGAACGGATTTCTTGCATTCAAACCATTGTCATCAGTTGGAATTCTTCTTAATGAACCATCAGGATTGTAATAATCACCATAAGGAGATAAACTTGTTAATTGGCCCCAATCTGCTTCTATAGAGCCCTCATCGCGGTCGGCATATTGAAAGTTAATACCAACATTTAAAAATTTAGCAGCTTTTGCATCTAAATTTACTCTGGTTCTAACTGTACTAAATTCGCCACCTTCAATTAGGTTTTCATTTTTTAAATAACCGAGAGACATGTAATAATTGATCTCATCTTTTCTGCCAGACATGCTTAAGGTATGGTCTTGGCGTTGACCAGTACGGAATAATAAATCATACCAATTTATAGTTTTACCAGCGAAGTAGTTATTTTTTTCGTTAGTAAGCAGGCCTAATCTGGTTAACCAAAGATCTTTTGGATTTGTAGTAGTTTGTCCATTAAGCCATTGCGTCATGGTAACACCAGCGGGCAAATTATCAGGATCATTATAAATATACGCTGGGCTGGTTCCTGTGCTTCTTGCTACATCTCCACGCCAAGCTAAAAAGCCAGGTCCATCATAAACTGGTTGATCTTTAGAAAGTGTAGCAATCCCAAAATTGGTATTGAAGTTAATTGTAGGTGTACTCGATTTACCTTTTTTAGTAGTAATGGCTACCACACCAGTTGCAGCTTTAGAACCATAAACGGCAAGCGAACTTGCATCTTTTAATACATCAATTGTTTCAATATCATTTGGGTTGATATCTGAAAGTTGCCCGATGTAAATTACTCCATCTAAAACAATTAATGGTGATGTACTTGCTGTTAAGGTCGTTTTTCCCCTTACCAACAAATCACCTCCACCTTTAGCACTTGTATTCATGCTAACCGCTAAGCCTGCAATATTTCCTTTAAGGATATCGGCAACACTTTGTGGATTTTCATTTTCTAGCTGCGCCGCTTTTACGCTAGATATTGCTCCCGTTACATCTTTCTTAAGCGCTGTACCGTAGCCTACTACCACAACATCTGAAAGTTCATTTACAGACTCGACTAATTCAATGTTGATTTGACTTCGATTATTCACTGCAACCTCTTGGGTTTTATATCCTATCATAGAATATACTAAAGTTGAATTGCCAGGGGCGGTAATTGAATATGCCCCATTACCATCGGACGAAACCGCAGCTTTTGAATTTTTAACATTTACTGAAACCCCTGGTAATGGAGTTCCATTCTTGTCCTTTATACTACCTTTTATTGCGACATCCTGAGCGAAACAGAATACGTAGGTGAAAAGGACCATACTAATAAGTAGGGTAATTTTTTTTCTCATGTTACATTTGGTTAGAATAGTTTTGTAAGGTAAATCTATTTTAAAATTTACAGAATAACAAAATAAAAAATAGCATAAATAGCTTATAATTAGATAGTTATAAATATTATGATACGCTTAATCCGCAATGCAAAACCAATAAAATCGCACCGTAATATTGCTGTGACGCGTTTAAGATTTTTTGAGCAATACGCTTCACGCACAATGAAAAATAACTGAAAAAAAATACAGAATGCTCTATAATAGCTCAGAAATAAGCTATTTGAGATTAGCAACTTTGTTAAATCGCGTGAATTGTTAACTAAGAATAACTAGAAAAACACCAGCCTTGCTGAAAAAGTCTGAATTTTTATGTGGTGTTTTCCCATTGGGATAGTAAAAATATTGGATTAAACTGCTATTTTTTGAAACACATAAGCAATCATTTCAGTTCTGATATGAAATCCTAATTTTTTGTACAGTTTAACCGCACCATCATTATCGTTTCTTACATGTAGAAAAGGAGTTTCTGATTTCTCCAGTATTCTTTTGATTTGTTCGCGAATAAGCCCAAAAGCATATCCTTTTCCTAAATGATTTGGATGAGTACACACTGCACTAATTTCTACATAAGGCGTTGGATTAAACCGATGACCAGCCATTGCAACTAATTTATCTTCATTAAATACACCAGTATAATTTCCAAGTTCTATTGTTCTTGAGCGAAATGGACCAGGTTCTGTTAATTTAACAAGCGCCAACATCTCTTCCACATGAGATATATCCAAATTCATAAAATCTAAATCATTTTCTGTAGGAAGCTCTTTAGGCTCATAAACCATTTGAAACATATCAATTTGATGAACTAATTTCCATCGATTAGGAATATCATATGCTACTGGTGTAAAAACTACGAATGTACTTTCTTCAGCGCTGTTCTCATAAAGGCTTTCAAAATCTTCTATCGAATTATCTTTTAATCCTGCAAATGGTGCAATATCTCCCGAATAATATTTTACATTCTCTGTTCCACTAGCAAAAATGTGGTGAGCAGCTTGTAGTGAATTGTAAATCGGGTTATCTAGTATATGCTCCATTTTGCCTTTTATTTTCTTCTGTTACGCAAAGATATCAAAAAGCCGAATTATTATTTTTCAATCTAAATAATAAGCGATACTATGATATTTTATTTATTTTTAACTGATATTTAACAATAATGCTGAATTTTTTTCATTAATGTAATTATGAAACCGCAACTTTTAAAAGTATCAACAGACTTAATTCATTCTTTTAGTTCGAGAAAAGATACTGTTGCAGATATTAATAGTCACTGGCATTACCACCCAGAAGTAGAACTCATTTATTTTGCAAAAGGAAGTGGTATGCAGTTCATTGGCGACAGTATAGAAACTTTTAATACTGGTGATGTAATTTTAGTAGGTAGTAATGTGCCGCATTATTGGCGTTTTGATAATATTACAGAAGATGATCACGATGTGGATGTAAGGGTAATTCACTTTAATGAAAATTTCTGGGGATCTGATTTTTTGAGCCTACCGGAAAACAAGGAATTGAAAGACCTTTTACAACATGCACAATTAGGCGTGCAAGTGGTGGGACCTGCAAAAAAAGAAATTGCAAAGCTAATTACCAAGGTAATTGAAACCGATGGCTGTCGGAAAATTATTAACCTAATGGAATCTTTATTATCTATTGCAGCCGCCAAAGAATTAAAGTATTTAGTTTCTGTAGGTTTCAAATACCACTTTCAAGAATCAGAAAAAGATCGCATGCACTCTATTTATAATTATACGATTTCTAATTTCAAGGAGCGAATTGACCTAAAAACTATTGCCGAAGTAGCTAAAATTAGTCCCAATTCTTTTTGTAAATATTTTAAATCGCGAAGCAAGAAAACCTACTCCAGATTTATCAATGAAATTAGAGTTAGTCATGCCTGCAAACTTTTAATGGATGGCAAAGCAAGTGTAAAAGAAGTTTGTTACGATAGTGGTTTTTACAACTTCGCCAGCTTTCATCAGTACTTTAAAAGCATAACAGGAAAAAGTCCATTGCAGTATCAAAAGTCGTTTATCACAGATTAAACAACGAAAGTTCGGGTTAAGAATTGATGTGAAGTTTAGTCCTTTCGCTCGTCATTGCGATCCCGATTTTTCATCGGGAGAGGCAATCTATCCTACAATAAAGATTGCTTTCCCGAAAAGTCGGGACAAGCTGTCATTCTTCCTCGCAAAGACGGCCAATACTTCTAATGAAATAATTGCGAGGCTGTAATTGTTGCTTTCTTACCATTTAAAGGTTCCATACTTACCGTTAGATTATTACCTCCACCACTATCGTAGTATCGTAAATCAATTTTATGATATCCTTTTTTTAGTGCAATTGCTCCACTTGGTTTTGGTTTGCCTTTAGCAGCATCATTTTCTGCCACCTCTTCACTATCTATCCAAAGTTTACTTCCATCATCAGAGTCTAGATAAAAAGTATATAAATCATCTTTATCTACATACACATATCCCGTAAAACGGAAAGCAAATTTATCTTTTCTTTCTTTTTTGTCAATTGATAAAGTACCGGTAATTCCTTTGGTTTTAACTGCAGCATTTGCTATGGTTTCCATATTAATCTTACCTTCAAGCTCAAGGTATTCATACTTTATTCCTTGTTTTGCAGCAACTTTAGTCGCAGCTTTCCACTGATAAACATTTGCTTCTTTAGCACTTACATTACTTGTTAAAGCGCCTTCTTGCATCGCGATAGCTTTAATAGTGCTTTTAGTGGTTACATTAAAGGGTTTGCTATACTTGGCAGATTTAGTTGTTGGTTCTGTACCATCGGTTGTATAATAAATTGCTGTTGCATTAGTTGTTAGCTGAACCGTAGTTTGTAAAGTTTTGCTATTTTGAACTACATCAATTTCTGGTTTATGTGCAAACTGACCAAACCCTGCAATTTTTAGTACATACGCATACGGCGTTTTAAATACATTTGGATCATACTCTGGTAAATTAATTTCTGTTGCATCATTATGAGTATGCCAACTTACTTTCGCTGTACTACCTAACAAGCTTATTGAAGCATTTGTAGGCAACACAATATTTTTTAAAGTGATTTTTTTGCTAGAAGGGTATTTTGGCAAAATAGCATACAATGAATTAGTGGTAGGATTATACGTATAAAAAACCTCTTTCACCGCAAAACCTGGATCTGGATCAATGGTGATTTTAGTCATGTAATCGTTAGTAGTTTTCCAATCTCCTTCCACTTTTTTAGATTGATAATTCTGATTTCCTTCACTCCATTGAAAAGCATTTTTCCATCTAATGGTATTATAAATTGCTTCTCCATTCAGGTTCAACCAATCGCCCATTTGCAATAAACGCTCCTGCATAATTGGTGGAATTTTTCCGTGTTCATCTGGCCCAATATCCAATAAAAAATTACCGCCTCTACTCACTTTATCTATTAAAGAAATAATCAGTGATTGTGTAGTGTTATAATCCCAAGCATCTTCTCCACGATTGTAACCATAAGAATATCCCATGCCTCTGCTTTCTTCCCAAGCATGATCTTCAAAATCAAGATCTGGCTGATATTCTGGTGTATATACCTGCCCATGATTAAAACGAATACCACTACCCCATCTATCGTAGGTTACTATCGAATTTTTAACCGGACTTGAGTTATATAACCACGCCAAAAACTCTTGCGAACGCCAAGTTTCTGCTGGCTGATCCCAATCACCATCCGTCCAAAAAACATCAGGTTTATAGGTATTAATTAAATCTAACATTTGCGGATACATATGCTTATCCACGTAGCTTTTTTTATCTTTTTGATACAATGGGTTATACCATTCGTACAAAGAATAATACATACCTGGCCTCACGCTAGTTTTGCGCAAAGCAGTAAACAAATCTCCTAATAAATCTCTATGCGGACCAGTAGTAACCGAATTCCAAGGAAATCCCCAGGTTTTATCTGTTTCTTTACTTGGCCAAATGGCGTAACCATCATGGTGTTTAGAGGTTAGCACTACATATTTTGCACCCGATTGTTCAATAACTTTAGCCCATTCATCTGGGTTATACAATTCGGCCTTAAAATCTTTAGCCAGATCATAATAGCTACGATCGCCAAAACGCTTTTTTTGATACGCAATACGAGCAGTATCTTTGCTATTTAATCCATTTTGATACCATTCGGCATAGTCGCCTTTTTTACTCCATCCGGGAACAGAATACACTCCCCAATGAATAAATATACCAAACTTAGCTTGACCAAACCATGTTGGAATAGGCCTAGTATCTAAACTTTGCCAGTTAGCTTGATAATTTTGAGCATGAATAGAGGATGATAAGCTGAGCGCTAATACTAGAACAAGTAGAGGTTTAAGTTGCATATGATTTTGATTTGTGGTCGATGCAAATAAACAAATAATGCTTAAATAGTAAGCATAAAATATCACATTTGAGAGTTGATAAACTAAATTGTAGGGTTTTAACCTTGCATTAGCATTAGAATATCTAAATCATTGAATTTTTGTTCGCTAGGCATATTAAAATAATAGCTAGGTTCTTCAATGCTCCCCCTCAAATTTGCATTTGATAGGGTATTAGTCGTTTGTACATTAAATTGACCGCTTTTATTCACAAAAAACGATCGTTCGTTTAAAACTTGTTCATTTTTGTTAACCAAGGTAATTTGTGAAACCCCAATTGGAAACATACTTTTAGGCAAAACAAAATTACTTACTTGCTTATTAGCCATAATTTGCGTCATAAAATACAACTGCTCATTAGCCAGTCCAACCAACGTAAGTTCCTGATCACGTAAATCCGAATGAACCGTTATATGAATTGAATCAGAATTTAGATTATTATTTACCTGTAATGTCGTTCCCTTATTAGTGCTTAAAGGCAAGGTTTTACTAAAAGAACCATTAGCTGTTTCTATCCTTGCAATATACTTTTCACCAGCCTGTGGTGTAAAGACAAAAGAACCCATCCCTTTAACATTAGATTGAAATTCAACAATTTTAATCTCTTTAGAATCTACTATCTCTCCATGTATAATTAAACTCTTTCCGTCTACACCGATAGCTTTAAAAGCCATTTTCTGTTTTTTATCGCTCAGCCAACTTCCACCTTCTGGTAAAAATTGCACAGTGACTTTAGATAATTGCATCATTTTTAAGGACATTGTTTTTTCAAATAATATTAAGCGAGCATTGAGTAGACTTTAAATTGTAATTAGGATCAGCATGTTTTATGAATTAAATGTAAATTATTATCTAAAAAAGCAGAAATAAAGCACTACGCAAACGATTGCGAATATAAAACCTAAATACATACTAACTCCCTCACTATTAAGCATATTGCATCATATACACCTTTTAAAATCTCCTTTATAGCTAAAAAGACTTCAAATCATGTATAACATAAAGCAATCAAATATTGGAATAAAAATAATAACACGCAAACGATTGCGTAAAATAATTTAAAAATAATGTAGAAACATTAAAACATTACCTAGTTTATAGAATAAACGGCATTGAGGTGACTTAAGTCACTAAGTTAACGATAGTACACCTAAATAATAGCTATTGCTTTGTGCACTTTGATCGTAAGCTACAAAAGCTATATAAACCTGCACTTCATGGCCAGCAGAATTGGGTGGCATTGGAAGTATAGCTGTGCCCGTATGTCGTTTTGCTGCCGCAAGATCATACACAGCCTCGCCAGTTTTTGGAACATAGGCCAATACCATAGCTTGGTCTATTCCCTGATAGTTTCCTTCTTTACTCCAGTTAAAAACAATTTCATTGCCATTCAGTTCCATGCTTATAGTTTGTGGTAAGGGCATAGAACCGAAACTCACCAATGCCAACGCCGGATCAATTAAATAAGTCTCGTCGGCATTTTGTTTGAATGCGTGTTTACTGTTGTAAGATTTTGCTGCTACAAAGCCTTGATAAGTAGGCGCATAATTTTTAAAACCAACACGCAAAAAGTCCAAGAGTGGTTTGAGCCATGTCTGCATCTGTGCAAACTTATCTCTATTCGCCTGTTCTAGTTTACTAGGTTTCTTTGTTCTTTTTTTTGACCATCCCCTAATAACATCCTGACCATTTAACTGATAGCCTATAACAGAGCCTACCTTACCCGAGAAGCCACCCTTAGCTCCGTTTTTTAGTATTGCCATTTCTTAAGTTTTTAGTATTGTGTAAATCTCAAGAGGGATGCCATTACTATGGTAATGAGATTTGTGACTAATTTATCTAGTCATCGTTAACAAGGTAGGAAAGATTATTGACAACTTAAAGTATAACTAATGCTTTACTCAAAATAAACAGGGATTTTACAGGGGCTATATAGGGATTTATCCGTGTTTTGTCCCTGTAAAGTCCCTGTTAACCCCCTGTTTAATCCCTGTTAAATTAATTTAAATAGTAAGCATTCTCAAGCCTGACCTCCATACTATCGGACGATAACTATAACAAAAAAAGTTGGCACTCAGCAGTATCGCCTTAAAACAATTTTTGCTTCTCTTATTAATATTAAATACCTTATGAAAGATCGAATTTCCTCAAAAGCAAAAACCCTGCTCTACTTATCGTAAAGTGGCATTTGTAGCTGGGATGAGAGATTTATACAATGCCCTTGGATTTTAGAGTTAACAAATTCTGCTGAATACGTTTTGCTCATATCTTGCAATTTCTTAACTCGTCCATAATTTCTTGCTTTAAACGTGTAACCTTTTGAGTATCTGCAAAATTCTAATAGAAAATGGCATATTGTTAACGTATACCCTAGCTTTATTCCCTATAGTTGTATAAAATTTAGATGAAGCAATGGGAAAACCCATATCAATTAAGTACTTTTAATTGAATTGACCCTCGCAAGTGCAGATGATCGAAAATACTTTTGGGAAGAACATCATTCCCGCCAACGACCCTCAAAGATTGGTAGCGCTAAAACGCTACCGCATCATGGATAGTCCATCGGAAGAATCATTTGATAACATTGTTAGGTTATGCACCCAGATTTTTGAAGTTCCTATTTCCCTTGTATCGCTTGTTGATGCAGAACGTGTTTTTTTCAAGGCAAATGTTGGCATGGGCAATGCAAAGGAAGCAAATCGTGGCAAAAGCCTTTGTGCACTCGCAGTTCTTGACCCAGAAGTGACCGTTTTTGAAGATGCACTGAAGGAACCCTGCCTTATAGCTAACCCCAATGTTGCAGGGGAATTTGGTCTTCGTTTTTATGCGGGAGCGCCGCTTACCACACATGATGGTTTTCTTATCGGTACCCTTTGCGTCATAGACAAAACACCAAGGATATTTTCTAAAAAAGAAAGGCAAATATTGGCTGGAATGGCAGCTGCCATTATGGATCAGATTGAATTACGCCTCTCTGCACTTGAAGAAATTGAAAAGCATCAGACAAAAAATGCAATAATTATTGAACAGCAGGAGGAAATGAGAACCATCAATGAAGCACTGATGGCCACAAATGAAGAGCTTAAAATGTCGCATGAGGAGATGATTAATTCTCGTAATTCGGCGCTAGAAGTGAGAGAAAGATTAGAGATAGCATTAGATGCCAGCAAACTTGGGTCAACTGAAGTAATGCTGTCTACTGGAGTAATGAACAGTACACCGCAGTTTAAGGCAAATTATGGTTATGGAAAAGATGAACCATTTACCTATCCTGATCTTTTCAATGCAATATTACCTGATCATCGTGATAGGATTAAGAACTTGGTAAAGATTGCCATCGATAGGAATGATATTTATAAGGCAGAATATCCAGTTAAGTGGCGTGATGGTTCTATCCATTGGATTAGTGCCCATGGAAGACCACGATATGACAAGAATGGAAAGGTTGATCGAATGGTTGGAATGACTTCGGATATTACCGAGAGTAAGCTGTTTGAACAACGTAAGGACGATTTTCTTAGTATTGCCAGTCATGAGCTAAAAACACCTGTTACAAGCCTAAAGGCATCACTACAGCTTCTAAATCGAATAAAAGACAATCCAACTTCGCTTACACATATAAAGCTTATAGAGCAGGCTAATCGGAGCATGGAGAAAATGGACGTGTTGGTTAGCGATCTTTTAAATATGAATCGAATGGCTGAGGGTCAGCTTAAGTTGGATTTGGAAACTTTTTCAATAGCAGAAATGCTCCAGCAATGTTGTAATCATATACGTGTTGGCGGAAAATATGAGCTTATTATTGAGGGTGATAGTGACCTTAAGATCCATGCAGATCAGCACAGGATTGATCAGGTGGTTGTTAATTTTGTGAACAATGCAGTTAAGTACGCACCCAAATCGCTAACAATTAACCTAAAAATAGAAAAACAAGGCAGCAACGCAAAAATATCGGTGACAGATAAAGGGCCAGGAATTTCACCTGAAACTCTTCCTCATCTCTTCGATCGCTATTATAGGGCAAGTTACGAAAGCAAGAACTATTCGGGGCTCGGATTAGGGCTTTATATCTGTTCAGAGATCATTAAACGTCATGATGGAGAAATCGGAGTAGAGAGCCAGCTTGGCAAGGGAAGTACCTTTTGGTTTACTATCCCTATCAATCTCCAAACAATTGAATAAACGAAAAAGGCTTTTATGGTTTTAACCATAAAAGCCTAGTTTCAAAGTAGCGGTGACGGGAAATATTTAGAACAATTAATGGAGCTTTTGGAGGTGTTGGAGCCTATTTTGAAAAACGCAAGTGAAGAACACCAACACAATGAAATATAACTTATTGCTTTACAATTAATAACTTGATATACCAATGATTTGATGTTTTAAATTAATAAAGTATTGCTAATCCATGATAAGTCAGCATGTGATTTCCATCAAATCTTACAGCTTTTCCCTAGTTAAAAAAGATCATGAAAAAAATTTTTAGTTTAGCATTGGCAACCCTTATCTCATTTGCTGGGTTTTCACAAGTACAAAAGCCCATAGAGGTTCAATTTAAAATGCTGGAAAACAAAACCAGCACTGGAAAAAAAGAAATAGCTATGTCAGTTTCCATTATTAATCATACCGATAAGGCTATTTATATACCCGGCTTTGATCTATTTGCATCCTTTTCGGGAGTACATTTTTATCAAAAAGAAGGCAAGGTTTGGAAGGAGATCAATATTGATACTCATACTTATCAGCTTGATCCCGAAACCAACAAAATCAACCATACCACATTTTATGACGATGCAAATAGCCTAAGTAAAAAGTTTAGTCCAAACATCCGTTACCTAAGAAACTATCAGGACAGTTTACTGAAGGCCTATACCAAAGTGGCGCCAAAGGAGCAAACTACGATCTTGAATGTTCTGAATATGCAGGAACCGCTATTCTTAAAGCCAGGGCAAAGACTGGATAACTATTTTGTTAAAAGCTTGGATTATCTTCTGACCAAAAAGATGATATTTAAGATTTCGTTCAACTCGGAACCTCTTGACTCTTTAAAATATTACCGTGGGCCATATTTCTATTCCCGAGGCTCGAGAGTTAAACAAGAACTTCCTTTCCCAACCAAGATTTTTGGTTATCAGGTCTATTATCCAAAAAGTATAGGGTCCAATGTGTTAATTTTCAATAACAACCCTGCACCGTGAAAGATGTGGATACTTTTGGAATACCTCTCAATTAATCACAAACTTTTTTCAGTCGCTTAACAAAGCTAGCAATTGCAGCACATTCAAGTCAAGATGTTCCATGATGGAACCAGTTGTCATTCGGCATTTGATCTCGCAATAGTGACTCCAAAATCGCTCAAAATTGCACCTTACTGTAAAACTCACTGTTGGTATGTGAATTCTCGAATATTTTAACACGTATGTAAAACAAAAAATCCCGCTCTCAAATACGTTTATACAATTACAAATGGGTATTATAATGCATTAGTAGATAAATAGCAAATCCTACAACTGTGTTTTATTTCAGCGATTATTGCTTTTCCTTTTACTCACAAACAGGTAGCAAACATAAAGTAGTAAAATCCATCCTGGAATTAACTCAACTGACATTTTTAATCCTGTTAGCCACATAATTACTAAAATACCCACCAGAAATACTAGGCATATATAATTTGATAATGGATAGATAAAAGATGGAAACTTGGTTTTTATCTGATCAGCGTCTTTACTCCTTCTAAATTTCAAATGAGTAATGCTAATCATTAGCCAATTGATAATTAGTGATGACACAACCAATGACATCAAAATCTCTAATGCTTTATCGGGCATTAGCTTATTGATGATAATACATATTGCTGCAAACAAGCTTGATATTAGAATTGCATTTATAGGCGCTGAGTTCTTATTGAGCTTCGATAAAAATGAAGGTGCATTTCCTTGTTCTGCCAACCCAAATAACATCCTGCTGTTGCTGTAAACACAACTATTATAAACAGACAGCGCTGCCGTTAACACAATAACATTAAGCACATTAGCTATTAAACTTGTAAAGTAAATGGTTTTGCCTAAAAGACTAAACTGAAAGCCTTTTAAACTTTCAAATACCATAACAAAGGGGCTACTATCTGTGGTAATGTTTTTCCATGGGGATAACGAAAATAGGATTACGAGCGCACCCACATAAAAAATCAGAATTCGGTAAATAACCTGATTAGTAGCCTTTGGAATTGTTTTTTCGGGCTGTTCAGCTTCCGCAGCTGTTATCCCAATTAATTCTAGTCCACCAAATGAAAACATGATTAATGCAATTGCAGCAAACAATCCTTGAAAACCCCCTTTCCCATCTACATTTAACAAACCTTTCGGGAAAAACCCGCCGTCATTCCACAAATTTTGAATGCTTGCCTGTTCGCCTCCATTACCACTAAACAGCAAGTAAACACCAAAAATAATCATGGCAATAATGGCTACCACTTTTATAATAGAAAACCAGAATTCTACCTCGCCATACACCTTAACAGAAGTAAGATTTAAGGCATTAATAACTATAAAAAAGAAAAGGCTTGATGTCCACAGTGGGATTTCAGGCCACCAGAAATGTACGTAAATACCAATGGCCGTTAGCTCCGACATACTTACTAGGATATACAGCACCCAATAGTTCCAACCAGAAGCAAAGCCAGCAAAAGATCCCCAGTACTTATTGGCGAAGTGGCTAAAGCTACCCGAAACAGGTTCTTCAACTACCATCTCGCCTAACTGGCGCATAATAAAAAAGGCAATAATACCTGCTAGTGCGTAGCCTAAAATTACAGATGGGCCAGCCAATACAGCTGCAGGACCAATACCTAGAAATAATCCCGTCCCTATCGCTCCGCCGAGAGCAATTAACTGAATATGCCTATTTTGTAACCCTCTTTTGAGTTTTGTACCCTCAGGTTTTTCGCTTGTTTGTTTCAAAATCTATGAAATTTACTTTACACTAGGTGTATCCCTAAAAATTTCAACAAAAATGGGAACTTATATTGATTATTTTAAAATTTCCTTTATTTAACCTGTTTGGATTTCATTTTTTGGTTGCATGGAGTTATTTAAACTTGAAAGCTTTATTTAGATCAAGCGTAAAAATTAGGTGAGGAATTTTTGTAGGTGAAGAGATTGGGCGAAAGATAAGGACATAAAAAAACCACCAATCGGATGTGATTGATGGTTTTTTTGTAGCCCGTAGGGGAATCGAACCTACTCGCTAAATGTCTTATTTTCAACGTTTTACAAACAGTTCATTTTGGACTCACCGAATAACTCACTGCTTTGAAAACTTGTATCTAGTTGCAATTGCTTTCTACTTCAAATTTACTGATAATCAGTTAATTCACAAAATAAAAACACATTTTTTATTTATTAGCGCAGCATGGGCAAACCCTAGCTTTGTTCCCCGTTCGCTTTCTTAAAATCATAATAGACATCTTCTAATTTCCAGGTATGTTTTCTTATCCCATCGACGAGCTCCATCAACTGGGTACTATAACGGACATTTCCGAATGCAGCGGCCACTTCGGACTCGATCACCCATAATGAACGGGAATGATAGTTGAGCTTTCTTTTGAGTTCCTTCAGGCGCTCCTCGCTCATTCCCTTGGAAGCCATTGAAGGCTTTCTTTTTTTGAGTTTGGCCAGGTCCAGTTCGTAAACAAATCCCCTGTCCCCGGAATCCCTAAAAACAAAGCCCAGGTTTAGGGCTACTGCTTGGCTCGCTTCCACTTCTTCTTCTGAAAGCTGCTGTGGATCGATAGAAATCTGTTGGGTTTCCCTTCCTGTGGATAGATCAGGCAATATGACCTGTGCCATCGCATTGGTCAAAATCCCTTTCTTCCTGTGTTTTGGACCCACGTACCAATGCAGGTCCGTACACATGTCCAGTACGACCGCTACATAAACACCATGCTCGTTCTTTATAAAATAAAAGGAATATGGTCCGTCACCAGAGCTGATCGACATTTTTGGTGTAGGGAGCTCATCCCAATATTTTCCGTAATCGACTGTTTTTGATAACGGGGAAAGGAAAATATCTTTGTGTTCGGTTCTTTTGTTCAGCCTGTTGAGCAGGGACTGGAATTGGCTTGTTTTCATCTAAGCTATCTGGTTTGTTGGACTACAAATTACTGAATTTTTTTTTGCAACACCTATAGTTTTGGCGCGTTATAAAAAACTATACTGCGCCAAAACACAATTAAAAAACATGGTTTTGGCGTGGTATAAAATTTATATTGCGCCAAAACTAATTATTTCATACCTTTATACCAATAAAATTTAGGTTTATGGAAAAAGTAATAGGAAGAACAGAGGAAAAGGCAATACTCGGGATGATAGAAAAATCCGGGGAAGCCGAACTACTTGCCGTTTACGGTCGTAGACGTGTGGGAAAAACCTTTCTGATCAGGAACGGGTTTTCAAAACCACCGGTTTTTGAGTTTTCCGGAATACACCATGCCTCGTTAGAACAGCAACTGGAAAGCTTCAGCCTTGCCCTGACAGCAGCTACTGGAACGACCATACCTTTGGCCACACCGACAAGTTGGCTACAGGCGTTCAGCATGCTCAAGCAATATCTTTCTCCGCTGCTGGAAAAAGGTAGAAGCGTAATATTCATAGATGAATTCCCATGGATCGATACTCCAAGATCCGGCTTTCTTCCCGCGTTTGAGAATTTCTGGAACAGCTGGGCTTCCAAGGAAGAAAACCTTATTGTAGTAATCTGTGGATCGGCTGCCTCATGGATGATCAAAAAGGTTATCAATAACCGTGGCGGGCTGCACAACCGGGTAACAAAAAGAATAAGGCTCCTGCCCTTTACAGTTGGTGAAACAGCTGCCTATCTCAAACATAGAAATATCAACCTCGATAAATACCAGCTTTTACAGCTGTATATGGCTATGGGAGGCATTCCCCAGTACCTGAAGGAAATCCAACCCGGTGACAGCGCAGCCCAGACGATAGACAGGTTGTGCTTTACCAAAGACGGACTACTTCATGATGAATTCAAGAACCTGTACCATTCCCTTTTCGATAGTGCACAGAACCATATAGATATCGTTAAGGCCTTGGCAAAAAAAGGCAAAGGAATGAGCCGCACAGAAATCATCAAAGCATGTAAACTGACAAGTGGCGGTTATGCAACCAAGTTATTGGAAGAACTCAGCGAATCAGGATTCATAAGCCCTTACATTCCCTTCGGAAAAACCAGTAAGGATGCGCTTTATAAGCTTACCGATGAATATTCACTTTTTTACCTCAAGTTCATTGAAGGTAGCAAGGCAACCGGAAGTGGGACATGGCTTAGGTTCAGCACGGGGATTTCCTGGACAAGCTGGAGCGGAAGTGCATTCGAAAGCATCTGTATGAAGCATATCCCACAACTAAAAAAAGCGATCGGGATCGAGGCTGTATATGCAGAGGTGTCTGTATGGAGGTACCAGCCAAAAACAAAAACAGAAAAAGGAGCGCAGATAGACTTGTTGATCGATAGGAATGATTCATGCATCAACATCTGTGAAATGAAGTTCTCTTCAGGTACTTTTGAGATCAGTAAGGGATATGCAACCGAACTGGAGAACAAGCTTACTGTTTTCCGGAACCAGACCAAAACAAAAAAAACATTGTTTCTTACTATGATGACCACCTTTGGGGTAAAGAATGCGGCTAATTATCCAGGCCTTGTCCAGAAAGAAATTACCATGGACGCATTGTTTGATATATAATCCAAAAAAAGCTAATGCGACGTATCACTGCAACGGTACAGATTTTTGGCTATATCCTATAGGCTCCGAGTTCTCGAAGGTCTTTACGTACCTTGTGTATTCTTTCCAGGCTCTCAGGTCCTCTTTCTGCCGAGAAGCCTCCATCTGGTCCCTCATTGACAATGGGGTTTCGGAAAGCATTGACAATTGGCATAGCACCAATTTTCATTATATTCATTATGCATTCCTTTGCGCTGGCGGTAACATTCAAAACCTCAAAAACACTTTCCAGCTTCTCTTTTGAAAAGCAAAAACTGCCCAAGGGAAAAACCTGGAGATAAATTTTCTCTCCTGTTATTGACGGCTTACTTTGACGGTCCTCCATATCCATCTTTTCGATTTCATTCTGTAAAATGACACCTTGTTGTTCTTTCTCTTTTACCTTGGAAATAGTTGATGTTACAAATGCAGTAAAGAGCTCATGCGAGGTTCCTCCGTTCCTAAGATAAGTGACTTTAGATTCAAGTCCATGCCACTCATTATCCTTTATTCGATTTTCCATGTCCTTCAGCACAGATTCTGCCAGTTCCAAATCACCAACGAAATGCAACAGCTCATACTGTTGGGATAGCGCAGCAATCATATTATCGGAAACCCCAATCTGTTCATACATCAGTGCGATGTGTCCCGCGCATGCCGCTTGATCCCTGAGCAGTTCCTTTTCTTCTTCTGATAAGTGGGAAGTAATAGTCAAGGTAGCCCTATCCATCCCCATAACGATATCTGCGTAGAATGTCTTGATATATAAAATCTTAATCCCGTTCAGGCATATCGCATGATAGGTAAACTGGTTTCCTCCCTTTTGTGCTTTCGCTTTCAATTCCGTGAAATGTTGGTTGTATTGGCTGACCTCTTCGTCCCTTAGCCTAGACGCTTTTGGAGAGAGAGAGTAGGTCCCCATGGAATCCCTTAATTTTATAAGATAATCCAACAACTGATCATTCAGGCGATGACCTTCAACACTCAGGACATAGCTTTCCGCAATCATACTTATGCTTGGACTACAGTGCGGTGAAGCCAAAACAGAATTGACTTCTTCATGAAACCGTAATAATTTTTCTGAATTCCTATCTGAACTTATATACCAAGTCTTGAACGCTTTTTGCAACCTAAGAAACAGACCCAAATATTCCGAATCCATCAATGCTTCCATATAACCTTCACTTTGCTCAGCATCGATCATTCCCAGGTTAAGCTTTGATTGCGCCCTGTGATATAACAGCATATTCCTCACTTCTGGATCAAGTGCCTCTACATACCTGTCCGCTAGCTTATAATGGCGAAGTGCATCGTAATGTAATCCTTTGTAGTGGGCGGCGGTTCCGCATATAAAATGAAATGTAGGGGACGTGATTTCCTGAGGGTAGCAACGCTTTTCAATATCCAAAATTTCAGAAAAGCGGCCATCATTCAGCAAACGGAATCCGAAGTTCTCCAGAAATTTTATGTTTTCGATTGGGCTATAGACATGCTGGTTTTTTTGGATAACAACTGGTTCGGTGAGCTCTTTGCCATCCTCGGAAAGCTTCAGTGCTTTGTTGATCGCTCGCCTAAGATAGCCATGGCTGAGGATTTCGGTGCGAATGCCTCCTATGACATCCCCATTCAGCAGATTCTTGAATTTGATGGTAAAACTCTGGGGATAGTGAGCGTTCGGGTATTTTTCCCTTAGTCTGTCGTCAACCTCTTTGGCACGTTCGTAATAAAATATATCCTCATCGGCATGGTACAAAACATAAAAGGCAGGTAGACCGTCATTGAGGAGATAGTTTATATTTACTACAGGTATCGATAAAGAAATGCTTCCATCTATATTCTTTGACAAAGAGTTCGTCGCTTTAAGCTGTACCGGAAACCTGAGGTTGGTATGATTGCCGTTCAGTTTAACTTCGATAAAAAAGTCAATTCCCCTGTCATATTGCAGTTCGTCACGGATCTCAAAATCTTCAACCTCGAACATCGCACGCAACTTGTTCCGGGAAACTGTTTCCAGGTTGGCATTGGCATCCGACTTTGGCAGTGGTTGATTATCGAATTCTTCTCTGGTCATTAATTTATCTGGCTCTACGAAGATATCGAATAAATTTAAAAGATACGTTTGCTAGCAGTACAAAGCTTAAATGGTTGAATTTCTAACCAGCACTTATCAGGCACTTGGAAAAATTTTAAAAAATGGACTGAACCATCTTCCTGTAATTAAATTTCCAGCCTATTTCAGATTGGAATTGGCGTAGAGCGAAAATCCGAAAGGTTCAAAAAGAAACCTCTAGATTCTAGAACGCCTAATCTGAACATCGACCAAAGGAGCGATGCGCCCATGTTGGAAAGCACCGAATTGATGAACAAGTCCTGTCTGTTTAGTGCCTGTGCAAGTGAACAGCTAGGTTCCTCTATGTCAGATACACCCTCAAGGATATTAGGAAAGGTTTCAAAAATATCGGCTAGACTAGCTACCGTTTTGAACTTTTCCGATTCGGGCTGTTTGATTTCCCCGATGGTAGAAAGCAGTACCTGCCCCGAATCCCTGCCATTTCCCAAATCAAGCCAATACAGTGGTCTGTCCCTGTGGTTCTTCAAACGCTCCTGTGGAACTAGGATTTCTGCAATGCATTTTCTAGATTCTACGGTATCTACACAGGAAATAGTGATGTTAGCCAAATAGCTGTCGGTTTTCGATGCCACCTTTTCAAACCGTTCATCCACCGCTTTCCATTTTGAGCCGAAAAACCTGTTGGTGCGGTTGATCAGGGCGACCGCCTTGTTCAGACCAAGTTCACTTTCGGCAAACAGTTGCCTGCCCAAATTGGATGGTTCGATTACGTCATGGTCGAACAGGGTTACCTCAAAACCGCAATGGTTCATTTCCCGAAGTGCAAAGTTCATCCTTGCAAGTGCGGTAAGGAAAGTACTGCCCGTACCACCTGCACCAATGAGATTGATGGAAATGGGATTGGTCGGGTTCAGCAAATAGGATGGCACGATATGTACACGCTCTTTCTGCTTTTTCATTTCAGTAGTGTTTTAAGTGAAATCTTGGATTTAACAAGTTTGGCTAAGGGAAAAGCAGTCTGGTTTTCCATCTGCCTTTTCCATAGTGCGACGGTTTTTTCACCATCTACCGCACCGCTGTTCAGCGTGTGGCTAAAGGTGCTGTTGAAGTAGAATTTCTCCCAAAGGGACATGAACTCTATTAGCGAACATCCATTGGGAATCTGTTTTTTCACGTTCCCCATACAGACCGCTCCACTTTCATATACATTGAAAAATGGGGCATGGAAAAGCTGTTCGGATTCGATTGGACGGTCATCGGTTTTCATTGCAAAAACCTGCAAAGAGTGCTTGCCCGCTTTCCAAAGCATGGGCGGTATCTGTGCCATCCCATCAGCTATCCCCAAATCTGCTTTGAAGAACAGGTTGACTTGTTTGGAAGGTGTATGCCATACTGCAAAGCCATCCTTTTCGCTGTTGAGGTAGAGCAGGTTTTGGGGAAACATTCCGTTTCCCCTTAGATAGGTAGCTTTGAGTTCCTCGCTATTGTCGAGCGCATCTGCCAATTGTTGGCTTTCGTCAACTGAAAGCGGATGGGCATTGATTGCCCGTCCACTCAAACCGATATCATAGCTTTCGATATAGTATTCCTCTTTTTTGCCCCGATAAAAGAGCAACGCCTTAAATGGCTTATAGCCATCGGCAATGATTTCTGTTAGGTCATTCATGGGATAAATCAATTATGTTATCGGAAAGTTCATGGAGCAGGGCGAATAGCCTTGTTTCAAAATCATGGTCATGGGTATCTTTGGATTGTGGGACATCAAAATATTGGAGCGTGGTCGGTTCGTCTATCAGACAGCATTCGTTCAGTTCGGCGTTGATGCAGTCCATGAACTGGTCATGTACCATTTCATTGAAGTCCCAAAAAAAGTGCATGTACTGCTCCACCCGAATGGTCGCCTCGTCCCCGTCATTCCCAAATGGGGGAAATATGTTTCCGCCTATGCCACGAGCAGGGTATTGCTGATAAAGGGCAAAGATTTCCCTTGCGGTCTCTTCAAACTCCCATTCTGCTGTTGTATTTGCGCTAAAACATTCCATCCGATGGGCGAACAGTTCAAAGTTTTCCCTTTGCGCCATCATCATCAGCGAAACCTTTCCCCTTTCCCATAGTTCAGAGAAGAAAACATCATGTGCTACCTTGTCCTCTTGCTGATAATCCTCATCGTTGTCCCACCAATCTTCTAGCATGGCATAGGTGTAGCCGAGATAGGATTCTTCCCCTGCAAAATGTTCAATCCCGACCACTTGGAAAAGGTAAGCGTAAACGGACAGCAATAATTCGCCCACGATTTGGCTTTCTTTTTTTTCAATCAGCCTAAGCATCGGTGCAACGGGAAGATAAAACAGCACACTCCCCGATGGACAGGTCTTTACCGTAGCGATCCTTGCAGGGAAATTTGAATCCTGCAAAAGTCGGATATCCAAATCCCCATCTGCTATCTTCAACCGTTCCCTTAAAATATCCATCCCCACAGCTAGGTTAAAGGGATAAGGCATTGGGCTTAATGGGAATTCCTCCCACCCGTACAGCTTGCACAGGTTTTTTGCCGAGCAGTAAAACCCCTTTTCGATTTCTTTTTGATAGAATAGTTCATCATGGAAATCCGACAGCAGGGGTGCAAATTCCTGTTTCAGAAAAGCATGTCTATCAAATCTCTTGGTGCGCTTCTGCTTTTGTGGGATTGCAAATCTGCCTGTTCTAACGGTGTGCTGAGTCTTTCCGCCATACGCCCTAACTGTTGGTGCAAGTGCCATATCTTTGTATAGTTTTTGATTGCTACTATTTTTGCTTTCTTGGTTTTCATGTTCAGCCTTTCGTTCCAAGCGTAGTGATGAAACGGTACTGCACCTCGTCCCTTTTGATTTCGGGACCCTCGATGTTCGCATTGGTGAGTATCGGGTAGGACCCTGAATAGAAGTGCTTCACTTCTTCGGGCGAG
Organism: Pedobacter planticolens; assembly: GCF_014172375.1. Lineage (GTDB taxonomy): Bacteria > Bacteroidota > Bacteroidia > Sphingobacteriales > Sphingobacteriaceae > Pedobacter > Pedobacter planticolens. Next base: position 199,806 of record NZ_WNXD01000002.1, read on the forward strand.
AACTCTCTGCGGGGGTCGTCCAATCTGATTTCCCTGCGGTTCACCTCAAAGATGAACACCCGTTTTAAAATTTCTGTAATCAGCATGAGACTTAAGTTTAGGTAGTGAACAATGACATTTTCTCTTTCTGCGCTTTGCGCTCCTCCAGCTTTGTACGCAGTCCATCGAGTTCTTCGCCCTTTTCGGGAAAATCTTCACTCGATGGCAATACCGCCAACGCTTCTTCGTATTTCATCTGCCCGTTGAGCGTTTTTGCCTTTTCGATTAGACCGTCATAACGCTTTTTGCGCTCTGCCTTATCTTCTATCTTTGCAGTTGGCGAACCATTTTCAGCAGGTTTCTTTTCCGTTTTTGGCTTGATTTCGTTCTTGGCTTTTTCGATGCTCAAGAGATGGGCATCAACACTAGCAAAAAGTTCTGCGGTACTTTGAACGGGCGCAGAAATCGCCCCAAAAAACCCCTCGTCAAGTTCCTTTGCCGTACCGTTAAAGACAATCGGTGCGAGTGCCTTGCCATCTGCTTCCTTTTCCAGCAGTACCGAAACAAGCATGATTTCATCTTGCACAAAGGCAATGTTTATTTTCCAAGCACCCGCCTTTGGCAACTGCTTGATTTGGCTAAAAAAATTTGTTTCCATGTTTTGTTTTTTGAATGGTTAGTTGGGCAAATCGGTATTGAACTCTTTGACGAGTTCCCAATGCGGATAAAAACCGCTAGTAAACCCTGCACGTAAAAGGCGCAGGATTTCTTCCAAGAGGAACTCCATTTCCTCTTGGGTATCGGTCGAATCGTATATACAGATAGTTACCATAACCTATTTGTTAATCCTCCATGTTGATTAGTTCCTCGACATCAATTTCGATTTCCGAAAGGAAATACTTTGCAGAGTCCGACAAACTGCCAAGCGAAAGGGGATGCTCTGAAAGCACAGCCTTGAGTTTCTCTACATCTTCATCCTTGTACAGATAGGTAGAACCCATAAAGTTTCCGTACACATCAAAACCTGCATCGTTCTGCAAATCAAATCCCGAAATTTCCTCGATTTCATTTCTTGCAATCTGCAGGATGGAATCCATCACCACATAACAGGGGTCGATGTTCGCTATCTTGGTTTCGCAGGATTCGCTAAACTGCTCTACCTGCTCAAATGCCCAGTCCCCATCATGCCCCGATGCAATCGCATCAGCTACCGCTTTTTGGATATCCAAGTAACCGTAAGGGCAGAACTGCGACTTAAAGTTTTCGATTTCGTTTTTGAGATAATCCTTATCTATGCTTTCCATGTCATCCCCCTATTTTAAAATGGCAAATCGTCCTCTTTGTCTGCTGTTGCCACCTGTAAAACTGCGGTCGAGCCTTCCGCTTTTTCCGCTTTGGGCGTACCGCCAAACAATTTGATTTCCGAAACATGGCAGGTCAAAGCACCTTTTGCTTCCCCGTCCTTTGCGATGTAGGCACGAACGCCAACACGCCCGAACACTTGCACTATACCCCCTTTTTTAAGGTATTCGGCAATACACTCGTTTCTGAAATACGAGCATTCAAAATAGTTCGTAATCTCCCTGCGTTCCTCTCCCATTCGGTAGCTGTCATTGACCGCAACGGTAAAGCGAACCACCTTTTTGTCTGTTTTGACCGTTGCAACCTCTGCATCAGCGGTCAATCTTCCTGTAATTTCCATAACTGGTTTTTTAAGTAAAAAATTTGAACTGTTGCTCCTTTTCGACCGTCCTCTCAAGAGATTTTTTCAAAAGAAAAAACGGAAAAAAAGAAAGCAAAGAAGACCGTGACCTCGAGAGCGCAGCGGAGCACTATAAGTCCCGAAGGGTGGACAGCGAAGCTGGCCATTATGCGTGCGCAGCCAGCGGAGGTCACGAAATTCGCCGCCTTTTTGTCCGTTTCGTTGAAAAAGACATTTGCCAAAACCATCAATTAAAACCACTTAAAAAATAGCTTGATCAACAATAAGGGCGATAAAATAAATTAAGGATCGGAAGGTGGAGGAAGCAGTTTGAGCTTGGCGGTATCTGAAAAAAGTCGTACCGCAATCTCAATGGCAGAAAGTATCGCACTGCATTTAGCAAGGCCCATCCCCGTAAACCGACCAAGCCGTTTATAACTTGCCCCGGCCAGACCTTTAAGTCCGCCAAAAGCATGGAGCATCCTGGCGGCCAAGGCTACCGCCGTTTCCTTAGGCGTACCGGAACCGATGAGTATCGCAACCAGTTCCGCGTCAGAAAGTGCAGACGGCCCATGGGCCAGCATCCTTTTCCGTGGCCGCATATCAGGTTCCCAAGATGGGATGCCTTTTTCACGCTTGACCTCAAATGGTGCTTCCTTGGGCACAAAAAATTTCAGGTGTCCTGCATGATGGCAGAGCGAGGAAAGTGCCTGAACAACCATGGGCAGGTCCCGCTCAAAGAACACGACACGGTTTCTGGCATATGTCCCATCCGGTTGCTTCTCGCTACAGGTGATCTGCATAAATCGGTGGCCGAGCGGCCCCTGCTTATAATCAAAAAAATAGTGGCGCATCGGCCCCGAGGGAAATTCCTCGCTGTACATGATATTGCTTTTCATAACTATCAGAATTGGTGAACCCCAAAGTTCAGCAGGTCCAGACCCGATAGCCGTATCACAAACAAAATAACCGATCTAACCGTTTATAAATCGGATAATCCATTGACAGCTAACAAAGTTAAGGACATGGCATCACTCTTGTCACCCCAGCACCGCGACTGTGCATTCTGCGGAAAAGAACTTTTCGGTAGGGCCGATAAAGCCTATTGCAATGATACCTGCCGTAATAACGGCAATAGGGAACGTCGAAAAAAACTGGCATGGTACGAACCGATATTCATTAGACAAATTAATAACATATTGAAACGTAATTACAAGATTTTGACCCAACAAGGAATCGATGAACATGGCCCAAAAACAGTCAGCCGATATAAGCTACTGGACGAAGGATTTAACTTCCATTACTTTACCAGCAACCTATCTACCAGGGCGGGAGAATATCGGTTTATTTACGATTATGGTTGGCGTGAGCTTCCAGAGGAAAAAGTTATGATTGTAACCAACCCTAAACAGGTAGAAATTTAGCTAAAATTAGGTTCAGGGACCACTTAGCTATAGGTAGCTGAGCTCTGGTATATCGTCAATAGCAAAATTAAAGCGGATATCTAGCAATTCCTTAATGGCGGAGAAATTCGGAAATCTGCTTTTATTTTCTAGCCCGAAATTTTTTAGAACATAGACGGTAGTCTGTTCAAGCTCCAACGTAAATCTAGCTGTCCGAAAATGAGAAAGGGAAAGAGGCCTGAAATCCAAAGATTCATTTTTATGTTTCAGCACATGAAAAACCCTCTGATACTCCTTTTCAAATGCTTCATTAGAAGGAAAATCCTCTCTCCTAACGTACCCATTAGTTTTGTGATTGAGAACAGAATTATAGATAGCCATTAGTATTTGCCAATCCAACCACCCTTTTTCCCTTAGCTCCTTTACAAAGCCTACAAATTCAGGATCGTTTTTCAGTTCAGCTATCGTAAGGTGTATAACCTCATGAGTAAGTTCATATCTGTCTTTGATCATGTCCAATGATTTGTCCTTATCGTACAGATCGCTTAAAGATGAATCCCAGCGCAATGCTTCTGTTTCGTTCAGGGAGATGTCGATTGGTAAATGCGCGATGGTATGCTTTTTTGATTTTTCAAAATTTTTAGACGGGATCAGGTTTCTGAACAATCTTTGATAAAGATACCCTGGAAGCGTTTTTCCAGCAAGATTTTCTTCCTTGAAGAAATTATCGACCTCTATCTGAAATTCCCTATCAGGCAATAAACTTAGTTCCTCAAGGATGATTTTGATTGCCATTGTGATTCTCGAAGCCTGCATCTGAATAGTGAACTTTTCCATGTTCTTTGCCTCTGCAGTAAAGATTTTCCAAGCATATTCTTCATTAGATTCCATCTGTTGGGGCATGCGGTTGACATCTGAAATCTCAATATGTACCGTGATATGCCCCCTTAGAAAGTGCATATCGTTTTTTGCCAAGCCAAATTGCAGAAGGATAATCTGCAATTCGGCTACAACTTCCTCTGCTAGGCTTGTCTGTTTCCAAGTGTTTGGAAATTCGATATTCCAAGTGCTCCCCAATGCCCTAAACCTAATTCTTCGATTTGGTCCAAGATCGTTCACGAAAGAATCATCACACCTTTGGCGGACAAATTCAGGAATATCAACAGTTGCAATGGTATCGTCCACATCATCTTTGATCGGCTTTATAAAATTCGTGTATAATGTGCCCATTTCACGGATTGTATCTTGGCACAACTGAAGTGTTTCTGGGATATGCCTAGGTAAGATTGAGAGAATGATCGATATTTGATTTATGGCCTCCGCAAGCAAATAATCGGTAGAAGGATCCATAACGGGATCTGTAAAATCTACCCTGGTTCTGATATAGTTCCTAAATGTCTCTAAGCAGCTTATCCACGCTCCTTGCCTAAAATCATTATTCAATATATGGGCAAAACCGTTCGACATGTATTTATGAAGCGCAGATGCGTCTTTAGCGCTCCATATCGCACTCATGGCATAATATTTACCTGCATAGTTGTTCCCAGCATGGGTATATAGGACTGAAAGCAAATACATGGAACCGATATACATGTCCATGGTGGCATCTTGGCAATAGATAGTTTTAGCTTTATGGAGGTAGTCCAATGCTCTGAGAATACTTTTTGGTTCATCGGATTTGACATATTTTAGCGATCTCTGGCGATATATATCCGCAGTAGCCAGTTCCCCTTTCTTGGCATTTGCAATTGGCATCAATTTATCAGATATTTCCTCAAGCCGTTCGATCAATCTGATATCGGCATGATGATAGATCATAATTTCGACATACCTGTTTATCCGTCTTGATAAGCGGACCACATCATGTTTAGGCGCAGTCGGTGACAATATAATTATCGCTTCAAAATGGACAAATATATTGTCGAGGGCTTTTGAATCTGCAACCACTGCCTTTTGCATAAGCAAGTTCGCAAGCATTTCGTGACAATCGCATTTTTGGTCATCATTTAGGTTTCCCTCTAGGGCCGTGTGTAAGATGCTACCAAGCTCTGAAGCCCACGAATCAATTGTTACAATATCAAGATCGACTTCGTTTAGTGCCTTGGCGCCGCGGATATTGCCAAACAGGTTTACGGCATCCTCCATTTGCTCTTTGTCGGTTACATCGAACTTTTGAGCATAAAGTTGTGCAATGTATTTTTCCATACCCTTCAGGCTTCCAGTAGGTTTAACATTGCGTCTGATAGGGAATTTTAGCCAACAAATTTCGCAAACGGCCCGAAACTTCCAAAACTCTGGTATTTGTTCCAGGCTGATATATTTTTCAAGTAGGCTGATCCAAAAAGGAGCATGGTCGGCAAGGTAGGTTTTTCGCCTGCAGTAGCTTGAGGCATGTAGGATCTGATGGAATTCTGAAGCCAAAAAATACTGCACATTTTCGACATCTTTCCAAATTGCATAATCCGCTTCATACCATTGGTCTCCGATATCCCCTGATTTCAATAGTACCGATTCCAAAAGCGTGCGGTCGACTTTTCGGTCTTCCGGCCGTTTTCCCATTGACTTTTCTGAGACCAGATAGTAAAGTTTTGTAAATATTGTTTCTGGAACTTTTTCTGCCGCACTGAACTCAATTTCGCTGATCGATCGGTAGGAGTTGGCTATTGAATTTTCTATAGCCCTGTCCGCATCAATTTGGCCGAACTGCCATCTGATTGTATAGATAAAATCTTCCCATACCTTTTGTGGAAGTTTTTCTAACTGAAGTTTTGCCCGGTTGATTTTCTTTCGGAGCAAAACATCTTTTGTATCGCTGCCAAATGGCATAGCATATTCAAGGACGATCGTTCTGACCTTATTGGCGCACTCGCTTTTCAGTTCCGGGCTCAAAGACTCCTGGTTCTCCATCCATTGGCGTAATAATGCAGCATCATTTCCCGCATAGTTCCCCGAAATCGAAACATTTGTTTCAAAAGTAAAATGGAGCTGGTTGTTATTATTGTTGTATTTCGCAAATAAGACAAAAAAGTGGCTGATTGCCTTGATGACCTCTTGGCTGGAGAAAGAGAAATTCTTGGAAGAATAAAGTTTCAGCTGCCTAAAATCGGCTATTCTGTTTTTTTGGTCGAGCACAAAGATATCGTCTTCGTACTCGCAATAGATAGTTCCATCTGTTTTCGCAAGATAGTTTTCAAGCCATGTTTCAACAGTGCGCAGAAACTGATAGTTGTAACCCTTTATTACTTGTTCAGCATCAGTGTCCTTTGAAAAGATGACCAGAGTTGAGAGCGCCATATATAGCTAAAGTACATAAAAGAATAAGATGTATTGAAATTATCCAATTATCATGTTGTTTGACATGTTTAGAAGCTTTCTTTCTCAACATGTTTAGATCGTAAAGATATTTAGGTGATTGGATCGTTAACCATGGAATAACTGGCGAGCCGTATTGACAACCTATGATTTTATGTCAATTTAATCGTCGCTATTTCGGCTATACCTCGGGTATATCTTAAATATCGTTTTCAATAATTTCGTTAGCACGCCATTTGAAAATAATTGACGTGATAGCGCACAAATTGGATTATGATAAAAACAACCAAATTTATCTATAGGGTATGGTAAAGAATAAAAGTTACAGTACATAATATTAATACCAAAGTCAATTCGAGTGAGATAGCCTGTCCTTTGGGAAGCATTTCAATCTTCCCACTTTTGAGATGTAATGCTACCGGTACTTAAAACGACTTGTCGTTTACCATTTGAAAGTAGCCTGGTATATTAGCGAATGGCATTTTAGCGGCAAAAAAATAAAATAGAGCAAAGTAGTTATTATATAAATAAGGAATTAAAAATTGACAATATGTTGAGTAGCATTATCACATGGCTGGCAGTTAAGTTTTCGATCGCCAGGAACCTGACCGATTGGATTTTTAAATGGGCATTAAGGAACAAGCCCCAGTCGATCAAAGAAAAATTTAAGGATGGAAACCTTGTTGAGCGTGAGACGATTTACCGATAACACAGTTCAAACGTCACAATCGTTAAGGATTGCTATGATCCATTTCCAGGATGTGGTGGAGGATATCATTATTTCATTACTACATAACGATAAAAGGAATATTCAAAAATGTATTTGAGTTTCTTATACATAGACACGTTTGCTAAAGGGTCAGACGTATCTATGTATAAGCATCTGATTTTCAATTAAATAAAAAGAATTAATGTACACCAAAAACCGGCCCCGCCCTGCCCAACCAAGGACCGATACGGCAATCACCAAATTTGGGTCCCATGACAAGCATAAATTTGGGGCAGTCTTCACCAAAATGAACAGGCCACTGCTAACCCATTGATAGACAACGAGAAAAATTTAAAATAAATTGACAAGTCAATTAAAACATAACATTTCATCAAACGCTCCCCCCGAATATACGGCGTATTGATAGGGCGGTTTCGTAAATAAAAGCCAGGCCACTTCCCTGATCCTGCGATTTGCCATAAATGTACTAGATTCGTGGCCTGAACCAGATATAGATCCTCAAGTACCCTATGCCCGAACACGACCTTTCGCTGTGGGAAATCCCGATAACGGGAAAAAAGCCCAGTTCCCTTCAGATCGAAGAGTTCATGATCGAAGTGATCAAAAGCCGGGCGGTGCTGCCTGGAGAGATTATTCCCTCGCACCGGGCAATTGCGCAATTGAATAAGGTCAATTGCAATACGGCACTTCGGGTCTATACCAAGCTGATCGCTATAGGATGGCTTGCTCACAAGAGGGGCAGCAAAGCAACTGTTGCGAAACATTTGCCGACCGACCAGATTTCCGACAAAGCTGGCCCCAATTTAACCCAGCTGCCTATTCCGTTGTTAAAATATATTCCTTTTAACAATTGTGCAACTGAAACAACAACACAGTTCGTCGAAATCGGACTCCCCCTGATCGAAAAGACAGTATTGCCTAAAAAATTAGCCAGAAAATTTTCTTCAGATCTAAACACTGGTGTCGTCTTAGGAATATGGGGACCAGATAAGCTGACTAAATATGTATTCGCTTATATTCTAATCCGAGGATTTAAGATCGTGCCTGAAAATCTGCGGTTGGTCAGGGGCCGTGCTGAATGCCTAAACGCAATTTTCAGTTCGATTTCCTCTGAAAGTGGTGTTATTATAAATACCGCTCCTCTGGATACGATTGTTTGCCATTCGCTACGGCACTGTAATAATGAGATTCTTAATATCGAGACAACCTATATCAATATTTTGAAAAGAATTGAACTCATTCTATCAAAGACTGTAATAAGAGCAATCTATGTGAGACCAAACAGTTCATATCCATTTTGTGAAAAAATGGATGAGGCGACCCGACTGAGACTGATCGCTATGGCGATGGAGAATGGCTTCTACATTATTGAAGAGGATGATGATCATGAATTTTGGTGGGGAAAGTCGCCCTTAAAACCCATGGCCCAAAACGAACATAACGGTCATGTCATACATTGTTGCGCAATCAGTAGAACAACGGCCTATATGCAGCATCTTAGGGCGGTTATTGCCCCCATCCCATTCATTAGCCATTTGAGCCTGTTAACTGAAATAGATAAAGGATACCGAGATCCTTATGAAGAAAAGAATATCCGAAATCTTTTGAACACTAATGAAATAATCCCGCTTTCTAGGCAAATCAGGCTTATTAAACTAAAGCATCTAAGGGCGCTGGATGAAATATTGCGTCATCAGCTTGGCAAACGCATAACCTACGAGTTGCCAGAATACGGTACGGCGCTTTGGATAAGTTTCCCTGAAAACGAAGATCTTGTTCAAATAATAGAAATACTTAAGAATGAAGGTCACATACTAAAGTCAACAAATTACCGGCGGCGTTCGACTGACCCAATAAATATGATGCGTCTCGATTTCAGTCAGCTTAGCGAAGTCGAATGTAGGAAAGTGGCTATAAAGCTCCGATTAATGCTTTCAAAGCAAAAACGTTAAGGGGCTCGGTCAAAAGTTGTCACTTCCTGAACGTCCCGAAGTGAGCAGTTATTATCCTTGGAAAAACTCGATATCATATTTTGAATGAAGTCTCTCCTGAATGGCCTTGGGAATATCGTCCTCAGTCACTTGGTCAGTCAAGCCTACAGTGCTGTCATAGTTGTTTGAATTTTCAATATTATTAAAATCTCTGACAAAGGTATTGATATGGCCAAGAAGCTTGACAACCTGGTTGACTTCTACCGATTTCGACAGATACGGATAATAAACCTGCACCTTATTGGAAAAAGTGCGAACTCCCGTGCTATTAAGCAATCGATAGCTTAAAGAATTAATCCTATCTACCCGGCCCGTACGTTGTTCTATTCCACTTGGGTTCCAAGCTATACCGTAATGGTATACCTGTTGGCAATAGGTATGGAGATCTTCTCCTTCATGGAAAATATCCGTGGCGACCAGTACATATGGAAAACCGGGCATACGAAACCGCGTAGCAATCGTGCTTCTATTTTTATCCTGTCCGCTCGCGCCAACGACTGGAGACATATTGTTCAGCTGGGAAAGTATCTTCTGGGAATCCCGATGCTGGAAATTAACTGAGATGATCAAGTTATAATCTTTTAAAATGGTTCTGACTTCTTGGAACACAAAATGAAACGGGGCATCTGTTGGCACTAATAGATTAATCAACTCTTTGTTGATTTTTTTTCCTGTTGAATTGGCAACGAATGCAGGTAAAAGACCACTTCCATTCTGGAATATAGAAATAAGCAGCGCATTTAAAGCCATAAAATGGATTAGAAACTCTCTCATTGAAACAGTCGAGTGTTTCGATACCCAGCTATATAACTCATCTTTACAATGGATCAGCAAAAGCTCAGTGATAAAGGTCTGTTTTTTTAATTCTTTGGCATGGTACCTGCGGCCATCAATAGGTTTTGGATCCTCTTGCAAAAGGGAATTTCTGAACAGTTCCTGTGCTACCGTGAAACGCTTGCCTGTCAACCGTTCGGCACTTGCTAAACTAAAATCTGTTCTCCATGCAGTTTTTTGCGCTAAATCCTTGAGCTTGGGATCACTCAGCATTACTAAAAAAATGTTTAGATCAAAGAAATTCTCACGGTAAACCTTCTGCTTGAAAAGAAAGCCTTCTTTATGTCTCTTGGTAAAATACGACTTAAAAAAAGAATCGTATCGTAATTCCTCTTCTTCGTTTTCCGCAGCAGTAAAATCCTCTAGGTCAATCTGCTCAAAATACCGTTCACTTGCAAGTTCTAGGGCATGGAGAACCGTGCTCAAGTTAGCACGTGAAGGCTTCTTTGTAGAAATAATCATATTGATCACCTTGGAAACATCTGCCTCACCCCTTAGATAGCAATAATTGATCATGTCTTTTAGGTCAGACTTTGCCGGGCTCGACAACTTTCGCCACCATTTAACAACTTGTGGGAATGCAGCGAATGAAGAAACTGCATGGCTGATCCTCTCCTGATCATGGGAATTTGCGAATGCCTTTTTCATCAACCCCACATCTTCAGACTCATACTTGGTATATCTGCCCGTGAACTTTAACGCCCCATTTAGAATGATGTCTCTATCATACCGAAGTATAAGACGCTTAACCAGCTCATCTACTGTTGCAATCCTTCGCACGAAGATCAACGATTTCTGCTGATTTGTGATCTGGTTCGTAACCTCTGTTTCCAACCTTGAAAGCTTGGGATGTGGCGGTGGCTGATGACCAAAATTTTTCCTGTATGAATTTACTATCTCCCTAATGATGTTGGCATCCTCACTGTCTTTTTGGTTACGGTGCTGCACGATTTCGTATTCTTTTTGAACCACATCTCTTCCATCGTCGTCAGTCTGCGCCGCTACCTTTTTATCCATATCGACCTGATAGCTTTCAAAACCAGCTAGCATACCGATCTCAAAGGATGCATTTGGTTTTTGGGAAAGATGCCGGATAGACTGGAACTGAAGGAGCTGCCAGAAAACACTATCGAAACCATTCCCTAGTTCGATCTGCACTGCTTTTTCGGCAAGATCCACGTTCCCATTGCGATGCTCGTGCCTGCATTGGTTTCTGGAATAGATCTGTTCCTCTAGGAAATATTCCATATTACCCCTTATCAATATACCTGGCAGTGCATTTAACACCTCTTCACGCTCTGTGCATTTTCGAAGTGGGTGTTTCTTCAGTAGACAGTCCAACTGAGCCTTTACCTCCATAATGTCACGGTCCTTTGGAGTGGCCGAGAGACAGATAACCTTTTTGGCCAAGGAAGACTTCATCCTGTCTTTCAGCTCGGGGAAATCGCTTAGGATCTTATCATCTCTTCCGGCCCCCAGTAACAACATGGTTGCTATATTTCGGTTCGAGGCATTCACGCCAAGGCCATGTTTGTAATTGTGTGCCTCATCGACAATCAGACAGTCAATTCTATTGGACATCGCGTTTAGCAAGCACGCTACTAATTTCAGCAGCTCTGTTTTAAAATCCTTATTAAAATACTTAAGATCACGCGCCCTTAAAAGCATTTCCCTACAAAAGCCGTTATTGCCAAAGACCTCATTTGTTAGGTACTCCCGATGTCCCTTTCGATAACTGGATAGGCTGCTAAAGGATGTCATTCTCAAGATGGAAAAAGGTTCACTATCCTCAATTGGCCTAAGTCTGTCTTTGATGATTTCATCATTTTCGAGCAAAGCCAAGTGCCCTGCGCTGCTAGTGAGATAGTTGTGCGAGCCAAAGTTCCGAAGTTCTTTCAGCCATTTATCCTGCAGGTTTTTCTTCGGCACCACCATGACATCGCAATAAGGCCCTTTTTTTGTAGATGCATGTTTTAGCAAGGTTGCTATACCAAGCCCGATGTAGGTCTTTCCAAGTCCGACCTCATCTGCGATGTAAATTACATTGTTCTCAGCGTTGGATAAATACTCAAACCCTTTTTTTATAACATCGAACTGCCTTTGGGCAATCTTCTCAGAAATACCATCATGTGACTTAAGGTCGATGACGCTTGAAATGTCGATCTGTTTGTAGGCCATACTATTTTTTAAGCTGTTCGATTACCCATTGTGATTTTTCCGGCAGCCCATCTACCTTTTTTTCGAGCGAAAGTGCATATACAGCCAGACCATTACGTTTCTGTCTAAGCGACCTGCGGACTTTAGACTGCTCCTTGCGAACAAAAACCGACAGCGATCTGTCATAGAACCTGACTATCAGCACCTGAAGGACCATCCAAACAAAACTATGGCTGACCAGGTGCCTCTCGAGTTGTCCACATAGGCCATTGATATAAAAAGGAACAGTTTCAAGGTTCTCTGAAAGCAGATAATAGCTGATATCATCATGTGCTGCCCTTCCGGCAAGATGTTGACCGAACAACCTACCTTCCAACTTGTTCAGCGCAGTAAAATGGTGGGCGAATTCATTGAGCAGCGATATCTGGTCTTCAATTTCATCACCGATCTCACCCGATTCTCCTGTGAGCTGGTTTGCGAGTTCTAAGGACAAGTTTTCCACCTGCTCAATATCCTCGAACATCCAGAACCTTAATATTGTCACTGCGGTTATATCGAAACCCAATGGCCGGCATTCCACACCCAGTTGCAAAGGATAGTAGCTATAAACATTTTCGCCCATTACAATTTCTATCAGTGCATTTTTGCTCAGGCAAGATATATCCCTATCGGAAAGTGTAAATTTGCCCTTCTTTTCGCTAATTTGTTTTCCAGCAAGGATGCTTTTAAATGGTATAGGTTCCTTCGATGCTTTCGGCAGTGCATAGGCAAGGGTACCATCCGTCCAGTTTAGGATAAAAGAAAGGTCGGGAGCATTTCTTAGACCAGGGTCAGTCGATTCCGTGGTCAGTATATCCGATTTCTCCAAAAATACCATTTCATCTTCATTGATATCTCGTGGAACAAGCAACGGAGCTTGAGCTCCCTCTATATAGATGATGGCAGACTCTATATTGGCCTGGTTATCGGTATCGCTACTAAAATAGGACCATGCAGGATAGGTAAAGTTTACCGAGCCCGTAATGGTTATCGTAACGTCTTCTGAATAGAGCCTGTAGACTTTTGCATGCAAATTCCGCGCCTCTCCCGAGATTTTTACATCCGTCCAGCCGCACCATTGGACACCTTTGTCGCGCATAGACAGAAACACTTGCTTTTCCAACAGGATCTCGTTGGTCTTGAGCGATGGGATTAGGCACCTGATTTGACCAACACCATGTTTGTTCAAGTGGCCAAGCAGCAACGCCTCGCCATACATATACGGCGAAATGATTTCCAGTAAGTGCGGCCTATGCTGTTCAATAAGCTTATCCATTACATCCATAAATGATTTTTCGGTATTACAAAAATACTGGCCATCATCATCAATGTAGTTCAGCTCCCGTTCGATAAGTTCTTCGGCAATAGACAGCATTCCGTTCCCATGAAGTCCAGCGATTGCGTTGATGGTACCTTGGTAAAAGTTTTTTCGGGTAATTTTCGGCCGACTATTTCGCAGCAGTTTGCGCAAACTGACCGTTTCAATATTCTCGCACCATCCAGATGCTGTCAAGTTAGCCGAACAGTTCAGGTGCAATATGGTACCACCTTCCAATAACACATAGCTTTCCTTGGGATGGAAATTTACCAAAGCACCATTTTTCGCCGGCAGCCTGATGCAGCGCATTTGGTAGCCCAATGTTGGCGCCATGGTCGAATCCTTTGCGAAATGGTCACAGTAAACAGTAATATGGGGTATAAGACCTTCCTTCTGGCAACGCCTCCAAAGGATATTATTATAAATGTGCTCATCGCTAAATGTTCGTGAAGGCACAAGTAACGGCATGACATAATCTTCAAAAAAATGCGGATCGAATGTAAAGGAGTAAAATACGGCTGCTAATACCCGTTTTCCATTAATGGCATCTCGTAACTGCTCTTTCAGAATATGCCTATCCATTAGTTCAATTGTTTAAAAAGATTGAACCATGTGTTGATAAAATATGTATAATCATGGTTCCGCATAGGATCATAATCACTTGAGAAAAACGCGCCCTCAAAATGGTTCACCTCTAGCCCAGCAGCATTGAAGCGCATCCAGGGCTCTGATCTTCGTCGTGCACACACTGTTTCGTTGACTAGCACTAATCCCCTGACAGTTTCAAGATTATCCCTACCAAGTAGCCTGCCAATTTCTGGTGATAGATAGGAGTTTTCGTGTCCTTCAAATGTAGCAGCCCATGCACCGATAAACTCATCCGATGCAAGCTCCCCGTCGGTCCAAGAGGATTTGCACTGGAGATACCTGAATATCCTGTTGAGCGGAGATAATATGCGCTCTGTATTTTTGATTCTAAAAAGTACCTGAGCCAATTTCCGATCGATTGCTTTGTCAATAATAAAATCAAGGCGTTCATAGAACTCCATTTCCACAAGTTCAGGGAAACTTTTAACCATATCTAATAATTGGCCATGACAGGTATCAGTAAGCAAATGGTCGATATAACAATCCCGTTCATCCGCTGAAGAGATTGATAAGGGAGTTGCGAGGGCACCGACATCAGACTTTTTGACCTTAATAGAAGTTCCTCGCTTTTTCGCGAGCTGCGACACCAGCTGTTCAAGAAGGGGATTATACTTTAGTTTTTGGAGCTGCACCTGTTGAAAGCGAGCATCATTTGCAAGGCCCATATCATTAAATGGTCTACTGTACTTGCCCCAGATACCATAGCTCCTCTGATTGGACAGCAATTGGTTGGACACGGAGATTTCTACATGATCCCTGCTATCATCCATCATCTTTCTTGCACGATCAATACCATTAAAACCTTCTTCCCCGGCAAATTTCTGGAGCCTGGCATAGGCCATCAACTGTTCCAAACAAAGAAAAAAAGCTGGATAATCCCTATCTGTAATATCAAACTCGCCTTTGCAGGCATTGGCCAAACCAATGATATGGAAATCACGGAGACTGGATGAAACAGTAGAAAGTTCTGGTATAAGGTGTCTACCGGCACCTTGCCAGGCCACCTGAAATCCAAGGGGATCTCGGGAACCTTTGACCATATAGTTAGGGTCTTGGAGCGTTAAAAAATACATAGCAGTTTAAAAATCAATTGTTAACCGGCTACACCGTTCATAAAGGTATCCACGAAATCCTTGATCCGAAGCAGAATCCTGTCTCCGAGCTTCCTGCGCTGCAGCAGACTGGGCTTTTCCCCATCGATCAGCTCGATCACCTCATCTCTTAGCGGTTCATGCTCGGCAAAAAGATAGTTTTCGATCAATCTTTCAGTCTTTTCGGCAGAAAGGTTCTCCTCTTGCACTAATCGTGAAAACTCTTTTTTCTGCTCGATGCCCCAGAAATTTTCGAATTCGCTGGCGATATCGTCCGCATCGGTGATATTGGGCATGTTCTCGACTATGAACCGGTCGATCAGTTCGCGCTTGCTGCGCAGAGAAACTTCTGTACTCAACAAATTGGCGATCTCTTCCTCGATCGACTTGCGGTCGGCGCCATTATTCTTTGTCTTGAGCTTGATGAGCAGCTGCAGGATATAGGTCACGTTGATCGTATCACGCCTGATAAGTTCCAGCTCAAAATCGATATCGTTCAATATCGAGGTCTTTTCTCCAGGATCCCTGTCACCAATCTTTTCCTTGATGTCCAGGTACTTGCTGGTATAATCGGCAAACAACTGTTCATCGATATCTAGGTCCTTCCAGTCAAACTCGTTATAGTGGCCCATTTTTTTCTGCAAACGGATCAGCGCCCTAAAGGCCAGCACAAAGCTCAGGTCCTCTTCTTCAGATTTCAGTCCATCGACATCCGATACCGTCGGCACGATCTCCAGCAACCTTTTTACCCCGGCATTGAACTTTTCGACATAGTCTACATAGGGCTCCACGATGATCTCATCGATCGCATCCTTGTTGGAAAAAAGCGTGATCGCCTCATCGGTCCTATCCTTCAAATTCCTGAAGCAGACGATATTTCCCTGGGTCTTGTTCTTATCAAACGTTCGATTGGTCCGGCTAAAGGCCTGGATGAGTCCATGGTAGCGCAGGTTTTTGTCCACGTACAGCGTATTGACATACTTGCTATCAAAACCGGTCAGAAACATATTGGCCACCAATAGGATATCCACTTCATTGTATTTCGCCCTTTTGGCGACATCATTATAGTAGTTATAAAAACTTAACGAGTCCTTGGTACTATGCGAGGTACCGAACAGCTGGTTGAAGTCTTCGATGTACTCATCCAACAGTTCACGGCGGTGAGGCCGGATGGCTTCGCTACCGCTATCACCACTTTCTCCAGGCACAAATCCCATCTCCTCTTCGTTGGCCACAAAACTAAAGATCGTCGCCACTTTCAGGTTGTGCTCATCCGCTTTGCCTTTCCTTCGGAACAGTTCATAGTACTGGATCGCAGAATCAATATCCTGTACGCACATCATTGCGCAAAAGGCGCCATTCTGGGTTTTCTGGGAATGGTACTGCAGGATATAATCCACGATCGCCTCCTTTCGCTCTGGTGCCTCGAATACTTCGGCCTCGTTGATATCGGCGATCTTCAGATCAATGATATGCTCTTTTTTCTTAAAGGTCTGCACGTACTCTACCGAAAAGCGCAGCACGTTCTCATCGCGTATCGCATCGGTGATCACGTACTTGTGCAGACACTTGCCAAAAAGGCTGGAGGTCGTTTTCTCCCCGTCCGCGTTTTCGGCAAGGATGGGCGTTCCGGTAAAGCCGAACAGCTGGATATTACTGAAATAGGAAACAATATTCTTATGGGTATCGCCGAACTGCGAACGGTGGCACTCATCAAAGATGAATACCATGCGCTGGTGCTGGATCTTGGCCATCCTTGCGATGCTGCGCCCGGTGATCGCATTGTTCAGTTTCTGGATCGTGGTCACGATAATCGATACCGAAGGATCATTGAGCTTTCGGATCAGGTCATCAGTGGTATCGGCCGCGCTTACACAGCCCTTGCTGAACTTGTCGTATTCCTGGTTGGTCTGGTAGTCAAGGTCTTTTCGGTCCACCACAAATACCACCTTTTTGATCGCTGGAATCCTAGAAAGTACCTGGCTGGCCTTAAAACTGGTTAGCGTCTTTCCGCTTCCGGTGGTGTGCCAGATGTAGCCGTTCTTTTCTACATCGTAACCATTGAGCACGGTGTTCTCGGTCACCTTTTTGATGATGTTCTCCACCGCATAGTACTGGTAGGGCCGCAGCACCATCAGTTTTTTTTCGGTCTCATTGAGCACGATGTACTTGCAGATCATCTTGCTCACATGGCAAGGCTCTAAAAAGGTATCGGTGAACTCGGTCAGCAGGTTATTGAGCTGCTTGTTAGATTCATCCGTCCAGTGAAAAGTCTGCAGGTATTCCTGGCGGTGGATCCCGAAATTGGAAAAATATTTCGTGTTCACCCCGTTACTGATCACAAAGAGCTGCACGTACTGGAACAGCCCCTGGCCTGCGCCAAAGCTGTGCTTCTGGTAACGGTTGATCTGGTTGAAGGCCTCCTTCATCTCTAGGCCCCGACGTTTAAGCTCGATCTGAACCAAAGGCAGCCCGTTGACAAGCAAGGTCACATCGTAGCGGTTGCGGTATTTTCCTTCTTGGCTGAGCTGGTTGGTGAGCTGGTACTGGTTCTGGCACCAGTGTTCCACGTTCAAGAACTCGAAATAGAGGTTATCACCGTTATCGCGAACGATATGCTGGCGCTCGCGCAGCAGCTTGGCCTTTTCAAAGACCGAGCCCTTGTTGAGTATATTAAGTACCTTATCGAATTCAACAGTGGACAGCAAAATGCCGTTGTGTTTTTCCAGCTGGGATTTCAGGTTGCCCAGCAGCGCCTTTTCATCGGCAATGGAAATATAGTGATAGCCCAGTTTTCCCAGCTGTAAAACCAGCTGTTCTTCTAGGATCTGTTCTGACTGTTTGGACATATAATTATTTGGTGATTGCGTTGCCATGAAAGTAACAATAGTAATCGGTTAATAAAAACGGGTTGGTTAAATAAGCGGGAAATGTAAAAAATAGGAACATCCTATCTCAACGCCCGGAACATCTGGTCGATGCACTTTTTCTTCTGCTCGTGGTTAGGATGCACATATAGGTTCAGCGTGGTGGTAATATTCGAATGCCCCAGAAGCACGCTCACGGTCTTATAATCGCACCTGCTTTCGATGCACCGCGTCGCAAAACTGTGGCGCAGCCCGTGGAACTTCAGCCTTGGCATCTTCAGCTCTTCCATCATTTTCATGTAGTAGCTCCGGTAGGTACGCGGCTCGGTCGGTCTGGCCTCGTTGGTCAGCACAAAAAACGAGCTGTTCACGATCTTTTTCATCGGCTTGAGCATCCGAAGCAGATCCTTTCCCATTGGGATATCCCTGATGGAATTCTTGGTCTTTGGCGTATCGATCACCAGTTCGGTCCGCCGCTCCCCTTCGTCCACCACATAGATCCGCTGGATCGTCCGGCGCACCCTTATCACCCCCTGCTCGGTATCCACGTCCTCCCATTTCAGCGCACAGACCTCCCCGATCCGCATCCCAGCGCTCAGGCACATGAAGATCCCCAGATTGCGGAAGGTAAAATTGGCTTCGACATACCCCATTACTTTTTTCTGATCGGAACGGTTCAGCACCGCCACTTCGCTCTTTTCCCTATCGGTGGGATAAAGGATATCAAAGGGCACATAGTCCAGCCACTTTCTCTTACCTGCAAACTTGAGCACCATGTTCAGCACGATCAGGATATCCTTGACCGACTTCTGGCCCAGTCCAGCGGCCAGTTTCTGGTGCACAAAGGCCTGCACATCGATCTCATTGAGCTCGGACCGATCGCCAAAGGCGGGGATGAGATGGTTTTCGATCAGCAGCGCATAGGCTGAAAAGCTAGAGGATTTGATGTACTGTTTTTTGTCGGTCTTCCACAATTGGATGATCTCGGAGATTGTTTTGTTCTTGTCCATAATCTGTTAAGGGTTAAAACCCGAAAGTTAAGAACAATGCAATTCCCACATCCTCAATGTTCCGAATTTGAGATTTACGGGCTTTAGTTCAGATTGGAGCAAACTAAGTTTAGAAGAAATCGGCGAGTTTAAAAATGGTATTAATAAGTCAAGTGATGACTTTGGCCATGGAGTGCCCTTTATAAACTTAATGGACGTGTTCGGAAAACCAACTATTTATTTTGGGAAGCATTTTGGGTTAGTAAATGCAAACAAAAAGGAAATTGACGCATATGAATTGAGAAAAGGTGATGTATTATTCATTAGATCTTCGGTGAAAAAATCAGGTGTTGGAGAAACCTCTGTTATTATGGAAGATTTGCCAAAAACAGTCTATAGTGGCTTTTTAATAAGATTTAGAGATACAAAAATTAAAATTGACCTCAATTATAAGAAATATTGTTTTTGCAATCCAAAATTTCGGAATGACCTGATTTCATTAAGTTCTACAAGTGCGAATACTAATATAAATCAAGAATCTCTGAACTCTTTAAATATATACCTTCCTCAGGATGCGGAGCAGGCAAAAATTTCTCATTTTCTATCCCTTATCGATATAAGAATCGACACCCAAAGCAAAATAATTAAGAAGTTAGAATCCTCAATCATAAAGCTAGGTGAAATGCTCTTTGACCAAAAAATTAGATTTCCTAGAATAAATGGACACTGGAAAGAGACAACTTTAAACCAAGAATGTGTGATTAATCCGAAATCACCACCTTTAGAAGAAGAGTTTGGATATATAGACCTTGAATCAGTAGCAAAGGGTGTTCTTCAAAAAAAACAATTCCTTAAAAAGATTGAAGCTCCGAGTAGAGCAGCAAGAGTTCTACAAAATTTAGATATTATTTTTCAATGTGTTAGGCCCTATCAGATGAATAACTTAATCTATATTTCTGAAGATAATCGACAGTGGGTTGCTTCAACAGGGTATGCTCAGATAAGAGCGAATGGTAGCACCACCTTTATGTATTATTTATTAAACCAGCCAAAATTCAACAAACAAGTTATGATTCGCTGCACTGGAACAAGTTATCCAGCAATATCAGCAAATGATCTTGGTAAAATAAATATTAAAGTATGTTCAAAATTAGAGCAAGAAAAAATCGGTCAGACACTGTTCTTGATGGATCAAAAACTAAGAACTGAAAAATTAATTTTGGAAAAATATAACTCACAGAAAAAATATTTTCTAACCAATTTGTTTATATAAATAAATTTCTAATTAAAAACTCTTTCTGGCTACTATACATTGCCAGAGTTTTTTTTTCAACCTCAATCTTATCGTTAATTAAAGTGAGAAATTTAGCAATCAATTCTTGCTCATTAATTTCGGGAAGAACGATGGGCATTTCAAAGAAATCATGACTTGAAAAGCCCATTCTATCTGATCTCGCGCCAAAATTAGCGATTTCAGCCATATGCCGATGCCATATTTCGGTTTTAAAAAACTGTTCAATAAAATCTACATTTTCGTTAAAAAATCTGAAGACCGTATATAATGGAGACATGATACCTGTACCGATTTTATTTCTTGATATTGGACCGACCGGTGCTTCTTTTGATATTCTGGGGTTATAAACAAAGTCATTGCGTTCAACAATGTAATATCCGCTTATGTTATTCTTATTTGCTATGTCACGCTCAAAAAAATCTCGTTGATTGACTATGCCCTGTACTGCAGAATTAGTAAATACAGATGTAATTTTTGAATCCTTATTTTTAAAAATGCATTTCTGTGAAAGATCTTTCAATTTTTCAGTTCTCCACTGCTGAACATCAATTCCTTTTATACTTTTAAATCGATATGTTCTTGAAAATATACTATCGCGGAGCAGTCGCATTTGAGATTCTAAATTCTTAATTATTTTGCTTTGGGTTTCTATGCGCTCATCAATTAAAGATATAAAAGATGCAATTTTATTCTGCTCATTGATTTGTGGAAAAGAGATCATAAATTTGGAAATTTCGCTCACAGTCAATTGAGGTTGCGCACTTCCAAAAGATACCATCGATATTATGTTCTGTAATTGTTTTGAATTAAAATATTTATATAAATATTCTGATTGCACTTTATTTTGACCACATCTTATCAAAACCATTCCAGAATTTATCCGCAAATTCTCAAATGGAATTGATGCGTCATAATAACAAACATGGCCAATCGATCCACGAGTGGTTAATACAAGGTCTGATCTCATTAACTTTCCTTTCCGCAATGATTCATCTTTTTGTTTTGTGATGAAACTTTTTTCAGAAAATGAAAAACCGAGTTTTGTTACGTTCTTTGCATTCAAAAACAAGCAATAACCTTCATCTGAAAAATCACCTCCATTAGGGTAATTTTTACCCCTATCTCCATCAATAATTTTAATATCCAGATTTTCTAATCTATCTAACTCCCATTCGCCGTCAAACCCGTGAAATCTCAAATTCGGAACATTGCTTTTATTTTTTCTCGTTTCTTCCATTGCAGTATTCAATATCTCTTTAGATTACATTAAGGATTTCCAATTAAAAAACTAGGCCTAATTCCTTGAAATAAACATCAATCTCCTTATCTAACTCCGCTCTTTTAATTTCAAGCTCTTTTATTTCCGCCATTACAGCATGTATATCGACTTCCTCTTCTGCCTCAAAGGTCTCTACGTACCTTGAGATGTTCAAATTATAATCGTTTTCTTCTATTTCTTTTAATGATGCACTGTAACTATACTTTTCAATAACCGTTCTGTTACGATAAGTGTCGACAACTTTATCAATATGTTCATCACGGAGCATATTCTGCGTCTTCACCTTTTCAAATTCCTTGCTCGCATCTATAAAAAGTACATCATTAGGACTTTCCTTGCATTTCTTGAAAACAAGAATGCAAGTTGGAATACTCGTACCATAAAAAATATTTGCAGGCAATCCTATTACAGCATCTAAATAATTGTTCTTTTCTATCAGGTGTTTTCGAATATGCTGTTCTGCTGCTCCTCTAAAAAGCACACCATGTGGAAGGACAATCGCCATGATTCCATTATCGGACAAATGATGCACCATATGCTGTACAAATGCAAAATCTGCCTTACTTCCAGGGGCAAGTTTACCATATTGACTGAAACGGTCATCGCTGAGATGCAGAGGATTAGCACTCCATTGCGCAGAAAATGGCGGATTAGCCACGATTGCTTCAAACTGGTGTCCCACATGCTGTGGATATTCCAAGGTATCTTCAGATTTGATATCAAACTGCCTGTAATGAACACCGTGCAAGATCATGTTCATCCTAGCTAAATTGTACGTTGTGCGGTTCATTTCCTGACCGTAGAACATGGCTACGTCCTTCACCTCTCTAGCAACGCGCAACAATAGCGATCCCGAACCACATGTCGGATCGTAGACCGATTTTAGCTTGTGCTTACCTGTTGTTACGATTTTGGCCAATATTTTTGATACTTCTTGAGGTGTATAAAACTCACCCGCCTTTTTACCAGCACCACTTGCAAATTGGCCGATAAGGTATTCATAAGCATCGCCCAGTACGTCAAGCTCTGTATGTTCCAGTTTAAAATCGATCTTATCCAAATGGTTTAGCACCTTAGAAATGATCGCATTCCTTGCTTCTGCAGATTTGCCAAGCTTTGTACTGTTGAGGTCCATATCCTCGAACAGGTTATCAAAATCTTCTTCGCTTTCTGTACCCATTGTACTCAACTGGATATTGGTCAGCACTTTCTGCAGGTCTCCAAGAATGAAATTGGTCTTAGCCTCCTCAAATGCAGTTTCATCTTCGTTATTTCCCTTGCCACGTCTTGCAAGTTCACTGAACAATTCCTCTGGCTTTAGAAAATAGCCAAGTTTTTGTAATGCTTCTTCCCGGATCACTTCAATGGATTCCTCAAAATCAGCCATCTTTGGAGACATCTCTTTAAACTTGATCTTGTCCTGTTTCAGGATCTCATTGGCAAAAATCTCCATCTTCTCGCTCAAGTACTTGTAAAAGATGAACCCTAAAATGTAGTCGCGGAATTCGTCCGCATTCATTTTTCCCCTAAGCGTATTGGCTATATTCCAGAGCTGCTGCTCTAAAATCTTTTTTTGGTCTTCTGACATTATAACTGTTTAATAGGGGCATTTCCCCGCAAGTAAAACTATTAAATACTATTAACTTAAAAAAATCGAAATAGCACCTATAAGATTAGCACAAACCTCATTAAGGATTACACACTATTGAATTCAAAATGCCTGAAATGCAACCTAGATTTATATACTATGGCCACTTAGCCATAAAATATAATCAAGAATTGGATCTAAAGAGAGTTATCAGGCCAATTAGATCGTCAAAATCCTGCATGTTTGGATTTGCAGTACCCGTATGCGCGATATCATTTCGCTTCTTGACCAGATCGGCAACTTTCCTCAGCTCCACATTCCCCTGGCCAAACTTAAATGCGATCACAAATGAAATATTTCCAAGGGCAGAATCTTTATATGGGTTTTTTAACCCCACAGCTTTCTCAAAATAATTTCCATTTATAGCATCCTGATGAAAAACTAACTGATAATCGAGCCCGATTTTAATGCATACCGTAACCCCGTTAAGGTCAACAACCGATACCGGGGAACCTGAGATAACAGATTTGGCGTACAGTTCTATTATTTGAAAGAGGCTCAAAAATGCACTTTTTCTCAGGTCAAGTTTTAAAAGCGTGAAGAATTCATCCAGTGCGAGGGCCGAAAAAGCCATAAAATCCACAAGAGTATTTACAGTTTGGGCCTTGGCATTTTCCTTCGCAACATATAGCTGTCTTAAATGTACCTTGGCAAAACACTCCAGCACCTGTGCCTTAAAGCTGTTATAGTTTTCAAGACTCAAATGATCCGGCATCAGATATTCTGGGGATTCTTTGATATAGTAACCATCCGCACCAAGCTTTTGCAGGTCACGCATATTCCATGCCTTATTGGAGGCAGTAAAGATAATTACCTGCACCCCTTCATTGCCCATCTTTATCTCCTTCAGGATTTTTGTGCCACTATAACTTGCAATTGGAAGAATATGCCCGCCCAAATCCTCTTTAAGCGGCAAAAGGCGAAGGTCGAGCAGGATAAGGTCCCAATCCATGGCCAGTTTGCTGCTGATCTCGGCAAAGAAATCCGCTTCCGAAAGATGCTCCCCAGTAATGGCGGCAAGAGTACCTCCATGGAATGCCTTACCCAATGCAGCTGTCCAGCCCTTGTATCCTTCATCGTCAATATAAAGAATTTTCTTTCCGGTAGCAGGTATCAGATTTGGCCCGGTCCCTATAGCAGCAGCGGGCGATCCAAGACTAATCAATTTCGATCTGTTTTTTGCTGACAGGTACTTAAAGAATAAAGAGCTTCGTTTTGCATAAGCAGGAGATGATGGGAGTAGGCTAGCAAGGTTGGCAACCTTATCGAACTGGATAACTCCCCATTCATTTGCCAGCGAATGTGGGCCCATCGTTTCCGAACCTTTAATAATTAGATTATTAAGTACTTTTGACCCAAAATCATTTTTGTCCGCTGGTCTGATATGAGTTAGGTGGGCTGCAATTTCTTCTACATCCTGTCCAACAAGCACACTGCCCTGGGTCGCCGCAATCAATGAATAACGGTTATCCTGATCTAGAAGTAGCGTTTCAAGAGACCGATCCGAGATAAAGATAATTGGCACCAGGTATTTTTCACCAATATTCTGGCTAAGCCGTATGTGCAGCCCGATACGGATACCAATGTTATTATCAGAATTTTCCCCAAGAGATGTTGGGATCAGTAACCTCTCCACTTTTTTATCTTTTAGATTTTCCGTTACGAACCTATCGATCTCAATATCATCACGTAAATCATAGTAGTCGATCGGAGTGATCTTCAATTCAGAAATTACCTTTTTTGTAAAAGCGTTTTCGCTATCATTAATTATAAATGTTGACTCCATATTTGTTTACAGCATTAATGATTTTTTCTAAGTACTTCAAAAAAGCATGCATTTCCAGTTCCGCAAATGCTT
Source organism: Pedobacter planticolens (assembly GCF_014172375.1). Taxonomy (GTDB): domain Bacteria; phylum Bacteroidota; class Bacteroidia; order Sphingobacteriales; family Sphingobacteriaceae; genus Pedobacter; species Pedobacter planticolens. The sequence continues at coordinate 224,945 of NZ_WNXD01000002.1, forward strand.
TCGCCACCTTGTCCTTTGAGTTGCAGAGTTCAGCAAATCTGATCACAAGCAACTCTACTTTCTTCCTTTGACCTTCTAATTCTCCGCTATTGATGACACTTGCAATCCTGCTGTACAAAAACAGCAATTCTTTATAAATAAAGTTCTTACCATATATCAAAATGCGAAGTTCGATACGCTGTTCCTCTACAAAATTATCCAAAAAATCCTTTAGATTTCTGTACATGAGCCGCTTGTTCATTCCTGTAATAGAACTCGATTTGACAGCGGTATATTCGATTTCGATAAATCCGTTGCTGAAGATGACGATTGGGATATTTTTTTCACGAGCTAATCCCCTAACCTTCTCCGCCACTGCTGTATTCCCAAGTTGCACCTGTCCAGCAGCATTGAAATCGGGGAAAGATTCATGCAGAAGGATGCAGGATGCATTTTCAAAGCGTGAAATATCATCAACAGCAGTTAATATATATACCGGTTCCAAGATATGGTTATACGTTTTTGCTTGCAAATAATCGCATCCATATTCTTTCTGCTGGGACCTTCGGTTGTCATCGATCAGATAAATCATCTAATAGAAAGATAAGGTATGCGTGAAACCATAGACTGCGTCTTCATCAACGCTCATTTTGCTAGGTGAGCCCGGATTATCATCCAACACCTTCAAGGTATAATTGCCGTCAGAAAAACTGGAAGTAATTGACCAGTTACAGAGGCCCTTAAAAGCTCTTGCTACTTCTCGGAAATTGCCGTTCATCAAATCGACGATATTAGCATCTCTGTGGCATTTGGAGCGAATGTGTGTAATTTCAAGGATTTTCATGTTATGATTACCGAAAATTTGCCGCTTAAATTCGATCCTAATTCTTTTCGAGACATCAACTCTTTCGAGGATACCATCCAAAATATGCCTTACCCCTCCCAGAAAAATATCTACATCAGTAAAAAACTCTGCACTCTCTAAATTGATCAGTTCGATCTCGAAGTTTTGGAACTCTTCTCCAAACTTCTCCTCCAAGGTTTGCACAACAGCCTGGTGCAACATTGGCGCCCTGAACTGTATGCTTTCCTTAAATGGACGTATAAACTGGTCCCGAAAGACCTTCATCCGGATAGGATGGACACCCGGATTATCAGCTATCCATTCTTTGAGTTCCGGAGAGCCCCAGCCAACATTGATATCTATTTTTTTGCCATTTTCCCATCGCCACCATTTTGGCCTTCTTTCAAAGCAAAAATGCTTTGCCCGGGCGTATAGGGATCGCGTAATGGAATAGCTCCTGAACGCACCATTAAACTCCCTTCCGGCAAGGTCCATGATTTTATCGTATTGAAATTCTCTTCCCGGAAGATCATAATCGTGTGTCAGGTACTTTAAGCCTTCACCATGCTGGAAAAGCCGTAGAAAGGTTGCTACATCAACTGGACGATGTTCTTCAAAGACCTCACTAGAGGTTGGATTAAGATTAGCGTGTTTTCTTGTCGATAAACTGCCACTTAGTTTTTTAAACCGCTGCGCCAATTTGACATAAGTGCTATCATCCTCACCCTTTACCATTTTCAGGAAATTGAGCCTACCATCAAGAGTATCTAACAGCGACTTTGATTCCGGGTAATAGTAGTCTATTCCCTGATCTGCATAATATTTTCCCTGGGCATTTGGATAGCCATATTTTTCCCAATAATATAGGTACATTCTTACAGCCTTGATGAACTTTTGTTCTACATTAATCTTTTTGTTCACGACCAAGCCCGTGACTTCCTGTCTTTGGGACATGTGTTGTAACCTGGTCTTGGATTCATTGATCGAAAATTTCTGCTCAATGATTATTTTTTTGAGCTCCTGTAGAAAGGATGAGCTTTGACCAAAAACCATTCTATTAGAGGAAAATGTAATGTCATCGGCATATCTGGAATAGGTGATGCCAAATCGTTTAGCTAATCCGGTGAGCTTTATGTCCAAATTTAGGCAGACTACATTCGATAATAGCGGCGAAGTCGGGGCGCCTTGAGGTAGTACACGAACTTCTTTGCTGCTTTGGGTTCCCTGACCAGGCATTGCCAAATCCATTTTCATAGTGCACAATCTCACTATTTCTTGCCCTAGAAGGGATTTTTTGCCTTTAAACCCAAAAGGAGCATTTTCAAGGGCTGAAATGAGCATAACATCGTCAATTGATGTGAAAAAATCCTTTAAATCAATGTTGAAAACGTAATGCTGGTTTACATGCAATGAAGCGTTCTGTACAATGGAACCATTCTTTCTAAAGCCAAAGGCATTTGGATGCGCTTCGAATACACACGATAATACTACATTAACAAGTCGTTGAAAAAATTTAAGCGGTGCGACAGGCGCGTTAATTAACCTGTCCTTTCCAGACGATTTTCTGACCGTAAAGCTATGATAGTTTTCCCTGCTATCGGTGATGTGGAAATTCTTTAGTCTTTCCTTAAACCGATGAGTTTCGCTGTTGCTTATCGGTAGACATTCTATAGCACGCATCAGTAGGTCAAAAAAATCCTTCTTTGTAGCGACTTCTTGGAACTTTGCCTTTAATTCAGAGCGGTGCTCCTCGGCCATCTGCTTAAATGGACTATTCACATGGATTTAGATAAAAAGGGCCTGCAAAATTCAATATATCAAACAAAATAGTAACAAGATGTATCTCAATAGTATATATAACCGTTCTCCCCAAGAAAACTTGGCTGGTATGCCGATCATTGGTTTAATGAAAAACCCAGCATAAAGATTCAATTTCTTAGCAGGCCCTATTAAATTCAAATATAATAAAACTAAACTCAAATTTAGTGTACATTATTTATCCAACTTGGTTTGGCAACGATATGGTATAATATTTTGTTCTAAATCCTCCGCACATGATTTGTCGGATAGGGTATATCTCTTTGTATTCTGGATATTCCTTGTTTTAACCAGTGAATTTTTAGAAATTGCGTTGATGGACTAATTTAAATTTGTGATGAAAAAAACTACAATGGAGGATTTCAGACTGATGGACAGGATCATGCTCGACCTTCATCAAAAAAGAAAATCAGTCATGGATTTTGAAGCGGAATTGCCACTTCGTCACGATGATATTGACTACTGCCTGGACGAACTCGAAAATATGGGCCTGGCAGAAAAGATCTTCGAAGACGGCGGCGGAACCTACCAGCTCACTGTGGACGGGAAAAGGTTCATCAAAAATGGAACTTTTGAGCAAAAGGCGCAACGAGAGGAAGTGAAAGTGGTCGAATCAAGGAATTTAGCCCAGCAGGAAAGTGAAAGAAAAGAAATAGAGTTCAATTGGAAGGCAAAAGACGAAAAGCGAAAAAACACAACGCTATTGTTTTCCTTTGTTCTACTTTGTTTTGGCGCTTGGAACATCTATCTTCAGACAGCCAATTCCAACAGGTTTCAACAAACAAACGATGAGGTTGATAGTATCAAAACCTTAGCTGAACAATCAAAAAAACGAATTGATTTACTTACAGAACAGCTTGAAACTGCAAATCGGTCTCGGACCAGTCCCGAAAAACACCGTTAGTATGTATTGTGACCAAATTGCATCTACACTAAGCTTGATCGGGATAAAGCTTCACTACTTTTACAGGTTTAACCTCTACACATTTTAATTGCATGGGCAAATTGTATTCTTTGGTGTACTTCAATTCAAAGTCGTACCAATCTTTTGACTCTTGCATCATCGCAATCGCCTGTTGAATGTACGTTTCCAATAGCCGCAATCCATCAGCATTAAGGAACTGGAACAGCTTGTATTTCTTAATGTAGCCGCTGACCAAGGGATTCTCCTTTAATAACAGCGTCGGAAGCACTTCTTGGGCAAATCGCGCATAGATATACTTCTTGATATAAATGGCAACCACTGGTGGTTTAATGAACGCGTTGGCATCCAGGTTGTCCCATCCGCACAATTTGAACATCAACTTGAAAAACGGAATGCTGTTTGGAAACATTGGGTAGTATGCTCCTGCCAGTTCGCTGATGACGTCCTTAACCTCCCTGATCGTGAACTCCAGACCGCTGCGCAACTGGTGTTTCTCCAGTTCGATATCAAACGACTTTTGGGGCAAAAGTGCATCCGCTCCAAAAAGTAGCCGTTGCTGTTCTTCTCTGTCCAGGGTCCTTTTAAGCTCCTTGTCAACCGCGTTTTCTCCGCTGGTTGTCTTTTTTTTATCCTTCATAATCAAATTGTATAAATGTCCACGTTCCTTTTGTTAGATATTTTCGGAACAGGGCTAAATTTCGAAAATTCACTGGTATTAAACCTTTCCAGCACCAGGTCAAAATTTGGCATAAACTTATTGAACCTTGCATAATCAGAGTCCTTAGCAGTGTCCCAGCAGTAAAAAGTATAGATAATACTAGGATGAACATGATTTTGTTCGGCATAGGCCTTTACAAATTTCGCATCGGAAATATGGGATTTCACAACATCCATCTTCTGATCGGCAAATAAATATTGCCTAGCGAAATTATCGGCCTCAGGCTCACTGATATGGATCGATTCCGTTTCTCCTGTAATATGATACTTTTCGTTCCTGATTTCTTCCCAGTCATACAAAACATGAAAGAGTTCGTGCAGCAATGCAAACCACATGCTGCCATAGAATGCAGTATATTTTGTAAGCACGATGCACGGCTTGTCCCTATATTTCATTGTTGCTCCGCGAAGATGGAGATCAGTGGTAAACTTTGGAACTACAATCAAGGTTACACCGAACTTGAACAGTGCCTGTGCTACCAGCAGCAAACCTCTTTCTACGTTCATTGAATGCCACCTGATCTGCGGAAAATACTCGATCAGTCCCTCCCGGTCATATTGATAGGGATTAGGTGTTTTGTCCAAGCTCTGACAGGCAGCTGCATACCAGAAACTCAAGTTTTCCTTATTCGTACTCCTTTTGCCGCTACTGAATGCCGCGGTAACCCGATGCTTGTTGTGGTCGAACACGGATTCGTACCCAAAGAAAGTCACAATTGCTTTTTCGATATGCTCAAAATCATTGATACTATTAATGAACCCAATCTTCTTTAAGCTGGTCAAATTGAAATTATTGACAATAAAGCTCCGCTTTTTAGCCGCTGTAATGCTTTCATGATGGATGTCATGGACCAGCTTGAAGTATTTATTAATGATCTCCTCTACGGATATCTCCAGAAAATCTGACAGTTTTAGAATGGTAACAAAATCGACCTTTTTTGCATCGCCAGAAAGTATGGAGCTCAACGTCTTATGATCAATATCCAGAATATTCTGCGCATGGTGCTTGGTGATGTTCAAGTACTCAAGCCTCTGTTCGAACAACTCCTGCAAAGGGTAATAGTTGACCTTGGAGTCCTCCGTAAAGATCCTATTCAAAAGTCTATCGATATCCGAGTGTCTGTTTTTATTGTCCATGTAGTATCAGGCGTTTTCCCCTAACAAATATATAACAAAATATGCTGATAAAAGCAATAAAAAACAAAGTCGGGCGAAAATGCCCGACTTTTTATCCACATTTAAATCTAAGCAGCTGGAAAGAATGAACATGATGCCCAAACACAAGGCCCATCCATGGCAAGCAAAACATTGAGGGCTCAACGTGAAGTTTGAGTTCAGAATATTGTAAACCGTAAATTATTGATGGAATAAATAACTATCTTAGCTTAAACACCTTGATGTCCAATACATCAATACTGTTTGACCAAATAAATTAACCCTCAAACCAAATCAGATGGATATTATTTTTAATGCGCTGTATAAAATAGACGTCGCGGCCAAAGCGACCCAAAAACTACCCCATACCGAGGAGCAAAAAGAACTAGAGAGCTACGTCCGAGAACTTTTGGACCTCATTGTAGATGAGAAAAGCAGTAGGGGCTATGAATTTACCAGTGAACACACCGAAGTTCGATCGTTGATCTCAGAAATCATTGGCACCCAATATACAGATCTTTCAACTCAGGAAGGGTTCGCCGAATCAATCGCAAAACGTTTGCTGGCCAAGGAGATCGATGCTGAAGAAAATAACAATCTCAATATCAAATTGGTAAAAGGGATAGCCGTGATCACCCTGATTCAGTTGAGCAATGGTGAACGCAGGTTTGTCATTTCCAAGGCTGATTACAATGAATACCTAGATGCAGAAAGCTACAAGAGAAGAAATGGGTTCCCGTTAAAGAAGAAAATCTACAAAGCATTCAGTGCAGCGCTGGATGAAGAAAACAACATATCCAAGATCCTTGTATATGACACCAACTCTACCTTTTCTGTGTATTGGTGGAGGGAATTTCTAGAGCTATCTGAAATTTATACCGATGATTACAATACTGAAAAAGTATTTGCAGCAATCGAGGGCAATGTGCTCAATCCCATCAAACAGAAACACAAGGCAGATTTTATCAGTCTGTGGAATGCCGCTGTCCATTATTTCAGGGTAAAGCCAGAATTTACAGTAGAAGGTTTTTTGGACGACATCATTAACACCTATGAGCCCTTCGACAGCAGCTTGGATGTTGGAAGTTTAGCAAAGAAAGTCGAAAAGCAGTTCGAAAATGGGAAATTTGATAAGCACTTCAAGATCGTCCCTAAGGTGATTACAAAAAAATTCAAACGTACCATACAGCTTACCAGCCAGATCGATCTTAACCTGAAAGATGGTATCCAGAATATCGAGCAGGTCATCAAGAGGTTTCAGGATAAGGACGGCTCCAAATGGGTAATGGTTCGTTCGGCGGAAGGGTATGAATATTTCAAGGACCAAACCGAGCTTTTATCGTAATGAAAGGGTATACTGCGCAGGATTTTTTATTACTCTTCGAGGGAAACCTCACGATAACCGAATGGTTCAGGGAAGCGGAAATCAATATTCAGGCAACGACTTTCAGGTCACTGTCCGAACAAGTATTCTTAGAAAACCTGACCTTTCTCAGCTCTAGGGATAAACTGCAATTGACAATCCAGGTTGATCACCACGACCCTATCGAATACTATTCCCAGTCGCATGATAACACCTTTTTTAGCACTTTAGCGGATCAGACCGATAGGTTTGAAAAGATCAGCTGCACGGTCAAAATTATAAAGACGCAGGTTCAGGGCAGGCTATCGTTGTACTTTTACCAGGATTTTGTCGATTATCTGGAACAATTGGAAGTTGAAGCCCAACTTCACCAATTCAACGCTGTGAGTAAAGATTACCTCATTTTTGAATTCCAGACCTACGCCAAAGAATTCAAGAGCCAGAGCATTTGGTTTGTCAATAGGCAGGACACCGGCACACCAGCAGCAATCGACCGCCAGGAAATCCTCGACAAGGGAATTAGCTGCTGCAGTTATAACCATTTCACCGATTTTAAACTTATCCCAGAGGATTTTCTTTTTTCAGCCCCTGCCGAAAACGCACTGGACAAGCTGTTTTCTAAGCTTAGGTGCGTATGTGCGATGTCATTTCTGATCGACATCAGTGAACTGAAAAAAAACAAGTTTTCCTACAGATTAAACGGTTATAAATCTATCCAGTCGGAGATCGAGATAGACAAGCAGCTATCCGATCCGCTAGATCAATACTTTAAAGTCTATACATGGGTATACAATGCCGGAAACCTCAACGATAAGTTGGGACTGGCCAGAAATATCATTTCCCTGCACATGGATGACCCAACTTCCATGACATTAAAGGGAGATGCCTTTCAGTCAATCCAATCCAGCTATAAGGTATACGAAAAGCAGAACATCAAGCAGTATATCGAGATCCGCAACAAGGTCACCGATCAGCTCCTCAGTTTTCATGACAGGGCGAACAAGATCATCGAAACCTTTGCTGCAGGCTTCCAGAAGAGCGCACTTGCACTCATCACCTTTTACATGTCGGTCTTTCTTTTAAAATTCCTGAACAAGGACGATTATGTAGGCATTTTTACCTGGGAGGCCAGTATCTTATCCACCATTTTTATCTCCTGCTCGATACTTTATTTCTTTGTATCTCGATGGGAAGTCAACGCACAGCGCAAACGGTTCGTGGATAATTATGAAGACCTTAAGGCACGCTACGAAGACCTGCTGGACAAACAGGATATTGCCCGTATACTGAACGGAGATCGTGAATTTAATACAGATCTTAGGTTTATGGACGAAAAAAAGGCAAAATATAGTTGGATGTGGATCGGCTTTTTGGTCATATTTTTCTTGAGCACTTGGCTGCTCTATTTTTTTGCCAAGGCAAATGCTGTTTTAAGCGCATTTTTGATTTTGCAGTTCGTTTTCAGATAGGAAATTCCCATGACGCAAACACAAACATTCTCGATCCAGTCGATCTTTTCAGCGATCGGCCAATACGACCGGTATGCTATTTTTAATTTCTTAAGGGGCTCAGCCGCATTTGAAACATACGGTGGAACGGTCTATGGCTACATCATATATTTACCATCTGAACGGGCTCGATTAAAGCAGGAGATGGAAGCTGGAAATACCAGTTCGGATGATGGAACGATATTTTTAGATGGCGCTCTGCAAGATAAGGAAAAGAACCAGCGCCTACTGACAAAGGGATTTCTCAGCACCGATATCGCATCCATAAATATCATGGATCTTGGGCCGATCAAAAACCAGTATGACGAAACAAACGTCAAGGAAATCCCCAATACCATTAATATCGACTTCCATCCAGAATTTCTGTCGGGTGAAAAAATGCTGCTCCATGTATTCCGTCTGAAACTTAAAGAAGGGATTCCTCTTATACCCGATGAAGTGAGAAGATATTATGGCCTGCAGCTGTTATTGGAACCGGAGCAGGTGACTGATGAGAATAAAGTTAACATCCTTACAGATCCAGCCACTGGAAAATACTACGATGATGTGCTCATCACAATACTCTCCTCTTTCGTGGAAGCAGATCGGGAAGGAAGTCCGTTCAGATATGCGCTGAATAACGCACTCTCAAACCGCAGGAAAACACGAGTGGCCTACATCTGCCGGCATCTTGGAATTGCGCTTAAACACATCGATAAGCTCCGGATTGAGAATATTGGCGCCTGGCAGGAACTGATGACGCTGGTCTACAGGTTTGAGCCTGAGACATTGACCTGTTGGGGCTGGACACATCATGTCTACTGGGACTTTGAGCGGTTCATCCATATTTATCTCAGGCACTACAAGAAATTCCTGATCAACGAGTCATCCAAAGGACAGGGAACGGGTTTTCTGTACACCATAAAAAATATACGCAGGATCATAAACATCGTCCTAGATGCAAATAAAGTCGCTATCGAAGAAAGGCTAAAGGCGGGGAAAGGATTTCACCTTCAAAATGACAAGGGGCATTATTTCAATGGGAACTATTATTCCATCAAGATAGACCCAGACGGGCGGTTGATGCAGTTCCATCCACAGGACAATGCTTAAACCCATTCAAACAACTTGCTTGACAGAAAAGATATGAATGCAAGATGAATAAGTTACCCGACAGCGAGCCGACACATTAGTGTAACATACTTGAAATTACTACTTTAGAGAAAAGTTATTTAATAACATAAATTGGCATGACCACTAACATCTTTGAATTTAAGCTTGAGTTATTGAAAAAGGAATTGGATACAATCCATCAATCAATAGCGCGATTAGACGAAGCTTCAATGAAGATCAAAAATTGGGCAATATTAATTTGGGCAGGAAGTATTTCCATTGTTCTAGGTAGCAATGAAACCGAACTAAGAAAGGTGCTGCTATTTGTGGCTGTGATACCGCTTCTTTTTTGGCTTGTAGAGGGGAAATGCAGAAGGCGTCAGCGTCATTTTATTTTTAGAAGTCAAGAGATTTCCACATTCATTAATAGTTCGCAATTTACAGAAGTATTCAAAAGTGAAGATTTTGGCAGCTTTAATTTGATGGGAATAATGGCATGGGACAAAGAATCCAGTGAAGTCATAGCATTCACATCCTTAAAGAGAATATTGTGGTTTGGCTCAATAAGAAACTTTTATTGCGGCTTAATTGCCATAACTATCATTCTGCAAGTTATTCTATATCCTAAGTCTGTGATAGTTAAAGAGCCAAAACCATCAAATTATAGTGCAGATTCTATTTTAATGCATCAGCAAACGCAAATTCTGGAAGGTCTCATAAAATTAAATATGAGAATTGATTCCCTTAGACCCATTAGTAAACCATACGGAAATTTGCAAAAAAATGATTCACAATAGCAGAACGTATTTACGATGTTGATCCCTTATCGATGATAATACGGCTCTGCCAAATGTTAAGATAACTACAGACCACTAACAAATTAGGATTTTCAGGAATTGTTAACTAGCTTTAAATAAGTATTTCGTTAACCCCTCAAAACCAATCAATTGAATCCGGCTTTACATTTTTCTCTGATACAAACGTTTTCTAAAAAACCCTTGAACTTTAGCTCTTAGCGATGGGAACCTATAAAGTTAAATATCTAGATCCTATAGCGGTTGCCATATCAAGTGTGCTCGCTGCACAATCGGTTGAACCACTAGAAAAAATAGTAAAGTCTCCTACCTGGGCGTTGGTAGTTGCAGCACTAATTTCCATACTTACATTTAATGTGATAATTCATCTGATCAGTACACTTCCAAAAAAGAGATATTTCACCAGAAAAATTCTTGATCCAAGGGCAGATTATGAAGGATACTATTTAGAAGTCAAGTATTTAAACAGCACCCGAAGCTATGCAGTTGTGTCATTAATATATCACTTCCCAACCGATGAATATCAAGTTGCCGGAACTTCAATGGATAGCGATGGCACAATCGGAATTCACTGGTCGAGCAATTTCGTAAGAATTGATCCCAACACAAAAAAAATCGTATATTCTCTTACGGGCCACACAACGGACGTAGCAGATGGAAAGACATTTGATGGGGTTACCAACATGAGCTTTCTTTATTTCGACAATAAAACACCTGTATCGGGAATCGGTTATTTTGTTGATACAATACCAGCTAAGTCAGATTTTTACTTTCAAAAAATTTCGGAGGAGGATTGCAAAAAGTATATTGGAAAAAATTCACTTAAAAGCACGATTGATTGTAGGTTGTTTGTTCAAAAATTTCACGCAGAAAACCCTGATAAAATATTCAGTTGGGAGAAATAACCAGGCGCAACATGAATTGTCATAATAATCTTTTATATCTGCTGATTACGGCCAGATGCCCATTGAGCTGCTCATTCTGTATGACAAAGCACTTGCATCGAAATGAAGATTTAGAAATCAACAATAATACATTAAACAGTCTACGCAATCTTTCAAGTCAGTCAGGAAAAGTATGCATAAGTGGGGAGGGTGATCCATTAGCTGCATGGGAAAATCTTCTAACCATTATTGAATCTGGTCCCGAAAATATTAATTATGAACTTATCACAAGTTCTTTTTGGAACATGCAAAGGACAAGGCGACTGTTAGAGACCCTATCTAGAATTTGCGAAGCAAAAAATTGCACTTTGGCATATAGAATTAGCATTGATCAGTTTCATGCAAAGGAAATAAATAGAGATGTGTTAGAAATACTAATATCTATTTTTGTAAAACAAAAATTATCAAATGCATCCTTACAGATTAGATCTATTACCGGACAGGAGAAATACGTTTTCGACCGGCTCCAAGGAATACTACAATCCAAAAATATTCAATATGATATCACAAAGCTGAGTGAAATAGACTATAAACTCAATACAAATTGTTTGCAGATAAAATTACAGTTCAAGCCGACTGTTCTACCTAGTAACTTCGATTATCTAGATGAATGGCCTATTGATAGATATATTGATTTTCTAGAAAAAAGCAGAAACACTGAGTTTCACATTGGCCTATTAAATAATTCGATGGAAAATCCAGTTTTCGATACAACGATAAACCCGGATGGAACTGTCGTATTATATGGTGCGGAACCTTTTGTATTAGGAAACATCACTAAAGAAGTATTTACCTATGAGCTTTTAAAGCAAAGAGTTCTAATGAATAAAAATCTAACCGATTTAATTTCAGCCAGATTTATTGACCTAGTTAATATGTGGAGGTCAGACAGTAAGCAGGCGGAATTGATTGAAAAAGTTAATAATCCTTTCTGGTTGATCAGAAATCTCCACGAACAAAATTTATTAACTCTTCATTCATGAAATTAATCTCATTAAGCGGGCCTTGTGGATCCGGTAAGACTACCTTAATCGAAATTTTAAAACCAAATTATGATTTTGTAAATTCAATATACAAAAATAGCGATGGCGCCCAATTGGATCCGACTTTATACATATCAAAAATGGACTATGTGAAAAAATGGTTTGATGAAGTTTGCGTACATCACAATAACGGAAAGTTCCTCATTGTTTCAGATCGCAGCCCTTTTGATTCATTAGCATACTTGAAAGTTGGTCAATCAAAATTCAAACAGTTATTAAATAATAATTTCAGCAAGTTGAAACACTTGGGAATTGATCATTATCCAATATTAATCACTGCTGAAAAGGAGATCTTAAGAAGAAGAATCCAAGAAAGGCATGTTTCGGGAACTAGCAGCGTAATTGAATACGAACAAGAATTAAACTTGCTAGAAAAATCGCTCTTATTTTTTGAAGAGACCACGAGAATTAATACACTAATCATAGACACTTCAAATGAAACACCCTTGGAATCATACTTAAAACTCAGGAACTACGTCAATCAAATATCGAAAAGTATTACGTAAGGAAATACTGAATAACGATAAAAGTTGACCATAAGATGGAGGCATTATTTTGCTTATCACACAGTATATAAACATATAGAATTTTCCATCTATATTACAATTATCCTATTTCGAAAGGTACTCTATTGTATACCTACGGTTACTTATAATTTTTTTCAAAATATTAAAGGCTGCCAAAAGCAGCCTTTAATATATCACTTTTATTAACCTAAAGACCTATCCCTTGACCCTGCTGCCTATTTTTGTTCTGTGCCTTATTCCTGCTTTCCACATATTCCTGCTTCAGATCAGCACTCTTTAAAAACTGCTCGCGCTTTTCGGTCTTTCCATCCTTATTGTAAAGATTGATCTGGCTATAGCGCGGTATCGCCTCCAATTGCAGTTTAACCGCCTTGCCATCTTTTTCTACGGTAACAGTTGCCCTGTTACCATTACGGATACTGCTTTCCAACAGTTCACGTTTTGCAGGATCAGCCAGTTCCTTAAACTCGAACTTATCCAAAACTCGAGACAGGTCAAAACCATAGGCAGGGTCGGTATACTGGTTGACCATAAAGTTGCCGTACTTGTCCTTTGCCACATCAAAATCCAATTTGATCCATGCTTTGTACTGGTGACCTGCCTGAGAAACCATGTCATCACGGTACACCGCTCGGCCCTGTATCAGATTCACCGCCTGCTCGGCAGAAAAACCTTTTCCCCTTTCCACATAGATGGTCTGGTTGATCGAAGGATTGCGGTAGGTCTGTGAAATCTCCTTATCTATAAAGTTCACTTTTCCATCTTCCATCGACACCATTTTCACCCCATGGTTTTCATCCTTCCCAATGACTAGGTGGCTGAAACCTTTCTGTTGGCTCAACGCTTCCTTCTGCGAATCAAAAAAGGCAATGGCCTCGGCAATATTGCCAAAACTTTCCATCTTGAACCCATCTGTTCCCTCGAGCTGGGTCAGTACCATCACCTTTTCTCCATCGGGAATTTTTGGACCCTTCTGGTGGTTCACCTCGAACTTGTTCAGGTAGTAATAGTCTGACTTGCCTGACTGTTTGAAAGAAAGGGTCATGTCTACCCGTCCAACGGTGGCCTCGGCGGAGTCATACAAATTGAATTCCGGCACATTCGCCTTCATCTTTTCTTCCATCTGCTCGATGAGCGCTGCCTTAAAGCCCAAATTCGACATTTCCTCTTTGAGGTTCTCTAAATTATTCAAATTCATAACCAATGTTTTTTGATTGTTAAATAAATACGCCTGACTGAAAAGTTCCTTTCCAGGTCGGGCTGATTAATTTTCGATGCAATGGCAGCAAGCTTGATTTTGAAAAGGCATTGTATCCTAAAAGACCCCAAAATAAAGTCGTCACTTTCCAGCACATCTGTTTTTCTAAGCTGCATAGCCAAAAACGCTATTTTCTGCTATTGTCTCGTAACAGAATGGGTAGATCGTCTTTCAGTTTCACTTTCACCACACGAACCCTTTTAGACAACAGCGATTTTGCCGCATCGATCCCTGCGCCAGCAAGCTCACCGCCAACACCTTCCATACCATACATTGAAACCCCACTAATGCCATCGGCGGCACCCATTGCTGCTGCATTACGAAATACTGCATCAGGCGCATCAATCCCAGGCATTCCATCCAGCGAATACACCGAAAGATCAACTGGAATAATTTGGCTTCCCAAACGCACGTTCTTAATATCTAACAGCAAACGCTGATTGGTAATCTTGCACAAGCCAAAAAGCAGGTGCCCCTTCGGGATCATTACCCCAGAAAGCAGCACCGAATCGGTCAACCTCAATTTCACCGCAGCGCCCTGCACCACCTTTTGGTTACCATCGATCACCGCAGTTATCGCAGAAAACTTTTCCAGATCCTGACCGGAATAAATCCTGCCCAAAACCTTCTGCTGCGCCCGAACAGGGTTCTGGATGTCCAGTATCTTTTCCAGTACCGAATTCATTTGTTCCATTTCGGGGTCTTTCTGTTTGCCCTCCTGCATGGATTTCATCATCTGTTCTAATCGGTCGACATCGGTTTTTATACCTGCATCGTTTTGTTTTGGGGCTTGGGTATAAGCTGGGCTTTTGCCTCCGCCGACATTAACAGGAGGTGAATTAATTTCCTTGTTCAACGCTTCCAATTTGGCATTGATCTCGGAAGTCTTTTCATCCTCTGCACCAAATCCCAGCTTGCCCGCAATCCCCGAAACACTATTTTCAGCCGAAGTATCCTTTCCAGCCTTGGCATAAAACCCCATCTTATCTACTGGTTCTTCCGCCTTAAAATTCGCGTCCGGCAAAGCGGTATTGATTCCCTTGCTAGCAAGCAAAGGATCAACCACCTGTCCACGACCGCCACTCAACGCATAGAACGCCAGCGCCATAAAGGGCAAAAGCATCAGCGGCAGCACCAAAAGGATTTTCCTTTTGTCCCTTGTTTTTTTAATTGTTTCCATAAAAATTGATTTGTGTAAATAATCGATTATCTAAATAGGCTACTCACCAGCCATAGGCAATAGCCTCCGAATAGCAATCCTAATCCAGCCATCACTAGCAAGATCGTCTTCGAATCATATTTTTTAGCCTTTGCATTCAGCTTTGCTGATAACGAAGTCTGCCATTTAAGAATCCATCCAGCGATCCGCTCAGCCACCGCATCAAAAGACCTATCTCCAGCCTCTTCTTTGCTTTTTCTCTTGAACCATCCCATAGCTTACGGTTTTACCACATCTGAATTCTCCAACGTCTCCCAGCGCTGGATCAAAAACCCGTGCGGATTGTTGTCCGAACGCGACACGTTGCGCAAATAACCTTGGGTCACCAAACGACGAACCACAGTCGAAGTAGAGCGGACCAA
This sequence comes from Pedobacter planticolens, assembly GCF_014172375.1. Classification (GTDB taxonomy): domain Bacteria; phylum Bacteroidota; class Bacteroidia; order Sphingobacteriales; family Sphingobacteriaceae; genus Pedobacter; species Pedobacter planticolens. The sequence continues at coordinate 240,514 of NZ_WNXD01000002.1, forward strand.
CTGCTGCGTCGCAAAACACTTGAAGTAATAGGGATAGACATCCAGATTGAGCTCCACCGAATCAACCGCAATCTCCTGGGAGATATTCGCCGAAATCAAATTGGTGAAATAGCCCTGCTCTTTCAGGTTATCATAACTTTTCTTTGCACTCTGATCGGCCAGATTCAGCGCCAACAGCATATTTCTTTGGATCACCTTTTCATCGGGATCGAGCGTAAAAAACCAGTGGTGGAACATTTTCACATGGTCACGGATTTCTACCCCAATGTTATCCTTGCGCTCTGCCGAAAATGCCTCGATTGCCTTACCATTAGCCAAAATATATACCTTGGCATTATTGGTGCTCACCATATCAAAGCTCTTATAGATCGCAAAGCCCGATACCAGTACGCAGGCAATAATCAGAAAAAGCGAAAAAGTCTTGATATGCTTAAAGGCGGTATCTATATTTTTAAATTGTGTAAACATCTTTTTGAATTTTAAGTAAAAGCCTAAGACTGTTTGCCCGAGAGCCTATCCCGCTGATGAGCACTTCCGCCATCAGGGAAATAATCGCCCGTGCTCTGCGCCGCATAACCTTGGCTTACCTTTCTTGCCAGATCACCAAGGCCATCGGCCGCCATTCCCGCACCTGCCGAAGCGCCTCGCATCCCAGCAGAAGAGCTTCCAGAAATGATTGAATTCACTTTCTGCACCACCGTATTTCCCCCTCCAGCATGGACAACATAGTTTGCTACAGACGGTACACAAGCATAACCTACCACGCCAATCAAAAGGAATATCAGGTAAGCAATATCGGTCGATGAGAAAAAGGTATCTCCAGCGGAATCGATCTGGGAAATGTCCAAACGCAACATATTTTCTTGGATCTTGCCCAGTATGCTCCCAAAGATATTGGCAATGGGAAGCCAAAGAAATATGTTCACGTACCTTGCAATCCAAACCGTCAAGGTCTGCTGGAACCCATCGAACACCGCAAAACCGAAAACCAAAGGCCCCAAGATTGCCATCACGATCAGCATAAACGTCCGAACCACATTGATGCACAAAGCAGCCGCGGCATACAGCACTTCCAGCACCTGGCTCATCCACTTTTTGATCGAGTTCTCAAAGTTGTACTGCTGCTTTTCCATATAGAAACTAATGTCATTGGCCATCCCGTCCAAAAACCCTTCATCATCACCATTGGGGTCTTTAGGATGTCGGTATTTATACCACTTCTCCCTGTCACCATCACCTGATTCCCCCACATAAACCTGCCACTTTTTGGTCTTTTTCAAGGCCGCTTCCTTTTCAGCCAATAACCTTTCGATCGCCTTATTGGAATCCTTTACCATTGCTCCAGTTGCTGAAACCGTAGGCTGTAATACTCCGTTCATCAGCGAAATCACCATCGGGAACATCAGGATCGCAAGGCCCAAGGCAAACGGACGAAGCAGGGGATAAAAATCAATCGCCGCGGCCTGGGCAAGCTGTTTCCAAACTCTAGAACCGATATACCAAAGCGCTCCAAATCCTGCTAGCCCTCGACCAACATCGATGAGCCGAGCACAGAGCGGCATCATCTCTGAATACACCCTGTCCAGAACGGGCTGCATTCCTCGAAGCGACTCTGAAACCCCCTGCCCAAAGGAAACCAAAGGCAATACCATCCCGATCAGCACCAAAACGGTGCTTAAAAAATACTTTCTATTCATAATTTTCTAGTTTAAATCAGTAAAGGCCTTTGAACTGGGAAATTTCCTTTTTCTGCTTTTTCTTCTGCAATAAAAGCATATTCGCTTCTGAGTTGAAGTTCCGGAGGAACATCAGTTTATCCTGTGTGTCCAGAAATATCCGGTCAATCGCCCGAAGCCTTTCATCATCGCTCATGCGCAACTTAGAAGAAGTAATCACCATTGCCAGATCATCCAAATTCTGCAAGCTCTGATCAAAAAGGTTCTCATACACCAAACTCACATAGGACAGCTCATCCGCTGAAAACACATCAGCTGCACGAAAACCCTTTAGTGCCCGCTTGTACTCTGAAACAATATTCTTCTGATAGGAAATGATGTCTGCTACCCTAGCATATTTTTTCACCTCCGGCGACACCAGCATCAGCCCATCCAAGAAAACCTCGTGCAAAGAAAAACTCCCCTCGGCGATATTCTTCACCGAACGGTAACCACTCGAAACAATGGTATATCCCTTTTTCATATCGGACAGGATGTTCTTCAGTTGGGACAGCTTTTCTACGTTAAGCAGCAGTTGCGTTGCCTCTGAAGACTGGCCAAAGCAAACACCTCCACACAGCAGAAAAAGCAAAGCCCCTAAAAACCCGATCTTTCTAATTCTTTTCATATAACCTCCTTAATTTTAAAACCTCGCTTTTGCTATCCCTGCCAGACTGCGCAATAGAAGACACTTCGACATAAAACCCCGAAACAAATTCCAGCTTTTCACTCATTGAACTGTGCACCTTTGCAAGCCTTGAAAGCCGCTCCTGGTCACTGATTTCCAAACCAGAAGCCGAAACCACCAGTAGCAGTTCATCCAAATCGGTGTTGCATTCTGCTATAACACCATCACGAACCGAACGAACATAAACCAGGTTCGAACTGCCCAGATCAAGGTGAAGCATTAAATCAAAAGCCCTTGAAATCTTTCCCTGCATGGAGGCAATCTCCAAAACCCTATAATCATTTTTGATCAAGGGATTAACCAAAGCAAGAGAGCTAATAAAAGTCTCATGCAATCCGAACTCCCCAGCGGTAAACCCCTTGATCGTACCTAGTCCGTCCGACACCACATCGTAGCCCTTTTTAAGATAGCCCGCATACAGCTTTAGATAGGCCAGCTGTTTCAAAAGGTATTTTTCCTGCGTTCTTTTCTGCCTAAAAAACTCAGCATAGGTCTGCGCGTGGCTCTGGACAAAAAGTCCCATTAACAGCACTAGCACCGCCACTATTTTTGTAATCTTTTTCATTTTGTTTTTATTAAATTCGTTCATCAATCCAATCCCATGAAAGCAACTTCCTCGGCCACCGTATTCCATGTTTCCAATCTGGAGATATCGATCCTTTATTACACCACCGTACTTGGATTCCATCATGCCTTTACTTTTGGCGATTATGCTGGCATTTGTTCGGGAGAAGCAACCATACACCTCTGCGGGCAGGGAAACGATGGCATCAAGAAATCCCTAGGGCAAGGTCATATCTGCATCGACATCGACCAGATCGACAGCTACTATAATTCCCTGCTTGAAAAACAGGTCAAAATCGTTTACCCCATAGGAGACCGTGAATACGGCTTACGGGACTTTGCCATCAGCGACCCCGATGGTAACTACCTGGTCTTCGGCCAGCCAATTTCCAAAGCAGCGCATTAATCCTCTAATCCATAAAGCTCCCTTAACTTAGCAGCCTCCTCCAAAGACCTGGCACGCTGTATACTTATTAGGCTATTTTCCCTATTGAACCTTTTCAGGTCCGACCAGTTGCGTTCCATTTCCTTTGCTGCCTCAGAGATCAGTTCCAGCCTTGCCGCATCACTCATCTGAGTCCTAAAAGAATTCACCACCACCAGGATCTGGTCTACATTTTTCACGCTTTCGGTGAGTATCCCCGAATACACCTTTTCCATCGAAGTAAGCTCGTCCACCGAAAAGTGACCACTTTTATTGAACAGGCTCCACGCCCAGCGGTATTCCTCCACAATATCCAGTTGCCTAGCCGAGAGCTCCTTCAGCCTCTTATAATAGACGATTGCCGATTTCACTTTCCAAAGCTCCTCGTAATACTTTGAGTAGAGTTCCTTCTGCTTCTGAGTCCAATCGGAAATCTCCGTCAGCTTCAGTTTAGAGAGTTGGTTTTCCAAAACCTTCTGCGCATTCTGTAGCCAGATCGTTTCATTCTGCAGGCGCTGGACTTTCAGATCCATCGCCTTGATTACCTTTTTAACTCCCACCTTGATCACTTCCAGTACCACTACCTGGGCATTTGCCCCAACGGGCAGTGCAACAAACAGCGTCATGGTACTCAAGGGGAGTATGACCATAAATTTTTTCATACACTTCAAAAATTTCATTTCTATTTCTTTAATATTTTTCACGTTAATTTTTTATCCCTAATCAATCTTTTTGTACACCCGTCGGCCGACACTGAGCGAGCCGCTATCGGGAAAAAACGAGATCAGTTTTCCCTTTTTGGTCTCGGTCAGCACTTGGGTATCAAGACTATACACTGCGCTCCACTTTTCAACTTCGTATTCCCTTTTCCCGAGCTTTCCATCAGTAACCAGATTAAAGCCAGTCCTGCGGTTGATCACATAATTGTTTCCTTCGACCTGTTCAACTTCCAGCGTATCACTCGCCACCGAGAACTCCCCACCAGCTGAATTCACATACACCCCAGGCATAAAATCCCGAACCTTGTCCGATGAACAGCCAAGCAAAAACGCACAGCCCAAAACCACTACACCAATTGTTATCCTTAAATTTTTCATAGCTTTTTTTATTTAGTCCGCAGTTATTCAGTTTCTTTTTATGTTTTCAACTGTCTTCATGATTGCTGGCGCAATTCATTCGCTAGAACGGCAACCCCTTTTTGGATCGAGCCATAACGCCTTGCATAATCGTTCACCTGCACCTTTTCTCGCTCTTCGGTGGTATATGCGAGGTACTCTTCCAATGAAACTTCGGTACGATAGACCTTTGAAAGCTGACCGCCAATGGAAATAAATACCTCCTTGTATTTCCGCTTTGGATCATTCGCTTTGTTCATCGATAGCACCTGCGCCTTTTCCTTTTCGGTCAAACCCAACAGCTCTTGAATCTGGTCGAACTTGTTCTGGTATTTACTTTGATCCAGCAATATCTTACAGTCGGAATTATTGATAATTGCCTGCTTAACGATGGGAGAGGAAATGATATCTTCCACCTCTTGGGTCACCACAATTGCTTCACCAAAATGCTTACGCACGGTCTTGAACAGGTACTTGATGTATTCGGCCATTCCCTCTTTAGCAATCGCCTTCCACGCTTCTTCCAGCAAAATCACCTTGCGAACACCTTTGAGCTTGCGCATCTTGGAAATAAATACTTCCATAATAATCAAAGTGATCACGGGAAACAAGATCGGATGGTCTTTCACCTGGTCCAGCTCGAACACAATAAAACGCTCGTTCAATAAATCCAAATTCTCTGTTGCATTCAAAAGGTAATCAAACTCCCCGCCTCGGTAATAAGGAGATAGCACATATAGAAACCCTGCCATATCAAAATCCTTTTCCTTTACCTTGGATGCAGATAGCACCTCTTGGTACTCGCTCTGCAAAAACTCATAAAAGGTGTTGAAACAGGGAAATATGTCCGAACGGGAATCAAGATGCTCAAAATATAAAGTCAATGCATTGGAAAGTGCCACATACTCCGAGCGCCTAAAATTCTCATCATCCTTTTTCCAGAGCGCCAGAAGCAAAGTTTTGATACTCTCCTTTTTTTCGGTATCCAGCACATCACCATCGGATAAAAAGAAAGGATTAAAGGCAATCGGATTTTCCTGCGAATAGGTAAAATAATAGCCGTCCACCAGATCACAAAGCCCCTTGTAGCTATGCCCAACATCTACCAGCACCACATGCGCCCCTTGTTCATAATAGCTCCTTACCATATGGTTGGTAAAAAACGATTTTCCCGAACCCGAAGGCCCCAAGATAAATTTGTTGCGATTGGTCGCAACACCCAAGGAAATCGGCTCATCTGAAATATCCACATGCACCGGGCGGCCAGACAATCGATCACCCAGACGAATACCAAAGGGAGAAACAGAAGAACGGTAATTCGACTCCAGGTTAAAAAAGCAGGTTGCTTGTTCCAGAAAAGTATCAAACGTATCGTTCATCGGAAAATCTGCCTCGTTGCCCGGCAATCCCGCAAACCAGATCTGCGCCTGCCCGTCGGTTTCCTGTTTTGTCACCGCATCCAGTTGCGCCATGGCAGAAGACACCTTGTTGCGAAGATCAGCCTGACCACTCGCTTCATCGCTCCAAGCCAGCACATTAAAGTGCGCCTTGACCGGAAGCCTGCCCGAGGCAATCGCCTCGTTCAGAAAATCATTCACCGAATCCCTAGAGATCGCATTTTCACGGGAATAACCAGAAAGCGACTGCAAGCGCAATTTCTTTGCCTCTAACCTTTTTAAGGTTACCGAAGGATCGCCCAAAAACACATACTGGTTAAAGATATGGTTGCAGGGCAACAGTTGCCCAAGGGGGGAGGCAAATCCCACCGAAAACTTTGTCCTATCAGTAGAATACCTGTCATAATTGATCCGAGACCCACACAATGCTGGCAAATCTTCCACATCAGAAAGCGTATACAGTTCCAATGCCTTATCGCCAACCCTGATCTCATCCTTCAAATGGATGTCACGGATCACCGAAGCCTGTCCTTCTTCCAACAAAAAACAATAACGCTCTAGTATCCCAGGCATATTTGCCGTACCCGCCAGTTCATCATCGGCAAGCCTGATCAAAGAAACAAACCCAGAATCCTCCATGACCCGAACAAACTGGCCAACTGAATCCAGAAAATCCGAAGCCAAAGACCCTTGAATAGTCTGCGCTGGTGCAATACTCTTGCGCAAAACGTTGCTATACACCGAAGAAGACAATTTCCTGCCAAGCGGCTTTTTGGTCAAAAAGATATAGCACGAATGGTCTAAGCATTCCCGCTCATTAAAAAAGCGCTCACTAGAACGAGACAAAAAACTATCACGAGCAGCACCAAAATCAGCCTTATAGCTACCTGCACAAAACCAATCCTGTTTATGGAAAACGCAGTGCTGAGGAAGCAGCTTTATCGCTTTTATCCACGCCTGGTGGTAGCTTTCATAATCCCGATCCGATAGGGTAAAGATTTCTGGCAATGCAACCTTAAAGCCAACAGTAATATCTCCCTGACGGGATAAAATACACTTATGCTCGATCTTATAGATTGGCAATAAATCCCTAGCCTCTTTCATGAGCACCTCCTTTCAGCGTAATAAATACCCTACGTGAACTAAACCTAATGAACCTAGGAATACCACGCTTTGCAAAGTATTTCATTAACCCATGCTCGCCAAACTTATGCGATAACCTAAATACCGTAAAGAACAGCCCCGAACCTAAAGAAAGGATCAACGGCAGTACCACAAACAGCGAAAGCCCCGCAATATAAAGTGCCGCAAAAAGCACCAATAAAAACACCAATCCCACCGCCAGATAGGCAATATACTGCGCCTTTAATCCCTTAAAGACTATGGGTTTGGAAACCCCTTTATTGATTTTGTATACACTAGCCATAACCAAAACCCTTAAATCCCAAAAAATGACTTCAGCACGGTAGCTACGACCACCAAAAAGATACAGGAACCGAACCAGGCCGCAGCCACCTTATTGGTATCAGGCTCTCCTGCATTCCACTTGGAAAAAACCTTCACCGCACCGATCACCCCCACAACTGCACCAATGGCATACATCAAATCGCAGCCCGTATCAAAGTACCCCTTCACCTTATTTGTCGCTTCCTGAATCCCAGCATTGCCATCTTGCCCAAAACATAGTCCACAGATCATTACTAAAACCAAGCATAGCGCAATCACCAATACCCGAAACCTAAACCCTTTTTTTTCTCTTAATCTTTTCATATAAAATCCCTTAAAAACCAACTAGTACCATAAATTCTCCAGCTCCTCTGAACTTAGATGGAACGGCACATGGGCGGCAATAAACTCATTAATTGCACCCACATTGGGATGCGCCCCGATCTTCCCATAATCTTCCTTCACCTTTTCCAGCATTCGAAAGAAATCTAGCTTAGAGCCCGCCTCTTTTTCCAGCCGTGCAAAAATCAATTTAAGCTCCTGGATCACATCCGCTACCAGTCCGACCTGTTCATACCTGCCATCCGGGTTTCCGCCAAAAGAAAGTTGCCCCATTCCCAAAACCGCCATTCCCTCGGGCATCGCCGATCTTCCCATCAGCGAATCCGAACTTACCAACCTACCTTCACCCAACCCGCCACCAGCATTCTCTTCTAGACTTTCTAATCCCTTTTCCCAACGGTGGGGCAACCGTTCGGAAAGCCCATCCCCGAAAAGGCCAAAAACTTCCCTGCGATAGAATACCAAAAGCACAAAGCAGTACCATAAAAAACTGAGCACGAACGAGGCCAGCAGAAAAGCTCCCCAAGTAAACTGTTGTAACATATCCTTCTATTTTTCTAAGTGCTGAATTGCTCTTATCGGAACCAAAATTCCAAAACCTCAAAATCGAAAGCGGTTTATAACCCAGTAGATAACCCAAGAAAAATTGGATTACTTTGCCCAGGAGGGCACATAGGCGTCCGCATCATCAATCCGCTTAGCTACCGCTACCACCATCTCCTCCAGGAACTTTGTCTTTGACACCAGCTTGCGCTGCTTGATCTTGGCAAACCTTTGGAAATAATTGGAAAGATTGATCTCGAATACCTTACCGAACACGTCCACCAGATCAGATATATCGATCTGTCCATCATTGAACTGCTTGGTCTCGAAAACTCCATATAGGATTTCGATCAAATTGCTCGCATCACCCGTCCAGCGGAGCTGACGCCCCTTCTTACTTACTAGACCAGCGTTGGCAGAACCTGCAGGAATCTGCATTTCAGCCAAAATAAAAGCCTGCAATTTTTCATAGGCCATGAACTTGGAAAACAGGTAATCCCCCGCCGTTGCAAAAGAAGGATCAAGTTCGGGTATGCCCAGACCTAGAACACCACTTACATCTGCTCCCCTTAAAAAATAGACTGAATCCATTTCCCATGCCCCCAAGCGGTAATACTGGTACATCAGTTCATTCAGTCGAAAAAAACGTGAGATAAACTTCAGTTGCTCCTTACAATACGCAAAATAATCGCTAATCAAAACTGGCTTGCCGTTTTCAAAACCATATCGTTCAGTGACATAGATCAACTCACTATAGCACTTGGGCTTTATCACCTTAAAAAAATCAATCTCCTCCTGTACTGAAGAAAACCCCACCCGCATTATTGCCCGTAATTCATCCAGCACACCTTGTACGAGCAATAGACAGGATCTCAAAGTTTCCAGATCAGTAATCCACCTACCCTCCATCCTTGTAAGTTCATCTTGCATTCTTGCAAGCAATACATCGCATTTTTTTTTCATAGCCTATCAATTAAAGTTGAAAGAGCGATGAGAGCAAATAGACGGGTCATACCTAAAGTGGGTAATCGTAGCAAAGTGATTAGGGGTTCAACCGTTAACGGTTATTGCTCCCCAGCACAAGAACTTGATTTTGACCACTAAAACCAGTAGTAATACCTAATCCATCATTTGAAAAACTGAATACATCCTTTTTTTTTACGACGAAATAATGGGAATAATTTAAAAAACGGAACTAAGATGGCTATCTAGGTGGTCAATGGTAGGAAAGAAAAGACGAGTTGTCAAAAAAAGAAAGAAGTCTAGACAATATAGTTCTATCGAGGAAAATGAATTCATATTGCTTGAAACTTTTAAAAAATCCTTAAATTCTCCAGTGTGCAATTGAACTTATTGTACGATAGCTACCAAAGTAACTTGAAGTGTTAAGCTATTAGTCGCCATACTGACTTCATTTTCAATTTTGACCGAGAGTTTTACCTGCGAAATCTTACCAATCCCAGAGCTTTTACTTAAGGTATCCAGCAGTTTGACTAGGTTAACATAACTCCCTTTGAACTTAAATTGCTGAGCAACTACCCCATTTGACACAGCACTTGTATCTGTTGGTACCTTGAGGTCAGGATCAAAACTAATCTGTAAATCATTCGCCAGCGCCATTCCAGAAACAGTCTGCCATAACCTATTTTCCCGATCTTCTTTTTTGACTTTGTATCCTTTTAGCGCCCTGAGATAGAACTCATGCTCTGCATTGAGCTGCACAAAACTACTTCCTGAGACCTTATGACCTCCTTGCACCTGCTGAAGCTCACGATTGAGTTGAACGGCTTTCAGGGCAGGGACAAATGAACACCTAAAGGCGATGTAAGCCACAATAAGCATTGCCACAATCAGCACCAATTTTCTTTGCTTATCACTTAGTTTTTGCCACATGATCAATAGGTTAATTGTATATTGAATTGAAATGCTTCAGATTCTTGATCTTCTTGGTACTTGATCAGTCGAACTGATTTTATCCAAGGCTTGTCTTTTAACACAAAAATCCAGTTGTTGACTGCCGTTAAATTGGTCGTTTTTCCTTTGATATCTAGGGTAGGTACAGCTGTTAATTTTTCTTGTTCAGGCTTAATCTTCATATCAATCGCGGTCAATTGCACCTGCCTAGGAAGCTCTTCTCCGATTTCATCCATCAAAAAACCATAGTTAAATCCTCCATTCCAGTGCAGTTCCCCTAACAGGGCTATCTGTTCTGCATTGCTTTTCTGTAACAGGTCGATCTGATCGGCGCTAGTCACCTGCTCCCCCACCTGCCCATTGAGTATGACATTCTGCTGGTTATAATAACCAAACACCAAAAAGCTAATCAATAATAATCCGAATAGCACCCCTAAAAACAACAAGACCTTCTTCTTCAGGCTTGCATTTTCCAAAAAAGCCGAAAATTCCTGATGAACCGAATCCACATCCGCTACAATCAGCGAAAGTTTTTCATGCAAGATCAATTGAAAAGCCGAGGCATAAGCCAGCACATGTTCCTCAACAATCGGTTCCTGCTCCAATTTCAAGAGAAACCTTGCTTTTACATTGGCACCCATGCGATAGCTCTTGAACTGTCCCTCGGTACTGGTGTCGAATACATGTCCATCAAATTGAAGTTCCCTGCCATAGCAATTGAGCTGCGACCAGATAGGAGCGGTAACAATTCCGCCAAGACTCAAAGCAAACACCCTTAGTCCTGCACCTTTGCATTTGCCCAGTAGTTCATCAATAACCTGTTTTCTAATGATACTGATTAGAAAATATTCTTCCTGGCCAAAGTGTTGCCTATAAAAATCCTGCGGTTCAATTCCAGCAAAAGTCTGCTGAAAAAGCGATTCGGATTCGCTAGCACCAGAAAGCTGAACATTCTTATGAATGATTCCCTTCCCCGTTAAGGTCAAGGCAATAGGATGATTTTTCGGCAAGCTGGCAAGAACTTCCACCAAAGTACCCTCCACTATTTTTTGCAGCTCGATATTCAGGTTTTCTTTTTCTCTTTCAAGCAAACAATAGCGGCAGCTGAACTGATTTTCCTCCAATCGGTTCAGCTCCACACCCAATACTCGACCTAAGTTCTCTACTGGCATCACTAATAAAGGATAGTGGGTTTAATAAACACCAGGGTGACCACTTTGTTGTTCGATTTTTCCCTGCTACTAAACAACCATTTGATAATGGGAATACGGGACAACAAAGGAATTCCCGAACCCGATTCGGAGTTTTCAGTCCGCTCTAGCCCACCTAATACAATCATATCTTCATTTTTCGCTCTGATGATGGAAGTAAAAGTACTGGTAGATTTTGGGGGCGGGGCATTTAATGGTGGATTACCTATAAAATCTGATATATCTACCTTAATGTTTAAGGTCACCTGGTCATCTCCCGAAACAATAGGCCTGATCATGATCTCCAGGTTGGCCTTTACCTCGGTATATTGTTCGGTAATCACCGTCTGGGCATTAATAGAAGGTACAATGTTCTGTGTTTTCTGGCTATAATACCGCGAACTCCCAATGCTCAAATTTGCTAGGTGACCATTGAGCGTAGAAAGCTTCGGCACAGATCGAATTTCTACATTGGAGTTATTTTCCAGCGCACTCAGTTTGACATAAAAATTCGGTGTCACCCGACCTAGGTTAATGGAATTGTTATTCCCCAATTTAGACAAAAAGCTATTGATCGAATTTGCCCCAAACGTATAATCCAGACCAGGTAATATACTACCACCTGTTTTCACACTATCGGAAACACCTGCACTTATGCCCGTCTTGATTACTTTTCCTTTTCTGATATCCACCAAGGTGACTTCAATCAATACCATAGGCACCACTCGGTCCAGTTGCCTAATGTAATTTTCAATTTCGTTGATCTGCGGGGCAGAACCAGACAAAAGCAAAGTGTTCTGTTCCCTGAATTCCTTGATCTCCACCCCTTTTTTCCAATCTGTTGGGATCATCATTTGAACTGTATCCAAGGACCGATGCTGCAACTGCACAATGCGGTGCGACCTCAAGCCTTCTAACTTTCGGTCTCCAATTAAATAAACCCCAGCCTCTCTTTTAAATGTATATTCTGTACCCTGTAATAAAGCCGTTAGAAAATTATCGTACGAAATCTTATTCAGTCTTGTGGTAACTGTTCCCTTAATGTCAGAGTAAATGAAATAATTCACTCCAGCTTCGGCAGTTGCCGATTTAATCAGGTCTAAGATTGGCGTGTTCAAGGCATCTACACTGATTAGTTTCTCGCCTTTTGTATCCCTTGCGCTTGAAACATTTGAAGCACTACCTTGCGTGCCTGTAGTTGTTGCCTTATTCACTTTTCTTACGCCAGTTGTGTTATCGCCTGTAATGTACGTTTCTTCCCCTTCGCCTAATGCCTGAAAAATATACACATTGTCATTGGTCTTGTTCAATTTCAATCCATTGGCATAAGCTAGTTTATCCAGTGCGGTTTCAAAAGGTGCGGCATTGATAAAAGCTGTTACCATTTTAGAAAGTAGGTTTACTGGCACCACCACATTCTTTTGAGACAATTGACCTATCTTTTTAGCCACTAAACTTAAAGTGTCATTACTTAAATCGAAGCCTAAATGATCATTAGCGCCGCTATACGTAACCTTAATTTCCTTCGTTGGAATTACGGTTTTAGCAACAGGCACTTTGGTTATGGTCATAATCGAACCAATCAGATTAATATCCAAGTCATATTCCTTAGCTACAAACAGCAGTACATTAAGCGCCGTTTCATTGGTAAAATTGTAATAGACCTTAAAGTTCACCTGCGGGTCGATGTTGATGTTCAAATTATTTGACTGGGCCAGCGCCCTCAAAAATTCCGGCGCCGTAGCCCCCGACATGGACAGCTGCACCTTTTGGTTTAAGCCTGGCACCATGACCGATAATGCTTTCAACCTGTTCTCTATTTTAGCTAAACGTTCTGCTGGATTTTCTTGTGCTTTTGCACTCAGGGCAGATAAACAAAAGTATAAGGAGCTAATTAAGAGTAAACGATAAAGGAGGATACGCATAGTTATTTAGATGGCTAATAATAATGGGAAAATTTCTTCTAGGGATGTTTTGCCCTCAACAAATAAGTTAAAGGCATTTTCAGCAATTGTCTTGATGTTCCGCTCCTTGAGCAGTGGCGCTATTTCCATATTGCCCTGTTTAATCTCAAAGGCTAGATCTGCATCAATTGGAATAACTTCATAAACGGCCTTACGACCTTTGTAACCTGTATAATAACATTCGGTACAGCCCTTTGCAACAAATTGCTTATCCAGCGCAATGGGTGCCTTAAACTGTTTAGGATATTGGTTGACATTAAAGTTTGTTTCTGTTTTGCAAGTGGGGCAAAGTAATCTTACCAATCGTTGGGCAACAGTGGTATTGAGTGTATTGGCTACCAAAAAACCAGGAATACCCATATCTATTAATCTTGAAACCGTACCCCAGGCAGAATTGGTATGTATGGTAGATAACACCAAGTGCCCTGTCAATGCCGCCCGAATGGCCATATTTGCTGTTTCTGGATCACGGATCTCGCCCACCATGATCACATCGGGATCCTGGCGTAAAAACGTACGCAGAGCAGAGGCAAAACCTAGTCCAATACTCTCTTTCAACTGCACCTGATTAATACCCTCCAAAGTGTATTCTATAGGATCTTCTATCGTCAGGATATTGCGGGTAGTTTTATTTAATAATTTAAGCGTAGCATACAGTGTAGTGGTTTTGCCCGAACCAGTTGGACCGCTGATCAAGATGATCCCATTTGGTCGTTGTACGCCTTGCATATAATTCCCCATGTCCTCTTGGGAAAGGCCTAGGGTATTCAAATCAATATCTGTACTGGTATTGCTCAGTAAACGCAATACGATTTTCTCTCCATGTAGCGTTGGCAATACCGAAACCCTGATATCAAATGCACCCTGACCAGCAGATTGATAATGAATACGGCCGTCCTGAGGCAAACGTTTTTCAGCGATATCCAAATTGGCCATGATCTTGATCTTATTGACCAGAGCGGGGTAATCTTCTCTTGCAATCTGGTAACGTTCTATCATCATCCCATCGATACGGATACGTACCCTTGATTTTTTCTCGAAAGTCTCAATATGGATATCACTGCTTTTCAGTTTCCGTGCCTCTTCAATCAAGGTGCTCAAAAAATCATCATTTGCCGTAATAGCCGATAGGGATTGTTCTTGGTTAAAACCGGTATCCGTTAAATAATAGGTCGACAGCAGACGACTGATTTCAGTTTTTGGAACTGGAGTTAACTTAATGTCCTTGTTCAAGATGATTTGTAGTTCATCCATCAAATTATCTTGGCTACTGTCCTCATCACAATATAAGGACAATAGGTTTGCTTCTGCAAATTCAGGGATAACCCTGTACTGCAGGGCAATGTCCTTTGTAATTAAGTGAAGCTGGTCTGCCGTAAATTCCATCTTATAAATTGAAATAATTAATCAAGCCCAAATCAGTCGTCAGGTCCATTTTTTCTACAAAACCATCCAACAGCATAAAAACCATCAATAACAGCGCCTGTTCCCCTGCTAAAGGAATTTTTGGATTGGATTTTTCAACAAAAAACGCCATGGTAATGCTCATCAAGATTACAGCAAAAAGGCTAATGAGGTAATACACCACATAATTAAAAAAGGAGAAATAAGTAGCAATACTTAGTAAGAAAAACAAATCTCCCAAACCAAAATAACCGTTGAAGATATTGACCATCTTCTTTTCTTTTATGGAAAAATAAAGCATCAAAAAAAACAGTTGACTGCCCAAAAACATTAGGTTATACTTCATATCGGCTAATAAAACTTGCCAGTTACTTTGCATTAACTTTAATGCACCTAGGGCAACTAATAAAAACACAAACAACCACCAATACACCGCCCTAAACTTAAAATCCTGCCAAGCTATGGTTAGCAAAATGACAAACGTAAACCCTTGTAATGCGAGCATCTAATCTGGTGTTACTTCTTTTAGTGTTTTATCCTGATCGATCTGCCACACATTGAATACTCCATCCCCATCAAAATCTGCCACCGCCGTGGCCTTAGCTAAAAAGCTGGTATTATTGGCAGAGGTGATTTCTACCTTATAGTTGGCTTTGCCATCCTTGCCATCACTGGATAATTTCTCTTGGATAAAACCTAGCTCAACCAAATCTGTACTGTACTTGGAATGTTCGTAGAAATAGCTTTGCTGTAATTTAGCCAAATGTTCCAATTGCAATTTAGCCTCTGTCGTCTTTGCCTTGGTAATTAAGGGCATCAAGTTGGGCAATGCCAACAAAACAAGGATACCTATGATGACCAAGACCACCAAGATCTCCGTTAACGTATATGCTTTTACTTTCTTTTTGAGTACCTGATCAACCATACAATTACATTGAATTTTTCTAACATAATTTAAAGAGTAATTCCGAATACAAATAATGTTTTTGTCAACTGCCCATATCGATGGACGAATAATAGGAATCTAATGATGAATTATCATTTTCTACTGATAACCCATATTTAAAAAAATGAGAATGATGCAAAAAAGCAGGGGTTTTTAAGCCAATCCTGCTTAAAATTTGATTCTTTGAGAAGAAAGCCTAAATAATTTCGGGTTATTCCGATTAGAACCTCGAAAGGTTCAGGACAGCTAAATCTAAAGCTACAACATAAAAAAAATTAAGACTAAAAGGCTTTGGAAGAATTATTACAATAAAAATCTTAAAGTTGTAGATATGTTTAACGAAACTAATTGACCTAAACAGTAAACCTTTTTCAGGACGAGACAAGGTGATAAAATTATATGTTACTCAGTATCGAATATAAGTTTTTTGGATGGATTTAAAATTGTCTTTAAAACAAAATACTTCAGCATACATGGTATACTGAAGTATAAGTGGGACGCTTGCGCTATACTAAACTAATTTTAAATTAAATAGGTTTCTCAATACTTAAAGCTGTGAGAATGCTTGAAATTCTTTGTAAATCGTATGGGATTAAGTTATCCGATTTGAAATTGTGTTGAAGGGTTTCCCAATCATCTGTCAATTGACCAAGAGAAAAGTCATTGGGTTCTTCATTAATAGTATAGATTTCTTTCTCGTCAAATGCCCAATAATAATCATTTTCTATTTTTATTTCATTCCCATACATCTCTTTATAGTTTAAAAGAATTGTGGACAGCATTTTCTCTAAATCTGCTAATTTAATTTTCATTTTTGGTTACCATTTTGTTGAATTTTTTTAATATTATCTTTAAATTTCTCTATTTCCTTTTCCAATTTATTGACTCTGCCAGCAATAATTTTGCTCTGTAATTCTTTTGGCGCATTCTGAAGAGTTCCCTTATTATCAAATTTCATAGGATTAAGCTTGTACTGTTCCAATTTTTCAGTATGCTCAACTATATTTTTCTCATAATTCCTTATAGACTTTTCTTCCGCTGACGTTAAAAGATTTACTTCTTTTGTAGCCACATTTCCAGTTGTAGAACTAAGGCTAAAAGTTCCCTGCACTCCTCCCATTAATGCACCCATTGCTGTAGATGCATTATCCATTATCTCGGCCCCTCCTTGGATTACCTTCGTATACGCCTTTATATCATTGCCTTTATCATTAATCTTGCGAACTTTTTCTGGAACATTTTTGACATAATCTGGATCTTGCTTTTGCACATCGTTACGTACCTTAGCAACAGCACCATCTGCATAGGTTTTAAACCCAAGGACGGATGTTACTTTATACTTTGCAGCCTGATATAAGTCCATTGCCCAAAATATCGGACACGTTGGACATCTGCCATCAGGATCGGTATACCTTACAGGATTGTTCATCCCATATTGATATTGAGTCAGGCTTTCCTGCCCACCTTGTTCTGAACTTGGATCCACACTATTCCACCTTCCAATGGTGGGATCATAAAACCTTGCTCCGTAATCGTACTGTCCCAGCTCATCCTGCAGCTCCTTGCCGTTATATAAATAGTTATTCGTCCCTGCCGTTGTGCTATGCCTCAATCCAAAGGCATAATAGTTGTCCTGTTGCAACGGTCTTACCGCTCCAGCGTAAATATCGAAACTATATCGCACATTTCCAAGATGGTCCGATAGGTTGTACTGGTAGGTATAGGTACCACTGTTGTTCACCGCCCTGCCCTCCTCCGTTTGGACAAAGTCGATCGTGCCATCGTTCTTGTACTGGATGCCGTCTACATAGTCCGTGGTCCCCAAGGTGCTGCTCACCTTCCTCAGCTTCTGTCCGCTTGCATCGTAGGTATAGGCCAAGCTCAGCCCGCTCTTTGTAGCGGTAACTGGTAGGTTCAAATGGTTGTAGGTCAGCGTAACGCCGTTGCGCCCGTCGGTGGTGGCGTTCCCGTTGCCGTCGTAGTAATAGCTCCCCGTGGCCAACGGACCACTGGTGATGGAGTTCAGCTGGTTGCCCGTATAACCGTAGACACCTGCCGTTGCATTATCCCTGGACAGGCTGGCGATATTGCCCATCACATCATAGGTCAATGCCTCGCTCATGGCGATCCCCGTACTGGTGCCATTGGTGAGCCTGTTCAGTTTGTCATACTGGTAGCCAAAGGCATTGGGAAAACTCGTCCCGCTGCCCCACAGCTGGGTACTGATGTTGCCATTGTACTGCGGGGTGCTCAGCGTATCGTAGCCCAGCTTCATGCTGAACTCGCCGCTGGTACTGTTGCGCATCCAGCCCCGCTCATTATAAGCCAGTTTGGTGTTCTGGTAGAAACTGGTCCCGTCGGTACTGTGCAGGCTCTTCTGCTTCAACTGCCCGATCTCGTTGTAGACAAACCTGTTCAGGGTAACTTCTCCCTGGGAGTTGATGTTCTCCTTGGTGCTTACCTTTCTACCCATGTGGTCATAGGTGAAGCTATTGGCAATGGTAGTGGTAACACTGTTTGCAGTATGCGTACGGATACTTGCGGTAAGCTCGCCAGCAAAGTTATAGTTGTTGTCCACCACATCAGTGCCGCCCAAGTGGTTCTCGCTCTTGGTGGTAACTACCCTGCCATCCGCGTCATAGTAGTTCACCGTCAGCAGCATCGTGCCCGTGCCAAGCACCGTGGTCCTGGTGCCGGTCGGCAGTCCCCTTGTTCTGCTGGCTAACACCTGCGTAGTGCCGTTGGGCTGTCCGAAGGTGTTCGCAAAGAAATCATAGTCGTCATAGTAGCTCAGCGAATGGAAGTAGGCTACAGATACCGGGAAGGCCAGGTTTGTATAGCCCGTGCCATAGGTCGCCATACCCAGGTTATCCCTTTCCTCCCAGAGCACAACATGTGCCTCCACCAGGGCCTGCACCGTCGCCCATGTGCCAGCGTTCGTATAGAGTCCCGTCATGATCGTTCTGCCCAAAGCATCATACTTGACAAAGGACCACTGGTTCGAAGTTCGCTGCACACTGTCCTGGCTCAGCACCAGCTGATCCAGCTTGTTGTACACCATATGATCCCAACCTTTACCTGGAACCTTCTTCTCTATCAACCGCTTTCTACCATCGTAATGATAGCCATAGATATAATTGCTGAAGTTCGTATCACCCGTCTCGGTAAAGCTCGTGGCCGTGACCGCTGGGGGAACCACATAGCGCAAGTTCCCGAAATCATCGTAGATGTAATAGGTATTGAGCGATACACTCTCGCTCTCCCAGATCCGTTTCAACACCACCCTGCCCTCCATATCCTTGAACTCTTCCACTGTACCCGACTTGCCGCTACTCCAGTTCTCATCTTTACTGATGCTCTTGTACAGCTTGCCTGCTCCATAATAGGCACCCAGAGTCTGGGCACCGCCCGAGATAACGCTCCACTGGGCCACCTCGCCCGTCGTGTTTGCTCCCTGCACCATCCGCACCGTATGGCCAGAGTTTGCTATCGAACCACTGTAAGGCTGCCACACCGCTCCAGGGGCACCCTGCTCCAGCACCCTGTTCAGCGGACTGGCCTCAAAGACCGTGCGACTGAAAGGGTAGGCCGTTTTGGCCACGTTCGCATCCCAGCTACCACTGCCGTAGAAACTCGCCTGGCTACTCAAAGGCGATGCCTTGAAACTCCCATCGCTACCACTCTGCTCGGCATAGGGCAAATACTTCAGCTCCTCCCTGCCCAACGCGTCGTACACCACCGTCTGAACAATGTCCTTCTTCAAAGGGCTCCCCTGCCATTGCACACTCTGCATTGGCCTGCCCAATCCATCAAAATACTGAATGATCCGACTAGCACTGTCTACTGGTAGCGAAGATAGGCTGGCGGTTGTTTTATGATCGGCTGATTTTACAACCGTCTCCATCACATAATTACGACCCGCAGTCGGTACCTGGGCAATCGCTATCGACGTAATCGAAAAAGCAAGTGCAAAATTTAATATAATCCTTTTCATGAACGTGAGATTAATAAGCTATAGTGTAACCTGATGAAGTATTCAATAAAAAACTATAATAATTTACAGGTGTTCCGCCAGGGCTGTTATCTTGGATAACCAATGCCTCTCCCAATAGGTACGATGTCCCACTCGCTGTTGCTGAATAGTTAATTGTACTAATCAAGGCAGATGTTGAGGCAGAATAACCCTCTTTTCTGTAATTAACCGCTAAATTGGATACCGTACATGGAATAGTGCAGGCTGCATCTGTAAAAAAGCTTACATATACATCAGCATAATGTTTTCTTAATTGCTCATCTATATTGGTCAATGTAATTTTGGCATATACGCCTGTACACGTCCCAAGTGAATTGGCGTTCGCCTGTCCTTCAGAAGTTAGCGCATTTTGGGCCAATGCGTTCGCTGCAGCAACACTTGTTGCATAATAAGTGCCTGCGGCTATGGCATAATAAACAGAAGACCCTGTGCCTGTTAGGCAATTGTTTTTGATAAACGTACCTGATTGCACCTCATTTGCGTACTTAAAGTAAGCGTAACGATAGTTTTTTAAAATATTACCATCTTTATTTTTAATATTCAGTAATCGTTGTTGGTCATCGTACTCATAAAAACTCGTTAAACCTTTTGGATCCGTTTGACTACTCATCCCTACCAAGGGTTCATATGACATCGAGGTGGTAAAGGCCGTGTCCAATCCCAAACGCAAAGGGTTAACAAAAGTTTCAACATCACTATGGCTAGCAGTAGACCGATTGGAAAAAGTACTGATTGCTGTTGTCCCGAGCACATTTTCAACTGCAGCATAGGGTACATTTTTAATTTCAGCAATTGGATACTGCCCCTTGTAGCTCCAAAGGTAATTGCTTGTTTTTGTACCAAAGACAAGCATACTCTTTACATTGCCCAAAGGATCATATTTTTCATATTTGACCTTTTCTTCATATTTGGTATCAAAGGTTATCCCATTGGCATCCCCAATTGTAGCCTCTAAATAATTCTCACTCAGCGAAAAACCAAGTGGATGATACTGTAGTATCCGATGAGGCAAAATCAAAGTATCAAACTCTTTATAGGTACTAATTACAGCCGATGTAATTAATGAATCACCTACTACTCTCTTGAGATAATTGATATTTTCGATTGGGAGCGATACCATATTTGCAGTGATCATTTTATTATAAACATTTGAACCATAAGAAAACTGATTGGCATAGGCATAGGATTGGATAGCCTGGCTCAGGTCACTATTTGTGGTTTTCTTTTCAAATGGCTGATAATTATCGTTAACTAATGGACCAAACGGAAACTTATCGGTATAGAATTTCGTCTCCGTTAGGTTATTAATACTGCTGCTTGTAGCAACATTATACAATGTTTCATTTATACTCTTCAACAGCGCTGGCTTGGTATAAAACAAACATGCCGAAACCCTAGACAATAGGTAGCCAGTAGAATAATTTAGGTTTCTATAAAAATAGGGGACTTGATAATGGCTACTTGCCGTATCAATGGCATATTGATACGTGGTTTCCTTAACCAAATTTTTATTCAGGTCAAAATCTTTGGAACTTAAAAGCAGTCCCCTAAAAGATTCCATACTTGTAAATCCTTCTTCATGCCATTGTGAAGTATAGTTCCCGATAATTTTTTTAGGTGCCTTGTCGGAATAACCATTGTCATGATTGGAATATTTGTAAACTTTAAATCCATCAGCAGACTTTTCCCATACCTCGGAATAAGTTACATGTGCTCCGTTTGTATTGCTCAAAGGAAGAAGATTATTATCCATCATTCGCCCATAATTCATCACCTGACTTCCCCAAGTTGCCCCCCAGTAGTTTCCAGTATAATAAGCACTTTTAGCAACGCCAGAAATCGTATACTGAGGAATCCCGGCTAATAAACCAGATGAACTTGTACTATCTGAGAGATAATCTTTAATATAAAAATACTCCTTAACCAATGGCACTCCATCATATAGGGGGCTCGCGGTTATTTTCTTTATCCTTAATCCACCTGCCATTTTATTGGCAGATTGCAAGTCGATGGTAAATGGAAACTGCCTGGCTATTTTCTTATAATCGTGCGGTTCATATTCAAGTTCCATGTACCCTCCAGTCGGGTAGGTGATTTTTTGTAGCATTTCTGCTTGGAGGTAAGACGAATTTGGATCTCTTGTTGTTAAATAATTTTCATCATAAGCATAAGAATGTCCATTATAATAGCCCCAATGATCAGCCATTTTTGAATTATAGGCAGGCAATTGCATCGGATTATAAATAAAGGAGTATTTTGATCTTTCCTCTTCTATGGAATTTGTGATATCAATACCAGTTAATTGAAGGCGCCTAGTTGATTCGCTTAAGTATTGAAATTTAATTTGCCTCAATCCAATAATATTAATCTTATCCAGCTTTTGCCAATGGCTATCATCTGCACCCCACCTATAATTGGGGTCAGTAATATCATTTAATTTGGAGGTAAGCAATGGATAGTTTAATTGCGTGCTTTCCGAGGAGCTAAACTCCATGGTTTGAAGAGGCGTTACTATCGATTTGAGATAGGAAGGGCTTAATACCGAAATGGAGGTGATTTCCGTATCATTGGTATGTTGAACAGTTCCTGATCCACTTGTAAACAATATCCAAGTGTTGCTATGAAAATCATAACTATAATCGTAAAAAAGAACATTTCTTTGTTTAGTTTGTACAAAAACACGCCCTGCCTTCTTATAATTTAATTGTATCTTATACCCAAGTGGCGAAATAATTTCGGTTAAATGCCAAGCATTTGCGATGGTATAAAAATCAAAAGTATAATCGCCATTGTTACTAAACTCGATCGCGTTTGGATCGCCACCAAAAATATAGGCAACCCCCTTATCGTCGGTAATTTTTATTTTATAGATACTTCTATCGGTACTCGAAACGGTCATTTCTTGATTAACCGTATGAAACCAATCATCAAATTCAATAGAGTTACTTATGGTCAAAATCTCGGCTTTTAGTTTATAATCACCATTGCTTTTAACCTTAATTTCCAGAGGGCCATTATGATAGGGTCTAGTAAAAAAGAAAGTGCCTGAATAACCGTTAAAATTAAAGATAAACTCATCAGGAAATGCATCATATGCATTATCAGTTAGTTGTGTGGGTGTGGCGTTATTTAATGTATAATTGTAAATTGCCGAAGAGTTATCAAAATCATCAGCAACACGACCACAGTTGTATAGGTAACCAATTTCATTTGTATAGGTTCCTGTGGGTGTTTGTTTTGGATGTTCGTCATAGAGTCCATTCACTTTTCTATAAACACTGCCTCCAGATTTGAGAGTCCACCCCAATCCAACCCAACCTGGATGATCTTCGATTTTATGACCACCAGTACTGTATGACAATGATATTGGCACTTGCAGCTCTTTATAACCTACTGTATAAAGCGGAATGGAAATATCAACTTGGCCAGTAAAAGGGCTCGGAGGTGCAAGACCGAAACCTCCCAAGGACGCTACATCAGGAGATGGAAAAGTTTTATTGATGTCGAAGCCAGCCTGTCCAAAAATAGTCAAAGGACACAGGAGTACAGCAAATATAAATGCATGTTTAAAGCTGTTTATCCATTTGATTACTCGATGTAAGAACAATGGAAATTGCCCATCATGTTTAATAAAGGTTGGGGGAGATTTTTTTTTGATCATGATTAATTTGGATAAGAGGTAATATGATGGCCATCGAAAATTTGCATCACGACATACCCTAAATTGCCCATACATTTATTCAAAAAAGAATCTATTTGCCAATGATCTATTTCGTCTTACGAACAATAGAAATCCATTGACGAACAAGCCGAATCAAGTGACATCACATTATAAAATCGACCTAAAAACTCCAGAGAAAGAGTGTTTTTTTTTCCAGATTATGCGTAAAAAGAATGAACAAGAGCAGAATTTGCTAAAAAACAGAAGTTTAAATAGCGATACTCTGAGCAGCTAAGAGTTTACTTCTACTTCATTCTCTGGAGAGCTGATCCCACGTTTTTACCACGATAGATACTTTCATCAAGACAGCAAAGCTGAAAAGCATAGCAGCAATATAAAACAACAAAGCCCAGCATTTCTGCCGGGCTTTGCTATAAGTCTTATCTCAAGCACAAGCGGACACTTGTGCTAATACTTGCGCTACAAGAGGTATATTACTTACAGCTTCTATTTTTTACATCGATTTCAATCTTGTCGTATATCCCATTCTTTGATTTTTTTAAACTGTCTATAATTTGCTTATAATTAGCCATTATCCCTTTTTCAATTTGTTGATTTTCAACCCCTAAAGCGACATTATTAATCATCGTATGATCATCATAAAACGTAAAAACATCAACACAATTTCGAGTATTGCTTGGGATTTTAATACTTTTAGATATGCTGCCAATTCCTATTGAAAGCGTGTTGTCCGTAACTAAATTAACATTGAATCTTTTAAGAAGCACACTCTTATCGATATGATTATTTTGGATTACTGTATCCAAAATAACATTAGTGCCGGACTTTGCAAAAATGTGTATTTTTTGCAAATCAAATGTCCGAGATGGGTTGACAAATAACCCGATTGTTCTCTCAGATTGCTTACAGCCTAACAGTAAAATGATACATAAAGCTAGACTTATTCCTTTCATATTTTGCATATTATTTAATTGGTAATGGAATCCTCATCCCTTGTGTCCTCTTTCCTAAATATGGTCTTTCATTTGTAGAAACATTATTGCTGCTGCTATTCACATTTGTAATCCTCGCACTGTTATATCCCCGATTAGGTGCACCCACGGCAGAGTTATCATCAATTTGGTTCAATTGGTGGCTTTAGGACTATAGTATTTACCAATTGTATTATGCGATATAAAAGAGAGTGGTATATCTTTATATGATCGAGATGACCAAAGGGTATCGTTTTCAACAACTATAAAGGCCCCTAACTGTTCCATTGTTGACACAAGTGGTTTTTTTTGTGTTACATAAAAGTTATATTCCTTATCCAACTGAATTTCTTGTAAATTTTCCAGCACGGGTTTTTTATAGCTATTTTTATTATAATAGACCTCCTTTAAAGAAATTATCAATACCGTGTCCTTTTCTTTATTCAATGCCTTAAGCCGAAAAGTATTTCCATATTCCTTTATTTCTATAATATGGCAGTTTAAAACATTAAAATCCATTTTTGTTTTGATAGCTGAAGCACACCCAGTAAATACAAAAAGAATTAAGTAGCCTATTTTTTTCATTTCTTTTTTGATAAGTCATTAATCAATAATTCTATGTTCAGTTTTGGCATAATTGGATGTGGCTTGTTAATATACAGATGTCCTGTCTTTGGGTCTTGTGATATTTCAGGTACGATGTGCCACGTCAGTATCCCATCTGTCTTATCGTGTGCACTTTTATATGCTTTAAATTCTGGTGTAGTATTGTCAAATGTTGGCCCTCCTTTTCCTGGTGAGTCAACTCCCCCAATGTAAGATTCAATGACTTCGTGCATAATCGAGCTACCTTTTTTTGCGCCATAAAATTCATCTATTTTTGATGTCATATCTGGGTTTACTGTTTGATTAGTATATGTTTTCCCATCTTTTCCAACTGTACTACCTCCATAAGCCCCACCTACAAACCATTTTCCGTCAGATGTAAAATTTGAGGACGTGGCATCTACTCGAACATCAACGTTTTTATCATTAATAGCCTCTTGTAGCTTTTTATCTACATCAGTTTTCGCTTTACCTGTTGCGGTAATTTGACCTGTCTCCTCATTCCTTGAAAGCTTTAAACTTGTTGATGCTTGAAGTTGTTTAGTGGCTTCATCTGCTTTATCGCCATTAATGTGAACATCAAACATCCCATCAGGGTCGATAAACATAATAGGGTTATTCTTTCCATAAACATAAGGACTAAACCTCCTGCTTACCTCCGCCAATGGGTCAATCACATTCCACCTGCCTATCACCGGATCATAGAACCTTGCACCGTAGTCATACTGCCCCAGTTCGTCCTGCAGTTCCTTACCATTGTACAGATAGTTGTTATCCAACACTACCGGGCTAACAGATTTCCTCAGTCCAAAGGCGTAATAGTCATCGCTCTGAATCCTCCTGACAGCTCCAACGTAAATATCG
Organism: Pedobacter planticolens; assembly: GCF_014172375.1. GTDB lineage: Bacteria > Bacteroidota > Bacteroidia > Sphingobacteriales > Sphingobacteriaceae > Pedobacter > Pedobacter planticolens. The sequence goes on from NZ_WNXD01000002.1 coordinate 266,322, forward strand.
AAACTATATCGCACATTTCCAAGATGGTCACTGAGATTGTACTCATATTTGTAATTGTCAGAGACATCCTTCACCGCCCGCCCTTCTTCGGTCTGGATGAAGTCTATCGTCCCGTTGATGTACTGGATCCCATTGACGTAGTCCGTCGTTCCTGCGGTACTACTTACCTTTTTTAGTTTTTTCCCGGTGGCATCGTAAGTATAGGCTAAACTCAGGCCGCTCTTGGTTGCCGTTACCGGCAGATTCAAATGGTTGTAGGTTAGTGTTACGCTATTACGCCCATCGATAATGGCATTGCCATTGGCATCGTAACTGTAGCTGCCCGTAGTTAATCCACCTCCACTTATATCCGTCATTTGGTTACCACTATAACTATAGGTAGCTATTCCTCCTGCATCTCTGTTCATTGTATTGATATTACCCATCACATCATAAGTCAATACTTCGCTCATGCTAATCCCGGTACTTGTTCCGCTTTTTAAACGGTTTAGCTTGTCGTAATCATAGGTATAAATATTTGGCAAACTGCTTGCTGTTCCCCAATTTTGATTGGCAATATTACCATTAAACTGGGGTAGCGTACCATCATTGTAACTTAAAGCAATGCTAAACTGATCAGAGGTACTGCTTTTTAACCAGCCCCGCTCGTTATAAGCATAACTGGTATTTTGCAGTTCGTTGTGCAATTTCTTGTTTATCAACTGCCCGATCTCGTTGTAGACCAACCTGTTCAGGGTAACCTCTCCCTGGGAGTTGATGTTCTCCTTGGTACTGATCTTCCTGCCCATGTGGTCATAAGTGAAGGTATTGGCAATGGTAGTGGTAACACTGTTTGCAGTATGCGTACGGGTACTTGCGGTAAGCTCGCCAGCAAAGTTATAGTTGTTGTCCACCACATCAGTGCCGCCCAAGTGGTTCTCGCTCTTGGTGGTAACTACCCTGCCATCCGCGTCATAGTAGTTCACCGTCAGCAGCATCGTGCCCGTGCCAAGCACCGTGGTCCTGGTGCCGGTCGGCAGTCCCCTTGTTCTGCTGGCTAACACCTGCGTAGTGCCGTTGGGCTGTCCGAAGGTGTTCGCAAAGAAATCATAGTCGTCATAGTAGCTCAGCGAATGGAAGTAGGCTACAGATACCGGGAAGGCCAGGTTCGTATAGCCTGTGCCATAGGTCGCCATACCCAGGTTGTCCCTTTCCTCCCAGAGCACAACATGTGCCTCCACCAGGGCCTGCACCGTCGTCCATGTGCCAGCGTTCGTATAGAGCCCCGTCATGATCGTTCTGCCCAAAGCATCATACTTGACAAAGGACCACTGGTTCGAAGTTCGCTGCACACTGTCCTGGCTCAGCACCAGCTGATCCAGCTTGTTGTACACCATATGCTCCCAACCCTTTCCTGGAACCTTCTTCTTGATCAACCGCTTTCTGCCATCGTAACGGTAACCATAGATATAATTTGTGAAGTTCGCATCCGTATCGCTGAAGCTCGTGGCCGTGACCGCTGGGGGAACCACATAGCGCAGGTTCCCATAATCATCGTAGATATAATAGGTATTGAGCGATACACTCTCGCTCTCCCAGATCCGTTTCAACACCACCCTGCCCTCCATGTCCTTGAACTCTTCCACTGTACCCGACTTGCCACTACTCCAGTTTTCATCTTTACTGATGCTCTTGTACAGCTTGCCTGCTCCATAATAGGCACCCAGAGTCTGGGCACCGCCCGAGATAACGCTCCACTGGGCCACCTCGCCCGTCGTGTTTGCTCCCTGCACCATCCGCACCGTATGGCCAGAGTTTGCTATCGAGCTACTGTACGGCTGCCACACCGCTCCAGGGGCACCCTGCTCCAGCACCCTGTTCAGCGGACTGGCCTCAAAGACCGTGCGACTGAAAGGGTAGGCCGTTTTGGCCACGTTCGCATCCCAGCTACTTGTGCCATAAAAACTCGCCTGGCTACTCAAAGGCGATGCCTTGAAACTCCCATCGCTACCACTCTGCTCGGCATAGGGCAAATACTTCAGCTCCTCCCTACCCAACGCGTCGTACACCACCGTCTGAACAATGTCCTTCTTCAAAGGGCTCCCCTGCCATTGCACACTCTGCAAAGGACGGCCCAACCCGTCCAGGTACTGTATGCTCCGGTTCGCACTGTCTACTGGTAGCGAAGATAGGCTGGCGGCTGTTTTATGATCGGCTGATTTTACAACCGTCTCCATCACATAATTACGACCCGCAGTCGGTACCTGGGCAATTACTGTCGAAATAATCGAAAAACTAAGTGCAAAGGTTAATGTATAAGTCTTTTTCATGAACGTGAGATTAATAAGCTTTTACAATATACCCCGTACCATTTACCAGTGAAACACTAGATGAGTAGCAATAACCCGGATCATCTGGCGGCGGCGGAAGGCCTTTTTGTGTGGTTTTTGATTTCTCGATTAAAATGAGACCTCCTTCACAATAGCTCCAGGCACTCATTAGCTGTGTACTCGATACCCCTGAAGAAACATACGCCGGATATTCGTGATAAAAAGGCAATGAAGGATTACCATTCGCATAGGTTGTCAACCCAGTTTCAGCAAACCTTACCGTTAAAGGACTAGTTAGGGTATAAGGCTGCGTACAGGCTTCATCTGAGTAGAAAAACGCCGAATATTCTACATAATCGTGCTGATATCCTCCAATAATGGCACTACCAGTTCCAGTAATTACTTTCTTAACGTAAATATTTTGACAGATTCCATTGGTATTGGCATAATTCTGTCCATTAGCCGCTATACTGGCCAAAGCCAAAGCATTAGCAGCAGCTACGCTTTCTAAAGATGTAAAGGCACCCGCTGGTACCACATAATTTACAGTACTTCCCTGGCCGCTGGTGCAGTTATTTTTAGTAAAGGCCTGAGACTGGACTTCGTTTACAAATGGCTGTTTATAGTTGTAACGATAATATTTGATGATAGCACCCGTTTGATCTTTAATGGTCAACAGCCTGTTCATATCATCGTAAGTGTAATAGCTAGTTTGCCCTTTGGCATCTATTTCACTTGTTTTACCTACCAATGGATCATAGGTATAGCTCGAAACCAATGCATCAGCAGGGTAAACCAAAATATCATCATAAGCATCACCATTTGTCAGGCTAGCAGCGCCCGTAAAAGCCAATGGGTCTTTATAATACCATTTTCCATTACTTCTGTACCAATAACTGTAAACATAACTTTTCGCATTTGGCAAACTCCAGCTTAAACTATATACGGATCCTAGCCAAAATTTTTGACCAGTATGCGCCAAACCCGTCGTAACTCCTGAGGCTCCTGTGTTTTCAAAATTTTCAGCAAATAATTCTTCTTTAGCCGCATTTATAGCCTTGACGATTGGATATTGTTGTTGATACGACCATACATAACTTGTTTTCGTGCCGCCTTGTGTCTGCAAAGAAGCAAGATTCCCATGGTTATCATGCTCATATGCTGTTACACTTGGCGTATTGGTGCCTACTTGTACTTCTGTACTTACCGGCAGGTACATAGAGGTATTCTGCAAAGAAAAATTGACCCTCTCGGTCTGTATAGATGTCGAATTGGTATAATTCGTTCTTTCCACTACCTTGGACATGATATTTTTAGCAAGCATACCTTGAAGAACTGTATTGGATCCAAAATCAAAAGGGTATTTATACTCGGTTTTGTTGGTTTCTCCTTTACTGTTAATGTAAGAGTCTTCCTTTAACACCTTATAATTGTTGTCATAGACATTCTGCTTTACAAGGGTCGTCGTAATGTTTTCGTTTAAATCATAGTTATAAATCGTTTGCGTTTTTAGATAGGGAAAAAAAGTATAGATCTTTACCGGTTCTACATAGCGCTCATATAAAAAGCCCAAACTACAGCTGATCTGTTGCCCAGCATAGTTAAATGATTTTACATATTCATTGTATCTGCCAGCATCGTCCCTGTATTGGTTAACCTCTTTGTATACCAATTTACCATCAGCAGCATGTATCTCTTTTGACAATAGTTGTCCACGCTCTAATTCTCTAGAGGTATGAGAAATCAAAGGATAAGTGTAAGAAGGATCAAATGTGAACGAATACGTTCCATACTCAGCACTGGAGTTTACACCAATACCTTGGGTAAAAATATAATTAGGTACTTCATCCCTATAGTCTACATTATCAGAGTTTGAATATTTATAGATGGTCCACGAGCCATCTTCATTGATTTCTTTCACCTCTGAGTACACTACATCTCTACCATTGGTATAGTTTAAATCACTGATGCTGTTATTGGAAACATATTCTGCGTAAGCAATGTTGCCGCCAGGTTGACCGATCTGTGCTTTATAATAAATCTGCTTTAAACCCGCTAGTATACCGCTAGAAACACCTGTCGCCTCACTATTGTATACGTATTGTTTAAAGGTAAAAACACCATCTTCGCTATAATTGCTAATTTTTTTGATTCTTAAACCTCCACCAGTACCCGATCCACTAACCAACGACAAAGTGTTTGGCGCTTTTTTGATATAGGCACTATAATCATTTAATTCATATTCGAACGTACTTTTCCCGCCAGTTGGGTAGGTAATTTCTGAAAGCGAACCTAGTTTGGCATAATCGAAATCTGCTGCAAGTTGTGCATTCAAAGTAGCAAGATTTACACTCAAATTGGTAATAGGATAAGGTTTGCCATTGTAATAGCCCCATTGATCTACCATTAGCGAATTGTACGCTGGCAGTAGGTGTTTATCATTATATTTAAATTTATAAGCAATGTCTGTACTCGGCTCCTGGTCGTCAATCAATACTAATGGCGTTGTTCGGCGGAAACTCTCTAGAAACAATCTTTCATTGGGTAAACTCTGCGTATCATTGTTATAGGTGAATGCATACCGTTCCTTGATTAGATCGTTGCCATCGGCTATCGTTATTGTTTTAAGCTTATAGTCAGTATGAGGGTTTACATCTAGCAACTGTTGACCGTTTGTATACACACCAGGCCCATAATGCGCATCACTAAAATCACCGTAGGCAAACCCATTAAACGCATTAGCGGAAGGTTGCGGCTGTGGTAAACCGTAGGGATATTTTAGTTCATTGCTCACTTGTTTCTCAAAGCTCACCTTAAATGAACCACTGGTTATTTCTTTCAGGTAGGTTGGTGTAATTACATAACCACTGTATTGTAAGGGATTGATTACATAGCCTGAACAGGTAGCTCCATTAATGTTATAACTGAGTGTATGTCCGTAAGAAACATTTTGGATAAATTGATGAGGTCCACGTTCGTAACTAAAATTAACCTCATTTCCCTTTGGACTAGTAATCTTAACAAGATTCCATGCATTGGCGATCACATTGTTTTGAGCAAGGCCTGCACTTAAACGTTCTCTTATAAATTCAATGGCATCAATATCTCCTCCAAACGTAAATACATATCCTTCATCATCTGTAATCTCAATTTTGTAAATAATCTGGTTGATTTCCTGATAATTAACTGGTTTGACGACGCTATTCAGTATTAATAAAGGGCTTGTTGGGCTTAAAGAAACGTTAATTTTCATGAGGCCAGGCTGATTTCCCTTGACAGACCAAGTTCCTTGATCATTCTTGAAAAAGCTGCCCGATTTACCATTTGGCAAGGTAAACATAAATTCATCTGGCGATAGTTGGGTAAAAAGACCATTACTAACATCATTGCCTAAATAGTTATTCATAAAAGTCGGTGTATTCCAGGCAGTGGTATTTAGCCCACCATAATTAAAATAATAGGCAAAAATGTTCTGATTTGTAAAATTATCGACCCTGACTTCATCTACCCCACCGTTTCTTTTACGGGTTACCACACCACCTACACTTAATGTCCAATTCTGACCAACCCAACTTGGATGTTCTTCGGGTTTAACCCCACCGGCCATATAACGGAGTTCGGCAGTGATAGGAATATCACCCTGGGTTAAAGACAATACTGGAATACGGATATTAGGGATCCCCGTAAAAGAGCTAACATCTACTTTACCATAAATACCCATTGAAGCGGCATTAGGTGATTGTAGGTAAGGTCCATCCAATTTCATAGATTGACCAAAACAGATTGCCGTTATACAACAACAGCAAAAGAGTAGTATTAAATTCTTCATCCTATTTTAATTTGATTGATGTTAATGGATTTCGTATACCTCTAATCTAGCATTGACCGAGCCTAGAAAGGTTTTTTTTTGCCAATTGTAGTTTTGTGTTGACGAACGATTGAAATCTAATGACAAACTAGCGTTTCAGCTGACCGCATTTTTAAAAATTGGACATTTTTGAAAGATTTTTTGGCATTCTTTTTACAGATTCTGCGTGAAAGGTGATAAAGTATGGGAAAATTTATCGACATACTAGCTTAGCTATGTCGCAGTAGTTACTTTAACTGACAACTTTTAATTAGAGTTTGACCGCTTAAGTCATGTCTCAAACTTCTCTTAAAAACTATTGCTCATTTGAAACATTGGCAAGTACATTGCAATAAGAATCACACCCACTGCCAAACCTAAAAAAATAATGATCAAAGGTTCCAGCATACTACTAATGGCATTTGTCTTGTATTCCACTTCTTCGGTATATTGACTGGCCAATTGTTCAAAGAAATGTTCCAATTTGTTCACTTCTTCTGCAATTTTGATCATTTGAATAAACTTGACTGGATAAAAATCAGCTTTGGCCAGCGTCGCCGACAAACTTAAACCCAATAGAATATCCTTTTCTGCAACGATCAAAGACTGCTCAATGGGATAAAACGTAATCATCTGACGCACCATGCCTAGAGCCTGCAACAAGGGCGTACTCGTCCCCGTTAATAAACGCATGGTATTTGCAAAACGGGCCAGATAGATCTTTTTGAGAATATCGCCCACAATCGGCATGCGTAATAAACCAAGGGAAACATATTTTTTGAACCAAACCGTTTTCCGATTGATCACGTAAAAAGCAATCAAACCCATCACCAACAACAGCAAGAGGTAGATATAACGATCAAACCAGTCCGAAAAACCAACGATCAGTGAAGTAATATAAGGCAGTTTTCCCCCAAAGCGTTTAAAAACATCGGCAAACATAGGGACGACAAATTTGATCATGAAAAATATAGCAGCAAAGGACGTACTTAACACTAGCATCGGATAGGTGATGGCTCCGATGATTTTTCGTCGTTGCTGGATTTTATTTTTAAAATACTTGGCCAGCTCACTGAGTACCTCCCCCAATCGCCCGGTTTCTTCACCAATACGTATACTGTAATATTCGTAGCGACTAAATTTCTGGTTGTCCATCAACGTTTCAGACAGGGATTTACCAGCAATCACTTCCTTTTGTATGCTGGCAAACAACTGCTTATCTTTCTCATGGCTAGCAGAACTGGACGTAAGTTCGAGCGAAGTTTTGATGTCGATACCCGAACGGATCAATGTACCGAGTTCATGGTAAAATCCTTCCTTCTTTTTATCAGACAGTTGCCCGTTTCCAAAAGAAATATCCTTGTTCATGAATTCAAAAACCGAGGCAGGTTTCTTCTTTTGCACCCGCTTTTGCGGGGATTTATAATTGGAAATATCGATGGACGGCATGGTCAGTTAACTAAATTTTCGGCACTGTATACTTTATTAACCTGCAAAGGGATACGGACACCCTTTGCCAGGCTAAGCTTAAACTGGACCTGGTCTACGGTGTCCGGCACATCGACCGGCCTACCTTCAAAGAAACACAAGAGTTCGCTAGGCTCCAGGTGAAAGGTATCGGTATGCAGCGTATTCAACTGTCGTAAAACATGTCCTGCGCTAAAGGAATAGCGGATAAGTACACTATCTCTAATCAATTCAAATCCATCTTCACTTTTTAGTACGAACCTACTTTTTAAAAAATCCCGTGCTAACACCTGCTTCAAACCCAGCACTTCAGTGGCCTGCTGATTTTTGGCCTGGAAAACGGTATAATACTTCCCAATAATTCCATAGGCCGAATAGCAAATGGTGATACAAATGGCAGATAGCAACATCGCTACGGTCACTTCCAGCAAGGTATAGGCCTTAATTTTCTTCATGTCTCTCCATTTCCTTAAACAAACACTTCATCCTCGCTAGCACCCTCCCCTGCACACTCGCGGCGATCGTTAGCTGCGATATACCTACTCTAGCACTGGTATCGATCGTAAAGTCGTAATCAACGCTATCCATCTGCAGATGGGGAGTCTCCACATACCCCTGCTTTTTCACCTCCATAGCCAAGATATCCAACTGGCTTTGCACCTGAATTTTCTTCAAGGAAACCCCACTCGATAGTACATTGCCAAAAATCCGGATAGCTAAAGCAAACACCACCATAATGATCACTAGGGCAATCAATACCTCAATCAAGGTAGATGCCCGAACTTTCTCTCTCATCAGTCCAGCCATTTTAAAATATGATTCGATTGCCCCCCCTGAAACAGCCTAGAGCTCAAATAATAACGGCTTCTAGCCCTTCGGTTCAACAACACGTCAATCAAGAAATTTTCATAGAGCGTCACCGGAGTTTGCATGATAAAGCGATGACAGGATACCTTCCCCTCTATCACCACTCCTTTACTTAGTTTCACTAAGCCTGTACTATATACCTCCCCTTTCACTTTGGTTTCCTTGCCTAAACTCACTAGGGTCTGTAGCGGTGATCGTTTTTGCTCGTGGCTAAAAATAATCCCATTAAACACGACGTGATCGCCTAAGCTAATGTTAGGCTGGGCAACCGATGGCGAAGTTCGAATCACCCCCAGCACCGATGGAAAATCCAAAGCAACTTCTTTCTCCACTACAATCGATTCCGTAGCAAACAACTGACAGTTCCCCTTAAAGCCCGCTTCTATATGAATGACAGGCGCATAGATCTGTATCCCAGTTAACCGAGCAGAACGGGTAATCGTTACCGAAGAATCCGCAAACAGTATGAGGTTTCCTTTTAATGCCACCGCATTCAGTTCCGCATTTTTAGCTAAACGAAAGGACTGGGTCGAATCCAAAAAGGAAACGACCAATTCGCTTTGGATAAGCAAAGGCAACCGCTCTCGATCTTGCAACAAATGATCCTTTAGTTTTTTTAACATCGACTGATCCAGCTCATTTAAATTACGGTCACTAAAACTCATTTTGCCCCCGTAAACGGTTTGCACATTGGCATAAGGCTTGCCCTCGGCATAGGCTTTTTTGATCCCCGCCTTGGGCAAGACCACATCCCCAGTAATTTTGGTATCCCCACTCAGGGCCAGTGGCCGGTCCTCATCGCTTAAGTATAAGGCTACCGAATCCGTTTGCCTACCAATTAAAAAAGCCCGTTGGAGCGTGTCCTGTAATCTAAAAGAGCGTAACACGGCAAGGTCAAACAAGCCCCATTGTTTTTGCTCCAGCAGTAGGCTATCTGTTCCATCGCCATACAGATCCATTATTTTTTTTCCTTCCACCCAATTTTGGTCTGCCAGTACATACGCTGATCCTGAATCCAAATTCTCCGCTAAGCGGGCAAAACGGATTTCCTTCAAATAGACCCCTCTATAATGAGCAGCAAGCATAATGAGTAAAGCAGAAATGACTGCAATAAAAAAAGCAATCGTCAGGGAAAAATATAGCGCTCCAGCCTTTAGCATTAGTCTACCACTTTAGTGGACTTGGTTTTCTTTTTCCACAGCGCTTGAAACCATTTATTCTTTTTTGCTGCAGGTTGGATAAGCCCATTTTTGTAGTTCATCACCACAATGCTATCGGAACTAATATACTTTTTCAATTTTCCATTGATTTTTCCTTGACGATACTTCCCTGCTTCAGCGAGCTGACCTAAGCTATCGTACTGATAAAAGCGTCCCTCGAGCAGACCGTCCTTATAACAAACTTTTGCAACCAGCACCCCTACTTCCGTCCACCTATTCCATATTCCATTTTTCAGTCCCATCCTAAATTCACCTTGCTCTTTTAAGTTTTTGTTCAGGTAAAAATCAGTATAGCTGCCGTGCAAGAGTTTTCCACTAAATCCACCTTGGGTAATCTTGAGCTCATTACTACTGAACCAGTAGTAGTTTTTCGCTGGATCAGTGAACTTTAAGCTTTCACCGGCAGGCCTGGCATAAAAAGTGATTTTATGATCAGGGTAACCCAGGGTGTATTGATAATGCTCCAAATCAAGGGCTCTACCTTCGTATTGAGCCTTTGACCCTGTAGCCAGTAAAACTAAAAAAAACGTAAACAGGGAAAGACGCATTTTAATATAAGTTAGTTTAATTTAAGGTATTTGGATTCTTTTTGGTATTCGATCTTCACCGAATCTCCTGTATATTTAATCAGTCTTAGCCCGTTTAGGCTTTGGCCCTCGGCCAACATCAAATCTTTGCCATTTAGGCTAATCAAAACGACTTTTAATTTGGTATCAGGATTGGTAATATAGCCCATGTACTGAATAGTCGACCAATTTACCCCTGTTCTGGGCATAAGTAAGGCAGGCGCTGGGTTTTTAAGTCCTACCGCATTTCCAGCCGCTTCCGCTATAAAGTCCCCATTAGCTACTGAAAATGGATCGCGATAGGCAAGATCTAAGTTTACGGTATCGTTTTCATGGTTGATCAGCTGAACATATTCACGCTTAGGTAGAGCTGCCTGGACCGGCGGTAACTCTTGGCTCCCAGAGGCCATGAATACCCGATATCCGATGATACCCCAAACGATCACTACGACCACCAGTAACCCGTACATCACTTTTTTATTTTTCATTCCTTATTGCACGATAAAACTAAAGAATCCACTAAATACCCCTTTGTTACCCACTCTATCTATGGCCCTGACCCGCCAAACGATGGTTTCACCCGCACTACCCGCATTAAATGTAGCCGAATTTCCACTGACCAGCTGGGGGTAAATCGAACTAAACAGTGTGGTCGAATCGCTTTTATACACCACCAGTTCATATTTTGTGGCATCGGCCAGTTCATCCCACCGAAGCGTTAGCGGAGTAGCCACTGTTTGTTTATTGGCTGGGCTAGTCAAGGTCACCTGCAGGGGTGGCGTGGCATCATAGCTAAACTCTCTTACTGCTGACCATTTCGAGTTTTCGGTCGCATTTTCCGCCCGCACCCTAAATTGGTATTTACCTTCCAAAGACAAGGTTTGTGTGAAGGTCAAGTTATCCGTTACCTCATTCAATACCAGCTTATTCTCGTCTACAAAATTGTTTTGATCCACCTGCAAGCGGTAACCACTCGCACCAAACAAGTTTAACCAACTGTATTTAAGCTCCGCACTAGCAGTAAACAGCGTGTTTGCCGGAGCCACCACCTGTACGATTTGTTCTTTTAGCGAAGCTGGATAAATGGTAAAGCTTTGCGTCGAAAAAGGGGTTTGGCTACTCCCATTTTCAGCCCTTACCCGCCACTGATACGAGCCTGGATCCAAGGTATAGGTAAATTTATCGGCACTCACCAAAGTATCTAGCAACAACTTTTCTACGCGTGTGAAAGAAGGAGTGACGATCTGCAACCGGTACCATAAGGCATCTTGCTGCTGTTGCCACCAAAAGGTCTGCTGGTAACTGTTACTTTCAGTGGCCTCGGCAGGCGCTAGCAAACGCATCTCCGCCTTGGCTAAAGAAGGCTCAATGAACTCTGTACAACCACTGCCCATGAATAACGCCAGAACAACTAGCAAAACGATTTTCCTTAAACCAGACATTAGGCAAAAATCAATAAGGCTTGATCCATATAGTCATAGCTGCTCAATAGCACCCCAGCGAAAAACAAACAAATCGAGGCGGTTCTAGAATAATCCACCGTATGGAAATAATTTTTCCGTTTGATCATCTTCTGGTTCTTTCTTTCAAAAAATGCCTTCTTATAGGTAGTGCCAATCAACACTTTGAGTTTTTCATTTTCGTTGAGCACAATATTATTTTTCTCAATCGAGGTTACTTTATCGTAATTGATAATAAAAGATTTATGTACCCGGATAAAATAGGCTTCAGGTAGGCTTTCTTCCATTTCTTTTAAGGTATTGTGGCAAATAAATTTCTTGCCGCCGAGTAAATGCAAGACCACATAGTTCTGCAGCGCTTCAATAAATATAACCTCATTGCACTTGATCAGGACTTCTTTTTGTCCTTTGTTATCCGAGCGGATAAAAAAAGAATCAGTAATCGCTTCCGTTTTTTTAAAACTTGCCGCAGGAGCCAGTAGCGACAAGCGGATAAACTTGTTCAGGCTTATTTCAAACCTGTCAAAAGATAAGGGCTTAACCAAATAGTCAAAGCCAAGGGCTTCAAAAACCTCATAGGCAAGGCCACTTGAATCAGACACATAGATCAGGGTTGCTAATTGACCCAATTTCAGCAAAGTTGATTTGAAGGTCAATAGTAGCGAAGTGTCCACAAAGATAATATTCGGTTCACTTTTTACGATGGAATTAAAATCTATCGACAGTGCAGTGGAATAGCCGATAAGTTTGGTCAAAGGGAATCTTTCGATGTGTTTTTTCAAGGTTTCTACCGTAGACAGCTCACTTAGAATGTAGCAGTTAATCATAAATGGAATATTTTAAGGTTAGTAAATAGTCATAAATTAGTATCAAAATCAAATGACTTCAAAAACTACGGTATCGCATGCCATAGCAACATTTATTTTACATAGCTGTATTTTTTTTCGGGAAATAAACAAGCATTCCTATGCTGCATTTTTTGAAAAGAATTGGACTCATAGTATTCCGATTTAAAAACAACATCCTCAATGTTTCAGCTCATTATTGCACACATCGTTTTTTTATTTTCAAAAGGACAGCTAAACCCCATAGAACAGCTTTACTTCAATTGTCTATATCTTTTTTCTAATTTAAAGACAACTTTCGCCCTAAGCGAAAATTTTTGCCAATGCCTATATTTCAAGGATGAACAGTCAAAATTAGGTGACGAACCACTCATTTATCAGGCGAACGAAGGTGAAAAAACAGGATCATTTAGGAACTTATGATTAAAAATCAAGCTGCATTCTGCTAGCGATAGTCAAGTCTGACTATTTATCCCACATAAAAGACGGTTAAACAGAGTAGAAAAGTATTGGCAAAAATCGAGAAACTGGCTTGAATTTCTCCAACATGTCCCACTCTTGTGCAAGTGGTCATGATTGAGCCTTGGAATGCATACGCCAAACCAGGTACGTGAAAAAAAATCTGATGCCCAAAAGGCTTGGAAGAATTATTACAATAAAATCGTAAAGTTGTAGAAATGTTTAACGAAACGAACTAACCTAATCTGTAAACCTATTTCAGGACGAGACATCCTGCCCATATGGTCGTAGGTAAAGCTGTTGGTAATGGTGGTGGTTACGCTGTTGGCGATGTGGGTTCTTGTGCTGGACGTCAGTTCACCGGCAAAGCTATAGCTGTTGGTCACCATATCGGTCCCGCCAAGGTGGTTGTGGCTCTTGGTCTGGATCACCCTGCCCTCCTCGTCATAGTGTTCGACATCGGCGACCAGGTGCTCGTAACCATGGAGACCAACAGGCTAACAATAGACTTCGAGAAAAGGAATGGGGACTAGATCCTTTACACAACAAGACCCTGCAACGGTAAAGTTGCAGGGCCTTGATATTTTAATGATTGATGCACACAACGGCGATGCGCTGAAACTTGCCGGCTTGGCGCAAATTGGCTAGACTTTAAAGTATTGGCCAATGAAAAATTGGTAAAGGTATATAAAGAGTAGAATAGAGAGAGGCGATGCTGCTATTAGGAATATAATGCTATAGATCCTATTTTGAAGTATTAGCCTTCCCTTCCATATCCATCCAGCTATAATGACTAGCGTTAATATGATTGATATCACCATGGCGTTGATGAAATAACCATAGTTCTCATCATAGTCGCTTTTACGGGCCCAATACATAAGAACCCATATAAATATTGCGGAAAAGAATAATATTATCCTATATCCATAAAAAAAAGTTGTTCTCATTGGGGCTGTAATATTTGTTGGATTCTCTTTTTAACATCTTCAGTTACTTTATCTGGAATATTTCCGTGATTAACACCCTTACCGGATTTATTAACATTATTTACTTTAGTCTTCTTTGAATTTTCAGCCTTATTAGGCCCTCCATTTGATCCAGGCGAATTACTCGTACCACTGTTACTACTGCCTTTACTGCTACTGCTCGACTTTTGGGAACCAGATGACTTACCAGAATTACTTGTTTGATAAAAGTTCAGATTCTCCTTTACATTATCAGGGACTGTTGTGTCCACGGTCGAATTTTGAGCAGGTCCATCAGATGCGTCAACAGTAACAAGCAAATTTACTTCTATTCCTTCTTTCTTTAGCGCCTCTGACAATTCTACCGCAAAATCTCCGCCATAACTATATCCATAGATGACAACTTTTTGTCCTTTTGTGTAGTTCTCCTTAATAAATCCCATTGCATTGTCTACAGAACTGCCAGAGGTCCATCCTGGGGTAATTACACGTGTATGCAATTCAATGCCATTATCATCTGCAAACTTCTGCGCATCCCTAATCACTTTCCCTGTGGAACCTGCATCTTGTGAGTTAGGATTGACTGTTTTTCCTCCTCCGGTAGGCCCACCGGTAAAAGCAACTATAATATCTTGCCCATCAGTATCAATGTATGACAAGGGATTATTGATAGCATAAGCGTATGGCGAGAACTGATGATATTTTTCCGCCTTATTGTCAATGCCATTCCACCTTCCAATCACCGGATCATAGAACCTTGCCCCGTAATCATACTGCCCCAGTTCGTCCTGCAGCTCCTTGCCATTATACAAATAGTTGTTAGTACCTCCGCTAACACCAAGCCTTTTCCCAAAGGCGTAATAATTGTCCTGTTGTAGCGGCCTTACCGCTCCAGCGTAAATATCGAAACTATATCGCACATTTCCAAGATGGTCAGATAGATTATATTGATAGGTATAGGTACCACTGTTGTTCAGTGCCCTGCCCTCCTCCGTTTGGATAAAGTCGATCGTTCCATCATTCTTGTACTGGATGCCGTCCACATAGTCCGTGGTCCCCAAGGTACTGCTCACCTTCCTCAGCTTCTGTCCGCTTGCATCGTAGGTATAGGCCAAACTCAGTCCGCTCTTTGTAGCGGTAACCGGCAGGTTCAAATGGTTGTAGGTAAGAGTCACCCCGTTGCGTCCGTCGGTGGTGGCATTGCCATTACCATCGTAGTAATAACTTCCCGTGGCCAGTGCGCCAGCACTTATGCCAGTAAGCTGGTTGCCCGAGTAGCCATAGGTGCCAACCTTTGTTGTGACCCCATCGTACCTGCTCATCGTGGCGATGTTGCCCATCACATCATAGGTAAGCACCTCGCTCATGGCTATTCCCGTACTGGTGCCATTGGTGAGCCTGTTCAGTTTGTCATACTGGTAGCCAAAGGCATTGGGAAAACTCGTCCCGCTGCCCCACAGCTGGGCACTGATGTTGCCGTTGTACTGAGGACTACTCAGCGTATCATAGCCCAACTTCATGCTGAACTCGGCACTGGTATTGTTCCTCAGCCAGCCACGCTCGTTGTAGGCCAGCTTGGTATTCTGGTAAAAGCTCGTCCCATCGGTGCTGTGCAGGTTCTTCTGTTTCAGCTGCCCGATCTCGTTATACTCCAACTTGTTCAGGGTTATTTCTCCCTGGGAGTTGATGTTCTCTTTGGTACCGATCTTCCTGCCCATGTGATCGTAGCTGAACGAGTTGGCAATGGTGGTGGTCGTGCTGTTTGCCGTATGCGTACGGGTACTTGCAGTCAGTTCGCCGGCAAAGTTGTAGCTGTTGTCCACCACATCCGTTCCGCCAAGGTGGTTCTCGCCCTTGGTGGTAACGACCCTTCCGTCCTTGTCATAGTAGTTTACCGTAAGCAGCATCGTGCCGGTGCCGAGCACCGTTGTCCTGGTGCCGGTCGGCAGTCCCATTGTCCTTGCGGCGGTCACCTGCGTGGTGCCGTTGGGCTGTCCGAAGGTGTTCGCAAAGAAATCATAGTCGTCATAGTAGCTCAGCGAATGGAAGTAGGCGATGGATACCGGGAATGCCAGGTTCGTATAGCCCGAGCCGTAGGTCGTACCCAGGTTGTCCCTTTCCTCCCAGAGCACCACATGTGCGTCCACCAGTGCCTGTACCGACGCCCATGTACCAGCGTTCGTATAGAGCCCCGTCATCACCACCCTGCCCAGTGCATCGTATTTGGTAAACAACCATTGGTTATTTGTTCGTTGTACGCTGTCCTGGCTCAGTACCAGTTGGTCCAGTTTGTTGTACACCATGTACTCCCAGCCCTTGCCGGGAACCTTCTTCTCGATCAGCCGTTTTCTACCGTCATAATGGTAACCGTAGATGTAGCCGTTAAAGTTCGCATCTGCCTCGGTAAAACTCGTGGCCGTTACCGCAGGCGGCACCACATAGCGCAGGTTCCCGTAATCATCATAGATGTAATAGGTCGAAAGCGATACGCTTTCCGTTTCCCAGATCCTTTTCAGCACCACCCTGCCCTCCAAGTCCCTGAACTCCTCGGTCGTGCCCGACTTCCCACTGCTCCAGTTCTCGTCCCTGCTGATGCCCTTGTACAGCTTGCCCGCTCCATAGGGAGCCAAGGTTTCCGCACCACTTGAGGTCACCTTCCACAGGGCCACCTCGCCCGTCGTGTTTGCTCCCTGCACCATCCGTACCGTATGGCCGGAACCGCCAATCGAGCCACTGTAGGGCTGCCACACCGCTCCCGGGGCGCCCTGCTCCAGTACGCGGTTCAGCGGACTGGCCTCAAAGACCGTGCGGCTGAAGGGATAGGCCGTCTTGGCCACGTTCGCATCCCAGCTTCCGCTGCCGTAAAAGCTCGACTGGTTGGTCAGGGGCGAGGCCCTGAAGCTCCCATCATTGCCACTCTGCTCGGCATAGGGCAAATACTTCAGCTCCTCCCTGCCCAACGCGTCGTACACCACCGCCTGCACGATGTCCTTCTTCAAAGGGCTCCCCTGCCATTGCACACTCTGCAGAGGCCTGCCCAATCCATCAAAATACTGAATGATCCGACTAGCACTGTCTACTGGTAGCAAAGATAGGCTGGCGGTTGTTTTATGATCGGCTGATTTTACAACCGTCTCCATCACATAATTACGACCCGCAGTCGGTACCTGGGCAATCGCTATCGACATAATCGAAAAAGCAAGTGCAAAGGTTAATGTATAAGTCTTTTTCATGAACGTTTTGTTTAAGGGTCGAACCTTATATTTTAATAAACAACTGTATAATATATTGATGAGCCAAGCAAAAATTCATAGAAGGTCACGGGGTTCCCCGAAGGGTCATTTTCTTGGATAATGGCCTGTGTTGCAATCAGTGATGATGTCCCGTTCGCCGTGATCGAAGAAGAATTGATCAGGTTGTACATATCATCGACCTCCTCATAGGCCACATTCAAACCACTTACTGAATATGGAACAGTACAGGCAGCATCGCTGAAGAACCTGACCACGATATCGGCCTTTGTCCTTCGCAGTGCAATGGTCTGGTTCTCGTAAAAAACTTTGGCATAAACAGTTGATGTACAATTACCCGTGTTGCCCAAGCTACGCGTACGATAGGTATTGTAGGTCGCACTATATGGATTGTTATCAACCTGCTGCATTAGCTCTACTCCGGTATAAGAGCCACCAACCGTCTCGCAGGTTTTTACATTGGTATCAGTCCAGTTTGCGGCTGTATTCACGTTAATGCCATAGTTGTACGCCATGTGTTTTACAACATCTTCATTTTGGTCTTTGATTGT
Source organism: Pedobacter planticolens (assembly GCF_014172375.1). Lineage (GTDB taxonomy): Bacteria > Bacteroidota > Bacteroidia > Sphingobacteriales > Sphingobacteriaceae > Pedobacter > Pedobacter planticolens. The sequence continues at coordinate 284,129 of NZ_WNXD01000002.1, forward strand.
TTCCAAGCGGCCGTACTTATCGTAAGTATAAAAGGTGGTGAGTCCCTTTGTATCGGTCTGACTGGTCAACCCAATTAAAGGATCATAGGCGTACGTGGCAACCTGAGCATCCGCTGGCTTGATCAGGACATCATCATAGGCCGAGCCTCCACTAAGCGTGAAACTGCTGCCCGTATAAGCGGATTCTGCTGCGAGTTGCCATTTACCGCTTGACAGGCGCCAATAGGAAATCACATAGTTCCTTGCGTTTGGCCTTGTCCAGCTAATGCTGGTATTGGTAGTGTACTTTTTCCCAGTATGAGCAGTCCCTGTTACAAAACCACTTCCGGTGCTCTGCTCAAAACCATTATAATAAAATTCATTGGGTGCGGCATGCTGTGCCGCCGCAATAGGGTATTGTCCATTATAGCCCCATTGGTAACTAGCTACCTTGCTTGAATCTGTGGTTAATTTTAAGAGGCTTCCTTTGCTATCGTATTCATTGTACACCAGTCGCGTTTCGTAGTGCGGGTCTTTTGTTGATGGAGCAAAAGGTACAAATGAGCTAAGGGTAAGTGGCGAGGAAATCTTTGTTTGATTAACCTTGTATGGTACAACCAGTGTATCGGTTGTGATGGCATCAATGGACAGTTGATACTGGTTCAAGGACGCACTCAGTACTGTTGTGCCTCCCACAGTTTTTTTCAGCTGCAGAGTTTCAATTGGTGAAGCTATCCTAAAGTCCTGTTTCATCTTTTGGATGGTAAGGCTTTCGGCATCACTGCCCGAAATGGTATAATCTATAGGATACGAAAGCTTGGTAATCAACGTATCGCCTTCAGAGTTTACCGTGCTAGTACTACTGAGCTGGAAATGTAAATCGCTATCATACTTATAATTCGTAAATCTATCAATAAATTTGGTGGTATCAGCGTCATAGTTGCGTTCAGTAGTCGTCGCCAAATAGGGAAAGGAAGTATCAATACTATATGGTGCAATGATACAGCTTGAACACTTGGTACTAAAGGTCATATTTAAAGATGGATCGTAAGCTATAAATAGCGATCGAGCTGCGCAACCCATCTTTACTGAGGGCGATGTAGCGAATGCTTTAGATTGATAGGTATTGATGATCTTCTTTACCGGATACAGGATACTCCCCTCTTTTTTATAGCTGGTCTGTTCGAGTAGCTGCCCTCTTTTATAGTCTTGTGAAAGATAGGGTGCAAAAGGAAATACGGTACTAAAATTGCCAACATCCGCAAATTCCTTGGATGTGCTAAAATGGCTCAATGTTTCCCCCTGATTGCTTGCTTGATCAAACAGTTCCCTGACGTATTCATATTCCACGAAGCCCCCTGCCGTGGTTGCCAAAGGGGCATTACTATTTGAGGTGCGAACCAGGAACAGGGCATTGCCAGATTTAAACACCCCTGATTGCATCTGTGAATAGGGCAGTCCAGTTAGATACTCATATACAGGTGCCGAAGTGAGTACACCACTCGATTTGGTCGGATCTCCTAGTCTACTGTAGTTGTAGTATTTCGTGGATATCTGCCCAACAAAATCATTTTCTATACTTGCGATCCTCAGACCACCGAGGGTTTTGTTTTTATATATCGCCACTGGATTAGGATTACCGTGTATTACATTAGGCCGTCCAGAAACTGCCATATAAACATCTACTTTTGTTATGGTATCTGTAAGTGGGATCCAGTTCTTCCAGTTGATGTAAAGTTGGTAATTGCCCGGATCAAATGTTTGGGCAAGCCTTGGAACACCTTGTAGGGGATCAAGTGGTGTTAGTGAAAAATCATCGAGGTTCATTAGCCCTACATGCAATTGGATCAGATTGATCGTCGCAGAATCCAGATTAAGTTGCAGATAAAATTTGAGTGAGGTTTCACTGTCAAGATAAAAAGGTGCTGAAGTTGTCGACCGAGATCGTCCACTTATCTCTGGGTTTAGTGAGTTCACTGTAGCGTAGGTAGAATCGCCCAATAGTTTTGGTTCGTTTTGGAAATCCTGCATATAAGCATTGTTGGCCTCATAGTTGAAGGTCTGTGTTCCCCCAGTAGGGTACTTGATCCTTTTGAGCGAAAATGCCTGCATGCTGGCCTCATCAGCCGAACGGTCGGCTCCATCAAATGCACTGACTCCCGAGGTAGAGGGAGGGATGAGCGAGGTATTCGATTTCCCGTTAAAAAATCCCCAGTGATCCTGGTTATACGAGAATCTGGAAGGCAATGCCATGCTCTGGTTGTAAGTAAAGCTATGTATAGCATTCTTTACATTTTCCGTACCCAGTTCAATCACCGAATCAAGGCGCAATCTAAGCTGGTCGGCAACAGAGAACAGGTTTGGCGAGGTGGGCAAGCTTTCTGTAGAGGTAAAATAGGAAGTGGCCAACCTATATTTTTTAATCGGAACATTCTCATAATCGTATACTTGTATGTACTGGAGTGCCGAATCAGAGGTGGTCAGATCGCTCCTATCAAACGGAGCCGGTGTAAAAACAACCTTGCCAAAACTGCCTTCTATCCTGTCCAGCCTCACACCTTTGATATTTGTTGCAGAATAGGTCAAGTCGCTTGGCGGTATATCAACTGGCGCAGAGGTAGCCAACAGGTCATAGGTAGTTTGACTAGATCGCTGTACATAGTTCACCACATTGGCCTTATAAAAGAGCTCTACCTTTTGGTGGTTGGGCGATATCGCTTCTATCAAAAACCAGGAAGAATTGAACTTTCCTCCTTGGTGCCCAGATCCGGCACCTTTATAGACAAAGGTCCCGTCGTTAGCTTCTGTCGCATTTCTCGTACCTGCCAGATTGGAACCGAATATATATTTGGTGCCATCAGGTGCTAAGATCGTCCAGCGAACAAAACCCTTGCTGTTTTCAATGGTATAGCTGATCTTAACATCCTGAAGGGGAACAGTGATGCATTTTTTGGTGTCCTTGTCGATAAAGAACTTACCCGACATACCCCCTACGTTGAAATAATATGAATCCTGTTCGGTGTCGAGCGCACCAGATTCGTAATCTGTCAGATAGGTATCCATAAAATTTAACGGGTTACTACTGTAGGCACCTGCTAAAACATCAAATGTTACACTGTTATTGAGATACGATCCTAGGACCAATTCATCGGCAAACCCACGTACCGTTCTGGTCACCACACCTCCAGCATTCAGACTCCAGCCCAGTCCTACCCATGGCGATACCTCTTCTACTTTTATCCCGCCAGAATTGTAGGACAGGGAGATCGGAATTTTCAGGTCACCCTGCTGTACGGTATACAGAGGGATACTGATACTAGGTATTCCCGTATACAGGCTTACTGGCATCTCTGCATATTTACCAAGTGAGGCGGCATTTGGTGATGGCGGGATTACAGGTGAAGATGAGGTTGCTACCTGTGAGTAGGCCAGTGGTCCATTGAGAATAAATAGTAGTGACAAAAACAGTTTTAGTTTTTTTTTCATATCGAGCATATTCAGATTTTTATTACAAACTTTGATAAATTGGCTTATGCAATTTAGTTTGACGTGAATTCATTGAAGAATATATTTGCCAATAGCACATAACTGTTGACAAACAGCTTCAATTTGTTGACGAACATGATTTTAAATAAGATGATTTTATCGACATTTTAGGCAGATCGAAACTTGAGCCTTGAAAGGCATGTACCAAACTAGGTCCAAGAAAAAAACCTAAAGGCCAAAAGGTTTTGGAAGGATTATTTTCGTAAAGTTGTAGACATGTTTAACGACCTTACCCGTCTATAACTTTATATCGTTCGTAATCCCTCAGCTATCATTACGTCCAGTATCGAATATAAGTTTTTGGATGAATTAAAACTGTCTTTCAATTTACTTTAAAAACGGAGGCCCATGGGCTGATTTTTCGACATTTTTTTTTAAGAATTCGGCGCAAAATTGAGAATTTGGTAATGGTCAACTAGATGCAAATGATGAAGTTAATACAATCCACATGTTAATTTCAATTATGGAACTCTGACCTATAACAATGAGCAATTCGTTGACTACCAGCTTGAAAACCTTTTGATAATGGATAAACCCAAATCCTTATTTTCAAGATGTGCCACCTCTGTTTTCTTGGATTCCTTCTCAAATTCGCTAGGGGTCATTCCTCTGTGCTGTTTAAAATACACCCTAAAATGCTGCGTAGAGGAAAAACCCAGTTCATAGGCCACCACTTTCACCAGCAAACCCGAATCTGGCAGCAACACTTCCGCTTCCATACAGATCCGTTCCGTCACTACTTCAAATATACCTTTTCCACCATACCATTCCCTACACAACCTATTCAAATGCCTAGAAGAAACAGTTAGCTTTCGGGCATAGAACCGAGCGACCATTGTAGGCGAAAATACCTTTTCGGCATATCCCTGAATTCATCTAAAAAGTCCATTTTTTCAGTCAACATACACCCGACTTGCCCTCTATCTTCAAAAAGCCGTAATATCACCAATGAGAACAACAAGCAAAGCCTTTCCCTATCCGCCCCAAGAGCCAGTTCGGCTTGCAAAATCCCTAATTTTTGTTCAAACAAAAACCGATCTATGGATTATCGCTGTCCAAATTTAAAGAGGTTTAGCCTTTACCTGTCGAGAAAGCACAAAAGCCTTCTTGAACCCATCGAAACGGTAACGGCTTACTAACAGCGGAAGAGGGATTTCAAAGTCATCCAATAGAATCAAGTTGGCCTGTTTGTTCTTTACCTTTTCATAACCCTTAATTGCCGAAAGGGAGAACATCAGCGAGCGACTGATTTGATAAAACTCTAATGGATTCAGCAGTTCGGCAAGCTCTTGCATCTTGAGGTCGATGTTGTATTTCCTGCCATCTTTCATCCAAACATAGCCGACATTTTCCTCCCGTTCGAAACACAATACTTCTTGTGGTAGCACCATAACCACCTTATTTCCCAACTTGGCCTCAATATTATACTGATAGCCTTCCTGTTTTTCTCGCATCTGGTAAAATCCATCAAGCTCGCTACTCAACTGATGATTGGCTAATGAACTGGCGAAATAATGAGCGGCAAAAAACCACGCTACATACAGTATATTCAAGGACAAGACCATCCATTTGATGATCGGAAATTCTACGGTCATGTAACCGCTCTTATCAAAATCATTATTGAAGACCCAGAAATATCCTCTAATAAAAAGAATATCCAACGCCAATACCAGCAGGATTCCTAGTACAAATTGCAACAATACTCTTGGCAACCACGATCTCACCCAATCGTATTTACGGTCCAACCATTTTGTTATCCAGTGAACCATCTGAATCAGTAGAAAGGAAGCCACTACACTAAAGGTCAATGCCACCCAATAATTCAATTGATGGAACAGCTGCCAAGAGGACTTGGACTGGCCCTCCACGGTAATCAGGTGCGCAACGATGATAGAAAGTAATAGGCGTAATGGCCATTTCAGGTAAGTAATAGGCCCAATTTCTTCAGGATGTAGTGTATTTTTCATAGGCATAGGTAAGGCCAAAAGTATATATTTTTTTTCTTTCACCTCCGCCAGGATACCTTAACCTCCCAAGAATTACCATTGAACACCCTAAATCTACCATTCACCATAAAACAGGCTTCAATTGTTAAAAAACCGCTTTTTCATCCGCTAGTTTTGACCCAAGCCGTAGCTAATACGAGTACGGATCATTCACCTAAAAATCAATATCATGGAAAAATTCCCCTTATCGACAAGCGGTCTACAGGACCTCATCAGCGAAATGCATGCTCTTCCCGATGCCCAGCTTGGCCAGCAGGCCGAGTCTATTGGAAACGACTTTAGCGCTTGGATCATCGAACATTTTATTCTCGATGAAAGTCAAATCAATTTTCTTCACGCAATCGATGAACGATTCATCGCTAGGGCCGCCACTGACTGCAAGTATTTCCTGGGAAATCGCCTACCCATTTCCTTAGTTAAGGAAGCACAAGCCCAGCGAGCTGAGCCTGAAGAAGGCGAAGATCGTGGCAAATTGCTGGACCTGGATAAAAAGACCAGTTCAAGCTTTTCAGCAGCAAATGGCTTCGCCAGTAGCGAAGAATTAATCTTCACCATCAGCTACCAAAACCCAGTATAGCACCATACTCACCTAACGGGCTGGCAAGAAAAGATCAGTCAGCCCGTTAAAAACACAAACCCATGGACCAGAGCACATTGTTCGCAAGACCAAATGAACTTCGGATGATCTCCAGACGTTTCCTCCAGGAGTTCACCGTATCAGCTGAACAGGTTCATTATAAAAAAGGGCAGCAATGGCTGGCAAGCGGACAACAGTCACGAGATATCCTATTGATCGAGCAAGGAGCAATGGCCTCCAGCCAGCATTATAGGCAAACCAATTGCATCACTATGCTATGGACAGCTCATGATATCATTTTTTCTGGAGAAAGCTTCTTTCACCAGCAACCCTCCCAGCAAGACATCTGGTTTCTATCCGACACGACGGCCTATTCCATCAACCATCGAACCGTCAACGCTCTTAGTGCAAAATACGATGACATGCACTTTATCCTCGCCTATTATCTGGCAGAAGCATTCATCCGAGCCACTAGACACAGCTTTATGCTCACCTACCACAGTCCTGCAGAAAAACTCGTCTATGCTCAAAAGGAATTCCACAACTCCTTTAACCAATTGACTAGGGAACAACAAGCCAGTTTCCTCAATATCACTCGACGAACCCTCAGTGATCTACTTTGACGACATTATTTCCCATCAAGTTGGGCAAACAGTCATAAATAAAAAATTACGTTGTTGCTAGTTTGGCTTACTAAATCCAATCCAACATGATAGCCAAAAAATACTTTACATCAGCTATTCAGTGCATTACCTTTCTGCTCATCCTTCTATGGACCTATACTGCTCTGAGCAAATGGTCGGATCCTACTTCTTTTAGGTCTTCGCTGTATAAACAACCCTTTAGTAAGCCCTTTTCAGATTTCATTTTCTGGACCCTACCGCTATCCGAGCTTACCGCAGCTGCGCTGTTGATCTTTAGCGCGACTAGAACCCTAGGATTCTACCTCTCCACCCTGTTGTTAACCATCTTCACCTTTTATATCGCAATGGCACTTTTAGGGGTGTTTGAAAAAGTGCCCTGCTCCTGCGGCGGAGTATTGAAAAGTCTGAGCTGGAAACAGCACGTATGGTTCAATATCGTCTTTCTTTCCTTATCTATCTATGCAAGTCTGATTGTTTATCGGCAAAAAACTCGAATCTAAAATGGCACCCCTGAGCTCTGGGAGCTTATAGGTGCCGGTAGCTGCCCACCAGAGCGGCAGATAAATCGTCCTAATCCAAACCCAACTTTTTCGTCCGTTTTTTCAAATGCAAAATAGCGGTCAGTAACATGAAAAATCTAAAAAACAAATTGCCACTTTTTGCATTCCTTCTTGGTCTTGCGATCGTGGTCAGTCAAAGTGCTTTTAGACCCATTGGCAGCAGTAAGCTAGCTGATGTGATCTTCGAGTATAACTCGTCTACTTACACTGAAGGGGCCTATCTGACAGATACCAATTGGGAAGTTACTGAAGATGGTAGTCAATGCCCAGGTTCTGGGAACATCTGCAAGTTAAGCGTAGATGAGCTCGAACTATCTGGCATCGGTACTATGGAAGAACAACTCGTGGAATTCTTGGATAACCAGCCAGGAACCAACGGTGCAACAGACTATATCGAAGACATCGACCATAGAGTAGCAGACAAAGACTAAATAAATAGCCCCAGTGACATTGGGGCTATTTTTATCTTAAATTCTGTGCCATTCCCGATGTAGAAATCACCTTTTCTGGGATTGGCATCGCATAGCCCCTATCATTAGGCAATAGCATATACTCTTTGCCTGAAAGCACACGTTTCAGCGTAATATCCGCCCCATCTGCATTCAATCTCTTCAAGTCCATCCACCTCAGCCCCCTAAAAACAAGTTCCTTCTTTCGTTCCGTGAGCACCTTTTTAAGGGCTTCTTCAGAATCTATAGCGGTATAAGGTTGAAAGGTTCCTGTTTTGAACCTTTTAAGCAGCAAGGTATTCAGCGCTTCAATCGATCTAGTCTTATCACCAAGCCGGGCATAACATTCTGCCCTATTTAGGTACAGTTCATCAGTGGCAATACCATTGAACAGATCAAAAGTACCATAGTAGGATCCCTTAAAGTAACCTATAGAAGTCGAACTTCGATGAAAGCGTACCTTCCTCAAGTCGTCCGCTGCATAAGAATTGTACAGCTCTGGATCGATAACCCCATTGCTGACCGAGGTGGGATGCCCCATGTAGGTATCGTATATCACTTCTGGATTAAACCTTGCAAAGGGATATTCCGCAGTTGGATTCACACCTGGCCCTCCGTTGTAGTCCATCAAGCTGCCTTTAAGGGCAAGGGCAAGATTCGTATATTTCAAACAGCTATCGGCCATTCCCATGGCCAGAAATGTCCTAGCGAGGTATCCATAAGCGGCTGGTTTAGATGGTCTAATCGGGTGCACCGGAATATCGGGCAGCAATGCCGCACTTTCCCTCAAATCGTCGATCACTTTTAGAAAGCATTCTTTTTGGGCGCTCCTAATGGAGGTCGTGTTGAAATTGACATCCAACCTTATGGGTATTCCTGGCTCATTTGCCGAGGTCGAGGCCTGATAGCCGACCGTCCAGATCATTAGCGCTTGAAAAAATGCCTTGGATCTGAGCATCAGCGCCTGCCCCTTCACATTTCGCCATTCTTGGAATCCCTGTTCGGCGACATTCGGCAGGTTGGTCAATACGACATTCGCACGGTACACCTGTGTATAAAGGACCGACCAGTTATCACTTGCCGTCGAGGCGAACTGTAGTGCTGGAGCCCAAATGTACATGTTCCTTGAAAATTCGTTCAAGCCCTGCCAAGCAGCATAGGATAGCTGGTATTCGTCAGCCGCCACGATAACGGCGTTGGGCTCGTTCTGGTTAAAAAGTGTATTGTCATCCAAAACCGCCTGCAGCTCGGCAACAGTTTGCGGAACAACAAGTTTTTGGTCGGATTTTTTATCTAGGTATTTTTCACAGCTTGTCAAAAACAGTAGACCGCTGCCAATTAGTGCAAATATTTTATTTTTCATTTCATGTGGGTTTATCGTCAAAAATCTAATTTAATTCCAAAAGCGAATTGTCGCTGACTAGGCAAAGAAGCATAATCGGGATCAAGTCCAAGATGGTTGGCCCTCCAGATAATGCCTACATTACTCAGGGTAGAAAATACCTGGAGGCGCTCAAAGGGAAGTTTTTTAATTCCCGTCTTATCAAAGGCATAGGACAGGCTCAGCAGTTGTAACCTGATGTGGTCAGCCCGCTCGACCAATATCTCCGAATTTCTATAGAGTTCATCCCTTGCCGCAGTAGCGGGATAAACAAAGGAGGGAACGTTCGTAAAGACTTCATCTCCCGGATGCTGCCAGCGCTGCGCATAATCACCATTTCCGGAAAGCTGAGCAATCAGCGGAACATAGGAAATGGATTCCCTGCGGAAATAGTACCCAAGTTTATAGCTCAGTCTCGCCGAAAGCGAGATCCCCTTCCAACTTATCCCAGTCCCTACCGAGCCAAAAACTTTTGGCAGCAGCGTACCCATATACCGGATATCGGCAAAGGTGGTCTTATTCACCACAGCAGTATAATCGCTGCTCACCGCCCCATCCAGATAACCCCTGGGATCTCCTGTAAGTGGATCTAGTCCGGCCCATCTGTAGGCGAAAATCGCAGAGGGTGAATATCCTTCAAACATGGCCAGTCCATTTGACATGGCCTGACTGGCAAGAGCTGGTGGAGCATACAGGCGAACAATACGGTCCGAGTAGGTATTGACCACCACATCGTGACGCATGACGACCTTCCCCAATAAATAGTTTCCCGAAAGCTGGATATCCATCCCATGTCCAGTGCCCGTACCAATATTCCTGATCACACTGCTACCTATGCCCGTTGTAAGATCAACTGGTACCGCGGCATACATATCTTTCAACCGCTTATGATAATATTCGATAGATCCGTTAATCCTACCTTTGAAAACCGAAAAATCGACACCTAGGTTGAGTATACCAACCTGTTCCCATTTTAGCTCTGGATTGGCATAGTTGCCAATCCTTGCAATCGGCAATTGGGTGAAAGGATTTTGCCCACTGTAGGCAAGGGTGGTCAGCGCCACCTTGTTTGGATCTACATTTCCCTGTACTCCATAACTTCCCCTAAGCTTCAACTCTGACAAGGGACTAAAGTTGAAAAACGGTTCCTTAGAAACAATCCAGGCCCCACCCACAGACCATAAGGGCTTCCACCTGTCATTGGTCAACTGTCCGAACAGGTTGGAGGCATCCCTTCTGGCGCTCGCCGATAAGGTATACCTCCCTAAATACGTATATGCGGCATTGCTAAAAAAGGAAAGGAACCTATAGTTGAACCTATTGAAATCCTTGCTTGAGGAAATCATGGCATTGCCTCCGGTGGCCAGTAGCGGATACTGGCTAGTGAGATCTACATTCACAAAACCAAGGGTCTGTGGGTTATAGCCATAGGTTCTGTCCTGCATGATCTCTTGAAGGTTCTGGCTGACCTCTACACCAGCAATCACATCCAGCCTATGGTCAGTCCAGTTTTTACCAGCATTCAGCTGCGCCCTGAAGTTCTGGGCATTCAGCGCATTGTCCGACCAATCGAATATGGCACCTTTTGGCAACTTGTTAGTAACCACTCCAGCGCTACTGATCTGCGTAAAATTATTGACCTGGTTTCGTACCGTGAACGACTGCTGATCGGAAAGGGTTTGGATCCTGCGGAGCTGCCGCTGGTAGCGGTATTTCAACCCAACAGCCAGCCAGTTCAACAGTTTATAATCCAGCCCAACGTTCACGTTCATGTCACTAGTACTAGACGTGTTGTTGATAAAGGTATAATCGTTAAGCGGATAGTACTTCCAGTCCAACAACTTTCCCCCACCCAACTGGTCGATAAAACCTTGCCTGTACTGTATATAGAGCGGCAAGGCATTCCCCTGTTCGTCGGCAAATGAGGTATACATGGGTAAGGTAGCATTTGCTGGTCTAATGCTACCGTAGGATGGCCGCCCATTGGTGCTCTTGCTTCCCGCATAAGAAAGCTCAAGCAACACAGAAAGTTTTTTTGAAAATACAAACTGGTTAGAGAACCGAATGGTGTTTCTTGTGTACCTTTCATGCAGGTTTCCCTGGTTCTGATCCAATCCGGCCGAAAACGACCAAGCGTATCTTTCAGCACCACCGCTCAATGAAGTCGCATATTGCTGATCCAGCGAACGCTGATAGAAATAACGTTGGAAATCGTTTCTCACATCCCTGCCTCTCATCTCCGCCAGTTTTACCTGAAGGTCCTGAGTAGAAAGCTTGCCCGAACGATTAGCGAACAATAGTTCGTAAGCTGCTGAAAATGGAGGATGCGTGGAACGAGCCGTATCGGTAAACCTATATTTTTTGTCGAACAGGAAAAGCTCCAGATCGATTAAATCCGATGAACCGATCTCCCTGAGAAAGAAAAGATCTGGTTCCTGACCGATATTGACTGTAGAACTGGCCGTTACTTTGAGCCGCTGCCCGAGCTTGCCCTTTTTGGTGGTGATTACGATTACCCCGTTTGCAGCCTTGGCTCCCCATATCGAACCCGCAGCAGCATCCTTTAGGATCGATACGCTTTCTATGTCGTTGGGATTGATGTTATTGATATCCCCCATATATTCAAAATTATCGACCACCACTAGCGGCTTAGACAGCCCCGAAGTATACGTGCTCATTCCCCGGACCAGCAGCGCATCCTTAGCAAAAAACCCTACACGTGAGGCTACCCCTACCACTCCATTACTGATGGTTGCCAACCTAGAAAGGGCATTAATACCAATCTGTTGATCGTATTGACCGCGATCTACCAGCGTAAAGGAACCTGTTGCCCGTTCTTTGGGCAAGCGCTGGAAACCCGTATTGATAATCTCCACTTGGTCCAATAGCACCTTTGATTTTTCCAGCTTTGCCACCAGCATCGAAGACGCCATCCTTCCAGAGAATAGTTTAAGCCTTTCATATCCAGTCATGGAAAAAACAAGCGTATCTCCTTCCAAAGGAACCAGTATCATAAACCTCCCCTTACTATCGGTCATCACCGAAACAGCAGAACTTTGCAACCGAACCGAAACACCAGCAAGATTGCTCCCGCTCTCTCCTTCCACCACGCTACCACTGATTTGGATCCTAGCCTCAGACTGGGCCAAAGACAACAGTGGAAGCCCTATACAAACAGTCACCAAAAAAACTAACCTAACACGAATTAACCTAACCATGCAGCCCCCTTTCGCTCACCACAATCTTGATCTTTTCCGAACCATCGGCAGCCTTCCTTTTTTCAAAACTCAGTGAAATCCCCATCAGCAGCAACCAGCGCCTGATATCCTGTCTGATAAACTCCGACCGTTCTTCCTTGCCCATTTCCATTGGCAAGTTGACCGTATAGCAATACGTATTGTCTCTGGCCCATGGCTCATAATACCTTGTCCGCTGGAAATACCTATCCTTTGAGGCTACCTGCAGCTCGAACATGGAAGTATCACTAATCGATTTAAAATCATAAGCCAAGCGGCAATAGGCTAGTAGTGGCTTATTGAACAGTCTTAACCTTGTTGTTGCCAAGGCACTATCCACTATTCTTCCTTCTGGCGGCGAGGCGCCTTCCAGGTATCCCGTAAAGGCAGAATAGAAAAATCCCTTTGGCTTTTCCAGCCGCAGGTCCCCAAAGCCAATCAGCTCCACCTCACCACGAACCGCTTTATCCACTTTTGTGGGCAACAGCTTAATAGCTCCCTCAGCATCAAGGCTAAGCATGGCAACGACATTCTCTTTATCCAAGTACTCCCCATCGGTAATGGCCACCACCCTGCCTTGATAAATCCAAACCAGATGCGGTAGGATCCCAAAAGGAAAGGTAAGGGCAAGGTAAGGCGAATACAGTCCCTGTTCCATCCCCAATCCCATCAGGCCGTACCTGGTCAGTACCCCCTTTAGATCTACTGCAGATTTGCAGTCGCCAACTGGCAATACCGTCAACCTACCCTCAAAAGCCTTATTCAGGCTATCCATCTTGGGCATGGATCTGATACAAGGCGCACAATAACGGCCCCAAAAATCCAGTACCAGCAACCTGTCCTTATAAAAAGAAAGCTGCTTTACCGAAACCTTGCCACCGGCATATACTGAAAGTCCCTGCTCCCAGAACTTTTCCGGAAGTACACTCCCCACCTTCAGTGGCACCACATCGCCCGTAACCCCTTGAGCCATCACCCCGCAATTCAGGCGCAATAATCCCAGGACGAATAAAATCATCAATTTTTTCATGTTTATGGTTCTAAAAAATTTAAGTTGAACTAAAAGAAATGCAGCAGAAAAACACCACACCCCAAAAAAGAAAGAAAAGCAAAGGAAAAACGGACGGCAGTTATTAACTATTTAACCCAAATCCAAAACAAACCGCCCGTCCCCATAGCCCCAACTACTCGGGACTACAGATCACCAGACTAATCAAGATCTTAAACCCTAAACTGTACACAAAGAAAATTTCCGAGAAAAAAACAACCACAACACACCAACTTCTCAATTGCTGAAAATCAATGATCAAGCTGAATGCATTTTTTGTTCCCATTACTCGTATATGTCACACGAGTCTTCGATAGGGTATAGAGAAGCACTATAGCTGGGCTCTAAATACCGCCTTGCTAGGCTTCTGACGGCCTTTTGAAACGGATTTACAATAGAGCCCATAGCGCCATAGTACGCACGAAAGTACGCAAAATATTGCCATGGGCATTAATCTATTGTCCCGTTCAGTTGCAATTGTCAGAATTTAGCAAGCGAGACTCTTTTTTAATACCAATTTGCTTTTAATAATTTCTTAGATGCTGAATCTAAAAAACTGTTAATCAAATATATAAAACAATATCAATAAATGCAAATAATTGCACTTTTTGAGATTATTATTGATTGAGATTAGCCAAATGGCTTTAACTCAAAACATATTACTAGTTCAAAACATAAATACGCTTATTGAAGCTTCTGGCTTAACTGATGAGGCCTTTTCCAATTTAATGGGCTTTTCACTTAGAAAGCTAAAGTATATTAAAGCTGGTAAAACTGAAATAAAGTTAAAAGATTTGGAAGCAGTAAGTCAATTCTTTAATGTTTCTCTAAGAGAGATTACAGCCAGAAAATTATCTTTGGAAGCCGGATTTAGGAACAAATTATTGAAATTCCATCATAAAAACAAAGAGCTTGTTGTACTTCTTGAAGAGCAACCTTCAATAGTGTATTCAGTCAAAAATGTTCTAATTAAAGATGATTTTTTTAAGAAAACTGTTGAAATTAAAGAGATTAAACACTTTCTTCTACAATATGGATGGGCTTATACCAGTTCTGCAATCTCCATGGCGATGTTGCGAATGCCTGATTTAATCAAAATTGAACCCCACCCAACTAAGAAAGGTACTTTTGTTTATTCTAGAAAGTAAGTAAAATGAGTAATTTAAATCGATTAAACCACCATCTGTAAAGCAAAACCCGTATTAGACCTTGTGTAAACCTATTTCAGGACGAGACAGTTACCTTCCAAAAAGTTCTATCTCTATGTATTTCAGCCAGTTCTCTTCATAAAAATCCAATGTGATTTTTTCTGATAAATCTTCTCTAACTATTGATATTATTCCAGTGTTTAGGTCGTCATAACTGAAGTTGAAGTTGAAATCATTAAGTGATGATATCCTTATTGCGCCGCATTGTAAAACATCAGATATGAATATAAAATAGCCATAGTCACTTTCCAGAATGTTATTAACTATAGCACTCTCCAACTCGGCTTTATGCTCAAATAATATAGTCTTCTTAAAAAAAGTTTGCAGTTTGTATGGGTTAGAAAGAATGAAATCTGTTTCTTCTATTGTCAACAAATCTTTCGATGAAACATTTATTTTTAGGATGTTGTTAAGCTCAATTAAGTAATCTGATATCTTTTGCTTTCCAATTATCCTTCTCCGCTTTTGTTCTGCTGTCTCCATATTAATAATTTACCTTTGCTTTACCTTTATTTTCCAGTTTTGGTCGCCCATAATCGTTCATTCTAGGTTGGCCAGTAGTAGGATCAACTTTAACTTTCCCAGCCTCCCAATGTGCCTGCCCTGGATGGCTGCTATCCATTGTTTGTTGTTGAACAGACTTAGTAGATGTTGTACCATAGGGAACAAACGTTTCATATCCATATTCACGCCCCGATGCATTACTTGACTGCGAAGTTGGTTGCTGGCTCGTAGGAATTCCCGCATCCCTCATAGCTTGTCTTCTTGCTGCTCGACTAGTGTTTGCAGTAGGAGTAGAATTCCCTTCGTTTACTGTAAGAGATTCTTTTACTCTTGAAGATTTCCCTCTTCCACCTCCCCCACCTTCTACAGCCTCCATACCTTGGACTACAGCTATTGCCGCAAAGACTGCCTTACCTGTAGTTATTTTTTCACCTGAGAAAAAAAGGTTATCAACTGCATTTACACCAAGCCCATCCAAAAGACCCTGCGTTAAATCAACTATGAATGCTTTGAAAGGATGCTCCTCTTTATAACTTGCAGTTGCATTTCTTAAATAACCTTTTTGATCTCCATCTGGATCCGCAATAGGTAATGCTAGGGTGATATTTTTCTTATGTGGGCAATCTGGTTTGTCGCACATCCCATCGGGGTCAATCCTGTTCATCGGATTGTTCGAGCAGAAATGATATGGTGTTAGATCTACTGAATGATCCGCCAGCGGGTCAATACTGTTCCATCTTCCGATGATCGGATCATAAAACCTTGCCCCGTAATCGTACTGTCCCAGTTCGTCCTGCAGCTCCTTGCCGTTATATAAATAGTTATTCGTCCCTGCCGTTGTGCTATGCCTCAATCCAAAAGCATAATAATTATCCTGTTGCAGCGGCCTCACAACTCCAGCGTAAATATCGAAACTATATCGCACATTTCCAAGATGGTCACTCAGGTTGTACTGGTAGGCGTAAGTACCGCTCTGGTTCAGTGCCCTACCTTCCTCCGTTTGGATGAAATCGATCGTGCCATTGGTGTACTGGATGCCGTCGACATAGTCCGTCGTCCCAGTGATATTACTTACTTTTTTTAACTTCTGTCCCGTGGCATCGTAGGTATAAGTCAAACTTAGTCCGCTCTTTGTAGCGGTAGCTGGTAGGTTCAAATGGTTATAGGTCAGTGTTACCCCATTGCGCCCATCGGTG
Organism: Pedobacter planticolens; assembly: GCF_014172375.1. GTDB lineage: Bacteria > Bacteroidota > Bacteroidia > Sphingobacteriales > Sphingobacteriaceae > Pedobacter > Pedobacter planticolens. Next base: position 300,463 of record NZ_WNXD01000002.1, read on the forward strand.
GTAGCATTACCATTACCATCATAGCCATAGTTCCCCGTGACCAGTGGTCCGCTGGTGATCGAGTTCAGCCTGTTGCCAGTATAGCCATAGACCCCAGCCGTTCCCCCGTCCCTGCTCAGGCTTGCGATGTTACCCATCACATCATAGGTCAATACCTCGCTCATACTGATGCCCGTGCTGGCACCATTGGTAAGTCTGTTCAGGCTGTTGTATTGGTAGCTGAAGACATTGGGAAAACTTGCCCCACTGCCCCAGAGCTGAGCGCTGATGTTCCCGTTATACTGTGGAGTGCTCAATGTATCGTAGCCCAGCTTCATGCTGAACTCATTACTGGTACTGTTCCTCATCCAACCACGCTCATTGTAGGCCAATTTCGTGTTCTGGTAAAAGCTCGTCCCGTCTGTACTGTGCAGGTTTTTCTGTTTCAGCTGCCCGATCTCGTTATACTCCAACTTGTTCAGGGTTATTTCTCCCTGGGAGTTGATGTTCTCTTTGGTACCGATCTTCCTGCCCATGTGATCGTAGCTGAACGAGTTGGCAATGGTGGTGGTCGTGCTGTTTGCCGTATGCGTACGGGTACTTGCAGTCAGTTCGCCGGCAAAGTTGTAGCTGTTGTCCACCACATCCGTTCCGCCAAGGTGGTTCTCGCCCTTGGTGGTAACGACCCTTCCGTCCTTGTCATAGTAGTTTACCGTAAGCAGCATCGTGCCGGTGCCGAGCACCGTTGTCCTGGTGCCGGTCGGCAGTCCCATTGTCCTTGCGGCGGTCACCTGCGTGGTGCCGTTGGGCTGTCCGAAGGTGTTCGCAAAGAAATCATAGTCGTCATAGTAGCTCAGCGAATGGAAGTAGGCGATGGATACCGGGAATGCCAGGTTCGTATAGCCCGAGCCGTAGGTCGTACCCAGGTTGTCCCTTTCCTCCCAGAGCACCACATGTGCGTCCACCAGTGCCTGTACCGACGCCCATGTACCAGCGTTCGTATAGAGCCCCGTCATCACCACCCTGCCCAGTGCATCGTATTTGGTAAACAACCATTGGTTATTTGTTCGTTGTACGCTGTCCTGGCTCAGTACCAGTTGGTCCAGTTTGTTGTACACCATGTACTCCCAGCCCTTGCCGGGAACCTTCTTCTCGATCAGCCGTTTTCTACCGTCATAATGGTAACCGTAGATGTAGCCGTTAAAGTTCGCATCTGCCTCGGTAAAACTCGTGGCCGTTACCGCAGGCGGCACCACATAGCGCAGGTTCCCGTAATCATCATAGATGTAATAGGTCGAAAGCGATACGCTTTCCGTTTCCCAGATCCTTTTCAGCACCACCCTGCCCTCCAAGTCCCTGAACTCCTCGGTCGTGCCCGACTTCCCACTGCTCCAGTTCTCGTCCCTGCTGATGCCCTTGTACAGCTTGCCCGCTCCATAGGGAGCCAAGGTTTCCGCACCACTTGAGGTCACCTTCCACAGGGCCACCTCGCCCGTCGTGTTTGCTCCCTGCACCATCCGTACCGTATGGCCGGAACCGCCAATCGAGCCACTGTAGGGCTGCCACACCGCTCCCGGGGCGCCCTGCTCCAGTACGCGGTTCAGCGGACTGGCCTCAAAGACCGTGCGGCTGAAGGGATAGGCCGTCTTGGCCACGTTCGCATCCCAGCTTCCGCTGCCGTAAAAGCTCGACTGGTTGGTCAGGGGCGAGGCCCTGAAGCTCCCATCATTGCCACTCTGCTCGGCATAGGGCAAATACTTCAGCTCCTCCCTGCCCAACGCGTCGTACACCACCGCCTGCACGATGTCCTTCTTTAAGGGGCTCCCCTGCCACTGCACACTCTGCAATGGCCTGCCCAGGCCGTCCAGGTACTGGATGCTCCGGTTGGCACTGTCAACGGGAAGCAAGGCCAGGCTCCCGGCTGTCTGGTGGCCCTGGTGCTTAACCACCGTCTCCATCACAAAATTCCTGTTCAGCGTGGGCAACTGGGCCTTTGTCACAACTGCACTTAAACACAATAGTCCAAGGGTCAATGTATAGGTCTTTTTCATGAACGTTATATTAATAAACAACTGTATAATAGATAGATGAGCTAAGCAGAAATTCATAGAAGGCCACGGGGTTCCCCGAAGGGTCGTTCTCCTGGATAATGGCCTGTGTTGCAATCAGTGATGATGTTCCGTTCGCCGTGATCGAAGAGGAACTGATCAGGTTGTACATGTCATCGACCTCCTCATAGGCCACATTCAGGCCACTTACCGAATAGGGAAGCGTACATGCCGCATCGCTGAAGAACCTGACCACGATATCGGCCTTTGTCCTGCGCAGTGCAACGGCCTGGTTCTCGTAAAAAACCTTTGCATAAACAGTTGATGTACAATTGCCCGTGTTGCCCAGGCTACGCGTACGATAGGTATTGTAGGTCGCACTATATGGATTGTTATCAACCTGTTGCATTAGCTCTACTCCGGTATAAGAGCCACCAACCGTCTCGCAGGTTTTTACATTGGTATCAGTCCAGTTTGCGGCTGTATTCACGTTAATGCCATAGTTGTAGCTGAAATTCTTTACGATATCGCCGTTCTGGTCCTTGATGTTTTTCAAACGCTGAAAATCATCATACTCGTAAAAACTGGTCATCCCTTTGGCATCGGTGATACTGCTCAAACCAATGGGATCTTCATAGCTCAATTGTGTAATGTGTGCTTTTGGATAGGCGGCAACAAGAGGTGCAATAAAACTGGCTATTCCTGACCTAGTTGGAGTCGACAATCCGAAACTGGCAATATTTGATGGGGTTAGTGTGCTGGCGATCGTACCATAGTCTAAATCTTTGATCTCTAGTACAGGATAGTTATTATGATAACTGTATAAATAAGAAATCTTCGAACCATCCTGTTGGGAAACACTCTGTAGGTTGCCGAAAGCATCATATTGGTGAAATCGGATGCGGTCTTCGAAACTACTGTTACTGGTATTGTATGTACTAATGGTTTTAGGAACAAAAATACCAGTACTGGACTCAAAGTAATTAGTCTGTTTTTTTGCAATTACAGTGCTGGCAACTGTTTGTGTTTCCCTAATCAGTGGGTTAATTTTATTCTTGGCAATCATGGCCGCATATACTCCAGTAGGATCACTTGAGGTTGCAACCATTTCATGCGGATATTCCATCGTTCTATAGATTTTCCTGCCATAACTATCCTCTGTTACGCTTTGTGTGGGTAAAAGATGTGCAATATTGCCATAGCTTGTAGCCGTTACTTCGGTTACAGGGTTCAGTCCATCGCTATCATAGGTAATCACCGTAGTTGAATCGTTATAATTCCAATAGCTTTCAAACGTGTAGAAGCAGATATCGAATGGATCCGGACCACCTACAGCATCGATGTCATAATTCTGTCTACCGGTAATGCTGATAACCGTGTCAATAGGTATACTCTTTTGGGTCATGAACACTTCTTTCAATTTTATTTTTTGCCCAAGATTATCGACCCTGAACACCTGTTGATATTTTTCATGTATGGCTGTTGCCCCACTCAGTCCCGAGGGCATCCCCGCATAATCATAACCCCGCATCAAACTGGGACCCGGTCTCCCTGTTAAAATTTCATATTGGTGCAGTGTTCCACCATTTGTAAGATCGGCACCATCACTTTCCCATACATCAGTATAGAAAAGATGGCTGCCATCAAATTGTCCAGAGGCTACGTCACCCCCTGCACTGGCTAGCGTGTAGGTATTGAACATGGCCGCCGTAACAGTAGAATTCGTTACCCGCCTTTCTACCGCTGTAAAATAGTTGGGCAGTAGGCTGAATACAAATGCAGAGGATAAAGTAGGGCTGCTAAACTGGTTATAGCGATAGGCTTTGATTTTATCGGTATTGGAAACCGGATCATGGCTGATGATCCTGGCAATCCTGACCCCTCCAACAGTACCAACATAAGCAGCACCAGGCAGCGGACCAGAGCCCATTTCAGAGGCGACACCATGGGGCTCGTACTGCAGGCTATCGGTACCTCCCGTTGGATAATAGATCTTACTCAACATGCCGTAGTTGGCATAGGCGCCATACGAATCCCGGTTGGCCGGTATATAAGAAAAAATTGAACTGACCGGCCCCGGAATGAACCCTACATTATTTTGCCCGTTAAAATAGCCATATTTATCTTGTGCAAAAGCCAGTCTTGGCGGCAATCCGTTAATGTTATAATAACTGAAATTATGTTTTTTGCTTTCGGCCAGGTTTTTATCGCTTTCGTAAATATGGCTCAGATAGGGACGGTTACTAAATATTGTGGGGTCATAACTCGTGTCGTATGCTACATTAAAACCGCTGCCACTGATGCCATAGGTGTACCCAAAGTCAAATGTCTTTAATGGCGTTGCGCCGCTCAGTCCATATTCGATCTTGCTGACCAGTTTATCCCCATCTAAGTCGCTCCTTCCCACATAACTAAACTTTATCTTTGTGCCTTTCGATGAAAGGATCTCATCGAGGTATACGCCACCGTTTACAATACCGCTAATGCAGGTAGACGAATAGCCAGGGGCAGGATACAAAACCTGTCCTGTTGCCCCATCATACAAACTTTGTCCGGCCGTAATGGCATCCATGGCCAGAATGCTCTGGGAAGCACTGATGTCATATGTTATTTCACAAGGCAGATAACTAAATGTGATGTAGTCGCCGTTCAAGTCTATGATCTTGGTTAAATACCAAGCAGTTTCTATCCCTGTATCATATGTTTTTCCACAGTTACTGCCCCCTCCACTGCTACTTCTTGATTTTTCGGTAGCACTGGCCCCTCCGAAATAATATACTACCCCATCAGGATCGGTTACCTTTAGTGTATAGGGCTTTAAACTATTTGTACTGAAATCGGTTTCTATCTTAAGGGTAGACTGGGTTAAAAAAACAACCTGTGTCTTATTGGTTGGCCTGAGCACAAACCTGCCCGAATAGCCGTTAAAGTTAAAACTGAAAACATCGGGTTCGGCATCATAACCATCTTTGTTCAGCGATACCCTTTCAAGATATTCCTTTACGGGGAGTGTATTGAGGTTGATATTAGCTACTGGGGTCGGGTATACCGCATTCTCATCCGCATCTCCATGCACGGTCCTATTGATCATTCCGCCTGCATCTATAATCCAGCCCATTCCCAATCTGGAGGCAAGTTGATCTACTTTTATCCCACTTGCGCTATATGATGCAGCAATATTGAGTTTAATATTCCCAGATGACAGTTGCAACAAGGGCAGACCAAAATTGAGCGTTCCGGTACTTAGCCCTACAGGTATATTACCGATAACACCCAATGCTGCTGCATTTGGAGATGGAGGGAGCACTTTTGGAAGCTCGGGTGCCTTTGCTGGAGTTTGGGCCTTTGCCCACACGCTAAGGACCAGTACTAAAATAGAAAGTGAAAACAAAAATCTTAACTTGCGCATAAGGTTAACTTGGATTAAAATTGATTTATAACCAGCTGAAATGGAAATGTCCTGTATTTGACGACATGTTGGGTTGAAAATGCGTAACTACCTCTTGGGCAACAAATCAGCCTATTTATTACCACACAAATTAAGGAGCATATCTTGTAAAAGAATATCTATTTACCAACTCCTGTTTTCCAGCGACCAACAAATCAAACCTGTTGACGAACGTTCATTTTAGAGTGATGACTTTTTTAAAAAAAGAGGGATTTTAAACAAAAAAATTAGGTTTTTTAGCGGATTTCTGCGTAAAAACTAAAAAATAGAAAATAGAACATTTGTTTTTCGATTGATTAATCGGTTACAAAATAAGGAAGGGATAAGGGAACATCAACTAAAGCAGCAATGTAGCCTTATTTCGTTCTTCGGTAATTGCATTACCGTTTAGCAGTTTAACATATAACCCCACGCTGGCGAAAACGTTTCGTTTGTGGCTAAATATTAAAAAATACCGTTTCTGGCGAAGAGCAAAAGCTAACCCATGATTTTAAAAAAAATTGGCGAAACGAATTGAAGTAGATTCTAAATCATCGTAATATTTAATTAATACTATTAGTGATAACTAGCTAAAGCAAGCTTTTTTATGATTTCGGGCATCAGAATGCATTTAAGTTTAATTTTGTTAAAAAGAAACCGCTTTTTCTTTTTGAGGATTATCGCCTTTTGCTTTCGTAGGTTCTTCCATCTTGTTTTTTATCATTGGGAGCTTATTGAGTTCATCAGCTAGCAAATCAGCAATCTCCTCTTTAATCCTGTTATAGTTTGCCGTCACATCTTCAGATGAAACACTTTTAATAGTTGGAATATCCCTGTAACCTGCTTCCTCCTTGGCGATTGCTTTATGATCATTCTGTATCTCACAGTGGAACATTTTCAGTTTGATTTTTTGCTCGGGATTATCTGCAACAACTCCCACAAATTCACCTGAAGAAAGCATGGCAATCTTACTGGCAGGAATAGCATAATCCATTTGCGTTGCCTTGGTAATCGAAGTGTCTGAACTATTGATGCTCATCGAATCCTTTTGCTGGGAAATCTTGCCGAAATTCTCCGACAAAGTTTTGGCGGTCGAATTAGTAACCTGCCCAGAAATCACATTTCCAACTATACCCGTGATTACGTCTGCCTGTTCTGTGCCATAATCCTTTTTGAGCTGGCTGAAATCCTGAACCGCCAGTGCCGTAGAAACCTTGTTGCTCCTGGCCGTTGCGATCAGACTATCCATATTATTAAAATAAATGGTCGGGAACTCATCAAAGATCAGGCTGCTTTTGAGTTGCCCTTTTCTGTTGACCAGTTTGATCATCGTAGAGATATAGAGTGAAAGTACCGCCCCATAAACCTGTAGTTTCTGCGGATTATTACCCACGCAGATAATTTTTGGCTCTTCAGGATTATTCACATCGAGCGTAAAGTCATTACCGCTCAACACATAATAAAGCTGGGGTGATGCTAGCCTAGCAAGTCCAATTTTTGCCGAAGCGATCTGCCCCTCCAATTGCGGCATGGCGTCCCTTTGATAAGCAGAAATAAACGGGTTCATTAATACCTTGATTTCATCTTGGGTTTCCAGAACCGCAAAAAGCTGGTCATAGTCTGACTGCATAAGTTCGATCACATGAGGAAGCGTACAATATTTTCCATTTTCATATTTCTTCAAATACCAAATGCATGCCGTTAAAAAATTGATCGGACTCTCCACAAAGAAATCACCCTGCTTTTTGATCCAATCCCTATTTAGCCCCATCATAATCGTTCTAGAAGCTTCGGTTGCATCGGTAATATCCTCCATACTTTCTGGATGCAGGGGATTGCACCTATGGGTACGGTTGAGGTCATCAAAATTGATGACAAAGAATTTTGGCTTGATGTGATAATTCTTGGCGTATCTCAACAGTTTGTTATAGGCTAGTTTACTGAGGTCATCAAACTTGAAATCATACAAAAACATCGAAAACCCCTTTTTGATGTGCTGATCAATGATGTGCCTGATTACAAAATAACTCTTACCTGCTCCCGGTGTTCCAGCAATTAACAGCCCCCTAAATGGATTGATCACATTTATAAAACTATCACGAATCTGTTTTCCCAATCTGTATTTTGTCGGTAAGTTGATCGAATATTCATTTTCCAGCAGGCGCTCTTCCTGCGGAAAGGTTTCATTCTCCTCATTAAAAATATCCTTGTTCAGTTTATCCTTTATCAGCCTACTTAATTGTCCGCCACCAGTTAGAATGAGCATATAACCAACTGAAGTAATACCGACATAACAAATCGCAATGACCGAAGAACCCGCTGGCAGATAGAAAACAAGCACGGCAATAAAATACAGGAGCAACCCAGTCAGTAAAAAAGCAATGATGCTTCTAACCTCTGTCTTTTCATCTTTTTTGCCCTGTACACCAATGAGTGAAATAAGTAGTAATAACAAACAAGCAAGTTTTGCCCGCCAAATTCCTGTAAAGAGCCCAGTCCTAGAAATATTTTCGATGATCCGATCAGTGATGTTTGCCGTAAAACCCCAACCAGCAAATGCCTGGTAACAGCACAAATAGAAATGGATGGATAGTATAAATAAACTGATAAGCCTTGTAAAATCAATGATCTTCCGTAGCCCTTGTATGTCTTCACCTGTATTCATGATTATAGGCTTTGCTGGTTAGCTTTTTTCTTTTTCTTCTTTTTGCCGATGACAGTTGGCGCATCGTAGTCCGCTTTTTCAAGTAAAGGCTCTAATGGGTTTCCGATAAAATGGGTTGCTTGATTTGGTTTGAGATAGGTTCTGATCTGGTCTTGTGCCGAAAACTTTTGGGTGATCGCCCTTGCGCTATAATCCTTTCCAAGATCACTGCCGTTAAAAACGGTTTTGAGCTTATGGTCAACAAAGGTCAATCCGTAGATCATTCCCTTTTCGTTCTGGCGAAACACTATCCCAATCTGCTGTTTGGCAAGTTCATTTACAAGCGTATTTCTGGTAACGGCATTGTATTTCTGCAATACCCAATCGATGCGTTTATTCAGGTTTTCCTTTAAAGGTTTTCTCTTTTCCATACCTGCCTGAAAATCCTTCTCCAAATTCTTTAGCGTCGGCTGGTCATAAAAACTGCTTGCCTTGATCGGTACGCCAATCGGGTTTCGTTTTTCATCAAGTATGGAATACAGCAAGCCCTTTTTCTCAAACATGGTCGTCTCATCATTTCCCCTGTCTGCCCTGATATTGAACTGCCCGAGGATGGCATTGAATTCGGCAAGGGAAGTAAATGCATAATTTTGTCTCACCGATAATACGATGGAATTGATGGTCTGTTTGGTTGGCTTCTGACCATAGACCGCAGGTTGAATATTTAGGTTATTGCCCTGCTTTCTGCCCTCGGCTTTGACAAGGTTAAACTCGATTTCGATTTTCTTTCTCGCTGGCTCGGAAACCAGCCTGCCCATATTATGGGTGTATTTTCGTTTGCCGTCTTTCTGCATTAGGGTCGTGGCAATATGGATGTGGGGATGGGCAGCATCCAGATGTTGATAGGCAATATAGGGTTGGTCGCCAAATCCGATCTGTTCCATATAGACTTGGGCAATTTGCTGTAGTTTTGCTGGGTCCAATTTGTCGGAGGCATCAAAGTTTAGGCTGATGTGCATCGCATTGGTTTTGACAGTTGGGTTCAGATCGGTGAGGTTTTTAAAACGCTGGATTTTTTGATTAAGGTTTAATCTGTCGATGTCCACCGCAAGCCCACTCGCCAAAATAATTTTCGCTTCACCTTTCTCAACTTTGGTTTCATTGTAGATCAAAATTCCTCGCATACTCTTGCCAAATTTTATTTTTGCAACCATCGCTCTGCCAGTTTGGATATGAGCTCGAACAGCCTTTCTACTTTGCCCTCGACCTTGGTAAAAAGCACTAAAGTCTGGTCGCTATGGAACTTCTTTTCGGCATCTGTTTTACAGGCGTTGAAGTACCTTGTCTGCTGGTTGATGTTTACCCCGATCGCTTTGAGTTCCTTTCGGATCAGTGCCATTTCTTCCATCGGCGCATTCATGCTAGAATCCTTATAAAAGCAGTTGATCTTTTGGCTGGTCAGGATTTTTCTAGCCACTTCGGCAATGCTCTGGCAGTCGCTTTCAGCGAGCAGTTTGTTCAGCTTTTGATGAAGCGAATCGTTTACCCGAATAATCAGATTGTGCTTTAACAGTTCATCTTCGCTGGTCTTTTTCTTTGACATTTTCTACTACTTTTAGAATTACGAGTTCCGAGTAATTCTCCGGCCACAAGGACGGCAAGATTTCCAATGCGCATGCATTGGTACATCTTGCTGCAAACTAAAGTTTGCCAGATTACTTCATTTGTTGCCGTTAAGTGAGGTAGACTAAACTTCCTTTAATAGGATGAAAGCTTGGCTTGTAAACTATATAGCCAAAAGCCTGAAGGTCGGCAAGTATAATATGATAAGTAGAGATTGCCTTGATACAACCATAGCGCATAAGTTCTCTTCTTGTTACCTTAATTCCCTCAGAATTTTCATCTTTTTTCATACAACAGATTGCTGCGAAAAGGCTGATATGTGTTGGCAAAATTCTATCGTCTTTTGAAGCATTCTCCATAAATTCAGCTAGCCTATCCATGGGTTGCAACTATTTTGTTGGTGGAGTTATTTGCCTCTAAAATCTTATTAATATCCTGAATTTTGTAGTAGTGGATTTTGCCGATCATGGTAAATGGCAGGGTTCCATTAATTCTTAAGTTCAGCAATGTGCCAGAGGAAATATCCAATAGTTTTCTTACTTCTTTACTCCTTAAAAATTTCTTAGGAGACTCTGCTTTGTCCTTGCCAAATATGCTGCCCAGTTCCTGAAACAATTCGAGTTTGAACTGTTGCAAATCATCCCTTGTAATCAAATCTAATGCGGTCATAACTTTATTATTGATGACCAAAACTCCAAGTTCCGAAGAGACATATTGGACTATAACCCAGGTTATAACCCACAAAAAAAGCGCACCTTATAGAGGTGCACTTTTAAGTTTAAGTTATTTTACTAAACCACCTTTAACAACTTTTCACGAAGGCTATCCATATCTTGGCTTATTTTTTCCTCCATCACTTCTGCATAGTGCATTGTCGTTCGGATATCCAAATGCCCCATCATTTTTGAAACTGTTTCGATAGGTACACCATTACCGAGCGTAATGGTTGTACCGAAAGTGTGCCTGGCAAGATGGAAGGTCATTTTCTTTTTAATTCCCGTAAGGTCTGCGATTTCTTTAAGGTAACTGTTCATTTTTTGATTGCTTAAAACGGGCATGACCAGTTCTTTCGCTATACATTCTGGATGGTCTTTGTATTTTTCAATTAGCCTTAATGGCGTAGGCATTAATGGTATGTTGGAAGCATTGTCGTTTTTCTCCCGATTGGTGTTGATCCAGAGCCGTCCATCGCCACCATCTTCGATTTCCCAGCGGTGGAGTTTTTTGATATCTGCATAGGATAATCCAGTATAGATACTAAACAGAAAAATATCACGAACACGATCCAATCTGTCAATTTTGATATCTAGGGCTGCAATCCTTGCAACCTCGGGCTTTGTAAGCTTAATAACTTTTTTAGGTGGTGCGGAAACTTTGTAAAGGGAAAAAGGATTATAACTAATGTAGCGATGTGCTATGCTCAATAAAATGATCTTTTTAAAATGCTTCATGTACTTGGCTACCGAAATCTTGCTCAAAGACTTTTCAGTCTGCAAGTAAAAATCATATCCTGTGATAAATGTAAAATCGATTTTCCGGATTTCAATATCTTCAGCCCTATAAATTTTTTCAAGATAACCAGTCAAATGAATGACAGAAGCCTTATATCCTTTCAATGTATTTGGTTTTGCCTTCTTTTTTTCAATCAACGTTTCAAGGTCGGCATTGTGCTGAAAAAATACTTCTAGGAGTTTTTTTGGTTTTTCTTCCTTTCCCAGATATTTTTTCATTAGCGTGTCGGCGTTAATTTCAAGATCCTCTTTTTTGAATTCGGTATGGATTTGATCGAATTGACTTGAGATGGTTTCGAGGTATTTGTTGAGATTTTTGATTGCCTCTGTTCTTCCAATGGCGCTGTTTGATTTTGAATCCCAAAGTTTGGGATCGATCTTCCTACCAGTTGGCGCTTCTTTGGGTGTTGTTCCAAGAACAGTAATGCGCATGTAGATGAACCTCGGTTCACCATCCACATAATTTTTGGGTTTCTTCAAAAAAAAGTGAAGAGAATAATTTTGACTCATGATTTTGGTCTTAAATTGTTAAACAAAATTAAGCACTGCAACCCTACTTAGTCAAGATGTTCGGTAATCGAACCAGTTGATAATCAGATAATTAAACCACTTTGTAGTGAGTCTTTTTTCAATGGGCATGGACTCACTGAATGACTCACTGTTCATTTGCGATTTTATGAACCAAATAGACTATTTGTAAAAACAAAAAAGGCTGCAAACATGTCGTTTGCAGCCTTTTTTACATTTTGATAATAATAATCGTAGCCCGTAGGGGAATCGAACCCCTGTTTCCAGAATGAAAATCTGGCGTCCTCACCCCTAGACGAACGGGCCATTAAATAAGAAGTGTCATTTCAACTTCTTTGGTAGCGGGGACCAGACTCGAACTGATGACCTTCGGGTTATGAGCCCGACGAGCTACCAACTGCTCCACCCCGCACTCTATACAATTTGAGGTTTTCGTTAAATCCTTAACTCTTCCCCCGAATTGGAATGCAAAGATATAATTCGTTTCTTTGTGGTGCAAATTTATTTTAAAAAATATTTTTATGTCGCATAAAGCAGGTTTTGTAAGTATAATCGGTAAGCCCAATGTGGGCAAATCCACCCTCATGAATGCCCTAGTGGGTGAAAAGCTTTCTATCATTACGCCAAAAGCGCAAACTACACGTCACCGTATTTTAGGAATTGTGAACGAAGATGAGTTTCAAATTGTATTTTCAGACACACCCGGCATCATAAAACCGCTTTATGGACTGCAAGATTCGATGATGAGTGCAGTGAACGGAGCGCTTAGCGATGCTGATTTAATTCTGTTCGTTACTGACATTCATGAAAAACATGATGAAAATGATGTGCTAGAAAAAATCACCAACACAACCATCCCTTTGGTTGTGCTTTTAAATAAAATAGATAACGCTACGCAAGAGCAAGTAGATGAGAAGTTTGCATATTGGCAAGAGAAATTAAATCCGAAACATATCTACGCTATTTCTGCCTTACATCAATATAATTTAGAGGGAATTTTACCAATGATTTTGGAAAATATTCCAGAACACCCTGCTTATTACGATAAAGAAGAACTAACAGATCGTAGTCAGCGGTTCTTTGTTTCAGAAATTATTCGTGAGAAAATCTTTTTTAACTATAAAAAGGAAATTCCTTATAGTACAGAAGTAATTGTAACTGCTTTTAAAGAAGAACAAAGCAAAAGTGGACCTATGGTTCGCATCACTGCAGAAATTATAGTAGAAAGAGATTCACAAAAAAACATATTGATTGGTACTGGTGGTGCAATGCTTAAAAAAGTAGGTATGGAAGCTAGAAAAGACATTGAGAAGTTTTTAGACAGCAAAGTATTTTTAGAAACATTTGTTAAGGTTTTGCCAGACTGGAGAAGTAAAAAGAATTATTTAAAAAGCTTTGGCTACGATAGTTAATTAGTTCATTAGCTCGATGACATCATTAGTTCATTAGTCCATAACTAAACACAACAGTACAAAAACTAATTTAGGTGGTTTGTTACGATAATAAACCGTACCTTTGCACTCCCTTTCAAATGGGGTTAATAGTTGATAGTCAATGGCTATTGATAAATTTTATAATACCTTTTACCTTTGTGAGGATCAAATCTACAATCGTAAATCTACAATCATAAATAGAAATGAGTAACATTATCGCAATTGTCGGAAGACCAAACGTAGGCAAATCTACCCTTTTTAACCGCTTAACAGAAAGTCGCAAAGCTATTGTAGATGATTTTAGCGGTGTAACTCGCGATAGACATTACGGCAAAGCCGAATGGACCAACAGAGAATTTACGGTTATCGATACCGGTGGTTATGTTGCAAATTCTGAAGATGTTTTTGAAGCAGCTATTCGCGAACAGGTTGTTATTGCTATTGAAGAAGCAACTGTACTTGTATTCATGGTTGATGTAACTACAGGAATTACTGATTTAGATGATGAGATTGCACAATTACTTCGTCGTAGTAAAAAACCAGTATTTGTTGTTGTAAACAAAGTTGATAATCATCAGCTAGAAAATGATGCGACCGTATTTTATGGTTTTGGGTTAGGCGAAATCTATACCATTTCTTCAATGACAGGTTCTGGAACTGGAGAATTGTTAGATCAAGTAATCACTCACTTTGAAGATGTAGTCGAAGAAGAAAATGCTTTGCCTAAAATTACTATTGTTGGTCGTCCTAACGTTGGTAAATCTTCTTTAATTAATGCTTTAATTGGAAAAGATAGAAATATTGTAACGCCGATTGCAGGTACTACTCGCGATTCAATTCACATTCATTACAACCAATTTGGTCATGAATTTATGTTTATTGATACCGCTGGTTTACGTAAAAAAACCAAGGTTAAAGAGAACATCGAATTTTATTCGGTAATGCGTACCATTAAAGCTTTAGAAGAAGCAGATGTAGTGATGTTGATGATTGATGCAGAAACTGGATTAGAAGCTCAAGATGTAAACATTTTCCATTTAGCAGAAAAGAACAAAAAAGGAATTGTGATTTTGGTAAACAAATGGGATTTAATTGAGAAAAACAATAAAACCATTCAAGAATTCGAAAATCAAATTCGCACCAAATTACAACCATTTACCGATGTGCCAATTGTGTTTATTTCGGTATTGAACAAGCAACGTATTTTCCAAGCAATTGAAAAAGCTTTAGAAGTTCATAAAAATCGTAGTAAGAAAATCCCTACATCAAAACTGAATGATGTAATGTTGCCAATTATCGAAAATTATCCGCCACCAGCGTTAAAAGGAAAGTACATTAAGGTAAAATACATTACGCAAATTAACGCTTCTTCGCCTATGTTTGCCTTTTTCTGTAACCTACCGCAATACATAAAAGAACCGTATAAGCGCTTTATAGAGAATAAATTACGTGAGCATTTCGATTTTTCTGGCGTACCGATACAGATTTATTTTAGACAGAAATAGAGAGTCGGGAAAGTCAGAAAAGTCCGGAGTCGGAAGTCTGGAGTACCTTTCGTCATTTCGAAATGAGCTTTTTGCTATTGAGAAATCTAAACCCCTTGCCGTCTTTGCGAGGAGGAACGACGAAGCAATCTCATTTGAAAAGCAAGGCCAGTATTTCATCGTTACTTCAGCCCTGCTGTCCGTTTTATTCTCCCGATGAAAAATCGGGATCATGCTCACTCCCATCAGGTTTAATTAACTAAATTTGCATTTCATAGCTACTATACCATGCAAAATTCCATACAAGTTATACATAGCACATCAGCAGATATCAATACCATTTTCGAGTTTTACGCTATGGCTATTGCGCATCAAAAGAAAGTTTTTCATCACCATTGGCAAGGCTTTAGTCTCGAATTGGTTACACAAGAAGTTGAAGAAAACAGACAATACAAAATCTTGGTTGATGGACAGATTGCTTGTATTTTTGCCGTTACTTTTAGCGATCCTCAAATTTGGGAAGAACGAAATGCTGATTCTGCAATTTACATTCATCGCATCGTTACCCATCCTGATTTTAGAGGATATGGTTTTGTAAACGTAATTATTGATTGGGCTAAGGAATATACAAAAACCAACAACATTCAATTCATACGCATGGATACTTGGGCAGATAACGAAAAATTATTAGCCTATTATACAGGCTGTGGTTTTAACCATGTTGGACTAATTAAAATTGCTCCAAACAGTGGTTTACCTAAACATTACGAAGGCATTAGCTTAAACCTTTTCGAAATAGAGGCATAAACTACAAAGCAACTAACTCTGCTTTCATTTCTAGTACTAATTGATCAATTTGTACCTTTTCTATATTTGGCATACAAATAATATGCGACCAACCATTTTCTGAAGCCAGTTGCAACTTCTGTCTAATTGCTAAACTTGGCACCGGAAAATTAACTGTAATGGTATTAGGGTTTCGCCATGCAGAAATACCAATTCCCTTGAGTTTTTCTTCCGCATACGCAGCTACATCCAGGCTATGCAATGCTCTTTTACGCAATCCTTCAATTCCATATTTTTTAAGCGTGTACCATAAAAACAAAGGACTATGCCCATTTCTTGAACCAGTTATCGTTGTATCTACACTTCCAATATAGGCTACAGAACGTGCAATCCGATCTCTATTAGATTTTTTAACTACCACAACCCCACAAGGCATTGGAGAGCCAAAGAACTTATGACCACTAATCGCAATACTATCCGCTCCATCGGCAAAATCAAAAGCAGGACGAGGTTCAATAAAAGCACTATAACTACCAGATAAAGCTCCATCTGCATGGATATAATAGTTTTTAATAGCCAGTTTTTTTAAGATTACTTTAATTTTTGCAATATCATCCCGCGCTTCCGTCATTGTTGTACCAATATTAGCCATAATAATTACAGGCATATGTCGGTTCATGCGCATGGTATCTTCTAAATCATCGTAATTGATTTCTCCGTTTTCCTGCGTACTGATTACAATATTTGGCATATTTAACAAATGCAGATTTTTTTGGACACTATAATGTGTAGCTTCAGAATAGTAAACCATCCCCTTTGGGTGAAGCTCTCTAGCTAAATACAAACCGTATAAATTACCTTCCGAACCACCATTAGTTACATAACCCCACCAATCATCTAATTCTGCTCTAAATAAAGAAGCAAAAAATGCAATCACTTCTTTTTCCATTTCTCTAGAACCAACATCATAGGTACAAGCTACAAATGGATCACCTAGGTTATTCATTGGGTAGTTTAGAAACGGTAATAATTCCGTAAAATCAAAATCTTTTGATACAGGATAACCCATAAAATTGGCCGTGTTTAACTGAACATGAGCTAATAAAAAATCTAAGGTTTTCTTGTCGTTTGGAGATAGTGTATTCAATTCCATAATCTAAAATTATTGAGCTGCAAAACTATCTTATATAAAATAAAATTCCAATATTATAAATTAAATAAGAATATAATGTTGTTTACATAATACATGTAAAAATAATATTTCTATTTCAATCTATTTTAAGCTACCGTTTAAAATTAAATAGTAAGAAAATACGATGAAGATTAGTCCAGTAGGAAGATTATCCAAGCAATTTAGGCTATTGTAGACTCGCCAATGCTTGCTTAACCACGTTATCGGTTAAATTGTGAGCTTTGTAATAACCAACATCTCCTAAATGATATTTACATAACATCACTTTTAGGTCGTTATAAATAATAGGTTTTGATGCAATTAACTGTTTTACATCAATGGTAACATTTTTAGACTGAATGTATTTCAAGAAATCTCTATAGTCGTTATCGTTAATGCTAAACGTATTTAACGTTTGAGCTAAATAGGCAGGTGTATATCTATCGGACAATACATCGAATACAAAATCAATTAATATCTTTTTATTAATTAGCGTAGCATAAAATTTATTGTAACCTGTTGTATCCAATTTTACATACACATCAGGCTGTATACCGCCGCCGCCAAAAACCTTTTTTCCACCTTGTGTTACAAATGCAACAGTTTTCTGTAAACTATCTTTAGTTTTTACATTTTTAGCTGTCAACTCGCCATCATTTAAGCGATCTTCTAACTCATGTTGGTAAGCAGCATATCCTTTTTTGTACGATTTCTGTATGCTTCGTCCAAGTGGCGTATAATATCTGGCAATGGTTAAGTTTAAGGCAGAACCATCTTCAAAAGGGAATTGCTCTTGTACCAATCCTTTGCCAAATGAACGTCTACCTACAATAACTCCCCTATCTAAATCTTGTATCGCTCCTGCAAAAATTTCACTTGCAGAAGCAGAGTTCTCATTAATTAATACTGCTAATTTTCCTTGTTCAAATTCGCCACCACCAGTTGCAAAATAATCTGTACGAGGTTCGTGCTTACCTTGTGTGTAAACTATCAATTTATTTTCTGGCAAAAACTGATTGGCTAAACCCGTTGCCGCATTCAAATATCCGCCACCATTATCTCTAAGATCAAGCACCAGCTTTTTCATCCCCTTGGTTTTAAGCAATTTTACTGCATCAACAAAATCTTCATCGGTATTTGCACCAAACTTACTAATGCGAATGTAGGCGGTTTCTGTATTTAACATATACGCAGCATCAATGCTACTCACCTCTACCTTACCTCTTTTTATAGTTAAAACAGCAGGCGAACTAGCCCCATAATGCAATAAGGTAATTTGTACTGGCGTACCTTTTTTACCTCTAATTTTACCAATCATTTCCGAACGTGGCAATCCTCTGCCACTTACAATGTTGCTATCTACTTTTAATATTTTATCGCCTTGCTTAACACCAGCAAAAAACGCAGGGCCATCTTTAAGCACATTGGTTACTAGCAACGTATCGTTAAGAATATAATATTCTACCCCAATTCCTTCAAAGTTACCTTCTAAAGTTTCAGCAAGCTCAAATGCTTTAGTCGCTGGCAAATACATGCTATGCGGATCTAATTGGTGCAATAAACTATCTATGGGTAAGTGATGTAGACTATCCGCATTCACATCATCAACGTAATTTTTGTTAATGATATGGATAATATCTTCTACCTTTTGGTTATTATTAGCATAGCGAGTGCTTTTTTCGACTTTAAATCCTTGATCTTTTAAAAATTTAAACCCCAAATACATCCCACCTATTAAAGTGACTGAATAGGTTAAGGCAATAAGGATGTTAAAACGCGTATTTTTTTTCATCACGGAGCGACTTTACAAAGTTATGAAACCACCATCATTATATCAAGCACATAACTATATGAATATCAAAATAATGGGCACCTTATTACAAATTACAAACAGATGAGAATAAGCCTGTTATTAAATAACAAAGATTAAAATTTTTAGTTTTTTGATTTTTTTATCTCAAATATTTGGATGAGCGTAATCTTCTCTCTAAAATTGCAGGGTTTTATGCATAATATTTCCTGTTAATTGATAAATTGACGAACTTTAACATATAATCGAAATCCATGAATAGAGTAACCGAGCAAGAATCTAAATACCACGACATTGATAAAATGTCTGTTTTAGAAATTTTGACAAACATGAATAACGAAGACAAAACGGTACCGTTAGCGGTTGAAAAAGCTTTGCCTCAAATAGAAAAATTAGCATCGGCTGTTGCCGAGAGAATGATAAAAGGCGGAAGATTGTTTTACATAGGCGCAGGTACAAGTGGTCGTTTAGGAGTTGTTGATGCATCGGAATGCCCCCCTACTTTTGGCGTTTCTTTTGATACTGTGGTTGGTATTATTGCCGGCGGCGATACTGCGATACGCAAAGCAGTTGAGTTTGCAGAAGATCATACCACACAGGCTTGGATAGATTTGCAAGAATATCAAATAAATGAAAATGACTCTTTAGTAGGTTTAGCTGCTTCTGGAACTACGCCATACGTAGTTGGAGGTTTAAATACTGCTCGTAAACACGGGATTTTAACTGGTTGCGTTGTGTGTAATGAAGGTGGACCAATTGTAGCCGAATCAGATTTTCCTGTGGAAGTTGTTGTAGGTCCTGAGTTTTTAACCGGCTCTACAAGAATGAAATCTGGAACTGCTCAGAAATTGGTTTTAAACATGTTGAGCACTACGGTAATGATTAGAATGGGACACGTTAAAGGCAATAAGATGGTAGATATGCAATTAACTAACCATAAATTGGTAGATCGTGGTACCCAAATGGTAATGGATGAATTACACATTGACCACGACCAAGCTGCAGATTTGTTAAACAAATATGGAAGTGTGCGCAAAGCTGTTGAGGCGAGCAAATTATAATTACGATTTTAGATTTACAATTTACGCCTGCATTAATTATTAGTACGATTTTAAATTTGCAATTGCACAAAATCTAAAATCGTCAATCTAAAATCCAAAATTTATCTGATGCACGAAATTGAACCTTTTTATCTCTGGAGAGACGATTATATTGCTGCAGAAGATGAGCGTTCGCCATTTTTTAATACCGAATATTCTGAGTTTTATTACGATAAACAACTTTACAACTTCTTAATTCATCCCCAATGGGATACTTTTGGCTCCAATACCCTTTACATAAAAGTACTGTTTGTTGATTATGATAAACAATATGCAATTATAGAATTGATGGGCGAATGGAACGATGCCATTAATAACGACATCATGCTATTGAAAAGAGAAATTTTGGAACTAATAGTTGATGAAGGAATTAATAAATTTATCCTAATAGGAGAAAATGTGTTGAATTTTCATGCTTCTGATGATAGTTATTACGAAGAATGGTTCCAAGATGTAGAAGATGGCTGGATTGCGGGTGTTAATTTTAATGAACACGTAATTCGTGAGTTTCGTGATAACAGCATAGATTATTACATCAATTTTGGTGGCGAGCTGGATGAATTGCATTGGAGAAAACTAAAACCACGACAGTTCTTTAAAAAAGTTGAAGAACTCTTGACAAAAAGATTAAATTAAACGCTTATTTTTAACCTAGAATTATTTATCAATCAAAATGGAACAACAAAATTATCAATATCAAAACGACAGTGTTTTCGTACAAGAACGCTCTGTTTCTAAAAAATTCTTTGCTAATGTTTTCTTGTGGATGTTTGTGGCTTTAGCCATATCTACTGTTGCTGCTTATTTTTTAGCTAGTACTCCATCATTATTACAATACTTAGTAGGCGAAAGCGGATTTACTATTTTTGGTTACATCGCTATATTTGCTCCACTTGGACTTGTTATTTTAATGGGCGCAGCAATGAATAGGCTTTCATTTCCTGCTCTAGTTGGGATTTTCATCCTCTATTCTATATTAACAGGAGTAATGTTGAGTTTCATTCTACTCATCTACACCTTATCATCAATAGCAATTTGTTTTGCTGCAGCAGCATCAATTTTTGCGGTTATGGCTGTAATGGGTTATACTACAAACGTTGATTTAAGTCAATTTAGATCTATTTTAATGGCAGGCGTTATTGGTTTAGTCATTATCAGTATCGTTAATATGTTTATTGGTAGCGATACCTTAAATTATGTTTTGGGTTTCGTTGGAGTAGCAATATTTACTGCATTAACTGCATATAAAGTTCAAGAAATTAAAAGAATTGGTGAGGGATTAGATGAACAAGGCAATGAGCTAGCTTTAGAAAGCAGTAACAAGCTTGCATTAATGGGAGCATTATCATTGTATATCACATTTATCAACCTATTTCTTTCACTACTTCGCATTTTTGGCGGAAGAAAGTAAATATCGATTTTCAAAATATTATTTCAAAAGCCCCGCATATTTGTAGGGCTTTTGTTATTTAATTCGGCAAACACCTCAATTATTTGGAATTGATAATGGTTTGTTGCATTTTTGTATCGCTTATTAAGAAAGACGGAGGGACTAGACCCAACGAAGTCTTAGCAACCTGTGCCAACAAGGTGCTAATTTCTAATCTCAGCAGTGGCGAGAGAAGATAAGTTTAAGGACCAACTCCATACTTTAGAGTAAGCTTTTAGGAGATTTGAGACAATAGATATGAGATTTGAGACTACGCGTCTAACCCAATCTCACATCACATACCTCACATCTCATATCTCAAAAAAAGAATGAGTATTAGAGAAGAACTAAAGAAACGTATTTTAATTATAGATGGTGCAATGGGCACCATGATTCAACGCTATATTTTAACTGAAGAAGATTTCAGAGGAGAGCGTTTTAAGGATCATCCATGCGATGTAAAAGGCAATAACGATTTGCTGAACATCACACGCCCTGATATTATTAAAGACATTCACCTAGAATATTTAAAAGCTGGCGCTGATATTATAGAAACCAACACCTTTAGTACGCAACGTATTTCCATGGCCGATTACCAAATGGAAGATTTGTCGTACGAATTAAGTTTTGAAGGTGCGAGAGTTGCTAAAGAAGCTGTAACAGAGTTTATGGCTGCAAATCCTGATAGGAAATGTTTTGTAGCTGGTGCTGTTGGTCCAACCAACCGTACGCTTTCTATGTCGCCAGATGTAAATGATCCAGGTTATCGAGCAATTTATTTTGATGAATTAGAAGCTGCTTATTACGAGCAAGTTCGTGGTTTAGTAGATGGTGGATCTGATGTATTATTAATTGAAACCATTTTTGATACCTTAAATTGTAAAGCAGCAATTGTTGCCATCAAAAAATATGAAGAAGTAGTTGGGCGTAAACTAGAAATTATGATTTCTGGCACCATTACCGATGCTTCGGGAAGAACTTTATCTGGTCAAACCGCAGAAGCTTTTTTAAACTCAGTGATGCATGCCAATCCATTAAGCATTGGTTTTAACTGTGCGTTGGGAGCAAAAGAAATGCGCCCACATATTGAAGAATTATCAGAAAAAGCAGGTTGTTATATTTCTGCTTATCCAAATGCTGGTTTGCCAAATGAGTTTGGCGCTTACGATGAATTACCTCATGAAACTGCACATTTGGTGGATGATTTTATCGCCTCTGGATTTGTAAATATTGTAGGTGGTTGTTGTGGTACTACGCCAGAACATATTGGTTGCATTGCCGAAAAAGCTAGAAAAGCTGAACCAAGAAAAATTCCAACTATTGAGCCATATCTGCGCTTAAGCGGACTAGAACCTGTAACTATCACTCCCGAAAGTATATTTGTAAACATTGGTGAAAGAACCAACATCACGGGATCTCCAAAGTTTTCTAAGTTAATTTTAGGGGGCGATTATGAAGCTGCCCTTGCTGTTGCCTTGCAACAAGTTGAAGGTGGTGCGCAAATCATCGATGTAAACATGGATGAGGGTATGATTGATTCGGAAGCTGCAATGACCAAGTTTTTGAATTTAATTGCATCAGAACCTGATATTTCGAAATTGCCAATCATGGTCGATTCATCTAAATGGACAGTAATCGAAGATGGCTTAAAATGTTTGCAAGGAAAGGGAATTGTAAACTCTATATCCTTAAAAGAAGGAGAAGAAAAATTTAGAGAAAGTGCCCGCAAAATTATGCAATATGGCGCTGCGGTTGTGGTAATGGCTTTTGATGAAAAAGGACAAGCTGATAATTACGAACGTAGAACGGAAATCTGTAAAAGGAGTTATGATATTTTGGTTGATGAACTTGGTTTCCCTCCTCAAGATATTATTTTCGACCCCAACATTTTAACCGTAGCAACAGGATTAGAAGAACACAACAATTACGCAGTCGATTTTATAAATGCCACACGATGGATCAAACAAAATTTGCCTTATGCCAAGGTAAGTGGTGGTGTTTCTAATATTTCATTCTCATTTAGAGGAAATAATACCGTTCGTGAAGCGATGCACTCCGCATTTTTGTACCACGCTATTCAGGCTGGTTTAGATATGGGAATTGTGAATGCAGGGATGTTGGAGGTGTATCAAGAAATTCCGCCAGAATTATTAGAACGTGTAGAAGATGTTTTGTTGAACCGTAGAGATGATGCAACCGAACGTTTAGTAGAATATGCCGATACCATAAAAAGTAAGGGAAAAGAAATTGTTCGCGATGAAGAATGGCGCAAAGGAACGGTTGAAGAGCGATTATCTCATTCTTTGGTAAAAGGAATTGTAGAATATTTGGACGATGATGTTGAAGAAGCTCGACAAAAATATCCTCGCCCAATTCAGGTAATTGAAGGCCCGTTGATGGATGGGATGAACATTGTAGGTGATTTATTTGGTGCTGGAAAAATGTTTTTGCCGCAGGTAGTAAAATCTGCAAGGGTAATGAAAAAGGCGGTTGCTTATCTCCTACCTTTTATTGCGCAAGAGAAGTTAGACAATCCAGATCAAGACCAAAATTCATCTGCCGGACGAGTATTAATGGCAACTGTAAAAGGCGATGTACATGATATTGGAAAAAATATTGTGGGTGTTGTTTTAGCCTGTAATAACTTCGAAATTGTGGATATGGGCGTAATGGTTCCTGCACAGGACATCATTAAAAAAGCCAAAGAAATTAATGCCGATATTATTGGATTAAGTGGATTAATTACACCATCATTGGACGAAATGGTTCACTTTGCCAAAGAAATGGAACGTGAAAACTTTACCATTCCATTAATTATTGGTGGAGCTACTACTTCCCGCATTCACGCAGCTGTAAAGGTTGCTCCAAATTATTCTGGGCCAGCAATTCACGTTTTAGATGCATCGAGAAGTGTTACGGTTTGCAGCACGTTAATGAATCCGGAAACAAAAGACGAATATGTAGCTGGCATTAGAGCCGAATATGATAAAGCTCGTGAAGCACACTTAAATAAACGTTCTGATAAACGCTATAAAACCATTGAAGAAGCTAGAGCAAATAAATTTCAACTAGATTTAACTCAAGTTGCACCAGCACCAATTTTTACCGGCACTAAAGTCATAGAAAATTATCCCTTAGAAGAATTGGTGCCGTATATCGATTGGACGCCTTTTTTCCATACTTGGGAGTTACGAGGCAGTTATCCTAAAATTTTTGATGATAAAGTTGTTGGCATTGAAGCTAAAAAACTATTTGCTGATGCGCAAGCTTTATTGAAACGAATAGTGACTGAAAAATTACTGACAGCAAAAGCAGTAATCGGTTTTTGGCCAGCACAAACTATCAATGATGATGATATTGAATTGGCGATAGAAAGTAGCACGCTAAAAGCAGATGACAAACTTAAAAATGGCAATGCCGATAAAGTAGTTATCCATACTTTAAGGCAACAAGCCGAAAAAACAGATGGCCAACCTTATTATGCGCTTTCAGATTTTATTGCGCCAAAAGATAGTGGCATACAAGACTATTTTGGTGGTTTTGCCGCAACAACAGGTATTGGATGCGATGAATTAGTAGCAGAATTTGAGAAAAACTACGATGATTACAATAGCATTATGGCCAAAGCTCTAGCAGATAGATTAGCTGAAGCATTTGCAGAAAAGCTACATGAATTGGTTCGTAAAGAATATTGGGCTTATGCCAAGGAAGAAAAGTTTACAAACGAAGAATTGATCAAAGAAGAATATGTAGGTATTCGCCCTGCGCCAGGTTATCCAGCTTGTCCGGAGCATACAGAAAAAGGAACATTATTTGCGCTTTTAGATGCAGAAAACAAGATTGGATTAAACATTACCGAAAGTTATGCGATGTATCCAACCGCAGCAGTAAGTGGTTTTTATTTCTCGCATCCACAATCTCGTTATTTCGGATTAGGAAAAATTACCAAAGATCAAGTAGAAGATTATGCCATCAGAAAAAACATGTCTTTAGAAGAAGTGGAAAGATGGTTAAGTCCGAATTTGGCATACTAAGATACATTAGCTCAACCATCCAAAAAACCAACAACCAACAAACTAATCAACCAGCATGAAGATTACAGACCATATAAAAAACGCGAAGGGTAAAACCTTATTCTCATTTGAACTTTTACCACCAGTAAAAGGAAAAAGTATTCAGGCTATCTACAATGCTATTGATCCATTGATGGAATTCAATCCGCCATTTATTGATGTTACTTATCACCGTGAGGATTACATTTATAAGCAACATGAAACTGGTTTATTAGAGAAAATATCTTACAGAAAAAGACCTGGAACAGTTGCAATTTGTGCTGCAATTATTAATAAATACAAGGTAGATGCCGTTCCTCACTTAATTTGTGGTGGTTTTACAAAAGAAGAAACTGAGAATGCGTTAATCGATTTGCAGTTTTTAGGAATTGACAATGTTTTAGTTTTACGTGGAGATGCTCGTCATGCAGATTCAAGTTTTATACCAACACCTGGTGGTCATGCTTACGCGACAGATCTTTTAGAACAGGTAATGCATATGAACAATGGTCGATATTTACACGAAGATCACGATGCTTTTAAAACAGATTTTTGTGTCGGCGTTGCTGGATATCCGGAGAAACATTTTGAGGCACCAAACCTTAAAACCGATTTCAAATATTTGAAAAAGAAAGTAGATATGGGTGCAGAATTTATTGTAACTCAAATGTTCTTTGATAATTCTAAATACGTAGAGTTCGTGAAAAAATGTCGTGAGAATGGAATTAACGTACCAATTATTCCAGGGTTAAAACCAATCACTTCTTCTAAACAATTAATCAGTTTACCAAAAGTATTTCATATCGATTTACCTGAAGATTTAAGCGAAGCTGTTCACGCTTGTAAAAGCGAAGCTGAAGTTAAAGAAGTTGGTATAGAATTTATGATTCAACAATGCAAAGAGTTAGTTAAAATTGGCGCTCCGGTATTGCACTTTTATACCATGAGTAATCCAGAACCAACTAAAAGAATTGCGCAAGCAGTGTTTTAATTCAATTTGTCATTCAGAGCGTAGCGAAGAATCTCTAGCTTTGTTGTTAAGAGATTCTTCGCTACGCTCTGAATGACAAGACAAAACCTATTCCCCTAATAAATACCCTTTAAACCCTTCAAAATCCTTACCCAACTCATCATATAATTCCGGGTTGTTTTTAAGTGATTTCACTTGTTCTGGCAATTCAATTTTCGCCAACATTTCTTTTGAAAATACTTCTGGAAACTTACACACATGAGCAGTAGATAAAAACACTTTTGCGCTTTCATCATTTGGATTTTTTTCAGCGTAAGCTTTAGTCGCTAAATAAGCAATCGCCGTATGTGGACAAGCAACATAGTTAAATTTCTCAAAGATCTCTGCTATTCCTGCTAAGGTTTCATCGTCCGTAAAACGATATGCTTTTACCAATTCTTGAAGCACTTTCCTATCTTCCTTAAACAAATCCATAATGCGTACCCAATTACTTGGCGCACCAACATCCATTGCGTTGGCGTAGGTTTGTACAGATGGTTTAGTTTCGTAAACACCTGTTTCTAAAAAACGTGGAACGGTATCATTTGCATTGGTTGCTGCAATAAATTGATGAACTGGCAAGCCCATTTTGTAGGCTAATAATCCCGCACCAATGTTCCCAAAGTTTCCGCTAGGCACAGAAAAAACAACATCACTAAAACCTTGTCTTTTTAATTGTGCATACGCATTGAAATAATAAAAAGTTTGCGGAATTAATCGTGCAATATTAATCGAGTTAGCAGAAGTTAATCTGAATTTCAAGTTCAATTCTTCATCAGCAAAAGCTTGTTTCACTAAAGCCTGACAATCATCAAACGTTCCATCAACAGCTATTGCTCTAATGTTTTTACCATTGGTTGTTAACTGTAATCGTTGTACTTCGCTCACTTTTCCTTTCGGGAATAAAATAGTAACTCTAGTATTCGGTACACCTAAAAACCCTAAAGCAACAGCACCTCCAGTATCGCCAGATGTGGCAACTAAAACATCCAATAACTGTTCCCCATCCTTTAAGAAATATGCCATTACCCGACTCATAAATCGAGCGCCAAAATCTTTAAAAGCTAAAGATGGACCATGAAATAATTCCAACACAAAAGTTTGTTCAGCCAATTTTACAACAGGTGCATCAAAGTTTGCCGCATCTTCAATTAAAGCTTTTAAATCAGCTGCTGGTATTTCATCCTTTAACAAAGTTGATGCAATTTTATAAGCAATCTCTCGCAACGAATATTTTTCGATATTAGCTATAAACTCTTTTTCCAATTCAGGAATTTCCACTGGCATGTATAATCCTTTGTCTTGTGGCATACTATTAAAAACCGCTTCTTGAAAGGAAACACGTAGATCTTTGTTGTTGGTACTGTATAATTTCATTTTAAAAAGGTTGGAAGATTGGAAGGTTGGAAGGTTGGAAGGTTTGGGAGCTTTATCCCTCAACCTTTACACCCTCAGCCCGCAACCTCAATTACAATACTCTTGGTCCTTCAGCATTAACCGAAGACACATAAGCATTACTATTAATATTTAATTGGGTTAAATGTTTTTGTTGAGCGTCAGTTATTTTTCGGGCAGTTGCCTCATCTTTAGCCAAAGCAAAAACAGATGGACCAGAGCCAGAAATACCGAAACCTACCGCTCCGTTTTCCATGGCTAATGCTCTCAAAGTTTCAAATCCAGGAATTAAAATAGAACGAGTTGGTTCTATTAAAACATCTTTCATACTTCTACCAACTAAATCGATATCATTCAAAAACAATCCACTTACCAAACCAGCCACATTTCCCCATTGGGTAACTGCATCCTTTAATAAAACCTTAGCACGTATCATTTGTCGGGCATCTTTTGTAGGCACTTCTACCTCTGGATAAACAATAGCAGCAAATAAATTTTTAGGCGTTGGCAAAGCGATTAAATCCAATGGTTCGTAACTGCGAACCAAAACAAATCCACCCATTAATGCAGGCGCTACATTATCTGCATGACCATAACCACAAGCCAATTCTTCACCTTTCATTGCAAATGGAACGAGTTCTTTTGCAGTTAGCAAATTACCCATTAGCTGATTAATCGCATACAATCCCGCAACTGTACTCGCCGAACTAGAACCTAATCCGCTACCAATTGGCATCTTTTTATGCAATTCGATTTCTACGCCAACATCTTCCCTATTTAAGTGCTTTAGATAATGTTGCACACTCGCACTCACCGTGTTTTTTGCAGAATCTAATGGCAACCGACCATCATCTCCAGTAATTTTTAATAAACGAACCCCAGGCTCATCTACCAAACGCATTACAACTTCATCTCCAGGTTCATTTACGGCAAAACCTAAAACATCAAATCCACAAACCACATTGGCAACGGTAGCAGGGGCAAATACTTTTATTTCTTTCATTTTTTATTTGTGAGCGTTAAAATTGACGTCGTTTATTTGTTTTAAATGATAGTTTAAATGAACTATATAATCTTCAATAAAGTAAACCAGTGAGTGAACCTCTACCTTCCCTTTTCCCGTATCGCAAGTATTATCCAATTTACTTTGAGGAACTCTACCAATCACTCTCGCAACTTGATCATTTAATAATTTCCAGAGCGTTTTAATATCCTCAATATCCATCTCCTGATAATTCTGATAGCTTACCCATTCATCTTGCTGATAAACAATCTTTGTTCCTTGTTCATATTGACCAACTATCAATCTCCTTAAATTATTAGAAGCGCTATCAATCAAATGTCCCAACAATTCTTTTCGAGACCATTTAACTGGGTTTGGTTTAGCATTCCAATCTTCATCACTAATAGTTTCAAAATCAAGCAAAGCCTTATCAACTATCAGCAATATTTCATCCTTTGCTTTTTCTACTAAACTCATATTTTATGCGTTTAAAGCACCAACATTTATAATATCAGCAAAAACTCCCGCCGCAGTAACTTCAGCACCAGCACCTGGACCTTTCACTACCAACGGACGTTCTTTATATCTATCAGTAGTAAACGAGATAATATTATCACTACCAGAAAGCATATAAAATGGATGGTTTTCATCTACCATTTGTAAAGTGATAGACGCTTTACCATCTTCCAATTTGCCTATGTACCTCAATACCTTTTTGCTCGCTTCCGCTTCTTCCTTCAACTTTGTAAAATAGTCTGCATTTAATTCCAATTGTTTGTAAAACTTTTCAACAGTTGGCGCTTGTAAACAAGCATCTGGCAACATATTCTGAATACTTACATCGGCTTCTTCGAAAGCATAACCTGCATCACGAGCTAAAATTAACATCTTCCGCATAAAATCTTTTCCATTCAAATCATCACGAGGATCTGGTTCAGTATAGCCTTTTTCTTGTGCTTCCTTTACAATTTCATGGAAAACTGCATCGCCTTTAAAGTGATTAAAGATGTAAGAAATTGTTCCCGAAAGGATAGCTTCAATTCGAGCAATTTTATCGCCACTCATCATCAAATCTTTTAGCGTTCTGATGATAGGCAAGCCCGCACCCACATTGGTTTCGTAATAAAAGTCTACACCAAATTTGCGAGCTGTATTTTTAAACGTCTCGTATTGCGCAAAACTAGCCGAGTTACCAATTTTATTACACGTAACTACAGAAATACTGGCTTCGAAAACACCTTGGTAAAAAGGTACAGGTTGCGGACTAGCAGTATTATCTACAAACATACAGTTTGGTAAGTTCATAGCCTTCATTTGTGCAATAAATCCTTCCAAATTAGCAGTTTCACCTTGTGTATTTAGTGTGTCTTCCCAGTTCTCTAAAGCTATGCCATTGGGCGATAAAAGCATTTTTCGAGTATTACTCACACCCATTACTTTCACCTGCAAATCGTTGTTTTTAGCCAAGAAAGGCATTTGAATCTGCAATTGTTTAAATAATGTTTTACCAATATTTCCAGTTCCCAAACAGAATATATGCAGGGTTTTATTCAGCGAAGTATAAAACGCATCATGCACCGCATTTACCGCTTTAGATAAATCCGCTTTCGCAATAATTACCGAGATATTATATTCCGATGATCCTTGCGCAATCGCATGAACATTCACACCATTTCTACCCAATGCATGAAACAATTTGCCCGAAATACCAGGTGTATGTTTCATGTTTTCACCAACAATAGCTAAAACCGCCAAACCATTTTCTACTTCAGGTTTATCTAGCTTTTTAGCCTGTAATTCCAAATCAAACTCTTTCGAAATCAGTTTTACTGCCTTAACAGCATCCGAAGGTTTTACAGCAAAAGTGATACTATGTTCAGACGATGATTGAGTAATCAGCACTACATTAATCTGCTCTCGCGATAGCAAAGAAAACAATCTGCCGCTAAAACCTGCCTTACCAACCATGCCGCTTCCAGCCAAGTTTACAATACTTATTTCATCAATAGATGAGATACCTTTTATAGGCAAAGCCGATGTTTTTGCACCATGACGAATGTAAGTTCCTTCAAAATCCACATCAAAAGTGTTTTTAATTACAATCGGTATTTGCTTTAAAAAAGCAGGCGTCATTGTAGGCGGATAAATAACTTTTGCCCCAAAGTACGACAACTCCATTGCTTCGATATAACTTAATTCTGGTAATGAAAATGCTTTTTTCACCATTCTAGGGTCGGCAGTCATCATTCCATTTACATCAGTCCAAATTTGTATTTCGCTAGCATTTAGCGCCGAACCTAAAATTGCAGCCGTATAATCGCTACCACCCCTACCCAAAGTAGTTACACGATTTGCATCATTACTCGCAATAAAACCAGTAACAAAAAGCATCTTACCCGCATTGGTTTCATAAAAATCTTTAACCAAGAAATCAGTTAATTGCGTATTTACTTTTGCTTGCCCAAAATTGCCATCGGTTTTCACAAATTGAGTTGCATCTGCAAAAACCGCTTCCGGAAACTTTTGTTTTGCAATGTGGCAAACCATAAAGGTCGAGCAGCGTTCGCCATAACTCAACACTAAATCTTTAGCCTGTAAGCTCAATTCTTGCAAATTATAAACAGCCTGCAACAATTCTTCTAACTCATTAAAATACAATTTCAACTTTGTTAAAACCGGGTTCTGAGCCGATGCAGGCAACAAAGCTCTAATCACATCAAAATGGCGCTGCTCCAATGCCTTTAGCTCTTCACTATAATCTTGCCCCAAAGCAGCTTTATCAGCCATTGCCGTAAGCAAATTAGTTACGCCACTCATTGCCGATAAAACCACTATCGGTTTTTCTTGCTGCTCATTTTCTTTCGCTAAAATGTTCAATAAAGCAGTAATGCTTTCTACCGAACCTACAGATGTACCGCCAAATTTTAAGATGTTCATAATTATAAGTAAAAAAAAAGCGCTCCCGATTTTGTCGGGAGCGCTTTGTATGTTGAGTGTTTAAATTATACCACTAGCGTTTCCCCATCAGGCACTGGCCTGTTGTTGATGTAATAATGGTAATAATCGTGTTGTTAAAAATCATTTCTTTCTTAGTGTATTTTCTACACCGCTAAGTAGAGGAATATTTTTTACAATGTCAAGTGTTATTTTAAAATAATTTGATTTTTTTATGAAATCCATTAATGAGTTGCAAAATTTGCAACAATAAGCAGATTTCAATATCTTTTTGAAAAGGTTTTACAGTATTCCATCGGATTAGTTCTGCCCCGCTATGCACTACAATCTTTTTTGTACCGCCATCCTGAGCGTAGTCGAAGGACCAGCAACACAAAAAAGTATTTTCGTTACTATCGGGTTTAAAAACAAAAGCCTGTTCCTGACATTACCCAAAAAACCTAAACCTAACACAAGTAGAAACCCTACCCGTCCTTTCCATGAAAATGGAAATCATAATGCGTAAAAAACCTCCTATTGCATTACGATTCCCAATCAAGTTGGGAAGGACGGTTAGGACGTTTATTTTATTAAATAACATAAAGGAGATTGCCACGGCTTAAAAAAAACAAGCCTCGCAAAGACGACCGCCTAACAACCAATCCCAAACTACAACCCACTCCCAAGAACGAGGACCGGCCTTGTAGCATCCCGAAGGAGAAAGCATTAAACCGAGTAGCTTTTCGCTACGAGCTCAAACAAACAATTAAAAACAATAAATCAACTTGTTTAAACTTGCGCAATACCTTCCAAAAACCACAACCCAAAACAGAATGCAGTTCCGATCCTTCATCGGGACCTTATTCTGTTGCCCTAAAAGTTTTGATAGCTTAATCCGAGAGATGATACTAAGCCTTGATCTTTTGTTTCTTTTCTATCAAGAGATACTGTGAAGCATTCTTGAATACCCCTAAAATAAACACTCATGAAAAACGAAAGAGCCACAGCGGCGGCGAGCTGAAAAATAAACCTAGTACCCACTTCTATAGAACAACCAATATTACTCCCGCTTTTATAAACATTACTCCGTCTTATGCATACTTCACTCCCACTTATATCTAAGTTGCTCCGACTTTTATCACCTGCACTTCTACAAAGATCAACTTAACTCCATCTTTTAGCAATGTTACTCCCATTTATATCAATAGTACTCCGTCTTTTATCACCAGTACTTCCGATAATATCAACTTCATTCCCTATTATACCATAGTTACTCCCACTTTTAACACCTGCACCACCACATTTCCTTTAGCAAGCCTTATTTCCTTTCACAATTTCGTCTAAACTAAAACCAACAACAGTAGAAATACATTGCATCATTCCCATTTCACACACATATTATATAATCATTTTTATGCATGTAATGATATTACTACCTTTATGGCATAATATGCAAGGATTAGTTATAAAATCTACAGGGAGTTGGTACCAAGTTTATGCCGAGGATGGCAAAAATTACGATTGCCGAATTAAAGGTAAATTCAGGATACAGGGCATACAAACCACTAATCCAATTGCCGTTGGCGATAAAGTTGGCTTTGAATTAGAACCCAATGCAGCAACCGGCGTGATTGATAAATTAGAAGAACGGAAGAACTACATCATCCGTAAATCCATTAATTTAAGTAAGCAAGCACAAATTATTGCCGCCAATTTAGATCAAGCCTTTCTAATTGTTACGTTGGCATCCCCACGCACATCTTTAGGTTTTATAGATCGCTTTTTAGTTACTTCCGAAGCATACAGCATCCCAACTTGCCTAATATTTAACAAACTCGATTTATTTAGTAAACAAGGTTTAGAAATTTTAGCAGAGTACAAAGCAATTTACGAACGAATTGGATATCCATGTTATGAGGTTTCGGCCTTAAAGGGTACAAATGTTGAACAAATTAAAGACTTACTAAAAGATAAAACCACTTTATTTTCGGGGCATTCAGGCGTTGGGAAATCGAGTTTAATTAATGCCTTACTCCCTGGCTTCGACATTAAAACAGGCGAAATTTCTGATTGGAGCGATAAAGGTCAACACACTACAACTTTTGCAGAAATGCACACCTTACCTTTTGGCGGTTATTTAATTGATACCCCCGGAATTAGAGAATTAGGTATTTTCGATATTAAACCTGAAGAATTAAGCCATTATTTTGTAGAGATGCGGGAACGTTTAAACCAATGTCGTTTTAACAATTGCAGACACGTAAACGAACCAGGCTGCGCAGTAATTAAAGCAGTAGAAAATGGCGAAATTGAGATAAGCAGATACGAAAGTTATCTAAGCATTTTTCATGGTAATGATACGAGAGCCTAGAGATTGCGAGTTGTTAGTTCGAATCAAATCCAAACTAATGAACATAATGAGCTAATGAACTTTATATATGAGAGCAGTTTTACAAAGAGTTACACAAGCAAGCTGTACAGTAGATGACAAAATTACTGGAGCAATTGATACTGGATTTTTAGTGCTATTAGGTATTGAGGATGCAGATACACAAGAAGATTTAGAATGGTTGGCACAAAAAATTGCTAACATGCGAGTTTTTGGAGATGAAAATGGATTGATGAATAAAGCATTAGCTGATATTGATGGTAATATTTTATTAATTAGTCAGTTTACATTATTTGCAGCTACTAAAAAAGGAAACAGACCTGGATTTACAAGGGCTGCCAGACCTGATAAAGCTATTCCGATGTATGAAGAAATGATTAGAACTTTATCAGCTTTACTAAATAAGGAAATAGCATGCGGCATTTTTGGTGCCGATATGAAAATTAGCTTAGTAAATGATGGGCCAGTTACAATTATAATGGACACGAAAGATAAAGATAACCACTAACATAAATAATATGACCATCGAACAAGCACAAGAAACCGTAGACAACTGGATTAAATCTACTGGAATTCGTTATTTTAATGAGTTAACGAATACAGCTATTTTGATGGAAGAAGTTGGTGAAGTTGCTCGTATTATGTCGAGAAAATATGGTGAGCAGTCTTTTAAAAAGAGCGACGAAGAAGTAAACTTAGCAGATGAAATGGCTGATGTTTTATTTGTTTTAATCTGCCTTGCCAACCAAACTGGCATAGATTTAAACGATGCACTGATTAAAAATTTAGAGAAGAAAACTATTCGTGATGCAGATAGACATGAGAATAACGAGAAGTTGAAATAGTTATGGGTTGTTGGGTCTACATCCAAACTGGCAACTTGCAACTCATAACTCGTAACAAAATTAAAGCTTCGCTTTAATTTTAATCGCAGCTTCTGCAAGTTCTTCTTGACTTGGTTTCAGTTTTTCTTTAGCAAAATTCATATCGCTCACATTATTCATTGGTATTAAATGAATGTGCGTATGCGGAACTTCCAATCCAATAACTGCTACACCTACTTTTTTACATGGAAATGCAATTTTAACAGCTTTTGCTACTTGTTTTGCAAACAGCGTTAAGCCAGTATATAGTTCATCTTCCATATCGAAAATATAATCAATTTCCTTTTTTGGAATAACCAATACATGCCCCATCACTAATGGATTTACATCTAAAAACGCCATAAAATCCGTCGTTTCTGCTACAATATGTGCAGGAATTTCTCCGCTTACAATTTTTGAAAATATAGTCATGCAGTTATGAATTGTGGGGTTGAGTGTGCTATTTTACGAATCCAAACCCGTAACCCACAACATGCAACCCGTAGCACTATTTTATCTTGATATTTCTAGTATTTCAAATTCCATTTTACCAGCAGGCACTTGAATTTCGGTAGTATCACCAACAGATTTACCTAATAAACCTTGCGCAATTGGAGATTTTACTGAAATCTTTCCCGTTTTTAAATCAGCTTCGCTTTCTGCAACCAATTGATAAGTCATGGTTGCGCCGTTCTTTACATTTTTAATTTTAACAATAGATAAAGCTAAAACCTTAGATAAATCTAGCTTACTTTCGTCAATTAACCTTGCTGTAGATAGCGCAGCGGACATTTTAGCAATTTTCGCCTCATGTAAACCTTGTGCTTCTTTTGCTGCATCATATTCTGCGTTTTCAGACAAATCGCCTTTATCTCTAGCTTCTGCAATAGCTTTTGATATTGCAGCTCTGTCTGAAGTTTTTAATCTATGTAATTCCTCTTTCAGTTTATCTAAACCCTCTTGAGTATAATAAGTTACGTCTGACATACTTAATTGTTTTTTTATCAAATCCTCTAAAAAACAAACAAGACTACATCGGCCATTAGCCTACATAGTCTTGCTTTGATTAAAACGAAGATATAAGGCAATTTTTACAAAAGCAAATATTTTGGTTTAAAAAACATTTCCATAACAATAGTTAGTTCGCGTAAAAATAAGGTGATGTTTATACGCTGCCTATTATTTTCATTAATTTAGCTTAAAATAAAATCTCATGAAAAAATTTATTCTCACGTTAGTATTGTTTATTTGTGCGACTACGCTGTTTGCGCAAGACTTATACATGCCCAGAAATATTAAGGCTGCCTATCAAAAAGGCACTCGTTCTTTGGATGGGAAACCTGGTAAAAATTACTGGCAAAACCATGGTAAATACAACATGGAAATCACCGTTAATACCGATACAAAAATTGTAAGTGGAACAGAAAGTATTGATTATTCGAACAACAGTAGAGACACCTTAAAGACGATTACTATTCGTTTTGTAAATAATTTACACAAGCCAACTTCACCAAGAGGCGGCGGAGTGAGCGAAGATTTTTTATCTGCCGGATTAACAATTACTTCCCTAAAAATTAACGGCGAAGTATATAATGTAAACACTAAAGGTTGGGGTACAACCGGAGATGTGAGGTTAAAATCTCCACTATTACCTGGTCAAAAAGCATTATTAAATATCGACTGGAATTATCCGTTATCAAAAGAAAGCGGCCGTGAGGGACAAATAGATCCAACAACTATGTACGTGGCATATAGTTATCCTCGTGTTTCGGTTTACGATGATTATAATGGATGGGATAGATTGCCACACACCGATCGTCAAGAGTTTTATAACGATTTTAACGATTATGTTTTCTCTATAAAGGCCCCTAAAAACTTTGTAGTTTATGCCACAGGCGATTTATTAAATCCTGATGAGGTTTTACAACCAGAATTTGCAGCTCGATTAAAAAAATCATACACCAGTGATGAAGTAATCCATGTGGCTACCGAACAAGAAATGAAAAGCGGTAAAGTTACGTTACAAAACGACTGGAATACTTGGAAATTCTCTGTAAACAACATCGTTGACGTTTGTTTTGGCTTAAGTAGCACCTATTTATGGGATGCTGGAAGTGTAATTGTAGATAATAAAACCAACCGCAGAGTAAGTACTCAGGCAGCATACGATGTTAAAGGAACAGATTTTGTCAACTCTGTAAAAAACAACAATTATGCATTGGCTTGGTTCTCTAATAACTGGCCAGGAGTTCCTTATCCGTTCTCTAAAATGACTGCTTTCCAAGGTTTTGCTGACATGGAATACCCTGGAATGGTAAATGATTCACAAACTGGCGATGCAACTTTTGCGCAGCTAGTACAAGATCATGAAATTGCACATACTTACTTCCCATTTTATATGGGGATAAACGAAACTCGTTATGCGTTTATGGATGAAGGCTGGGCAACTACATTAGAATATTTAATCGGCATTGCCGAACATGGTAAAGATGCTGCTGACAAGTTCTATAAATCCTTTAGAGTTCAGCGTTACATTAACGATAAATCTGCCGAAGAAGATCAGCCTATAATTTCTATGTCGAGCCAATTATCTGGTGCTGGCTATGGCAATAACTCATATGGAAAAGCTTCTTTATCTTACTTAGCGTTAAAAGATATGTTAGGCGATGATTTATTTAAAACTGCTTTACACACTTATATGGATAATTGGAATGGCAAACATCCAATTCCATGGGATTACTTTAACTCGATGAATAGTGGTGCTAAACAAAACTTAAACTGGTTTTTTAACAATTGGTTTTTCAGCAATAATTATATCGATTTAGCTTTAACTAAAGTATCAGCAACTGCTGGAAAAAATGTTGTTTCCATTAAAAATGAAGGTGGTTTTGCCATTCCTTTTGATGTAAATATTACTTACGCTGATGGCTCTAAACAAACGTTGCACCAAACACCAGCGGTGTGGAAAGCAAATCAGAAAATGGCTACGGTAAGTTTTAGCAGCAAGAAAAAAGTACAATCTGTTGCACTTGATGGAGGCATTTTTATGGATGCTACTCCTAAAGATAATACTTGGCAAGGGAAATAGTTATCAAATAATAAGCCACAGATTAGCAGATTAATGAACTTAAATCTGCTAATCTGTGGCTTTCTTTTTCCTGCCGTCATTGCTTCGCTAAACTCTCAATAACGACTTTGATAAAAACTATTCGACTGAGTCGTTTTGTTCCCTACTTTGTTTATCTATAAACTTAGCTATAAGTTTACTGTTAGTCATAAGTAAATAACCGATACTGGTTTTTACAAATTGAAATATGATCCAACCAGAAGTTGGGCTTTCTCCAAATACATTTCTCTGTTGAAAATACATAAATATCTGTTTGCAAAGCTGTGGTAAGCTATCAACGAATATAAGCCCACCAATAACTATAGTTGCAATAGACAGAACCGTTGTACTTTTGATATTAAGTTCAATCTTTTCTTCCAAAAACCCGTTTTCAAGATGCATTTTATCTATGAGCCATGAGGTTTTGAAAAGAAGTAACCTCAAAACAAGGATATAAATTATAATGGTTAACAACAAAAGAGCTATTATGGTTCCATAAAAATTATTCTCATTGTTAAATCGCAAAGTTGAAAGCGTTGATAAGAATTGTTGTATAACTGTTATACTTTCAATCACTAACCAAATACCTAAAATCTTAATAAAGATTGTCCAAAAGGTTCTTATGGTCATACTAAATTACTCGTTAATAGCCGTACAGCTTGGCTTATGCTTAACTGGAAAATTTAATGAATTAGCAATAAAGCACATTTTATTCGCTTCTTCATGAAGTGAGTTGGCTAAATCTTTTTGCTCTTTTTTAGAAATCACCACTTCAGGCTGCAATAAAACTTCTTTAAACTGACCACTACCATCGGCGTTTTCTTCCATAATGCCAATCGCGTTGTCTTTATATTCCATTACAACGATGTCGTTTTTAGAACATAAATGTAAATACCATAACATGTGACAAGAAGAAACTGAAGAAAGCAATAAATCTTCTGGATTGTATTTTGTTTTATCACCTAGAAATACTGAATCCGACGAACCAGAAATTGGTGCTTTATTTTCAATAGACACTACAAAATCGCGGTCGTAAGAGCGATAATCCATTGTTCCCGAACCTTTGTTACCTGCCCAAACCAAATTGGTTTTATATTGATGTTCTTTTGCCATAAGATATTTGATGTTTTGTTCTTATGAGCAATTTAGGGATTTATAATTTGATTTCCGATAGTTTTTGAGCCAAAACTTCAGAAATTTTACGATACGAATCAAAGGTCCATCCGCCAACGTGGGGAGTTAAAATTACCTTGCCCGATTTTTTCAAATCATCAAACCAAGGTTGCTCGCCCAACGCTGGAAATTTTTCAGTTTCTAATACATCTAAACCAGCGCCTAAAATTTTGCCGTTTTTTATTTTATCCAGCACAGCTGATGTATTTACAATTTCACCCCTTGCCGTATTGATAAAAAAGATTGGTTTTTTGAAATGATATAAATATTCTTCGTTAACCATTTGCTTGGTTTCCTTTGTTAACGGAACATGTAAGCTCAAAACATCACTTTGCTTTACAATTTCTTCCATACTCACTTCTCGAGCATAAGCATCGCTAAAGCCAGTTTTATATTTATCGTAAGCAATTACATTTACTTCAAAACCCGAAAGTTTTTTAGCAAAACTTCGCCCCATAAAGCCATAACCAATAATTCCAATGGTTTTGCCTTTTAATTCGTAACCACGATTATCTTCTCTATCCCAAATTCCGTTTCTAATTTCTGTATCCGCTTTGCGAAAATTATTCATTAACGAAAGTAAAAGACCAATAGCATGTTCGCCAACTGCATCTCTATTTCCTTCAGGCGCATTAATTAATTGGATATTTCTTTCGGCCGCATCAGCTTCATCAATATTATCTAAACCCGCCCCTGCCCTGGCCACAAACTTTAAATTCGGCGCTAAATCAAATAATTCCTTATCAATTCTAAATTTAGTACGAACAGCGATACCCGTATAATTTTTTATAACAGCTAATGTTTCAGCTCTCGTAATTAGAGGCAAATCATCTACTTCAAAACCTAAAGCAATGGCTTGTTCCTTAAACATAGGGTGGAGATCATCTATAATTAAAATCTTTTTGCTCATTGTTACTGACCTGTTAAAAAACTAAGATGTTGAGTTAAGGTTATGAAGTCTTCCACACTTAATTGCTCAGCACGTTTATCAAAAAACGGATGATTATCCATTTTATCTTTAGCAATTGTGCCAGATAATGCGTTACGTAAAGTTTTACGACGTTGATTAAATCCACCTTTTACCGTACGCCAAAACAGCTTTTCATCACATGGCAAAGTTTCCATGTTATTTCTACTTAAGCGAATAACACCAGAATTTACTTTTGGCGGCGGATTAAAAGTGCCTGGTTTTACTGTAAATAGATATTCGATATCGTAATAAGCTTGTATCAAAACGCTTAAAATTCCGTATTCTTTGGTCCCAGATTTTGATGCACAACGTTCTGCAACTTCTTTTTGAAACATCCCCACCATTTCTACTACGTTATCTTTATGCTCTAAAATTTTAAATAAAATCTGAGATGAAATATTATACGGAAAGTTGCCTATTACAGCGAATTTACCTGGGAAAACTGAAGTTAAGTCTAGTTTTAAAAAATCTCCGCTAATTAATCGTTCTCCCAACTGGGGATATTTAGCTGCTAAAAAAGCGACAGATTCTACATCAATATCAATCAAAAAAGTTTCTAAATCTTCTCTCGCCAATAGGATATCGGAAAGAATACCCATTCCAGGTCCAACTTCCAAAACTTGATGGTACTGATCGGTATGAATAAGGCCATTTACAATTTTCTCGGCAATTTTTTTGTCGGTTAAAAAGTGCTGACCTAAATGTTTTTTCGCTTTTACTAAACTCATTGCCGCAAAGTTAAGGTTTTTATCTGTTCATCAGTTCATTCGCAATTAGTCATTTGCGCTATACCTAATGAGCTAGCCAACAAATGATACTATTGAACTTCTCTATTATTTTTATAACTGTTTAATTCAAAATCGTTAATTTGCGCTAAATTCTTTTAATACAGCATGAGCGATAAAGTTAAAATAGGTATAAGTATTGGCGATATAAATGGCATTGGGCTAGAGGTTATTTTAAAAACTTTGGCCGAAAGTAAAATGCTAGATTATTGTACTCCAATAGTTTACGGACATACAAAAGTGGCGTCTTTTCATAGAAAGGCTTTACAAATGAGTGATTTCGTTTTTAATGTAATCAACAAAGCTGCAGATGCAAATCCACGTAAAGCAAACATGATTAATTGTTGGGAAGAAGATGTAAAAATTGACTTAGGTATAGCTAATGAAATTGGCGGAAAATATGCTTTATTATCTCTACAAAAAGCAACTGATGATTTAGTAAGCGGCGCAATTGATGCTTTAGTTACTGCGCCAATTAATAAAAATAATATACAGTCAGAGAATTTTAGTTTTCCTGGTCATACCGAATATTTACAAGAACGCAGCGAAAGTAACGATGTACTAATGTTTTTAATTAGTGAAACTTTACGTGTCGGTGTAGTTACTGGTCATATCCCTGTTTTAGAAGTACCAACGGCGATTAGTCATGAAAAAATTGTTAAAAAACTTCAACTCATTAACGATAGTTTGAAGAAAGATTTCTGGATTGAAAAGCCAAAAATTGCAGTTTTAGGTTTAAATCCTCATGCTAGTGATAACGGATTATTAGGTAAAGAAGAAGCAGAAATTATTTCGCCAGCGATCCAAGAAGCATTTGATAAAGGCATCATTTGTTTTGGTCCATACCCTGCTGATGGCTTTTTTGGCAATGGCACTTACAAACAATTCGATGCGGTTTTAGCCATGTACCACGATCAAGGTTTAATTCCTTTTAAAACCATCGCATTTAGTACTGGCGTAAATTATACTGCAGGTTTAAAATTTGTGCGCACTTCTCCAGATCATGGAACTGGATATGATATTGCTGGTAAAAACTTAGCCGATCCAACTTCATTTATGGAAGCCATTTTTGCTGCTGTTCATATTGTAAAACATCGCAAAGAACAAGAAAACCTATTAAGTAACCAATTACGCACCGGCGGAAAATTAATAGAAACAGCGAGTGATGTGAAGGATGATGCGAATTAAGAATGCAAAAGCTATCTCCAATCATACAGCCAAGAGAATTAATCAACTTAAATTCAAATGATTTTGTATTGATTGATGCAAGCGCTGGCTCAAAAACGAGATACGACGAAAATCATTTAGCTGGTGCATTATACATTGATTTAAATACTGATTTAGCAAATATTCAAGATTTCGCCGTTGGCGGAAGACATCCTTTGCCAACAGTTGAACAGTTTGCTGATGTTCTAAAATGTTTCGGAATTGATAAAACCACTCATGTTATTATTTACGATGATAAAAATAGCAGTAACGCCGCCGCTCGTTTTTGGTGGATGTTAAAAGCGATTAGACATGAAAAAGTTCAAGTTTTAAATGGCGGATTTAATGCTGCGATTAATGCTGGTTTTCCTACAAGTTCAAAAGTAGAAGAACCTAAAAACGCAGAAGATTATAAAATAACTAATTGGAATTTGCCATTAGTAGATATTAACGAAGTTGAAATCGCAAGTAAAACTAGCAATAAAACTATTGTTGATGTAAGAGATGCAAATCGATTTGCAGGTTTAACAGAGCCTATAGATTTAATTGCAGGTCATATTCCAAATGCTATAAATATTCCATTTACAGAAAATTTAGACGAAAACGGTTTATTCTTAGCTCCATCTATTTTAAAAGAAAAATACACTCACGCACTAGCTAATGTTAAGTTAGAAGATGTAATTGTACATTGTGGTTCGGGCGTAACAGCTTGCCATATGCTTTTAGCAATGGATTACGCAGGATTAGAAATCCCGAAATTATACATAGGCTCTTGGAGCGAATGGAGCAGAAATAACAAAGACATGGTTTTGGCAGAAAAATAATGTCTATTACCAATTCTCCTCTAAAAATTGCCGTCCAGAAGCCGTTATAACAGCCCACCATTGTACGGAACTTCTATCAATTTTAATTAAACCTTCATTTTCTAGAGCGGTGTAATCTGCTTCTTCACCACCAAGAATAGAAGAACTCACTTGCTCATTAATAATTGTCAACAAATCGATTTTTTCTTGCTTTTCCATTTTGAATATATTTTTAACATAAAACAACTAAAAAGCGATAAAGTTGTAAAGACTTGCAAAGTTTTAATTCTAAAAAAACATTTCATTTAATAAAAATATTTTCTACCTTTGCAGGCTAAAATTTAGTTACAATTGAAGGCATTAAAACAATTTTCAATCCCGTTTACAGGCTTAAAATTGGGCAAACATCAATTTGAATTTGAAGTTGATAAAAGCTTTCTTGATGCATTTGAGTACTCTTTGGTAAAAGATGGAGCACTTAAAGTTGAAGTTGAATTAGATAAACAAGAAACAATGTTGATTTTGCATTTCCATATTTTGGGAACAATACAACTTAATTGTGATAAATGTTTAGCTGAGTTTTCACAACCAATTGAAGTTAATGAAAGGCAAATTGTAAAGTTTGCTGAAGACGATTTAGAAAGTGATGATTTAGAAATCATTATGCTAAATAAAAAGGAAAGTGCGTTAGATGTTTCGGAAATGATTTACGAATTCATCAACGTATCGGTACCTTATATAAATAACTGTGAACAAGCAGGTCAAGGTCAAAAATGCGATCCAGAAATGATTGCAACTTTAGATAAATTGGCAAGCGGAACGGCAGAAAAAGAAGAAGAACAAAATGACGACCCTCGTTGGGAAGCATTAAAAAAATTAAAATAATACTTAAATAAAGCACAATGGCACATCCAAAACGCAAAATTTCTAAACAAAGAAGAGATAAAAGAAGAACTCACTATAAAGCTGTAGCTCCTTCTTTGGCAACATGCCAAACTACTGGTGCTATACACGTTCCTCACCATGCTTACAATGTTGATGGTAACTTGTACTACAACGGTAAATTAGTTATAGAAAACACTTCAATAGGTTAATTTTCTAAGAAAATTTTTGTGTTTTACATTGGTTTAAGTTTAACTTAGACTAATAATAGCAAAGCGATTTAGCTTAAACACAAAAGATTTTTTTACTATGAAAATAGGTCTCGATATTATGGGCGGAGACTATGCTCCCAAAGCAATTGTTTTGGGAGCAATAGCAGCTCATCAATCCCTAGCTCCCGATCAGCATTTAGTGCTTATTGGAGATACTCAGCAGATTAAACCTCTACTTCAAGAGAACGGATTCAACCCCGATCACTTTGAATACGTACATACCGAAGAAGTTATTGGTATGGGCGAACATCCCACAAAGGCTATTCTTCAAAAGCCAAATTCAAGCATTTCTGTAGGCTTTCAACTATTAAAAGAAGGCAAATTAGATTCATTCGCAAGTGCGGGAAACTCTGGTGCTATGCTAGTTGGCGCTGTATTTAGTGTAAAACCAATAGCAGGAATTTCTAGACCTTGCTTATGTACCATTGTACCCAAATTAAAAGGTGGTACTGGATTATTATTAGATGTAGGCGCTAATGCAGATTGTAAGCCAGATAACTTAATGGATTTTGGTGTATTAGGCAGTTTGTATGCTGAAAATGTTATGCAAATCTCTAATCCAAAAGTAGCTTTAATGAATATTGGCGAAGAAGACGAGAAGGGTAACATGATTGCTTTATCTAGCCATCGATTAATGAAGGAAACTAAATTATTTAATTTTGTAGGAAACGTTGAAGGTCGAGATTTATTTAATGACAAAGCCGATGTAATTGTATGTGATGGTTTTACAGGAAATATAATGCTTAAATTAGCAGAATCATTCTATGTACTAACCATTAAAAAAGGATTAAAAGATGAGTTTTTTGATCGTTTTAATTACGAAAACTATGGTGGAAGTCCAGTTTTAGGAGTAAATGCACCAGTATTAATTGGTCATGGAATTTCTAGTCCTGAAGCGATAAAAAATATGATTTTCCAATCGAGAGATATGATTACATCTAACTTGGTCGGAAAAATACAAGCCGCATTCCAATAATTAAAATCAAATAAAATGAACAAAATTC
Organism: Pedobacter planticolens; assembly: GCF_014172375.1. GTDB lineage: Bacteria > Bacteroidota > Bacteroidia > Sphingobacteriales > Sphingobacteriaceae > Pedobacter > Pedobacter planticolens. Next base: position 345,282 of record NZ_WNXD01000002.1, read on the forward strand.
ACGCTGCTATTACTGCCGTTCATGGTTACGTTCCAGATTACATAATGACAAATAAGGAACTGGAAACCATTGTTGAAACATCAGACGAATGGATTACATCAAGAACAGGCATTAAAGAGCGAAGAATATTAAAAGGAGAAGGTTTAGGCACATCTGATATGGCTGTTGAAGCAGTAAACGGATTACTTAAAAAGAGAGGAATTGGAGCAGAAGAAATTGAATTAATTATCTTTTGTACAACTACTCCAGATTACCCTTTTCCAGCCTCTGCAAATGTTTTAGCTGATAAAATAGGCGCAAAAAATGCTTGGGGATATGATTTACAAGCAGCTTGCTCTGGTTTTATTTTCGGTTTATCAACCGGATCTCAATTTATAGAATCAGGTAAACACAAAAAAGTATTAGTTGTTGGTGGCGATAAAATGTCATCTATTATCAATTACCAAGATCGTACTACTTGTATTATTTTTGGTGATGGTTGTGGTGCAGTATTATTAGAGCCAAATGAAGAAGGATTAGGTGTTCAGGATTCTATTTTACGCAGCGATGGTTCTGGAAGAAATTATTTAGGCCAAAAAGCTGGTGGTTCAGCTCGTCCTGCTACTGTAGAGACTGTTACTAATAATGAGCATGTGGTTCATCAAGAAGGACCAGCGGTATTTAAATTTGCTGTTACTAACATGGCAGATGTTGCTGCAGAAATTATGGAGCGTAATAACTTAACTTCTGATGATGTTGCATGGTTAGTTCCACATCAAGCAAACAAACGTATTATTGATGCAACTGCCTCAAGAATGGGCGTTAGCACAGATAAAGTAATGATCAATATAGAACGTTACGGCAATACAACCAACGGTACAATTCCACTTTGTTTATGGGAATGGGAAAGTAAGCTTAAAAAAGGAGATAATCTTATTTTAGCCGCATTTGGCGGAGGTTTTACTTGGGGATCTGTATATTTAAAGTGGGCGTACAGCAGTTAATTTGTTCATCAGTTCATTGGTCAAATAGCTCACAAACAAGTGAACAAATGAACTATTGAACAAGTGAAAAAAACCAAAAAAAATAATAACTTAGTTAATTCATAAAGACACCAATTTTTTTAACATAACAACAAAAGAATGGATATTAAACAAATTCAGGAACTCATTAAATTTGTTTCTCGGTCGGGGGTAAATGAAGTTGCTATTGAGCAAGAAAACTTCAAAATTACCATTAAAACTAACCAAGCGCCGGTTTATGTAAATGCGGCTTTACCTGCACCAGTTGCAGCACAACCAGCTCCAGCAGCAGTTCCTCAAGTTGCAGAAACGAAAGCAAGCACTCCAGCAGCTGAAGATACATCAAAATACATTACCGTAAAATCACCAATGATTGGTACTTTTTACCGTTCTTCTAGCCCTGATAAACCTTTATTTGTAAACGTTGGCGATGAAATTGCAGTTGGTAAAGTAGTTTGCATTATCGAAGCGATGAAATTATTTAACGAAATTGAAAGTGAAGTTTCTGGCCGTATTGTTAAAGTATTGGTAGATAATGCATCTCCAGTAGAATACGATCAACCATTATTCTTAGTAGAACCTATTTAATTCATTAGCTCATCAGCTAATTATAAAAAATTATGTTTAAAAAAATATTAATTGCCAACAGGGGCGAAATCGCTTTGCGTATTATACGTACCTGTAAAGAAATGGGCATAAAAACGGTTGCTGTTTACTCTACCGCAGATAGAGAGAGTTTACACGTACGTTTTGCCGATGAGGCTGTTTGTATAGGTCCTCCTCCTAGTAAAGATTCTTATTTAAGTATTCCAAATATTATATCAGCGGCAGAATTAACCAATGCCGATGCAATTCATCCTGGTTATGGTTTCTTGTCTGAAAACGCTAAGTTTTCTTCGGTTTGCCGCGATTACGGAATTAAATTTATTGGTGCTACACCAGAGCAAATCAATGGCATGGGCGATAAAGCTTCTGCTAAAGAAACCATGAAAATTGCTGGTGTTCCAACTATTCCAGGTTCTGAAGGTTTATTGGAAAGCGTTAAAGAAGGTATTAAAATAGCCAATAAAATGGGCTATCCTGTAATTTTAAAAGCTACTGCCGGTGGTGGTGGTCGTGGGATGCGTATTGTTTGGAAAGATGAAGAATTTGAAAATGCTTGGGATAGCGCTCGTCAAGAATCCGGTGCTGCTTTTGGTAATGATGGTCTTTATTTAGAAAAATATATTGAAGATCCACGCCACATTGAAATTCAAGTTATTGGAGATCAATATGGCAAAGCTTGTCACTTATCGGAAAGAGATTGCTCTATTCAACGTCGTCACCAAAAACTAGTTGAAGAAGCGCCATCTCCATTTATGACTCCAGAATTACGTGAGAAAATGGGTGAAGCTGCTATTAAAGGTGCTTTAGCTGTTAATTATGAAGGTGCTGGAACAGTAGAGTTTTTGGTAGATAAACACCGTAATTTCTACTTCATGGAAATGAATACTCGTATCCAAGTAGAACATCCAGTAACTGAAGAAGTAATTAACTTCGATTTAATAAAAGAGCAAATTAAAGTTGCTGCTGGCATCCCGATTTCTGGAAATAACTATGTACCAAACATGCATGCTATCGAATGTCGTATCAATGCTGAAGATCCGTTCAATAATTTCAGACCATCACCAGGTAGAATAACAAATTTCCATTCTCCTGGAGGTCATGGTGTTCGTGTAGATACTCACGTTTATGCAGGTTATCAAATCCCTTCTAATTACGATTCGATGATTGCAAAGCTAATTTGCGTTGCACAAACTCGTGAAGAAGCGATTTGTACAATGGAACGTGCATTAAGTGAATTTGTAATTGAAGGTGTAAAAACAACTATTCCTTTTCACTTACAATTGATGAAAGATCCTAACTTTAGAGCTGGTAACTTTACCACTAAGTTTATGGAAACTTTCGAATTCTCAGAATAATATAATCTTTTTATAGATTTAAATCGTAAATACCATTCTATTTCAAACAGAATGGTATTTTTGTTTACTAACTAATTTCAATGAGCGAGAACAAAGCAAAGGATTTAATTGAATCCATAAAAAATAAAGGAAAAAGTTTAGAGGCAGAAATGTCCTTTTTTGATCACATTGATGTATTACGTAAACATTTACTGAGAGGTTTAGCTGTAGTTACTTTGTTAACCTGTGTGGCTTTTTATTACTCAGATTTTATTTGGAGTAAGATTATAATGGGGCCAAAAGACCCAACATTTTGGACTTATAGAATGGGATGCAAAATTGCAGCAATGTTCCCATCAGTTGCTCAAGATTTTTGTATCACTAAAATTGATGCTAAAATTATCAATACTGAAATGTCTGGTCAGTTTACCTTACAAATGAGTTCTTGCGTAACTGCTGGATTAATTTTAGGTGTACCTTATCTTTTATTTGAAATTTGGTTGTTTATTAAACCTGCTTTATTGGATACCGAAAGAAGATCATCACAAGGGTTTGTTTTCTTTGCCTCTATATTATTTTTATTAGGTGTTTTATTTGGCTACTACTTTATAGCGCCTTGGTCTATCAACTTCTTAATTAATTTCACAGTTGATCCTAGCATTCAAAATACGTTTACTATCGATTCATACCTTTCAACAGTACTCACTTTAACACTTGGAACTGGAATTATTTTCCAATTACCGGTTGTCATTTTTATCCTTTCTAAACTTGGCGTAATGACGCCACAATTTATGAGGAAAAATAGAAGATATGCAGCCGTACTAATTTTGATAGTTGCAGCAGTAGTAACTCCTACAGCAGATCCTTTTACCATGATGATTGTAGCCATGCCGCTATTTTTATTGTACGAATTAAGTATCATGATTTCAGCCAATATCCAAAAGAAAAAACAAAAAGCTGAAGCATTATTTTATAAAAACTAACTCTGTCATTCAGAGCGAAGGGAAGAATCTCTAGATAAATAAAAAGATTCTTCGCTTCACTCTGAATAAAAAACATACATAAGCGCAACAAAAAATTTACGCGTAAGCTGTATAATTCTAATTAAATTTGAAAATGCCCACAGAAGATAAATTAAGAATTGCTATTGGAGCAGATCATGCTGGCTTTGAGTATAAAGAAATCTTAAAAGATTATTTATCAGCCCACGAGCTAAAAGATTTTGGCACATACACTGCAGATTCTGTAGATTATGCCGATTTTGCCCATCCCGTAGCATTGGCAGTAGAAAGCAAAGAGTTTGACTTTGGTATATTAATTTGTGGCAGCGCAAATGGAGTAGCCATCACCGCTAACAAACATCAGCAAATACGAGCGGCAATTTGTTGGGAAAATGAAATAGCAGCCTTAGCCAGACAACATAACGATGCCAACATTTTGTGTATCCCCGCTAGGTTTGTATCTACCGATTTGGCAAAAGAAATGGCTTCAACTTTTTTAAGTACAGCTTTTGAAGGTGGTAGACATGCAAAAAGAGTAGAAAAAATATCGTGCTAAAAATAACCTTGTAACTTATAAACTGATGAAATGATTTGAATATACGAGACCAAATAAATCGTTGTTCCTATTAATTTCATGACCACAAATAATATAAAACTGATGAAAAAAACACTTCTATACACCGGCTTTGCAGTAATGTTAAGCTTGAGTGCTACGGCTCAGAAAAATCCTGACGCTGTTAAATTTAGCGAAATCATAAATAAAGATAGAGCATACAGCCATCTTTCAGTGATCGCTTCTGATGAATATGAAGGCAGAGAAACTGGTAAAAAAGGTGCTTGGATGGCTGCAGAATACATCAAAAAGCAATTTCAAAGCTTTGGCTTAAAAGGCCCTGTAAAAGATGGAACTGACCCATATTTCCAAAAATTAGGCTATGCTTCAATTAGCCTTACTAAATCTGTTCTTGCCGTAAATGGTCAAACTAAAGAAAACCTTAAAGATTACTACATTACCCCTAGCGGTGTAAGCGCAGCAGGCTTCGATGTTAAAGCAACATCAATATTATTTGCTGGTTATGGCATAAGTAAAGCTGATTTTAACGAATACGAAGGACAAAATGTAGCAGGTAAAGTAGTCATGATTTTCGCAACTGGAGATCCAACAGCAAAACCATCGTCTACGCCACAACAAGGCCGTCGTATGCCAGCTGGCCCAGGTAGTTTACAAGTAAAACTTAAATACTTGTTAGATAATAAAGCAGCTGGTGTTTTAGTAATTGACCCAACTGTTGATAATCTTTCTCCTCAAAGAAAAGCCGTTTTGCAAAACAGTAATCCGTATTTAAAAACAGACGAAAGAATGAAAAATATGGCTGCTGCAACTGCATTACCAACAATAGCTATTGGTACAGCTGTGGCAAATCAAATTTTAGCTGCTGCAAACACTAATTTAGATGACCTTAAAAAGAAAATTACTGAAACTGTAAAACCCGCAACTGTTTCAATCAACATTCCTGTAGCATTTAGTGCTGCAAGTAAAGAAACTGATGTTAGAGCAGAAAACGTTTTAGGCTTTTTAGAAGGTTCTGATCCTAAATTAAAAAATGAAGTTTTAGTACTTACCGGTCATTACGATCACATTGGTTTAAACAATGATCCAAACGCTACAGATAAAGTTTACAACGGAGCTGATGATGATGGCTCTGGTACAACTGGTGTTTTATTAATGGCTGAAGCTTTTACTAAAGCAAAAAAAGCTGGTAAAGGTCCAAAAAGAAGTATTTTATTTATGACTGTAGTTGGCGAAGAAAAAGGATTATTGGGTTCTGAATGGTATGCTGAGCACCCAGTATTTCCTTTGGCAAACACCATTGCCGATTTAAATACAGATATGATTGGCCGTATTGGCGAAGAATATTTAGGCAAAGCAGATAGCGCAAACTATGTATATTCTGTAGGCTCATCAATGTTAAGTACAGAACTTGGTCAAATTCAAGAAAAAATAAACAACACTTACACTAACCTTAAATTGGATTTCAAATATGATGATCCAAAAGATACTGAAAGAATTTACTACCGTTCAGATCACTATAACTTTGCTAAAAACAACATTCCAATCATTTTCTATTACGATGGTATGTTAGGTAAAGATTACCACGGATTAGGTGATGAAGTGAGCAAAATCAATTTCGATTTATTAGCAAAAAGAGCGCATTTAACGTATTACATCGCTTGGGAACTTGCAAATAGAGCAAACAGACCAGTTGTGGATAAAAATCAAGACGGTTCGCCAAAAACAACCAACTAGATTTAGGCAAACAATAAATTTAAAGCCACAGATTAATTTCTGTGGCTTTCTTTTTTACATAAATATGCCAAGCCTAGTCCTTTCTTCGCTTTTAGCCTTTGGTCTTTTAGCTTTCTGCTTGTATATTTGAACATGATCAATACTGCAGAAGAATTTTTGGTAAAAGCTGATGAAAAGGCTTTCGACTTACCACATCGTAAAACCATTAACCATAACATTGGGAAATACAATACTGCAGTAGAACGAGGTCTTTCCAAATTCGAAAACTTAGAAGCTTCAAAGAAAAAAGCACATGTAGTAAAGTGGCGGGTGATGGAGAACTTAGATAAATTTCTGCCAGAATTCGAATCAAACTTTCAAAAACGAGGTGGTAAAGTAATTTGGGCAAATGATGTTGCCGAAGCTCAAAAAGAAATCCTAAACATCATTCAAAGAAATAACGGCAAAACCGTTATCAAATCTAAATCGATGACTACCGAAGAAATTCACCTCAACGAATTTCTAGAAGAACATGATATCGAATCATTAGAAAGCGATCTTGGCGAATACATTGTACAACTCCTTGGTCAAAAACCTTATCACATTGTAACGCCTGCAATGCACTTAACCAAAGAGGAAATAGCTCAGCTTTTTCACGATAAATTTGGTACACCAGTAGATGCAACCCCAGAACAATTAACTCAAAAAGCAAGAGAATTATTAAGAGACAAATATCTTAAAGCTGATATCGGTATTTCTGGCGGAAACTTTCTAATTGCTGATACCGGTAGCATCGCCCTAACAGAAAATGAAGGCAATGCTCGCTTGTGCACTACTTTCCCTAAAATACACATCGCAATTGTGGGTATAGAGAAGGTAATTCCATCCATCGCCGACCTTGATTTATTTTGGCCACTACTAGCAAGTCATGGTACCGGACAAAACTTAACAGTTTATAACACCATTCTTAGCGGACCAAAGCAAGCCAATGAAACCGATGGTCCAGAAGAAATGTATGTTATCCTTTTAGATAACGGTCGCACCAATTTATTAGCTCAAAAAGACCAACGTCAAGCCCTATATTGCATTCGCTGCGGCGCATGTTTAAACGCCTGTCCAGTGTATAAAAATATTGGTGGCCATACGTATAACACAACTTATAGCGGACCAATTGGTTCCATTATCACTCCTCATTTTAAAGGGATGAAAGAATTTAAACATTTAAGCTACGCCTCTAGCCTATGCGGAAAATGTTCTGAAGTATGCCCAGTTAAAATAGATATTCATAAAATGCTACTCTTAAACCGTAGAGATGCAGCTGCCGACCACGTAAATACCAAAGTCGAAGAAATTGGCTGGAAATTATGGAAAAAAGGAATGCAAAAACGTTCATTAATGGATATGGTAAGTGGCAAAATGAAAAATTTCCTCCTCAAAAAATTCTTTAAAAAGAGTTGGGGTAAATACCGTGATATGCCAGAAATAGCACCAAAATCTTTCTCCAAACAATGGGAAGAGAGGAAGAGTAGTCCTGAGTCATAAGTCCGAAGTCTTACCTCAATCCAAATACTAGATACCAATTACCAACCAAATATGCAATTCGATAGAAAAGATAAAGACGATGCTCAACTCTTAGCACTTTATAAAACATTACTTTATCCCCGTATGGTCGAAGAAAAAATGCTTATTCTTCTCCGCCAAGGGCGAATTGGCAAATGGTTTTCAGGAATTGGACAAGAAGCCATAGCCGTTGGTAGCACATTAGCCATGCAGAGCGATGAATATATTTTGCCAATGCACCGCAATTTAGGCGTATTTACCAGCAGAAACATTCCCCTTAAAAAGTTAATGGCGCAGTGGCAAGGGAAAATATCAGGTTTTACAAAAGGTCGAGATCGTTCTTTCCATTTTGGTACACAAGAATATAAAATCATAGGTATGATTTCTCACTTAGGTCCTCAAATGGCATTGGCCGATGGAATTGCACTAGCCGATTTAATTGCAAACAAACAACACGCTACCTTAGTTTTTACAGGTGAAGGCGCCACCAGTGAAGGCGATTTTCACGAAGCCATAAACGTAGCATCCGTATGGAATTTACCCGTTATCTTTTTAATAGAAAACAATGGTTACGGTCTTTCAACACCTATAAACGAGCAATTTAATTGTAAACATTTAGTAGATCGAGCAATTGGATACGGAATAGAAGGAATTCAATTAGACGGAAATAACATCCTCGAAGTGTATGATAAACTAAGCGAAATTGCGGCAAGCATCCGACAAAATCCTCGCCCTGTTTTAATAGAATGTCTAACCTTCCGTATGCGGGGCCACGAAGAAGCATCCGGCACTAAATATGTTCCTCAACACCTGTTTGATGAATGGACAAAAAAAGATCCTGTAAAGAATTTTGAAGACTATCTCATTACCCAAAACATATTAAACGATGAGTTAATTGCCTCCATAAAAAGCAAATTCAAAACCGATATCGAACAAGAAGTAGAAGCCGCATTTAACGAGCAAGAACCCATCGCTAACCCTACAACAGAGTTGGATGATATGTATGCGCCTTACAATCAAAAAGTAGTCGCCCCTACCTCGGCACAAACAGAAAAACGCTATTTAGATGCAATTACCGACGGATTAAGAGAAGGAATGCAACGGTATGATAATTTAGTTATCATGGGGCAAGACATAGCAGAATACGGTGGTGCTTTTAAAATAACCGATGGTTTTGTAAGCCAATTTGGTAAAGCCAGAGTACGCAACACCCCTATTTGCGAATCTGCAATTGTCGGGGCAGGTTTAGGACTTTCTATTAATGGATACAAAGCCGTTGTCGAAATGCAATTTGCAGATTTTGTAACCTGCGGCTTTAATCAGATAATTAATAATTTAGCCAAAACACATTACCGTTGGGGCGAAAAAGCCGATGTAGTGGTACGTATGCCAACAGGTGCAGGAACCGGCGCTGGCCCTTTCCACTCGCAAAGTAACGAGGCTTGGTTTACCAAAACCCCAGGCTTAAAAGTAGTTTACCCAGCTTTTCCTTATGATGCAAAAGGCTTATTAATTGCCGCAATTGAAGACCCCAACCCCGTAATTTATTTCGAACATAAATACCTATATCGCAGCTTAATCGGCAACGTACCCGATGGCTATTATACCGTCGAAATTGGTAAGGCAAATGTTTTAAAACAAGGCGAACAATTAACTATCATCACCTATGGTTTGGGCGTGCATTGGGCATTAGAATATTTAAATACACATCCAGAAATTTCAGCCACATTGGTGGATTTAGTAAGCCTACAACCATGGGATAAAGAAGCCGTAGCAACAGCAGTAAAAGCCACAGGCCGAGTTATTATTTTACACGAAGATACCCTAAGCAACGGTTTCGGTGCCGAATTAGCCGCTTGGATAGGCGAACATTGCTTTACAAATCTCGATGCTCCCGTACTCCGTTGCACAAGTCTGGACACCGCCATCCCAATGAGCAAAGTGTTAGAAGATAGCTTCTTAGCAAAACACAGATTAGCCCAAACAGTAGAAAAAATATTGGCTTATTAACATTCCCCTCCCCTAGAGGTGTCCGAAGGGCGGGGTGGTTATTTACCCATTCCCGTCTTTGCGAAGGAGGTTCTTCACCGACTGCAGCAATCTCCCTCATACTAATAAAATCTAACCCCCAATTTGTCATTCAGAGTGAAGCGAAGAATCTTTATTAACCTTTGGAAGTCCCTTCAGGAGATTTAGCGGTGTAAAGCAAAACCAGTAATCCATCGCTCCCGACAGCCCTGCTTTCCGTTACAATCTTTTTTGTGTTTGTCATGCTGAGCTAGCCTGCACTGAGTGCAGCCGAAGTGAAGCATCTGCAACAAAAAAGTATTTCCACTCCAATCAGGTTTAATAAACTCAAAACAGTGCAATAAAATAACACCCGTTAAAAGAAACCTAGCAAGCGCAAGTAAGAACCTAGTAAACGCAAGAAGAAATCTAGCAAACGCAAGTAAGAACCTAGCAAACGCAAGAAGAAACCTAGAAAACGCAAGTAAGAACCTAGCACATGCATTTATATACTATTAATTTCCATCATAAACATCCCACTCCTAAGAAAGGGTTAAGCCCTGAGCTTGGCACGATAATAGCCAAACCATAAACAACACACCTACATTATTGAAAGCGCCATGAAAACTGTATATTTTTTAATCTTAATTGCCGCATTTAGTACAATGCTGGGCTGTAACTATATTAAATCCGATCATCCGCAAGCAGATGTAGCAGATGAATATGCAACCAACCTCACCGCAAAATCTATTATACAATACACAGATTCGATAGACAAAAACTTAACCCAACTCTCAAAAAGCACAAGTTTAGTATACATGCTCGGCGATTTATCATTCTATGTAGAAAAATATAGTTTAGCTAATAAAGCTATTTTAGTAATAGAACATGCCTATAATGGAGGTATTAGCAATAGTTTAAAAAGATATTATTTTAAGAATGATAGCTTAATTTTAGAAAAGGATAAAAATGAATTAGTGAATGAAGAAGGTACAGTTTTTAAAGATACACGCACTTATTTGCGCAGTAATACCGTTTTCAAAATAGAGAATAAAACGGCAGCAACCCAGTCCGCTATAAATTCATTACCTTATATAGACTTGCCATTAAGCAAGAATAATAAGCCAGATCAGAGCTACCTTGAAAATGTAAACTCATTAAATAACGTGCTAAACGGTAGCGATAAATTCGATGTAGTGTTTGAAAGTATTACCACTTACCCAGATTCGCGATATATTATATTAAGAAGTAAAATCCAAAACAGTTATAGCGCTAGTGTTTTAGTTAAAGAAAGAGATGCATTTATCGATAGCCTTTTAAATGACCCCATTAATTTTAAAGATCAGAAACTAAACTTTAAATGGGTTGTAAAAGATAATGAAGCTATTTATGTTCCGGTAGCCAACAATACTTCGGCTAATGGATTAAATAAATAAGTATTTCCATTGTCTAAACAAACACATCTATAGCGTTTTCTAATTCGCTCGCCTTTTGTAAATTTCCTACCATCCTTTAGCGTAAATACTGTATGTAGGGGTAACTCTTCAATTCTACTAGTAGATAAATGTGTATCGTATTTTTTTAATGCTCTAGCCAATCTTAAATCAGTACAACTTGATGCCGCAGGATTATTTAGATAATTAATGATAGTATGATGAATATCTGTCGGGAAAACCTGTAATTCAAAAAACGGGTTCATCATCCGTTTAAAATTATGCTTCCACTCTGCTCCATGCGGTTTCGCTTTATTTTTATGATCATTCCATGTTAATAGATGAGCGAACTCATGTACCGTAGTTACTAAAAAAGCATAGGGATTAAGATCGTTATTTACAGAAATCTTATGCCCTTTATCCTTAAACGGATGTCGATAATCGCCAAGTTTAGTCGTTCTGTTTTTGGAGATTTTAAATTCGCACTGAAAATAATCAATCCATTTAGAAATGATTGGAGCTGCAGGCGCAGGCATATACTGTGCTAAAACATCAACTTTATCCACGAAGTAAATCTACTAATTATTTTAAGAATTGATAGGCAATCAAACTGGCTACATAAGCCATTGCCGTCATATAAACCAATTGTATCACTGGCCATTTCCACGATTTAGTTTCTCTATAAACTACCGCAACTGTACTCATACATTGCATCGCGAAAGCGTAAAATAACATTAACGATAATGAAGTGGCGAATGTAAATACAGGCAAACCAGTTTCAGGATTTTTAGCATCCCTCATTTTATTGCGGATAGTAGCCGTTTGTTCATCGCCATTATCTACGCTATAAATGGTCGACATTGTTCCTACAAAAGCTTCGCGAGCGGCGAAAGAAGTAATTAATGCAATACCTATTTTCCAATCGAAACCTAAAGGTTTAATGGCTGGTTCGATAGTTTGTCCTAAAATACCAGCGTAAGAATTTTCTAATTTTTCTGCCGCTTTATCTCTTTCTAAAGATGCCAGTTGCACACTATCAGTAGAATTTGCTTCAATAGCAGTGTATTTCTTCTCTATAGCATCAAATCTTTTACTCGGCCCATAAGTAGCCAATACCCACAAAACGATAGAAATAGCAATAATTACCTTACCGGCTTCTAGCACAAAAGTTTTAGATTTTTCGTACATCGTGTAAATCACATTGCTCCAACGCGGCATGCGATACACAGGTAATTCCATAATAAAATACGATTTCTCTTTAGCCTTAATGATAAATTTCATGACCAATGCGACTAAAATTGCAGCCACAATACTAATTACATACATGGCCATGAGCGTTAAGCCTTGCAAGCTTAAAAAACCTAAAATCATTTTATTAGGTACAACCAGCGATATCAACAAGGTATAAACTGGTAACCTTGCCGAGCAACTTACTAATGGCGTAACCATGATGGTAATGATACGATCTTTCCAGTTTTCGATGTTACGAGCACTCATAATTGAGGGTACTGCACAGGCAATTCCACCAATCATTGGTACTACAGATTTACCGCTTAAACCAAATTTTCGCATAATTTTATCCATCATAAAAGTAACCCTAGCCATATAGCCAGTGTCTTCTAAAATGGAAATTAACGCAAACAGAATAGCAATTTGAGGGATAAATATGATGATTCCACCAAGCCCAGCAACTACTCCATCTAATAAAAGATTGGTTAATACTCCGGCAGGTAAATGGGCATGACCGAATTCAGTTAGCCATACAAAACCATTTTCAATGAGTTCCATTGGATAAGAAGACCAAGAGAAAATTGCGTTAAAAACGAAGAATAAAATGAGAATGAAGATGAAAAATCCCCAAAAGCGATTGGTTAAAATTGAATCTAATTTATCCGTAACCTTAAATTTCTTTTCTGCGCCTGTATCAAAAATTAGATCTGTTAAAACTGTACTCAAATAACGGTATCTCGCTATGGTTTCGGCACCTTGTATTTTTGATGATTCGAAATGATGAGCCTTTTCAATGGCTTCAATTTCTTGTTGTTCTTTAGCTGTAAAAAATGTTAAATGCTCATGTTGATGCAAAACTTGCAACGCATAATAATCATTTTCTGTTTTGATTTTTGCTTTTACTTCGGCAATCGCCTCTGGTGCAAAAATAGTTACATCTATACCCGAAACCTGAGTACTGATCGCTGTAGTGTGAGAAATAGCTTTTTTTAACGTGTCTAAACCATCGTTTTTTCTCGCCGACATGGCTACAACCTGTATCCCTAATCGCTCTGATAATTTATTTACATTAACATGAATACCCTCTTTGCGAGCCATATCTGTCATGTTGAGCACCAAGAGCATAGGCAAACCTAAATCTGCCACTTGAGAACACAGTAAAAGATTACGGCGTAAATTAGTGGCATCGGCTACTAAAACAACAACATCAGGATGGCTTGAATTATTTTTATCTGCTAATACTTGAAAAACGATACTTTCATCCTTACTTTTTGGATATAAACTGTACGTACCTGGTAAATCAATAATTTCGGCATTTTGAGTAGCTGATAGTTTGCAAAAACCAACTTTCTTATCAACGGTAATACCTGGAAAGTTTCCAATTTTTTGATTTAATCCAGTTAACAGATTAAAGAGGGTAGATTTTCCGGTATTCGGATTACCAACTAATGCAACTTTAATATCCGCCAATGTATTACTGAATTATGATAACAGAAGCTTCGCTTTTACGTAAACAAAGTTGATATCCTGCAACGCGGATAGCTATAGGATCTCCAAGTGGAGCAAAGCGTTCAACTTCAACAACTTCACCTGGAAGACAGCCCATTTCCATCAATTTAACAGACATTTCTAAATCTGTAAATGATACGATTGTTCCTTGTTCTCCTGGGTTTAACTGTGAAAGCTTCATAATGAAATATTGCGCAATTTACCCTTTATTTATATTAAATCCAAATAACAAAGCGTAAATAAAGATGCTATTTTTAGGCAAAAAAAATCGCCACCAAATTAATGATGACGATTTTTTCATTAGTTTGAAATGAGTTTACATTCCGCCCATTCTCATTCTTTGACCACCGCCTTGACCTGGCATCTGCATCGATCTTCCGCCAATATTTCCTAATGAGTAGGTAAATGAAAACATGTAATAACGTTTTAATACATTAAAGTTCACATCAGAAATCTGGTTATTTGCTACTGTTCTCGAAATACCAGTATTTTCATTAAACAAATCGTTTACCGACAATTTAAATGTTCCTTTGTTTTTAAAGAACTGACGACTCATGTAAGCGTTTACCAAAGTATAGCTTGTATTGTAGTCTGCTCCTCTACCAGTTGTTTGGTTATAAGTTACATCGGATTGCAAACGGATATTTCCTGGAAATAAATAGCTCACATCAATATTTGGTGCTAATGTATAAGAATTAACTGTAGATGCTAATGAATAATCTCCATGTGTCCAGCTACCAGAAATTCCTGCAATTAAATCTAATTTATCAAGGTTTGAAACCAATTTATAGCCATTTAATAAAGTTAATGATTTGGTTACGTTTTCAAGACCATCAGATAGGTTGGTACTTTTATCATAATTAGCATTTACATTAATTTGTAAGGTTAATTTGTTTCCTTTAATAATCGGCTGACCTACATTACTGAAAACAGATGCACTGAAATTACCATCAACATTTGCATAACCATTCTGAATAATACCAGTAGTTGTATTTACCCTTTGATCATTAGCAATTGCATTGAAATATTGATTGAAAAACCCACCAATAAAGAACGTTCTGTAGGTTGCAAAATCAAAATTGTTATAGAAGATGTTCAAACTGTTTTGAAATGATGGTTTCAAGTTTGGATTTCCTATAGGAACAATCTGTGTCTGGGTATTATCAGGAATAGGTTGAATCTGATCAATAGTTGGTTGATTTGTTCTACCGTTGTATCTAATGGTTAATCGTTTACTATTACTGAAATTATATCTGAACTGTGCCGTTGGCGTAAGATTAATGAAATCTCTATTAAGTTCTTCACCCGTAGTAACATTTACGTTGGCACGTGTTGTATATTGACCAGCTAACCCTACATTCCAATTGTATTTTTTCTCAGTTTTCTGTAAGCTTAAACCAATCGAATTTGTCCACGTTGTATTTTCATATTCATTGCTATAGGTATTATCCTTAATATCATAGCTCTGGGTCGCATTATTGAAAGTGTATACAAAACGTTCTTTGTTATCAAAACTATATCCATTTTGATAATTTGTTTCTAAACTTAATGTTTTGGATAGAGGCTCAGTAAATACTAAACGAGCAGTATTACTTAATGAATGAGTATTATTATCATTCAATTGGTTAAGTAAAGTACTAGTTGAAACCGACCCAACTTTAACAGTTTGCAAATTATAATTAAAATTATCTGCATCGCTATCATTTATACTAGTGCTGATGTTTAATGATAATGTGCGACCTCTACGTTGAAAACGATGACGAATAAGCATACTATTACTAATCGATGGTGTTTCAGAATTAGTTTGTAGATTCTGGTTTCCAATTGTATTGTTCGCTCCAACAGTACGGTTATAGTTGTATATGCTATATCCAGTATTTTCTGTATATGATATTGAAGGTTGAACTCTAATTGAAGTATTGCTATCAAGCTTAGTATCAATCATGAAATTTAAACGATGATTTAATCGATCACTTGTACTATTCAAATCACTTAAATTTGTAATTGTATTATTAGCCAGTAAGTTTTGAGTAAAGCTATTATTGGTATTAAATAATGAAGTTTTATTAAAGAAGTAACTTCCATTCACTTGAGTTCCGTCATCATAAGTATCACCAAAGTTAATACCAGCAGCATTAGTTGTCGTAATACCACCAGAAGATGCGCTACCACCACCAAATTGCCCCCGACCACCGCCGCCACCGCCAGTTATTCCACCGCCAAAATTTTGCTTATTCACATTATTGAATTGACCAATGAATGAAATCTGCTGTTGTTTGTTGAAATAGTTTGCATTCAAATTCACGTCGTAACGATCATCTGTGCCATAACCAACTGTACTGTTTCCAACAATTCCTTTATTTTTAACACCGTTTTTAGTAGTGATGTTAATGATTTTTTCACGGTTACCGTCATCAACTCCAGAGAATTTAGATTGATCTGACATGTCATCAATAATTTGAATCTTATCAACCATATCTGCCGGTAAATTTCTTGTTGCTAATAATGGATCGCTTCCCATAAAATCTTTTCCATCTACTCTTACTTTTTTGATGGTTTCACCCTGAGCGGTAATTGTACCGTCTTTAGCTACATCTACACCTGGTACTTTCTTTAAAAGATCTTCAACCACTGCATTTTCTTTCACTTTAAGTGTAGATGCGCTAATTTCTAACGTATCTTTTTTAACTACTACCGGAGGAATTTCTCCTTTAATCTCTACTGCATTTAAAGTAACGCCAGTATCCTCCATCGTTAAATTACCAAAGTTAATACCTGGGGTTGCTGCAGTAAGTTCGAAATCTTTTGTAATGGTTTTTAAACCTAGGTATACTACGTATAATCTGTATTTGCCTTGTGTTAATCCATTAATTGTAAAAGTACCTGTGGCACTTGTATTTGTACCACCAACGGTACTCGAATCACTTAGTTTTTTGATAGCTATAGATGCATAATCAAGGGGTGACTTATCTTTGCCATTTAGTACTTTACCAGTAGCTGTGCCACTAGTTTGAGCATTAGCAAAATAACTCACGAATAAAAGTGCGATGAGTATGGATCTTTGTAAAAAATTCTTCATTTCTATTTTTATATAATTTTGTAAAGTTACCCTATCAGACTAGCTCAAGCCGCAAAAGTTTGTTAACAAGTGTAAAAATGTGGGTAACATTTTAAATACAACTAACTTTGTCGTTACAGAATTGGGGGTAAATTGCTTTTTTGACGGAGGAGAATTAATATAATGAAAGTCTAATTATTGCATTTGATAATTAGCACGGGGCATTTTAGGGCAATGGCAAGAAGGTTTAAAAAGACTACACGAATTAAATAGCACAGCCATTAATAAAATTAAAATAAGCTTAAACCTTTTTCTCATTGTAGTTTGATAGGTGTAATAAAACGTAACTAAACACCCCCATAAAGGTTCCGATCATATCGCTACCAAAATCCCACCATTCGGCAGATCTGTAGGTAAACACCTTCCATTGCAATAATTCTATACCTCCACCTAATATTACCGAGATAAGAATTATTTTAAAAATGGTTAATGAACGAAAAGTAAAATTATGTTGGTATTTAATTTTGCCATAAAATAGTGAGATGGTGAGTACATAAAAAAAACCTAAATGTGTCATTTTATCAAATCCTTCAAAAAAGAATTCTGTGCCACTATCTGGCAGTTTTATAACACAAAGCACTAAAACAATAATAGCCCAAAGTATAGACCATCGTTGATGTTTTAGTGCTTTGATTGTATTACTCATTAATTAAGCACCAACTAAAGCTTTGTAGTCTTCTGCGCCTAATAATCCATCAACTTCAGTTGCATCTGTTAGCGATACTTTAACCATCCATCCTTTACCATAAGGATCAGAGTTTACCAGCTCAGGGTTATCATTTAAATCACCATTTACTTCTAAAACAGTAGCTGTTATAGGCATAAATAAATCTGAAACCGTTTTAACTGCTTCTACAGTACCAAAAACTTCATCTTTACTTACTTCAGAGCCAACGCTATTAATATCGATATACACAATATCACCTAACTCACGCTGTGCGAAATCTGTAATACCAATAAAAGCTTCGCTATCTGACACTCTTACCCATTCGTGGTCTTTGGTGTATTTTAATTCTGATGGAAAATTCATTGTTTTTATATTAGTTTTTTAATCAATCTGTTTTTATCGAGCTTGAAAAACTCTACTGGCATCAAAGGTAATTATTAAACGCATTTATACCAATTACTAATTTAGAGTTATGCGCAAACTAAATCCGAAATTGCTAAATGAGGTATTAAATGATTGAGAAGTATAAGGTTTAGTAAGATTAGAATCGTAGAAAAGCTTCACATTAAAACGTTGGTTTAATACATAATCTACACTCGGTCTTAAAGTAATATTTTTTTGTCCAGATGAAACTTCCGCCTCAGCAATATCTGCTCTATAAATTACCGTTTTATTATCTCTAACAGCAACATCTAGTTTGAAATCCATATTATTATTCATTTTCATTTGGCTAAACCAACCAAAAGGAAATCTAAATTTAGTGGTTCGATAGCCTAATCCGAATACCATGTTATTTTCAGATAATTGTGCCAATTGACTATTTGATAAACTCAATGCCATTATACGTGTTTTATTAATCTCGAAGTTGGCAGTTAAATTGTTTTTCAATCTGGTATCAATTCCAATTAAAGGAGCAAATTGTTCTGAAATACTAACTTGAGCAAATTGATATAACGGCAAGAAATTCTGATTTACATCTCTACTGCTTACAAAACCATCCGTTTCTTGATATTTTAACAAGCTATTAAATCCGTTTACACTATACGTAGAACGATAACCATGTCTTAGACCTAATTCAGAAAATCGCTCGGCAATGAAAGGAATTTTCGTTAAACCACCATATGTAATTCTCCAATTTGGCAAAGGTATTTTTGGCAAATTATTTAAGCTCATTGTATTTGCATTTTTGCCTGTATACGCTGCAATAAATGAAGAAATTACTACGTCTTGTGCATTTTTATCGTAACCATCTGCATATCCATTGGTGTTACCAGTTGAATTTGGATTTTCACTTCCCAATCGACGAGAAATAGTTTGTCTATTAGCCATAAACTCATTAAACAAACTCGAAACCACACTTCCATTCTTATCTTTAAAAGCTGTTCCTAATGTAATAATAGATACACTATAATCGCCAGTTGTGGTTGGACTCAAATTTCTGAAAGAACTAATGCTGTTATCGTATTTAAAGTTGGTCGAATAATTTAACGTTCTATTTCTAGTAGCTGTTAAAGTAACTTTAAAATCTTTTAATGGTTCAATAGTACTTGTTAACTGAAAATCTTCACGTAACGTATTAATATATAATTGCGTTTGAAGTTCATCGGTTGATAGCCAACCATTATTTAGTGCCATTTCTCTAATATCTCTTTGGCTACCAAATATAAAACCAAAGCCTGGTGCTCCGGTAACATCATCTATTCCAAAATATTTGGTTTTAGGTAAATATCCTGGCAAAAATGTTCCTTTGGTTTGAGTAAAGGCCACATTTATGTTTTTAATACTAGTTAATAGACCTACCAAAACATCAGAAAATTTATTAATCGTATCTGTTTTATTTAAACTCCTTTTTACGAATCCTAACTTATTATACAAAGTAGTCATACTTAAGGTTGGATTTACCTGTATCGTTCTTGAGTTTTGAATTGTATTACCAAGATTAACATTTGGATCTCTTAACGTAGCCAATGGCTCAGTTTGCCAGTTAAAATTAGTGCCGTAAATTGTTGCAATATTAATCCAA
The DNA here is from genome assembly GCF_014172375.1 of Pedobacter planticolens. Lineage (GTDB taxonomy): Bacteria > Bacteroidota > Bacteroidia > Sphingobacteriales > Sphingobacteriaceae > Pedobacter > Pedobacter planticolens. The sequence continues at coordinate 365,058 of NZ_WNXD01000002.1, forward strand.
TCTAATCCAGGTATTTTATTAATTGGTAAATTATATCTGATATTTAAGTTGTGATTGTAATCTGTTGTACGTCCTAATGTTTTTAAGTTTTGCCAAAGTGTATCTCTTTTTAAACCTTCAATTTTTCCATCTGGTTCGTCTATTATCGAGTAATTTGTTGCGTCAAAATCTAAACTCAAAGAGTTTGTTAAATCCCATGCGATGCCATAAACCCTTGATACCAAAAAGTTCTTATTAAATGTTGTATTAATTGGGATGAAATTATTTGGATCATTATTTCGCAATGTGTTTTCAGAATAAAAACGATCTACATCTATTCTAAAATTGATAGAACTTGGCAATAAAGTGAAATTAAAATCCTTCAATAATTTCAAGGTATTCGATTTAATTAACTTATCAAATGGCAAATAACTTTTAGGCGTACTTGCATAATTATATCCTAATGAAGCTCTATATGTGTTTTGAATACTTGTTTCATTGATAAAATCACGATGTGAAAATTTACTCTGCGAATAAGAAACATTAAAATTCTCTATATCCCATAACCTTACTTTCTTTTCTGTATTAAGTCGTTCTTTACGTACATTGGTAAAGTTAATACTACTTCTAGTGGTATAATCTTGAGCAAAATTTAGAATAGAATCACGTTGAACTTTTGATGCTCCATTTAGTGCATTTTTCAATTCGATATCTGGCGTACGCGGATCATATTGTGGGGTAAGTACTTGTTTAGAATAACTAATATACATTGGTATTTTGATTCCTGATTTTTGCGGCAAGAATTTACCTAACTCTACACTTGATGAAACATCAAAAAAAGTATTATCTGATCTATTGCGTTCGCTAACTTTCTTTTCTAAAGAACCAAAACCGATGGTAGATTTACTTCCTGAAATATTTAAATCTGCAAAATCAGCCAATTTTGCATTCATTCTAGCAGTCGCAGCCCAACCTCCACGTTCATCAAATTCGGTTAATCGAAGTTCATTAAACCAAACTTGTGCATTTTTCTCCATACCGTCATCACCTGCTGGTGAAGCTGGATTACGTAATGGATTTTTAAGCCCTAACATGTAAACTCTAACTTTACTCATATCAGGTTGACCTTTTACAATAATGGTATTTCCTTTATCAATAAACGTAAAAGGCACATTTATCGGCCAAGGTAATCCGCCAGTTGTGCGAGCATTATTTCTAGCTGTTTTGGCTTTTTGGAATAACTCCAAATCGATGTCCATTTTATTCTGATCTGGCCAAATCGCATATGGATCGCTAGTACCAGGCAATGTAACTTTTAATGGTTGGTTGTATTCGTAATAATTATCTTGATTATCAGTTCCGATACGTAAAAAAGCACTTAAATCATTATCAGCCAAATCCGAACCATTAATCGCTTCCAAATGGATATACATTTCTAGTCGTTTGTACGATCTAAAATCATTAATTGCAGTTTTAAACGCAGCTCTACCATAACCATCTCTTAATTTTTTTATAATTACCGCAAGAGATTGTTCATTTTGACGTGTATCTCCACGATAATTACTAAAATCACGTTCACGTTCAATTCCTGGAGGTACTACATAAGGTATTGGTGTGCGTTTACCGTTCTCTTCTATATTTACTGTGGCAACTTCTAAAGTAGAATTATCAGGGCTTGCAGGCAACAATGAAGGATCAGCAATTACTTTAAGCGCCTCATTTTTAGCATTATACTGTCTCCATTCACCTCTTACTAATTGGATTTTCGCAAACCTTAAAATCGCTGTATCTGCAAAATTTGTCATAAATAGCCTAACAAATCGTATCGATTTAAAATCCTGAATTCCACCTACTTTTTGTTGATATTGCGCTAAAGGAATACGAATTTGATACCAAGTCGCATTTTGAGTTTGGCCGTTAGCAAGCTTCACTTGTGAAACAACTTTATCGGTTACAAAGTTTTGTCCTACAATTAAATCTCCTGGGCGCATAGACACTTTGTACTGAAAATATTCATCAGATTGTGTCATGTTGTTATCTCTATTAATGTCTTCGCCATCTGGCAACGAAGTTGATGCCGAATTTTCTAAACCTAATTCCTCGGCAGATTGTTGCGAAGTTTTAGAATTCCCTTCCGTACCATTGTAATTTTGATAACGTTTTAAAATACCAGCATTGCTATTATCCAAATTAGTTCCTCTAAAATAAGAGTAATCATCAGATGATGGATCGTTTTCAAAAGCTAGCGCCGCATCAGGGTTTAACTGTGATTTAATCTGATTAATTAATATTGCAAACTTTACTTTCTCATTTGTATTTGATAAACCATCTAAACCCACATCTTGGGCTTTTCTGGCGGCTGGTTCATTATCAAAAGCCTGTACAACTGGTTGTAATTTAGCTACTCGTCCCCAACTGGTTTCATCATATTTAGATGGATCTTCGTTTGCAGGCAATCCATTTTCTAACGACTTTCTGCCGTCTTTTAAAATGTCTTCAGAAATATTTCCAATATTAAAATACAAATCTCCACCTTGTGATGTTGGTTTGTACATATACGGATCCATTACCCAAAGCTCAATATATTCGATGTTATTCGCCTCAAAATCGTTAATATCTACCCGTCTGGTAATACCACCCCAACGTGCTTTTGGGTTATTTAACAAACCATTTGCAGAAAAACCAGTGGTGGTATAATTGTAAGGTCCACGAATGCTAGGATAATAAGCTAAATCTAAAGTGGGTAAATTAATAGCCTGACCAGTACTTATTTCTTTAAATGGAAATACTTCTTGTTCAATGATTTCCCGCACATAGTGATTAGATAATTCGGCAGTATTATTTCTTAAACTTGAAGGTATTGTTGTTGAATTTTTAAGATAAAATGTCGGGTCGATATTATAGAAAGCCAGTTTTGCTCTATTGTAACCATAAGCTAAATTATCTACCATTTGCGATTCTGGGAAAAGCTGTGGCGTACCCGCTATTTGCCATGGCACCGAACTTTTAAGATCAATAATTGATCGAGATGCCTCGAAATCATCTAAATAACTTGAACCACCTTTTTCTCCGCCAGAATTTATAGCACTCGGATGTCCCGGAATTAATTGCGCATATTCTCCTGCAAACGTAATACTTGATGGAGCTTTGGTAGATATAAAAGGAATTTTATCGACTAATTTGGTCAAAAACCGAGATGGCGAACTATAATTCATATCGAAGCCGAAAATGGTATTTGAAATCGGTTCTTCTAAATAATTTACTTTTTGAGTTAACGGTTTCTCCGTGAGGTTCATGAACGTACCACCCAAAGTCAGTTTATTATTTACATGATAATCTAAACGCGTACCAAAGAGCGAACGTTGTTGCAATCCAAAAAGTTCATTATTTTCTGTTGTAATTCTTATCGGCTGACCAGAAGTTAACAATGCAGTATTTACAATTTTAACTCTTCCACCCTGATAATCTACAGTAAAATCGGCTCCTTCTTGCAATGGAATTGTTCCAGCAAAAACTTTTACAGAACCTTCGGTTACATTGATAGAATTTAACGAAAATTCTGACGCAATTTCAGATTGATAAGCTCCTTTTATAATGTACAAATTTTTATTACTAAACTGTTGTTGCGCCGCAACCTTTGTTGAATCATATAATTGCTGATAAGTATATTTATCAGCTAAAGCTTGCTCTGCTGGAAGATTAAATTTAGTCGCCAAATCACTTCCAAATGGTTCGATTAAAGGAAAAATTATTCTTCCATTTAAAGGATCTATAGTAACGTAACCGCTATTTGTATTATTAATTAAGCTGCTTAATCCAGCTCCCGTTGGAGAATAATTACTCTGGCTATTTTGCTGATTTTGACTGCTTACAAAAGGTTTATTCTCTGCTTCAAAGTCAAAAACACCATCTGGTTTACGTTCTTTTTGCTGATTTAATTGATCTAAATTAGTTAGCGCAATGTATTGTTTTAGAGCAGTTTTTGTACCTTCTCTAATCAAAGGCATTTCTATTCCTGTCTTATCATCAATTCTAAAAATATCTAATTTAAAGTTCTGATTACTAATTTGATAACCACCAATAGAATAGATGTTTTTCATCATCAAATCCCAAGTTGGCAAATTAGTTTTTATAGTTTCATTCTTTAATAATTTCGAATACAATACTTTCGGTTTTTCCTGATCAAAAGTTACATCGGTAGAAAATTCTCCTACTTGATATTCAACTCCGTTGTACGTATAACGATAAGAAACCGCCAAAACTTCATCCGCATTTAAAGCATTATTTAAGGAAATATAACCCAATTGAGGTTGAAAATTATATTCTCTATCCGTTAATTTTCTGGCGTATGTTAATTTCGCAAAATTATCTGTCGCACCATTTGCTGCAAAATAAGAAATTACACTATTGCTATTTGTTAATCGAGAATCTGGCGGAATATTCGCCAATAAATTATTGGATTGTGTTGGAAAAGTGGGGTTAGTAAAAGCGGATGGTAAAACCGAAGAACCACCCGTTACTTGTGCGGTATTATAAGGTTGATTTTCTCCTAAATCAAGAAAAGCCAAAACATCTCTTGAATCCTGAGTATTTCCAGTTTTATTGGTAATCCAAACCTCAATTTTTGTAACTAAAATTCCTGAAGTTATGGTTGGTGGATTTGATAAAGACTTATTGTAATTATCTCGAAAATATTTACCTAAAAAGTAGTGTTTATTGGCCTCATAATCACTGCCGCTAAGTCTATATTCATTTTGTTGAGCACCATTATTTATCTGTATTTCTTTAGATTGTGATTTCTGTTGTGTAAATACAGCGGCTACGTCTAGTTTGCCAAATTGCAATTGGGTTTTAATTCCAAATAAGGCTTGTGTACCATTAATTAATGTACTATTTAATGGTAGACTTACATTACCCGCTTCAATTTTTTTAATGATATCATCCTTACCACCTGTATAATCTAATTTAACCTGATTTTCAAAATCAAACTGAGCCTCAGTATTGTAGTTCATTTTGATTTTCATCTTCGTTCCAATATCACCCACAACATCCATTTGGATACGTTGGTTAAAATCGAAATTGCTTTGAACTCGCTGTCTTTCGTTAAATAAAGGGTTTTCATTTTTATTTATACGACCTAAAAATGTAAGTTCAGCATCTCCACGAGGTTGAATATCAATTGTAGTTCCACCAAATATTTTTTCAAAAACTCGGCTATTGATTTTTACCTGAGGGATAATTCCTGTTTTTCTTACATCAGCAATTTCTGCATTCGATAAAATGCGCCAGTTATCACGTTTAATCTCACTGTTTACTAATCTTAAATATTGCTCAATAGTTAAATATTGAGGAGGCGAATACAGTCTACCTCCAACACGTTCGGTAATAATGTATCGTTTATTTTGTGCGTCATATTCAACTTCCCTTTTGATATTTTCGGGCAAAGTTAAAAATGGATTGGTGTAGGTCCTTAGACCTAAATATTGCTTTTCACGTAAATTAAAAGAGTTTTTTAACGAATCTGCTCTCGACTTTGAGGGCGTAACTTGAGAAAAGGCACTTTTGCCTACAAAGATAAAAAACAAGAAAATACTTAGAACAAGTGCGTTTCTCAAGCGAAATTAAATTATAAATTTTTTAAAGCTATTTTAATCATTTGCTCTACAGTTAAATCCTGATCTGTTCTTTTAACAGCATTATCTATGGCTTTTTCTGCAACTTGTTTACCAAATCCGAGCATAATTAATGCAGATAACGCCTCATCTCTAGTTGTATTATGCAAAGGCATAGAAATTAAAGAATCAGGTCCTTCTTTCTTCAGTTTATCTTGTAATTCTAGTACTATTCTTTGAGCAGATTTCGCCCCAATCCCCTTAATTTGCTGTATTAAAGCCACATCCGCCTGTATAATTGCATTTTGAATTTCTACTGGAGTAATAGACGAAAGCATCATTCTACATGTAGTCGGACCGATACCAGATACCGAAATTAAATGCAAAAACAGTCTTCTTTCACCCTCATCAGCAAAACCATACAGCGTATGCGCATCTTCTTTAACATGTAACCAAGTGTATACCTTGCATCGCTCTGCATTAGCTAAAGCGGAATAAGTATTTAGCGATATATTGATGTGGTAACCTACACCTCCAGCTTCTACAACAATATATGTTGGACACTTAAATGTTAACTTACCATCAATATATGCAAACATGAGCGATTATTTTTTAGCTATTCTATTTAAAATTCCTCTTCTTTTTGTATTTAATGTTTCTTCTTTTCCTTGCACATCTAAAACGGCAATGGTAATCATATTTACGATTTCTCTTACCGAACTACCTAATTGTACAATGTGAACAGGTTTTTTTAATCCTAATAAAATTGGACCTACAGCTTCTGCTCCACCTAATTCTTGTAAAAGTTTATAGGCAATATTTCCAGATTCTAAATTTGGAAAAACTAATGTATTTGCTGGTTCATCTGCCAAACGGCTAAAAGGAAAATTCTCTTTTAACATGTCATTATTAATAGCAAAATTCCCTTGCATATCACCATCTACTATAATATTTGGATGTTTTTCATGTAATATTTTAACTGCTTGTCTCACTTTTTCTGGAACTGTTCCCTCATTAGAGCCAAAGTTAGAATACGATAATAATGCGATACGTGGTTGGATATTAAACTTCCGCACCGATTTTTCTAACAATAATGTTAAATCTACTAATTCTTGAGCAGTTGGGTCTACATTTACTGTAGTATCACCAAAAAATACTGGTCCTTTTTCAGTCATCATCATGTACATACCTGCTACACGATTTACGCCTTCTTCTGTCCCTATTACTTGCAAAGCAGGTTTAATGGTAGAAACGTAATTTTTTGTTAAGCCAGAAATCATGGCATCGGCTTCGCCAAATTCTACCATAGATGCGCCGAAGTAATTTCTATCGCGTAACAGTTTGTGAGCTTCAAATAATGTAACTCCTCTACGCTGTCTTTTATTGTAAAGTGATTCAGCGTATTTTTTCATGCGTTCTGGCTCTAATGCTGGTTCAATAATTTGAACTCCATCAAGTTCCAAAGCATTTTCATCTATAATTTGCTGTATAACTTCTTTATTCCCTAATAAAATAGGAATAGCAATATTATCATCTTTAACAATTTGAGCGGCTTTTAAAATTTTATAATTATCCGCTTCTGCGAAAACTACACGTTTTGGTGAGGATTTCGCTTTGTTTGTAATGGCACGCATAATTGAATCATCCATACCTAAACGACGTTTCAATTCTTCTGCATAAGCATCCCAATCTGTAATCGTTTTACGTGCAACACCAGATTCGATTGCTGCTTTTGCAACCGCCATAGAAACGTTGGTCATTAAACGAAAATCCATTGGTTTTGGAATGATATATTCTTTTCCAAATTTAATATTACGGGCATTATATGCCATATTCACTGCTTCTGGAACAGTTTTTCTAGCTAATTCTGCGATAGCACGAACCGCAGCGATTTTCATTTCTTCATTAATACTTGTTGCTCTAACATCTAAAGCGCCTCTAAAAATATAAGGGAAACCCAATACGTTGTTCACTTGATTTGGATAATCTGAACGGCCAGTTGCCATAATCAAATCCTTACGGGAACTTATAGCTAAATCGTACGCAATTTCTGGATTTGGATTTGCCATTGCAAAAACGATAGGATTTTTAGCCATCGATTTTAACATTTCCGCAGTCACACAATCTGCTGATGAAAGTCCGATAAATACATCCGAATCTTTTAAAGCTTCTTCCAGCGTATCAAGTTTACGAGTTGTTGCAAACTCTCTTTTTATGGCATCTAAATTCTCTCTATCGTGACGAATAACACCAGTTCTATCGCACATTACGATATTTTCTTTTTTCGCACCTAAAGAAACATACAGGCGAGAACAAGAAATAGCAGCGGCACCAGCTCCGTTAACTACAATTTTAACTTTATCTATTTTTTTCTTTTGTAAATCGCAGGCGTTTAATAATGCGGCCGCAGAAATTATAGCGGTACCGTGTTGGTCATCATGCATTACTGGAATATTCATTTCCTCTTTTAGTCGGCGTTCAATTTCAAAACACTCAGGTGCTTTGATATCTTCTAAATTTACACCGCCAAAAGTTGGCTCCAACGCTTTAACTATTTTTACAAAATCATCTACATTTTTAGTATCGAGTTCTAAGTCGAAAACGTCAATATCAGCGAAGATTTTAAACAACAAACCTTTACCTTCCATTACAGGCTTACCTGCTTCCGGACCAATATCCCCTAAACCTAAAACTGCTGTACCATTACTAATTACAGCAACCAAATTGCCTTTAGCCGTGTATTTGTACACATCATCTTTATTTTCTGCAATTTTTAAACAAGGCTCAGCCACACCTGGCGAATATGCCAACGTTAAATCTCTTTGTGAAGAATATGGTTTGGTAGGTACAACCTGAATTTTGCCTGGTCGTCCTTGCGAGTGGTAATCTAAAGCGTCTTGTTTTCTATTCGTTTTACTCATAAAATACTTTTTGGTAACAGGCAAAGTTACAATTATTTTTATGGTAATATATCTGTTTTTTTAGTGTTCTATGAGCTACAGAACACGGTAAGAATTAGAAAAGTAAGCTAATGAATTGTTCTTTAATGAAAAATAATTTCTTGAAATAGAAGCCTAACCTTTAATCTTCAATACCATACCTGGTTGTAAAGTAGCTTTTGTTAATCGGTTAACTTTTTTAATGTTTGCAACAGTTGCTCCTTCAAATTTTTCGGCTATGCCAGATAAAGTATCTCCAAGTTTAACTTTATAGGTAATGTAACTTGATTTTATTGACGGTTTTGGTGCTGATGGAGCTCCATAAATTTTTAACTTTTGACCAGGAATAACGGTATTGCTTTTCAAATTATTCCAAACTTTTAAATCTTGTACTTCTACGTGATATTGATTAGCAATGCTACCTAAATTTTGATTCGGTTTAACTTTATAATAGGTTATTTTAGCTGTGGGTTTACTACTTACTTTTTTACGCAAATCTCTAACATCATCTGTCGATGCTAAAATGATTTCTCTTTCTACAGCGATATCAGCATTTAAAACCTCGTAAATTTTAGCATAATTTGCTTGTTCTACTTTAGGTAAAATTATCCTTTTAGGCAAAACTGAAGTTCCGTTTACAATTTTCTTTTTATAGGATGGATTTAAGCCAAACAAAGTTGATTCTTCATAATTTATCGCCTTAGCTAAATCTGCTAATGCCACAAAGTGATTAACCTGAATAGTATCAGTTTTAAAATTGATGGCAGGAACTTGTTTAGCAATATCATGTGTACTCGCATAATTCATTACATAAACAGCTGCAATAAAGGCGGGCACATAATCGCGGGTCTCTTTAGGCAGATATGGACGTATCACCCAAAAATCTCTTGAGCCCGCTTTATCTATAGCACGAGTAACGTTTCCTTTGCCACAGTTATAAGCTGCAATTGCTAAAAGCCAATCGCCAAGTTCTTCGTATGCATCTCTAAAATAAGCCGCCGCCGCATAACTTGCTTGAATAGGATCCTTGCGTTCATCTACAAAATTATCCATGTTTAAACCATAGGCCTTTGCAGTACTAAACATAAACTGCCACATTCCAGTTGCGCCAACTCTTGATACAGCGTGTGGATTCATCGAAGATTCTATAATTGGCAAATATTTAATCTCGGCCGGAATATTATAAGCTTTAAGTGCTCTTTCGAATATTGGAAAATAGTAATTAGATAGGCCTAACATTTTGCCCATCATATCTTTACGTCTACTATAAATATCAATGAAATTCTGTACATACTCATTGTAACTAAGCGGTACAGTTTTTTGAATGGAATCTAAGCGTAGTTTAAAAACTAAATTCTGATTAAAAAATAAAGGTTTATCTATTATTGGAACTGCGATTGTATCTGAAGGTAATGAGAAAGTGATGTCCTTTAAAAGTGTATCACCTTGTATTGTTCTTTTAGGAGTTTGGGCTATGGCATTTAAAAAAGCCAAAAAACTCAACAGAATTAGTACTATTTTTCTCATAGGCTATCAGTTGCAAAATCTAATCTAAGATTTTTAAGCTAAACTTCGTTTAAAAAACGATGTGATAAAGAGAGCAGTTCTTGCTCGTTAAAGTGTTTGGTCATTAATTGAACACTTAACGGTAAACCTTTTTTATTATTGCCCAAAGGAAGCGCAACTGCTGGAATACCAGCCAAAGAAGCTAGCACCGTATAAATATCAGCCATGTACATTACCAATGGATCTTGCATGTTTTCGCCCATTTTAAAGGCTGGAGTTGGTGTAACAGGACTTAATAGAAAATCAAAATCAGTTAGTAAAGCTTCTACTTTTTCTCTAATTAGTCTGCGCACTTGCTGTGCTTTTTGATAATACGCATCATAATATCCAGCACTTAACACAAAAGCACCAAGCAAAATTCTTCTTTTTACTTCTTCACCAAAACCTTCAGCTCTGCTGTTTTTATATAACTGATTTAGGCTTTCTGCTTGCATGTTTCTATACCCATAATGCACACCATCGTAACGCGAAAGATTAGATGAAGCTTCCGCAGTAGTTAGTACATAATAAGCAGGCACCATGTAATCCAATAAATCAAAAGAAACATATTCGACGTTATGACCTTGAGATTTTAAAGTTTCAATAGCATTTAAAATGGCAGATTTAATTTCTGAATCTAGCGCATCATTTTCAATCGTTTCTTTTAAAACCGCTATTTTCCTTTTTCCAACTTGTGAAAGATGTTGTGAGTAAGCAGGAACTGGTATAGATGAAACTGTACTATCGTTATCATCTACTCCGGCTAAAACTTCTAGTAATAAAGCTGCATCACTAACGGAAGAAGTAAGTGTACCTACCTGATCAAATGAAGAAGCGTAGGCAATAATTCCATAACGAGAAATACGACCATAAGTAGGTTTAAAACCAATGCAACCACAAAATGCAGCTGGTTGACGAACAGATCCACCAGTGTCTGTACCTAAAGCGGCCAAACACATATCTGCTTGTACCGCAACGGCCGAACCTCCAGATGAGCCTCCAGCAACTCTTTCTTCATCTACAGCATTTTTTACTGGCCCGAAATATGAAGTTTCGTTAGAACCTCCCATGGCAAATTCATCGCAGTTTAATCTGCCGATAATGATGGCATCTTCTTGCAATAAACGATTTACAACGGTTGATGAATAAGGAGATACAAAGCCATCCAACATTTTTGAAGATGCAGAAACTTTATGATCGAGGTAACAGATATTATCTTTAATACCGATAACCATGCCAGCCAATTTACCAGCAGTGCCATTTTCAATTTTTTGCTGTACCAGATTTGCCTGCTTTGTTGCAGAATCAAAAAACACCTCATTAATTGCATTGAGGTGTTGATTTTTTTCTATCTGCTTAAAGTAGTACGATAAAAGCTCTGGTAAAACGAGTTCTTTTTGCGTAAATTTTCCTTGTATCTCTGTTAAAGAGGTATATTTCTTCAAAACTTAAATTTAAAAGACAAAAAATAAATTCAGATTAACTTGGCTTATTTTCGTTATCACTTCCGTCAACGCCGTCTTTACCGTCTTTAAATTCTTTTACGCCTTTACCTAAACCACGCATTAATTCAGGGATTTTTTTACCGCCAAATAATAATAAAAGCGCTAAAACTATTAATACGATTTCACCAGTACCTAAACCGGCTAATAAAATTGTAGGTTGTGTCATTGGATTTATGTTAATTATTTTTAATCTGGTTAATTGAAAACTTTCTATTAAGAATAGCTTTCCTTGTTTTTTTGATCAACAGCATCCTCTTCTGGAAGTGCTTTACTTTCCTCAGTTGAATTCGCATGCATTAAACTATCATCTTCAGTTGGATGATGACGCTCTGCATGATTCTCTTCCTCTTTCTTTTCTTCTTCTTTTAGTTCGTTGTCTATATCTACGGAATTTATGTTGCGGTGGATTTCACGCTTAACACCTTCCGAAGCATCTTTAAACTCTCTAATTCCTTTTCCTAAACCTCTTGCTAATTCTGGTAATTTTTTACCTCCAAATAACAAAAGTATAGCCACCATAATGAGGGCAACCTCTCCGCCACCCATGTTTAAGAACTCCAATAATACGCCTGAATACATCTCTAATTGATTTTTATACAAATATAGACAAATAAATTTCCTAAAGGTTTATCGAGCAATCCAACTTTCTGGATTTTGAGGAGCGCTACCCCTATGAATTTGGAATCCAACCTCAGGAACACCATCTGTAGTTCCGGCAACGCCGATGGTTTGTTTAGTACTTACATCCTGACCTTTGCTTACACTAACGCTCTTTAAATTTTCATAAACAGTGAAATACTCACCGTGTTTTATGATCACATAATACTTCCCAAATTTATCGAAAATGGTAGAAACTTTGCCATTAAAAACTGCTCTAACCGCAGCGCCTTCACCAGTTTGATAAGTTACACCTTCATTACGCCCAGAAGCTTGATCTACCATGTAGGTTCCAAAGTGTGAGGTAATATATCCATTTGCAACTGGAGATGGCAAACTACCTCTATTGTTTTCAAAAGCTGCCGAAAGTTTAGCGGCTTCTGGTGTAGCTCGTAAAGCCTCACTATTTGTTTGAGCTTTTGGCGATGAAGTAACTGGAACTGGTTTGTTTTCTGCTTTCGCTTTGGCCGCAGCTATTCTTTGTCTTTCTCTATCTTCATCATCTGCTTTCTTTTTAGCCAACGCAATTTCTCGCTGAATAGCAGCTCTAATGTCTTTATCAATAGCTGCTTGCTGTTGCTTCTTTTTAGAAATATCTTGTTTGTACTGTTTCTCTTGCTTGCTTAATTGATTTAGTACAACGGCTTGCTCGTTTTTCTTTTTATCTAACTTGCCTTTTTCGTTTACTTGTTCCTTTAGCAAACTGTTTTTATTCTTTAAATCTTTATCTAATACAACAATTTTATTGTTTAAATCTTTTTCTGTTCCTTGAATATAAGACGCTTGCTTTTTACGATATTGTCCAAATTGCTGTAAGTATTTAATGCGTTTATAAGCTTGATTAAAATCTTTAGCTGCAAAAATAAACATCATTTTATCATAAGAATTTTGATTGCGTTGTGCAAATCTTATCATACCAGCATATTCCTTTTTCAAATCTGATAAACGAGTTTGCAGATTATGCACCTTACCAGTATTTTCTGTAATCTGGTTATCCAAATTTTTCATTTCAGAGTTGATGGTAGAGATTTTTTCTTGCATCAATCTAACTTGCGCTTTTATCGCATTAATTTGACTAAGCGTTAATTTTTTACCGTTTGTGGTCCGATTCAGGTTTTTTTGCGCTAATTCGATATCTCTTTGCAGCGCTTCCTTTTTACGCGTAAGCTCTTTACTAGATTGTGCAAAACCGCTAGAGCAAAACACCAAAAACAATAAGGAAAGGAGTAGTTTTTTTAACTTCATTAGACCAAAAATATAAAAAATTAGTTGATTACCTCAAAACTTTTAGGAACTGTAAATGGAAAATCAACCGGAGTATTACTTTCTATTTTAATAAAATCGATGTTTACATTTATTTTTTTATCGCCAGACATAGAATTGATTTTCAGACTGGAAGGAAATAATGCGTTATTTACAGGTGTATAATTTCCGTAAGTCACTTTAAAAGCTTGTGCAGCTTTTGCATCATTTAATGACGTTTCTTGAACCTTTAACAAGGTATTAAACAAACTACGATAAGCCAAATCGTCTGCTGTACCACTTAAAACCCAAACTCCATTTTCTTGCACTAATGCAGATTTCTCTACCATAAAATCTTTAATCGTATTACCAGAAAATACTGATTGCAATAACCCAAAATTAATTTGTTTATTGGTATAGTTATAAATATAGCTAAATGGTTTTTTTGTGAATTTTTTATGCAAACGATCCAATAACAGCAAACTATCTGGTGTAATAACAGCTCTGGCAACTTCTATTCCAGCAATTGCGGTAACACTTACCCATATTTTTTTATCTTTTTGTATTCTGATAATCATGGTTACATTATTTTCATCGCCATTAATATCCAAATCCGCTTTCCCTCTCAAAGCCAATGTATTAAAAGGAAGATCTTTACTTTTTAATAGTTCTAAGTTTTCAGGTTTTTTATCAACTTTAAGTTCACCCGTTGTCTGTCCAATTGGTGGAGTAGTAATAATCACCTTTTTTGGCCTACATCCAATACCCATTACTACTAATACAGCTAATAAAAGGCTATTTAATATACTTCTTTTCATTGATTTTCTTATTTAATTTTTCGGATACATTTCCTGCTTGTTTGGCTTTTTGCCATTGCATTACCGCTTTATCTTTTTCTCCTTTCGAAAAAAGAATATCACCATAATGCTCTAAATAAACAGGATTTGAGGCCTCATTGTTTTGCAAAGCCTTTTCCATCCAACTTAAGGCTAAATCGTACTTACCTAATTTAAAAAGTACTAATGCATATGTGTCTAGTATTGATGCATTTTTAGGTAAGGCCTTTGCTGATTTTTCAGCTAACATTTCTGCTTTGCTCAAATTCTGATTTCTTAACGCCAAATAATAGGCATAATTGCTCAGTGTTAAATAATTATCGGGAGCTAATGCGATGGCTTTATCAAATGCTACATCTGCTTCTTTCAATTTTTCTTGGTCGATTAATACTTCTGCTTGCAAAGCAAAAATCATCGCTTTTAAATTCGCATCATCAGGGTCTAGTTGCAAAGCCGATTTAATTTCTAATCCAGCTTCCGCATTTTGTCCATTTCTATGCAAAGCAAATGCACTATAATAATACAATATTGCTTGATTTGGATAAATTGATATTGCTTCTTCTCCCGTTTTTATCGCCTCTGCGTATTGGCCTAATAACGTTTGTATGCCTAGCAATTTTTCCCATGCCGCATAAATTTGATCTGAAATTTTTAGAGCTGCTAAATATTGTTCTTTCGCCCCACTTAAATTGCCTTGTTGATATAGCACATCTCCATATAGAACCAGTAGTTTTTGATCATTTGGATGTGTTTTTACCGCAATTTGTATTAAATCTGTAGCATCTTTAACTACGGTTTGATTGTTAAATCGCGGCAGCATTGAAGTCACAATTTTAATTTTATTCGCAATCGGCATCGCCTGATGACCAAAAGCCGATTTTAATGGAACAATTGCCAATTCATTTTTTTTCTGCGAATTATAAATATCGGCCATTGCCAAATCAACTTCATAATTATCAGGCTCTAAAATCTTAGCTTTTTGCAAGAGAGCCAAAGCTTCTTCTTTTTTATCTTTCTCTAACAAAATACCACTCAAATAGAGATAATTCTTTACATCCGTTGGGTTTTCGGCTAGTAATTTGTTTATCGCTTCATTACTTGGTGTTTCATTTTCTTGAATAGTAACACGTTGTTTTGCAAAGGTTAATTCTTTAGAACTGCCAAATTTTTGTTCTATTTCATCGTAAGCTTTTTTCGAATCTTCTGTTTTTCCAGCAATGAAAAGCGCATTTGCTCTATCAAAATAATAACTATCAGTTTCTGGCGATAATTGAATAAGCTGATTAAATACATTAACCAATGCTTCCATATTGCCATTGCGCTTGTATATTTCTGCTTGAAGTTTTAAATACCAAATGTTTTTAGGGTTTAAACTAATCGCTTGCTTAATTGCAGTTTCGGCGTCTAACAATTTATTTTGACGATAATTAAGTGACGCTAGTTCGAAATATACTGCATCATTCTTTGGATCAATTGTTAAAATTTTAGAAAAATTTAAGTTGGCATTAGTATAATTCTCTGCCATTTTTTCTTTAAGTCCGGCAAAGAAAAGTTCTTTTATGGCATTTCCCTCTCTATTTTCTTGAGGTGGAGATTCTTGCGCAAATAGTACACTATTTACAAAAAGCAAGAAAAGAAATGCCAACTTGAACTTCATTTTAAAATTTATATTTTACGATGTCTTCGACTACGCTCAGACTGACAAACTTCCTACCTTTTTATTGTTAACTGAAAAATGCAAACTGAAAACTATTTTCCAGTATGTCCATAACCTCCTGCACCACGAGCAGTATCATTTAATTCTTCAACACTTTCCCAACTTATGGTTTCATGTTTAGCAATTACCATTTGTGCAATTCTGTCACCGTTATTTATCACAAAATCTGTATCCGATAAATTTACCAATAACACTTTAATTTCCCCACGATAATCAGCGTCAATAGTTCCTGGTGAGTTTACAATTCCAATTCCATGTTTAAATGCTAATCCGCTACGTGGTCTAATTTGCGCCTCATAACCAATTGGCAATTCTATATGTAGACCTGTTGGAACTAAAAGACGTTGCAAAGGTTTAATCGTAATTTGTTCTGGTGTAAATGCTCTTAAGTCCATACCTGCAGCATGGGCAGTTTCATAAGTAGGAAGTGGATGAGCAGAGTGATTGATGATTTTGATCTTCATTATTTTGTTGTCAGTATTCTTTTAACGTTATCTTTTTCCATAAAATATATCCCTACCAAAAACAGCGCTAAAAGACCATTTCCAATATAAATATTTTGTTTAAACACATAAAATGATAAATATACCAAAACCAAAGAAGTGCTTAAATAAGCTATCATTCTTTTTAGGTTATATGGAATTGGATAAAATTTTTGTCCTAAAATGTAAGAAATAATCATGATGATGAAATAGGCCATCATACTTACCCAAGCCGATGCCATATAACTGTATTTCGGGATCAATACAATGTTCATCACGATAGTAAAAATTGCACCAACTAACGAAATATATAAACCATATCGCGTTTGATCTGATAAACGATACCAAACCGCCAAATTCATGTAGATACCCAAGCAAACGTAACCAAAAAGCAAAAATGGAACTGCTGGTAAACCAACCCAATATTTTGCAGCGATGAAATGTTTAATCAGATCGATGTTTGCGATTAAACCCACAAACAAAATAGCCAAAGCCAACACAAAATAATTGAGAATATTGGCATACGTAGCTTTTGCATTTTCATTTTTAGCATGACTGAAAAAGAAAGGTTCTGCTCCAAGTCTAAACGCCGTATTAAATATGCTGATAAAGATAGCCAGCTTACAAACTGCACCATAAATCCCAGTTTCATGATCGGCAATATTTGCTGGAAGGTATTTACTCAGCAATATTTTATCCAAATTTTCATTAATGATAAACGATAGATTAGCTACTAAAATTGGCCAGCTATACGCGAGCATTTTATAGAAAAGTTCTTTATCAAACTTAAATTGAATTTGTTTAAATTCTGGAATTAGTAAAATGAAAGTGGATATACTTGCAATTAAATTAGCCATAAAAACATAACCAATCCAATTCGGTTTAAACCAAGTAGCCAACCATGTTGCACCCACTAAATTTTGTTTAATAATTGCTGGAATAACATAGATAAAAATCAAGTTTAACCCAACAAAAACACCAATGTTTAAAAATTTAACAACGCTATATTTAAGTGGTTTTCCATCTGCTCGTAATTTTGCAAACGGGATTACACAAATTGCATCTGTAAACAATATCCAAATTAAATATTGAACATATTTTCGTTGTTCATTGTAGTTTGCAAGACCATCGCTGCTAGAGGTAAATCTTGTAAAATAGTCTGTAAAAACTAATCCAGTAATTAAAAATAGAACTGAAATAAAAGCAATAACTAAAAAACTGTTATTGTAAACTTCTTGTTTTTTTTCTTCGTGTTTATTGAGGTAGCGAAAAAAAGTTGTCTCCATTCCAAATGCCAAAATTGCATTGATAATAGAAGCATAACTGAACATTTTAGTGAAAATACCATATACACCTTCTGCATAAACTCTGGTATAAATTGGAGTTAAAATAAAGTTGAACAGTCTTGAAAATATGGTGCTAATACCATAAATCATTGTTTGACCAGCAAATTTTTTATATACAGACAAATTATTTTAGATTTTAGATTTTAGATTTTAGTTTTCTTAAGCGCAAACTCAACAATTCAAAATCTAAAACTCATTAATGTTTTTTGCCAATTCGTAATTCGTAAATTTAAAACCGTAAATCTACTTTACCATAGCAAGTTCTTTTTTACTACTTCAAAGTTGCGATAATTCTTCAATTCTCCATCTACAACCGTTACATTTTCTACATTAGCTTTATCCGGACCTTCGTTGCACCATTCTACAAACATTTCTAAAGTAGTTTCATCAGCCTCTGCTTCAATGTAAACTGAACCATCTTTTTCATTTTTAACCGACCCTCTTACTCCCATTTGGTCGGCAACAGCTTTAGTGCTTGCTCTAAAAAAAACACCTTGAACTTTCCCTGTTACTTTTATATTGATGTGCTTCATCCTAACTATTTGCTACCTTTAATCTCTGTTTTTATTTTTCCTTGTTGAGTCTGATTTTTAGCCTTTTTCTTAACCAAAATGATAGCAATCACAAGTAAAATAACTGTTATTAAAGCTAATATCCTCTTTAAAATCATTTGCTTAAAATTTCAAATTGTTTATCCTTAGTTTTTCTTTCAAAAACTCATCCCAAATTTCGTGTAAAATATCAGCAGCAGGTTTTATTTTATCAAGCAAAGCTGATACTTGCCCAATTTCTAATTCGCCTTGCTCCATATCACCTTCAAACATGCCCAATTTTGCCCTTGCTCTACCTAAAAGCTCAATCAGTTTTTCTGTATTTGCACCTTCAGCCTCAGCTTGTGCAACTGCGTCTGCAAATTCATTTTTAAGCAAGCGAACTGGCACCAATTTTTTCATTCTCAATTTGGTATCGCCTTCTGCAGAAGAAATAATTTTCTCTTTAAAATTTGGATGTGCTGAAGATTCTTCGGCAACAGCAAAAGCAGAACCAATTTGCACCGCATCCGCACCTAAAGCAAAAGCTGCCAACATTGCCTTTCCACTTCCAATACCACCAGCAGCAATTACAGGAATTTTGACCACAGCTTTAATCATTGGGATTAAGCATAAAGTTGTAGTTTCTTCTCTTCCATTATGTCCACCAGCTTCAAAACCTTCAGCTACGATGGCATCAACACCACATTCTTGGGCTTTTAATGCAAATTTAGTATTGGCAATTACATGAACTACTGTTATGTTTTTCTCTTTTAAAAAGGATGTCCAAGTTGCAGGATTACCCGCCGAAGTAAACACAATTTTCACGTTTTCTTCCACCAAAATATCCATAATTTCTTGAACATTTGGATACAACAATGGCACATTTACTGCAAAAGGATTTGAAGTTGCAACTTTGCATTTTTGAATATGTGTTCGCAAAACTTCTGGATACATAGAACCTGCACCAATAATACCTAAACCACCAGCATTAGAAACCGCAGATGCCAATTTCCAACCGCTACACCAAACCATTCCCGCCTGAATTATTGGGTATTTAATATTGAAAAGTGTGGTAATGCGATTAGCCATTTTGCTAAAATAAACGTTTTATAGTTGTTTCTTTATTAATAACTCCATTTTCAGCATTGCTGATTAAAACTACACCAGGTTTTTTGCCTATTCCCAAACTTCCAAATTGCGATTCAATTCCTAAAAATTCGGCACCATTTAACGTTGCCCATTTTAACAATTCCTCAAAAGAAACATTTTTATGTTCTTGCAAAGTTTGCATCTCTGCCAAAATATTTAATTGGTGATTACTCGCCAAACTATCCGTTCCTAAAGTAATTTTTAAGTTTTCTTCTTTTAATAAATCTACATCTGGCAATGTATTTTCAATATATAAATTAGCATTCGGACATAAGCACCAATACAATTTCTGATGTTCTTTTTTAGCAAAATCTACATCAGCTTTGCTACTAAATGTGTTATGTACTAATAACGTATTTACTTTTTTTGAAAGTTGTGGCAAATGATATTTTAAAGAATTTTTATTCGAATTATGCGCATCACTTTGTGCTATCCCAACTTCAGCGAAAAAGTCTGCAAATTTTCCAGTTCCAGTTTCAAATAACTCATTTTCTCCAGCAGTTTCTTGGTTATGAATGCTTAAAATATCATCAAATGAGGTTACTTTTTCAATATCATCAAAAAGCGAACTAGAAACAGAATATGGCGCATGTGGAACAACAGAGGCTTTTAAAGGTGCAAAATCCTTTTTTAATTGTAAACCTTGCTCAATTATAGGTTCAGATGGTCTATTAAAACCAAAAACTTCCACAAAAGTGTGATAATAGATTTTGCTTTCTAGTTTTACAGATTTAGAAATTAATAAATTTGAAATATCGCCAACAGCTACAATTCCATTTTCATACATCTCCTGATCAGCGCTTTGCATTGCCAAGATAATTTCTTCTTCTGGTTGTTGCCGCAAACCTAATATTTGCTTAATGAATGTTGTTAGTCCAGTTTTTTCAGCAATTTTTTGGTGCAAATGTGATAACTCTAAATGGCAATGTGTGTTGATAAATCCTGGCACTAAAAAACCATCGTAATACTGAATATTTTCAATTCCTTGAGCTTCTTCTTTCGTTAAAACAGCATTGATACTCCCATCTTCAGAAACTCCAATAACGCCATTTTTAATAGGTTTTGAAGAAACAGGAAATATCCAATTGGCTGACAAATATTTTAGCATACATGCAAATTAAGCGGAATACCATTAAAACTGGAAATTTATTGCAACAAACTCAGTTATTGAAAAGATACTTGCTGATTTTATCAGCATTGTGTAGAAAAGTTCTACAATTCAAAAAGCTTTATTAAATCATAAATATCTTATTATCAAATAATTAAAAACATTTTTGGTTTATGGCACCATTATGTAACACTAGCAATTATTGTTTCACAAATAAATTTTAAAACATAATTATGAAAAAATTAATTTTATCAGCTACATTTTTAGCTTTCGCAGGATTTACAGCAGTACAGGCAAGTGAAGTAAAAAACAAAATCGAAATCGTTACTGTACAAGATAGCGTTATTAAAACCCCTATTAAATTAGAAGAGCTTCCAGATGCTATAAAAACTGTATTAGGTTCTGAGCCATATAAACTTTGGACGCCAACTGCAGCTTTTACTGTGAAAGATGGCAAAAAAGAGTATTATCAAATCGATGTTAAAAAAGAACAAGAAGTTGGTTCTTTAAAATTAGACAAAGAAGGTAAACCAGTAGAATAACACTCATATTCACTATTAATATAACAAAAGCCAGGTATTTCTATCTGGCTTTTGTTATTTTTGCTATATGGCTAAGATATTAATTATTGAAGACGATACTACATTTGCTCAAATAATTGAAGGTTTTTTAATCAAAAACAAGTATGAAATTACAACTGTAACCAATCTTAGTCAAGCGTTTAAAGTATTAACACAACAAGGATTTGATCTTTTATTGGTTGATTATCGTTTGCCAGATGGAACTGGATTGGATGTGTTGAGTTATGTGAGAGATAAAGGAATTACGGTTCCATTTATTATCATGACTAGTTTTAATGATGTACGAACTGCAGTTAAATCTATACAGCTTGGGGCTTTCGATTACATCACTAAACCTGTTAATCCCGATGAATTATTAATGATTGTTAAGAATTCATTACTCAAAAAACAAACAGATAATCAAGCTAAAAGCTTAAACAATACTGATTTTATTAAAGGAAAAAGTCCCGTTGCAGACAAATTATATGAGCATATTAATTTGGTTGCGCAAACAGATATGTCGGTTATTATTCAGGGAGAAAGCGGAACTGGGAAAGAATTTGCGGCTAAAACATTACACCTACAAAGCAAACGAGCGGACAAACCATTTATAGCAATTGACTGTGGAGCATTATCAAAAGATTTAGCAGCTAGCGAACTTTTTGGCCATGTAAAAGGGGCATTTACAGGTGCCTTAAATGATAAAAAAGGGCAATTCGAAGTAGCAAATGGAGGAACGCTTTTTTTAGATGAAGTGGGTAATTTAAGTTATGAAGTCCAAATAAAATTACTGCGGGCTTTACAAGAACGCGTTATACAACCCTTGGGTAGCAATAAACAAATTGAAGTTGATGTACGTATTATAACGGCAACAAATGACGATTTAGCAAATAGTATAAAACAAGGTGAATTTAGGGAAGATTTATATCATCGCCTTAATGAATTTAAAATACAATTACCTCCACTACGTGATAGAGGGAAAGATTTAGAGCTTTTTATTAATCATTTTATAGAATTATCAAATACTGAATTAGATAGAAATGTAACCAGTATTTCTGCTGATGCGAAAGATTTACTATTGCAATACGATTGGCCTGGAAACTTACGTGAATTAAAAAACGTAATTAAAAGAATGGTTTTGCTTAGTCCAACCGAAATTGCTACAATAGATGCATTACCTGATGAAATGATGATTGCAGTAAATCGATTACCAAACACTAACCCATCCGATTTAAAAGCTGTAAATGAGACAAATGAAAAGGCATTAATTACAGAAACTTTAATTAAGGTTAAATACAACAAATCAAAAGCTGCGAAACTTTTAAATATAGATCGAAAAACTTTATATAATAAAATGGAACGTTATGGCATCGAATAATCTTTTTTGTCTATTAAAGTAATCAGCTCTTCCAATTTCAGAAGTAAATCAAAAATTGCCTTTTTCTGGTGACTATTAATTGTTTCTTCTTTCGCAATCTCTTCTTCCAATAATCTAAAAGATGCGCCTAATTTTTTCGAGCCAATTTGAGCAATTCTTCCCGCAAGACGATGTATAATTAAACGACTATTTGCTTGATCATTTGCAGAAAGATTTACTTTAAGTTCATCGGCATCGGAAGCAGAATCTTCTTTAAAACGCTGCAATATTTTTTCCAGCATTTGTTGATCTCCCAAGGTCATTTTCTCTAAAGAAGAAATATTAAAATCTACAGGTTCAATTGCTATTTCGGACTTATCAAATATAGAAAGTAGATCTTCAGACCTAAACGGTTTCATTATTATTCCTTCAAAACCCTCTTTCAATACCATTTCTCTTTCATCAGGTAATACTTGGGCTGTTATTGCGTAAAACTTAACTTCTGGCGACATACGTTTCTTTAACAAATGACATAATTTTATGCCAGACATTTCTGGAAGACGCATGTCAATTAAAACATATTTAACATTTTCATCAGTCTGTTCATTTAATACACTAGCCACTTCGCTATAACTTTGATATGGAATATGATGTTGATCGAAAATAAGCCCACACAAATCTAAAATAAGCTTATCATCATCTATTACCCATACTTTACCTGTATTTAAAAAAGCAAATTGATTTGAATTAATTGTTTCACTTTGTTGTTCATTTGCCAAAATATATTTCAAATAAACGCTAAATGTAGTACCCACGCCTACCTTACTTTTTACATGAATTCTACCTTCTTGGCTTTCAATAAGAGATTTTACAATAGCCAAACCCAAGCCTGTTCCAGTTCGATTAATTAAGTATTTTTCAGGAGTATCAATTTGTTCAAATTCATTAAAAATTCGTTCTATATGTTCATTACCAAAACCAATCCCAGTGTCTTCAATAATAAAACTAAAATGCAAGTCATTTTCTTGTTGTTTGCATGATATTCTTAAAAAAACACCTCCTTTTAGCGTAAATTTTATCGCATTCCCTAATAAATTAAATAATATTTGCTTTAAACGAAATGGATCTCCGACGACGTAGATGTTATCATCAATATCCAAAGTTGAAATTAATTTAATTGATTTTTGTTCTGCCAACGGCTGCATAACTGCTACTACTTCCGCCAGTAAATTATTAATATTGAAAGCTTGCTTATTGAAACTAAATTCACCAGAAATAATTCTGTTATAATCTAAAATTTCATTTACAATTTGAAGAAGATGCACAGCAGATTGATAGATCGCGTCAATGTCTTTTTTATTTGGATTTGCTTGATGCACAATAGCCTCAGAATAACCCAAAATAGATTGTAAAGGAGTTCTAATTTCATGGCTCATATTAGAAAGGAAACGTTGTTTAGCCTTACCGTGATATTCGGCTTCATCTTTTGCCAATTCTAAAGCCTTTCTATATTTATTGCTCTTGGTAATATCCAATAATATTAAATACACCAAAACTACAGTAATTAAGAAAAACACAATGATAATTGCTGTGATTTGAATAACTCCATCATTTACAACTTCTTTAGCCTGAGTTCCGTTTAGGTCAATTTGCGCTAATGCCTCTGCCTCAACCTCTCTTAAAATATCAAGCATTTGTTTAGTTAGCGCATTGCTAGAGTTAGCCAAAACAGATTCACGTTTTAAAAATTTTTCACTTTTTTGGCGCTGTTCTAGTTCAATATCCTGCAAAGAACCGCCAATACTTTTCATTATACTATCTTCGGCAAGCGCATTTAGGGTGTCGTGTTTAATTTTAAATTCTTCATTTATAATTTTATAAACCTCCGCTTTTTTCTTGCCAAAAAGTCGACTTAAAAAGCCTTTCGATTTTTCTTCTTCTTCTGGAACTACCGTAGTTGTAGATGTTGCTGTAGTGATAACCGCACTATCTACTTGTCTGGATCTTTCAGAAACCAATTCATTCAGTTTTTTAACTTCCTCAGAAAAAGATTTTGTATTAATTAAAGTTTCTCTTACTTCTAAATACAGTAAAAACTGCTTATCTCGATCAGATAATAATCTTTTGATAGATTTTATACGTTTTAGCTGATGCGCATCTTTTTTATACAAAATTGATAACGTATCTAATTTCAGCCTTAAATACCTCGTTTCTTTTATAAAATTTCCTTCATTCGCGGCATTATTAAAGGCTTGATCTCTTTGTAATTGATCCAGCCTAGCTATTTTATTGGAAAGCTCACTAACAATTCTCAATCTATTATTAGGTGTAGATAATTTTTCTACTGTATATAGCATTTCTGTAAACACGAATTTGCTAATTCCCCAAGCCGTTAATAACGCAAAACAGGCAAATAAAAATCCTATCACAACTTTGCCTTTTGTAGCCCGAATAAAACGTTTTTGAATACCTGATGTCATTAAACTTAGATTTGATACAGTATAAAGTAATTAATAACGAAATAGTTTGCAGAAATAACATGATTTGGTTGAGGATTGTGCAAAATCTGCTATTAATCTTAGGTTTCTCAGGTGATGAAAAACCATATATTTGTTCTATGAACCGCATTGATAGGCTTTTTGGAATTTTAGTACTCTTGCAGTCAAGAAAATATGTAACTGCTGAAAAAATTGCTAGCCAATTTGATATTAGTGTGCGTACAGTTTATCGGGATATGAAAGCATTAGGCGAGCAAGGAATTCCGTTAAGTTTCGAGCAACCTAAAGGTTATTTTATTGTTCAAGGCTATTTCTTACCGCCCATTTCTTTTAATTCTGATGAAGCAAATGCATTGTTATTAATGGAGCGTTTTTTAGGTGGTTTTGCCGATAAATCTATCACTCAACATTATACAACGGCATTAAATAAAGTCAAAACTGTTCTTCGCACTGCGCAAAAAGAAAAACTAGAAATTTTAAATGAAAACATCAAATTGCAATTGCCAGAGCGATTAACTAATAATTTCGACTATTTATCAATTCTGCAAAATGCGATTTCAGCCAAATGCATCATCGAAATCGATTATAAAAACAAAAAAGAAGAAGTTAGCAAGCGTGAGGTAGAACCAATTGGATTAGTTTTTTATGCATTTAGCTGGCATTTAATTGCCTGGTGCCATTTAAGAAATGAGTATCGCGATTTTAAACTAAATAATATCATCAACGTAAAATGTACTGAAATTCCTTTCAGAAAAACAGAACATATGTCATTAAACGACTATATGAAACTACTTCCTGTTAACTATTAATATTTTTTCATTTCTTTTTTTCGCACTGCCATAGGGTTGTCAGTCGCCTTACTTTTCTTTGTGTTATAAAACAGAGAAATTATGAATATTATCGAATTATTATTAAAAGAATTAGAAAGCGAAGCGCAAACCACTCGCAAATTTTTAGCATTGGTTCCATTTGATAAAGCAGAGTGGGCTCCACATGAAAAAAGCATGAAAATGATGCCATTGTCAACTCATATTGCAGAGTTGCCTAGTTGGATAAGCTTAGGTTTAACAACTGATGAGTTAGATTTTTCCACCGCCCCTTACGAACCTATTGTAGTAAACAATAATGAAGAGTTGCTAGCAATATTTGAGAAAAATTATGAAGGCGCAAAAGAAGAATTGGCGAAAGCAAAAGAAGAAGAATTAACTAAAAGATGGGTTTTACGTAATGGTGAACAAATTTTGAGTGATATGGATAAATATGGAATTATTCGCATTGCATTTAGTCAAACTACGCACCATAGAGCACAGCTTGGCGTTTACTTCCGTTTATTAGATATTCCAGTTCCTGCAAGTTATGGCCCAACAGCCGACGATCATAGTTTTTAAACCTTTTTCACATAGGCACATCAGATTTATAACGATGGGCCTATGTTTCTACTTGGTTGTACTATATAGATGTGTTAAAATGTTAACTTTGTAGATTAATTACTAATTCTACTCAATGTCTGATTCTACAACACGATTAAATAAATACATTAGCGAAAGCGGTTTATGCTCAAGAAGAGCTGCTGATAGATACATTGAGCAAGGTCAAGTTTTTATTAATGGCCGTAAAGCTAAAGTGGGCGACAAGGTATTTTTTGGCGATTTAATTAGTGTAAATGGCAATAGCATTGAACCTAAACAAGCAGAAAATTCTATCCTTTTAGCTTATAATAAACCAGTTGGTATCACGAGTACTACCGAAGCTAATGTAAAAGGAAACATTGTAGATCATGTAAATCATAGCGAGCGTGTTTTTCCCATTGGGAGATTAGATAAAGATTCATCGGGGTTAATTTTCTTAACCAACAATGGTGATTTAGTGAATAAAATTCTTCGTGCTGGGAATAATCACGAGAAAGAATATATTGTAACGGTAAATAAACCTTTAACCGATCAATTTATTGAAGGAATGGCTAAAGGTGTTCCTGTTTTGGGTGTAATGACTAAAAAATGTAAAGTGATTAAAGAAAGTCCTTTTATTTTTAAAATTACGTTGATACAGGGTTTAAATCGTCAAATACGTAGAATGTGTGAGCATTTTGGCTTTGAAGTAACAAAGTTAGAAAGAACACGCATAATGAATATTACGCTTAAAGGTTTAGCCGTAGGCGATTGGAGAGAATTAACTGAAGAAGAACAAGCCGAGATATTCAAATTAGTTGCTAAATCTAGTTCTGAAAAACCTGTTGTTCCGAAAAGAGTTAATAAAAAATCAGCTCCAGAAAAAGAAGAAAGACCAGCGCAGCGCTTCGCAAAAGATAAAACTCGTGGTTCAAAACCCAAAGGTGATTCTAAAAATGCTGGTTCTTCACCAAGAGGAGGAGGTTCGCCTAGTTCTGATTGGTTTAAATCTGGTCCAAGTAAAAGACCTACTCGTCCATCAAATGGAAAACAAGGTGCACCAGGAGCAAAAACTCGTAGCCCGAAAAGGAAATAATTAGCATGAAGTAGTTAGTATCAAGATAGTTTCATCTTATACCTTCAACCTTTCTACCCTCAACCTTTTTAATTACCTTTGCACCTTATGGTTAGCACTAAAAAAATAGATATTCGTTCGTTGGATTTGCCAAGTTTGCAACAACATTTCACAGAAATGAAGGAGCCAGCTTACCGAGCAAAACAAGTCTATCAATGGCTTTGGGAGAAATCTGCCAGAAGTTTTGAGGAAATGAGTAATCTATCAAAAGATCTTCGCAAAAAGCTAGATGATAACTATTCCATCAATGTTGTTGAAATAAATAGTGCTCAATTTAGTAACGATCATACCATTAAAAACGCATTCCGTTTATACGATGGCAACATAGTTGAAGGCGTTTTAATTCCTACGGAGGAACGCATGACCGCTTGTGTAAGTTCGCAAGTTGGTTGTAGTTTAACTTGTAAGTTTTGTGCAACAGGTTACATGGATCGCAAACGAAATCTTAACGCCGATGAAATTTATGATCAAGTAGTTTTGATAGATCGGCAAGCGAAAAAAAATTATAATATTCCGCTCACAAATATTGTGTACATGGGCATGGGCGAGCCTTTATTGAACTACGCCAATGTACTAAAATCGATAGAACGAATTACAGCTCCAGATGGCTTAAACATGAGCTACAAACGGATTACTGTTTCTACTGCGGGCATTGCCAAAATGATTAAAAAATTGGGTGATGATGGAGCGAAGTTCAATTTAGCACTTTCTTTACATGCTGCCAACGATATAAAACGTCACGAAATTATGCCGATAACTGAGCATAATTCTCTAAAAGCATTGGCCGAAGCACTTAAATATTATTTCCAAAAAACTAAAAATCCAGTTACGTACGAATACATTGTATTTAATGGTTTTAATGATGAAATTGAGGATGCAATGGATCTGGTTAGGTTTTGCAAACATGTTCCTTGCAAGGTGAATTTAATTGAATACAACCCTATTCAATTTGCAGATTTTATTAATGCCGAAGGCGATAAAATTGATGCTTTTGCTACCTATTTGCGCAATCATGGTGTAAATACAAATATCAGGCGCAGCCGTGGTAAAGATATTGATGCCGCTTGCGGACAACTGGCGGTTAAAGAAGAAGCAAAGGCTTAGTTTTTAGATTGAAATAGGCAATTGTCAGTCTGAGCTTGTCGAAGACCCATCATTCCATTTCCTACTTCCGTTTCTCTATTCTCTATTTCCTTAAAAATTTACTAAATTGGAATTATGATAGCTGTAAAACGTTTAGCCACAGATATAATCGGATTACTTTTTCCTGAGTTATGTAATGCCTGTGGTACGCATTTGTATTACGGAGAAAAGGAAATTTGTACCAAATGTTTGTACGATTTACCTTATACAGATTATCATTTGTATGCGGATAATCCAGTTGCTAAACAATTATGGGGTCGATTACCTTGCAATGCTGCAATGGCAATGCTTTATTTTAGAAAAGGTACAAAAGTTCAAAATTTGATGCACAGCTTAAAATATAAAGGGCAAACTGAAGTTGGTGTAAGATTAGGAAATCTTTTGGGAGAAAAGTTAAAATTAAGTACTCCATACGATGATATAGATCTGATTATTCCTGTTCCACTTCATCCAAAAAAGGAAAAATTAAGAGGTTATAATCAAAGTGAATTTATTGCTAAAGGCATAGCCGAAGTTTTGGATATTCCAATGAGCACAACTCATTTATTACGTGATAAATCGACGGATAGCCAAACTAAAAAATCAAGATATGTACGTTACGAGAATATGCAGTCGGTTTTTAACGTTCATCAGGCAAAACAAATAGAAAATCTTCACGTTTTGTTAATTGATGATGTAATTACAACAGGCGCAACATTAGAAGCCTGCGGAAATGCGTTATTAAATGCCAGCGTTAAAAAATTAAGTATAGCAGCAATTGCTTTTGCAAAATAATTATGCGTTTAAAGCTACTATTTTTAGGTATTGTTCTTAGTTTCTTCTTTGCTGCTTGCAATAAGGATGAGGATATTACTTTGGATTTAGATGCAAAAGTGAATTTTTCTACCGACAGTATTTTATTCGACACTGTTTTTACTTCTATTGGTTCTAGCACCAGACGATTAAAAGTTTATAATCCGAATGCAAAAGCAATTAATATTAACAATATAAAATTAAGCGGTGGCAATGCTTCTTCGTTTAGTTTAAATATTAATGGATTAGCAACTCCAGAAACGAACGATTTAAGAGTAAATGGCAACGATTCGATTAACGTTTTTATAAAAGTTAATATCAATCCTACCAATCAAAGTTTACCTTTTATTGTACAAGATTCAATTCTATTTTACTTTAATGGCAAAAAGCAAAGCATTCCTTTGGTGGCTTATGGACAAAATGCCAATTTTATAAATAGTAGTACGATACAAACGAATACCACTTGGGATAGCAAACTTCCGTACTTGATTTATAAATCGGTAACTGTTGCAAAAGGTGCTAATTTAACTATGGCACCTGGCACAAAAATTCTTTTCCATGGAAATTCTACCATGAGCATAAAGGGAACATTAACCGCAAATGGTACTAAAGCTGATAGCATTTTATTTGCAAGTGATAGATTAGAAAAATTATATGCTGATGAGACTGGCCAATGGAACGGACTTCATTTTTATCCTGAAAGTAAAGATTCTAAAATCAATTATGCGATTATAAAAAATGGTGTTGCTGGAATTACTGTAGATTCGTTATCAGAGAATAACAACCCTAAACTTTTATTAACCAATAGTATTATTAAAAACATGGAAGTTGTTGGGTTTTTGGGCTATCAAACAGAGCTGACAGCTTTTAATAACCTCTTTTTTAATTGCGGTCAGTATTTATTGTATGGAGTTGGCGGCGGCGTATATAATTTAAAACAGAATACTTTTGCTGGTTATAATATAAATTTCGCTAGAAAAACCGCAGCAGTTTACTTATCAGATTACATTAGCAACACTCAATCGGCTAACCTTACTGCGGAACTTTATAATAATATTATTTGGGGCAGTTTGGCTGATGAATTTGTGATTGATAAAAAGGATGCAAAGACCACACTCTTAGCAACAGTAAAAAATAACTTATTAAAAGTTTCGACCACTACTTATACAACTAATGGAAACATTTTAAATATGGATCCTTCATTTATTAAACCCGAAATGGGCAATTTTAAATTGAGTAAAGTTAGTTCAGCAAACAATAAGGGCTTTAATTTGAGTTCGGATGCTTATTTCAACTCTTATTTGCACAAAGACTTAAATAATAAATCAAGAATATTTCCCTCTGAATTAGGTTGTTATGAAAATAATTAAAAAATTATAAACTTTTTTAAAACAATTGGTATTTGCTTGCGTTTATATTATCGAGAGCGTTAATTTAGATGGTAAGGGTCGATATTTCTTCATGAAATACCGGCCCTTTACTTTTTCAAGTAAATTGCCAAAACCTCTTTTATTTCTTCAGGATTAAATGGTTTTAAGATATGTCCATTCATACCAGATTCTTTAAACTTCATATTCTCATTGTGTAAAGTTGAAGCCGTTAATGCAATAATTGGCAATTTTTTATAGTAATCGCCATCAATTTCGCGAATAATACGCGTAGCATCAAAACCATCAATACCTGGCATTCTGATATCCATAAATACCAAATCGTACACATTATTTACAATTTTATTAATCGCCTCTTCCCCATTAGTTGCAAAATCGATAATCAATCCCCATTTACTTAAAAACCTTTTTGCAATCAGGATATTTACTTCATTATCATCTACTACTAATACTTTTTTACCTGTAAATACACTAGGTGCGGCTATAGTTGCGGGAATTGCTGTAGAATTTGATATTTTTTTGAAATCAATAATAAATGAGAATAAGGTTCCTTTCCCCTCTGTACTTTCTACTTTAATTTCTGAGTGATGTAGTTTTAACAATCTTTTAGTTATAGCAAGTCCTAGGCCTGTACCTCCGTACTTTCTAGAAATATCAGCCCCAGCTTGAGTAAAAGTTTCAAAAATATAAGATTGTTTATCCTTAGCAATACCGATTCCTGTGTCTTTAATTTCAAAACAAATCAAACACGAATCCTCGTCATTATATTTTAGCTTTATTTTAAAATCTATTCTGCCCTTGTCTGTAAATTTAATGGCATTGCCCAATAGGTTTACGATAACCTGATACAACCTAGTTTTATCGCCCAGCAATTGTTCAGGCACTCTATCATCGTACTTTAACGTTAACAAATTGCCTTTTTTGCCAGCGCTTACTTGTAAAGAGTTAGTAATATCAACGCACAACGTATGTAAATCAAAAGGAATAGACTCTAATTGGAGATTACCAGTTTCAATTTTTGTAAAATCAAGAATATCGTTGATAATATTCAATAAATTCTCTCCAGAAAATTTCAGAATATTCAAATCATCAATTTGCGATGGTTTCGGATGATTATCTAACAATAAATGAGTCATTCCGATTACCGCATTTAAAGGCGTTCTAATTTCATGGCTCATTACCGAAAGAAACATTTCCTTAGCTTCGCTCAATTGTAAAGCCTGTTCACGAGCTTCCACCATTTCCTTTTCTACCTGCTTACGCTGCGTAATATCATAAATGAGCTCAACTTGTCGCTCTAACTGCCCTTGCGCATTTATAATAGGTGTATTAGCCACAGACAACCAAATAGGTGTCCCATCTTTTTTAAGCGCTAAAACCTCAATAATATAGGCTTGTTTATTAATTGCCTTTTTTCTTGATTGAGAAATGAGTTCTCTATCCGTTTCAGGAGTTGATAGCACATCTCCTAACATTTTACCAGAAAGCTCATCTAGCGAATACCCAATAAGGTCTTCTAACGCTTCGTTAACCCAAGTAATTTCTCCATTTTCATTAGAAATAGTTACCCCAGTATTGGTTTTACTAGCAACTAACGATAAAATCTGGAGTTCTTCTTCAGCCTTTTTCTTTTCCGTAATATCGATAATAATCTCTACTTCGGTTTCTACTTTACCTTCATCATCTAAAACAACAGTATTATAAATTGATAGCCAAATAGGTTGTTTATCCTTCCGATAAGCTAAAATATCTACAGTAAAAGATTGTTTTTTTTGGGTGAGTGCTCTTGCATTTTCTATGAGTGACCAATCGGTATCGGGGCCACTTATTAAATCGCCCAATGGCTTACCTTTTAAATCTTCGAGGTTAAAACCTGTTATTTTTTCAAAAGCATCATTTATCCAAGTAACATTATTCTGGGCATCATTTATAACTACCCCATTGTTTACTTTACTTGCTACAAATGAAAGTTTAGTTAGTTCACTTTCAACCTTTTTGCGTTCGGTAATGTCTCTTCCATAAGAATACCATCGATCGCCTTTGGATACCATTCCCCATCCAATCCATTTCACTTGACCAGTTTTACTCACCAATCTAAAATCGATACTAAACTGCTTATCTTTATTTTTCAGTCCTCTTTCTATCGCATAAACGGTCTTATCAATATCTTCGCGATAGCAATAACTCCACATGCTTTGCCCTACAGCCTCTTCTACAGTATAGCCCAGCATGGAAGTAACCGCATCATTTATAAAAAGTATGACTCCGTTTCTATCTAAAATGCAATGAATTTCTGGTGATGCGGTGAAAATATCTGCAAATTCATCAAAGCGTTTAGTTTGCGCTTCTAATTGTAGATTTTTCCTTTTTAATGCGAGTTGAGCTACAACTTGAACGGCTAATGTTTCTAATGCTTCAACTTGATGTTCGTTTAAATTTCTTGGAATATCATCTAACACGCATAAACAACCCAATGCAAAACCCTCAGCATCTTTTAAAGGAGCACTGGCATAAAAACGAATATTATCTACATGAGCGTATTTAGGATTATTTGCAAATTCAGGTTCCAGCAACAAATCAGGAACAACAAAAATGTTATCATATAGCATTGTATGCTGACAAATGGCAATGTCTCTGGGAATTTTTTTATACTCAGAATCAATACCAATTGTAGATCGTAAAATAATATCATCACGATCTACAAATGCTACATAGGCCATTGGTACATTAGCAATTTGCGCTGCCAATTTTACCAAATTATCCAATTCATTCGCTAACCCATCTCCCAAAATATCATAAGAATACAAAGCCGTTAAACGTTGTTCCTCATCTTCTGGAGAAGTAATGGTGTTAGTAAACATTTTTTAATGAGACCTTATTTATAAAGGGGAAAGCGGTTAACCAAGGCTAATACCTTTTCTCTTACTTGTTTTAGATTATTTTCGTCTTCTGGTTGAGTTAAAACTTGGTCAATTAAATCAACGATTTCTTGCATTTCTGTTTCTTTAAAGCCTCTAGTAGTTATCGCAGCAGTACCAACACGCATACCAGAAGTTACAAATGGCGATTTATCATCAAATGGAACCATGTTTTTATTTACGGTGATATCAGCATTTTCTAAAGCCTTCTCCGCTAATTTCCCTGTTATATTTTTATTACGAAGGTCAATTAACATCAAATGATTATCAGTACCACCAGAGATAATCCCGTATCCTTTTGCTACAAAAGCCTTTGCCATTGCTTGTGCATTTGCGCCAACTTGTTTAATATAAGTTAAATAATCATCAGATAATGCTTCACCAAAAGCAATGGCTTTAGCTGCAATTATATGTTCTAATGGGCCACCTTGAGTTCCTGGAAATACAGCCATATCCAGCAAAGCTGACATCATTTTTATTTCGCCTTTTGGAGTTTTCAATCCCCATGGGTTTTCAAAATCTTTACCCATCATAATCATTCCACCTCTTGGGCCACGTAACGTTTTGTGCGTTGTAGTTGTTACAATATGGCAATGTGGAAGTGGATTTGCTAACAAACCCTTTGCAATAAAACCAGCTGGGTGGGAAATATCTGCCAATACCAAAGCACCAATTTTATCTGCCACTTTACGAATAAATGCATAGTCCCATTCTCTAGAATAAGCTGATGCACCACAAATAATCAATTTTGGTTTTTCTGCTAAAGCTACTTCTTCTAATTTTGCGTAATCAATTAAACCATCTTCTTTTTTAACTCCATAAAAATGTGGCTGATACAATTTACCTGAGAAATTTACTGGAGAACCATGCGTTAAATGTCCACCGTGTGAAAGATCAAATCCTAAAATTTTATCTCCTGGTTGAATAACAGCTAACATCACCGCAGCATTTGCTTGTGCCCCAGAATGTGGTTGTACATTTACCCACGCTGCACCGAAAAGTTTCTTTGCTCTTTCAATAGCTAAATTCTCAATCTCATCTACTACTTGACAACCACCGTAATAGCGTTTTCCAGGTAAACCTTCAGCGTATTTATTAGTTAATACAGAACCTGCGGCTTCCATTACTTGTTTGCTCACAAAGTTTTCTGATGCAATTAGTTCAAGGCCATGCTCTTGTCTATCTAATTCTTTATCAATTAAGTCAAAAATTAAAGTATCTCGTTTCATTATGGGAAAGTATTTTTGGTAAAAATACTAAATTATTGCTTAATTCAAGGGCAGATATTGAATACCTTTTAACTCTTATTACTTAGCAATTTACGGTGAGAAATTTATCTGTTTTAAGCTCTAATTTATCTTCAAAATTGTACAAAAAGGTATTGCAGCGATATATAATAAAGAACGATAACGTAATAATGATACGAATTTGAAACGATTCTTGATAAAACTATTAAACAAAATGCCGTAATTTGTAATTTAAAATAGTGCATGGAAATTAAAACCGGAGCTTTATTATCTACTATCAACTATCCTGCTGATTTAAAGCAGTATAGCGAACAAGACCTAGAGCAAATTTGTCAAGAATTGCGTCAATACATTATTGATGTTGTAAGTGTGAATGGGGGACATTTTGGTGCAAGTTTAGGTGTAGTAGAATTAACGGTTGCGCTACATTATGCATTAAACACCCCTTATGATAAACTAGTTTGGGACGTTGGTCATCAAGCTTATGGGCATAAAATCTTAACAGGAAGAAGAAATCAATTCCATACCAATCGTATTATAAATGGCATAAGTGGTTTTCCAAAAATCAGCGAAAGCGAGTATGATACATTTGGTGTAGGCCATTCATCTACCTCTATTTCTGCTGCATTGGGTATGGCGGTTGCTTCTCATTATAAAGGTGAAAAAGATAGACAACATGTTGCTGTAATAGGTGATGGAGCAATGACAGCTGGTTTAGCTTTTGAAGGATTAAATCACGCAGGTATTGAAAATTCAAATCTATTAGTGATTTTGAATGATAATTGCATGTCTATTGATCCAAATGTTGGCGCACTTAAAGAATACTTAACTAGCATTACCACTTCAAAATCTTACAATCGCTTTCGCGATGATGTATCACATGTATTAACCAAACTTTCAGAACTTGGTCCGAATGCACATAAATACGTTAAGAAAATAGAGAAAAGCATTAAAGGCACCTTGCTTAGACAAAGCAATTTATTTGAAGCACTAAATTTTAGATATTTTGGCCCAGTAGACGGCCATGATGTGAAACGTTTAGCTTCTATTATAAAAGATTTATCTGCTATTCCTGGCCCTAAATTGTTGCATTGCGTAACAGTAAAAGGTAAAGGTTTTGCATTGGCGGAAAAAGACCAAACCAAATGGCATGCACCAGGTCTTTTCGATAAAATTACTGGTGAAATTAAAAAATCAGTTCCAGATAAACCGCAACCACCAAAATACCAAGATGTATTTGGTCATACGATGGTTGAATTGGCAGAAACTAATAAGAAAATTGTAGGCATTACGCCTGCTATGCCTTCGGGCTCATCATTAAACATTATGATGAAAGCTATGCCAGATCGTGCTTTTGATGTGGGTATTGCAGAACAACATGCAGTTACTTTTTCAGCTGGTTTAGCTACGCAAGGCTTAGTTCCCTTTTGCAATATCTATTCTAGTTTTATGCAAAGAGCTTATGATCAAGTCATCCACGATGTGGCAATACAAAACTTAAATGTAGTTTTTTGCCTAGACAGAGCTGGCTTAGCAGGAGCTGATGGTGCAACACACCATGGCGCTTATGATTTAGCGTATATGCGTTGTATTCCTAATATGGTAGTTGCATCGCCAATGAATGAAGAGGAATTGCGCAACTTGATGTTTACGGCACAACAAGAAAACATGGGGCCATTTACTATTCGTTATCCACGTGGAAATGGTGTTATGCCAGATTGGGAACGACCTTTTAAAGCATTGGAAATAGGTAAAGGCCGTAAAATATGTGATGGAGAAGACGTTGCCATTTTATCAATTGGTCATGTAGGTAATTTTGCAGTAGAAGCTTGCCAAGAGTTAAATAGCGAAGGCATTCATCCTGCTCATTTTGACTTACGCTTTGTGAAGCCTTTAGACGCTATGTTACTGCATGATGTATTTAAAAGATACACAAACATCATCACTATAGAAGATGGCTGTTTACAAGGCGGAATGGGCAGCGCAATCTTAGAATTCATGGCAGACCATAACTATAAAGCAAATGTGGTAAGACTTGGCATTCCCGATGAATTTATTGAACATGGGGAACAACCCGAGCTTTGGGCAATATGTGGTTATGATAAAAAATCTATTGTTAATGCCGTAAAAAAAATGGCAATAAGTCGGACAACTAAAACCATGGCTTCTTAGTTTTATAATTAATCTTAGTCTGAGCGTAGTTGAATGCTAAAAACAAATAAACATTAATGGAAAAAAATTCAAAAATATACGTTGCTGGTCATAGAGGTATGGTTGGTTCAGCCATCTATCGTAAACTCCAAAAAGAAGGTTTTACAAATCTTATTACTAAAACTTCTGATAAATTAGATTTAAGAAATCAACAAGAAGTTGCTGATTTTCTTAGTGTAGAAAAACCTGAATATGTTTTTTTAGCCGCAGCTAAAGTAGGCGGAATTGTAGCGAACAATACCTATCGTGCAGATTTTTTATATGAGAACTTAGCCATACAAAATAATGTTATTCATCAATCTTATGTAAATGGTGTTAAAAAATTAATGTTCTTAGGTTCCAGCTGTATTTACCCAAAATTAGCCCCACAACCTTTAAAAGAAGAATATTTATTAACGGGTTTATTAGAAGATACAAATGAACCTTATGCTATTGCCAAAATTGCAGGCATTAAAATGTGTGATGCTTATCGTGCACAATATGGCTGTAATTTTATTTCAGTAATGCCAACTAATTTGTATGGCTACAATGATAATTATCACCTTCAAAACTCACATGTATTGCCAGCACTGATTAGAAAATTCGATGAAGCGAAAAAAACTAATGCGACTGAAGTTGTAATTTGGGGATCTGGTACACCAATGCGAGAATTTTTATTTGCAGATGATTTAGCAGATGCTTGTTATTTTTTAATGCAAACTTATAATGAACCTAACTTAACTAATATCGGTACTGGAGTAGACCTAACGATAAAAGATTTAGCGTTATTAATAAAAGAAGTAATTGGTTTTAATGGTGATTTAACATTTGATAGCTCCAAACCTGATGGAACACCTAGAAAATTAATGGATGTTTCTAAATTACACGCTTTAGGCTGGAAACATCAAATTGATTTAAAAGAAGGTTTAAAATTAGCTTATCAAGACTATTTAAGTCGCGAAGAATAACTCTGAGTTAATAATTTTGAGTAATCAATTTACTAATAATTATTCTTTTTTTTATTTGTATCTCCATAAACCCAAACGTATCTTTTTGCAATACATTTAGGACACCAGTATATCCGAACTGGCAAAAAACCTAATACATTTTTTAATAAAAACCCACGTGGTATTTGATAGTGAAAATCACTACCACATACCCTACATTTGTGATCTTGATAACCCATAGAGAGATTTACATTCCGATTTTAATGCAAAGCAAAAATTATTCCAAAAGGATAAAACAATAAATATCTTCTATAAATTTTATAGTAAAACCACTCAATTGGGCTGTTCCCCACATCTGCGAAAACCATCCCTAACCACGTAATATTAAAAATCTTGATAAATATTCCTGAATGTGCTTCTCAAACCAAAAGTAATTTGACCAGTGCGATCAGTTCCTAAACTATTTTTCTCAGTTCTAATTATGCCACCTAATTCAAACCTTAAGTTATATTTAGGATTAAGCAAATAAGAAACTCGACCATCGAGATAATAGAAGTTTGTTTTTAAACCTCCAGTTGTATGGTATCCATATTGTTGGTTACGAGTATCGTAAGATTCATTAATATCTTTGCCAAAATTTACTCCATTTTGATCTAATCCATATTGCGCATAATTACCTTGACCATAAAATCCCCAACGTCCTAACTGATAATTCCAAATAGTTAAGAATTCTCTAAAATTAGCCCCAATCGGGTGAGCCAAAGCTTCGGAATAATTGCCATAATTTAATAGTGAGCTTCTTGAAGAATAAGTAAATGGTCTAGCCGCATTAAATTCAACTAAGTAATTTAAATTAGGCACTTTAAAAGCATCAAATCCTTTTAAACCTAATTGATAAGCAGATTTATTTGCCCAATATCCTTTGCCTGTAAATACTTCTTTTGCCGTAAACTCATCTAACGCTAACTGCCCATAAACTGTTCCATTACTAAACAATTTATATTTGGCGGTCAATCCCAATAAAGCATTATCGGGAGAATTATTCATTCCTTCTATTGTTCGTAAAAAGATTGCTGGATTTAGATAAGAAGCATCAAAACCACGTTTCCCTTTTTCATCAGCATCTTGCCAAATTACCGAGTCAAAAAACCCTAAGGACAATCGATTATTCACATTCCAGTCTAAATAATGAAAGGCACCCCATTTTTTCCTAAATCCATTATCAAAAGAAAGCTGGGGGCTCAGAGGGTCTTGAAACTGGGCCCACATTACCATATACTTTACATTTCCTAAGGTAGTAGTTATTTTAAAATATGGATAAGCGGCAGAAACATCAGATAATAATATAGAACGATAACCATCTCCAATAAAATTCTTATCATGACCTAAAGTAAATGTGAAATACTTATTAGCAGTATAATTAAGAACAGCAGTAGCATAAGCCCAGTCTTTTGTTGTTCTTCTAGGCGCAACTAGAACATATTTATCATTTACCATGCCTGGTATTATATTCTTAGTATTAACATAATTAGTTAAATAAGCGTTAAACCTAGCTTGGTTTTCAAATCCGCTACTATAAAAAGAAAATTTCTTGCCAATAGTTCCTCCAATTTGGTAACCACGTGTATTATTCCAAGTTGTAATTGCATGACTAAAATCTTTACCAATTTGAAAATCAGGAAGAAAATCGATATAAACTGAATAATCTTCATGATTTATTTCTACTAAATGTTCATTAAATAACTTACGCGTTACCCACGAGTTACGCGTTTGATCTGTACCAATAGTTAGTAGCGAATCTAGTTCACGTGTAATAGTCGTATCATCACCAATAACTGGTTTTAGAGATGTATGAAATCTAGTATCTAAGCTATATAAAGAACGATTTAACCTTTGATATTGATTATAGCTGTATGGAATGATTTGTTGGGCGGAGGCATAAAAAGTGCTAAAGACTAGCAGAAGTCCAAATAGTTTTTTTTTCATAATAATAGTTGTGATTTTGATTAACCAATCGTTAAGATTGCTGATCTAATTCTTCAAAAATAGAATTCTTGCTTTTGTATTCTCGTACTAAATCTTTCATCGCCATTACAACTTGACGATCATCATTTTGTTTAGCGTATTGAAGTAAAGTGTAAATTTGAGTTTCAATTTCAGAGAATACATATTCACGAACTTTTCCAATCATAATTTTCTCATGGTGAGTTGGCATTGTATTTTCATTATCATTTAATAGCTCTTCAAAAAGTTTCTCTCCTGGCCTTAAACCAGAATATTGTATTTTAATATCTTGATTAGGTACCAGCCCTGCTAATCGAATCATCTTTTTAGCTAACTCAATAATTTTAACTGATTTCCCCATATCAAATATGAAAATTTCACCCCCCTTACCCATACAACCTGCTTCTAAAACCAATCTACATGCTTCTGGAATGGTCATAAAATAACGAGTAATCTCTGGGTGCGTAACTGTAACAGGACCGCCCTTTTCAATTTGTTGTTTAAAACGTGGAATAACCGAACCGTTTGAACCCAACACATTACCGAATCGTGTGGTAATAAACTTGGTAATTGGTTTTACATTAAGTTCATTTATGTAACTTAAACCATTACTAAAAATAAAGTCTTTAGTACTTAGCGAGTTATTTAAGGATTGCACATAAATCTCCGCAATCCGTTTAGATGCGCCCATTACATTAGTAGGATTTACAGCCTTATCAGTAGAAATCATAACAAATTTTTGCACCCCATGTTTTACCGATAAATCTGCAATAGTTTTGGTACCAAGTACATTTGTCTTAATTGCCTCTACAGGATTATCTTCCATTAAAGGAACATGTTTATAAGCAGCAGCGTGGTATACGTAATGAGGTTTATAAGTCTCAAAAAGATGATCCATTCTTTTCTCATCCTTTACATCGCCTACAAAAGCATGGAAATTGGTATTGGTATGCGTTTCTTCTAACTCTAAATAAATATCATGTAAAGCAGTTTCAGATTGATCACATAAAATGATTAGCCCTGTTTCAAACTTCATCAATTGTCTAACTACCTCACTTCCAATAGAGCCAGCAGCACCTGTAATTAATATTCTTTTTTCGTGTAGCTGATTTTGTATTGATTGGATATCAATTTGAATGGGTTTTCTATTTAGTAAATCTTCAATATTGATGTTCTGAATTTGTGTGGTATGTAATTTACCGCCTGCCCAAACATCAGCTGGTGGAATATTTAAAACTATTACATCATTTTCTAGGCAGATATCAACGATGTAATTTTTTCTTTCAATGGGTATGCTATACGAGGCAAAAATAAGTTCATCTAACTCGTGTTTCTTAACCAATTCTTCCAATTTTGTAGCTGCCCAAATTTTTATACCATCTATTGTTTTACCAACTTTACGATCATCATCATCAACAAAGGCAATAATAGTTTTGTTTACTTTCCCATCGTGATCAAAAGTACGTTTAGTTGCTAAGCCAGCCTCACCTGCACCATATATAATAACTTTTCTTTTATCGAGATTTAAGTTCTTAATGTATAAAAAAAAGTATTTAATCAATACCCTATAAGTAATCAATAATAAAAAACTAACTAATCCATTTACAACCAATACAATGTTCGAAATATACAGCGCTTGTTTAAATGCGATAGCTATTACATTTATAAAGAAGAAAATGCCATTACTAGCAATCACTGCAAATAAAATTCTAAATGTATCTTGAGCACTGGTATATCTAATAATACCCGAATAAGTTTTAACATTAAGAAAAACGACAATGTTAATTGCACTTAAAATGAGAAGGTTTCTACTAAACTCAGTAAAATTTAATCCACTTAAATCAAAATTAAATTTTAAGAAATAAGCAATTGCTAATGAAAGTAAGCAAATACCTAAATCTAGCAAGAATATAATCCATCTTGGAACTATGTTGATTTGGCTAAACAATGTCTTTTTAGTTTGGTGTAAATATAGTAACAAATATTATACCATAGAAAAATAAGCGCTTTTACCAAAATTAAATTAAAGGTTAGCTAATTTAATATCGCTACCAACTTACTGATCATCTAGTGTTTACAGCTGTATAAACACTACGCACTTTTATAGATGGTTAAATTAAGTTAAATTAAATCACCACAAGTACAACATTAAATTGCCCGTTTTTTTCTACAACACAATTATTTCTGAAACGCTATTTTAACATTAGTAGGCATTGTCTTCTCCCCTTACCAAATTTATAATAGTCATAAAAACTATTCTTACATCAAACATAGCAGTCCAGTTTTCAAGATAATAAATGTCATATTTTACACGGTTTTCCATGTCTTCCTTTTCTTTGGTTTCGCCTCTAAAACCATTAACTTGTGCCCACCCAGTAATACCAGGTTTAACAAAATGGCGTACCATATACTTATTAATAACTTCTTGGTAATAATCATTCATTAACAGTGGGTGAGGTCTTGGGCCAACAACACTCATATCCCCTAAAAGGACATTAATAAACTGAGGTAATTCATCTAAACTTGTACTACGCAAAAAAGATCCAACTCTAGTAATTCTAGCATCTCCTTTTTTTGCTTGCGTGTATTCACTATCGTTTTCTGTAACTGCCATAGTGCGAAATTTAAACACCTTAAAAAGCTTATTATCTCTACCAGCCCTAGTCTGTAAAAAGAAAATAGACCCTTTAGAATCAAGTCTAATAACTAATGCAATAACTGGAATAAGCCAAGAAAGAAGAAAAACTATCACAATAGAAGAAAAAAGAAAATCAAATAAGCGTTTTTTAAATCGGGCACTAATTTCCTCAAGTGGTTCATCTCTTAAAGTAATCATTGGAAATCCCTCTCCAAAATAATTAATAGTATACTTAGTAGATGGATTTAAGCCTAAGTCTGGAATAAACTTCAATCTTACTCCTTGCTTATCAGCTTCATCTAATAATGCTTGCACTTCTGCCATACGTTTGGGAGCAATAGCAACATATACTTCTTTAACTCCTGCCATTGCTGCCGCGGTAAATTTCCTTGCAACATTTTTAGAAATTGCGGCTCCCTTATCAAAATAAATGCTTTCATCTCCCCCAACAGAACCATAAAACTCTACATTACTATCTTTTG
Organism: Pedobacter planticolens; assembly: GCF_014172375.1. Classification (GTDB taxonomy): domain Bacteria; phylum Bacteroidota; class Bacteroidia; order Sphingobacteriales; family Sphingobacteriaceae; genus Pedobacter; species Pedobacter planticolens. The sequence continues at coordinate 408,395 of NZ_WNXD01000002.1, forward strand.
TTAAATAATTCGATAAACGTAAAGCAGTATAATTAGACCCCATAATAGCTACCTTTAAAGTAGCACTATATTTATTTATCAAAACATATTGAAGTGAGGTGCAAATAAAACGATTCAAAATAAAGCCTAGGCTAAGCCAACCATAAAATACAATTAAAAATGTTCTAGAAAAATCTACCCCTTTTAAAAAGATTAGATAAATAGAAAACATAATAAAATGTAAAACAATACTTCTCCATGTACTTCTGTATATTCTTTCTAACTTCTTTTCACCTTGTATGGTATAGAGACTAAAAATAGCTGTAGAAACCAACCAAATCAAATTACAAACAACAACATAATCTTTGTGAATTTCTTCAGTTAGTATTTTACCCATTTCTCCTGTTACAAAATAAGCTCCATAATAGGCTGCATTTAAAATGAATAAATCTATAATTGGTAAAATGTAACTAAGAAGAAAAAAATAACGGGTTTTAATAGACATAGTAGAAATGTAAATAGTAAACCATGCTAAGGAAATTAACTAATCGAAAGCCATTATAGCGCTATTAAACAACTACTTAAAGGCAATAATTTAAAACATTAATTACACAATTTCTGGCAGTTTTGCTAGAAGTAGTATTGATTATATATTAAAAATACCGATAAAAAATGTTGGGGTTACATGCAATCTACCAAGGCAGTAAATTAGTCGATGAAAGCTATATATAAGTAGATGTTATAACGCGAATGTGTTATTTTTTGCAGATTATTCGTCTTTACAGGATAACTTTTAACTGTTTTTGCGAATGCTAGTCGTGAAATATATTATACTGCAGCTATTTAATAGGCTTGCTCTTCTCCTTGTGCTACATTAATTATAGTCATAAAAACTATTTTTACATCAAGCATAGCAGTCCAGTTTTCAAGATAATAAATATCATATTTTACACGGTTTTCCATGTCTTCCTTTTCTTTGGTTTCGCCTCTAAAACCATTCACTTGTGCCCAACCGGTAATACCTGGTTTTACATAATGACGAACCATATATTTATTGATAATCTCTTGAAAATGATCATTCATTAATAAAGGATGAGGCCTTGGGCCAACCACACTCATGTCTCCAAAAAGTACGTTAATAAATTGCGGCATTTCGTCTAAGCTCGTTCTACGTAAAAAAGACCCTACTTTACTAATCCTAGCATCCCCTCTTTTGGCCTGTTTATATTCACCATCAGACTCAGTTACGGTCATGGTTCTAAACTTAAAAACTTTAAAATGCTTATTATTTCTGCCAGCACGATTTTGAAGAAAGAAAACTGGACCTTTTGAATCAAGCTTAATTAAAATTGCAATTAATGGGATTAACCACCACAAAATAAAAATGAAAACTAGCGATGAAAACACAAGATCAAATAATCTCTTTTTAAACCTAGCACCAATTTCTTCTAAAGGTTCATTTCTTAGTGTAATAATTGGAAATTCACCCCCCAAATAGCTAATATTATAATTAGCAGATATATGCACGCTTAAATCGGGTATAAATTTTAGGTGTACACATTGGCGCTCTGCTTCTTCTATTAAGGCTTGCACATCGGCCATACGCTCTGGCGCAACCGCTACATAAATATCTTTCACATTAGCTAACACAGCAGCGGCCAGTTTTTCTGATACCTGTGCAGCAATTACATCATTCTCTTTAAAGTAGATAGATGCATCATCTCCTATAGTCCCATAAAATTCTAAACTTCGTTGTCGTTTCAAATAATCTATCAAACGGGTTGCGGTATCATTAGCACCCATTACCGCTACTTTAAGGCTTCCATTAAACTTGTTCATAAGTAAATATTGGAACGCTGTGCCTAAAAAACGGTTCACAACAAAAGCTGACCCCAACAGTACATAAAAAATCACTAAAAAAGTTCTCGAAAAATCAGCGCCCTTTGTAAACACCAAATAAATAGCAAACAGTACAAAATGCAAAGTTGCACTTCTCCAAGTTCCTCTGTAAATGCGCTCTAATTTGCGAGCTCCATAAGTGGTATACAATCCAAAGGAAGCTGCACTTAACAACCATATTAAATTACAAACAATAACATAATTTACGGCAATTTCTTTAGAAACCTGTCTACCCAAATCACCTGTTAAATAAAAAGAAGCAAAATAAATGAAATTAATCATCATCAAATCTGTTATCGGCAAAATATACTTCAACAGATAAACATAACGAGTTTGGGCAGCCATAATTTAAATAGGGATGATAATTATGAAGAATCCACTTTATAGTTACAAAGTTAACTAAAACTATAAAAAATTAACTAAAAGTATAAGAAATACAGGAGAACACCGCCTTTTTTAACGAAAAATACCCAATTGTAGGAATATTTTTACAAACGAATAATGAATATATATCATTGTTAAACACTTCATCCAATCAGCTTTAAGCCGCAGATGCGCTGATTTGTCATCCTGAGCTCAGCCTGCACTGAGCTTGCCGAAGTGCCGAAGAGAATCTGTTAATCTGCGGCTAAACAATATAGGGCAAAAAACCATCACGTTATGCTTTGCATGCCTAAACATCGTAATGTATTGAAAAGTAAATCGCAATCCTTTTCACCGTATTAATATTCTCTTATGAAAGCTATCAATACTAAGAGTATTACAAAAACTGAACACATACTGGGCTATGCAAAGCATATCCAATCCCAGTATCGTTAATTGTACCTAAGTTTTTATCTATCTCAAATACGCGAAGGTCATTACTATGTTGATGTGCAATAATCATAAAATCACCAGAAGGGGAAATAGCAAAATTTCTTGGCCCCAAACCATTAGTAGCACTTCTTTGTAATAGTTCGGCTTTTCCAGTAAGTATATCTACCTTAAAAATGATAATTTGATTAGCATCACCTCGATTAGATATGTATAAAAACTTACCGCCTGTACCAAAATGCAAGTCAGCCGCACTATTTTCACCTTGATAATCATCTGGCATTAGCTTTAGCACTTGTATAGGTTTTAAATTCCCATTTTCCCAACTTAGTACATGCAAGCTTGCATCAAGTTCGCCTACAACATACACATATTTTCCATTTTCCGAAAAGCGCAAATGTCTGGGACCAGCACCTACTGATAGGTCGAAAATTGAAAAAGGAGTATCATCTAATGGTTTAGCAAGGTTATTAGGTTGATAACGGTAGACGGTAATAGTATCTTGCCCAAGATTAGTTACGAGTAAGAAATCTTCATTTGGTGATAATACAGTAGCGTGTATATGAGTCTTTGGATGCAATTGATCTAAAGAATCTCTCTTATGACTAATCACCTGAACTGGGTACCCAAGCGCACCATTCTTGTTAATTGATGCACAGCATAAAGTACCATCTGTATAATTAGCGGCAAATACATGTTTGGCTTTGCTATCTATACTAATGTAACATGGATCTGAGCCTTCTGCACTTATTTGATTTACATTCTTAAATTCAGCCGTAGCCAAGTTTAATTGTATAGCGCTAAGCTTATCTTTAGTTGTATGATTTTCATTAACTGTATATATCACTGAACTATCGGGAGAAAACACTAAATAAGATGGATTAGGCACATGGTGTGAACCTAACAATTCAAACAGTTTATTGAAGTTGTCAAACTCAAGTAAATGAAGAGCTTCTTTATGATTATCATCGGAATAACATCCTATTAAAAGCTTTAATCTCATCTTAACAAAATTTATTTCCGCAATCTTTCACTCATACTTTCATGTATCTGAGAAAGTGTAGTTGTTAGATCAAAAGTCCAATTCCAATTAGGATAATGTGTTTTGAATTTTGAAAGATCACTTACATACCAAATATGATCACCGATTCTATTATCATCAGTATAGCTATATTGCATTTTATTACCAGAAATTTTCTCGCATAACTTAATAGCTTCTATCATTGAGCAGTTTGCATAACGCCCACCACCAGCATTATAAACCTCACCAGCTCTTGGACTTTGATAAAAATGCCAAAACATATTTACCAAATCATAACTGTGTATATTATCTCTAACTTGCTTCCCCTTATATCCAAAAATGGTATAGTGATTATTCGTAATTGCACATTTCATTAAATAAGACAAAAACCCATGCAATTGTGCACCAGAGTGATTAGGGCCTGTTAAACATCCACCTCTAAATATTCCTGTCTTCATTCCAAAATATCTACCATACTCTTGTACTAATACATCAGCAGCAACTTTAGAGGCTCCAAATAATGAATGTTTAGTATGATCAATACTTAACTGTTCATCAATACCATTTTTAAAATACGGATGGCTTTCATCTATCTCCCAGCGTGTTTCGGTCTCAATTAATGGTAAAAAATTAGGATTATCTCCATAAACTTTATTGGTTGATGTGAAAATAAATACGGCGTCAGGACAATTTAATCTTGTCATCTCTAGCATATTCAAAGTCCCATTTGCGTTGACAGTGAAATCTGTAAATGGTTCTTTTGCAGCCCAATCATGACTAGGTTGTGCGGCAGTATGAATAACCATTTTAATGTCAGTGCCATACTCTTGAAATATAGCTGCCAACTCTTCAGGATTTCTAATATCTGCATTATAATGACGATAATTAGTATAAGTCTCTGATAATCTATTTTTATTCCATTCAGTACTACTCTCAGCGCCAAAAAAATATTGTCTTAAATTATTATCAATACCAATAATTAAATCAAATTTGTCGGCAAAAAAAGCAACTGATTCACTACCAATAAGTCCTGCCGAGCCAGTAATTAAAGCGATTTCCATAAATTTTAATTTTTTAATTTTTGTTTGATAAATAGCATGATAAATTTAGAATTGGTGAACAAATATCTCCTCCATAGTCTTTTTGGTTCTTGTACTAACCTAAAAAGCCATTCTAAACCATTTTTTTGCATCCAAGTTGGTGCTTGAGGTAAGCTGCCTGCGTGAAAATCGAATGCCGCTCCTACTGCCATCATAGCTGCGTTTACTTTCCCCAAATGATCTGATACCCAAATTTCTTGTCTTGGACATCCACGCCCCACTAACACCACATGAGCCCCTGACTTATTGATTTTATCAATATCAGCCACATCTTCACTCTCAGTAGCATCTCTAAATCGATCTGGATGAATTCCTACTATCTTAATCTCAGGAAACCATTCATTAATATTTTTGGAAAAGGCGTCGAGTGTCGATTGTTTACTGCCGTACAGATAAATTGACAGCTTTTCCTTATTGGCCTTTTTTAAAACTTCCAGTGTTAAGGTTGGTCCATATACACGGTCTTTTAAAGCTGTATTGTGAAAGCTATTCATCACCCATTTAACAGGTTGGCCGTCTGGAACTATTAGGTTTAATTTATTGACTTTTTCTTTTAGAAGTGGGTTATTATAACATTCAATTAGGCCATGAACAGCTAAGGCAGATACACCGAATGAATTATTCTTTTTCGCATTTTCAATGATTGCGCTCGAGGCTTTATCGTAATCAGTTACCGAATATTTAACACCAAAAACATCAACTTTTAAACACATTACGCTAAAATTGTCTCAAAAAACAGGGAAAATCAAATTATTAAATATACAAACTTACACTTGCTCTTTCTGTGTATTTTTTTACGAAAGTAAGGTTTAAATAGTAGAATTTTCTGTAAAATTTTAAATATACCGACTCGCATAACTACACATCTTACCTTTTCCATTTTATTTTGGCAGAATCTGTTTGATTGTATCGTATTTTTTGATTTTCAATGTTATAAATCAGATTTCCACCCACAAACATTTCAGAAGATCCCTCATCAAAAAAGATCCCATTATTATCAGACCCAACTGCATCCTTAGATTTGAAAATGTTGTAAATTACATTACCCACAATTGAAGTATTGGGTTGTCTCCCTAAAGTATAAATACCGCCACCATCTGCCAATAACTTCATTACATCATGAATTTTGTTGTTTTCTATTCTATTACCATAGGTATAACTTGGGCCAAAACCCCATGTCCAACCAGAACTTATACCGGAATAACCAAAATTATAAATTTCATTGTTAATGATATATGAGTTCGTAGCGTTCATAATTGCAATACCTACTGCTGATGGATAAATAATGCCTCCATTATAAATCTTACAGTCCTTAATCACATTTTCTGATGGAGATGCAGCTGCTAGCATACCTTGTGTTGGCGCATTCCTTATGTTATAACCCAAAATAACCCCACCACCTCCTAGGTCATAAAATTCGCACGCATCAATTTGAGTTTGAGTAGCATATTGATCAATTCTTAGGGCATAAGTCCCAAGTTTTGAGAAGGTACATTTTTGAAAAATTATGTTTGTGGCATATTGTAGCCAAATGGACTGACCACATTCAACTGAGGTCTGATAACCGGAGAAACCTGTCTTAACATCCATCCATGGCAATTTGGTTTTGGCACTTATCAATATTCCTTCTACGTTAATACCCCTTGGAGCTCGATTATGGCTAAATTTTATTCCTGAGAATTTTAGATTCTGAACAGGTGAATTAGTCTTTACATCACCTTTTACCATCAAAAGCTGATCGACAATTGGTGTAACAAATTCCATCTGATTAGGGTTTTTGTTTTCTTGTGAAACATACCACAGTTCATTGGTTTTATTATCAAAACACCAATCACCTGCATTTTTTAAGAATTGCTTTGAGTTCTCTATTACATAACGATTGCGATTGGAGAAGAAGCCCACTGGTAAAACTGATGGTGATTTTAAAAACACCGATTTTTCTAATTCATTAACAGAAGCAATAGTATGCCTGCTACCTTCCCAGCTATGATAAATGAGCAATTCTACATTTGCTAAATCAGCAATACCCTCTAAGTCTTTATCGCTATAAACGAAACTACAAAAAGGTAAAAGATCACGTCGTTTCAATTTTTCTATGGCCTCAAAATTATAACGCCCAAGACTATCTAAAACTTTCCCATATTGCTTTAAAGCACCAACAGTGTATTTCATTGGAGATGTTGAACGCGTTAGCCTAACCCCATTCGCAAATAATTGATTTATTGGCGGTAAGGAATTATCTATCTTTAACTTCCAAAGATTAGAGCTTCCTTTTATTTTTTGCCAATTTGAGGCAAGCCTTATACCTCCAGAAATAATAACTTCCTCATTCTGGTAAGCATGGTATTCAATTAAGCAATCTTTAGTACCCCCATCTTTTACAGTAAATAGTAAGGGTTTATCAATAATATAAACACCCTTTCTCAAATTAACCAAAACCTTAGAATAATTTTCTAGTTTTAAAGATCGAATATATTCCTGTGCACGTATGATTGTTCTAAAAGGAGATACTTTGTCTCCTTTAGCCAAATCATCTCCTAAAGGCGAGACATATATTTCAATCTCTCTAACTTCCTTAAACACCCATGAAATCATTAAGGCGCCTATCATTAAGCTAAAAATTAAAAATATACTTTTGCACTTGCTCATCATAGGTTAGGCATTCTTCTTATCGTTCTGTTCTATTGCTTTTTGATAGATATCTGTTAAAAATCTATAGTTAAGTTCTGCGGTATAGGTATTGTTGAAATTTAACTTTGTTGTATCTCTTAATGCATTGTATTCTTCAGTATCCAGCTGTTGGATAAGCTTTATTTTAGATATCAGATCAATTGCATCATTGGCTACAAAATGAAATCCATTTACATGATCTTGGATCATTTCACTCATTGCGCCTAAATTACTTGCAATAACTGGGGTGGCAACCGAAAATGATTCGATAATTGTTAGTGGCATTCCCTCAAACCAAATAGAGGGAAATATCAATGCCTTGGCTTTAGACAAATAATTAATAATATCTGTCTTATCCCTAAAGCCTAAATAAGTTACATTATCATTTTGGTTTGAGAGTTTAAGGATTTCGCCTTTCATATCTCCATCACCTATAATTATTAGTTTAAAGTTATACGAATTGCAACTCTCTATTAATACATCTATTCCTTTCTCTTCTGTCAATCTCCCAATAAAAATAAAGTAATCTTCTTGCCCTTTAACTGTTGGTAAGGGAGCTTCCATAAAATTGGGTTTAAAAGAAAACTTAGCTCTGTATTTATCCAACGCGGATTGCTCGAAAATATTTTTCGAAAATTTAGACACAAAAATGAACTGAGAAGTTAAACCCCATGTTCCAATCTTGTAATGGAAAAAATTACTTACATAGAGCCAAAATGTTAGCAACATCGAATTTCTATAAACTTTATCGAGTACAGGTTCAAATGAAAATTTCTTCTTTATACTTTTCAAGTACAGTGAACCCTTATTAAATAGGGTATAAGATGGACAGATTAACCTAAAATTTTGAATGGTTATTACAAATGGAATATGTTTGTGTTTTAATGCCCAGAATGCTAATGGAGAACAAGCAAAGAAAAAATTATGAATATGGACAACATCTGGCTTTGCTTGAGCGATGATTTTTCTAATTCTGAAATATGATCTTAGATTAAAAGGGTAACTTAAAAATTTGAGTAGCTGTGATACCTGAGAGCCATTATTATCAAAATAAACAACTTCTACATCTACTTTATTAGCCTTCAATAATTCATATTCATTAGCTACAGTAGTTTCCTCGCCTCCCTTTTCCTTATATCGATTATGGATAATTAAAACTTTCATGATTAAATTTTTCCCTTTTGTTTTAGCTTATACCTGGTCCAATAAATCAGTCTATTGATACGGTTTTTCTCTTTCAACGAAAAGAGGTAGTGGTTAAAAAATTGATACGGATAACCAAATATAAGCTTCGCAATACCCACCTTTAATTTTTTGCGAGCATATAGGAAATGATATCGCACATTTACTTTATCTATCAATTTTCTATGTTGCCTTGAGAGCTGGGGGTCATTTTCAAAATGATCAATCACCGACTTATAAGAGAATAGCATCTCCTCTACATTGTTACTGTAATTATTATTATGTAAGCAATAAACAAATAAATCAGCAGGTATATATTTCACCCTTACTTCTACCTCACCCTTTAAAATGTTAAGATATGCGGCTAAATCATCACATCCTTTGTATTGATTGGAAGTTTCTAAAAACAAGTTTTTAGGTGGCACAAGATCCTTATTGAATATAACCAAGCCTGGGGTAAAAATAAAGGTTGATTGAAAAATGAGGCTTTTGAAAGAAAAAGATGGAGCAAAATGATAAATAGGAATTTCAATTTGTTGGTCAGCGTACCTGATAGCGCCATTAATGAGATGTACCGCAGTATGATCTGATAACTCATTTTCTAAAACGCTAAAATAGGCATCACGTACATAATCATCTTGATCCATTATGGTATAAAAATTATACTTAATATTCTCAAGGCCAATATTTCTAGATTTAGAAACACCAATGTTTTCCGCGTTTCTAATAATCAAAAGATTCAAATCTAAATAGCGTTTCTTGAATTCAAGAACAATATAATCAGCATCTTCCATCGAATCAATTACAACAATAACCTGTAATTGCAGTTTTTTCTTTGATAGTTCAAAAGACCTTACTAAGGTACCTATGCAATTAAAAATATAGTTTTCACCTTTGTAATAAGTAATTATAACTGATATTCCACTCATTATCTACTTGTTAAATTCAAATGGCATTTAAAAAATCGATTCGTATATATTCTTTCTTAGTTCTATCGAATTCTCGTACGAAAATCCCTGAACAAGTGTTTCTCTTGCATGAGCAATCAACTCTTGTGCAAGTGAAGGGTTTTCAATAATCTCAGTTATTCTACTTGCAAATGCTAGTGAAGTATCTCCTATCAAACAATCTTCATCTTTTTTAAAGCTTAGTCCTTCCACACCTACTGTTGTGGTAACAAAGGGAAGTCCGTGATTAACTGCTTCTATAATCTTCATTCTAATACCACTCCCTATTCTAATGGGTACAATGAATATACTATTTGCCATAACTGAGAAAAGGTCATCTACAAAGCCCATGAACTTAACCCCATCAAAATTTTCATATTGCTTTACATCTTGTGCTCCCCATTTCCCTATGATGAGTAATGAAAGATCTTTGTGCTTGGCTTTCAACACTTCCCAACATGTTCCTATAAACCAATTAACACCTTCCCTATTCGGAAAATGCTCACTTCCACCCAAAAAGATAAGCTTGTTATCGAATTTATAAGTTACAGGTGTCGCGTTTTGGTATTTAATACTTAAAGGTGAGGCCGTTACTCTAGCAGGAAATATTCTATCAGCTAATAGTTTGCAATCATCTATTGAAACAGTCAAAACCTGATCATATTGTTTAAGCCAAAAAAATTCAAATTCTTCATTTTTTCTCTGTAGCCTTGATAAAAGAGGCAGGTCTATTTGTATAATTTCAAGTTCTCTTTTTTCCCTTATAAATCTTAACTCATGATGAACAAAAATTGATGGAATATTTTTAGGTAGATATTTAATTAGTGGTAAAAAATCAAAAAACTCAACCTGTATCGCATTTATTTTGTCTATTTCTGTTATTACTTTTTTAACATGACCAACAAATGCCTTGTCAAATTCTATTCGCCTTGAACGAAAAAGAGAGGTACTACTAATCACAAACCGATCTGTTTCATTTATCTCTTTGCCAGTACTTTCTAACTTATTATATAATCTAGAAAGTACGCTAGGCACTTGTTTTAATGCCTTAATAATCTTAGAAAAACGCTTAGCATAAAAAGGATAAAAAGTAACATCCTCCCATTTAGATTTAAGCACTACAAAGTTTATCAAATCCTCAGCTGTACGTAAAGGAAAAACTATAATGAGATGATAATTTTTGCGAAGAGAATCATTCATCTCAAACTGAGAAATATTTCCACCAGAATTTAGTGGATAAGGCATATAAGGTGTAACGATTAGAAGTTTTTTTTTTACATTCATTATTGAGTGTAATTTATTTTCAAGACGAAAGTATTTAACAGACTTTAATTAATTTCATTTTAAACTTTCAGTTCTGCCGAAGGTTTAAAATTATTATTTATAGTTTTTAAATTAATAAGGTTAAAGCCTAATAAGGCAAAAGTAAAAATAAACAAAGAGAATTGTTGAAGCCTAATTAAGGTCTCTGTTGCTGACAATGAAAAAAGAAAAACCACTAATACAAAATAAAAATTATGGTTACTGCTATCAAGAGCCCTTGCATTATTGTAATTTTTGAAAGCCCTCACTAACATAATAATGAAGATAATACAAATAAAGTATCCCCCATCTAAAAAGAGTTGAAGAAATGTATTGTGTGCGTGTGAATATCGATCACCAATTTCTCCTTTAACTTCAATAAACAGATTTTCTGGTGGCCCTCCTGGGTATCCAAAAAAATATTTATAATCAAACGTAAAAAAAATGCTAAGAATATTAGTCCAAGCAAGTGCACGACCTGTTGCATTTGCAATCTCATTAACATCATTTCGTTGTACTATGGAGGTAATCAAATCGGTTTTAAATAACATTACTATATAGACTGAGATGATCTCCCAAAACATTGGTAAAAACAACATTAAAAAAGAAAGATATATTAAAAATTTTCTCTTCAATCTAAAACAAATATGATAGAAAAATAATGAGAAAATGCTACTAAATATAAATCCCCTCCTACTGAATACCATTAAAACAAATACTGAAAAAAAGATTGAGAAAAGGTTAATAGTATTCCATTTCTTATTGTAGACAGCATCAAACATAGACAGCAAAAACAATATCGAAATGATTAAAGGAGCTTCCACAGTTGTTGTTGTAATTAGACTTTTATCAATCAGATTATAAAATGCTCCAAACTTCAGATTTCCTGTAATTAAAAGGTGAGGAATAAAAACGATAAAAATTGATATAAATAGAAATGCATTTCTCATATACTTAATTTCCAATAACTTTCTATTCCTTAAAATCAAGAAGGAGGATGCAATGTACATCACAATAACAATGATAGAATTAAGTGCTTTCTGGCTTTGTCGAAGATTATAATTCACTAAAAAGTAATAGATACAGATAAAAATCACAATTATTGAAGCCGCTTTAATTAACTCGGATCTATAATTCTTGATATTAGCAAATTTTACTATGGAAAGTAGTGCTAGTGGCAACAAACCCGCTAAGAAAATTATATAATTTTGCGATGTGATTACAAGTTTAATAATCACCAATAAATAAACAAAATACGCTGTAAAAGAAAATGTATATTTAAAATCACTAGTTTTTTGCATATCGTTTGCTTAGTGTTTCTGTGTACGAAAAATGCATCATTGTAAAAATAAATCCAGCTTCCTCAGCAACAGATAATGCATGATCAAGCACATCTCCATGAACAGTTTTAACATATGATTCAGGTGCTTCCTTGGGGACTAGTTTCTCAAAGAAAGCTGGGTGTAGTTGAGTAATACCTTGCACCAAATCTGTGTAAAAATGCCTTGATGAATTTTTCCAGAACAATTTATCGTTTGGGGAACGACCATCGAAGCCCCATAAATTAATATTTTTTGACAGAGTACAGGCTAATGGCAACAGCAATAAAGGTAACACATTTCCTAACAAAGGCAATAAATATCTTTGAGTTAGATCAAAATGTACTAATTCGGATTTTCCCTGAGGAACTGGAATTAATCTATCTTTAAATTCCGGAAACTGTTTTAAGCAAAATGGGTAAAAGTATACTGGGAATACAAAATAAGTGTTTGTTAAACTTAAACAATGCCTTAAATCAGCTCTAAAACTCTCTGCAAACTTACTCATGCCAAAGTGATAAATTGCATCACCTGCAACAATATAATGTGGATCTATGTATTTAAATAACTCATAATCTTTAACTATCGTATTACTAACTATGCGAATACCATCTGACCAATCAACTTCGTCTGCTTTTTCTAGTGATGGACCTGTACCTAAAATATATGCCTTTGAATATTCCTTTGATTGTTTAAGCTTCAATTCATTTAACTTTCTTTTACCATATTGAATACCTTCTTCACAGTCATTTTTATAAACTTTTGAAAGCAGGTAATGATATTCCCATCCATCAATATGATTTACTTCATAATCAAAATTAAATACCTCATTAATTTTTAATCGAGAAAAACCGACGTTAAAGCTCTTACTATCAACGATTCCAATTAAAGAATAATCAAGTTGTTGACTAGGTGATATTCTATTTAACACGTGAATATCAAGTTTATTATCGAAATATCTTAGGCGCTTTATAATCTCATCTTCTTTGCCGCGAATTTCAGAAGAAGATATTAAAAAAACTCCCCTATTAGCCCCATTTTTGTCAAAAATCAAATTTCTCGTAAAGTCTACGACTACTCTAGCAATTCTTTTTGCATTAAATTTAATTAACTCTAAATTAGATTTTTCCATAATTCATTTTCGAACTTATTAAAATATAAAGGATCAAGATTAATACTGCCAATGCAGAGGTAGATTTTTCAAACTGCCATGCATTAACTTGTAACGATTGGTACGAATACTTGGCAGCATACCATGCATAAAAACCTAAATAGCCGACTAACATACCAATTGGCACGGCGTATATTCCGATATATTGACTTAAGACTAGGGATGAGATAATGTATAAAATTCCAGAGACACCATCGGCAATATGAGAAATAATATGATTAGTTGACATGTACACTTGGATATGCATCGCACCAAAACGATGAACAAAAAAAGCAATTCCCAATAACATCCATAACTTTTGGTTTACAAATGGAACTTGACTATGTATTAATGTCAATAACCAATTCGCTGAAAAACCTACAGTAATAAATCCAATGATGAAAACCATGTGACTTAAGAACATTCCTCTTTTACATACGTGGATAAGTTCTTTTAAATTTTCCTTAACGCGAAGCATCGCTAATACCGGCAGTTTGCTATAAAAAGGAGCCATAGATACCTCTTTAATTTGATTAATAATTCGAAGTGCTAATAAATAGGATGCCACTTCATGTGCGTTCCCTATTTGTGCATAAATTAATCCTGTTAAATTAGTTAAGCCAACGGACATAAAACCAGATATCCCGCTTCTCCAGGCAGGTTGCCATACTTTCTGGAAGATATGCTTATCAAATGGCAATTTTTTAGCTACATGTTTATAAATGCCATCATCAACCGTTCTACACAAATAAATATCCCTAAGCAACACAACAATTACCCAAAATTGATTAACAATAACCAAATTAAGTAAGGTTGGTGCCAAATAAAGCACTAATATACTAGTTAAAATAGCACCAATGGAAGTAAGTGTTTCAATACGTCTTACCAAGGCAATCTTATTTAGCCCTTCTAAAAAGTTAAGATATATCTTACTATAAAAACCAGCAACAGAAACAATAAGGACAAGCCACCAACCCCACCAAGCTTCAGTAATATTCGACGCATCTGTTATTGGATGATACATGGACCAGGTACCAAATATGGCCATTAATATAAAAACAATTAGTGTTAACCATAAGTACATACTTTTCATTGTTGAAACGATCTGGTTTAACAATAACTTATTCGGCCCCTCATTATGGTCTGACAGTTTATTTACCTTATCCGTTTTAAAAATTTCAATATCTTTTGCACCACCAAAAGCATAAGATATAATTCTAGAAAAAGTCTGTCTAAATCCAAAATCGGCAATGCTCTGTAAGGAGATAATGGTAGAAAACAAATACCAAAGGACAATGTCTCCAGAAGAAAATCTATTTAAAACTAAAGGTAAAATACCAAACAATGCCAATGCCTTGGTAGAATAACTCAACCATGTCATCAAAGTTGGTGAATTCCAAATTCGGTCTATGTTTTTATATGATGCGAGCTTACTCAAGATCTTTTAATACATTACTAATACCACCATCAATATTCAAATTTGCCCCATTGATAAAGCCTAATTTATCTTCAGCTAATAACAAAGCCAATTGCGATACTTCTTGTGGTTTACCTATTCGCTGGCTAGGGTGTAACTCATTTAACAATTGAACTTTTGCTTCATCGTTATTAAACCCGTCCCTTAGCATTTGAGTATCTATTGCCGCAGGGCTAATGGCATTCACTCTTACCCTACCTTGCAAATCTACAGACATGGCTTTGGTAAGCCCCACCAATGCACTTTTAGAGCTAGCATAAGCCACAAATCTCTTTTTAGTTAATTGATGGTGAATGCTAGCAATATTAATAATTGAACCTAATGATTTTTCGAGCCTAGAAAGAAAAAACTGACTTAACATTAATGGGCCTGTTAAATTTACATTTAAAGTTTGGTTCCAATCTTCTAGTCTAAGTTCATCTACACTGGCTAATAGTTGTACCGCAGCATTGTTAATGAGTAAAAATAATTCAGGAATTTCTTGCTCAAAAATGGCTTCCATTTCCTTTTTATAAACAGGGTCTGAACAATACTGATGAAGGTCAAATCTATAAAATTGATCACAATTTGGTGTTGGCGCAGTTCTAATGTCCAAGCCTATCACTTTATACTTATTTTCTTTAAATGTTTTAGCCAACTGACTACCTATTCCACCTAATACCCCCGTAATTAATACCGTTTTCATGTTTGCCATTTTTAATTAATCCCTAAAAAACCAAAAAGTAGACTGATGGCTTTATGGCTTGCCCTAATCACTGCTTCTTTTGTATTTGAACCATTATGAGTACCAAAAATGCATTGTTCAAAAGTCCGTAATTCACTATCGGCTGGCAAAGGTTCTATTTCAAAAACATCTAAACCAGCACCACTTACTTTTCCAGATTTTAAGGCAGCCACTAATGCCGTTTCATCTATTAAAGCTCCTCTAGAAACATTTATCAGTTTAACTCCATTTTTCATCAAACCAATGCTTGTTTCATTAATTAAGTGATAACTAGATGGTGTAAGTGCACAGGTAATAATCACAAAATCTGCATCAGCTAAAGCCTCCGGAAATTTAAGAATTTGATTAACTCCTGCTTCGGTTGCGCTTAATTTGGTAAATGGATCATAGGCATTTATATTCACCTCAAAACCTTTCAATCGTCGGGCTACACCCAATCCTATATCTCCAAGGCCAACAAGAGCTACTGTTTTACCAGTAATAGACATACCCGGAGGTTTTATCCAATTCCCTTTGCGCACTTCTCTATCAACTAAATAGCTTTCTCTAGCTAAACCTGTAAAATATGCAATAGCCATATCGGCTACTTCATTGCCAAACATTCTAGGTGTGTTTTCTATCGGAATACCTAATTTTTCACAAGCTTTAAAGTCTACATTATCTACCCCAACTCCCCATTTTACAGCAGCTTTAAGTTTACCGTTTTTACCAGCCGTAAAAACACGTTCTGTTGCTGGGTCATCTCCAATAATCCAAGCATCTACTTCTGGTACAATAGCAATTAATTCTTCTTCGGTTAGTACTTGAACTACGTTTGGCGTAATCAATTCTATTCCTTTTTCTTCAAACAAGTGTCTAAGTTGATCAATTGCTCTGAGCATTGGTGGGCATGTAATCAGTACTTTCATTTACAGTTTATTCAGGTTTTTATATAATAATTCGGCCATAATAAAGTTTAATTCCACATCAATATCTTGGGCCTCTGCTTCAGGTATCTCATAAAGAAATGGCCTATCTCCAATTCGGTTATGCTTTTGTGCTAAAATCGCTTTAGTAAAAAGATAAAAACAAGAATTCTCTTCAAAAATTGGAGGGAGATCTTGCGTTCGTAATAAAATATTTGCATTATGATTGATCGGTCTGGCCAAGCTATCCCAAAATCTTACATGTTTTCTAGTTACAGAGAACAAGGAATCGTAAATTGGATAAAGTGATAGAAATTTCTCAATACCTGCACTTAGGGTATTAGCTGTTAAAATTGGATTAGTACTATGTGTTTGCAGGTAAAAATCTGACGGCACCTGATTAATCACATTTAGCAATACATCATTCATTGGGATACTGCCATCTTTTAAATGTTCAGGACGCTCTAATACCAATACAGTTGGGAATGCTTTTGCACATTGTTCCCTCACAATTGGGCTATCTGTATCTATTACTATTAAATCTATTTGCTTACAGGCTAATAAGGTTTCCACCACATGATGAAATAGGGGTTTTCCTGCAAAATCTCTATAATTTTTTCCAGGCACACGTTCACTAGAATGGCGCATGGGTACAATGGCTGTTAGTTTATTCTTTTTCATACGATGAATATTCCATCTCTGTATAATTAATTTTTTCTCCGAAACCTAAATGGCTTTCTGTTTCTCTTTTTTTGAAAAGTTTTCTTCTAAAATCATTCGGGTAATAAATGCGCATACGCAAAGTTTCATCTGGCTTTGCTTTAGTACTATATCCTAAATAAGTTCCCCAAAATTGCATGGTTCTAAACATGATAATAGAGGCAATTGAAACAAAGAACTTCCCATCGTGTATAGCATGAATGGCATCAGACCAAATATTAGTGGTGGTTAATCTGATAAAACTCCAAAAAGAAAATTTCTCTTCTGGATAAATGTTTTTTAGTGCAATAGCTTCGCGTCTATATCTGTTTTTAATTCTTGATGGGGTTTCTTCATGCACATGTACAATAGGAGCATAAGCTTCATAAGCAATTACATAACCTTTAGTTTGTATTTTAGTAGCCCAATCTAAGTCTTCAAGCCCAGTAAGCTGCACATCATAAGGCTGTTGTAACCAAAGCTCTTTTCTAATCACTGCATTTGCGTTGTTACAAAAAGGAATAACCTGTTCGTAATTGGAAACTGCTGGAAACCATTTTTTAAACAATTGATGTTCAGAATATTTGGTCAATTCATTACCAACTTGTCTACCATAAACCAAAGCTACTTTAGGTTGCTCGAAAGGGCTCAGCATTTTTTGTAACCAATCGGTATACAAAGGATACACATGGGCGCTAGCAAAAAGTAGAAACTCTCCATTCGCTACTGCACAACCCACGTTAATTGCTTTACCAAAAGAAAAGTCTTCGGGTTTGATATGGACAATAATGGCGCCGTGGCTTTCGGCAATGGCAACTGTTTCATCAGTAGACCCCGAGTCTACTAAAATAACCTCTACAAAAGGAAAAAGTGTTTGTTTAGCAATACCTTGTAACAAACGACCAATGTGTTTCTCTTCATTAAAAGAACGAATAATTAGACTACACTGAACCATTTTCATACACACCTGGTATATTGATCATTATGAATACTTAACCTTTTTTAAATAGTCGCTTCCAGAAATTCTTTTTCTTATTCTCATTTCCATATGCGCCATATCCATAGCCGTAACCATAACCATAACCGTAACCATAGCCGTAACCATAGCCGTAACCATAAGAATTAGAGGCTTGAATATCATTCACCACAATGCCCAATTTTTTCATTTTCTGATCTCTATGCAATTCCTCTACAATGTTTAATTGCGCTTTATAGGTGTATTTCTGGCGTACCAAATACAAACAGATATCTGCATAAGGCTCAATTAATTGCGCATCGGTTACAATACCTACTGGAGGGGCATCTATAATAATATAATCAAACTGCGTCTTTAATTCTTCTATTAAAGCTTTAGTCCGCTCGTTTAATAACGTTTCTGCCGGATTAGGTGGGATGGGTCCCGAATTAATAATAAATAAATTCTCATGGATACTCAAAGGTTTGATAATATCCTTAGCATCCATGTCTTTTTGAATAATGTAATTGGTAAACCCTTGCTTATTTGGCAAATCCAATTTAGCAGATAAACCAGGTTTACGTAAATCTAATTCCATTAACAAAACTTTTTTACCAGTAATGGCTAAGATATTCCCTAAGTTAATGGCCATAAACGATTTACCTTCTCCAGACATGCTGGATGTAAAAAGGATTACTTTATGATCTTCATTACCTATATAAAACGAGAGATTGGTACGCAAGGCTCTAAATTGCTCCGCAATAGCCGAACGAGAACTATTGGCAACTACTAAATTATCTTGTTCATCATTATGGCTAATTTCTCCTAATATGGGCACATTAGTCATTTTTAAAATATCATCCTTGTTATTAACCTTTACATTAAATACATCTAGCAAATAAATGATACCAATAGGGATACCGAACCCCATGATCAATCCTAGAAGAGCGACAATACTTCTTTTAGGGGTATACGGTTTGACTTCAGATTTCGGTGGGTCTATAGTTTTAGAATTAGCAATAGTGGAAGTTTTAGAAATAGCCGTTTCTTCACTCTTTTGCATCAAGAAAATATACAGTTCTTGTTTAATTTGTTGTTGACGAGCCAAATTCAAGTAACTACGCTCAATAGCAGGAACTTGTCTAACTTGCCCTTCTGCGCCTTTCAGTTGTGTATTCAGCTTATTACGTGTAATTTGCAAACTGTTTTTTGTAGAAATTAAATTGGCCAACATATCTTTACGCATGTTCGCAATTTGCTGATCCAGATTCAAAATCAAAGGATTAGTTTCAGTTAACCCTAATAATCGTCTATCTCGCTCTAACAATAGGGCGTTATAACGTTCCATTAAACCTGTAAAAACCAAATCTGCTGGCATTAAAGAACTTGGTAGCACTCGCTTACTTTCGTCTTTTAAGTAATCTTGCAAACTACTTAACATACTCAGCTGTATTTCTACTTTAGCCAAATCATTCATATAATCAGCCGAGTTTTGCACCAGCAATTTTGATTGCTCGCTCATATCTGCCAAATTATTTTTCTGTTTAAAGCCCTGTATGTTGCTTTCTAAATCTCCTAATTCGGTACCAATATAATTTAAACGATTTTTAATAAATTTAATCGTACTATCAGCAACTTCATTTTTATCTTTTAAGTTGGCCTCTACATATTTTTGTATCAACTTATTTAAAATATCTTCGCCTTTTTTGGGGATTGGGTGGTTGATACTAAGATCAACAATAGTTACCAATTTATTAGTAACCCCTACCTCTAATTCCTCCATCAGGTCCACTACTTTCTGATCAACAGAAGAAATAGTAAAATTATATTCCTCATTCAAAAAAGGCACCTCATGTACATCGCTAATTGTAAATGTGCCTATTTTTGGCAAATTGATAACCTGATCAAAACTTGCTGTCTTTTGGTGATCCTCAAAACTAACAACGATTTTATTAGCATTTAATATCTTTACATTAAATTTAGCCAATTTAATGGTATCTGGAGAAGTTATTAAATTTACTTTAAACGGTGATTTATATAATTCCACATCTTTAACTCTACCCTTGTGATAATAGGTTATGTTTAAGTCCATATCTCGAACCACTTGCTCCATCAAGTATCGTGTTTTCAGAATTTCCGCTTCATTGTCTACAGTACTTTTAGAACCCAAAAGCCCACCTAAATCACCTAGTAAATTACTCCCACCCAACATACCAGCACCTTTCTTTTCGTCATTCACCAAAACCCTTGCAGAGATTTTATACATCGGTGTTTTATAGCGGACATAGAGATAAGAAATTCCAAGACAGATAACTACAGAAAGTAGCAACCAAGGCCACTTCCCTATTAGTTTGGCAAACAATTGTTTAAAATTTACGCCTTCTTCCTCTTTCTCTGAGATAATATGATTGGGTATAGTATTCATTGATAATATGTACGGTAAATGTGGTAAAATAAAAGGACTATAGTCTGCTAAATAACACGACTAAAACAGACAAAGCAGAACCTATAATGGCATAAGTTTGTGTACGAGCAGCATTTAATGATGCGGCCTTACCCTTATTTGGTTCTATATAAATAACATCATTTTGTTTTAAATAAAAATAAGGGCTATTTAAAAATTCAGTAGAGTTTAAGTCGAACCTAATAAACTCTTTTTTACCTGCATGATCACGGATTAGAATTACATTCTCTCTTCTACCAAAAATAGTCAAATCGCCCGCCAACCCTAAAGCATCTAAAAAAGTTACTTTTTCGTTAGGCATGGTATATACAGCAGGGCGATTAACTTCTCCTAAAACTGTTACTTTAAAGTTTGCAAAACGTACTTCGATACTTGGTTTATTATATAACGTTTCTGCTTTCTCTCTAATCAGCGCTTTTGCTTGATAGGTGGTCAACCCTGCTAGTTTTACTTTGCCTATGCCCACTATTTCAACTTCACCATTTTTGTCTACTAAAAATCCCATAATTTGCTGTTGATTAGTATTCGCAGCTGAATTTGCACCTAAAGTTTGTAAACTACTAGCCTGATTAATAACTAAGGCACTTTGTGGGTCAATACTAAAAATATTAATGGTAAGAATATCATCTGATTGTATAACAGGCTCAGTAAATTGAGCCATTTCTTTAATTTGAGATTGACCAGCTAAAGGGATATCCTGAAAATAAGTAACTTTCTTGGTGCTTGCGCAAGCAGAGAGCACTAAAACAAGGGCAAGTATGAGTAGATTTTTAAAAGTATAGGGAGTAAAATGTTGCTTCATAGTATAGGGATGTATAAAAGAATATGCCTGTAAAGATAATAAGTTTAATATAAAATTAAGGGCACTTATAGGGTATATGGCATAGTATACTGAGTTAAAGGTATTATTATTGTTGCTTTTACCCAAATAGCTGCTTGTTCTTAAAAGGGTAATCCCCAATCATTCTAAATAGTTCGCCACTCTTTACTATTTGTTGCAACACACTTAAATGTTTTTCATGGTGCAAGTCTGTTGCCGCCAAATCATAGTGGTTTTTTTTGAGCAGGTAATCTGCTGCCTGCTTCACTTCTTTACCATAATACCCTGTTACAGACAGTAGATTAAGTTGAAATAGGCAGCCCATATCTTTAAAGCGCTGATAACGAGATAGGTTTTTATGATAAAAGTTATAGCGCTCTGGGTGTGCCAAAATAACAGTATAACCTCTAATCTGAAGATCAAATATGACTTGCTCTATGTTTGGCACTTCAGATAGGTAAGACATTTCTATCAACACATGTTTTTCTGGCAAACACAATAAACTATCATTTAGCTCAAAATCAGCATCAATCATATACTCTGCCGCTGCAGCTATTTCTACTGTAGAGCCATTTTTTTGTAAGCTTGTTCTTACACCATGTAGCACTGCATGTATTGTTTCGGGCGTATTGGGATATAATTCTTTAAAAATATGCGGCGTGCAAATAAACTTGGTAAAGCCGAGCTCGTTTAGGTTTTTAATTAAAAAAATAGAAGTTTCGAGATCTGGAGCGCCATCATCTATTCCTGGCAATAAATGAGAATGAATATCTACCCCAAGCCAGCTTAAATCTGTTACTACTGGAGAGTTTCGTTTAAAAATAGAGAGCATCGTGTAAATTAAAATTAGTTAAAGGTGTAAACTAGGCCTACTTTAGCATGAAAATTATTTGCATTATATTTATCCCATACCCAAAATTGATTTGGAACTGGATTTTCGAAACGATATTGATAATTTAAAGAATGCGCTAAACCCAATTGTGCACTCACTAAAAATTGCCCAAAAGTCCAATCACCATTTAGCGTAGCATCTAAATCTACCCAATGCCTTCTGGGTTCAATGGTATTTGGGAAAGCGGCATAATATAAATCATTTTGATGTACACTTCGCTCTAATAATACGCCCAAACGCTTAAAACCTTTTACCCAGCTAATGTCAAAACTTTGCATATTACCTCCTGGCCCTACTCCTGCGCCTATCACCTGTCCCTTATTGGTATAACCATCTGTAACTTGATAATGAGAGTACCAATACTCAGAAAATCTTGTGGTTTTAGTAGAAGAGCCTTCTAGCTGCGTAAACTCTAAGGCCAATTGTATAAATTCATCATCGCTACCTCTAAAGGGAACTAATTTTCTAAATCCTGCAACGTAGGCTCGGGTATGCTCGGGCTCTACAGCCAAATCTCTTAAATCCCAAGCATGGTCATTTCTACCCCATTGCAAGTAAACCTCACTTTTAGCTTCGGGCATTACCCATTTAGCAAAAAAAGAAATGTATTGATCTCTTTTTTTGGAATCTTCTAAATTAACTGTTCCACTTTGGTAACCAGATTTTTCCAATCCAGAAAGAAAAGGAAAATAATCACTAAAGCCATGTCCCATTGTGCTAGCATTAACAATATAAGATCGATCAAAACCTAAATAAAGACCTGGTAGCCATTTAGGTTGATAAGTAACGATAATGCCTGATAAATAACGCCAATCTTTTGCTTTTGGAACAAACTGACTTTCCTGAGAAGTAACAACCCCCGATTGCTCTAATTTACCACCTATAATTTGAGCCTCAAAAGAACCAATAGCGGTAGCAATTGGCCTGGTTGTATTTAAGGTAGCATGTTTAAAACCTCCAGCATTGTTGGTCATCAGTAATGCATTCCTAAACCCTGGGCCCCACCATAAATTCTCGTTCGAAACACCAATAGATGCTGGCCCAAAATTTAACCGAATACTGCTTTGACCTAAATTAAATTGGTGATAAGTACCCGTTCCAAAACGCTCAGGTAAATCAATTTTATTATAATAACTTTTATAAGCACTATTAAAAGATGCTGGATATTTTTTAGCTTCGATTTGCTGAAAAGCAGCATTTTGCGCAAACACAACCTCGGGCTTAAACTGTACACTTAAAGGGCCAAAACGAGCATAAATTCCAGCAGACAGCAACGTTTGATACCCCTTGGCTCCTATCATTGCCCCATCATTTATCCCATAGGGGTGATGACTATTAAATTGGTTTTGCCAAACTACTGGTAAAGCATATACTGCCATCTTCTGATTAGCAGAAAGATACAATAATGACCTAAAATATTCTTTTGAAAGCCCTTCAGGAGAATCATCCAAACGTTGATGTTCTTGCACAACTGGCGATAAATACAATGGCCTAACCATGTAAGACACTTTGGAGGTGTCATTTCCCAAAACTTGTTGCCTGCGGTAAAAATCATCTATATTCCCTAACATCCCAACAGGCAATGTTTGTGCAAATAGCGCAGTTATATTACAAATAAATACTAAAAATAAAAGTTTATATTTCATAAAACAGCAAAAAATAGGGATAATTTTTAAATCACTAATATAGCTATTAATTTTTACCAAAAAACTCAACCCTAAATTAAACTCCACAATTCAACTCCTTTGGTTACTGTGTAGACACAGATCCTTAAATATTTGTGTCTACTAAAGAGCTCCAAGAAAAGGCAATATAGATCACAATTCCTTCCGATGTAAAATCAGTGGGTGCCAAACGGGCGGGGTGTTTACTGGAACAATTATATCATGCATTACGGCATTGCTTAATTTATTGTTTTCTTGTGTACTTGTTAAGGTCTTGTTCGAGACTCCTTCGAGAAATGGCGGGTTTTCTCGAAGGAGTCTCGAACAAGACCCAAAGAAGACCTTAACAAAAGGTATTGTTTTTGGAGTTCTACTGCCGTCTTTCCCACGAAAGTGGAAATCCTTAAAGCTCATTGCATTTCAATCCCCATCCGATAAGCCTAGGAGGGAATTGTAATGCGTAAAAAAGCCTCTTATTGCGTTACGGTTCCCAATCAAGTTGGGAAGGACGAGTGAATGGAAAGCACCAGCCGAGATTATATTCTTTCGCGATTGCTGAACAGACTATTAAATTCTGGCAAACAGTAGTCTACTTGCACGTATTACTAGGTATAAGGCAATACAAAAGAAGCATACAAGCCGCCACAATAGCGTAATGTGAAATGGCAACAAGGAAGAGGTAAGGCAAAAAGCGAAGCCAATAAAAAAAAGAAGTTCGAAAATAAACAGCTTTGAAAGTTGAATTCTAAAAACTTTTCTAGTATAGCTATAAACCAATATACAATATAAAAGCTGTGCACAAACGGAAACAATACAGGCTCCTAAAACCCCATAAACTGGTAAAACTAACCAATTTGCAACAAAACTTAAAACTGAAACAAGTAGAGCAATTTTCAGCATCAATAGCGTTTTTCCTGTTACTTCTAACCCCTTATGCAAATATAAAGATAAAGCAGCAAAAAAAACAGACAACAACACAAGGCACATTAAATCCGTATTTAAAACATAATTGGGCCCAACTATTTTAACCAATAACCAATCTCCAATAAGCAGCAATGCAATAAAACTAATGGTAAACGCCACACTTAATATGCTAATATTTTGACGTAAAACACGTTCAATTACTTTATTATCCTGACCCTTTTTCCAAGCCTGCATAATTAGTGGATGTGAAGCAAGTAACAATGGCATGGTAACGAAACCAGATAAACCAATTGCTAAATCTTTAAAGGCGCTATAATTACCAACTAAATCATCAATATTCAAATACCTAAACAAAATGCGATCGCCAAATGCATAAAATTGAGTGGCAAAAAACCAAACACATATAGGTAAGCCGTAATACAAAATGCGTTTTATATGAGCGAGGGCAATTAAATTAAAAATTGATGTTTTTATTAATTCCTTCCAAACTTTCCCCATCCACAACAAATAAAAATTAGCAACAAAATAACTAACAATTAAAGCCAAAATAACCAGATTTAAATTTTGCTTAAAAAAAAAGCAACAAATAATCATCCCTATAATTTGGAAAATACTTTGTAAAATACTGGATTTAGTTTGGAGAGGAATCCTTCGCTCTGCTTGCAAAAAACTATACAGCAGGCTTAAGAAATTTTGCAAAAAAAGCAATAGTAAACTTAAACCAATGGTGGCAATTGAAATGTCTGCAAAATAATTGACAAGAATAAAACCAGTTGTTCCCAAAATAAAAAAACAAAACTGAATAGCAATTACATTTACCTTAAGATCAATCGAATTTCCTGTACTTTGATAATCTGGGTACAAATAAACAACAGCACTATTTATCCAACCATTAATTAACTGACCAAATAACACTACCGTAGCCAATACAAATGCATAATATCCATACAAATCTGTAGGTAGACTTTTCGTTAACAAATAAATGGTGAATAAGCCAGAGAATGCTGGCAAAATCTTTACCGGTAAATAACTTAGGGCATCTCGCCAAATTTCACGATGAAGCTTACTCATGCAAATGATGTATGTTCATTAACTAGTGCGCTAGTAAAAACAATAAATAAATACGTTTATAAAGATGCACTAATTAAGAATAAGTGCTAGCCATTTTTATTAATTCTTTGTATTTGGCAAAAAGCGCTTCATTTTTTGGTGTACGTTCGCCCAAATCTTCATAGATTAAAAATTTATGAATACGTTTAAAATAGCCAAAGCGCCATAAAAAAAGCCTACAATAAAGTGCCAATTGAATTACTCTTTTTAAAGTGCTAAAACTACGCTTAGAATAATGCTTTTTATAAAGATGCAATAGGCCCTTAATATCATTTTCAAAAGAAAAAATTGGATTATTAATAGAAGATGTACCCCCAAAGTGAATTACTTTAGCTTTACTGTACATAAATTTATAACCCTGTTTGCTAGCTCTTAAGGCAAACTCACAATCTTCATGATAAAAGACCATTTCTTCATCTAGTAAACCAACCGCTTCAATAACTTCTTTTTTAAACAAAATACAAGCAAAAGATAAATAGTCCATTTCAGATACTTGCTCGGCTTGAAGTAAAAATGCAGGTTTTTTCCAAAAGAATAAATGTTTAAAAAAAGGAGAATGCAACAATTTAAAGAGGACAATACTTAAATTGGTTAAGCGTAAAAATATTTTTAAAGTGGTTGGAAAATCAAACCAACTCCGCTGAATAGTTTGATTTTTATTCAACATGGTAGCACCCACGATCCCATAATTATGTACTATAGCGTCATTCATTAAAGTCTCCAGGGTATCTGCAAACAACAATGTATCACTATTTAACAAGAGTAAGTGTTTACCTTTTGATTGTTTAATGCCAAGATTTACACCTTTAGCGAAACCTAAATTAGTATTCGATTCTATTAAAACAACTTCACTAAACTCTTCTTTGATTCTAGTTGTAGTTTGATCCATTGAATGATTATCAACAACGATAATCTCAAAATTGAAACTTGTTTTAGAAGTGAGTATTGAATTAATGCAGGCTAATGAAATTTCTTCTGTATTAAAGGTTACTATAATTATACTTAAATCGATTTGCTGCATAAATTGAAAACACGTAAGGAAGAATAGGGATAAACAAATTTAAAAAAAATAAATTGTTTACCTTAACAAATCCGGCATTTCCCATATGTGAGATAAAATTATTACAGCTTTCATCGTAATAACCAATATGTTTATTTTTTGACCACCCTCTAATCGGAATTCAAAGTACAGAACAAACCATAACTGGCACTAAAATTAAATAGCGTTAATAAAGAGAACAGCTAAGAAACCATAATCTTTTGGTATGCCTGTGCTATTGCCTCGCATACATATTCAATTTCTTCTGTAGTTAATTGAGGGTATATTGGGAGCGATATTTCTCTTGAATAATTATCAAAAGCAACAGGATAATTGCTTATTTGGTAATCTAAACTTTTAAATAGCGTTAACATGGGCATCGGTATAAAGTGCACATTAACTGCCACACCCAATGAAGAAATAAAATCTATCATTTGATCTCTTTGAATCTCAGAAATCTGATTAATTCTTAGTGGATATAAATGATAGCATGATTTTCTATTTTGATCCTCCAGAATTGGAAGCTGTGCCCAAGCTTTTTGACGAAAAAATAATTCATATTGCTTTGCTACTCTTTCTCGTTCTAGCAGCAAATTATTATCGTATTTTTTAATTTGAGCAAGCCCAACTGCAGCACATAAATCTGGCATATTCACTTTTAACCCTGCAAAAAGGATATCATATTTCCAGCCACCTGATTGAGATTTAGAAAATGCATCTTTAGTTTGCCCATTCAGTGTCCAAATTCTCATTAATTTATATTCTTCAGCAGTATCAAAATCACTAGGTAGATTAATACAAATCACGCCACCTTCTGCCGTAGTTATATTTTTAACGGCATGAAAAGAAAATATGGTAATATCTGTAGCCACACCCGATTGTATACCTTTATAGGATGCACCGACAGAATGCGCTGCATCTGAAAGCACTAAAATTCTACCTAATTGCTGTTGTTTTTCGCTAGTTGGCTTAAATATTTTTTTTATAGCTACTTCATTAACAATGTCATTAATAGTCCCATAATCACACATTAACCCAGCAATATCAACTGGCATGATAACCTTAGTTCTTTCTGTTATTGCAGCTTTTATTTTATCAGGATCAATTGTAAAATCCACATTAACATCTACCATTACCGGGGTTGCTCCACAGTGTAAAACACTTAAAGCTGTAGCTGAATAGGTGTAAGCTGGCACAATAACCTCATCGCCAGGACCAACGCCAAACCATTTTAAGATTAAAATCGCACCCGATGTCCACGAATTAACGCATAATGCTTCTGGACAGCCAGTTAATTTTACAACTTCTTTTTCTAAAGCTTTAACCTTTGGCCCAGTAGTAATCCAACCTGATTGAAGTGTATCAACAACTTCATCAATGATATCTTGATCTACGTAAGGTGGTGAAAATGGAATTGTCATTATGAATTGATTTGTAGTTGAGATTTAATTGATTTTAAATATACTTTTTCTTGGAAACCTCTAACGCCAAAACTTCCAGTTTGTATCTTATCCCTATTAAAAACATTTACATCAAGGAACATCTTTTTAAATAAAATATCAGCTTCATTAAAGCCTAATAATGCCCTAAATGGACTGGTGCCAGAAAATCTTGGATTGATTTCGAAGACATATAGCTCTCCATTCATTATTCTGCATTGAATATTTAAGGGGCCTTTTGAATTTACAGATTTAGCAACCTGCTGTGCAATTCGGTCAAGTTCGTCAAAGCTTTCACATTCTATATACTGAGAAAACCCTCCCGCTAAAATTCTTTTTAATACGATAGATCCCAAAAAATTCCCTGAAAGATCAGATAGAACGGAAATAGTGTACTCTTCTTTAGCACTTCCTACATACTCTTGAATCACAAAATCTATTTTTTTAAATCCGAGATAAGCAGAAATGCATTTCAATTCTTCTTTGGTTTCAACGATGAAAACATTTTTAGAAGCATTCCCATATATCGGTTTCACAATAATAGGATAAGAATTTCTCATAAAAAAACTCTTATCATCAATGTCTATTGTTGTATCTGGAGTTTTAACATTTAATGCTTTGAGACTCACAAAGGTTTCCCATTTGTTATCATAAGTATTAATTACCTCAGCAGTATTAGCAAAAATAACAACCCCTTCTAAGCTAAAAAGATTCCTATTGTTAACCAACACTACAAGTTCTTGCTCTGATCCGGGCAACACAACACTAATTTGGTGTGTTTTACAAATATTAATTAGACATTTACAATAATCATGATGAGATGCTGGAGGAACTATAAAACTGGTAGTAGGATCATCAAAAAGATAAAGAGAGTTATCACTACTATTACAAGAAAAAACATTATAATCTTTTAGGGGTTTTAAGGATTTATATAAACCTTCTCCAACACCACATCCTCCAGTACCGGTAATTAAAATATTATATTTTGACATTCTTTATTTTAAATTTACTCACAATCTCTAAGGCTAGAGAAATATTTGCTTTTATATTTTTATTAAAATCATTCTTTTCATATTTCGCCAAGTAATAATAACCTGCACTATCTTTTTCTAAATTTATAGCATTCATCTCAGTAAGATTTAAATCTAATTGCCAATGAAAAACTAGAGTTGAAGAGCTAATTTCAACTGTATTATCTTGATAAAATGCTATATAAATTATATTAGCGTTATTCTGAATACATTCGATTTCAAGAATTAAGCCAAATTTAGTATTAATTATGTATATATTGGGATTTAAAGTAATGAACTCCTGTAAATAGGATTGATCAATAGTATGTGCTGATAGCGGTTTTGTTGACGTTCTACCAAAAATGAGATTATGTAAATAAGTAGGATGAATAGCCTTTGAATATAAACAATCATCAATCATTTTATTTATATCATAACTGATTCTATAGGGAGTTACATCTATATTTTCGAAATCAATTGTAAGAAAATGGGCTCTATAATCACCATTTCTAGGCAATCCTACAGAACCGGGATTAAGGAATAACTTATTGTTGATACCTATCCCAAACTGTAAATGTGTATGTGCGAATAGGAAAAAGTTTGCTCCATTCCATTCAAAATAAGATGATTTAATTTTGCTTGGATATGTGTATTCATTTAAAAGATCATTAGGGCCACCATGATATAAATTTGTAATATGTCCTTTTTCTTTTAGTATCAACTGATTAGGCAATGAACTTATCCAATTTTTCTCTTGGTTGGTTAACTTTTTCAGAGTAGAGAGGTAAGCCTCATAATAAGCCTTTTTATTATTTATCTGGGCCTGACCACTAATAAAGCCATCATGATTCCCTTTTATACATTTCACATCATAGGTTTTCAGCAAGCTAATTACCTCAGAAGTCCCCTCAAAATACCCACTAATATCACCAAGACAATATATTTGATCAATCTTTTGCGTAGTACTATGTTGTAAAACTGCTTTTAGAGCATATTTATTTGCGTGAATATCGGCAATAAAAAGACTTTTCATATTAGTAATTTCTAAGCCCCTGAACTAATGAAGAAGGGCTATATCCAAGGTTTTTCCTGGCTTTTTCAATTGAAAAATTAAATCCAATCTCTTCATTTTGATTTAAATTTAGAATTTCAATCATTGAATTAGAGCCCCAATTTGCTATAATTGTTTTTGCCAACTGAATATCTGAAACAGCATCACCAGATCCAATATTATAACAATCGGCGAAACCAATTTTATTTTCTAAACAGAGCAAGTTAGCTGATGCAACATCCTCTACATGAACATAATCCTGAATTCTATTTCCACTGCCAAAAATTTTTATATTGGAATTTTTTATTGCTTTATCAACAAAAATTGGAAGAATTGTATTGGATCGTTGACCATCTCCATAAATTGAAGAATATCTTAGAATCCCAAATTCTGGAACTTTATTTTTTAAGATGGAGTAGGCTAACCATTCTGCTGATAATTTGGAAACTGCATAATAATTGAGAGGGCGAACTGGGCTCTCTTCATCAATTATTCCTTTATTTTTTTCATAAACTGAACAAGTAGAGGAAAGAATAAATTTTTTCACATTAACGTCTGCAGCAAAATTTGCTAATATTTGGGTAGACAATATATTATCTGAAGTTATTTGAGTAATCCCATCCCATGAAGTATCAAAATTCACAGATGCAGCAACATGAAGTATTGCATCAATATTTATGTTAGTTCCTAAAACATCATATATATTTTTAATATCTGTTTCTTTATAGGTGACACCAGTTTTTTTATGAATAGGAGCTTTTCTACATAATGTAATTAATTCATGTCCATGTTTAAGAAGCGTATTTAGCAATACACCTCCAGTAAACCCACCTGCTCCTGTCAGTAATATTTTCATGTATCATGTGTATTTATTCCAGCTCGACCTAAGACTTGTATAAAAGTCATGATTAAAATTTTAATATCTGCAAGAATTGATTTAATTTGTAAATACTCCAAATCATAATCTCTTCTCCTTTCCCAACTAATAGAGTTGCGCCCATTAACTTGTGCCCACCCTGTAATACCTTGTGGCACAGTAAGTCTCATAAAATCCTTTTCACGATAAAAATTTACAGCATCTATGGGGTCTGGTCTCGGGCCTACCAAACTCATATCTCCAAGAAATACATTAAATAATTGTGGCAATTCATCTAGACTTGTTTTCCGTATAAATCGTCCAATTTTAGTAACTCTTGGATCATTTTCACTATTAAATGTAGACCCATCTTCATTACGTATATCTGGTGCATTTACAATCATTGATCTAAACTTTAAGAGTTTAAAAACTTTTCGGCCCTTGCCCATCCTTATTTGTTTATAAATAACCGAACCCGGATTACTGATATAAATAGCAATTCCAATGATGAGTAAAACTGGAAATAGAATTAGTATCAAAATAAACGACACCAACAAATCTATTGCTCTTTTAACTATTAAATAAAGCATTATTTAGTAATTAGGTTGATTAATTTATTAAGATTAACTTCTTTTGAAAAATATTTTTGACCAAATCTTAACGCATTGGCGCCAAGAATATCCAAATCTGAAGGTGGCAATTCTACAACCTTTCTTAAAATAGCCACCAATTGTTGTACATCTTCTGGTTCGCTTACCCAACCACAGTTTGCACTTTTAATACATTTTTCGGTTTCCGAATTATGATCAACACAGGCAATTATTGGTTTCCCACTAAACATATAGGATGGAAGCTTTGAAGGGACGGAGCTGCTTGCGCCATTTTTTATAATTGGCAATAAAAACACATCTGCCTGTGCTTGTATTTCAGGCACTTTCCCATCAGGGACTTCTTGGAATTCAATATCGACTTTTGGAAAAGATTTAGCATAAGCTATACAATCTGATTTTTGTGACCCTGAACCAGCTATAATCAATTTTGCCATTAAATTTGAAGAAGCGAAGGACTTTAATAGAAAGGGAATTCCTGCAACAGTACCAATATTTCCAAGATACATAAATGTAAATTTATCTGATTTTGGTTGCTTTTCATTCAAACTAAATTGAGAACTATCTTGCCAATTGATTACTACTTGAATTTTTTCTTCTTTAATCTTTCTCGTACTCATGATTAGCTTTTTCATGGTTTCTGAGATTACAACAACCTGAGAAGCATTTTGAACAACAAACTTCTCAATTTTAAATAATAATGTATGAGTAATTTTTTTAAGAAAATTTGGGAGCTTATTTGTAAACGACTCAGGGTATACATCTTGTATGTGAACGATATATGGTTTTTTTTCAAACATACAGGCTTTGGCAACTCCATACTGACCAAAAATAGGCCAAGTGTTCATATAAACTTTATCTAAAGTGTGGCTATTTCTTCTAATATATCTATAACATGCCAGACCAAAAGAAATGCCTTCGATTAAGCGAAGAATTGGATTTGACCCAGAATAAATATAAGAAGGTAAGCGTATGAGATTGCTACTATTCCCTATCTTTTCTATATGTGTTTTATGCTTTGTATACTTAAAATCAAACTTATAGCCTTTGGGTCTTGAAGGAAATGGAGCTAGAATAGTAACGAAGTACCCCAGTTGGTCTAGTTCAACCGTTAAGGCTTCGGCAATTTGAGCAGACACGCCTGGCTCTGGTTTGTAGATGCTATTAACAATCAGTATTCTTTCCATCCACTAATACATTTCATTATATACAGCTAGGGTATCTTCAGCGGTTTTTTTCCAAGAAAATCTAGCTCTATTGATTAACCCATTCTTTATAATTTTTTCTCTTAATATTTTCTCATTTAAAATTTCTAACATTACAGCAGCCATATTTTCAACATCTAAAGGGTTAAAATACAGTGGTGAATCTCCTCCCACTTCAGGTAACGACCCTGCATTTGATGAAGCAACGGCAACACCATCTGCTTGAGCATCTAAGATGGGAATGCCAAAGCCCTCATATAAGGAAGGAAATACAAAAAGCGTTGAAGTTGCAATTAATGGTTTTACATGTTCATCTGGAACGAAGCCTGTAAATACGATACTTTCGTCTAAATTTAAATCAGAAATCATTTTTTCCATGCCAACAACCTTTGTTTTGTAACCAACTAACACTAATTTAATCTCTGAGATTTGATTGTGAACCAAAGCAAATGCTTCAATTAATCTATTGATATTTTTGTGTGGGCTTGGACTACTGAAAGCAATTATATAATCACTCTTTATACCATAGATTGACTTAACATCAATAGATTGATTATTTTCATTTTTTGCATCAGTCATACCCGATAGTAGAGTTACTTTAACTCTATCTACATTAAAACCGATATATTTTATTATCTGTTGCTTAGAAAATTCTGAAATTGTAATTAAATATCGTGAAGTTTTAGCTGTAAGATAAATCATAGATCCTAATAGAATTTTTTTACCTCTATTCATACTCGCTCCATGCCCTTTATAATTGATATCCAGAATAGAAGTTACTTTCTTAGCAGAACAAAGAATAGGCCCAACATATCCTAGAGAGTGTAATAAGTTAATACCATCTCTTAAAATATAATATGGAAGCACAAATTGTTCCCATAAGTATCTTTTGTAAACACTTGTATATCGAAAGGGAAGAATTCTAAATATAAAATTAGCAGATACCACAAAAGGTAAATTTTCACAATCTTTATTAAGATAAATTACATATTGTGTTTTATGATCAATGATTGCAAGATTATTGACTAAATTAATAGCATAAATAAAAGAGCCGCCAGCTAATTTTGGATTTAGATATAGTAGATTTATTCCTATTCTATTTGCCATCTACCTCTTGTATTATCACACTTTCTTTTACAAGACCTTCTATGTTTTCTAAAGGAATAGAATTTTTTATATGATCAGTCATTTTCACATTCATATATTTTTCAATATATCTATCTAAATGAATTCCTTTTTTAGCAAAAGACATAAAGCATGAAATTCTTTCTTGTTGACTATCTTTAAATAAGAAAGTAGGCAACATATTTTCTAGCCTATAACCCATTACCACATTCGGCAAAAACTTTAATCTTGCTGCATTGCCGCTATGCAATGTTTTCAAATTCCAAACCACTACATCTCCAGCTTTGCTATCTACAAATACCCTTTTAATGTTTTTGCCATTATTAGACCCTTTGATTACTTTTAAACCACCACTATATTTATCGTGGTCTTGCATGTACACTCCTATCCTAACAATTCCATACTCACCAATCCAATCTGGTCCTTCATTGGCAATTCTATCAACATTATCTCTGTGAAAACCACGATCACCTACTCCAATTTGGTAAGTGCTATCTCTAAAATAAATAGGGGTTTCTCCAAGAATTTCTTCAGCAATTTTTAAAATTTTAGCAGAAAGTAGCAATTTTCTTAATGGTTTACTCAATAAATCCCCCTTAGGGTAAAACACATCTTTGATCTCGGTTTTCACCTTAATAACCAAGTCATTTTTTTTATCTTGCTCAAGCGTTTCGTAGGCTAAATTTCTAAAGCTTGAAATTTCTTCATTTGAAAACACATTTTTAATAACGTAGTAGCCATTTTCATTGAAAAATTCTTTATCAATTTTCATTTATATATATATTTCGTTCAACTCACATTTAATTAATAATTCTATTAGTGCTCTTGATTTGATTTTGGGCTCCCATTTGAGAACTTCTTTTGCTTTTTTTGGGTTAGCTAATCCTTTATCAATATCGGTAGGTCTTAATAAACTATCATCATAAGTAACGTATTTTGTCCAATCTAAATTTAGGCTTTCAAATGCATAAATTACAAATTCTTTTAAACTGATCGATTCGCCAGTAGCGATTACAAAATCCTCAGCTTTTTTTTGTTGCAACATTAACCACATAGCCTCGACATATTCTGGTGCCCAACCCCAATCTCTATACACGTTTATGTTCCCCAATACTAGCTTTTCGGTACTGCCCTTAAAAATTCTGCAAGCAGAAGAAATAATTTTCTTGGTTACAAATCGTTCCTTCCTAAATGGCGATTCGTGATTAAATAAAATACCTGTACAGGCAAATAGGTTATAGGCCTCTCTATAATTAGAAACCTCCCAAAATGCTGTCGCTTTAGCAACACCATAAGGGCTTCTTGGTCTAAATGGGGTTTCTTCGTTCACAGCTTCATTTACGTTTCCAAAACATTCACTAGAACCTGCATTGTATAATTTTATTGGAAGTTTAGAAAATCTAATTGCTTCTAACAAATTAAGTGTGCCAAAGCCAATACTCTCTAAAGTTTCTACTGGTTGTTCAAATGAAAGCGCAACAGAACTTTGACCAGCTAGGTTATAAATCTCATCAGGTTCTATCTTCATAATTACTTGAAGAACACTTCTGAAGTCATTTACTGAAATAGACACGTATTCAATCAAATTAAAAATCTCAAGATGCTTTAAGTTTTCAAAATTTGAATTTTGAGCATCTCTACTTCCTCCAAATACTTGATAATTTTTTTCGATTAATAGCTTTGCTAAATAAGCCCCATCTTGCCCTGAAACACCACATATAAGTGCCTTTTTCTGTATCATCTCCGTTCCGTTATAAAATTTAATATGACTATTGTAGGTATAAGAGTTAACAGAACACCTATAAGCAAACTACCAAAACTACTTCCAACAAAAGATAAACCAATAAACATGAAATTAACAACGTAGATAATCACAATGTTTGAATTTGCAATATTACTAAGAATAGTTTGATTTATTAATTTCAATAAAAAACCAATTAAAAAACAACCTAGTAAAACACCTGGAATCCAAAAATTCCAATAGAGCTCTGCAATAATACCAGGTGGTACTCCACCTGAACCATAGGTTGTTGATCCAAAAACTTTCATACCTATTGTATTGTCAACATTCGTTACGGGTTTATTAGGCCATAGCTCTCTTGGTATCCAAGCGAAAAAAACTGTAATCAATGTTGAACCATATTCATAATTTAGTTTAGTAGGTATAGCATCAACTATATGTGCAGTTTTGCTCACATCAATCATATTTGTTGTTAATATTGCCGGCTCTAAAGCTTTAACAAAATCAACTTTTACTTCTTGAGTTGCAACATCTGTAACCCCTCTTAAATTAGTCATGATTTGAAATATAACTAAAGCAACTACAAGACCTATAAGAAGCTTTACTTTTGGCAATTTAAAGTTTTGAAGATAATAGCTTAATGCGATCAGCTGAACCATACAAAACACAATAGCTCCTCTTTGGCTGACATAGAAATTAAAAAAAACAAATGTTAAAAACGAGATAACCCATAAAATATAAGCCATTACTTTATTATTGTTATATTTTATTAACCAAGTGGTTAAAAGAAATAAATTAATGCCAGAAAAAGAAACCAATAGTCTAAGATAAGCATGTGGCGATGCTTCGGCAAGGGTTTCGGAAACCCCTCTATAATTAGAGGAGATACTTGCAATAGAAAAGAGTCCTCCTTGTGCTTTGATAAATAATATTAATCCAACAATAGATATAACCAATAGTAATATTGATGTTGTAAAAAATGCTTTTGGATTCCATTTATCATGTACAAAAATTTTACTTTTTAGTTTAAATCGCTTTTTTGTAGATAAATACCCACCTACCATGCATGCAATTCCAACGAAAATTAAAACCATTGCAGGGAATAAAAATGATTTCGATTTACCCAATAAAAACACAGTGTCAATCGATTGTGGATTCGGCAAATCAAAATATATATAAAAAGAACGCAATAAAACTCCTAAAATACTAGAATATAAAACCCAAGACCAAATTGAAAAAACATCCCATTTTTTTCTAATCAAAAGAGGAATTGACATTAAAGAAATTATGATTACAGGGAAAAAAATTAAAAAAAAATCAACAAAAAACATGTATGCAAACCCAAGCAAACAACATGCTACTATGAGTATTGGAAGCACAAAACCGATTTTAAATTTCAACATAGTTCTTGTGTAAATTTAAACTAAATAACTCTAAAAATAGTATTCCCAAATTGATCTGTTTCTATTTTAAAGTTATAGCTATAATGATTCCCTTGAATTATTAAAGACGCAAGAACTGAACTTTTTCCATCAAATTTAGTATTTACAGTTTCCACGTAGAATTTAGCTCTACTTCTAGTTTCTAATAGGTTTATTGAAAAATGATTAATTTGCGCTAATACATGTGCTGCATCATCTGCATAATGGGCTAATTTATTTTTCACAAACCCATACCAATCTATATTTTTCTTTGAAGAATCAAAATAAATAGATGGAATATTTAGCAATCCAGCTTCAAGGTGTATATTAGAATCGCCAGCAATTATTAAGCTTGTTGATTCAAAAAACTTGAATGATTCTACCTCTTTTACATCTGAAAATTTGGCGTTATTTTTCATTGCAAGATCAAACCATGCCGATTTTCTACGATCTGAGGGGTGAGGACGAATAATTAGCTCAATTTCAGGAAAAGATTGATGGAGGTTATTTATCAATTCTACATAAGCATCAAAATCGTCGGTGCCATTGGTGCAAACACCTATAGTTTTCACCAACTCACTTTGCTTTATTTTGTCAAAAAATTGATCAAATTTTGGCATCCCAATTAAATATAGATTAGAATTCGCAGTACCATTTAATTGATATTTCATCAAACTATCTTCCCCCTCTAACAATGCACTTGAAAAAACATTCAAGTCTGAAAAATTTTCGGTAACTGATGCGTGTTGGATGTATATGGTCTCAATTCCTAAGTTTTTGGCGGTATTGGCTAAAGATCTATGATAGCAACTCAGCTGATTGGCGATAATAATTTTTTTGGGACTAATTTCTCGCAAATAATTTTTCAAAATAATTTTTGAAGCATATGCAATACAAAAACCATCAAAAGCATAAGAAAACGACTTTTTTTGATATTCATTTCTACAGATTAGGTAGCGGTAAAATACCACCGGGATAAAAAAAATGCTATAGAAATATATTTTTGCTAATGGGAAACCATTTTTATAAGAATCCATTCCGAATAGATAACTTTCTGGGATTTTAGATGTAATGGATTTTATGCTGTGGATTTCATTTTGCGCCATTACAAAGAAAAGGATTGCATCCTTTTTAATCAATGTATCTAGTTTAGGTTTTAATGCATAGGATGCAAAACCTTTGAGCAAAGACAATATTCTAATAATTATTCCCTTTTGGGGTAAAGTATCTGCTGGAAAATTTAAGTTTCCTAATTTTTCAGAACAGAATTCATAATTTATATCGTAAATATCCAACATTCTAATTTGTTCTTTTAAAATATATACCTATAAACTGTATATAAAGTTCTTTAAAAGAACTTAATTTATACAGCATGATTCCCATTAAAAATAAAAGAACTAACAAATAATGTTGAAAAACACTTGCCATCACAATTGAACAAAACAATAATTGTAAAATCCAATCAAAACTTTTAATAAGGTCAATGTGTTGTAGCTTAAAATTTTTTGAAATGAAATAAATCAATAAATTTATGAAACATAAACTCCCTATCACATTGGATACAACAAGCCAAATGTAAGAAAGCTTATAGTAACAGAATACTACACAAAATATAGTACTAACAACTACACTTAACAAACTTATTAGTGCCATCTGTTTATGCATTTTTCTGGCAATACAAAGAGAAACAAAAGCAAAACCACTATTAAAAATAATCTGGTTAGTTAATAGAATAACAAGACTAAACTCAACTGGCTTATATTTTGGGAGGATATAGAATAAGATAGGCAGAAAAAGTAT
Organism: Pedobacter planticolens; assembly: GCF_014172375.1. Taxonomy (GTDB): domain Bacteria; phylum Bacteroidota; class Bacteroidia; order Sphingobacteriales; family Sphingobacteriaceae; genus Pedobacter; species Pedobacter planticolens. Next base: position 447,706 of record NZ_WNXD01000002.1, read on the forward strand.
ACTTAAAGTAACAATACATAATACCAAAATAACCAATTTGTTCGTAAATGAGATTAAGTAGCTCTTTAATTCTTCTTGACCAATCGCGATATCACCTAATTTCGCAATAATTGAGGGGAAAATTATCCAAGTAATGGTATCTACACCCAGCATGATTGCTGTGGTAATGTTGTTAGCAAAAGAAAAATAACCCATTACTTCAACTGGGTAAAAAGCACCAATTAAGGTCCTTACCATTAAACTCATTAAATAATAGCTAAAAGCATAAATCAATAAGGGAAGTCCAGACTTGAACAATAGTTTTATTCTAGTGGTGTTAAAGCTTATTCTTTTGCCATAAATCAATAAATAAAATACATTTATAATAATTAATAGCAAAACCCAAAGGTAAAACACCGCATTAATCAAATAGATTCCTTTAAAAAATAATACTGTTGTAAGCAATCCAAGAGAGAGTATAAGTTCCCCAATAATAATTGGTTTCAGCTTTTTATCAATTCGAAATATATTGACAAAAATTTGTTGAAAGTTGATGAGTATGGTTAGCGGAATCAGTATTTTAATATAATTATAAGATTGATTGACAGGAAAAAGTGAAATTTTAAAAAAATAGCCAATAACCCCAATAAAAATGATAATTGCAGAGATAAAAAAGATCCCTGTAAAAGCAGAATTTATAATTTTATTGCGCTCTTCAGTTCCATTTTCATTAAGAACAGCTAATTCCGAGTTTACAGAATAATTGATCCCTAAATTGGTATAGGAAAGATATTGCTGGTATAGCATTAAGTAGCCATAAATTCCTAAAAAGTAAGGCCCTAAATAATAGGCTAATATGAAACCTCTTGCAGTTTGTAAACCATATATGAAATACCTTACAGCAGTAAAAACTATCTCTTTTTTACCAAAAATTGCTTTTTTTTCAGGCATTATAGATTTTTTTGTCGAATTATTTTAGCAGGAATTCCACCACAAATTGAGTGATCAGGAATATCACATACTACCACACTATTGGCGCCTATAATACAATTATTGCCAATCTTTACACCTTCTTTAATAAACACCTTTGCCCCAATCCAGCAGGCATCACCAATTGTTGTATTTGCCTTATTTGTTTTTAATGGTTTTATGTTAAAATCTTGATCGGCCATGTTGTTTTCGGTATAAATCATTACATAATGGCTTATTGCAACATTTCTTCCAATTTTAACCTTATAGCCTTTAGATGCTTGAATACTTGAGTACCTCCCAATATATGAATCTTCCCCAATTTCAATCTCCCCATCACCATAAAACATGATTGCTTCACCCCCAAACCAGAATGATGTAGGGATATTATATTTCTTTCTATAGGTTTGATATAGCACCCGCCAATAATAGTTTTTTAACAAGGTTACTAGTTTAACAATAAGATGGTGCAAGAATAGCATATTAATTGTATTGTTTGGTTAGTTTGCTAATTGTTTGTCAACATCAAACTATAGCTTAGAGATTCACTCAATAAATAAAATTGTTATTGAATAGAGTTTAGTGTCAATCTATCCCCTCTACCCAAATCTTCAACAACATGCTTTCCTAACACTTCACTATAATATTTAGGATGTAAGCCATATCCAGGTCTTATAGATTTTATATTTTCTGGAGTAATTTTTTCACCTTCTTTTATATCCTTAACAACATATAGCGAACGACAAAATTCTTTCCCTTTTTTTTGTTTTTCAGTTAAATTGTAATCTACAATGCCAATCGCTTTCTCTGCTTCTCTAACCGCCTTAACCATATCAGTAAATTCTTGTTCATTCATCGAAAAAGAAGCATCGGGCCCACCGATTGAACGATCTAATATAAAATGTTTTTCGATAATTTTCGCACCCATTATCGTAGCAACTATTGGAGCAGTGCTACCCATAGTATGATCGGATAAACCCGAAACAACACCATATCTTTCTGCCAAATCTTTAATCATAATCAGATTTGCTTCTTCTATAGGTGCTGGATAGCTTGATGTACATTTTAGTAACGCTATATCATGATTACCCATTCTTTTGCAAGCAGAAAGAGCTAACTCAATATCTTCCATTTCTGCAATTCCAGTAGAAATAATAATGGGCTTACCTTTTGAAGCAACATATTCTATTAAAGGGATATCAGTAATTTCAAAAGATGCAATTTTATAGGCTGGGGTATTTAACCCTTCTAATAAATCCACAGCAGTAAAATCAAATGGTGATGAAAAGCAAATCAAGCCCTCTGCTTTAGCCGTATCAAATAATTGTTTGTGCCATTCCCAAGGTGTATAAGCTTCTTGATAGAGCTGATAAAAATATTTATCATCCCATATAGTCCCTTGTTTTAATCTAAAATCATCATTTTTAGAATCAATCGTCATCGTATCAGCAGTGTATGTTTGCAGCTTAATACAATCGGCACCTGCACGTTTAGCAGCCTTAATGGTATCCAAGGCATTTTGCAAACTCCCATTATGGTTAGCAGAAAGTTCTGCAATAATAAAAACACCACTATTTTGGTTGATTTCGAAAGAATCTATTTTCATTTTAACTTTTTTATATAATGAAAACTGTTAAAGTTTTCGTATTCGATCATATTTACAAATTCAAATCCTGCATTTTCAAAAGCATACTTAGAATTTAAATTACTTTCCTTAATGTAAGCATTTATTACAAACTGTAATCTTGTTGATAAGAAAAAGTCTGATGCAAGTTTTAACATTTCCTTGGCATACCCCTGCCCCCTAAATTCTGCCGCTATTGAGAGACCAATTATAGCACCTTGTTCGTTTTCTTCCTGAATCCTTACCTGTCCAATATTTGTATTACTTTCGTTTGTAAACACAAACAAAAAACACTCTTTGTTCATCAATTTAGAAAGAAACCATTTTTTATGGTCTTCAAAATTTATTTTTTGTGAGCTAAAAGACTGTGCTCTAACTTCTGCATCATTTGCCCATTCAAAATATAGCAGTGTATCATCAACAGTCGCTCTTCTAAATTTAAGCATTATTGTTAATTTTTGTATGAATAAGCACATCAATATACTTGCCATTAAAAAAGCAGTGCTCTTTTAATCTTGCTTCTTCTTTAAAACCAGATTGAAGCAATGCAGTATAAAGTTTAGGCCGTAAATCGAAAGCATACGTGAATATTTTATGGAACTTCAATTCAGTAAATGCCACATTAACTAAAAGGGAAAGGTAATTTTTCCAGTAATCAGCAAAATGCTCCGCTTCAAGTTCTGTTCTCATCACAAAAGATATTTCTGCATGCTTATCAATCCAATTAATATGAACCAAGCCACCATATCCAATAAATTCGTTATTATTCAAAACCGAGAACAACAATTGATTTGGTTCCTTCTGTTCAAACAAATTAGAGACGATATTGTCAAAGTAAGTATTCTGATCTTCAATGGTTATCTGCTTAGATTGACGTAAATGATACATTTGTTCATTTCTAAACTTTAAAATTTCAAGTTTGTCCATATCACGAATAGGGACTAGTTTAAAATCTCCAACCACAAAAATTTGATTCTTTAAACACTTATATAATCTCATTTGCGAATAGCTTATATTTCATCTCTGCTAATAACCAATCTTCTTCACTATCAATATCATGAGCCAAAAGTTCACTTATTTCTATCGCAAATGAATCTTCTGTTCTTAAACTCTTACTCAAATATAATTTAGGCACATTAAAGGTGTAGAACATACCTGCATCATGATATGTTTTTGTTAAATCCTGTGTTCTAGCATTTGGATTAACATCTCTGAATGCAAGAACACTTCCATTTTCCTGTAATATTAATGCCCTCTGTATAGGATGTGAATAAGATAAAATTGGGAAGACGCAATCTGCGTCTTTTGCATTTAATAACTCGAAAGATCTTTTCAGCAATTTTGGATTTACAAATGGAGCACACGCATAGATACAAGTAGATTGTTCAAATACAGTATTTTCATTTTCCTTATACCAATCCAAAACCTCAATTATTACATCCACAGTGGTAGCAAAATCATTACTATTTTCCTTACTTCGCATAAATGGCACTTTTGCGCCATATTTTAGGGCCATTTTTGCTATATCTTCATCATCTGTAGAAACCATCACCTCATCATACAAACCACTATTTAAGGCTGCAAGAATTGAATAGGATATAATAGGATTTCCAAAAAATGTTTTTATATTTTTTTTTGGAATTCTTTTACTTCCACCTCGAGCAGGTATTATAGCTATTGTTTTCACCTTTATTATTGTTAGATCCTTACTGGAATGTTTATTTTCTTCAGTTCATTCTTGATATCTAAAGGTGTAAACTGAGTAAAGTGGAAAATGCTTGCCGAGCCCACTGCTTTAACATTGGTTTTTGAAAATAACTCATTATAGTGCTCCATATTACCACCGCCTCCTGCTACTATAACCGGAATATTGGTAATATTGATTACATGATTAATTAGATCAATATCAAACCCGTCCATCATACCGTCTTTGTCCACACTCATTAACACAAACTCCCCCACTTTACAGTCTGTCATTTCTCTAATAAAATCAGCTATACTGATATCTATATTTAATTTGTTGAAAATTTTGTACCCTTCAGATGTAGCATATGCATCTACAGCAATGCTGATGCACTGACTCCCAAAAAAAGTGACAGCTTGTTTAATGAACTCTTTATCTAATAACGCTTTTGTTTTAATGATTACCTTATCCGCCCCAATTTTTAGGAGGTCGTTAATGTCATTGATACTTTCAATCCCACCGCCAATTGCAACAGGCATGTAGCATTCCTTGATTACATCAGCAACTAATTTAAGGTTAATCTTACGTTTTTGGGTACTTGCAAATATATCCACGAATACCAATTCATCTACACCCCTACTATTGTAAACTTTTGCATATTGAACTGGATTTCCAACCATCCTTGGGTTAGCAAATTTTTTTGTCTTTACCAACCCAAAACCATTAAAGGTTAATATCGGTATAATTCTAACTTTAAGCATTTATCCCAAAAAATGTTTTTAAAATGGCTAGCCCTGCATTTTGGCTTTTTTCAGGATGGAATTGAGTAGCAAAAATATTTCCCCTTTGAATACTTGCAACTACATCAAAGCCATAATCTACGGTTGCAGCAATATCTATTTTATTTTTTGGTAAAACATGATAACTGTGAATAAAGTAAAAGTCTTTTGTTTCACAATTCTCATAATAGGTATTATTCAAAACATCAATATTATTCCAACCCATATGTGGTACATTAAGATGTTCTAGTTCAAATTTAACTACTTGTCCCTCAATCCAGCCTAAGCCTTCACATTCATGAGGTTCAATTCCCTTTTCCATAATCAATTGCATACCTAAACAAATGCCAAGGAATTTCTTTTTTTTTACCATTACCTCATCTTTCAGTAATTCGATTAGATTTCTCTCCTGAAGATTTTTCATACCCTGTGCAAAAGAACCAACACCTGGCAGCAAAATAATATCAGCTGCTTTTATAGCATCATGGTCATCTGTAATCACATTCTTTACACTTAAGAAATTCAGGGCTTTCTGAACAGAGGCCACATTTCCCATTCCATAATCTATAATTGCTACCATTTATTCAAAATCAAAGTTTCTGATCAAATTTCCATCGCCATCACGTAAAAAATTGCCTTGCTCATCTTGCGCAAATAAAATTGGGTTTGTAAAAGAATCTAGAATGTGGTCTACTTCTTCTTTTGTCATTCCAGAATAAGCCACAAATTCATTAACACCATAATGAGGGTATTTCCCATCATATTGTTTCACCAATTCTAAACCCTTCTCACGAGTAATCCTATTATTTCTAACATCAATACAAGCATGATCAGTTGCCCTACCAAAACCATATTTCACGTATTTTAGGTAATCATGCAGCCCATGCATCTTTTCATCTAGATTCTCATAATTGGTATATGTACCTTCTACCGGTCCGTCTTCTTTTACAGAAAAACCATGCTTTTTAACAATCTCTAGTTGTTTTCTAGCATCCCAAAAAAAGTAATGCCCTAGAAAAATACCAACAACGCCTACTCGATCAATATCTTCATCTGAAGGATAAAAATATGGAGTTAAATCTTTTTCGGTCAACCCATCAACACCAACCATATCTTGAATTCTATTACCTAATAATCCACCAAACTCTTCCAACCACCTTCTGTTCAAGTGTTTATTTTCGACAGATTCAATTGGTCCGCCATATTCCTGTTGCGGGTTTTCTCCCCAAATTACTAATGGAATATTAAAGTTAACGGCAATATGAATAGGGATGGTAAAAATACCTAAATGATTTGGCCACATTTCATCTCCAACTCTTTTAAAACCTTCAACCACCATACTTCTATAAGCATTATAGTTCTTTTTGAAATAAATTACATCAATACCCATTTTAGAAATGTTATCAATATTTTTTTGGCCTACTTCAGTAAGATTTGTTGTTTCAAAACAAACACAAAGCGGATTTAAGCCACAGACTTCTTTCATAAAGTAAGCTTGGTAGGTACTATCTTTTCCTCCACTGACTGGGATTAAACAATCGTAACCTATTTCATTAGGCTCTTTTCTATACTTATCTATAATTGTATGAAAATCCTTTTCACGTTGTTCCCAATCAATTTGATTATTCTTTTGTCCAGAAGCTTCACACGCAGAGCAAACCCCTTCTTCATTAAAAAAAAGATCTGGTTTTGTTTCAGGAAATAGGCATTTTGAGCAGTAACGAATTTTCATATTTTATTTGTTATAATATTCATTAATTTTTTCAATAACAAAAAGTTGTTCTGCTTCTGTTAAAGTTGGATACATTGGTAAACTAATACAGTACTTATAATAACTTTCTGCTAAAGGCATATCATTTTCTTTCCACCCAAATTGCCTATAGTATGGCATAAGGTGGCATGGAATATAATGAATTTGTGCATAGATATGTTGCAATCTTAAATAATTGTATAAGCCTAATCTATCTTCAACTTCTATTATGTATAAATGATATGCATGCCCCTCTACTACATCTGATTGCCCTTTAATAAAGCTTTTATTTACAAATGCTGTTTTATACCTTTCAGCAATTTCTTTTCTTCTTAGAAGTCCCTCTTCAGCTCTTTCGAGTTGGCTCAAGCCAAGCGCAGCCTGAAAATCTGTTAGACGATAATTAAACCCTAACATTTGCATTTCCATGTACCAGGCAGGGTATTTATCCTCGCCACCAGCCAATTCAATTGAATTTGTAAAGGTATCAGCTTGTTTCGTGATACCATGGGTTCTTAACATTAACAGCTTTTGATATAGTATTTCATCATTCGTAGTAACCATCCCACCCTCACCGCAGGCAATATGTTTTACTGGATGAAATGAAAAAATTGCAAGATCGGCAAAATTACCATTGCCACAGTTTTGAGTTTTCCCTTCACTATCAATGAAGTATCCACCTGGCGCATGACATGCATCTTCAATTATCCACAAATCATATTCATCTGCCAACGCTTTAAACTCTTCTAGGTTAGTGGCTCTACCTGCAAAATCAACTGGAATAATTCCTTTATAGGTTCCTTTTGGTGAAGATGCCAATAAATTTTTAACCTTTTCGATATCTATTAAATATGTAGTTGGGTCGATGTCTGAAAAAACAACTTCAGCACCACAATAGCGAACACAATTAGCAGAGGCTGCAAAGGTAATTGGTGTTGTAATTACTTTATCTCCTTTACCTACTTCTAAAGCAAGGGTACACAAATGTAGAGCGGCGGTTCCATTTGCAACAGCAACAGCATATTTACAACCGATATATTCAGAAAACTTTTGTTCAAATTCTAATATTTTAGGACCCTGAGTTAAATAATCTGATTGTAGTGTATCTATTACAATCTGAATGTCTTCAGCAGTAATATTTTGTCGACCATAAGGAATTGAATGATTTATCATTATATTTCAAAACTATCGTCCACGTGTTCTTTAATTAAGTTCCTTAAAGTATCTACAGTCTCCCATTCCTCATTATTTCCCGAATTGTATGCAAAACCTTCTTCGACCAATTTAGCCCCAAATTTATTTTTAAATTCATTTAAATCCCATTTATGGGTAGCTGGCAAAATGGTATAATACTTTCCTAGATCATAAGTGTAAAAAGAATCAGATGGTGTAATCATTTCTTCATGCACCTTTTCACCGGGGCGGATACCAACAACTACTTGTTCGCATAATGGACCAATTGCAGTTGCAACATCTGTAATTTTATAAGATGGGATTTTAGGGATAAAAATCTCCCCCCCCCATGCGTTTCCTAAAGCATGCATTACCATATCAACCCCTCCCTGTAAAGAAATATTAAAACGTGTCATGTTAGGATCTGTAATTGGTAGTTTGCCTTCAGTTTTCTTTTTTATAAAGAATGGAATAACCGAACCGTTTGAACCCATTACATTTCCATATCTTACTACAGAAAATACAATTGGATTGTCGCCTTTAATATTATTAGCCGCTACAAATAATTTATCGGAAGTTAGTTTTGTGGCTCCATATAAATTAATGGGCGCACAGGCTTTATCTGTAGATAATGCAACTACTCTTTGAACATTAGTTTGGAAACAGGCATGAATTACATTCTGTGCTCCGAAAACATTAGTCTTTATACATTCATCTGGATTGTATTCTGCAATAGGTACATGTTTCATCGCTGCTGCATGTATCACAAAATCAACGCCTTTAAAAGCTCTTACTAATCTTTGTTCATCTCTAACATCGCCTATAAAAAATCTTAACTGTGGATAATCCTTTTCAGGATATTCCTGAGCCATTTGAAATTGCTTCTGTTCATCTCTAGAAAAAATAATTACTCTTCTAATGTTTGGATGACTAGTTATAATTTCTTTAGTTAAAGCTTTCCCTAAAGACCCTGTGCCTCCGGTAATTAAAATACTTTTATTGGTTAAATCTAACATAATATAAAATGTATTGAGCTTAATTATAATAATAGCTCTTTAAGAATTCTTCTGATTGAAATAAATATAATACTTAAAAAACTTGCTAGACAACCGCCTAAGAATATTCCTTTTAACTTCCCAAATTTATTTACATTAAGGGGCAATACGGGTTGATCTACAACTTGTATTAATGGTGTTTCTTTTAATAATGCCATTTTTGACATTTCTAAATTTTGGACTAATGAGCTCAAAATTGCCTTATTCGTTTCGGCAGAAAATTGAGAACGCTGAATAGGGGCAGTTCGCTGAGCCTGTCGTGTCGGATTTAAATTTGGGGTAGCATCAGACACAGCAGCAGCCGAATAAATAGCACCATTCATCGCGGCTCTAACAGAATCTGTTTTTTGCTGCAAAATTTTAATATTTTCTAATGATTTTTTAGTCTTAGTTTGTATATAAAAATCATTTACGTTTTTTACAATTTGCTCATTAAAAGTTTTGGCAAAAAATTCATCTTCCGATCTAACATCAGCACTTATTATACTCAATTTTTTATCTGGCTTCGTTACACTTAAATAGTTTTTATTAAGATCTGTTATAATAATGCTTATAATACTATCTCGAAGGCGTTGTTTATTTTCCTTTATTTCCTTTTTATCAGACGTAAATGTAATATTTTGTAATTCTTTGTTTTTCGCCCATTTTTCGTGGAGCTTGTTGAAATTGATATAATAATCTATGAGCAACTGTTTTTTACCTTGATATTCGATCTCCGTTAATAGTGTTTTCTCAATCATACTTCGAGATTTGTACAATTCCAAAATATTATCACCTTGAAAAATACCACCACCGCCACTACCTAAATCTATACCAACCATCGAGGCTAAGCCAGCATATTGTCCTAATCCACCACTACTACTTTCACCACCTTCTAATACAAATGTAGTTGTTGCTGTGTAAATAGGCTTCTGCCTATATGCATAATAATACCCAAAGCCTCCACCAAAAATCCCAAATATTAAAATAACGACCCATTTAGATAGAAGATAATGCCACCATTCACCTATTTTTAAGACAACATCTTTTAATGAAATTTCATCTTCATTTGATGTTATATTAGTTTGTTTTTCATTCATATTTTATTCCTTAGAATTGCTTCAATCTGCTTATAACCTACTTCAACAAACTCACTAAAATTGCACCTAATGAGGCGATCGCAGTTCCAATTCCAATCCATGCTTGTGCATTTAATCGTTCTTTTTCTGCTCGTTTTGGCACAAAAATCTCTGCTCCTGGCCTAATTCTGGGATAGTTATTAAAGAATAAGAACTTTTTAGCTCCAGCAGCAGTTCCATTAGCGTATTTCACAAAAGCTTTATTCTTAAGGGCTTTATCTGTAAAACCACCAGCACCATTTACATAATCTTTAAAGTTTCTGCCACTTAAATAAACAATACTGTTCGGACTAAGTACTTCCCCTGTAACTTTAACAACCTGCAATTGACGTGGAATACGAATTACATCTCCATCTTCCACAATAAGATCTTGTTTAGAGAGTGGTCGGTCTAAAATAGCAGTAAGATTAATCCCTACTAAATCAGATTGAATAAGTTTTTGCTCTACCTCTGCAGCTAATGTATCTTTTACACCAGTCCCTTGCATTCGTTTTAAGTTTAGCAGTTTTTTATCTTCTTCTTCTTTATTATTAATTGCATTTTTGTCAGTCGGATTAACTTTTTCGGCACCAGGTCGTTTCAAAGAAGCTCCATCTGTATAAGCAAGAGGGGTTAATCCACCTGCTCTTTTAATCAAATCAGATATTCGTTCATTCTTTTTTATAATTGTATATGGGCCCGGATAAAGTACTTCTCCTTCTAATGTTACCTGCTTTTGCACCTGATATCCCGATGAACTACGAACAGAAATTACATCAAATGGTTTTAAAACGACTGTGTTCCCTAAAATTTTTAGATTTTGATCTACATTTACAGTAATAACTTGAGCTGTACGAGCAGATACCGAACTAACGTCACTATTTTTAATTCTTCTAGAGATTTCAATTCGTTTAGCAGTTGCGCCTTCTTTAAAGCCCCCAGCTAGCTGAATAACTGACTCTAAACTCATACTATCAGCATAATTAAATATGCCTGGTGCTCTTACTTCTCCTTGAATCGTAATTTTATATTCATCACGTAAATCAAAAATCGATGAAATCGTCACCTTGTCTTCACGCTGTAAAGAAATGTCGGGTATGGTTCCAGCCATCAGCTTTGCTACATCAAATGATAGTAAACTCGGAGTATTATCTGCATTTAAACGATTAATATATCCGCGATTTAAAAAAGCATCTTCAGTTAAACCAGCAGCTTTAATAATCAATGCTTTTAAACTCAAGCCTTTCTCCAATTCATATTGACCAGGTCTAAAGATTGCACCTGCAATTTCGACACGATTTTCAAAACGATCTAAAATAGGTTCTACTAGATATACATCTCCATTTTTTGGAGTATAACTACTGAATGCCACTGAAGAAATATCGCTAATGCGGCGTTCTTTATCTGTATTTTGAAAACTTTTAATTTGGGCAGTATATGCTTTTGTTGTAAAACCACTCGCAAAATTGATTACATCTTGCAAATTTTCCCCATTTTTCACCTCAAATAAAGCTGGTTGAACGACTTCTCCTTGCATTTCAACTCTTTTTTCAAATACAGGAATGTAAATCACATCCTGATCTTGCAAACGAATATTATCTCTTTGAATGCCTCCCAATAAGAAATCGTAAACATCTATTTTAGAAACAACTTTATTATTTCTTATCACCTGAATATTACGATATGACCCATTTGTAGATGGCCCACCAGAAGCACCAAGTGCATTATAAATAGTAGATAATGAAGATATCGTGTAAGTACCAGCTTTAACAACCTGACCAGTTATGGTTACTTTTATACTTCTAATATTACCTAAATTGATAGCTACATTTGTACGACCAGAACGTAACGCTGGGTAAGTGGAAGACATCGCTGATCGAATTTTTGAACTAGCTTGATCTATACTTAAACCACCAACAGCAATTCTACCTACAAACTCTAGATTGATGGTGCCTTCAGGGCTAACTTGTAAATTGTAAGTCTTCTCGTTATCTCCAGTTAGGTCAATTATTAATTTATCATCCGGACCTATAATATATCCTTTAGGTGTAGCGATACGTAAATTTGGTTCGAAAGTAATATTCCCATTGCGAAACAAATCTGAGCCAAAAATCTTAGGAGCAAGGCTTTCTTCTTCTGTTTTCTTGTTCTTTTCCTCATCAGCATTAACTGCAGGTTGCTCAGTATAAGTTCTACTTGTACTAGTTGTGATTGTTGAAGATTGATCACTATTAGTATTGCCTGGATTGCGAAGTTTCTCCACACGAAGTTTAAATTTCCGTACTTCTTCTGCCTTCATTCCACGGGCTAAAGCCATTTGTTCTAGTTGTGCTTCACTTGTGAAACCAATTGACTCTGCACTCTTAACAATTTCTAAAATTCGGGCATCAGAAAGCTCGTCTACTTTAATATTTGCATAATTATTTTGTGCTAATACAGTACTGCTAAAACTTAAGCTAATCAGTAAGATTGCAAATAATTGAAATATATTTCTTTTCATATGTAGTAAGCCTAAGCTATTCAAAATAATTTAGAGTTTTAAACTCACCCTGTTTTAAATATTCGTCTTTTTTCATCAAATGCAAATCTGCTTGCATCATATCTTTTACCAATGCTGGCAAATCATATTTAGGTTCCCAGCCCAATTGAGTTTTTGATTTAGTTGGATCACCCAATAACAAATCAACCTCTGTTGGTCTAAAGTATTTCGGGTCTACCTTAACAACAGTCATGCCTAGTTTTAAACCATCTACATTTAATCCTAAACTTTCAACTTTCAATGGGTCGATATCAATAATTACGCCTTGTTCATTTGCGTCTTTTCCACTAAACTCAATTTCAATACCTAATTCTGCAAAACTCATACGTACAAAATCACGCACAGTGGTAGTAACACCTGTAGCAATCACAAAATCTTCTGCTTTTTCTTGTTGCAAAATTAACCACATGGCTTCAATATAATCTTTAGCATGTCCCCAATCACGTTGAGCAGAAAGATTACCAAGGTATAAGCAATTTTGCAAGCCTAAAGCAATTTTACAAGCCGCTCTTGTAATTTTACGAGTTACAAAAGTTTCTCCCCTTAATGGACTTTCATGATTAAATAGAATCCCATTACAAGCAAACATACCATACGCTTCACGATAGTTCACAGTAATCCAATAGCCATAAATTTTAGCTACTGCATAAGGAGAACGTGGATAAAAAGGCGTAGTTTCACTTTGAGGTACAGCTTGAACCAAACCGTATAATTCAGAGGTAGAAGCTTGATAAATTTTTGTTTTTTGAACCAAGCCCAAAATCCTAACGGCCTCTAATAAACGTAAAGTACCAATTCCATCTGCATTGGCAGTATATTCAGGCATTTCAAAACTTACTTGAACATGGCTCATTGCAGCCAAATTATAAATCTCATCTGGCTGAGTTTCCTGAATAATGCGGATAAGATTAGTAGAATCTGTTAGATCACCATAATGCAATTTGAAATGCACATTGTTTTCATGCTGATCTTGATATAAATGATCAATTCGATCAGTATTGAACAAAGAGGAGCGTCTTTTTATACCATGTACAAAATATCCTTTTTTTAACAAAAACTCGGCTAAGTAAGCCCCATCTTGACCTGTAACACCTGTTATTAAAGCAACTTTCATAGATTATTTGAACAATTTTTAATGATTGCGAAGATACAGATTAATTTTTGCTGAAAGAAAATTAATCTTTTATAGAGTATGGTCGCTATAAATAATAAATATAGCACTGAAGAATGGTGTAAAACGACAACCTCTTTTTGATAATTTGATACGAATGATTTTTTTTGAATGGCAAATCACGAAATACCTTTTTTATTAAAATTCGATAGATTTATGTTATAACGCTCCCTTCGGCACATTTAAAATAAGATATAAATGAGCAGCAAAGTAGGGCCATCTAACGGTATAGAGCACATATAAAACATATCGAATGCATATGCTACTAACCTCAATCCCATTAAAAATATACATTAAGTTTAATATAAACACGTTAAGCTCTTCACAATAGGATTGCTTAGTAGGCAAAAATAATGATGTGTTTAACTGTGTTTAATCTAAAACATTACAATCTAGCATCTATTAGCTTACGATCTATAAAGGATTTAGTATCAAAAATTAGGGCACCAGTATCTTTTAAAGTAGCATAATCGATGGCTGTAAATTCATGATGTGCAACAGCTAAAATAACAGCAGCATAATTTTGGGAAGATATTTTATCTAAAAGTTTAATGTCGTATTCATCCTCAACTTCAACTTTATTCGCCCATGGGTCAAATACGTCTACTGTTATACCAAAGGACTTTAATTCTTTATAAATATCAATTACACGAGTATTTCTGATATCTGGACAGTTTTCTTTAAAAGCAAAACCAAGAATAAGAACGTTGGAACCACTAACTACTTTATCTTGAGCAAGCATCATCTTAACAACCTTTTTAGCTACAAACATTCCCATATTATCATTTACTCTACGCCCAGACAAAATCACCTCTGGTTTATACCCTAATAACTCAGACTTATAGGCTAAATAATATGGATCAACACCAATGCAGTGCCCACCAACCAAACCAGGTTTATAGTTCAAAAAATTCCACTTTGTACTAGCGGCCTCAAGCACATCAGCAGTATCAATATTCATCTTATCAAAAATCAATGCCAATTCATTTACAAATGAAATATTGACATCTCTTTGTGCATTTTCAATAGCCTTAGACGCTTCCGCAACCTTTATACTTGGAGCCAAATGTGTCCCAGCAGTAATAATACTAGCATATAAATTATTGATAAATTGAGCGATTTCTGGTGTTGAACCAGAGGTAACTTTTTTGATTTTTGTTAAGGTATTAATCTTATCTCCAGGATTAATTCGTTCCGGAGAATAACCGCAAAAGAAATCTTGATTATACTTTAGTTTTGAATATTTTTCAAGAATAGGGACGCAATCTTCCTCAGTACAACCTGGATAAACGGTAGATTCATAAATGACAATATCATCCTTCTTCAATATTTTACCCAGCATTGCTGATGCAGTTAGTAAAAAATTTAAATCGGGTGTTTTTAAATGACCTATCGGGGTTGGAACAGTAACGATATAAATACTGCAATTTTGAATAGCTGAAGTGTCAAAAGACAGTACTAACCCTTTGCTAAGAATTTTTTCTTCAAGCACCTCTTTTAAATCATCAAGATTTGCTTCTAACGTTGTATCAATTCCAGTCTTTAATTCATTAATGCGGTTTTCATCAATATCAAAACCAATGACTTGATATTTTTTAGCAAATTCTATCGCCAATGGCAAACCAACATACCCTAATCCAATAACTGCGATTTTAATCTGCTGGCTCATTATATTTATTTAATAATTTTCAACAAATACTCTCCATAACCACTTTTCACCAAAGGTGTGGCAATTTTTTTCAATTGTTCAGCATCAATAAAACCCATTCGATAAGCGATTTCTTCAATACATCCAATTTTTAAACCTTGTCGCTCTTCTATGATTTGAACAAATTGCCCTGCTTGCATTAATGAGGAAAAAGTTCCCGTATCTAGCCAAGCAGTTCCCCGACTTAACACACCAACTTTTAACTTACCTTGTTCTAAATAAACTTTATTCACATCGGTAATTTCATATTCTCCACGTGGCGATGGTTTAATATTTTTTGCAATATCAACTACAGAATTATCATAAAAATATAATCCTGGAACTGCATAATCTGATTTTGATTGAGTTGGTTTCTCTTCAATAGATATAGCATTTTTATCTTTATCAAATTCTACAACGCCGTATCTTTCTGGATCTGAAACCTGATAAGCAAACACAACGCCGCCATCAGGATCTGAACTAGCTTGAAGCAACTTTGCCATGCCATCTCCATGAAAAATATTATCTCCAAGTACTAATGCAACTTTATCTTTTCCAATAAACTTTTCGCCAATTACAAAAGCCTGAGCTAAACCATTTGGTTCGTGTTGCACAGCATAACTAAATTTACAGCCTAAATTAGCTCCATCACCTAATAACTTCTCAAAGTTTGGCAAATCATGTGGTGTAGAAATAATTAAAACTTCTTTAATTCCAGCCAACATTAAAGTTGATAATGGATAATAAATCATCGGCTTATCGTAAACTGGCATCATTTGTTTACTACAGGCAAGTGTTAAGGGATGTAAACGAGTTCCGCTACCGCCAGCTAAAATTATTCCTTTCATTGTGATTTGACGTGAGATTCGTCTTTGCTTTAAATTGTTTAATTATAAATATTAATCCTTTGAATTTACACTATTTTCCAATTCAGTATACCATTCCAAACCGTATTTTCTAATTAAAGGTTCTTTTAGAAATTGATACACTGGCACCTTAAGTTCTCTACCAAAAGTACAAGCATCATGGCAAATGTGCCATCTATCGTAATTTAATACATCAAATTCTGGGTATTTAGTAATTCGTATCGGATATAAATGACAAGAAATTGGCTTTTTCCAATCTACCAAACCTTGTTCGTAGGCCTTTTCAATAGCACACTTTGTAATTCCATTTTCGAAAGTTACATAAGCACATTCTTTATGCCCATCTACACAGGGTGTAGTTAAATCTCCATCTGCATCTATTACAGAAGTTCCTTGTTCTTCAATCGCCTTAATCCCTTTGGGAGCTAGTAAATGCTTTATTTTAGGGTAAATCTCAGCTAAAATTGCGGTCTCTGCTACTTCTAATGGAGCACCTGCATCACCTTCTACACAACAAATCCCTTTGCATTTGCTCAAATTGCACACAAACTTTTCACTAATTACATCTTCATGCACTAAAGCACCTTGTACTTCTATCATTTATTTATTATTTCCCTATCGGATATCTTAATCCTTCGGCAGATTTAATTTCTAAGGTTACTGAACCAACTAAAATTTCTACTTCGGCTTTTACTGGCACTCTGTTGCCATCATCAGTAATCCAAAGATACAGTTTACTATCTTTTTTAAAGATACGGCCAGGCTTAATTGATGGACTAAACTTTAAGCATCTAATTGTACCCAACTTGCTTTTTATACTTTCTTTACCCACATATTGAATCTCCAATTGAGATATTTCATCACCCAAAAAATAATTGAGCTTAAATTTATCTCCAATTTTTAATTTCGCAATGTCTAAACTGCGAGAAAAATAATAGGCAGAAACTAAATCGAAAGTTTGCGTAGTTGGTGTGGCGAAAGTCCCTTTATTGGCAACTACTTTTTTCGAATCCTGATAAAATCTAGCTTTATCTTGTCTACGATAACTTGCTTCACGAATATTCTCTTGATAGAAGTAAGGCGTTAAGTCTGTTTTATCAATATACGAATCATAATGATCTCTTACTTTATAAAATATATCAAAAGTACCTGACGTTTGCGCATCTACAACTAGTCTGTATACGGGCTTATTATCAAACTTAACATCAGAGGCCATTACTTTTATCGTTGCTTCTGCAGCCGTAAGAAAGCCATATTTTAGCTTATAACTCAATACCTCTCCTTCTTTAAAGATGGGCTCTTTTTTTAAAGGTAGCTCTTGTGCCGAACTACTAAATCCGATTAAACCGAGAGTAAGAAATAAAATTAGTTTTCTCATACAGCTATGCAAACAAAAAGCACTCCAAAATTGCTAGTCCTTTCTTTTGTAAATTGGAACGGTAGAGCAAGGCTCTCCATACATAATGCTTTTAACTACTGGGGTTAATAAGGCAGTAATTTCTACATAAGCGGAAACTGGCACCTCTAAATCTGCACATCCTTTAATTACTACACGTTCTCCAGCAAATTCATTAATGTTAATTTTAGCTAATGCTTTTGTATACAATACTGTTTCTAAGGTTTCAAGACTGCCAAAAACTACTTCATTTGCAAAAGGTTTCATTCTATT
Organism: Pedobacter planticolens; assembly: GCF_014172375.1. Taxonomy (GTDB): domain Bacteria; phylum Bacteroidota; class Bacteroidia; order Sphingobacteriales; family Sphingobacteriaceae; genus Pedobacter; species Pedobacter planticolens. The sequence continues at coordinate 465,748 of NZ_WNXD01000002.1, forward strand.
GGCTAATAACATATACGCCCAAGTGGGCACAATTGCATCAGCGCTACATATAATCGCTATGTTTTTATTTTGGTATTGTTCCCAGTTATGTTCTTTTATAAATGCTCTAAAATCCTGCTCTTTTAATATCAATCCATGAAATAGATTGTCTTTAATATCATACACCAATCGTTCTCCTTTGTGGAAATACTCCTCTAAATTTAAAGTAACCAATCCGCTTGAAGCTACTTTATTAACGATGTTTTCTTGAATATCCATGGCTCTTAAAAATAAAAAACCGCTCTAACTAAAGTTAGAACGGTTACAAAATTACGTAAATAAGATTAATAGAATTTCACTCTATTGTCTTTTATATCACTTTTATCTTGCAATGCTTGGAAAGCTGCGCCTAAAGAGCGTTGTGTAATTCCTAATAGCATTGTTTCTTTTTGTTTAAACATATTATCTATAGGCGCAGGATTAGCAAATCCATCTACTACAAATACATATACACCTTTTTCTCCAGTTACTGGTTTAGATAATTTACCAACTTTAGAACCAAATACAGTACCTATTACTGCATTTTCTTGCGCTAAACCAGGGATAATTGGATTAGCAAATACCATGTTTTGAACAGGTATTGCTGCTTTTCCTAATTTAGAAGCCACTTGATCAATAGCATTGCTACCAGCTAAGGCTTTATTAATTTTATCAGCTAATAACTTCGCTTTTACAGCGTTCATCACCATTGGTTGAATTTGTTTCTTAACATCTTCTAAAGACAATTGGCCTTTTGGTTTCACATCTGTTAAATGAGCTACCACAAAACCATCTTCCATAGTATATACTTGAGGAAGAACATCACCTTTTTCTGCTTCGTAAGCATCTCTAATTAATGGGCGAGGACTATCTAATCCTGGAGCATAACCTTGTGTTGGAGCTATTTTATCAGCAACTGCAACAGTATAACCTTTTTGTTGTGCAAGCGAGCTAAAAGTTGCTGCTTTAACGTCATTTAAGAAACTAATTGCTTTTTTATACGCCGCATCTCTAGTTTTAGAACTTGGAGCTAAACTTTTCTCAATATAAGCTAGTTTAGCAACTTTAGAAGAACCAATTTGTTTCTCAATTTTAATTACATGAATTCCGAATTGAGATTTAACTACTTTAATATCTCCCGTTTTACCATTAAAAGCAGCATTTTCAAATTCTGCAACCATTGTATTACGAGCAAATGTTCCTAAATCTCCACCTTTATCTTTAGAACCATCTATACTGTATTTTTTAGCTAATTCTCCGAAATTACTACCACCTTGAGCTAATGATTTTAAAGAGTCTGCTAACTTAAATGCTGCAGCTTCTCCAATTTTACTTGCATCAATTAAAATATGGCTTGCTTTTACCGAATCTGGAGAGAAACGCGTATCAATTACCTTCACTAACTTATATGAATTACCAGATAAAACTGGTCCATAATAACTACCTGCCGGATAATTGAAAATAACTGAATCTACAGCTGGATCTAATTTACCTTTAGAGATATACGTATAAGGAACTTTTACATCAGAATTATTTGCTGCAAACAATGAATCGTTTGGCGTAGTTTTAAAATCTGCTGCTAACTTTTCTACTTGAGTTTTTGCTGCTGCGCTATCTGCTGCTGTTGGCTTAATGCTGAAATGAACATATTCAAATCCGCGAGTTTCGCTAGGATTATCAAAACGTTTTTTATTAGCGTCATAATAAGCTTGATAATCAGCATCTGTCAATTTTACTGCTGCGTCTAAAATAGAACTGTAATCTAAATTAACATATTTAAAACTAGCTAGTTTATTACGGTTGTTATATTCGTCGTTAGCTTCTAAAGAAGTAACATAAACAGAATTACGAATAAGGTTAGTATATTTTTGCTGCAAAGTTTGTTTTTCTATTTCTGCTTGCAACATATCCCATTGTTGTTTTAGTTTTGGATCTTTTTGTTGCGCTTTTAACGAACTTAAAACTGCCGAACGGTCTACTTGACCAGTTTGTTGGTTACCAAAGTATTGTACAATTAACGGGCTAGGATTTTTTCCTTGCAATAAATCAAATAGCTCATCACTAGAAACAGTTAAACCTAAACGTGTGTATTCTTTAGTTAAAAGTTTACCAGCAATTTCCGACTGCCATGCGTTATCTACAGCCATAGCTTGCATTTGTGCATTTACGCTACCACCATATTGTTGCTTAAATTGTGCAACGCTTTGCTCTACTTTCGGATTAAATTCTTCGTATTTAATTTCCTCACCATCAATTGAGCCAACGGTGTTTCTAGATGAACCAAAAAGTGAAGAACTGTGCTGAAGCAGAGGTTCTAAAACAAATAATGCTAATACCACCGCAATACCTCCAACTAGAAAATACCCCATCTTGGTACGCATGAATGTCATTAATCCCATATTATTCTTATTTTTTATTTTTTTTTAAGAGGGCGCAAGATACAAATTTGCAACTAATTAGAAAACATTAAATTTTATTTGATCTTTATCATGAAACTTACACTAAATTAAGTGCTTACCTAGCCAAATATTATGGCGTTAAATCGCCTTTTACGTAGGTTGTTCCAGATGCTTGAATAATCTTGTATGTACTGAAATCTTGCGGTGCCGTAAACTCGGTCCCTGTAGCTACGCTTCCATCTTTTTTTGAAGTTACTGTGCCATAGGGCGAAGAATACATCCGTTTATTTTCATCCCATATTAATTCTTCTGTAGTAAAAGTAATTTGATCATTTACTACAATTACATTTTTTCTGAAGATGGTTATTTTTTCGGTTTGCTTATTAATGGCATAGCCAGATGTAATTGTTCCGGTAGGTTTAAGAAAATCGTTATAGAATTCTATTTTAACTCCTTTTGGCATTTCATTATACATAGCACCTTGAGATGGGGTGACTTTGTCTAATATTGGAGCATAGCCTTTTGCTTTTACCTTTGCAGAATCACTATAAATAATATCAACACCGTACGAGCGGTCGGTACTTAAGGTTATTTTTTTGGCAGAAATAGAAGTGGCATTTTTTAAATCGTCATCACCGCAAGATGATAAGATCATTAATTGCACTAAAAAGAGAGTTAAAATACCAGATTTAATCCCCGACGTTTTCATTAGTCAAATCTAAACCTTTGGAACCAACTGCTATCATTAAGCGTAAATCCTAAATGAATATTAAGGTATTTTTCTTGCAATAAACCATTGCTTACTGTACCTCTTTTGCCCAATTCGGCGCTTAAATTCATTCTATAAAAAGCACCTCTACTATAGGATGCTAATGGTAAACCTACACCAAAAGTAACGGCCATTTGTTTAATATCCTGTTGATTCATTTGAATATAGGTTTTGTCATATTGAAACCCCAATCTATAATCAACTCTTTTAAAATAACCATTAATTGCAGTAACGTCTGGCGTATATTGCCCACCTACAGAAAATCCATAAGTATCTTGTAAACCTTGGTTAACATTATTAATTGAAAGATTAGACCATTTACCCATGCGATAATCTGCTCCTACCATCCATTTATTATCTCTTTGTATGCTGATACCAAAATTATGTATCAAAGGCAATTTTAAATTTGTTGGGCTATTTTCTACTAATAAAAGAGTATCTAATGCGGTTTGTTCGCTACCAGTTGCATCATTAAAATATTGAGTAACTACTTGGCTATTTTTCAAATTGATTTTTGATGAAGAAGAACCCGAATAACCTAATACTAATAAAGTTTTGTTATCTAATCTAAAATCATATTGTGCTCCATAAGAAAAACTCACACCACCTACGCTGTTTTTAACCTGCATACGCGAATTAATACTTCCAGGATCATCTACATATTCTGTTGATCTATTTTCTGATAAATTACCAAACAAATATTCTGCATTGGCTCCAACTCTAAAGTGATCTCCAAACTGAACACCATAGCCTAAATACGCCTTTGTTAAACCACCTTCACCATTGTATTTATAATCAACAGTTTTTGTATTAGCTGTTGTAGTACCTACTTTCACGGTGTTTTTAAAATTATAACCAAGTTCTGAATAAGGTAAAATACCAAAACTCAAAGCTGATTTTTTACTTACAGGAAATGCTAAAGCAATATGACTTAATGTAGCATTAAAACTATTTTCTGTTTGCGTGCTGTTTTTTAACTCGGTAGAATTAACACTCAAGCCAATATCTAACGTAGTTGCATTAATACCCGCGTACGAAGCAGGGTTTTGTATATTAATACTATTGAAGAAACCAGGTTTATAAACCGCTGTAGATATACCACCCATTGCTCTGTATTGTGGTAGCAATGAACCTTTTATATTACCTACGCCAAATTTAGAGTATGGTGATTGTACAGTAACTTGTGCATTGGCAACTATACTCGTTAACAATAGGCAAACAGCAAGTGTATATTTTAATTTTTGGTACATATTATAATGTAATAACTTCATTTAATCCTTTTAAAACCAAATATGGTTCATGTATAATTTGGGTGGCAAAGATGCTATTTTTTAATTGCATGTTCAAAAAATCAGCATCACCCCCTGTAATAATTACCTTAAGGTCTTTATTTCTTTTATTTTCTAGGGATATAAAACCCTCAACTTCATTCAAAATTCCTTGCAAAACACCGTTTTTAATGGCATTAATGGTATCTGTGCCTTCGGGAATATTATTTTCTTCGTTATTCCAATTCACAAGGGGTAATCTGCCAGTATAATGATTTAATGCTTCAAATCGCATCTTTATTCCTAGGCTGATACTTCCTCCGAAGTATTCATTTGTAGCAGTTAACACATCGTAAGTAATGCAAGTTCCTGCATCTATCATTAAACAGTTTTTGCTAGGGTATAAACAATGTGCCGCTATAACCTTTGCCCACCTATCTAAACCTAAAGTGCTTAATGTTTGATAGTTATTTTTTATTTTACCTTGTATTTCTGTAGTGAAATGGATATAATTTACGAACTGTTTTAAATAATCGCTCAGCTCTTTTATATCTTTATTTACACTTGAAACCGTAGCATTTTGTATCTGATACTTTTCAATTAAGTCTTTTAAACTAGCTTCATCCAGCTCTTTTAATCGCTCATAGTGCACCAACTCCTTCTGATTAAAAACGGCCAGCTTACTATTTGTATTCCCAATATCTATTACCAGATTATGCATTAGCCTTACCAAGGATAGACTTCATGGCACAAAGCTATTAATCTTTAGCAAGTTTCAAGCTGTCAAATTGTTAAAAAAGGTTAAACAAACAAAAAATACTGGATGCAAAGTACAAGCACGGCAAACAGCGATTCGTAAAACCAACGCTTTTTGGCATTCGAAAAATAGTACGCCAATAACACTGCTCCTGGCGGCACGCTTAATAGAAAATGATAAACTCTGAAATCTGGTTTAGTGTAGAAACTTATAATCGCGATAATAAACATGAAAAACAACATTTGAAACGCTTTTCTGGTGCTAATAAAACTCCTAAAAAAGTTCTCACGTAGTTGTAATGAGGCCAATATCATAATTAAACCTACAGGAATGAGCACTAAATAATCGCTGAAATTAATTTGCAGTGTTGATGGGAATTTATTTACCAATGGTCGCCAAATTTTATAAAACTGTGCGATATTATCATTCCAATAGTAAAAAACAGCGACAAAGAAAAAGATGGTTAAAAATCCAATAAACCCAGCGATCCATTCTCTCCAGTTAAACGAACGATATAGCAGTAAACTAAGCCAAAGCATAATTAACAGCACAATAAAGGGGAAATAAATTAAAGTACCAAAGGCGATAATCATTCCAACATCAAACATCGTCATCATGGCATTTGGCGTTTTCCCAATTTTCAGGAACTTATCCATGATCCAGATCAATAGAAAATTACAAATTAGCGCTGGGCTAAGAATTAAAAATTGTAGAAATAAGCTTGATCCCGTAATGTAAAGCAAAGCGGGTAAATAGCTCGGTTTTGCTAGTAAACCATGATTGTTAATTATCCTATTAAATAATATGGCTTGAATAAAAGTAAGAACAGTAGCAAAAAAGATATTCCCGGCAGGAGAAAAGTAGTTTGTTAAAGGGATTTGGATAAAAAACTTAGTGTAAGGTTCTAAAAATTCAAAGTTTAGCTGATCTGGCAGATTTAAAAAAATAGCCAATCGCATAAAAATGGCGTATGCAGCTAATATTAAAAGATTAACGGGGTTTAAATTTCTAAATTGATTGATCATGCCTGTTTTCTAGAGGCAAAGTAAAGAAAAATTGAGGAATTTTAGTTTACTAGATATTAACCACAGATAAAAAGGATAAACACAGATTCAATATAAAGCCGCAGATGCGCAGATTACAAAAATCTGCGCATCTGCGGCCAAATGAATTTAAATATTCTTATTTACTTAGTGTATTTCCTCACCATGTTATCAATAATTGCCGCCGTTTCATCTGGAAAATTGAACTGATGCTCTTGTGGATTACTTACAAACTCTTTTAAAATAGGCAACCAATTTCGGTTGCTTCCCCAAATTACAGGCAATCCCAATTGTTTTAAAGCGTAGGCATTACATTGTTGTTCGTACTGAAATCTCATTGGTGCAACCAATAATTTCTTTCCTAAAAACAACGCTTCAGCTGGCCCTTCAAATCCCCCGCCAGTAAATAAACCTTCACAACTTGCCATGCTTTGATTAAATTTTTCATTATTTACCGGCTCTACAAATACATTTCCATCACTGTAAGCTGTTTTAGTATGCTTAGAAAAAACTTCCCATCTAGTTGAAGGGATTTCCTTGAGTATTTTAACTAAATGTTTATCATCTACCGCTGGAAGATAAACGGTATAATGTCCTAAATTAGTTGGTTGTAGATTTCTAATTTCGCTCCTAATTACTGGCGTATAAATAAAATCGTCGTATTTTTCGAAGTGAAAACCAATATGATGAGTGGTTGGCGCATAATGACTTAAAATGATTTTACCCCAATCTATTGTCCTAGGTCTTGGTACTTTTTTAGACTTAAAAGAGGCCTGATGACTTAAAGAAACACTTTCCAATCCTTGATTTTTACATGCCCATGCGGTAACAGGTTCAAAATCATTAATGATGAGATTATATTCTTTTAAAGGAACCGACTTCATGTCTTTTATAAAACGTGGCAAATTCATATTACGCCATGTTTTAAAGTGATCTACACCCCCTTTTTTTCCAAAAATAAAGCTAAAACCATGCAGCTGATATTTTACTTCCTGAGTTAGTTTTACATCGGCTTGTGTGCCCGAAATTAGAATATCTAAGTCGCCATGTTGTTGCAACAAGGGAATAATTTCTCTTGCCCTGCTTACATGTCCGTTCCCAGTGCCTTGAATTGCATAAAGTATCTTCATCCGCTCCTAATATCTGTAATTTTTATGCTTTAGACAATTTCTAATTTAATCTTTTGTAATAAAGTATTAATATCTAGTTTACTGTGCAAGTCTTCACTATCAGATAATATGCCTTGTTCAACTTCATCTTTTTCAAAATCTTTAGCTTCATAATTGAAAATCTTCCATTCCTTTTTGTTGTATTCCAAAGCCGTTAAACTTTCTACCCAATCACCACTGTTTAAGTACGTTACCTTTCCGTTTTCTGTAGTAATTTCACGCATTTCAGGCTGATGAATATGCCCGCAAACTACATATTCGTATCCTTTTTCTATGGCTAAATCTGCAGCAGTTTGCTCAAAACTATTGATGAATTTCACCGCATCCTTAAACTTTGCTTTTACCTTTTGAGAAAAGCTCATTTTCTCTCTGCCAAATAAAGCCAAGCACCAGTTTACCATGCTGTTAATTAGAATTAAGCTATCGTAACCAACCGCACCCAATTTGGCCAACCATTTAGAATGTTGCATGGTTACATCAAAAATATCTCCATGAAAAAACCATGCTTTTTTACCATCCAATTCTAAAACCAATTTATTTTGCAAATGAAATGCGCCCATATGCATATCTGCGAACTTGCGTAAAAGCTCATCGTGGTTACCTGTTAAATAATACACGGGAACACCCTCAACCACAAATTTCATGAGTTTACGGATAATTTTCATGTGTGTTTCTGGCCAGTATCTTTTGCTAAATTGCCAAATATCAATAATATCACCATTTAGAATAATCATTTTTGGTTTGATACTTTTAAGATATTTCAACAGTTCTTTGGCGTGACAGCCGTAGGTACCTAAGTGAACATCAGAAATTACAGCAATTTCTACTTCTCTTTTTTCCATAACCTAATTTTTTGGGGACAAAATGCCTTGCCTAATAAATAAGCGTTATTTAGTGAGGTAAAAAGATCTGCTTTAGTCTTCTTCTTCATCAATAGTCAAATCATAAGGACTAAAGAAGAATGCAACAACGACAACTAAGCAAACTATTAAAAATAACTCGGGCATTTGATTCATTTTATTTTACAAAATTGCAATGCACAGGTTAATAAGATGTTAAGGAAAGATTATTAATTGGATTAAGGAGTAAGGAGCAAAGATTAAAACATAACTAGTCCTCATGCCCATGCAAATGGAAACCATGAAGTTGGTGTTCGTGTGCCCCCTAGTCGTCTTTGCGAGGAGCGCAGCGACGTGGCAATCTCCTATTTGTAACACACAATAAAGGTTTCGTTAAAAGCATAAAGGAGATTGCCACGCTCGGTGAAGAACCTCCCTCGCAAAAACCAGTGGATGCATTAGCCGTCATGCCCAGCTTGACTGGGCATCGTAATGCGATAAAAAAGCCGCAGATGTGCAGATTAAACTAAATCCCATACAATAGTAAATTTTTTTATCGCATTACGGTTCCCGTTTTCACGGGAATGACGAGTGTAAAAAAGCCGCAGATGTGCAGATTAAATCTGCGCATCTGCGGCTATATTTTAGTAGCGGAAATAACTACGCTGCTTTCTTCTTCTTATTTTCAGAATAAAACGCGAAACCTAAAAAGCCTAGCAATAATATCGAACCAGTTAATGAAATTTTCTCGCCCAAATAATATGATTTAGGTTCAAATTTGAATTCCACTTTGTGATTACCCGCTTCTAATTGTGCAGCACGTAATACATAATCTGCTCTGAAATATGGCTTTTCTTTTCCATCAACATACATATTCCAACCTTTATCGTAATAGATTTCAGAGAATACAGCAATCACATCTCTTGGTGCGCTGTATGAATATTCAATATGATCTGGATGATATTTTTCCATTTTGATAAATGCCGTTGCATCTGCTCCTAAACGCGTAGTATCTAACAATTTTTTATATTGTTCATCTACAATAGCTTCATTTTTTGGATCGAAGCTGCTAATTGCTTTCATTTCCTCATCAGAGTTTTTAACAAATTGAACGCCTTGAACAATCCAAGCATTTCCTAAAGCAGTTGCATTTCTCGACATTTTATAAGAACCATTTTGAGGATCTTGCGTAATGAAATACTTCGCATTTAGCATGTCTAAAACATCCTGATTTACACTTTTCGAGAATTGGTTTTGTATCAACTCATCATATCTTTTCAGCTTTGCTGCATGATAACCACCTATAGTTTTGAAAAATGACGAAGTTTTAGCGTCTTGAAAAGTATTAATTGATTGATCGTACACTCTAAAATCAGGATCTTTATCAGCTGCAATTATATTAATTATAGTTGCCTTCCCTAACCTCACTTCTTCTTCTGTTGGTTCAAAATAATTAGCTAAAGTAGATTTCTCTTCGAAATTTTTGTTGTTTAAATAACGACGATCTACTTGCCACATATCAATTAACACTGCAAAAGCTAATAAACCAAAAGCCAATTGCATGTTCATTTTTTTAGTGATGAATGCCCAAACAATTCCAAAACCAACAACGATAAATATGAATGAACGAAGCGCATCTGCACGAGCAATTGAAATACGATCTTCAATTAATGCATTTGCGATTTTTTGTGCCACACCAGCATTATTTTGTAAAGCTTGAGTTAAAGCTTGTACAATTTGTGGATGGTTATCTGTTTTAAAACTGAAAAATAGTGTTGGAATAACTGCTACAATTAATGCAAATCCGCCAGTAATACCTGCAGACCAAGTTAATTTTTTAATTAAAATCTTTTGGTCGATGTTACCTTCTTGCGCTTCCTTAATTCCCAAAAATGCTAAAATAGGGAACATTAAACCTACGACTGCTAAGATGGATTCTACTGCTCTAAACTTATTATACAGCGGGAAATAATCGAAGAATAAATCGGATACCAATGGGAAATTTCTTCCAAAAGATAAAAGGATAAATAATACAGTTGTTGCTAATATCCACCATTTTAAGCGACTACGAACAATAAATAAGCCGAATACAAAAAGGAAACAAATAATGGCGCCAAAATAATATCCACCTTGTGTAAACGATTTCTCACCCCAATATTGTTGCATATTAAATTGAGAGGCTAACTGTTGGATAGCTTGTGGAGTTTGGTTAGGATCACCTCCTGTAATTTCTGCAACAGCTTTGTACATGTGGCTTTCTGGTTTTACCAGTTCATCAACACTTGTTGCACCCCCGTATAAATTAGGAATAAGGAAGGTAAAACTTTCGCCTACGCCTTGGCTCCAACCATAAGCGTACTCTTTAGTCATTCCTTCACTTTTTTCTGCAGAAGAGCTGGTTAAATTAGATTTCCCGCGATTGGTTTCTTTCGCATATTCTGATGTTGTCCATAATAAACTGGCATTAATCATTACCGCTAAAATTACCGCAGCGCCTAAAAAGCCTAATGCTTTACCCAAAGCTGGTAATGTTTTGTTTTTATATGCCTGATAAATCTCTATTCCCACAAAAATAAGGATGGAAAGAAATAGGTAATACGTCATTTGAACATGGTTCGCTCTAATTTCTAACGCTAAAAATAAGGCAGTTAAACTAGCGCCCAACCAATATTTACCTCGTAAAGTTAATATCAGCCCTGCTATAATTGGTGCAAAAAAACCAATTGCTAACGCTTTATTGCTGTGTCCCGATGCAAGTAAAACGAAATTATACGTAGTAAATGCAAAGGCTATTGCCCCCGCAGCAGCGAGCCAAGGATTTACTTTTAACGTAATAAATAAAAAGTAAGCGCCAATTAGCAACAATAAAACTGTTCCTACAGGATTTGGAAATGCTTTAGTGATTAATGCAATGCCATAAGTAGCACCATTGTACGCGTATTGTACCCAGATTTGATAAGCTGGCATACCGCCAAACATCTGATTAGTCCAAAGTGGGCCTTTACCATCTTTGTCCTTGTACTCCATAATTTCTTTTTGCATTGCTTTGCTTTGCAATACATCACTTTGTGCGGGAGCTTTTCCCTGTAAAACAGGACTGAAATATACAAAACAGAGAACTACAAATATCGCAATGATGGCTACGTGTGTGCCATTCTGTTTAAACCAATTGTTCATTAAGGTTATTTTAAGATTAAACTAATCCCAAAAATAGAAAATTGATACAGATTAGGAAGTATTTTTTTTAGTATCAAGTAGTGAGTATCAAGTATCGAGATTTTGGACGTCCAAAACTGACAACTGAAAGCTGTCTACTGCTAACTGGAAACTACTTAACTTCTTCGTAGTCTACAAAATCGCCAAGTTTATCGGCATTGCCTTTCTTTTCTTTTTTAGGCATGTAATCTATTGAAATAGAGCCTTCTGGTTTTGTAGAATAGTTTTGTTGTTGATTATTAGTAGCTTGGTTTTGCATATTACTAAAAACATTTTTCAGCATAACTGGAAATATCATTCGAATTAAAATTCGGATAATCCAAAGCACTATAATTGTTATAAGAAGAAATTTAATAAGTATCATAATATAAGTATTAACGCAAATATAGACTTGGCGGTTAATTTATTGTTACTTTTTTAATAGATAATTGCACTATAATTACAATCTCAAGTTTGAATTGTTTCCTTAAAACATCAATTTTCCTCTACAATTTCGCAAACTCTTCCCACTTGTCCATCTTCTAAACGCACTTTTATCCCTCTAGAGTGAAATGTAGATGAAGTTAGTAAATCTTTAACTATACCGTAGGTTACATTTCCATTCCGTTGGTCCTTTTTTAAAATAATTCCAACTTCTAAACCTGGGTAAATATCTTTTCTGTTTTGTCCTTGCATAATTTTTAAGTTTATCGTCATTGCGAGGCACGAAGCAATCTTTCATGCTAGATAGATTGCTTCGTACCTCGCAATGACGAATTGGCTAGGGAAGTTTACTAAAATCTATTTCTGGTTTTTTATTATGCATTTCTCTGGCGAACGGTGTTTTATAAGGCGTGAAATCATTAAAAAACCCATCTATTTTTAAATAAAAACCACCATTCATTAAGCCGCCTTGGTAATCTTGGCGATAACCTTTACGACCTGTAACATCTGTAGTAAAAAACGCTTTATTAATTTCTGTCCAATTACCTTTAGTATCACAAATCCATTGATTATTAAAACCAACTTTTCTAGTTATATCGCCCATATTTGGCGAAAAATTCTCTAAAAAAGAATACGGTTGAGTAATATAAGTTTGGGTTTGTGGTCGTTGAAAAGTAGCAATTAACAACCATTTATTTAATTCTGGAGCGAAGAAATAAGCGCTATATTCTGAATAATTATTTGCAACAGGTTTCACATGCAATAAAAAACGATAGGTGTTCCCAGCTTTCCATATATAATTTAAGTAGCTCTGACCACCAGAACCTTCACCGCCGAATTCGCCACCATGTACGGTTTCTCCTTTTTTAATAAGTTTAATTTTATGATCCTCTGGAATTTCCTTTGGATTATCAGTAGTAAACGGACTCCAAACAGAAAATAAAATATGTCTTTCGGTTGGCGAATTTACTTGCATACCAAAATAACCTTGTCCAAAACCATTTGCCATAAAGTAAGAACCCATTATATCTTCTCCTACCGGAACTGTTACTTCGTTATAAAACCACTCAACATCTGTATTTTTTGGAAACTCATAATTTAAATGTGTAGATGGCCCACGGCGACCAAAATGATACATACTACCTTCATTATCTTTCACATAACCCAAATTTCCTTCGGTTGCGGTACCCGATAATTTTAAGTTTTTGATAGCAGGAAATTCATCTCCAGTTTTACTGATCCCTTTAATTTGTATGGCTACATATCCTGTGTCTTTTATATCCCACATTCCGACACTAACAGCCATCATTCCTCCACTTAATAAAATTTTTGAAGGTTTATTGTTGATACTAAATTCGATTTCTGAATCTCCTGTAACTTTAAAGTCATCAAGATCTATTTTTAATGTTCCTGTTTTTGCTACGCGAACATAAGCTGTAAAAATATCCTGGGAATTTGTCCATCTTATGATGCCATCATTGCTGATTGTACTGTTTCTTCGGCTTTCAACTTTATTGGAACTGTAAACATTGCCAGCTAAAGGCACCGTTATCAATTGTGCATAACTGTTTTTACTCCCTATGAGTAAAACAAATAGGATTGCATTTTTAAAAAGTTTCATTTGTGTGTGTTTGAGCTTGCAATTTAAAAAGAAAAAAATAACACGCATTGATTTAGCCAAATCGTTACTTGCCAAACCGCTCCTCAAATATTTTTTCTAGTGCAAACATTTCATCACGCATCCGAGCAGCCATTAAAAAGTCCATTTCTTTAGCAGCTTTTTGCATGTCTTTTCGTGTTTTATCAATCGCTTTTTGCATTTCTGGCTTAGTCATGTACTGTATAATCGGATCCGCAGCAATACTAACTTCATCAATTTCTACATACGCTTTTGAGCGAGCTTTACCTTCAGAAAAATCTAATATAGAACCTTGTTCAATAATCTCTTCTCTGGTTTTTCCTACTGTTTTTGGCGTGATACCATGCTCTAAATTATACGAAATTTGTTTTTCTCTACGTCTATTCGTTTCATCAATAGTCCTTTCCATTGATTTGGTCATGTTATCGGCATACATAATTACCCGACCTCTATCATTACGAGCCGCACGACCAATTGTTTGTATCAAAGCCCTATCCGATCGCAAAAATCCTTCTTTATCCGCGTCTAAAATGGCTACTAAACTTACTTCTGGTAAATCTAATCCTTCACGGAGTAAATTAATCCCTACCAAAACATCAAATTCACCTAAACGTAAACCACGTAAAATTTCAACACGATCTAAGGTTTTCACTTCCGAGTGGATGTAACGGCATTTAATATTTAACCGATCCATGTATTTGGTCAGTTCTTCCGCCATGCGTTTAGTTAAGGTAGTTACCAAAACGCGATCGCCCATTTTAATGGTTTTATCAATTTCATCTAGCAAATCATCAACCTGATTTATTGCCGGTCTAACCTCAATTAGTGGATCTAATAAACCCGTAGGTCTAATTACTTGCTCAATTACAATCCCATCAGATTTTTCCAATTCATAATCCGCAGGCGTTGCGCTTACATAAATAGTTTGTGGTGCTAATTTTTCAAATTCATCAAAATTTAGCGGTCGATTATCCAAAGCCGATGGCAAACGGAATCCGTATTCTACTAAGGACATTTTGCGAGAACGGTCGCCGCCATACATCGCTCTAATTTGCGGAACGGTTACATGACTTTCATCAATAATCATCAAGTAGTCTTCTGGAAAATAATCTAGTAAACAGAATGGGCGCATACCTGGAGAACGTCCATCAAAAAACCGCGAATAATTTTCAATTCCAGAACAATAACCCAACTCTTTCATCATTTCGATATCAAAATTCACTCTTTCTTCCAAACGTTTGGCTTCGAGCATTTGCTTATCTCCTAACAATTGATTTTTGCGCAATTCCAGTTCTTCCTGTATTCCCCAAATGGAAGAATTAAATCTATCTTTTGGCGTAACAAACAGATTGGCTGGATAAATTGCCATATCTTCTAATTTTTCAATCGTTTTTCCAGTAACAGGGTCAATGACCGATAACTCTTCAATATCATCTCCAAAAAATGAAACACGATACGCATCATCCAAATAAGCAGGGTAAATATCTACGGTATCACCTTTTACACGAAAAGTTCCGCGTTTAAAATCGTTAATGGTACGAGCATATAAAATCTCTACCAAACTATGTAAAAAAGAGTTCCTACTTATTTTTGTTCCTACCGCAAAGCGGAAAACAGAACGCGAAAAATCTTCGGGATTTCCCATACCATAAATGCAGGAAATGGACGAAACTACAATTACATCTCGTCTGCCACTCATTAATGCCGATGTGGTACGTAAACGCAATTTTTCAATCTCCTCGTTTATTTGTAAATCCTTTTCAATGTAGGTATTGGTGGTAGGCATGTAAGCCTCCGGCTGATAATAATCGTAATACGAAACAAAATAGTTTACCGCATTTTCGGGAAAAAACTGTTTAAACTCTCCATACAATTGCGCCGCCAATGTTTTGTTATGACTTAAAACTAATGTTGGTTTTTGCGTTTGCTCAATTACGTTTGCTACGGTAAATGTTTTCCCTGAACCTGTAACTCCCAACAACGTTTGATAATTTTCTTCTGCGTTAACACCTTCTACCAGTTGTTTTATTGCATTTGGCTGATCACCGGTTGGTTTATAATCTGAAATGAGTTTGAATTTCATGTAGGGTAAAGATAACGAGTTGGCTCGGGAAGAACAAGTTATGTTTGGATTAGATGCTTAAAAATCAATCTTAAATTTGACGTTGATTTATGGTATAAAAGAATGCACAATAGCTTATACTTAACAGGGGGTTTACAGGGACCAAACAGGGAGCTAACAGGGAGTTCATTCGAATATAACCGAGTAAACTCCCTACCAAATCCCTACTAAACCTGGGCTAATAATTACGTTGTTATGAAAGTGATAGTATTCTTTCTCGTAACCCTTAGCTAATAATTATTTAGTCGCAAATTATTGCCCTCGGTTTTTACACTTAATTCGCGTTTAGAGCGAAATGAGAAATCCTTTTTAAATTATTACAAATCATGTTAAAATATTTAATTAATAAGAAATATCTTTAACCAATTATGCAGTTGTTAATTTATACTCCTAAAGTTACGCCTAGAATAAAGTATACGTTTAATTTTATTTTTAGGGAGATTTTAAGATGCGATTTTGAATTTACCAGCATTGCTGATGATTTTAGCAATAGTAGCTTACCCAAAATAAGTTACACGGATATCCCATTGGGAGATGAACTGTTTTTCGCTCGTTCCTCTTTTTTAACAAAACACAACATCGAGCCAATTAACTTAAAAGAAACTGTATTTGGCGATCAAAAAGTACCTTTTGCCATAGAAAATAGCGCTTTACCATTTGATGTTTTTGCGGCTTCCTTTTATTTTTTAAGTAGATACGAAGAATATTTGCCATTTGAGGCTGATGAACATCAACGTTTTCCTGCAACGCAAAGTCTTCAGTATAAATTAGATGTATTAAAAACTCCGGTAATTGATGGATGGGCGCTCATATTAAAGAACATTTTGCTTAAAAAATTCCCAACCCTAAATTTCGGGAAAAGAAAATTTGAGTTTGTTCCAACTATTGATGTAGATAGAGCTTATCATTTCCGATCAAGCGGGATAGTAAAAAATACAGTTCGTTTTTTTAAAGCCGCTATAAAACTGAATACCGAAAAAATTGCAAACATTATTAGCACAGGATTGGGACAACATGATCCTTTTGATACGTATGAATATTTAGCTAACATTCACGAACAGTATAATCTCCGACCTATTTTCTTCTTTTTATTAGCTAAACATGGTCATGAAGAGTTTGACCAAAATATTGACCCAAAAGATGAAGTTTTTAAAAATTTAATACGTGAAGTATCTCAAATCGCACAAATTGGACTTCATCCATCTTATGCTTCAAATAGTGAGACAAAAAAAATTAGCGAAGAGCTTTTAGCTTTACAAGAAATCACTCAAAAAAAGATTGATTTCTCTCGTCAGCATTTTTTAAAATTAACTTTTCCGCAAACCTATTTACAACTTATTAAAGTTGGTATAAATCACGATTATTCAATGGGCTATGCTTCTCAACTTGGTTTTAGAGCAGGAACTTGCACTTCATTTTTTTGGTACGATTTACAGTTAGAAAAACAAACGCATTTAAAAATTCATCCTTTTTCGGTAATGGATGTAACCTTGCAACAGTATCAAAAATTGAATCCTGAAGGAGCATCAAAAAAAATAGAAGAATTGATGTTGAGCGTAAAATTAGTCGATGGAACTTTTTGTAGTTTATGGCACAATGAATCACTTTCTGAAGCTGGCAGATGGAAAGGATGGAAAACTGTTTACGATGAAATGCTGAAGAATTCTTTAGATTAAATAACATTGTCAGTCTGAGCTTGTCGAAGACTCAATCGCAAAAAAGACTATCCGTCACTTCGACTAAGCTCAGTGCAAGCTAGCTCTAGATGACATGTTTTTTTGCTATATTTACTATATGATCTTCGACCTAAGTAAAACTAATTCTATTGCTAATACGTTCATCGCCGAACTTAGAGATGAAACCATTCAGAAAGATTCCATGAGATTTCGTAAAAACATGGAACGTTTGGGTGCTTTTTTCGCTCTCGAAATTAGTAAAACATTAGCTTATACAGAGATTGATACACAAACACCACTTGGCATTGCAAAAAGTAAAGTATTAGCTAGTCAACCTGTTTTAACCACTATTTTAAGAGCTGGTTTACCTATGCAAGAAGGTATGTTAAGTATTTTTGATCGTGCAGATTGTGCTTTTATCACCGCTTATCGCAAGACCAAAAAGAATGGCGATTTCGTTATCCAAATGGAACATATTTCTGCACCTGATTTAGAAGGGAAAGATGTTATTCTTGCAGACCCTATGTTGGCGACAGGATTAAGTATGGTGCTGTGTGCAAAAGAGTTAATTAATCGATACAAAATAAAAAAACTTCATATAGTTGCCGCCATTGCTAGTACAGAAGGCGTAAAGCATGTACGTGCAAACTTGCCAAAGGCAGATTTATGGCTGGGTGCAATTGATGATGAAATGACCAGTAAATCTTATATCGTACCAGGTTTGGGCGACGCTGGAGATTTGGCGTACGGAGCTAAAGCCTAACATGAATATACTTTTTGTGTGTAGTAGAAATAAATGGCGAAGCGCTACTGCTGAAACAATTTATCAAAACCATCCCATTCATCACGTAAGATCTGCTGGCACATCAGTTTCTGCAAGAATAAAAATTAATGCTAAACTTATTAATTGGGCAGATTTGATTTTTGTAATGGAAAAAAGGCACAAGCAGTTATTAACTGAGAATTTTAGAGAGGATTTAAGCGGCAAAGAACTGATAGTTTTAGATATTCCAGATGATTATCAATATATGGATGAAGAATTAATTGCAGAACTTGAAGGGAAAGTTTCGGCGTATATTTAATTATTCCTTTTTTGTAAAGAAATAAATGATTTGATCACTTTGAAGAAATCTTTGCGACCTTTATGGTTTAACAATTACTGATGATTAAACATATTTTCTTCGACCTTGACCATACCATTTGGGATTTTGACCGTAACGCACAAGAAACTTTATTGGAGCTTTATGAAGCTTATCAATTAAAAACTTTGGGGCTTCATTCTGCACAAGAATTTATTGATTTATATACTGAAAATAATCATCGCCTTTGGGCAAAATATCATTTAGGAGAAATTACTAAAGAAACCCTCCGCGAAGAACGATTTAGAAATACGTTTTTAGAATTAGGTGTAAAACCAGAACATGTTCCTCATCAATTTGAAGACGATTATGTAAAAATCAGCCCTACAAAAACCAATTTATTTGCTGGCGCAGAGAAAGTTTTGGCTTACCTTCAAAAGAAATACCAATTGCATATTATTTCTAACGGATTTAAAGAAACTACATTAACAAAAATGGAGCTTTCGGGTTTAAATCCTTATTTCACTCAAGTAATTATTTCTGAAGATGTTGGTGTAAATAAACCCAATAAAATCATATTTGAGCATGCATTAGCAAAAGCATCAGCACAAAAACACGAAAGCATTATGATTGGCGATAGTTTGGAAGCAGACATTCGAGGCGCACAGGATTTTGGTTTAAAAGCTATCTTTTTTAATCCACTAAATATTGAAAAACCAGCCGACGTAAATTGGCAGATTTCTAGTCTAGAAGAATTGCTTCAACACTTTTAACATTTCTTAACACATTTCGGATTGATGTTTGAATTCCTTTCAAACACACACAAATGAACTATTATGAAAACTTACATCCTTTTAGGTATGGCACTGTTGAGTGCGCACCTAAGTTTCTCCCAAACCAACAAAGCTGAAGTATTTTTGCAAATCGAAGATCGAGGTAACTTTACAGTTTATCTTGATAATGAATTAGTTGGATCTTCAAAAGGCAGATTTAGATTTTACGATGTTGACAATGCATCTCCGTCATTAACTATTTTACAAGGGAATAAACGCATTTTTAACGGCAGAATTAATGTTCATCCAGAGCAAAGATTGGTTTTAACTTATACGCTACGTAGTGGATTAAAGACGATAAATGAATTGAAAATCTATAGAAATGGACAGTATGCTTTAAACGATTTTGATAATTATACAGGTTCGTATAATACTGGAATAGTTCCTCCAACAATCCCCAATGGGAATTCGATAAATCCATTTAACAGTTTATTGGCTATGGTAAAAAAAGAACCTTTCGATGATGACAAAATTAAAGTTATCCAAGCTTACACAGTACATTCTTATTTATCAACTGCACAAACCGCTGTTTTATTGAAGACCTTTAATCAAGATGATAAAAAATTATTCCTTGCTAAAAATCTAGTTCCTGTAATTTCAGATTTGCAAAATTACTATACGTTAAAAGAGGAGTTTACCTTTTTAAGTAGTAAGGATGAGTTTTTGAAATTCTTAAACGAGAGTAAATCATCAAGAAGAAGAAGAGACATGAGTGCAACAATTTTTGAACAGCTAAGGTTGAGCGTAAAACGTGAAGCTTTTGATGATGATAAAACAAAAGTTATTCAGGCAAGTATTCAAAACTCAGCTCCATCAACAGTACAAATTAGTGAATTATTAAAGCTATATAGTTTTGAAGACAAAGCTCTAATTTGTGCAAAAATGACCTATAATTTCGTATCTGACCAACAACGGTTTTTTACCTTAAAAGATGTTTTCAAATTTAGAAGCAATCAGGATTCGTTATTAGAATTTTTAGGACAGAAATAAGCTAACTTTATAAAATGAACACAGGCAAAGTATATCAATCGATTACGAAACTAGTTGCTGCTTATAAAGCTAAATTAGTCAACATGGCTGAAGAAGATTTTGTGCTTACACCTCCAATTGGAGGCTGGAGCTATAGCGAAGTTTATTCTCATATTTTCGATTCAAGTTTACTTTCTTTGGTTGCACTAAATAATTCTGCAAAAGGCGATGGTGAAATTAAGCCAACTCATTTTGCAGTTAAAATGATCTTGTTTTTTGGCTCTTTACCTCCAGGAAAAAAATATAATGTTCCAAAAAGATTGGCCGAAAGAGTAAAGAAAATTAACCTAATGGCGGCACAACAATTTATAATAGATTTCGAATTGCAGTTGGCAAAAATCTATCCGTTAACAGACAAAGCTAATCCAAAAATAAAGACTAAACACCCGAGGTTAGGCTATCTAAACGCAAAACAATGGTTAAAGTTTATTGAAATTCACTTAAACCATCATTTCAAGCAATTGGGTAGAATAGAAAAGAGTTTTCAGCAGAGCGCATAAATTTTTACATCTTTGCGTTAATGAAATTACCCGCCATAAAAGGTTTTGACGAAGAAGCATTTAACAAGTATTTAAAAAATACGGGTTGGCTAATGCTTGGTCGGGTTGGTAGTATGGTAATTAAAATGGCAACAAGCATATTAGTAGCCAGTTATTTATTGCCAGTAAAAAATGGTCTTTTAAATGTATCTACCTCTTATATCTATCTTTTTGCAGCTTTAGCGACTTTAGGTTTAGATACTTTTATTGTTAAAGAGCTGCATCAATTTCCTAAAAACAGAGATACAATTTTAGGAACGGCTTTCTTTCTTAAGATTTCTGCAGGTTTATTGGGTCTACCATTAATTTACATTTTTTGGCTTTATTTTCCACTTTCCGACATCCCTTACCTGTTCATTTTTATTTTATCATTTTCAGGAATATTTCAATCCTTAACTATTATTGATTCTTATTTCCAATCAGAAGTAAAATCAAAATACATCATGCAGGTGCAGATTGTAGGAAATATTGTTTCGGCAATAATTAAACTGACTTTAATCTATGCTTTTTCCGCAGAGCTGATCTATTTTATTTACGCCTACCTTTTTGATATTCTATTACTTTCGCTTGGCTATTTAATTGTGTATAAAAATCAAGGTTTAAGTATTTTTAAGTGGAATTTCGATAAGGAATTAGCTAAAAAATTATTACAGTTATCTTGGCCATTGATTATTTCTGGAATCATGGTTTCTGTGTACATGAAAATCGATGTAATCATGCTCAAGCAAATTTTAGGAGAAGATGGAAACGCAGCTTCTGGTGCTTATGCCACAGTAGTAATGTTTAGTGAGGCCTTAAATTTTGTTCCAGTGGTTATTGTAAGTTCTCTCTTCCCAGCCATTTTAAATGCAAAAAGAGATAGTCCAGAACGATACCAGAAGCGCTTACAAAATCTTTTCGACTTAATGGTCTGGATAAGTTTATCATTTGCAATTGTGATAAGTATAGGTTCTCCATTAATTTATAAACTTTTCAAACCTGAATATGCTTCAGCGGCGCCTGTTCTTTCAGTGCATGTTTGGGGAAGTATGTTTGTTTTCTTAGGCGTAGCGAGTAGTCAATTTTTAATTACAGAAGGTTTTAACAAGCTTACATTTGTACGCACAGGTGTAGGTGCAGCCATCAACATTATATTAAACTTCCTACTTATTCCATCAATGGGAATGATGGGAACGGCAATTGCAACGGTTATCGCCTATTTTTCCGCTACTTTCCTAATTTTATTCATTCCTAAAACTCGTCAGCAAGGAATAATGATGTTAAAATCATTATTTTTGGTCTCTGTATTCCAAAAAATAGTTAAACGTTGAGCAAATTTAAAGCACTAGCAACCCTAATCAGCAAGCCAAAAAGGCTAAATGCATTATTATCTTATGGACATAAAGGCTATTTGGCTACAATTGGTTGGTTTACCGCATTTGATACACACCAAGCTGTAGATAATAATGGTTTACCACTTCCTTGGGTAACCTACTCTTTTATCGATTTTATTAAAACTCGTTTAACTAAGGACCTTTCAATTTTCGAATATGGCTCTGGTAATTCGACCTTATTTTATGCGAAAAGAGTTGGCCGAGTAGTTTCGGTAGAACACGATGAAGCTTGGTTCAATAAAATTGTAAAAGAGAAAGCAGAAAACGCCGAAATGATTTTTACGCATTTAGAAAAAGGTGGAGAATACAGTAAAAAAGCTGCATTATTAGGAGAAAAATTCGATGTAATTATTGTTGATGGTAGAGATCGTGTAAACTGTTGCAAAAACAGTGTTGCTGCATTAACTCCAAATGGTGTTTTAGTATTGGATGATTCTGAAAGAGAAATTTATGAAGAAGCCAGAACATTTTTAACCTCAAATGGGTTTAAAGAATTACCATTTACAGGAATTTCACCTGGATTATTCTATAACAAAGCCACTTCCGTTTTTTACAAAGCCGACAACTGTTTGGGTGTTTAAAATTTATAACCCTTTACCATGCAGAATTTTGCGCCAATAGCTTTATTTGTTTACAATCGTCCGCAACATACTGAGCGTACCGTTAAGTTTTTGCAGCAAAATGAGTTGGCAACAGAAAGTCGCTTATTTATTTTTTCTGATGGTGCAAAAACAACCGCAGACGAAGATAAAGTAAAAGAAGTACGAGATTTTATTAAAAAAATTGAAGGTTTTAAATCTGTTGAGATTATAGAAAGTAAAACCAATATGGGTTTAGCTAATTCAGTAATTGCTGGTGTTAGCCGCCTAACTGCAACTTACGGACAAGTAATTGTTTTTGAGGATGATTTGATTTCTTCACCTTATACATTAACCTATTTTAATGAAGCTTTAAATCGCTACCGCGATGAAGAAAAAGTAATGCATATTGGCGCTTATATGTATTCTTTAAAGGATGAACATTTACCACAAAGTTTCTTTTATAGAGCAGCAACTAGCTGGGGATGGGCAACTTGGGCAAGAGCTTGGCAAAACTTCGAACCTAATATCGACACATTACTCCAACAATTTGACAGCAAAAAGAAACACGATTTTTCTATTGAAAATACCATGAACTTTTGGAAACAAATGCAGGATTTTAAGAATGGAAAAAACAATTCGTGGGCTATCCGTTGGTACGCTTCTATCTTTTTAAAAGGTGGTTTAACTTTAAATCCTTCTCAATCTTTAGTTAACAATATTGGACATGATGGTACAGGCATACATTCTGGCATGAGCGATATTTACAATGTAATCATCAATCCTCAGCCCATTAAAGAATTTCCAACCGTTGTTGAAGAAGATAAAAAAGCATACCAAGCCATTAAGCACTTTTTAGCTAATAGAAAAGGGAATATAATGGATAGAGTGAAGCGATTTGTAAAGGAAAAGTTGGCGAAGTATTTTCCTAAGTAATCAAAAATTTGATTTGCAAACTGATTCTAAAAAACAAGTAATTACTTAAGATTTTTTAGCTTCTAAAATTATATACGGCGACAATTGCTTCGAATCAAATGCAAAAACTTTGGTAAATAACTTACCGCCTAACCACATTGTCTTTTTAAGCAACCGAACTGGTAAAGATTTTTGTTTTTCATTCTCCAACCACAAACTAAATCTGCCAAAATAACGAGATTGAACTACCTCTAATCCTGCATCTTTGCAGATTTTGGCCAGCAAAGCTGGATCCATGCAATTGATATTGTGTTTATCGTAATTTTCTTTATCAAAGTTCTTTTGAAACCAACCGTTTAAAGCTTTAAAATTTGGTAACGTGATGAATAAAGTTCCTCCAGGTTTTATAAAAGCAATATGGCGATTAATAATATCAGCCGTATCGTTAAAATGTTCAATTAACCCGCAGCTTAATACTAAATCGTATTGTTTTTCTGGTGTGTAATTAAATAAGTCTGTTTCAATAATATGGATATCATCACTTGCCAAACCATTAGTTTTTAGCAATTGTTCTGTAATTGGAGGATGAACAAAATAATCCAATAATGTAACATCGAGTTTTAAATATTTCTTTAAAAACACAGCATAATAGCCCGGGAAACCGCCTAATTCAATCGCAGTTTGTACTTTATTTGTGGTTACAATATCCGCCAGTTGGCGATGAAATAAATAAGTTGAAGGAATAGTAACCGATAAATCCGTTTTACTTTCCCAATATTTTACCCAAAAATCTCTGTCGGTTAAAAGGTTCTCCATACGTTTAGCAAAGAAAAGAAAAATATGCAATGCTTTATAGCAATTTTTAGCGTTATGCTTTGCAAAGCCTAAACAATAAAATGTATTTTTGATTGATTTGAAAGTTGTACACTTAAATACCTACGATGGAAATGGAGGCGCTGGCAGAGCTTGCCTGCGTTTAAGCGATGCGTTAAAAGCAAATGGCGTAGATTCGAAGGTTTTGGTGTATTACAAATTTGGTCATAATCCAAAGATTGATACTTTTAGTAAAAATATTTTCGCTAATGCTAGAGCCATTTTTAATATTATGGCAGAGCGATATTTGGCTAAATTATTTGTAAAAGCAGTTAAAACGCCTTTTTCTTTGCAATGGTTTGGCAAATCAATTGTCAATCATCCTGAATTAAAATCTGCTGATATTATTCATTTACATTGGGTTAATCATGGGTTTTTATCTCCTAAATTTTTAGCAGAGCTAGATGAATTAGAAAAACCAATTGTTTGGACATTTCATGATAGCAATGCATTTACAGGCGGTTGCCATGTGCGTTACAGTTGCGAACATTTTCATAAACAATGTGGCGATTGTCCTATTTTACGCCTTAGCGGAAAAGACGATATTTCGCATAAAAACTGGTTGCGTAAGCAAAAAGCATATTCAGAATTAAATTTTCACATTGTAGCACCAAGCAATTGGATGGCAAATTCGGTTAAACAAAGTAGTTTGTTGGGCGTTAGAAAAATTTCGGTAATTCCAAATACGTTAGAAATTGATGTTTTCAAGCCTTATGTAAAAGCTGAAGCCAAAAAAATACTTAAAATACCTGCACATCATTTTGTGTTAATGAGCGGTTTTATGCCTTCAAAAAATGATAAACATAAAGGCACTCAATATTTAATTGATGCACTAAATGAACTAGCTGCTCGCCCAGAAATACCAAATGAGCAAATAGAATTAGTCATTTTCGGCAATAAGGATGAAAAAAATGCTCCAGATTTTCCGTTTAAAACAACATTTTTAGGGCATATCTCTAAAGACGACCATTTGGCAAAATGTTACGCAGCTGCAGATGCTTTTATCACGCCATCGTTAGAAGATAATTTACCAAATACTGTAATGGAAAGTTTGGCTTGTGCAACGCCTGTAATCGCCTTTAAAACTGGCGGAATTCCGGATATGGTAATCCATTTACAGAATGGTTACTTGGCTAACTATGAATCGTCTACAGATTTAGCGGATGGAATTGAGTGGCTCTTTTTACATGAAGATGCAGCAGCGGTTCAAAAAGAAGCTCGAAGAACTATTTTAAATCATTTTGCACCCGCATTAATTGCAGACGAACACGAAGAATTATATCAAAGTTTACTAAACGCTTTGCCTCAATGACCATAAATCCGAAACTTAGCGTAATTACCATAGTTTATAATAACATAGCAGATATTGAACGCACCATGCTTTCGGTGCTAAACCAAACCTATTCTAATATCGAATATATTGTAATTGATGGAGCTTCGAATGATGGGACAACTGATATCATTACTAAATATAAAAATCGTTTAGCACAATTTATTTCGGAGCAAGATCAAGGAATTTATGATGCCATGAACAAGGGTTTGACATTAGCCACAGGCGATTATGTGCTTTTTATGAATTCTGGGGATGAAATTTATTCGCCAGAAACGGTAACGGATATTTTTGCTTCGGCGCCATCGGGCGATATTTATTATGGCGAAACAGAAATGTATGATGAAAACTGGAAAAGTTTAGGACAACGCCGTCACAGAGCACCAGAACATTTCGATTGGCATAGTTTTAAGTTCGGTATGAATGTTAGTCACCAAGCAATTTACATCAAGCGTAGCTTAACAGAACCTTATGATTTAACTTATAAATACAGTTCGGATATTGATTGGATTATCAAAGCGGCTAAAAAATCATCTAATATTGTAAATACGCACCTATATGTTGCCAAATATTTAGTTGGCGGCATGAGCAAGCAAAAACATTTAGCAAGTTTAAAAGAGCGTTTTAAAATATTAAGTCATTATTATGGATTTATACCTAATGTGTTAAATCATATTTTTATTGCATTAAACTTGGCGCAATATTTTTTAAGACATAGGAGGACAAATGATTAAAAACCTAACCCTCTATATCTTCGGTAGCATAATCTTTTGATGAGCTTTTACGAAATGGTTTTTCTGGTTTATACTTCCATCTACGGTGACTCCAAAGCCAATATGCTGGTTCTTCTTTAATGAAATCCTCTAAAAAATGGGTATGCAATTCGGTTATTTCAAATTCCTTAGTATTTTTTGGATCTAAACAAATAGGCACACAATCAACCTCATAATAACCTCGTTTTAAATAACTGGTCTTTAAATAAAATACAGGTCTATTAGTCTTCTTTGCAATTTTTTCTACACCTAATTGGATGGAAGCTTCTTGATGTAAAAGTGTAGTCCAATATTGTGAATCTTCTTTTGATGGAGCTTGATCACTTCCAAAAGTGAACATAGTTGGATAATGCTTAGTTGACTGAATCGCTCTAATTGTTTGGCGCATCGAAACCATCTGGTTACCATACCTACTCCTCATTTTTAAAAACCAATTATCAAAAATCTCATCGCTTAATGGTTTGTAAATTGGATGATGTTGACCAGAAAATGTCATTCCAATTGCCATGCACACCCATTCATAATTTCCGTAATGAGATGAGCAAAAAAGTACACTTTCGTTGTTTTTAAGATAGGCTTCAACTAAATCTACATTCTTGAATTTTACACGTTTATTTAACTCTTTTTCAGAAATACTTCTCATCTTGATTACTTCAAAAACCAAAGACGCCAAATATTTAAAATATCTCTTTTCGATTGCTATAATTTCATCTATTTTTTTCTCAGGAAAAGAATTCAATAGATTCTCTCTAACTACCTTTCTACGATAGCCAAAAACATAATAAATTAAAACATAAAAGATATCCGCCAGAAGATATAAAAACCTTAAAGGCAATAGAGATAAGGTAGTTAAAAAAAATACGCCTAGATATGAAAGACCCTTTTGAAACATTTGTGATCAACTTTAGCACAAAAATAAATAGGTGTAACTATATAATTATCATCGTATTATGATTTTTACTTTAGAGCTATAAGTTTTGAAACTAAGATGACAAAACAAGAGTTATAGCCTTATTTTTCCGTTGGGAAAATCAGAAACTTGTGTTAGACAGGAACCTATCTATTCAAAATTACTTGACATAAAAAAGCCTGCAAACTTTCGTTTACAGGCTTATATCTAAAATTCCTTTCTGATTAAGATTGGAAAATCTTTCCTTTTACTTTACGTTCTTGTTCAGTTAAGAAGATTTTACGTAAACGCATACTTGCAGGAGTAACCTCAATGTACTCATCAGCTTGTATATATTCCATAGATTCTTCTAAAGAGAATTTAATAGCTGGTGCAATACGAGTATTATCATCAGTACCAGATGCACGCATATTTGTTAAAGCTTTTCCTTTAACAATGTTGATTACTAAATCATTATCACGAATGTGCTCGCCCATAATTTGACCTTCATAAACATCAACACCTGGATCTACAAAGAAACGACCTCTATCTTGCAATTTATCAATTGAATAAGCAGTAGTCATACCTTTATCCATAGAAACTAAAACGCCATTTAAACGACCAGGAATTGTACCTTTCCAAGGCTCATAAGCTTTGAAACGGTGTGCCATAATTGCTTCTCCAGCAGTTGCTGTTAAAACATTGTTACGTAAACCAATAATACCACGAGCTGGGATTTCGAATTCTAAGTGTTGTAAATCGCCTTTTGGCTCCATAATTAACAACTCACCTTTACGTTGAGTTACCAATTCGATTACCTTACCAGCAACTTCACCCGGTACGTCTACAATTAAAGTTTCAATTGGCTCACATTTTTTACCGTCAATTTCTTTAACAATAACCTGTGGCTGACCAACTTGCATTTCATAACCTTCACGACGCATCGTTTCGATTAATACTGATAAATGGAGAATACCACGACCGTAAACCAACCAAGCATCTGGAGATTCAGTCTCAACCACTTTAAGGGCTAAGTTTTTCTCCATTTCCTTCATCAAACGCTCTCTAATACGTTGAGAAGTAACCAATTTACCTTCTTTACCAAAAAATGGAGAGTTGTTAATGGTAAACAACATATTCATTGTTGGCTCATCAATGCTAATTACTGGTAATTGTTCTGGTGCATCAAAATCAGCAATAGTATCACCAATATCAAAACCATCAATACCAACAACTGCACAAATATCTCCAGAACTTACTTCTGTAGTTCTAACTTTACCTAAACCTTCAAAAGTGTATAATTCTTTTACTCTAGATTTAACCATTTTACCATCACGTTTAATTAACGTTACGGGTTGGTTTTCTTTAATTGTACCTCTGTGTACACGACCAATTGCAATACGACCTACGAAAGATGAATAATCTAATGAAGTGATTTGCATTTGTAAAGTACCTTCGTTAATTGGTGCAGGTGGAATGTTTGCCACAACCGCATCCAATAATGCAAAAATATCTGTAGTTGGAACTTTCCAATCAGTACTCATCCAACCTTGTTTAGATGAACCATAAATTACAGGAAAATCTAATTGTTCTTCAGTAGCTTCTAAGTTAAAGAACAACTCAAAAATTTGCTCATAAACCTCTTCTGGTCTACAGTTTTCTTTATCAACTTTGTTTACAACCACAATTGGCTTTAAACCTAAAGCCAAAGCTTTTTGCGTTACGAAACGAGTTTGAGGCATTGCACCTTCAAAAGCATCACATAATAACAAAACGCCATCGGCCATTTTCAATACACGCTCAACCTCACCACCAAAATCCGCGTGACCAGGAGTATCAATGATGTTAATTTTTACGTCTTTGTACTGAACTGAAACGTTTTTAGATACGATTGTGATTCCTCGTTCACGCTCTAAATCGTTGTTATCCAATATCAAATCTCCTGTTTGTTCGTTATCACGAAAAATAGAACAAGAATGTAAAATCTTATCAACCAATGTAGTTTTACCATGGTCAACGTGTGCTATAATAGCTATATTTCTAATCTTTTGCATAAAATGCGCCTGTAATTTGGCGCAAAGATAAGGTTTTTTATTGAATTTTTAAGGGGTTTTAGCACTAAAAATGTGATTAACTTTTTGTTAAATTTTGATAGTCAAGAGCTTGGAGTGAAGTTCGTCTTTGCGAGGAACGGGGGCAATCTCTTATTTGTAATTAATATTTGAAAAGCAAGTTTCAGTAATCATCGGTTACTTCAGCCCCGCTTTACATTACAAGTCCTCGCTGCGCTGCGGGCTTTTCATTTCAATTGAGTTTAGATAAAAAGAGTTGTGCTAAAAAACATTACAGTGTATAAGATTTATTTTAAAATCTATAATTTTATTCCTTATGGAAATTAAAGAACATTTAATAAACAACATTAAAATTGCTGAGGTAACTGCTAATGACATCATTATTCGAAATGCAGATGATGGATTAGATTTATTAGGAAACTTATATTACTCAGGCTTTGATAGGATTGTTATTTATGAACAAAATATTACACCAGATTTCTTCGATCTCAAAAATGGTTTGGCGGGAGAAATTCTGCAAAAGTTTTCTAACTATAGAGTAAAGCTAGTTATAGTTGGCAACTTTACGGACTACACCACAAAAAGCATCAAAGATTTCATACGCGAAAGTAATAATGGAAATCATATTAACTTTTTGCCTAATACTGCCGACGCTCTTCAAAAACTTTCTAATTAATTATTCCCCTTCTTTTGCAACCATTCTTCATAAGAAATTACACCCATTTCAGGTTTTGCTTCCCCTTCTAAAATCGCTATAAATTCTAAATCATGCCCATCAGGATCTTTAAAATAAATGGCAACAGCAGGCATCCAAGCAAAAACCATTGGCTTTTTGTTTCCATCTTTTAAAAAATTATAAGGTTGTAAATTTCTGGCTTTTAAAAACTCAACAGACTTGTTCACTACATCTTCAACATCGCATTTAAATGCAAAATGTCTACTATCTATTTGTTCTTTTGGTTTTTCCCATAAACCAAGCATTGCTCCTTTTGGTTCGCCAACCCAGAAAAAGGTAATTCTGCGTTCATCGTTATAACCACATTTGGTTAACCCCAAAACATTCTGGTAAAAATCGACTGACCTTTCTAAATCTTCAACAAAGACGTGTGTTTCAAATAATCCTTTTATCATGCTGTGAAATTACAGCTTAACAAAGATTAAAGAAAATCACTTTTCTCAATCATTACATCAATAAAATTGATAGCTTTTTTCAGCAACCGGCAAGAAAATTAGAACCTTAAATTCCTGTTTTACCAAAAGCCCATTCTAAAAACTTAGGCATGGCTTTGCCCCAAGTTGGCACATCGTGTTTGCCACCAACCATTTCAAAATAGAAAATATCATTAGGTCTTTGATAGCCTTTTTTCATCAATTCTTTAACCACATCAATCGTGTCGTCAATAGAATCGATAATGAAGTTTTGGTTACGATCGGCAGTTTCATCGTTTGTACCTGTCATCAACCAAAATTTTAAAGCAGGATTAGTTTTTGTATCGCGAATTAGTTGATGCAAAATGCGATCATCATCGGTATAACCAGCATTTAAATCTTTTTTCCTCCACCAAAAAGAACCAGAGAAAACACCAACTGCATCAAAATAATTATCATTGTTCCAAGCAATGTCAAAAGCAGTTAAGCCACCTAAAGAAAAACCAGCAAAAGCTCGTTTACCATTAATCGTTACCACAACTTCGCTTTGCACATATGGCAACAATTCTTTAATAATGAAATCTGTATACGCTTGCGCTTTTGATCCTCTTTTTTTAAAATCGGGTTTACCAGCAACACCATATTCCAATAATCTATCTGCAGATGCCTTGATTCCAATTACAACCGTTGGCTCAATTTTCCATTTTTCATATAGAGAATTTAATGTGTTCTCCATATCCATTTGAGCTAAATCTTGCCCATCGTTTATCAACAATAGGTTTACACGCTCGTTTCCCAGTAAATTATCGGGACTGAAAATTTCTATTTCAACTTCTTTCTTTAAGTAAACAGATTTTATCTGATGGATGGTTTTAATAACAGTAGGTAACGTTAAGGTGGTGTACATAGTCAATAAATAGCTTTCTCACTAATCTGCCGCAAAGGTACACATCTTGTTAAAAAATCGGTTAAGGAGATACATTTTTTACATAACAGACAGATTTACCGCAATTAATAAATTTATTTTTTTGTGTTTGACCTATATTTTTCTACCTTAAGGTATCTAAATAATTTACCATGAAAGAAGAGCTAAAAAAATGGTACAGCCCGAGCCTCAATAGAGATATAGAAACGCTCATATTTGGTCATAGTGGGTATCCAATTCTACTTTTTCCCACCAGTATGGGAAGCTATTACGAAAACAAAGATTTCAAATTAATTGATGCCGTTCAGGGTTTTGTTGATGATGGTAAAATAAAAATTTATTGTCCTGATGGGATTGATAAATTAAGCTGGTACAACAAAGACATTCATCCTGCAGATCGGATTAAAAATCATATTTGGTACGATAAATTCTTGTTAGAAGAATTGGTTCCTTTAGCAAAGGACGAAACCGGTCACCACAAAGTAATTACTGCTGGCTGTAGTTTCGGTGGTTATCATGCTGCTAATTTTGCCTTTCGTCATCCTTGGACAGTAAGCCATATGTTTAGTATGAGCGGCGCTTTTGATATTACAGGACAATTAGATGGTTTTTACAATAATGACGCTTATTTTAACAACCCTGTAGACTTTTTACCCAACGATATGAACCAAGAACTTTGGCACATGAAAATTGTGTTGGGTACATCAGATCGAGATATGTGTAAGGGCGATAACGAAAGATTATCAGGCATTTTACATCAAAAAGGAATTAATCATTGGCTAGATATTAGACAAAATGCGGACCACGATTGGCCAACTTGGCGACAAATGTTTCCAGAGTACATAGCTCAATTATAAATTAACATTCAACCTCATCAAAACATCAATTATATGAAGAAAATAGGAATTTTATTTGGACAAGAAAGGTCATTTCCGCAAGCTTTTGTAGATAGAGTTAATCAAAAAGGCGAAAAGGGTATTACTGCCGAATTTGTAAAAATTGGTAAAGTATTTCAGGCAGAAGAACCAGAATATGCAGTAATTATTGATCGTATTTCTCAGGATGTACCTTTTTACCGTGCTTATTTAAAAAATGCTGCAATGGGCGGAACCGCAGTAATTAATAATCCGTTTTGGTGGAGTGCCGATGAAAAGTTTTTTAACAATGCATTGGCTGAAAATATTGGTGTTCCTGTACCTAAAACAGCTCTAATTCCATCAAGAGAACATCCAGATGATACCACAGAAAAATCATTTGAAAATTTAACCATGCCAATGGATTGGGATGCTATTTTTGAATATACTGGTTTTCCGGCATACATGAAACCGTTTGATGGTGGCGGCTGGAAAGAGGTTTACAAACTCCACGATAAAGAAGATTTCTTCGATAAGCATAGTCAAACCAAGCAAACAGTAATGATGTTGCAAGAAGAAATTATGTTTGAAGAATATTATAGATGTTATTGCATTGGTGGCAAATATGTACGTATTATGCAATACGAGCCACGCAACCCGCATCATTTACGTTATGTAATTGATGGACCAAAACCAAGTGCTAAACTGTTAAAAACCATAGAAGATTATACGCTTAAATTAAATAAGTACTTGGGTTATGATTTCAACACCGTTGAGTTTGCAGTTCGAGATGGTATTCCAATAGCCATTGATTTCTGTAACCCAGCTCCAGATGCTGGTGTAGAAAGTGTGGGTGCAGAAAATTTTGAATGGGTGGTAGAAACCGCAGCAACTTATGCCATTGAAAAAGCTAAGGCTCAAAAATTTGGTCAGGATAATTTAACATGGGGCGAATATGTAAAAACATCTGCCGCTGGCGTACCATTAATTGGAAAAGCAAAAGCAGTCGCCGCAAAACCGAAAGCTGCTGCAAAGCCAAAAGCACCTGCAAAAACTGCGGCGCCAAAAGCTAAAAAAGCTCCAGCAACAAAGAAATAATGGGATTTTAATAAAAGGGAATTAAAATGATGAACGAATTTACGCTCGGCATAGAGGAAGAATACATGGTAGTTGATCCCGTTACCCGAGAATTAACTTCACACGACCAAAAAATTGTAGAATCTGCGCAAAAAATACATAAAGATCAGGTTAAAGCAGAAATGCATCAAGCTGTGGTTGAGGTTGGTACGGGGATTTGCCATAATACCGATCAGGCCAGAAAAGAAATCTCGCAGTTGCGTTATACCGTTTCTCAATTAGCTGGCGAACAAGGTTTACGCATCGGCGCAGCTGGAACGCATCCATTTTCGCATTGGGAAAAACAGTTGATTACCGAGCATCCGCGTTATAGCGAAATTGTTAATGAGTTACAGGAAGCTGCTCGATCGAATTTAATTTTTGGCTTGCATGTACATGTAGGTTTCCAATCGCGTGAGTTAGCTATACATATTGCAAATCAGGTGCGTTATTTTTTACCACATGTGTTTGCACTTTCAACAAATTCTCCCTTTTGGGAAAGTAGAAATACCGGCTATAAATCGTTTAGAACAAAGGTTTTCGATAAATTTCCTCGTACTGGTATTCCAGATATTTTTAACAGCATAGAAGATTACGATAATTATGTAAAGCTGTTAATTAAAACAAATTGCATGGATAATGCAAAGAAAATTTGGTGGGATATTCGTGTGCATCCGTTTTTTGATACGGTAGAATTCCGCATTTGCGATTGCCCAATGCTAATTGATGAAACGATGGCTTTTACAGCTTTATTTCAAGCTTTATGCGCAAAACTATACAAATTACGTTTACAAAATATGGAGTTTATTAGCTATTCTAGAGCGTTAATTAATGAGAACAAATGGAGAGCTGCTCGTTATGGAATTGATGGAAATTTAATCGATTTTGGCAAGGAAATGGAAGTGAATTGTCGTAATTTAATTTTAGAATTATTAGATTTTGTGGATGATGTGGTAGACGATTTAGGCAGCAGAAATGAAATCAATTATGTGCATAAAATACTAGAAAATGGTACTGGAGCAGATAGACAGCTTGCAGTTTATGAGAAAACTGGTAGCTTTGAATCGGTAGTAGACTATATTACTACGCAAACATTAATAGGCGCAGGATAAATGAGTGAGAAAAATAATATTAAGGTAGCCGTTATAGATATGAACAATGGCTTCCCTAACCAAGGGATGAGGGGGATACAGGAACTTTTACAAAGTTACCATAAAGAAACACAACTAAATTTGACTTACGATCTTTTTGATTTGAGGCAAAAAGGAGAAATACCAGATACAACATACGATATTTATATTTCTAGCGGAGGGCCAGGAAGTCCGTTTGATGGCGAAGGAGAAAAATGGGAGCACGATTTTTTTACGTTGTTAGATCAGATTGAAAATTTTAACGAACAAAACGAACATAAAAAGCATGTTTTTTTAATTTGTCATTCTTTTCAATTGGCTTGTAGAAAGTATGGATTAGGGAATGTGACTAGACGAAAATCAAATTCCTTTGGCATTTTTCCAATTAGCCTTACCGAAAGTGGAACTGAAGAAGTCGTATTTAACGGGCTTCACAATCCTTTTTACTCAGTTGATAATCGCGATTGGCAAGTTGTACAACCAGATTTAGCAGATTTTAAGGCAAAAGGCGCTTCCATTTTAGCACTAGAAAAAGAACGCCCGCATATAAATTTAGAACGTTGTATTATGGCTATTCGTTTTTCTGATGAAATTATTGGAACTCAATTTCACCCGGAGGCAGATCCAATCGGGATGAAAATGTATTTGCTTCAAGACGAAAAGAAAACAGCAATTATAAAAAATCATGGAGAAGATAAATATTATGATATGCTAAATAGCCTTG
The DNA here is from genome assembly GCF_014172375.1 of Pedobacter planticolens. Classification (GTDB taxonomy): domain Bacteria; phylum Bacteroidota; class Bacteroidia; order Sphingobacteriales; family Sphingobacteriaceae; genus Pedobacter; species Pedobacter planticolens. Next base: position 501,267 of record NZ_WNXD01000002.1, read on the forward strand.
ATGATCCGGATAGGATTACACTTACTCAAAGCGTGATTTTGCCTAATTTCTTAAATCAAGCTATTCATACTTTGCAGGAGGTTTAAGATAAATTCAAAATATGATTGAAAAATATCGTCAGCAATTTAATGCTAGTTTTACTGAAGAAAAATACAATCAACTACTCGAAAAACTGGGGGAAGGTTTTCCTGTTATTCCATTTAGAGTTGCGGAAACACCTATTTTCATTCCTCAAGCATTAAAAGAAAAACTAATTGCTGCTGGCGAAGAAATTATTTCACTCATCAAACAAGATAATTTTAAAGAATTAACGCAAAATGCAATCCCACAACAATGGAATGTGCCAAATGAAACTTCGCATCCTCATTTTTTAACGTTTGATTACGGATTATGTAAAGATGAAAAGGGAGAAATTACTCCAATGTTGATAGAAATGCAAGGTTTTCCATCATTATATGGATTTCAATCGCATTTAGCTAATACATACAAAGAGGTTTTTAATTTAGATGATAAACTAAGTCCCTATTTTAATGGATTAGATGAAAATTCTTATTTCGAATTATTTAAAAAAGTGGTTGTAGGAGATTATGCTCCGCATGAAGTTGCACTAATGGATGTAGATGCTCCTAACCAAAAAACAGCGATCGATTTTTTTATTACTGCGAAACATTTGGGCATTAAAATTTTAGCATTAGAAGATATTTCAAAAGAAGGTAATCAATTGTTTTATGAAGAAAATGGGCTAAAAATTCAATTGAAACGTATTTATAATCGCTTAATTTTTGATGAAATTGCTGAAAATACTGACATTTTCAAAAATAGTTTTGATCCTCGTGAAGAATTAGACACAGAATGGATTACACATCCAAATTGGTTTTATCGCATTAGCAAATACACTATGCCTTTTTTAAAAAGTGAGTTTGTACCCGAAACTCGTTTTTTAAACACAGTTGAAATCATCCCAACCGATTTGGAAAATTACGTGTTAAAACCGCTCTTCAGCTTTGCTGGCATGGGTGTAATTATAGATGTAACCGAAACGGATATTAAACAAATTACTGATCCTGAAAATTGGATATTGCAACGAAAAGTAGTTTATGAACCACTTATTCAGGCTCCAGATGCAGGCGTAAAAGCAGAAATTAGAATGATGTATTTATGGCCAGAAGGTGAAGAACCTCAGCTTTGCATTAATTTAGGAAGATTAAGTAGAGGTAAAATGATTGGGGTACGCTATAATGCAGATTTTGATTGGGTTGGTGGTAGTATTGGGTTAATGGAAGCTTTTTAACATTAAGAAGTTAAGGCAATTAAGGAAGAATTCAAATCTTCAGTTTTCTTAATTCCTTAATGTTTAACAATAATTTTGACACTAATCTGAATGCTCCTATTTAATAAATCGTAAATTTGCACTATGGATATTCAATTCATCTTAATGATTATCATTTTCGCTGGCGCATTATTTTATGTAGGCCGAATGATTTATCGTTCCGTTTCTCCAAAAAGTAGCGGTTGTGCTTCTGGGTGTGGCAAATGTGCTGCAAATTTCGATAATATTCCTGAGCCTAAAAACTAGTCATTTATGTTAGGCAAATTCGCAACTTATCTGAAAGAACGATTAGCCATTACAGATGAGCAGGCAAACGAAGCTGTAAGTTGTTTAAAAATCAAGACTATTAAAAAAGGTCAAGTTCTTTTAAATGCTGGCGATTTAAAATCGGAAGCTTATTTTATCAATAGTGGTTTATTAAGATACTTTTCTATTGATGAAAAAGGCAAAGAACACATCATTCAATTTGCTCCAGAAGACTGGATGTTATCAGACCGAGATACTACAGTTTTTAATGAACCCGCTTTCTTTTATATCGATGCTATTGAAGATACTGAAGTTGTTATTGTTCAAAAATATTTCTTCCCTGCCATCAAAAACATTGTTCCAGAAATACTAGAACTCAATATCTTGATGCTGCATAATTCTATTCGTTTTATGCAAAAAAGGTTAAATATGCTGTTATCGGCAACTGCCGAAGAAAGATATTTGGACTTTATTAAACTCTATCCAAACCTAACTTTACGCGTACCACAATGGATGATTGCTTCTTATTTAGGCATCACTCCAGAATCATTAAGTCGAGTACGTAAAGATTTAGCCAAGAAACATTTTAGGTAAATTGTTCACTCATTCATTGGTTCACTTGTTCATTAACTAACTATCCCCTAATGAACTAATTACTATTGAACCGATTTCTTACCATACATCAATGTGTAGCAAAACAGCTTGCCTTACTTTTGTGTTATCAATTTAAAAGGACATTAAAAAAATAAAATTATGGCAACTACTAAATGGACATTAGATCCAACTCACAGCGAATTACAATTTAAAGTAAAGCATTTAATGATTACCACAGTTACAGGTAATTTAAAATCTTTCTCTGCAGAATTAACTTCAAACGATGATGATTTTACAAATGCTGAGATTTCATTTAAAGGTGATATTAATTCTATCGATACAGGAAATACAGATCGTGATAATCACTTAAAAAGTGCTGATTTCTTTGATGCTGAAAAATTTGCAAGCATCGAATTTAAATCTACATCAGTAGAAAAAGATGGTGATGACTACACTATAAAAGGTGATTTAACAGTTAAAGACGTAACAAAATCGGTTAAATTAACTGCAGAATTTGGCGGTATTGCAACTGATCCTTGGGGAAATACAAAAGCAGGTTTCACATTGAGTGGAAAAATTAATCGTACTGATTTTGGCTTAACTTGGAATGCTGCTTTAGAAACTGGTGGGGTAATGGTAAGTGAAGAAGTAAGAATTTTAGGAGAATTACAGTTTGTAAAACAAGCTTAATTCTCGAATAAGAATAAAGAGGAGAATACAATGGAAACAAATGTAAAAAAAGTTTCAGCAATTTTAAATCCGCCTGCACCACACATGGTTGGCGATGGTTTTAGGGTACACAATTTCTTTCCTAGCGGATATAAATTGAACATGAGCCCGTTTTTCATGCTCGATTATAATGCGAAGATTGAATTTTCTGCTCGAAATGAACCTCGTGGAGTTGGCGTTCACCCACATCGTGGATTTGAAACCGTAACTATTGCTTATCATGGGGCAGTTGCACACCATGATAGTGCAGGTAATAGTGGCATTATTTATCCAGGTGATGTACAATGGATGACCGCAGCAAGTGGTATTTTGCACAAAGAATATCATGAAGAAAATTTTAGCAAAAAAGGTGGGCCATTTCAAATGGTTCAACTTTGGGTAAATCTTCCTGCTAAGGATAAAATGAGCCCACCTAAATATCAAGGTGTTAAACACAGCGAAGTACAAAAATTTACTCTGTCAGATAATGCAGGTGTAATTGAAGTAATTGCTGGAGATTATAAAGGAACAAAAGGAAGTGTTTCTACTTTTAGCCCGATAGAAGTGTACAACGTTCGCTTAACTAAAGGTGGAAAAACCAGTTTTAATTTCCCATCAAATTTTAATACAGGATTTGTAATTATTGAGGGAAATATAAAAGTTAATGGTTCAGAAAATACGAAAACAGATCAAATGGTTCACTTCAAAAATGAAGGTGAAGCTATTGAAATCGAAGCATTAGAAAATAGTGTAATTCTAGTTTTAAGTGGTGAACCAATTAATGAGCCAATTGCATCTTATGGTCCATTTTTAATGAATAAACCTGAAGAAATACAACAAGCAATAGCTGATTATAACGAAGGTAAATTTGGTTATTTAGAAGAATAAACAAAACTTATCTAAGTTGCAAAAAACCTCCAACATACAATAAATGTGTTGGAGGTTTTTTTGTTCGCAAACGCTAGGCTAGTTAAGTATTCATTCAATCTTCATTTTAGCATTATACTTTTGTTACCTAATAAACGCAATTAGATAATGCAGGGTAAACAAATTTTTCAAACCGCGACAAAAGGTCGTTGGATCGCTTTTAAATGGATATTTAGATCATTAATTATCATTTTTACTGTTGCCGCAATTTGTGTAGGCTATACTTTATTATCTGTACAATATCCTGTTTTACCAAGCATAACTTCTACCGCTCCTTTAACTAATAAGCAAATTAAAGTACTTAAACGTTCGCAACCTTATCGGGATTTTAAAGTATTTAAAGCCAACTTAGTTAAAATTAATCACGATAAAGAGCTACATCATTTAGCGCATCCAGATAATAAAAAAAGAATTAATGCAGCCTTTTATGTAAACTGGGTTAATGGCGAATATTTTAACAATTTAAAAGAACATATTGGGCAATTAGATATGGTAATTACCGAATCATTTTTTTTAAACGAAGATGGTATAGGTTTAACAGACAAAGTAGATGAAGATGCCATAAAATTGGTTAAAGCACATCACAAAACTGCAATTGCAGTAGTATCAAATTATAGTGCTAAACAAAAAGGCTGGAATAGCAAAGCCGTTCATTACTTATTACAAAATAAGCAAGCACAAAATGAGTTTATTACTTTGTTAATTTCAAATCTTAAACACTATGGTTTTGATGGCGTAAACATAGATTTTGAAGAACTTAAAGAAACTACCGACGAACCACTTATTGCATTTGAACAAAATCTATATACGCAATTACATGCCCAAAACTTATTAGTTACTCAAGATATTTCGCCAGATAATAACGATTACGACCCTAACGTATTACAAAAATACAATGATTATATTTTTGTAATGGCTTACGATCAGCATAGCGAATTGAGCAATCCTGGCGAAATATCAAACCAAGAATGGGTAGAGGAACAATTGGATCATATTTGTGCAAAAATGCCAGCAAACAAAGTAATATTAGCCTTGGCTTGTTATGGTTATGATTGGCCTCAGGGTAGTGTGGGCACCCCAACCACGTATTCAAATGCACTTTCGGTCGCATCAACTTATAATAGTAAAATCACCTACAACACCACATCAGCAAATTTAAATTACAGCTATACCGATGAAAATTTGATTAATCATCGTGTTTTTTTTACCGATGCTATAACCAATTACAACCTTATTCGCAAAGCGGATGATTGGGATATTGCGGGTATCGCCCTATGGCGTTTAGGCTCAGAAGACCCTCGTTTATGGACCTTTATTTCTAAAGATTTAAGTTTAGAAGCTCTTAAAAAAACCGGCATCGAAACCAAAAAACTACGATACATTGGCTTAAATAATAAGATAGATTATATTGGCTCTGGCGAGATTTTAGATTTAATATCAACTCCAAAACCAGGTTTAGCTAACATCACTCTCGATTCGTTAGATTACACGATTCAAAATCAAGAAATTACCGAACTACCCAAAAAATATGTAATAAGAAGATATGGCGAAGCCGACAAAAAGATAGTGCTATCTTTTGATGATGGACCCGACCCAACTTATACGCCAAAAATATTAAGTATCCTTAAAAAAGAAAAAGTACCTGCTAGTTTTTTTGTAGTAGGCATTATGGCCGAGCAAAATATGAACTTGTTACGACAAGAATATACTGATGGATATGAGATTGGCAACCACACATTTTTTCATCCAGATATGGCAAAAATTGGTGCAAAACGTGTAAAATTTGAATTGAATGCAACCCGCAGATTAATAGAGTGTGTAACTGGACATAGTACCATTTTATTTAGAGCGCCATTTAATGCCGATGCCGAGCCACAAACCATTGAAGAGGTTTTGCCAGTTGCACAAAGCAGAGCCGAAAACTACATTAACATTGGCGAAGATATTGACCCACAAGATTGGCAACCGGGCAGAACTCCAGATCAAATTTTCAACTCAGTAATTGCGCAAAAAGATCAAGGAAATATTATTTTATTACACGATGCTGGCGGAAACCGAGAAGCTACTATAGCTGCTTTACCCCGAATTATTAAGTATTTTAAAGATAATGGTTACAAATTCACCACAATTGGCAATTTAATAAGCAAAACAAAAAATGAGCTAATGCCTGCCTTAAAATCAGATGCAGATAGTGGCTTTACAGGTTCAGGCGATTATATTTTCCTTTCAATTTTATCCTACGGGAGTTTAATTTTATACTTCGTGTTTTCTATTGCTATTATTTTGGCGTTAATACGCTGTATTTCTATTGTAGTTTTAGCAATAAAACAAAAGAAAAAAACTGCCAAAGAAGCACACTTACTTATTCAATACCCAACAGAAATGGTAAGCGTAATTATACCCGCATATAATGAAGAAGTTACCATTATACAAACACTAAATAGCCTCTTAAAAACTACTTATACACATCTAGAATTCATTTTTGTAGATGATGGTTCTACTGATAAAACCTTTGAATTGGTAAAAGCCAACTTTTCCAATAACCCTAAAATAAAAATATTTAGTAAAGTAAATGGTGGCAAAGCATCGGCCTTAAATTATGGTATTGCACAAGCAACTGGCAAATATTTAGTTTGTATAGATGCCGATACCCAGCTTAAACACAATGCCATAACCGAACTTATACGTCATTTTTATACTGATGATATTGGTGCTGTAGCAGGCACTGTTAAAGTAGGTAACGCCAATAATATTATCACCAAATGGCAATCTATTGAGTATATAACTGCTCAAAATATGGATAGAAGAGCATTTGGACTACTTAATACCATAACCGTAGTCCCTGGTGCAATTGGTGCTTTTAGAAAAAGTGTAGTTTTAGAAATTGGCGGTTTTACTACTGATACCCTTGCCGAAGATTGCGATTTAACCATGCGCATATTAAAAGCAGGTTATGTAGTTAAAAATGCCGAAAACGCAATTGCCTATACCGAAGCACCCGAAACAGTAAGCACTTTATTTAAACAACGTTTCCGTTGGAGTTTTGGCGTAATGCAAAGTTTTTGGAAAAATAGAAAAACATTATTCAACAAAAAATATGGTTATTTTGGTATGGTGGGGATGCCCAATATTTTAATTTTTCAAATTATTTTACCCGTATTTTCGCCTTTGGCAGATTTGTTTATGATATTCTCTTTAATTGGCGGCTTGTGTTCACTAGGATCAGTAGGTGAGTTAAATTTAGAAGGCATAAAAAGTATTGTAAGCCTTAGCAATGGCTTTGGACAAGTATTATTATACTATTGCATTTTCATTATAGTCGATTTATTTTTTGCCGCAATTGCCTTTAAAATGGAAAAAGAAAAGCTAAAAAACCTATTATACATTATTCCACAACGGTTTTTTTGGCGTCAATTAATGTATTTAGTTCTATTTAAATCTATAAGAAAAGCCATAAAAGGCGAACTAGAAAACTGGGGAACACTTAAACGCACTGGTAACGTAAAAGAGCAATTAGAGGTTAGTTAGAAAATTATTTGAAAAGCAAAAGCAGTAATTCTTTTGCTCCGAAAGCCCCGCTATGCACTTCTCCCGATGAAAAATCGGGATTCCTTGCTATCGGGTTTAATTAATAACATTAGTAGTTCTTGGCAGCAACGCAACCATCTTTACGAAGAACGAAGCAATCTCTTTTTTTGATGATTTTAAGAAAAATAGGATTTAAAAAGTGTTCTATACCTTTTCTATCAAACAAACTGCATAAGCAACTACGCCTTCTTCCCGACCGATAAAGCCCATTTGTTCGTTTGTAGTTGCTTTAATAGAAATATCATCAATAGATATTCCTATTGCTTTGGCGATATTTTCTTGCATTTGCGGAATGTGAGGATTTATTTTAGGAGCTTCAAGACATAACATCGCATCTATGTTCCCAATTTCATATCCCTTTTCAGTCAATAATTTTACCGTTTCTTGAAGTAAAATCACACTACTTATTCCTTTCCATTGTGGGTCTGTATTTTTAAAATGAAATCCGATATCTCTTAAATTGGCAGCACCTAAAAGTGCGTCGCAAATAGCATGTAATAAAACATCAGCATCAGAATGACCAAAAGCACCTTTATGATGTTCTAAATTTACTCCGCCAACTATAAATGGATGGTTATCTTTTAATTGATGTACATCGAACCCGAACCCTACTTTAATCTTCATTATTTGGTATCCCCGAAATTAAATAACAAGCTAAATCGTAATGTATTAGCCAATGGACTTTTTTGTGGATCAGCTAATAAATAAGAAAAATCTATGTTGAAAATATTATACTTTAAGCCAGCACCTACTGTGAAATAACGTCGATCTCCTTTTTCTGGAGCTTCATAAAAATATCCTGCTCTTAATGCAAATTGTTGATTATACCAATATTCTACGCCAGTTGCAATGCTAACTTCTTTTAATTCCTCACTAAATCCACCTGGCGCATCACTAAATGAACCAAAAATCCCGGCAGGCACAGAACGATCTGGATCTTTTCCTGAAATTATAGTTCCATTAGAATCTCGTATTGGTTGAGTTGGAACCATCAATTTATTAAAATCCAATGCAAATGTAAACTGATTATAATCATCAATAATAAAAGTAGTTGCACCACCGATTTTCATATTTGTTGGCAGAAAATATTTATCGCCACCATCCGCATAGCTTATTTTTGTGCCAATATTAGAAAAATTAGCGCCTGCAGAAATGATAGCATCTTTACCAAATACTACAGTTTGTTTTTTATAAAATGCAGATACATCTACGGCAAATGCAGTGCCCGCTTTGGTTTGTTGTCCAGCAGAAAACTGACCAGATGTTAAGTTAGAATAAATAAATCGGCCTGTAGTTGCTAAAGAAAATTCATCGCCAAATCTACGTGAGTAAGTCGCATCAAAAGAAAATTCATTTGGACTATAAATCCCCAAATCTTGTTGATTTGCATCCGTCAGTTGTATTTGTCCTAATGAAAAATAACGTAACGCCCCACCTATTGTACTTCTATCGTTTACTTTGTAAAAACCACTGATATAAGCCAAATTAATATCAGGCACTAAATTTTTTAACCAAGGACTATATGACGCTGAAAAACCATAAGGTTTATCTAAAAAAGCCAGTTTCGCCGGATTAATACTCATCGCATTCGCATCTGGTTGCGTTGCCACACCTGCTTCGCCCATACTTCCTGTTCTCGCATCTGGCGTAATTAACAAAAACGGAACTGCTGTATTGATGTTGTTAGATTGACTACCATTTGTTTGAGTACCCGGTTGTACAACCTGTGCAAATAGCTCACTACTACAAAACATCGCTAAAGAAAACATGCCTAAGGCTGCTGTGCTAAAGTACTTCAGATTCATTTAGTTAAATATAGACATATAACAGGTATGCAAGTTAACATAGTGTTTACTAATTTCAAAGTAATAACGCCTTTCATTTCTACTGATTTCTTGCTAAATCATACAACGTATATTAGGCATAAAATGTATACTAATAGCGAATGTATTAGTAAAAGATACTTTTGAAATAAAGAAAAAGGAAACTATACTAAATTAGGAGTGATTACGTTTCAAACTACTATTTGTTCTTTTATTAGCCATAAAAACATACTCATTCTGCTAATAAATTTACGTTCAAATTAAATAATATTTTTTTGGTAGATAGCTCATTTTTTATGTAATTTTATCAGTCAAGTGTTACAAAAGCACAATTATGAAAAAAACATATTTACATTTATTTATATTCTTAGTCAGTATTACAGTTTTTACTTCTTGTAATAAGAACGCAAAGACAGGTGTTTCGAGTAAAACTGGCTATGCCTACAACAAAAAGGAGAATGGTGGTTTTGAGGTTGCTAGCAAATATAAACGAGGTCCGGCTGGAACTGGTTTAGTCGAGATAGAAGGCGGTGTATTTATAATGGGAGGCAGTGCTGTTGATATTCCTGGACAAGATTTAAGTAACTACAATTATAAAAGAGAGCTGAGTGTAAGTTCTTTCTATATGGATGAAACTGAAGTTTCTAACACCAACTGGTTAGAATATTTAAACTGGATTAAACGCAGTTATCCAACTGATGCACAATATTATTACGAAGAATTACCCGATACATTAGTTTGGCGCAGACCATTATCTTACAATGAGCCTTATGTAAATAATTACTTAAGGCATCCGGCTTATCAAAATTATCCTGTTGTAGGTGTTAGTGCATTACAAGCAGAAAGATATTGTGCTTGGAGAACTGACATGGTGAATGAAAAATTATTGAGAGATAAAGGATTTATGACCTCTTTTGCTACTGTAAACGGTACGGCTACGGGCAGAAATGCTGCAGCTACACCAGCAGCTGCAAGACCAACAACTCCATTTAATACGGAAGTTTATTTGAATGGCCAATATGACGACAAAGGCCCAAAAGCAAAACCTGATCTTAATCCTACTGCAACAGCAGGAGCAACCACTACAGGAAGAGGTGCACCTATCGCAACACGAAATGTGAGATTAGAAGATGGAGTAATTTTACAGCCATTTAGATTACCATCAGAATTAGAATGGGAATATGCCGCATTAGGTTTAATTGGAAATACGCAGTACGAAAACATTAACGAGAAAAAAATCTATCCATGGAATGGTTTAGGAATTACTTCTGCTAAGAAAAGTACTAGAGGATTAATTCTAGCCAACTTTAAAAGAGCCAAAGGCGATTACATGGGTGTTGGCGGATCGCTAAATGATAAAGCTGCCTTTACACAGGACGTGAGAAGTTATGAACCAAATGATTTTGGGTTATATAATATGGCTGGTAATGTAAACGAATGGACTCGTGATATTTATCGTGCCTCAACTTTTGAACAAGCAGATGCATTAAATGCATTTAGAGGTAACCAATATCAAAATAAAGATAGAGATCCAATTACTGGTAAACTTAAACAGGATAAATATGGCAAACCGGAAATGGTAAATGCTAATTCGGGTGTTAAACAAACTTGGGCAGAGTTACAAGCTGGTAAAGCTGCCGGAAATACAGGCACTACAGCTTATAATCCTGATCAACGTGGCTACCGCGACGAAGAAAGTTCTTTATATGGTGTAACTACCTTAGTAAATAATAAATCTAGAGTGTACAAAGGTGGTTCTTGGGATGATCAAGCGCAATGGTTAAATCCTGCAGCTAGACGATATTTACAAGAAGATGAATCAACCGCTGATATTGGCTTCCGCTGTGCGATGACCATGTTAGGTTCATCAGAGATTAGATCCGTCGGCAAACCTCAATTTAAAGTTAAGGGCAAATAAAGATGTAAAAAGAAAAGGGTAAGCAATAATGTTTGCCCTTTTCTTTTTAATTAAAACTGATTAGTATTTCGTTCTTCTCTACTTTATCGCCTTGCTTAATTTCTATTTTCTTAATCACACCATCCGTTGGCGATTTAATCATATTTTCCATTTTCATCGCTTCTAGCACTAAAAGATTATCTCCTTTTTTTACCTCAGCTCCTTCTTCTGCAAGAACACTTAATACCAACCCAGGCATTGGTGCCTTAATTTGCTGTATTTTATTTATTGCTAAATTATCCATACCCAACAGTTTTAATAATTGATCAAATTGATCTTTTATGGTTAATGTATAGGTGTTATTATTTACTTTGATAATAGCTGTTTTTTCTTCCTTATTCAGCTCTATAACTTCTATGTTATAAGATTTATTTTTAAACAGGACATGGGTACTATTTGCATTTAAAGCAAGCCTATCTAACTCTACAACTTCGTTATTAACTTTTAGCTGTTTATGATCAGCTGTTATATCAAAGTTATATTTATCGTTTACTTTTATTTGATACATTCTTATTGTGTTAAAGCATACTGAACTAAATTAGCACCCATTTTAAGTGCTTTATTACGGCTTTCTTGCGTGTCTGTCGGATATGTTCCAAAGTCTTCCCAACCGTTGCCTAAATCGCACTCGTACGTATAATAGCAAACCACTCGGCCTTGCCAAATTAGCGCAAAACCTTGGGCTCTTTTACCATCATGCTCATGTATTTTTGGTAAACCTGCCGGGAATTTAAATTTCTGATTGTATATTTTGTGATTTGCTGGTAATTCCACAAAACTAAGTTCTGGAAATACTTTTTTCATTTCAGGTCTGATAAATTTGTCTAGTCCATAATTATCATCGATATGCAAAAATCCACCGCCAATTAAATACTTTCTCAAATTAGCAGCTTCTTGTGCGCTAAAAATCACATTTCCATGCCCAGTCATGTACACAAAAGGGTAATTATACAACTCAGCACTTCCCACTTCTACAATCCCTTCATCCGGAGAAAAATTAGTAGCTAAATTCTTATTACAAAAATCGATGAGATTGGGTAAAGCTGTTCTATTTCCATACCAATCTCCGCCACCATTATATTTTAACTTGCCCATTTTGTACGTAGGAATAGTAAAACTAGTGAGAAAGCTAAAAGCTAAAAGCCCAAAGATTAAAGCGAGCTGCTGTAGCTTACTAGTTTTAAAATTGTAAATCGTAAATCTCAAATCGTAAATCAAATTATCTATTGATATAATTAACCTCAAAACAAGCAGCTAAGGCGGCGGTTTCCGTTCTTAGTCGGGTATTACCTAAAGTTACTGCTTTATAGCCGTTTTGCAAAGCGATTTCAACCTCTGTTGGGCTAAAATCTCCTTCTGGACCAATTAAAATTAAATACGATTGATGTGATTTGGTAAGTTGATTAATAAATGGTTTCTCTCCTTCTATACAATGTGCAATAAATTTTTCTCCATTGGAGTTTTGCTTCATCAGCTCTGCAAAAGAAATAGTTGGATTTAATTTAGGATGATAAGCCGTCAATGATTGTTTAACTGCCGAAGTAATTACTTTTTCTAATCGTTCCTCTTTTACAATTTTACGCTCAGAGCGATCACAAATGATCGGTGTTATTTCATCTATTCCAATTTCTGTAGCCTTTTCTAAAAACCACTCTAATCGATCTATGTTTTTTGTTGGCGCAATGGCGATGTGCAAATAATGATTACGCTTACCAAATTCGCTTTGTTTATTGGTTATTTTTAGCTGAACATTTTTTTTGCTAATTGCACTTATTTCGGCTTCATACAAACCGCCTTTTCCATCAATCAATTGAATGATGTCGCCAATAGTTAAACGAAGTACTTTACTGCAATGCCTACTTTCTTCTTCGTTTAATGTGTATTGATTTGAAGTAATATCGGGTGTGTAAAAAACATGCATTAGCTAAAAGTTTTAATGCGTATCTACCATGTCGCTTTTACTAATTACAAGTTCAAGTTTTATGGTTTCAATATTTTGTTCTGTTTTCTTTAAAATAGTAAATAAGTAACCGTAACATTCTTCACTATCGCCAACTTCTGGAATTTTACCAAACGCATGAGAAACCAATCCGCCTACTGTATCAAAATCTTCATCTTCTGGTAAATCATGTGGTAAATGCTCATTCACATCATAAACGGTAGCGTAAGCATTAATGACAAATTCAGTATCAGAAATTTTCTCTACTGTTGGTTTTTCCTCATCATATTCATCCTGAATTTCTCCAACAATTTCCTCAACGATATCCTCTAAAGTAACCATACCAGCGGTACCTCCAAACTCATCAATTACAATGGCAATTTGAATGCGTTTTTGTTGTAACTCGCTTAGTAAATCGTTAATTTTTTTTGTTTCTGGAACGAAATATGGCTTTCTAATAATATCGGCCAATGCCCATTCTTTATTACCCGCTAAAAGTGGCAACACATCTTTGGCGTGTACAATACCGATAATTTTATCAATAATATCATCGTAAACTGGCATACGCGAATAGCCTTCTCCAATAATAATTTGTACAACTTCGTCTTTAGGCGTGCTTAATTCGATACCTGATATTTTTGTTCGAGGCACCATGATATTTTTTACAACACGTTCATTAAAATCGAATACATTTTTAATTAATTCGTGCTCATTTGTATCTAATGCACCGCTTTCTTTTCCTTGATCTAATAAATAATATAATTCTTCAGTACTGTGAACAGCTTCATGTCCGCCAATACTAGAAATGCCAAATAATTTAAGAATTAAGGATGCAAGACCATTTAACAACCAAATAAAAGGTCTAAATACCCAATAAAAGCCTTGCAATGGAATCGACACAAATAATGTTGTGGCTACTGGCTTTTGTATCGCTATTGATTTTGGCGCTAATTCACCAAACACAATATGCATAACGGTAATAAAAGAAAAAGCAATAATCGGTGATGCTGTACCTGAAAAAGATGTAATGATAGCTTCGCTATAGTTCATTTTTCTCATTACGCCGTCAATAATATGATGCATAACGCCCTCACCAACCCAACCTAAGCCAAGTGAGGCTAAAGTAATACCCAATTGTGTTGCAGCCAAATAGCCATCTAAATGCTGAGTAATATACTTTGCAATATTCGCAACCCTACTACCCGATTTAGCTTTGATTTCTATTTGCGAAGCCCTAACTTTTACAATTGCAAACTCTGCTGCAACGAAAAATCCGTTGAGGGCTACTAAAAAGAAGGTCAAAAATATTTGAAATCCCATTAAGAATTATTTCTAAATTTCTTGTCGTAAAGCTCAATGCTTTCTTGTATCACTTTGTGCGCATAACGTACACCAAGTAAGTGTTCAATAGTTACTTTTTTCTCTTCTAACGCTTTGTAATCCTGAAAGAATTTTACAATTTCTTTCATCGTATGCGGTGGCAATTCGTGTAAATCGTTAATGTAATTTACCGACATATCGTTTTTTGCTACCGCGATAATTTTATCATCCTGTTCGCCATTATCCACCATGTGCATTACGCCGATTACTTTAGCTTCAATAATGGTCATCGGATAAACGTCAACTGAACATAATACTAAAATATCCAATGGATCATTATCATCACAATACGTTTGTGGGATAAAACCATAATTTGCTGGGTACATTACAGATGAAAAAAGAACCCTATCCAATTTAATTAGGTTAGATTCTTTATCTATTTCATACTTTGCTTTTGAACCTTTCGGGATTTCGATAATTGCATTTACAGTTACTGGTAAGTTCTCTCCAGGAGAAACATTATGCCAAGGATGGTGTCCGTCTTTACTCATTTTTCTTCTTCAATCTCTGTTTCATCTTCATCGTCACCTTTATTTACCTGTTTTTTCACAAATGTGATAACCAATGGTATGGTGGTAATTACAATGAAACCTATTATTATATAAACCAAATATTCTTCAATTTGTTGGGCAAATCTTCTGCCTAAAAAATATCCTAACAAAGTTAAGGATGCTATCCATAATATTGCACCTACAATGTTATAAAATGCAAACTTTTTAATGTCTAATTTTACTACTCCTGCAAAAATAGGAGCAAAAGTTCGTACAATTGGTACAAATCTGCCCATTATTAAGGCAAAGGCGCCCTGTTTTCTGTAATATCGCTCTGCTGCTAAAAGATATCTTTTCTTAAAAAAGATGCTATCTTTTCTTTTGTACAATAAGGGACCTGTTTTTCTTCCGAACCAATATCCAGTAAAATTTCCTGAAATAGCGGCAATACATAAGCCCACTATGAGGACAGAAATATTTACATCCAACCTACCAGTGGCGACAAACATGCCTGCTAAAAACAAAAGGTAATCACCTGGTAAAAAGAAACCGAAGAATAAACCGGTTTCAGCAAAAATTACAAACAAAACAACATAGAAACCACCCTCTTTAAGTAATTTTTCGGGATCAATAAAATGCTGTAGTGAATTCCAGAATTCTTGCATAGTTGAATTATTCGTAAAACTACAAATAATAATCTATATCATTAGGCTATATCAAATTTAAAATAAGAGATGGATAAACCCCTAAAAATAAGGTAACTATTACCGATAAAACCAATACTATTTTGTACTGCAATGGAGTATCTAAAACGACATCTGAACCTTCTTTAAACCACATTGCTATGATTACTTTAAAATAATAATAAAAGCCTATCAATGCGTTTACAATAGCAATAACTACTAAAACGGTTTGATAATTCTCCATCACATTTAAAAACATAACATACTTACCAATAAAGCCAGCAGTTAATGGAATACCTGCTAACGAAAGCATTGCAATGGTTAATGCAAAAGCTGTGAACGGATTTCTTTTACCTAATCCATTAAAGCTGTCGAAGTTATCATTACCTGTTTTTTGTTTAACTAAAATTAAAATTGCAAAGGCTATGATAGTTGCAAATGTATAAGCAGCAGCATAAACTAAAACATTACTTGCAGAATTTGCAGTTAGCACGATTAAAGAAAACAACATGTAACCTGCATGTGATACACTCGAATACGTCAGCATGCGTTTGAAGTTCTTTTGGTAAAGCGCAGTGATATTTCCTATACACAAAGTGATGATCGTAATTACCATTAATGCTGGCATCCAAAAATCATGTAACGGTTCGAAAGCTCCAGCAAATAACCTTAAAAACGCAGCAAAACCAGCCGTTTTAACAACCGTCGACATAAATGTTGTAATTAAGGATGGAGAGCCTTCGTATACATCTGGAACCCAGAAATGGAACGGTGCTGCACCAACTTTAAAACATAAACCGATCATCATTAAAATAACACCAGGATAAAATAATGGCGAAACTGATTTTACATTATTAACTAAATAATTCTGAATAACTGTGATATCAAACGAACCTGTCGCACCGTAAATTAAGGTAATACCAAATAATAAAAATCCAGTAGAAAAAGCACCCATTAAAAAGTATTTTAATGATGCTTCATTTGATGCAAAATTCAGTTTTCGTATTCCTGCTAGGATATATAAACTCACCGACATGATTTCTAAGCCAATAAACAGCATCGACATATTCTGATACGAAACCATGATAATCATTCCCGATAGGGCAAACAAAATCAAAGTAAAATACTCTGCAATGTTATCACTTCCTTCGGCGAAATAATTTTGGGTTAATAGAAATATAAAGAAAGTACCTATAATTGCTATAGCTGAAAATGCTAAGGCGAAATTATCCATTCGCATCATACCATAATACGTAGTTGGATTATTCCATGAGCAAGCCACGAAACCTAATGCAACTAATAAACCAATTAAAGTTAAGGGCAGCAAGGCTTTTTTTGCCTTAAACAAACCTGCATAAAGTACTATTAAAGCCGTAGCGGCGATGGTTATAATAATGTTCATGTTTAGTTTACCCCTGTTAATTTTTGATTTACTTGTTCTAATAAATGTTGTACCGAAGCTTCAGATAAATGCAAAATTGGCTTAGGATAAACTCCAATTACAATTATCAATACACAAATTGTATATAATACCACTTTTTCTGTTCCTTTAATATCAGTAAAACTGATGGTTAATGCATTGGTTTCGCCTAGCATTACTTTTTGATACATTCTCAGCATATAAACTGCACCAAAAATGATAGTCAACCCAGCGATTAAACCTAACCATGCATTATAACTGTACACGCTAAATAGCAATAAAAACTCACCAATAAACCCGTTAGTTCCTGGTAAGGCAACTGTTCCTAAAACAATAATTAAGAAAGTGATGGCTAGTTTCGGAGCAACTTTCGCTAATCCACCTAATTCTTCAATTTTATTTGTTTTAAGGCGAGATGAAATAATATCCAACACGAAAAATAAACCGATAACGTTAATACCATGACTTAACATTTGTACCATTACACCTTGCATACCTTGAGTGCTTAATGTAAAAATACCTGCCGCAATCAATCCAACGTGAGCAATAGAAGAATAAGCGACTAAACGCTTCGCATCTTTTTGTGTAAATGCAATTAGCGATGCGTAAACAATTCCAATAACTGAAAGGATCATTGCCACGCAAACCCAATCGTTAACACCTTGCGGTACAATTGGCAATAACCATCTAATTACACCATAAATACCCATCTTCAACATAATACCTGATAATAACATCGTTCCTGGAGTAGGAGCTTCAGTATACATATCTGGTTGCCATGTATGGAAAGGGAACACTGGCATTTTAATCGCGAAAGCAATAAAGAACGCCCAAAATATCCAACCTTGTTGATATGAATCTAAGTTTAAAGCGTAAAATGCATTGATATCAAAGTTCTTTGCAGGATTTTGAAGATATAAATAAATGATACCTAATAACATGAAAAGCGAACCAGCAATCGTGTAAACAAAAAACTTCATGTTCACTTTGATACGATCTTTTCCGCCCCACATGGCGCAAATAAAATAAATTGGAATTAAAGCTGCTTCCCAACCGATGTAAAATAAAAATCCATCTAATGCAGTAAATACCAACAACAATCCACTTTGCATAAATAGAATAAGAGCATAAAAAGCATTGGCGTTTTTGTATTCGTGTTTAAAGCTAGAAAGGATGATTAGTGGCATTAAAACATTTGTCAAAATAACCGTAATCATGCTAATTCCATCAATACCTACATGAAAATTAATTCCTAGTTGCTGTATCCAAGGATAGTTTACTGCAAATTGAGTAGTCGCATCCGGAGTAAATTTTGTTAATAAACCAATAGTTACGCAAAGCGATACCAGTGCAAAACCTAAAGCACTTATTTTGGCCGAACCGCCTTTAAGTAGTGAGGTGATGATTGCGCCAACAAGTGGTAAAAATATGAGTATTAATAGTTCCATTTATATGTGTTGAACCGAATTAAGCGATAGATAAATAAGTATACAATAACAAAGCGATGATACCGAATACCATCATAAATATATAAAAGCCAACATTACCAGATTGTAAAAGGCGTAAGCCTTTACTTCCTTCAGTTGCCGACCAGCCAAAGCCATTTACCAAACCATCAATTACTTTTTTATCGATAATGCGATAGAAAAATCTAGAAAATGCATCTAAAGGTTTTGTGATGATGGCATCATAAATCTCATCTAAATAGAATTTGTTGTATGATATTTTAGCTAAAATTGAACGTTTACTTTCATCAGGAACTGGAACATGAGCATTTTTAACATATTTAGTGTATGCATAAAACAAGGCAATCAAAGCGGCTAAAACAGAAGCTCCCATTAACCCAAATTCTGTGGCATGACTTAATTCCAATTCATGTTGAGCAATGCCCGCACCAGTTAACCAATGTGCTAACCATTCATTGCCACCAAAAACATGAGGAATATTTATTACTCCACCAATTGCAGCCAAAATAGCCAACACAATTAATGGATAAGTCATAATTTTTGGCGATTCGTGAATTTTCTCTTCTGCGTGATGTGTTCCGCGATATTTCCCAGAGAAGGTTAAAAACATCATCCTGAACATATAAAAAGCAGTCAGAAATGCGGTGAATAACCCAATTGCCCAAAGCACTTTATTGTATTCGAATGCGTGAGCTAAAATTTCATCCTTAGAGAAAAAACCAGAGAACGGAGGTAAACCTGCAATTGCAATTGCACCAATCATCATAGTAGCAAACGTAATTTTCAACTTAGATTTTAATCCACCCATGTGGCGCATATCTTGTTCATGATGCATTGCATGAATTACAGAACCTGCTCCTAAGAATAACAATGCTTTAAAGAAAGCGTGAGTTAAAACGTGGAAGAATGAACCTGTATATGCACCAACGCCCAAACCTAAAAACATATATCCTAATTGAGATACAGTTGAATAAGCCAATACTTTTTTAATATCTGTTTGTGTTAAGGCAATTATCGCAGCAATTAAAGCAGTCGCTGTTCCAATAATGGCAATAATCATTTGCGTAGTTGGCGCTAAATCGAATAACACACTCGAACGAGCAATCATATAAATACCTGCCGTTACCATTGTTGCAGCATGTATTAAGGCAGAAACTGGAGTCGGGCCAGCCATTGCATCTGGTAGCCAAGTAAATAAAGGTAACTGTGCGGATTTACCACAGGCTCCAATAAATAATAATATCGTAATTAAAGTAATTGTTCCAGCTCCTGGCATCATTGAGGCAGCCTGAGGAAATACTTTAGCAAACTCTACGCTACCGAAAGTATTAAAGATTAAGAAAACACCTAAAAGGAAACCTAAATCTCCAATTCTATTCATAACAAATGCTTTTTTTGCTGCACTTGCGTAATTGCTATTGGTATACCAGAAACCGATTAACAGGTAAGAACATAAACCTACACCTTCCCAACCGATAAACATGACGATGTAGTTTGAGCCTAAAACCAATATCAACATAAAGAAGATAAATAGGTTTAAATAGCTGAAGAATTTACCAAATCCAACATCATCATGCATGTAACCAACCGAATACAAATGAATTAAAAAGCCAATTCCTGTTATAATTAATAACATAATTGCGCTTAATGGATCATATAAAAACGAAAGTGGAATATGTAAATTCCCAGCGCTAATCCAATCGAAAAGTTCTACCGGAAATTGTTTTTGAACACTTGAATGTAGGTCAAAAAATAAAGCAACACTTAATGCAAAAGAAGCAAATATTACACCGCTACCGATAAAACCAATTAGGCTTTTGCTAAAGGTATTTCTGCCAAGGCCATTAATTACAAAGCCTAAAAGCGGGAGTAAAGGGATTAACCAAAGTAAACTATTTATCATCTTCTATCTAATTACCACTTAAGGCGATTTAATACATTAATATCTATCGACTGCGTATTTCTGTAAACCATTACAATAATTGCTAGTCCTACGGCTACTTCGGCAGCTGCCAAAGCCATAATAAAAAATACAAAAACTTGTCCAGCTGGATCATTGTGATGAACCGAAAAAGCAGTTAGCAATAAGTTAACTGAATTTAACATTAACTCTACCGACATAAAAATAACAATAGCATTTCTACGTGTTAACACTCCCATTACCCCGATAGTGAAGATAATAGCACATAACCAGATGTAATGATTAAGTGGAACTGTTTGCATGCTTGAAGTTAAATTATCCATTTGCTTTTTCTTCTTTTTTAGTTAACAATACTGCGCCAACCATTGCCGTAAGCAATAAAATTGATGACAATTCAAATGGCAACATGAACGGGCCGAATAATTCTTTACCTAGGTTTTTAACTAATCCCAAATTTGGGTTTTGTAATACCAATGGGCTATTAATTGAAACTGCTTTGAATGAACCAACTAAGGTTACTAATAAACATCCACCAGCTATTACGCCTAAAATTTTAACTAATGCTGATTTATTAGGTTCATTTTCCTTATTCAAGTTCAAAAGCATTAACACGAATAGGAATAAAACCATAATTGCACCCATGTAAACAATGAAATTTACAACCGCTAAAAATTGTGCATTTAAGAGCACATAGTGAACTGTAAAAGTAAAAAAGGTAAGAATCAAGTATAAAACACTGTGGATTGGATTCTTCGAAAAGATAACCATCAGTGAAAAAATGATGCTTAATGTTGCTACGAAATAGAATACTGATGTACCCATTAATTTTCTTTTTGTTTAGTTATTAACCGTCTCGTCATTGCGAGGCACGAAGCAATCTCATTTGTTAAAGTCCATTGCTTTAGGATTGCTTCGTTCCTCGCAATGACGACTGTATTATATTATTTCTCCAAAGGAGCTTCAACCAATTTATCTTTACCGTAAATAAAATCTTTACGTAAATAATCAGAAGGAACAATAGGTCCATCTAAATAAATCGCCTCTTTAGGGCAAGCCTCTTCACACAATCCACAGAAAATGCAACGTAACATGTTGATTTCATAAACTGCAGCATATTTTTCTTCACGGTATAAATCTTTTTCTTCTGGTTTGCGTTCTGCGGCAATCATTGTAATTGCTTCTGCAGGACAAGATAAAGCACATAATCCACAAGCAGTACAACGTTCTCTACCTTCTTCATCTCTTTTTAAAGAATGCATTCCTCTCCAGTTGATAGAAAATTCTCTTTCCTGCTCTGGATATCTAATCGTTGAACTTTTCTTAAAAAAGTGGCTCATTGTAGTACCTAAACCTTTAACAATAGCAGGCAAATACATGCGTTCTGCAAGGTTAAGAGGCTTTTGCTCTAGTACTTTTTTCTTGTTACTTAATGATTCCATATCTCTCTCTTAAAACTTATTTACAACAGCGATAACAATCCCTGTGACAATGATATTAGCAATTGCTAGTGGAATTAATGTTTTCCAACCTAAATTCATCAGCTGATCATAACGGAAACGAGGAATTGTCCAACGTACCCACATGAAGAAGAAGATAAATGCAAATATTTTAGCAAATAAAATAACTGTTCCAATTAATGCCGCCGTATTTGGGCTAACATGAGCTGCAACGGTATCCATCCAAGGGTAATTGTAACCACCAAAATATAATGTTGCCATCACGGCAGATGAAACAAACATGTTGATATATTCAGCAAATAGGTAAAAACCTAATTTCATTGAGGAATATTCTGTATGGTAACCCCCGATTAATTCAGTTTCACACTCAGGTAAATCGAATGGAGCACGGTTAGTTTCTGCAAAAGAACACACCATGAAAATGATGAATCCTAAGGGTTGATAAATTACATTCCAATGCCAACCGTGTTGCTGAGCAACAATTTCTTTTAGGCTTAATGTATTTGTCATTAAAAGCAAAGCGATGATAGATAAACCCATCGCCACTTCATAACTGATATTTTGAGAAGCTGCTCTAATTGCACTTAACAATGAATATTTATTGTTAGAAGCCCAACCACCAATCATTACACCATAAACACCTAATGAAACTACGCCAAAAAGATATAATACACCAACGTTAATATCTGTAACCTGCAAAGGAACTACTCTTCCTCCAATGTTTAAATCTTGTCCCCAAGGAATAACTGCCGTACCAATACAAGCACAAAGCATAGCCAAACCTGGACCAACCATAAATAACCATTTACTAGCGTTTGAAGGAATAATTTCTTCCTTCATGAACATTTTTAAACCGTCTGCTAAAGGTTGCAAAATACCAAAAGGACCAGCTCTATCCGGACCTAAACGGTCTTGTAAAAAAGCGGCCACTTTTCGCTCTGCATAAGTAGAATACATCGCTATTACCAAACTAATGGAAAACAAGATTGTTACCAGGGCAAATTTTTCGATTACAAAATTGATATCCATTAGAATTTACTGGTTTTTTCTAGTTCAACTTTATTAGCTTCTTGTAAAGCCAAATTTTCTTTAATTACTGGTAAAGGTCTAAAAGTTTCGTAGTGATTTGATGAAATTACCGAAGTATCTGAAATCTGAGTTGGATTTTCAATTGTCCAATCAGCTGTTGCTTTTTTCTCAAAACGACATTCGTTACAAATAAATTCTTCTACCTCACCAAATTGATCTTTACGAGCAGTAACACGTAAAACATCTGCTCCTTTATACCAAAGCGTTACTTTACCGTTGCATTTTTCGTGGTTACAATCACGATGTGCATCAACAGGTTTAGTAAACCAAACTCTATTTTTAAACCTAAAAGTTTTATCAGTTAAAGCACCTACTGGACAAACATCAATTACATTTCCAGAGAAATCATTATCAACTGCAGCTTGTATATAAGTAGAAATTTCAGAGTGATCTCCACGATTTAAAATACCATGAACACGCTTATTTGTAATTTGATCAGCTACAAAAACACAACGATAGCATAAAATGCAACGATTCATGTGTAACTGAATTTTATCGCCAATATCTATTCTTTCAAAAGTACGACGCTCAAATTCATAACGTGTGCGTTGTAATCCGTTTTCGTAACCTAAGTTTTGCAAATCACACTCACCAGCTTGGTCGCAAACTGGGCAATCTAATGGGTGATTAATCAATAACATCTCTACCACACCACTTCTCGCTTCCAAAACCTCTGGTGAAGTAATATTTTGCACTTCCATGCCATCCATAACTGTGGTACGACAAGATGCAACCAATTTAGGCATTGGACGTGGGTCTTTTTCAGAACCTTTACTTACTTTAACAATACACGTACGGCATTTACCACCACTTCCTTCTAATTTAGAGTAATAGCACATTGCAGGCGGAACAATATCACCCCCAATTTGCCTTGCTGCATTGAGAATAGTTGTACCTAGCGCTACTTCTACCGTGATCCCGTCTATCGTTACTTTCATTAAGTCAGCCATGATTAAATATTATCCTGTTTAACCTCTTCAACTTTTTTCTCTATCGGAACAGCATAATTGGCAATGCCATAATTGCTGCTTAAGCTTTTCACTGGCTCTTTTACATGCCATTCAAACTCATCTCTAAAATGTCTAATTGCACTTGCAACTGGCCAAGCCGCTGCATCGCCCAATGGACAAATAGTATTTCCTTCTATTTTACGCTGAACATCCCAAAGCAATTCTATATCGCTCATTTTGCCATGTCCGTATTCTATTCTATGCAATATTTTCTCCAACCAACCTGTTCCTTCACGACAAGGAGAGCATTGTCCGCAACTTTCATGATGATAGAAACGAGCAAAATTCCAAGTATTTCTAACAATACATTGGTCTTCATCAAATGCAATAAAACCTCCAGATCCCATCATCGTCCCAGTTGCAAAACCACCTTCAGAAAGTGATTCGTAACTCATTAAACGAGGTTCACCATTGGCATATTTAAGTGTTAAGTTTGCTGGTAAAATTGGCACCGAAGAACCTCCAGCTACAGTAGCTTTTAGTCTTTTTCCATTAGCAATACCACCACAATATTCATCAGAATAGATAAATTCTTCAACTGGCAAGCCTAATTCAATTTCATAAACTCCTGGTTTTACCAAGTTTCCAGAAGCTGATATTAATTTTGTACCTGTACTTCTACCGATACCTACTTTTGCATATTCATCACCACCATCATTAATAATTGGCACAACTGCAGCAATAGATTCTACATTATTTACTACTGTTGGACAACCATATAATCCAGCAATTGCTGGAAAAGGAGGTTTAATACGAGGATTTCCTCTTTTACCTTCTAATGATTCTAACAAAGCAGTTTCTTCTCCGCAAATGTAAGCACCACCACCTAGTTGTACGTATAATTCTAAATCGTAGCCTGTTCCTAAAATGTTTTTCCCTAAAAACCCAGCAGCTTTAGCTTCAGCAATTGCTTTTTCTAAAATGCGGATTTGAGGCATCATTTCACCACGCACATAAATGTATGATGTTTTAGCACCAAGGGCGAAACTTGCCACAATCATTCCTTCAATTAATGCATGAGGAATGTAGGTCATTAAATATCTGTCTTTAAAAGTTCCAGGCTCTGATTCATCAGCGTTGCATACCAAATAACGAGCAACTCCTTCTGGCTTAGCCAAAAAACTCCATTTCATCCCCGTTGGGAAACCTGCACCACCGCGGCCACGTAAACCAGATTTTTTAACTTCTTCCACCACTTCATCAGGTGTTAAAGTTTTCAAAGCTTTTTCTACGGCTCGGTAACCGCCTTTTTGGCGATAAACTTCCAGCGTATTAATGCCAGGTACGTTGATATGTTCGAGTAATAGTTTACGTCCCATTATTTCTTGCGTAAATCATCTATTAATTGATCAACTGATTGCTCAGTTAAGTTTTCATAGAAAGTATATTCCGGACCAATTTGTAATACTGGAGCATATCCACATGCCGCTAAACATTCAACACCTCTCCAGCTAAATAAACCATCTTCAGTAACTTCACCTTCTTTAACGCCAAGTTTACTTTCAATATGATCCATTATTTTTTCTGCACCAACTAAGCAACAAGGTCCAGTACGGCAAACTTCTAATACATATTTTCCTTTTGGTTGTAAAAAGTACATGCTATAAAAAGATGCAACCTCATACACTTCAATTGGTTCTATATTTAAATATTCAGCAACTTTATCCATTGCCAAAGGACTTGTCCAACCAAATTCTGCCTGTACCAAATGTAAAATAGGTAGCAAAGCTGATTTTTGTTTTCCCTCTGGATAACGTGATACAATTTCATCAAAATTGGCAAGCAAAACCGATGAAAATTCTACAGGTTGTGTTTCTTCTACTTTAAGCATCTAATTCTCCTGCAATAATGTTCATGCTACTCATGTTAATAATGGCATCCGATAACAACATGCCTTCACTCATTTTTGCAAACATTGAATAATTAATAAAACTAGGTCTTCTAAAGTGTAAACGATAAGGAGTTCTACCACCATCGTTGATCAAATAAAAACCTAATTCTCCATTACCACCTTCTACAGCGTGGTAAACTTCTGCTTTTGGCGCATCAATTTCGCCCATCACAATTTTAAAGTGATAGATTAATGCTTCCATATTATTATAAACTTCTTCTTTTCCTGGCAAATAAAATTCTGGAACATCAGCGTGGAAAATTCCTTTAGGTTCAGATTTTAATTTCTCTAAAGCTTGCTCAATAATCCTCACACTTTGCCACATTTCTTCATTTCGCACCAAATAACGATCATAAATATCGCCACTTGTACCTACCGGAATTTCGAAATCAAAATCTTGATAAGATGAATAAGGCTCACTCACACGAACATCATAATCTACACCCGTTGCACGTAATAGCGGGCCAGTCCAACCATAACTTAAAGCAGTTTCTTGAGTAACTTCGGCAACGCCAGCTGTACGATCAATAAAAATACGGTTACGGTTTAACAAGCTTTCAAATTCTCTTAGTGCTACAGGGAATTCTTTTAAAAATTTATTAATTTTCGCAAAGGCGATGTCATTAAAATCTCTTTCTAAACCTCCAATACGACCAATGTTAGTGGTTAAACGAGCTCCACAAATTTCTTCATAGATTTCGTAAATATGCTCTCTAAATTGGAACAAATAAAGGAAAGTTGTAGTTGCACCAGTATCTTGCGCAATAATGGTATTGCAAATGATATGGTCAGAAATCCTAGCCAATTCCATGATAATTACACGTAGATAATCTACACGTTTAGGAATTTGGATATTCAATAATTTTTCAACCGTCATGTGCCATCCCATGTTATTAATTGGAGATGAACAGTAGTTTAAACGATCTGTTAAAGGTGTAATTTGATAGAACGGACGGTGTTCAGCAATTTTTTCAAATGCTCTGTGGATATATCCAATAGTAGAAACACCGCTTACAATACGCTCGCCATCTAGCTGCAATACGTTTTGGAAAACACCGTGTGTAGCAGGGTGAGTTGGACCTAAATTTAGGGTTACCAATTCGCTCTGCGGGTCATTATCTGTATATACTGGTTGATTATGCTTCATGTGTTATCTACCAAAGTATTCGTCTTTTTTATCAACTCTATTAGGGTCTTCTAACGGATATTGTTTTAACATCGGATGTACATTAAGTTCATCCATGTTTAAAATCCTTCTCAAATCAGGATGTCCTTCAAACTTAACTCCGAAAAAATCATAGGTTTCTCTTTCCATCCAATTTGCCGAGTTCCACAAAGTGGATGCCGTTGGAATAGTCGCATCATTTTCATGAAGAAAAACCTTTAATCTTACTCTAATTCCATTTACCATACTATGCAAATGATAAACTACAGCAATCTGATTTTTCTCAGGATAATGAACTGCTGTTAAATCGGTTAAGAAATTAAAATTGATTTTTCCATTCTCTTTCAAGAAAGACAAAACATTTACAATTTTATCTTTAGTAGTAGAAAAAGTAAGCAATCCATAAGGTTCTGTTACATCAAAAAGTTGCTCGCCGAATTTTTCGCCTAGCAAATTAATGATTTCTGTATTTGTTGCTTTAGCCATTATTCTATTCCGTATGAAGCTAACATTTGTTTATACTGATCTGAATATCTTCTTCTGCCTGATTCGTTTTTAACTAATTCTTGGATTTTCCCGAAACCATCTAAAATAGCTTCTGGGCGAGGAGGACAACCTGGAACATAAACATCCACAGGAATAATCTCATCAATTCCTTGTAACACAGAATAGGTATCAAAAATACCCCCGCTAGATGCGCAAGCACCAACAGCGATAACCCAACGAGGTTCTGCCATTTGTAAATATACTTGCTTAAGTACTGGCCCCATTTTTTTTGCGATGGTACCCATTACCATTAATAAATCTGCTTGACGTGGAGAAAAACTTAATCTTTCTGCGCCAAAACGACCAAAATCGTAATGAGAACCCATAGTTGCCATAAATTCAATTCCACAGCAAGAAGTAGCAAATGGCAAGGGCCATAACGAATGTGAACGAGCCAACCCTATTACCTTATCTAAGGAAGTGGCAAAAAAGCCTGAGCCTTCTATACCTGGTGGCGCATCTACTATATTGATTTCACTCATGTTTTTAAACAAAAAATGCTTATTCCTAATCGAGAATAAGCAACAAATTTACAATATTTAACAAGCAAATAGTTAAGGGATTGGCATTTAGAATTAATCTAAATAATTAATTCCAATCTAGTGCTTTTTTCTTTAAAATGTAGATAAACCCTAGTAAAAGTGTCCCCATAAAGATGAACATCTCAATTATTCCATTCCAACCTAACTCTCTAAAGTTCACAGCCCAAGGATACATGAAGATTACTTCAACATCAAACAATACAAAAAGTATCGCTACCAAAAAATATTTAATAGAAAATGGCTGACGAGCATTACCTACTGATTTTACTCCTGCTTCAAAAGTAGAAAGTTTATCACTTGTTTTACGTTTTGGACCTAAAAAGTGAGTAGCAAATAGAGTTACTACAACAAATCCTAAGGCAACAATAACTTGAAATATGATAGGTAAAAAATCGTGTGCTGTACTTGTAGTTTCCATGTATATTATTTTAGACAAAATTAAAAGAAAAAGGCAGGATTACAAACCCTGCCTTTTCTTTTATTAGTTTAAGAATTATTATTTCTTAATTGGTGCTTTTTTAGGTTGTGCTGCTGGAGTATTAAGTATCTTCAAATTATCTGCAGCATATGTATTTGCAGGATCGATAGCTAAAGTTTTATTAAAATATTCTTTCGCTTTTTCTTTATCAACACCTGAATAATAGAAACCTAAATAATTATAAGAGTCAGCCAAATCTTTAACGTGCGCTGCAGCCTTTTCTGGTTTAGTTACTGTAAGAAGTGTTATATATTTTTCATAAAAAGGCACTGCTAATCCTTTCTGAGTTTCTGGATTATCTATTACGTCAATAGCTTTATTGATACGAGCTCTATAAAGAAAAGCTGGATCGTATTCGGGAGCTAATGTAATTACTTTAGCAAGCGCAGAGTCACTTTCTACAAGCATAGCTCTATCCTTAGCACCAGATTTCACATATTCAGCTAATGCTAAATAGTAATAATTCATTGCCATATTAGGATTTTTAGAATTCAATGAAATTACTTTCTTGAAAACTGGAATTGCTTTATCATAGTTTTTTGCCGCATAGTATTTCTTACCTATTTCAGCTAAATCCTCTACTTTACTAGAATCCAACTCAACACCTTTCGTAATATTAACCACCGCTAAGCTATCACTTCCAGTATTTTGCAAAGCTTTACCTAAATAAAGGTAATCTAAGCCAATGATACGAGAAGCATCTTGTTTACGAGCAAACAATTCATTCATAAATTGTACACCTTGAGGATAATTTTTATTCTCAATTGCAGAATAACCGCGCATACGTATTACAATGAATGTTTTTGGGTTATTAGCATCTGGTGCATTTAAAGTTGCTACTTCATTTGATAATGTAACGAAATCATCAGCGTAAACTAAAAACTGAACATAACGTAAACGCGATTCAAAAGATTTATCTGTTAAGTCTAAATATTTTTTATAATTAGTTAAGGCCTCAGCTCTTCTAGCAGCACCATTTTTCGGATCTTGGTAAGACCATTGTAAATCTAATTCTGCTAATTCACGATAAGCTGGACCATAATTAGGATCTGCCGCGGTTGCTTTTTTCAATTGTGCTTCTGCTTCTGCAAATGCATAAGCTTCTCTATACATTTTACCAATTTGTACATTCACACGATATAAAGCAGGATTGATATCCGTTGCTCTTAAATAAACATTATAAGCTTCACTGTTCTTTTTCTGCAAAGCGTAATAATCTCCTAAAGCAACAAATGTTTCAGGATCTTTATCTTTTGAATCTAATTCATCTGCTTTTTGCAAATTCGGAAGTGAAGCGGCATAATCAGGTGTTTTTTGATCTAAATAAGCCTTACCAATGGTTAGGTAAGTTTGATAGTCTTTCATACCAAATGACAAAGCTTTATCAAAATTTGTTTTTGCAGAGGCTGCATTATCCGATTTCAAATCTGCGTGACCTAGACCAACATAGTTTAATGCATATTTAGGTTCTGCAGTTATCCCTTTTGTAAATACCGCTCTTGCAGAATCAATTTCATCTGTACGTAAATATACTTCACCAAGGTTAAAATAATTTTCCCCTTTGGTTGCTTGAGAGCTTATAAGTGTTTTAAGCATTGAGCTAGCTTTTTGATACTGCTCTGCATCCATGGCCTTCTTCGCATCAGCTAAACTTTGAGCAAATGTGGCACCACCCATCATTACTAAACCTAAACTTAAGGTTATTGCTTTCTTAATCATTTTCATTGTCATCATTTGTTTTAATCGAAATAACTTTTCCTGCACCTTTATCTGGTTCTGTTACAGCAATGTTCTTTTCATTAGTTTTAATATTAATTTTAGTTCGTGTTTCTTATGTTAAAATCTCTTGATACCATCTTATGAGGACCTAGTCCTGATTTGAGTACAATTAACTGTCCACGAGGGCTAGTTAACCAATTTGCAAATCCTGTGCCTAAACCATCTCTTCCTTCAGCATTCATTATATAAACATTCCTTAAAAAAGGATAAATTCCATTAATTAGGTTATTCTGGGTAGGTTTATAGAACAAACTATCGCCCTTTTTACCAGCTAAATTCTTAACTCCCATTACTTTAATATTTGGCAAAGATGCCGAAATTTCTTTATTATTCTCTAACAACCAATTAACACCTACTACACCGATATAATCTTTATGATCAGCGATGTATTTAATTACATCATTATTCGATTGTAAGGTATAAACTCCAGCTTTAGGTAATTCTTTAACTTTTGCAGAGTCTCTAAAATATCTTATTGTACTAGAATAAGCATTATCAAAAACTAATTTCTTATTGCTAGTAGCAGTGCCTTTTAAAATATCTAATACTTCTTTTACAGTAATATTAGTATCTACATTGGCAGCATTTGTTATTAATGCAATTCCATCAATTGCAAATCGATCTGTAAAAACAGCAATTTGCTTTTGTTTATAATAACGTTCTTCTTCGGGTTTTAGCATCCGAGATAGCACTATCATTTTAACTTTACCATTTAAAAAATCAGGCAAAATCTTGTTCTCATTCCCTAAAATAGTCGTTACTTTTGCATCAGGATAATCGCTTTTAAAAACTTCTATTTGATCATCTAAAATACGAGCAAAAGATTCATCCACCAATAATTCAGTTGTCCCCGATGTTCTTGTTTCAGGAATTCCACCTTTTTTTTGTCCTCTATTGCAGGATAAAATAGCTAATAGTACTAGTGCAAAACCTATATTTTTCATCGCTCGATAGTATCTTTTTGATTGATTAATCGATAAAATCTAATCAAAGCGTAAACTATTAATCCTACACCAAATATGATTCTATATTTTGCTTCCATTTCTAATGGGATTAAATTCTTCCAGAAAATGAGGATAGAACCTAATACCAAATAAAAAAGAAACATCGTAAGCCCTAAAATAAACAGAAATCGCTGTTGTGGCGATTTCTGTTTAAAGTAATTCAGATTAAACATGTTGATGTTTATTGTTGCAGGTTAAATTTAATTGGAATATTATATTTAACACGTACAGGTTTACCATTTTGCATGCCAGGATTCCAGCGTTTACTTGCTCTTAACACTCTAATCGCTTCTTCATCCATTCCATAACCTACTTTTCTATCAACTTTAGCATCGGTTACAGAACCATCTTTTTCAACTGTAAATGATAAAAATAGTGTTCCAGAAATTCCCGCTTCAGTTGCCATTGCTGGATATTTAATTCCATTGGCTAAATAATCATAGAATTTCTGAATACCACCTGGATAGTTAGGTGGATTCTCCATACTTACAAAATTGTAAACTGTATTATCCTCTACTTGTACTGCTTGTTTTGGTCCTTCACCTGCTGGTGCAATTTGCACGATATCTGCTGATGGATCACCTTCAATTGTTTTTTGTCCAGGATCTGCCTTTTTCAAATCTTCTGCTTTAGGCGGTTCTTCATCACGCACTTCGTTATCCGGCTTCACAATTGGAGGAGGAAATTTAATTTGATCCTGCTTTGGTGGAGGTGGCTCAACTGGTGGAGGTGTTTTCACATCTGGATTAATTGGTGGAGGTGGCTGCATAACCATTTCAACCACTTTCTCCTTAGGTGGTTCAGGCAATATTCCTGCAATCAGAGCGTAAATTTTTGGCGCTAAGAACAGTAATATAAATATTGCCGATGCAATAAATAGCGATTTAGATGTATTAGCCGCGTTAGTTTGACGAAGCTCGTAAGCTCCATAATTCTTATTCTTTTTGGCAAATATT
Organism: Pedobacter planticolens; assembly: GCF_014172375.1. Lineage (GTDB taxonomy): Bacteria > Bacteroidota > Bacteroidia > Sphingobacteriales > Sphingobacteriaceae > Pedobacter > Pedobacter planticolens. The sequence goes on from NZ_WNXD01000002.1 coordinate 533,657, forward strand.
ACATCAAGCCACTCTTTGTTAAATAAATCTATTTTAGATCCAAACATTGCTTAATATTTTAATTTGTTATTATTTTATTATAAAATCCCACCTGTTTTCATAGCTTCTTTTTCACTATCCATTAGGTGTTTAGGATCATCATCAATAGCTGGTGCATTAATATTAGTTTTAGTAATATTCAATTCATCCATGATATTAACAAAGTTTTCGTAAGTAGATGCATCGGTAGGTTTCACCACAATAATGATGTCTTTACCCATTTTATCTTTTACTTCTTGTTTATTTTTCAGGAGTGATGCTCTAATATCATTAAAACCTTCAATAGTTGGTGTTGATTTACCAGCCTCTCCCATGTACCATGCAATTTTATCGTTCTTACCTAATAAAATCGTCATCGTTTGAGATGCTTTCAACTCAAGTTTATTTAAATCTTTAACGTCTTTATCGGGTTTAGCAATATCCATTGCTAATGGTTTTGATAAGGAAGTAGTTAGCATGAAGAAAGTAATCAATAAGAACGCTAAATCAACCATTGCGGTTAAATCTACACGTGTAGATTGTTTTTTACTTCTTACTTTGCCACCTTTGCCGCCATCCCCACCTGTATTTAATTCTGCCATAGTATATATTATTTAGCAGCAGCCTCGGCTGATGTAATTAAACTAAATTTGTTAACTTGTTGTTTTTGAAGTACATCTACAATTTTTCTAATTGTTGGATATTCTTCTTTTGAATCTCCCTTAATACTGATACGCATTTCGGTATTGTGCAATTCAGCCGTAGCTCTACGAGATTGCTCTATCCATCTGTATAGTTCTCCATTAGTTGTAGAATCTGTAGGAATTCCGTTTAGCTTAGCTTCAAATTTTGCACGATCATCACCATTCAAATTAATGAACTGTTTTAGGTTACCAAATGGAACGCCAAATGATGAAATTACACCAAAACGTTTAGCTTCATCTTCAGTAAATGAAGTGCTATATAATGTAGCCATTTTTTGCAAGGTCAATTTTTTTACGTCTTGACCTATGATTTCTATAAAAACTTTCCCTTTACCGATACTCAATATTGCCAAATCTTTATCAGGCACTTTAAATTGAACCGAAGACGATGGAGTTTTAATATCCAAAGGATCTGGTTGACGGGAAGTTGCCGTTAAAATAAAGAAAGTTAACAACAAGAAAGCCACATCGCACATTGCGGTCATGTCTACTGAGGTACTCTTTCTAGGAACTTTTATTCTGCCCATGATATAAAAAATATAATATTTTAATTAATGATGTTAATTTTTCCGGTTTTCCATAAAAGCCGGCAAAAAAAATTAAAATAATTTTTATTTATGGGTAGAAGCGTAAGTTTGGATGATGCTGAAACCTGCTTCATCAATAGCATAAGTCAATTTATCGATTTTCGAAGTCAAGATATTATACATGATAATTGCAAGAGTAGAAGTACCAATACCTGTAGCTGTGTTAATCAAAGCCTCAGAAATACCAGTTGCTAATGCCGCTTGATCTGGTGCTCCAGAGTTGGCCAAACCACCAAACGCTTTAATCATACCTGTTACTGTACCTAATAGACCCATTAACGTACCTACTGATACCAAAGTAGCAATGATTGTTAAGTTTTGCTCTAACATTGGCATTTCCAATGAAGTAGCTTCTTCGATGTCTTTTTGGATAGCTAAACATTTTTGATCTGTATCCATGTTTTGCTCAGTTTCCATCTCGCCATATTTTTTAAGACCAGATTTAATTACGTTTGCAACAGAACCTTCTTGTTTATCGCATTCTGCAGCTGCTGCTGAGATATTACCTGAACTTAAAAGTGATTGAATTTTTTTAACGAAAGAATCTAAACTTCCTTTACCTGTTGCTTTACCAATTACAATTAAACGCTCAATTGAGAATACGAATACCATTAAAAGCATACCCATCAAAATTGGAACGATAAATCCGCCTTTGTAAGCCATACCACCATAGTTACCAACTTTAGGTAAAATGTGAGCTGTGTCATCATTAAAGAAAGCTAATGAAACTGTACTGTTTGCCTTTGCAATAGAATCATCAATTGTAAAGTTTGATGGTTTACCCAATACAAAGATGAAAAGTGTTACCCCAATAAGGATACAAATAGGAATTACAAGAGTTGCAAATAAATTAGATGCAGTTGAACTCTCTTTTTTAACTGTTGTTGGTTTTGGTGCGTTTGCCATTTTTTTTTAGTTTTTTAGTTTTTAGTACTTGTTTTAAATTTAAAGAAATTATTTAAATAATATAGTAATACACACAACGTTTATTGAAATTAATTGTTGCGTTAGCAAATTTATAAATTGATTTTAAATTACAAATTAAATAATCGTTACACAATTAATTCGTTACGCTAGCCCTCTTTTTTATTGTTAAGGAAAGTGCATAACCAAAAAAGATTGCCTTTGTTCGAGACAATCTTCCGCAATTAAAACTAAAAATTTAATTAAAAGCAAATTTTAAGTGAAAAAAATACATTAAAGTACGTTTTCAACCACTTTTGGGAGTGCATTTTGAATTTCTTCGTTTGCAAAGTCCTCAAACTGTTTAAAGTTTTCTAAAAATGCTGTTGCTAATTCATTTGCCTTGTTATCGTAATTTTGAGAACTTGCCCATGTATTTCTAGGATTTAAAATTTCTGAAGGTACATCTGGACAATTTGTTGGCATTAACAATCCAAATACTGGATGTTCTATAAAATCGGCTTTTGCCAAACTTCCATTTAATGCTGCACTAATCATTGCTCGGGTATAACTCAATTTCATTCTATTTCCTACTCCATAAGGGCCGCCACTCCACCCTGTGTTTACTAACCATACATTCACTTTATGTTTTTCCATCTTTTCTCCCAATAATTTGGCATACTTAGCAGGATGTAAGGGTAAAAATGCTTTACCAAAACAAGCAGAGAAAGTTAATTGAGGTTCGGTAACACCCGCTTCGGTACCAGCTACTTTTGCGGTGTAGCCAGATATAAAATGAAACATCGCCTGACCTGGTGTTAGTTTAGAAATTGGAGGAAGCACCCCAAATGCATCAGCCGTTAAGAAAAAAATATTTTTTGGAATTGAAGCTACAGAAGGCACCATGGCATTATCTATGTAATTTATTGGATAAGCAACTCTGGTGTTTTCTGTTTTATCAATATTTGAAAAATCTACCGTACGTGTATTTGGGAAATAATTTGTGTTTTCTAATAATGAGCCGAATTTAATCGCATTAAAGATTTGTGGTTCTTTTTCTGCTGTCAGATCTATGCATTTGGCATAACAACCCCCTTCAAAATTAAATACTGAATTTTCTCCCCAACCGTGTTCATCATCGCCAATTAAAGCTCTTTTTGGATCAGCAGATAAAGTTGTTTTTCCAGTTCCCGATAATCCAAAAAAGATAGCGGTATCTCCATCTTCGCCTACATTGGCAGAGCAATGCATAGATAATGTTTTCTTTTGTTCTGGCAATATAAAGTTTAATACAGAGAAGATTCCTTTTTTAATTTCGCCAGTATATGCTGTCCCGCCTATTAAAATCATCTTCTTTGAAAAATTTAAAATAGAGAAATTAGCTTGGCGAGTTCCATCTGTTAAAGGATTAGCTAAAAATGAGGGTACTGCTATAATTGTCCACTCGGGTTGTGTAGGCAATTCCTCTTCTGGGAATCTTAAGAATAAGTTATTCGCAAAAAGATTTTGGAACGCATGTTCTGTAACTACGCGAATAGTGGTTTTATAATTTTCATCCGCACATGCATACGCATCGCGAACATAAATCTGTTTTGAATTTAAGTGATTCGTTATTTTATCAAATAGTTGATCGAAATGTGCTGGACTAATTTTAATATTGATATCGCCCCACCAAACTGCATTTTCTGTTATTTCATCGCACACTATAAAACGATCTTTAGGAGAACGTCCAGTAAATTTACCCGTATCAACTGCTAATGCGCCGTTATCAGCTAAAGTACCTTCTGCGTTTTTTAAAGCTTCTTCAACTAGTTCTGCTACGCTTAATTGATATTTAACTGTTTTAGCACTTAAATTTAGATAGCCTAAATCGGGCTGCTTTACATTTTTATTGCTCATATATTTGGTTTAATATCATGCAAAGCTAAGCAGATATTAACGCAAAAAATATGCTTTTTCAGGAAAAATTTTACTTATTGTGGCAAATACACTAACATATAAAGCATTTATAATCAATGTTTTATGTTAAAAATTAATACTATATTAACCTCCAGATTTTTTTACTTTGTAACCTTCTTTTTGGAGTATTAAAATCACCTTATCTCTAAAATCTCCTTGTATTAAAATTTCTCCATCTTTAGCTGCTCCACCAACCCCACATTTTGTTTTCAGCATTTTACCTAAAAGCACTAATTTTTCTTCACTTCCTCTAAATCCAGTAATTAAAGTTACGGCTTTACCACCTCTATTTTTTCTATCGAGTGTAACTCTTAAATCTTGTTGCGCATTTGTGATTGGCTCTTCAGTTGATGGAGTTTCTTCATCGTAAACAAAAGAAGAATCTGTTGAATACATTATTCCGCCGAAATCGCTAATTATCTTTTTTTTCTCTTTAGCCACTGTTTTTAATTTAATTTTTTTGCCACAGATGCACAGATTAAAATGCATTTAAAATCTGCTAATCAGCGGCTATATTATTTCTATTTTACTGCCGAAATTACTTTTAATACAGAAGGAATAACCTCTATTTCTAAATTTTTCCCCATAAAAAACGGCTCACCATCTAGGTGGATAGAATCTTCTTTCATTCTAGTGATTTTAATATTCTTCCCTCTAATAATTTCTATCATTTCAGATTTATCGGTAGTTGCCCGTACCATTTGATAAGCTAATATTGGTAATTTGTATAACGGAAAAGGTTTTACTATGCAAACATCTAATAATCCATCAGTTAAAGAAGATTTTGGTGAAATATATACGTTGTTGCCGTATTGAGATGAGTTTGCAATACTTACCACAAAGGCATCTCGAGTATAGCTCACTCCATCAATTTCTAGTTGATAGCTTTGAGGTTTATAAGCAATCATTTCCTTTAGCCCCATTTCAATGTATCCTTTTAGGCCTCTACGCTTATTCCCCGCAAATACTGCACTAATATGAGCATCAAACCCCATTCCAGCCATATTAAAAAAGTATTTATTATTTAATTTGGCTGCGTCTATAATTTGGGTATCAAACGTATTAATTAATTGAATTGCTTTTTTAGAATCCATTGGGATTTTCAAAGACCTAGCTAAGCCATTACCAGAGCCGAAAGGGATTATGCCTAAAGTTTTGTTCAATTGCATTACTTTGGGCGCTACCTCATTAATAGTTCCATCTCCACCTACAGCTACAATTACATCAAAATTTTTATTAGCGGCTTCTTCGGCCAATTCTGCTGCATGACCAATGTATTCGGTAAAACTATAATTTGGGTTAAATTTAGTTTTATCTAAATGAGCATCTATTAATCCAGGTATTTTCTGCTTTTTTTTACCGCCAGATATTGGATTAATAATAAATAAGATGTTTTCTTTTGACAATTTATAAAGATTTGGTTGCACAAAATACCTGATATTTTTTGACTATTAATAATATAATAGTAATTTTGCAGTGTTAAAAGTGGACTGATTTGCGATGCTATGAAATATTAGCGGGATTGCAACCACGTAAAAAAAAGTGCTAACCAATACCACACTTCATTTTACTGCCTGTTTACAGGATCAAAATCCATTTTACATAATAAGTTTATTTAAAATTTAATTATTTAAAATGTCGTATTTATTTACATCAGAATCTGTATCTGAAGGTCATCCGGATAAAATTGCAGATCAAATTTCGGACGCATTAATTGATAACTTTTTAGCATTCGATAGCGAATCTAAAGTCGCGTGTGAAACTCTGGTTACTACTGGCCAAGTTATTTTAGCAGGTGAGGTAAAATCTAAAACCTATTTAGATGTACAACAAATTGCTAGAGATGTAATCAGAAAAATTGGTTACACTAAAAGTGAATATATGTTTGAGGCAAATTCTTGTGGAATTTTATCAGCTATTCACGAACAATCTCAAGATATTAACCAAGGTGTAGATAGAACTACAAAAGAAGAGCAAGGTGCAGGCGACCAAGGAATGATGTTTGGTTATGCAACTAACGAAACTGAAAATTATATGCCGTTGGCTCTTGATTTATCTCATGCACTATTAATCGAATTGGCTAATTTAAGAAGAGAAAATGCTGAAATTACGTATTTGCGTCCTGATGCAAAATCTCAAGTAACTTTGGAATATTCTGACGACAATAAACCACAACGAATTGACGCTATCGTAATCTCAACTCAACATGATGATTTTGATGAAGAGGCGACAATGCTGGCAAAAATTAAATCAGATTTAGTTTCCATTTTGATTCCTAGAATTAAAGCAAAATATCCTCAATATGCTCATTTATTTAATGATCAAATCACCTATCATATTAACCCAACTGGGAAATTTGTAATTGGTGGTCCGCATGGCGATACCGGCTTAACAGGAAGAAAAATTATTGTTGATACGTATGGCGGAAAAGGTGCTCACGGTGGTGGCGCATTTTCTGGAAAAGATCCAAGTAAAGTGGATAGAAGTGCGGCTTATGCAACTCGTCATATCGCTAAAAACTTAGTTGCCGCAGGCATTGCTGATGAAATTTTAGTTCAAGTAAGCTATGCGATTGGTGTTGCAAAACCAACTTCAATAAATGTGGTTACTTATGGTACTTCTAAAGTGAATTTAACCGATGGTGAAATCAGTAAGAAAGTAGAATCAATTTTTGATATGCGCCCTTATTTCATCGAGCAACGCTTAAAATTAAGAAACCCAATTTACAGTGAAACAGCTGCTTATGGACACATGGGACGTAAACCTGAAACGGTTACAAAAATCTTTAGAACACCTAACGGCGATGAAAAAACAGTTACTGTTGAATTATTTACTTGGGAGAAATTAGATTTTGTAGATAAAGTAAAAGCTGAATTTGGTTTATAATCAAATACTGAATTAATGCATAAAAAGCCTTCCGATTTTAAAATTGGAAGGCTTTTTTGCTATATACCCTTTGCTTTCATGAATGTTTTCTCTTGATCTGCGATATACTTATCATCTATTGCATAGGATTTAATATCAGAAATATTCATCTCATCAATTATATCTACAAAATTCTTATAGTTTGAAGTATTAGTAGGTTTGATAATTACCAGCATTTGTTTTTCTCGATCGCTAGTATGAGTTTTGGCTACCATTAATTTATTCGAAAGAATTTGCTTTTTGATCGTGGTCAAATTAATCATCTGCATTGTTGCATTTTTTGCCTCGCCCATATAATAAACTGCTTGGTTATTTTTACCTAAAAGAATGGTCATTGTTCGTGATGCAGGGAAATCTACAAAGTCGATTGGTTGCTTCTGGGGTACTGGTTTAGCGATTTCTAAAGCTTTCATTTTAGACAATGATGTAGTCAGCATAAAGAAAGTTATCAATAGAAAAGCTAAGTCTACCATTGCAGTTAAATCTACGCTTGGGAGTGGTTTTTTGGTTCTTCCTTTTACAGCCTTGCCGTTTTGTGGAATGCTAAGTGTTGCCATCTTGTTTTAAGTTTTAAACAGGATGTTTTTTATCCTCAAATTGCATAAAAAAAGCGATTAAATTTCCTCAATCGCTTAATATAGGGCTTGATATATTTATTTCACTGCTTCAATAACTCCACATCCAACTCTTGGCCCAGAATTACCAGTAGGCTGGGTTGTATAATCATCAGTTCCTCCATGCACAATAATTCCTCTTCCAATTATATTTTTAGCATCATTGGCAATAATACTCCATCGATCTGTACTTATAGAAATTGTTCCATGGCCTTTATTATCCAACTTTATGTTGCCAATATCTCCAGAATGGTAAGCAGCTGAACCCCATTTACCATGCACTTCATTAGTTGGATTCCAATGACCATGAGCATTCTCTCCCATATTACCACAATCTCCATGTTCATGAAAATGTACCGCTACTGTGCTATCTGCTCTTTCAGGAAAATTAATCTCTAAATCCATTTTCATTTTTCCATCTGGTAAGCTATAAAATTTTGCCACGCCAATTGGTTTGTTCGTTGAAGTTGTGTTAAGTATAGCCTGAGCAACTTCTTTTACCGTACTGGTGCAAGAACTTAATGCAATACCTAGGCAAAGTCCTGCTAACATCAAATATTTTTTCATATCAATTATTAGTTAAAGTCAAATCAACAACAAATACTTTAAAACTTTGGTTTTTAATAGTTTCCAAATAATCTATCGAAATAAAAAACCAATTATCACAACCGTTGTTCTATCCATATAAAATTAACAATCATGGAACAGCCAGTAGAAATGAACACTTTAAGTCAAGTTTTAGAGAAATTAAGACTTAAAGGAAAAGACAATGAAATTAGAATGTCTGATCATGGAAAAATGCAATCGGCCAATTTCAATAAAATATATACACCCGAAGATTTAACAGTTGTAAAAACCTATCGCTTTGAAGGCATGTCTGATCCAGCAGATAGTTCTGTGCTTTATTTAGTTGAAGATAAGGATAAAAACATAGGTTATATTTTAGATGCTTATGGTATTTATTCTGATAATGAAGGTTCAACATTTGATGATTTTCTGAAGAAAATCCCCGTTGCAGATCGCGATGAGCAAGAGCTTTTTAGCTAGCTTTAGGTAGTGTTTTTTAAAACTAATTTAACACAAACGTTTGATATTTTGTATTGCATATAAAATAGTTATCTTCGGAAAGCCGTTTGGCACAATAAACCGATGATAAAGAAACCTATTACCATTAAAGAAATTGCAAAAAAGCTCGATTTGTCTATTTCAACTGTTTCTAGAGCATTACATGGTCATCCAAGCATTAGCTTAAGCACTCAGCAAAAAGTTAAGCAAATGGCCAAGGAAATGGAGTATGAGCCCAATCAAACGGCTATCTTTTTCCAAAAGGGAAAAACCTTTACCATAGGAGTAATTTTACCCGAGCTAGCTGAAGCATTTTTTGCATCTGCAATTAGTGCAATTGAAGATATTGCGTATAAGAAAAACTATACAGTGTTATTAGCTCAATCTCATGATGATGAAGAAAGGGAAAAGCAACTAGTAGATAAAATGAAAAACCATAGAATTGATGGTTTATTAGTTTCTGTCGCTAAAACAACTGCTAATTTTGATCATTTTGAATTACTAAGGAAACATCAAATTCCTGTTGTATTTTTTGATCGAATTCCTCCAATTAAAAATATCCACTATGTGGCTTGTAATATAGAAACGGGCAGTATTGAAGCTGTTAACTTTTTATTAAAGAGAGGACATCGTAGCATTGGGTTAATAAATGGTCCAAACACACTTGTTGCCAGTGGACAAAGAAAAGAAGGTTATATTAAAGCATTATATAAAAATAGGTTAAAGTTTGATCCTACTTTAATTGTAGACTGCGATTTAACTGAAGCTGGCACTAAAGCAGCTTTAGAAACTTTATTAAATCACAAACGCAAACCAACTGCTATTGTTACGTTTAACGACTATGTATCGGCATTTGCTATTAAATCTTTAAGGCGTTTAAATTTAAACCTTGATCAGGAAATTGAATTTGTAAGCTATGCTAATTCTTCGATTATTGGTTTTATGGAGCATCCGCCAGTAGCTTCGGTTGAACAGTTTCCTGCTATACAAGGGCAAAAAGCAATTGATACGCTGTTGGATCTATTAAATAGTGACGAGAATGAAGAAACCCAAGGCTATTATAAAACAATTATTGAATCTCAGCTTGTTGAAAGCCATAAAGATTAAATAAAAAAGGCTGAAATTTCTTTCAGCCTCCTTAAAAATCTTAAAACCCACTATCGTCAAGTGCGAATGTGTTTTTTCTATCTTTCCATTTACCTTTTGTAAAATCTGGAAACTCTTGCGGCTTGTTTCCTTCTTTTAAAGATTTTGTAGATAAAGGTGTAATTACACTCATGGTTACAGAATCATAAACATCTATTGGCGTTTGTCTTTTGGCTTTTACCGCTTGAATAAATCCATTAAATACAAACCAATCCATACCACCGTGACCAGCACCTAAGGCATCTTTTTCGTATTTTTTCCAAACTGGATGATCATACTTATCAAACCATTCTTTTACTGGTTCCCACGCATCATTCTTTTTTGCTTGTTTTTCAATATATATTGATTTAGCAACATCCATCCAAATACCTTCCGTTCCTTGCACTCTAAATCCTAATGAATAAGGTCTTGGCAAATGTGTATCATGAGATAATAAAACGGTTTCGCCATTGGCACAATTAATTAACGTAGAAGTTACATCCCCATTTTTATAATTGATTTTTGAATTTGGATGACCTGGTGAAAGATCATTTACATAGCTCGCTAAACCGCGTGCTTTAGAACTAAAAGACACTAAATTAGTAAATCTGTTTCCTCTATTAATGTTTGCATACTGCATTACTGGACCCGCACCGTGAGTTGGGTACAAATCTCCATCTTGATCAATGTTAAATTGAGTACGCCATTGTGCTTCACTTAGTGCCTTAGGGCCATATTCTACACCTCCGCCATAATAATCCTTACCATTATTAAATAGTACGTTTCTTAAGTTATGTTGGTAACCACCTTCTAAGTGAACAAGTTCTCCGAAAACTCCTTGTCTAACCATATTTAACACCGCCATTACATCTCTGCGATAGCAAACGTTTTCTAAAGTAGAGTATGGTACGCCTGTTTTTTCTGAAGTTTTTACAATATCCCAGTGCTCTTCAACAGTTAAACCTGCAACTACCTCACAACCCACATATTTACCAGCATTCATTGCGTATATAGCTTGCGAATGGTGAAATTGCCATGGTGTAGCGATAATTACTGCATCTATATCTTTTCTGTCTAATAAAGCTTTGTATGCGTCAATTCCGCCAGTATATTCTTTAGCAGCTGGTCTGCCAGATTTGGCAATAAATGATCTACATACTTTTAACGAGCTTTCTTGTGTATCGCAAATGGCCACAATTTCTACGTCATCTCTTAATACACCTTCGCTAATGTGACTCATTCCTCTTGCTCCAACGCCAATGTAGCCTAATCTTACTCTCCCGTTATCTTTTGCAAATAAAGTTCCGGTAGGTAAAATACTTATGCCTGCAGCAGCAAGAGCACCATTTTTAATAAAATCTCTTCTTTCCATTTTGTGTTTTTGGTTTCAGGTTGTTTTCAATTTACTTGTAAAGTATAAAAAATACCCTTTTATGCCATAGAAATATCATGATTTACACAACGCAAACGTTTGATAATCTGCACAAATACCTAACTTAGTGTTAATTTTATCTGATCATCCAAATATGTGGACTTGTCCTTTATGCAATCAACCTTTTAAGAATACAAATCAAATTCACTATTGTGGAAATAACACGATTGGCGATTTTCTTAATGGAAAAAGCGATACAACAGTTGATTTATTCCATCATTTTATATTGAAGTATAAAGAAATTGGAGATATAAAATTGCAAGCCACAAAATCTATGATTGCCATAGTAGCTGATAAGCGATTTGCTTATATCATTAAATTAGGAAAAGATTTTATTGATATTGTATTTCCTTTTAAAGAACCTTTTGAAGATAATTTTTGTTTTCGTAAGATAGCTTTAGTGCCAGGAAGTAATGATTTCAATCATCATTTAAGACTTTATTTTATAGAAGATGTAAATGAGGAAGTCTTAGTATTTATGAAAAAAGCCTATTTAAATGGAAAAAACGTATGAGCTGAGTGGATGCAAATTAGTAGTTGTTTTTAAGAATCAGCTGATCAGAATAAAAAAACCAAAAGCATTACAAAAATTTCTGACTACCGATATCGAACAACGTTCGGAAGTATTAGTTAATAGTATCAAAATAGATTATTTAAGTCTTTTTGGGAAGGAATTAGCAATCTCTAACGATTCGTTAATTATAGAGATATGGGCGCATGTGTATGCTAGTTATTTTGCTAAGGCGATGAAAAATTTAATTAGCCTAAAGTTAGTTGAAGAAGCTGCAGACTTTATTATTAAGCGGAGCGATATTATTGATTGCGGCGAAAGCGAAATAGACAGCAACAGAAAATTTTGGGATATACTAGCGAATTTCAAAGGCGTGATCTTAACCTTTTTGCCAAAGCGACTACTCTAATTGTACCAAGTTAATACTTAGTTCGATACTAGTTTATCTCTAATTCAGATTCATTACACCAAACAGTCGGAGTTGCGTCGGGGTTGGTTCGGATTCAATTGTCACAAGTCCGAACCAACCCCGAACTAACCCCGTCTAAAGCCCGTTTCAAGACAAGGTCATTTTTGACCCATTTTAAATCTCAAACTGAATTAGGTGAACAGTTCGAAAAGTGTATAAAGGTTTTTTTCATTGTCCTTTCCTAACCATATTGCTTGAAAGATATAGGGCGCCAATAACCTTCTACATCACTAGGCTTCAAAAGGATCTAGGCTTTGCTTACAAAAACAAAAAACTCTTCTATTATTTTTTTGTTTGATAGACTTCTATTATCAAAGAGATTGAAATAGCCTTAGAATCAAAAAAGCCTCAACTTTCGTTAAGGCTTCTTGCGGGCCGGACGGGACTCGAACCCGCGACCTCCGCCGTGACAGGGCGGCATTCTAACCAGCTGAACTACCGGCCCGTTTCCCAAAACAAAATCACTTTCGGATTGGGATTGCAAATATAGCGTCTTTAATTTATTTTACAACAAAAAAGTTAAAATAATTGTAACTCATTAAATTACAGCACCTTCTTTCATCTTTTCTGCGTTCTCTGCAAACTGTAATGCATCAATCAACTCCTGCACACCACCATCCATTACGCCATTTAGGTTATATAAGGTCAAACCAATGCGATGATCGGTCACTCTTCCCTGTGGGTAATTATACGTTCTAATCTTAGCAGATCTATCTCCTGTAGATACCATCGTCTTACGTCTAGCAGCAATATCACCATTCTTTTTCTGCAATTCGATGTCATATAATTTACTACGCAACATCTCCATTGCAATTACACGGTTACCCAATTGCGATCTATCTTGCTGACAAACTACTACTATTCCAGATGGTTTATGCGTTAATTGCACTTTAGTTTCAACCTTATTTACATTTTGACCACCAGCACCACCAGAACGAGATGTATGTAATTCAATATCTGCCGGATTAATGTACAAATCAATTTCTTCAGCCTCTGGCAAAACAGCAACAGATGCCGCCGATGTATGCACTCGGCCTTGTGTTTCTGTATCAGGCACACGTTGTACGCGATGTACTCCCGATTCATATTTCAATTGTCCGTACACATCCTCTCCGCTCACCTTTAAAATCACCTCTTTATATCCACCTGCAGTACCTTCAGTTACATCAACAGTTTCAACTTTCCAACCTTTAGTATCAAAATAACGGCTATACATTCTATATAAATCGCCAGCAAATAACGCTGCTTCATCACCACCAGTTCCGCCTCTAATCTCAAAAACTGCATTTTTAGCATCTTCAGGATCTTTTGGTATCAACATCAAACGGATGTCTTCTTCCATTTTTTCTTGTTGTGCCAATAATAAATCCAACTCCTCTTTCGCCATCTCACGCATCTCCTGATCTTTCTCAGTGCTCAAAATCTCCTTGTTGGCATCAATATTACTCATTACATTTTTGTAGATTTTATATTCATCCACAATCTTGCCCAAGTCCTTATATTCCTTATTTAAAGCAGCAAAACGCTTCATATCCTGTATCGTATCCGGATTGCTCAATTGCTCTTCTACATCTTCCCAACGCAACTTTATCGCTTCTAATTTCTCTAACATAGTTTTAAATTCTTTTGAAAATATGCTTCGCTACACAAAACAAAGCAAGTCCCGCTTTACGTTTAAAATTTTCAGAAAAAGAAAATTCCACTTCAATCGGGTTTATTTAACACAAACCTGTGCAATAAAGATGCAAAAATACGAATTAAAGCTTAAAGCAGAAAGACCAAAGCCAAAGAGAGTTTGGAGTTAGCCAATGAACTATTGAACCGAATTATAATATTCAAGTTTCAAATCTTCTCCATCAAAAATGCCGTACGAATTGTAATTAATCCACTCGCCAATATTCACATAGCGACTATTCGCATTCAATTGAATATCTAAAGGCAAGTGCCGATGTCCAAAAATGAAATAATCAAAATGCTCTTTTTCTAATTGTTCTTTGGCAAAAATAGCAAGCCATTCATTTTCATCACCTAAAAACACTTCTTTTTTATTGCTAGCAACTCTGCTATTTCCCGACCATCCATTTGCAATAAACAATCCAATACGCGGTGGCAAAACAGAAAATAACCACTGACAAAATCGGTTTCTGAAAACTTTTCTTAGGAATTTATATTTCGCATCTCCTGGGCCTAATCCATCTCCATGATGCAAATAAAATTTCTTTCCACTTCGTTCAATACTTAATTCATCACTAATAATTTCGATGCCGATTTCTTTCGTAAAATAATCATTCACCCACATATCGTGATTTCCTTTAAAGAAATAGATTTTTATACCAGCATCGGCCATTTGAGCCAATTTACCCTGCAAACGAATAAATCCCTTCGGGATAACCGTACCGTATTCGAACCAAAAATCAAAAACATCGCCCATTAAGAAGAGTTCTCCACATGTTGGCTCAATAAAGTTTAACCAACTTACAATGCGTTCTTCACGTTTACGACTCTCCTTATAATTAGGTGCGCCTAAATGGAAATCAGAAGCGAAATATATGTTTTTATCCATGTATAGTTCAAAGGTAGCGGAAAATGATTAATTTTTAGCATCTTACAATTTGGGTGTTATCTGCCGAAACAAAATATTGTTCTGATTTTATCGCGAATAACATCCATACCAATTAAAAACTACTGAATTTGTAGATTTTAATTAAAATAATTTGGAACATATCTAAATAGTGTTTGTGATTTTGTAACTTTGCCTCAAATTTTAATACATGATTTCTACTGATATAGCCATTATTGGCGCCGGACCTGTAGGTTTATTTGCCATTTTTGAAGCCGGATTATTAAAAATGCGTTGTCATCTTGTTGATTACTTACCTCAAGTTGGTGGTCAGCTTTCAGAAATTTATCCAAAAAAACCTATATATGATATTCCAGGATATCCAACTGTGTTGGCTCAAGAATTAATTGATAATTTGGTAGAGCAAGCTAAACCATTTCATCCAGGTTATACCTTGGGCGAAAGAATTGAAGGTTTAGAAAAACGCGGCGAAGCAGATTTTGTATTAACCACTAACATGGGTACCATTATCGAAGCCAAAGTTGTTGTTATTGCTGGTGGATTAGGCTGTTTTGAGCCTCGTAAACCTGCTGTGGCTGGCTTAGAGCAATTCGAAAATGGAAGAGGCGTAAATTACATGATTTTAGATCCTGAGAAATATCGTGGTCAAAAAATGGTAATTGCAGGTGGTGGTGATTCTGCTTTAGATTGGACGATCTTCTTAGCAGATATATGTTCTGAACTAACGTTAATCCACCGTAGTGAAAGTTTCCGTGGCGCACCCGATTCGGTAGCCAAAGTAATGGAATTGGCAGAAAGCGGAAAGATTAACTTGGTTTTAAACAGTAATTTAAATTCAGTTACTGGTAATGGCAAATTAGAAAATGTAGAGGTAATACATAATCGTACTATGGAAACTACTTCTTTCGAAGCTGATCATTTGATCCCACTGTTTGGTTTAAGCCCTAAATTAGGCCCTATAGAGCAATGGAATTTGAATATAAGTAAAAGTGCTATTGAAGTAAATACCGACGACTACTCGACTAATATCCCTGGGATTTATGCCATTGGCGATATTAATACATATACCAATAAATTAAAATTAATTTTATGTGGTTTTCACGAAGCTGCATTAATGAGCCATAGTGCTTATCAGTATATGAACCCAGGTATTAAATATACTATGAAATATACTACTGTTAATGGTGTAACTGAATTTTAAGCATGGAAGCAAACGACATTTCTATACAAGTTGAAGACCGCGAAGGTAATATTAGTGAACTAATCGCTCCAACTGATATGGGCTTAAGCCTAATGGAGTTTTTAAAAGCTAGCGAATACGATATCTTAGCTACTTGCGGTGGTATGGCATTATGCGCAACTTGTTGTGTAGACGTAATGGAAGGTGAAGAAAAGCTCAACGAAATGAGCGATGATGAGTATGCAATGCTAGATACTTTACCAGATTTATTGCCTAATTCCAGGCTTGCTTGTCAATTACAATTAAACCCATCTATGGACGGGCTTAAAGTAAGGTTACATGCTATGGACTAAACTATAAGATATTTATAAAAATTAAAAAGGGGGCATTTAAAATGCCCCCTTTTTTGCTCATTATTTTTTACGTGGTAAAACGACCCTACCCTAAAAATCATCGTTTCATTTATTAAGTTGAGCTGGCAAATAAAAAAGGCGGGCTCATTGAGCCCGCCTTTTTATACTATATTAAAACCAATTATGGTTTATCCCACCATACACGGGTACTTAATTCATCTGGTCCTTGACTTGCAACTACAGCTAAATAATTTGTTTTATTTAAACTAGGTTCATCTGCAGTGTAGCATAATCTTCTAGGAATTTGACCACCTAGATTTTGAGGATTTGGTGACGGAGATAACGTAGGGAAACCAGTTCTTCTCCAATCTGCCCATGCTTCAAAGCCATAACCTTCATAGTTTGCTACCCATTTTTGGGTAATAATTTGTTTTACAGCATTTGCAGGATCATAAGCGATACCCACCTGTGCAAGATAAGTAGCAATTGCTGGTGCTGCAGCGCCATGTTGTGATAAAGATGCAGTTACACCATCATTATAATTAAGTGCAGCATTAACATCATCAGGAACACCTGTTATCCATCCTAACTTATAGGCTTCAGCAATAGCAAACTTAGTTTCAGCATAGGTAAATATAGTAACAACTGAATTTTGTTGTCTAAACTTTGTTCCAAAAGCAGAAACTGATCCAGCTGCAAAAACCCCTGCTGTATTAAAACCACCAATAGAATATGCTGATGCTGCTGCTTGTGTTATACCAAAAGGCATACCAACATAAGGACCAGTATTAACTCCATTAACTAAAGGAGCTGTTCTCTCTGCATACACACCTAAACGAGGATCAGAGTTTGTTTGCAAATAATCTAATAACGTTTTGCTAATTGTAAAATCATAACGTTTTGCAACATTATAATTGTTGTACATATTGTTCTCATTAGCTGATTCTGCAAGGTAAGGGTAAGAAACATTATCTGCATTAGAAGCTAATACACCAGCAGCTAATGCTAAATTAAATTCAGTTTTACCTGTTGCTGGATCAACTTTTGACAAACGAAGTGCCATATTTAATCTGATCTGGTTTGCAAATTTTTTCCATTTCGCAACAGATCCACCAAAAAGAAAATCCCCTTTTAATACAGTCGTTGCATCAAACTGTGCGCTAGCTTCTTTCAATTCTTTAAACAAATCTGTATAAATAGCTTGTTGTTTATCAAATTTAGGTGTTGCTTTTGATAACCCTTGTAAAGCCTCCGAATAAGGAATATCACCCCAACGATCTGTCATGCTTTGAAAAAAGAATGCTTTCAAAATACGAGCAGCAGCAATTTGATTTGCATTTGTACCGTTTCCAATTACATTTGGTGCAGCTTTAGTGGCTGCGTCGGTATTAAGCTTAATGATTAAAGCTAAATCCTGTAAAGGGTTACTATAGGTACCAGCGTAACTATATATTTTAAGGTTATAACGAGATTCAGAAGTGTAAAGTGTTTCAGAATTTTGCTGAGTAAACATTCTTCCCGTTAATGAACTTACAACACCTGCCATATTTCTCTCTGCATTAGTAAAAAGCAAATTGGTTTGTGGTTGTGATGGTGAGTTTTCGCTGACGTTAAGGTCCCCAAAATCTCCTGGTTTACAGCCTATAACAAATAATGTTAATGCTGCAAAACTTATATATTTTAAAAAATTTCTTTTCATTTTACTTAAATTTAGAATGTGATTTTCAAATTAAGACCTATTGTTCTTGTTCCAGGCAACTGACCACCTTCATTCCAGTTACCAGCCGACTCAGATGGATCAATACCAGGTACTGCGGTATAGATTAACCATGGATTACGGGCAACTAAAGTTAATGATGCTCTTTGTGCTTTAAATCTAGAAACTAGTTTAGATGGCAAATTATAGCCTATAGATACCTCTCTTAATTTAAAGTAAGTTGCTCTATATGTTTGTTCTTCCCAAGCATAAGGAATATAACCTTCATAATAATCTTGAGGATCCACATACGTTGTATTTGGTTTACCATCAGATGCACGAACACCTGGAATTAAGATACCACCACCAGCTGATACAGCATCTCTTTTAGGTTTTCCTTTATCATTCAAACCAGCAGTTTCTGGCGATAAACCAGAACCCATCATATTACCCTTTGTTACAGAGAATAATTTACCACCTATTTGGAAATCCATTGAAAATCCTGCAGTAAAACCTTTGTAATTGAAGTTAGATGTTAAACCACCTGTTAAATCAGGAACAAAACTACCTAAATGATGACCTTCTTCAAGAATAGGGAAACCATCATCATCAATTAACTGATTACCTGCGGCATCCTTTTTAATCCCACCAGTAACGATATCTCCAAAAGCTTGACCAACTCTACGCTCAACTCTGATTCTAGGAGTACCAGTGTAACCGAATGAACCAAAATCAAAATTATCCAATCCAGGATATAATGAAACTATTTTGTTTTTAGCAGTTGCAAAATTCGCATTCAAATCCCAGCTAAAACTACTTGTTTTAATTGGTGTGCCACCAAGTGTAAATTCATATCCTTTTGAAGTAATTTCACCCGCATTAATTAAAGCAGAAGTGAAACCAGTTGTAGAAGGAAGTGTAACAGAGATAATTTGATCTGTAGATTTACGGTTATAATAGTTAGCACTAAATGATAATCTATTTTTAAGGAACTTTAAATCTACACCTACCTCTACAGCATCAGAAAGCGCTGGTTTTAAATTTAAATTAGGAATTCTGTCTGGTGTTGTTAATGCAGGAGTTGTTCCCCAAAATCCAGCAGAGTTATAAGTCTGATAAATATTTAATGCACCAATATCAGAACCAGTACGTCCGAATGATGTTGATACTTTACCAAAGCTTAAAACATCATTTTTAGGTAACAAATCTGTAAACACAAATGCTAATGAAGCACCACCGTATAAATAAGAATTATTAGCGTCTGGCAATGATGAAGACCAGTCGTTACGAATGTTTAAATCTAAGAATAAGTAATTTTTATAGTTTGTTGATACAAAACCATAAACACTTCTAACTTTTTTGTCAAAGAAATTGCTATTTAAGGTCGGTCTATCTTTAGAAGCTGCAAGATTATAGTAATCAGGAACTGTAAAGCCACCCACAGTATTACCAGAGATGTCTTCATCACGATTTACACGCAATTCTCCGTATGCAGATGCACTAAAGTTAAAATCACCAAATTGTTTTTTATAACCTAAATCAACCACATAGTTATTTTCTCTAGAGCGAGACTGAGAATTAGCGTATCTTTCTAAAACTAATGTTCTAGATGCAATTCTCGATTCGCCACGAGCACTTGCATAAGTACCTTTGGCAGTAAAATCCAAAGTTAGTTCTGGCAATATATTATACGAAGCCATTATTGAACCAAATGCTCTTGTGCTATTATTAAGAGCCGTGTTTTCATAAGCCTCAGTATAAGGGTTGTCCCAATACTTAGGCGCTGCGTTTCTTGGGTTCGTAATATTCCAAGAAGTGAAAGTTCCATCTGGGTTTTTGTAAGCTTTTAGCTTCTCTATATTTACATCTCTATGAAACCATTGATTGAAAGATCCTGCTGTTTGAGTTCCATAACCCTCAGCTGGGCGATTAAAATAATTAATTACATTGTAATTAAAGTTACCTGTTAGTTTTAATTTTGCGATTGGTTTAAATTCACCGTTAAAACTAAATCTATTTTGATCTGCTTTAGTGTTTGGCGATACACCTGTACGGTTTATGTTTGTATAAGAAACCCTAGCATTAAATTTTTCTGATGATTGAGAGAAAGCAATATTACTGTTGTTTTCAATACCAGTTTCATAAAAATCTCTAATGTTATTTGGCTGAGCAACATAAGGTACTTGTGTAGCATATTGAGGATCAAACTTATTCCATGAGTAAAAAGGAGCATAAGGTAGACCATCAAATTTTGGACCCCAACTTTCATCTGTTTGAAAATCGTGCCATCTAGCGCCATTCATTGCAGCTAAAGCAGGCGCATCTGTTGCAGCGTTATACACAAATGTATTCCATGCTTGAGTACCACCACCACCATATTCATTTTGATATTCTGGTAAAGTTGCTACGCTTTCAAAAGTTGTGCTGTGATTTACATCAATACCAAACCCTTTTTTACTAGCCGTTTTAGATTTAACTACTACTACACCAGCATCACCACGTTGACCGTATAATGATGTTGCAGCTGGGCCTTTTAGAACTGTTACCTCTTCAACGTCATCCATATTTATACTAGTTGATGGAACAACAATTCCGTCAACAACGAACAAAGGATCACGACCTCCATCTATACTACTAATACCCCTAATGCGAATAGCAGCAGTACCGAAACGAGCACCCGATCCACCCAAGATCTGAACACCAGCAACTTTCCCAGCTAATGCAGAGTTCAAGTCAGGTTGTTTTGTTTGAGTTAAATCGTCTGCTTTTACAGTTTGTTGTGCAGTACCCAAAGATCTTTGAGTTCTAGCCACACCTAGTGCTGATGTAACCACAACCTCGCTTAATGTTTTAGTATCAGGCACTAGATTTACAGTTACAACACCATTAGCAGGAATTGCTCGCTCTACTTGAGTAAAGCCTAAATAAGAAATTAATAACGTTTTTGCATTTGCAGGAACTCTTAATGAGAACTTGCCATCTGCTCCTGTTGCTACACTAGTAGCGGGAGCCTCTTTTACTTTTACGGATGCCCCAGGGATTGGGAGACCGTCTTCACTTGATGTTACAGTACCTGATATTGTACGTTCTTGAGCAAACGCACTTACAGTTACAGTAAGCAAGATGAATAAACTTAGTACAAGTTTTTTCATAAATTAATAAATTTAGGTTAGTTAATAGTTAATTAATCCCTAAATATGAGTAAAAGTATATATGAATCAAAATTTTAAAGCATTAAATTAATTGATTTAAAACACAACCAACTGATAATTAGATGTTTAAATTTTAACACTTTTTAACACTTTCAGGAGTAACATTTGAGAATTTGAGAATTTCAAATTAAATCGCAAACAACGTAAAACATAGTTAATCAAGATTTTAATTCTCTGATGTTAAGGATTTTAATGGGCTTCCAATTGTTTTAAATGCTCCGTCTCCTTTAAGAATAGCAAGCATTTGTGAATGATTATTAAACAACGTTTTGGCTTGCACTATTTCTTTATCATATTGAAATGCTTGCTCAATTTTTCCTTTCTCGAAATAATAGCGACTAATAATTTGTGTTTCTAGCACTCTTTTAATTTCTGCTTTATGTGTTATTAAATCAGTTTTTTTAGCGCTTAACATTTTAGATTTCAATTCTTCTAAATCTGCCTTTACTGCTACGAGCTTATTTTCGTTTTCTGCTTCTGTTCTTAAATCAGATAATAAACGCTCAGTACGTGAAGTGTAACTATAGTCTTTATCGGCTAATGAGTTAACAAATTGAGTATAATCTACATCACTTAGCTGAAAGGTTTTAACATTAGTTATTTCTTTGTTTGTTTTTTTATAGCTGTTGGCATAATCAAACAAAAGATTTTTATTGATTAGTGAAATAGTGATGGGGCTAAATTTCGTCGGTTCTACAAATACATCTGGATAAACTCCATTACCATTATACACAGTTCTACCAGCCCTTGTATCATAGGCTTTCATTACAGAATCTGCAAATTTCTCAGCCTCGCCATTCTTGTCTTTATGTGAATAATCCAATGCCTGAATGCATCGCCCAGATGGCGTATAATATTTCGCAACTGTTACCTTAACCAAACTATTGTATGGGAGATTAAAGGTTTGCTGCACCAGACCTTTGCCATAACTGCGTTGGCCAATAATAATTGCTCTATCTAAATCTTGTAATGCACCTGCTACAATTTCTGACGCTGAGGCTGATGAACCATTTACTAAAACAATTAAAGGGACTTGTGGAGAAACAGGTTGATTTACAGTTTTATATGCGATTGTTTTTTCGGGATTTCTTCCTTTTTGAGTAACTACTAAAATGTTTTTATCTACAAACAGGTTTACAATTTTAACAGCTTCTTGTAAAATACCTCCACCATTATTGCGCAAATCCAATATAATACCTTTGGGTTTTTCTTTATTGATATTTTCTAAAGCAGTCGCGACTTCCTGACCAGAGTTTTCTAAAAATTTATCTAATCGGATATAGCCTATTTGATTATCTAAAATGCCTGAGTAGGATACGTTTGGTTGTTTAATCTCTTCTCTAATAATAGTTTTATTTAGTACGGCGCCCTCTCTTATAATAACTAAACTTAATGAAGAGCCTTTGGGCCCACGTAATAATTGACTGATTTGACCTCGATCTTTTCCTTTTGTATCTATCCCATTAATCTTTACAATCTGATCACCTGGTTTAATGCCTTGTTTATTTGCTGGATTTCCTTCACTTACCTCGTTAACAAAAAGTTTTCCTTCGATAAATAAGGTTCCTGCACCTATACCACCATACTGCGTGCTAACATACTTTAATTTATAATCTTCTATTTCAGATTCTGGAATATACTCGGTGTAAGGATCAAGGCCTTCTAACATCGCATCAATGCCAGTGCGCATTAAACCTGTAGGGTTTGTTTCTTCTACATAGTTGATATTGATCTCTTTGTAGAGCGAGGCAAAAACATCTAAGTTTTTAGATACAAGAAATAAATCTTCTTTAAAGGCAAATGTTAACGATAACAAGCCAATGGAAAACAATAAGATACCGATTTTAACTTTCTTCATTTACCCTTTTATTAGTAAAAGTAAACTTACAAAAAAGCGTTATGATTTAAAAACGAGATATTATAATCGGTTGCCAGTTGGATCGGCCAATGCTTTACGAATTGTAAATTCAATATACTTTTGATCTCTTTTAACCAAAGTCATTAGTTTTTGCACTAACTGATCTTCTTGACCAGACGAAAAAGAAAGATCTGCTTGAGTTAAATCACGGTATTTTCTTAAGAATTTAATTTTAACCCTTTCCCAGGTTTCAGGAGTAAGTGTAAAGTTTGCCATTGTTAAAATACTTTGATACAAAAGTATAAAATTTTAAGGTATTGTATTTCATTTATCTCAAAATGGTTAAACTTCCACTTTGTATGCCACAATTAGTTTTTAAATCAATAACATAATAATAAACTCCTGTAGGCAATATTCTGCCATTATAAACTCCATTAAATGGCTTGGCATAGCCTTTAGAATAAAACACACGATTTCCATTACGATTGTATATACTAAAATCACCGTTTGGATAATTATGAGTTCCTTTTATTTCCCAAACATCATTCACTCCATCTCCATTGGGTGTAATAGAATTTGGAATATCTAAAGCTGACGATTGTAGTGTGGTAAAATCTAAAAGTTGCCCATCTACCTCACATCCATTTTTATCTATTACCTTGAGTATATATTTCCCTGGAGCAACGCCACTTATATTAAGCAAGCTCGATACCGTATTCCCATCTTCATTTAACCATTTATAAGTGTAAGGATTGGTACTTCCGTTTATCGCAATGCCCGATGTACTTATCGCTTTTCCATCACAATTTATATACTGTTGCATTGCAGCATAATTTATGATAGGTAGCGGTGCTTCGAAAATCTCAAATTCTCCTATCTTGTTTGAACATCCATTAATACCATAACCCATTAAGGTATACTTTCCTGGAGCAACATCTAAAAGATTTTCTGTAGCCCTAATCTCATTGTTTTGCGCATCGAACCATTTAAAACTATCTGGTTTTTGATTTTCATATCCCAAAATAGCAATGCTTCCATTGTCATTCCCGCAGGTTGCATTTTTAATTTGCACTTGATTAGGCCTCGCAGTATATGTAATTATTATATTTTCAATAGTATAAATGTTAGAGGTTACTTTACAAGCTCCATCTCCAATGGTAAAATAATATTTCCCTGCTGGTACATTCTCCAAATCATTTTTATCACTTACTATACCTCCACCAACTCTATACCATGTTCGGGGAAGATCGTTTACCACAGTTATTTTTTTAATATATCCCATTGATGATCCGCAATAGGTTTGGTTTTTGTCTATTTGGAGATCGTTTATTCCATTGGCATTGCCGTCAATCGTAAAATTAGCTGATTGTGGCGGATCGCATAATCCGTTTTGTCCAGCTTTAAGGAAATAGGTGCCTGCACCAACATTCGTCAACTTACGTTCATTACTAACAACAACATTCGGATTATTAACATTATACCATGCAAACACACTCGAATCAAATACATTAACCTCAATGCTACCTGTTGTTGCACCACAAACTACCCCCGCAATCGATGCGCTCGTATTATCGATAAAGGGCTTAGAAAAAGTTGAAGTAGCGCCATCAGGATTTGTACCCATGCTTGTAACTTTTCCTGTAATAGGTCCATCGTAAACCCAATTACCATTAGCATCTGTTGGCACTGTAGCAAACCATGTTTTACCTTGGCAATCTGGACATGAATCTGTATAAAATAATTCTATGATGGAATTAGGTAAATAGGTTCCACTTGCGCCTGTTGCAGATAAGTTTGTAATATGAGATTGCGTTATAAATTTGCCCGCAGGCAGATTTTTATAGGTAACTGCCGCTAAGCTATTGCAATAAAAACTATTCTTTAACATAGATATAGGATATGCAATTTCTATTAAAACCCCTGTTTTATTATATGCTATTGAATTTCCATCATTAACAACGCTACCCCCGATCATGCCCTTATTACAAAAATTTACATGAATTCCAGTTGTATTGCCAAAACTCTCATTGCCTGTTACGCTCGTTCCGATTTTATTATTTGAAATTATAAATCCTCCATTTACATAATCCATTTCAACTCCTATATTCTGTGCGCAAATTATATTTTTAGAGATAATGGGAATAGATAATTCACCATTAACATAAATCCCTATCGCAGACGGTGAAGCTATTGTTTTAATAAAAGTTTTATCTAACCCAATTACATTATTTACTATTTTAATGCCTCCATCTGCACCACCTAAGGCTATGCCTTTTATTGTATTTGCGGTTATTAAATTCCCCTCCTCTGGAGTATCACCACCAATAATACTATTTTTTAAAAAGCTTAAATCAATGCCCGTTTCATTAGGTTGAGCATTTAGGCCATTCTCTCCCAAACCTATAATGTTTGAAGAAATCTTAATATTCACCACATCATTTCTTGGGATAATATAAGGAGATAATATACCCGCATAATTATTGTTAAAACAATTTGGTTTACCTGGTGCGCCAATAATTACATCACTGGTATTTAAAAGGAATATCCCTGCTTTCTTATCATCTACTGATCCAGCTGGATCGGATTTGAAGTTGCTAAACGATAATCCATAAATCTCAATGTTTTTAGCATTATCTAGCCTAAGACCAGAAAAGTAAGCTGTTACAACTCTTATTAAATTGATTTTAATATTTGCATTAGGTAAAACTAAACCAGCAATTGAAGGTTGAGTTGTAGCATCTATAACAATATTGGAAGTGAGAATAGGAAGTTCACTTTCTAAAGCAATTGTAAAATCAAGAACGGAGTTTCCTTGTATATTAAATTCAATATAGTCAATTCCGCCAACTGGATTTGCATTGGCAGACTTAATGGCCTCACGTAAACTACCAGACCCATCATTAGCATTTGAAGTAACCGTAAACACCTCAGCCTTAAGGTTATTCACACAATATACCAGAAAAAAAACCAGTAATATCTTTTTCATTTAAAAAGTTAAGATACAAAAAAACCAAGTCATCACTGACTTGGTTTTGTAATAAAATATTTACAACTTAATAGAAAGTTGTATAAACGGTTCCTGATAAAGGATAAGTTGTACTACCTAAAACACCTCTTAAATAAAACGTATAAGCCCTACCTTTAGTTAAGCCAATGGTAATATTGCTTAATAAAGGCAAACCGGTAGCCGTATTATTTAAAGCAAAAACATTTGATGGTGCAGCTCCTGGCCCAGGACTTGGAATTTCAGCGAAAGCTGATGCTGTACCATAGGCAACGTTTGATGCTACTTTTGTACTTGTCGCAGTTTTTACCAAATCTAAATTTGGGCTACCATTATATAAATTAACCATACGAATAAAGATTTTTGAAGTATCCAAAGCGGGCTTAACATCTTCCAATACCAACAATGGTCCAATAGATTTATTCGTCGAACTATATTGTCCAGTAGTAAATATGGTATAATACTTACCAGCCTCAGGTGTAATTGTAGCATTTAATACTTCTAAATTTTTATCTACTGTTGCAGAAGGTATAATATTTGCTGTTACTTTATGCGAACCTGGCGCTGTGATTGCGTAACCCAAATCTGGATACAATCCGTTATACGCATAGCCTGCATTTTCTACACCTGTAGAAGACAGTGCCGACGAAAACTTTAAACCATCTACATAAAAGTTAGCTACTGGGCTACCTGGGGTTAAATTCAAGAATTTAAGGTATGAATACTTGGGGTCTCCAGGGGCGACCTTTTCGTATTCTGTGTTTTCAACAGTACCTTCATTTTTTTTGCATGCTGCAAGTAATACTGTGCATACTGCTATAAAATATAATATTTTTTTCATTTCTATTTCAATTTAAAAGGTTAAGGCTGAGCGAACCACATTGGTATAGTGTGATAATCAATTTTATCAGCGCCAATTTTTGCAAGGGCGGCCACATTCCAAATATATTCAGAGTTATATCTAGGGCGGTAGCGTTGCGCAGGTTTACCTCCATTATCAGAATAAAACGTGGTAGGGAATACATATACGTTTACATAAGGATTGTTACCTTTTGAATCTCCAGTGATGTAATTATATTTACGTAAATCACTCCAAGTTTCTACAAAACCGTAACCATATAATGCTAGGTATTTTTGTAGCATTATATCTCTCAAAGTTAATGTTGCTGCACTTTGTTTTACAGCAGCACTTGTTAAATAAGCAGTTTTAGCAGCTGGTGTAATTGCCACACCTTGGCTACTTACAAAATCTATACTTTCAGAGATGCCTTTTAGATACGCTGTGTAAGCAAGTGTTGGGTCACTATTTCTAAACGCAGCCTCAGCTTTAATGAATTGAATTTCAGTGGAAGTCATGATTGGAAAGCCAGCTTTATCTTTATAGATATATTTACCTAAACCAGCACCAGGATTAGCACCACCTAATACGCCCCAAAGATTAGGGATTTGATTTTTAGCCGCAACTGTTCCTGCATCAGCTCTATAAGGTAGAGTTCCTCTAAATACCCCATCAGCAGATGCAGTTATCATATTATCTCTACGAGGATCAATAACTAAACCAGAAGTGCCAGTAAAATAGGTTCCATCTAACAACCCAACAATTATATTTGTTTGGCGATACGCCCCCATATTTTGTCTTAGTGGACCAAAGAAATTTGCATCAGCAGAATTACTACCATTATTTGGCACTATAAAGTTATCAGCATTTGATGCTAATGATTTATCGCAATATTCAATAATTTTTGTGGGATTGTAAGTTGATTTGTTGATTAAGTTACTTGCATTTCTTGCCAATAAACCATAATTAAATTTAATCCATTTAGCAGGATCACCTTGATAAGCTAAATCTGGACTAGATAATTTAGCAACAGTTCCAGCACCATCAGTTCTGCTAAAGTTTTTAATCGATTCATTAGCCAAACGAACTACCTCAGCATATACATCTGATTGAGGATCGTAATCAAACACATAACGGTTTGGCTCGTAAGCTTGTTTTAAGATAATATCACCATGGTAATCTGTAGTAATTTGCCATCCCCAAGCTTTTAAAGCTTGGGCCATACCTACATAATTCCATTCTTGTTTACCTTCGCTATCGCTTATAATTAAATTTAGGTTTGCTCCTAAACCATAATAATTAGTACGCCAAATTTCTCCCATGGCATCACTGATCTGAATCCAACCGTGTTGTTCGCCAACATTTACCGCTCCACCAAAATATTGAATCAATCCACCTAAATATCTTGAGTCAAATTGTACACCACGCTCCATTTGCGCAAACAGTGGTGGGGTTAATGTTTTACTTTCTGGGTTTTGCGGCGTTGCAGGGTCAGTATTTATATCGAAATACTTTTTACAACCAGAAAATGTTATTGCAAATGCAATTAATACAATATATAATTTTTTCATCGTTTTCATAATTAAAATCCAACTCTTAAACCAAAACTAAAACTTCTTGGTTGGCCAGATGATCCAAAATCAATACCAGTACCACCAGTACCACCAGATGCCGCGCTCAAGCCATTAACAGAAGGATCAACACCTGAGTAATTTGTTAACAACCATAAGTCTGTTCCTGTTACGAAAACAGAGGCGCTTTTAAAGGTTTTACTATTAGCAAAAAGTGTTTTTGGTAAAGTATAGCCTAGAGTAACATCCTTTAACCTAATCCAATTGATATCTTTTTCTATGAAATCTCTTGTATTATAGTAGGTAGAATAATAAGATGTAGTGATGTAAGGAATAACTACAATATTATTTGGAGTTGGTGTACCACTATTTTCTAAACCATCTCTTAAAACACCTTTTATAATTCTAGGCTCTTCCCTATCTAAACTAGTTTTAGACATACCTCTTGCATAAAGATATAGTTCTGTAGCATTATAAATATCTCCTCCTTTACGTATATCAAACAGGAAAGATAAATTGAAGTTCTTGTAAGTAAAGCTGTTTGTTAAACCAATACCAAAATCTGGTGCTGTGTCACCAATCTGAGTCCAGTTGGTATCTTTAATTGGCATACCATTAACAGGGTTAATTAAAATTTCTCCATTGTTATTTCTCAAATAATCTAAACTTGCAAGGGCAGAGATTGAACTTCCAACAAAATATTGTCTTCTAACGTTATCAAATAACCAAGTATCAGATACATAGAAAGTAGTTTGATCGCCTGGCAATGCAGTTAATTTACCTCTAGCACGAGTAATGTTGGCAATAATATCCCATGAGAAATTGCTCTTTCTAATTGGTGAACCTTTTAAAGTCAATTCAAAACCTTGGTTAACAACCTTTCCGCTATTAATATTTTCCAAAATAGCACCTGTTGCATAGCTTAAACGTGGAGCAGATATTTGTCCATCACTTACTAATTTATAGTAAGAGAAGCTAGCAGATAATCTATTTTTTAAGAAACTTAAATCGATACCTACATCAGTTGAAGTGGTAAACTCAGCACGTAAATCCGGATTACCTAAGGTTACATCCACTGCAAATCCACCACCTGTTGTAGTTTGAGGAACCAACTTAGTTTTTGTGATATAAGCATTTCGTGGATCTTTACCAGTTTGTGCCCAAGAACCCCTTAATTTACCTTCCGATAACCAGCTTATTTTCTTAAATACTGGCAACTCAGAGAATATAAAACTTAAAGATGTACTTGGATAGAAAAACGCATATCTTTCAATAGGTAATGTAGATGTAAAATCTTGTCTACCCGTTAAAGTTAGATATAACATATCATCATAACCCACCTCTGCTTGACCAAACACACCCATTTTACGAATAATTGGGTTAGCATAAGCAACTCGTTGCGTTGTAGGATCTGTGTTATTTAAGCTGTAAAAATTAGTTTGATAAAATTTGCTACCATACTGAGCGGTTACATCTTCTGTTTTATCAGAAACATCATAACCAATACGTAATACTGGTTTAAATTTGCCATAGGTTTTTTTAACAATACCAACTAATGATGCGTTGAATAACTTAAAGTTATCAGTAAATGTATTAATACCTCCACCAGCATAAACACCAGTAACGTTAGCATTATAAGATTGTGGATGATAGGCACCTAAACCCTGCATTGAGTAAATATCAGCGCCTGCTGTACCTTGAAAACTTAACCAAGTTGTAGGTTTATAACTAAAACCTATGTTTGACAAAACCCTACTTACCTTATCCCAGTTAGGATTGTTTTCCATACCCCAAAGTGGATTATCAAGCTCGCCGCTTAAGCTTCCAGTAATTGTTCTTCTATCACCAGTAGCTGTATAACGATTTCTAATATCATCAACCACTGGCCATGTTAATACACTCAGCATTGGGCTACCTACCCCCTTATAAGTTTTATTGGTTTTTGAGTTAATAAAATTTATAGAAGCATTCATGCTTATTTTAGAACTGATTTTAGCAGTACCTGAAACTTTAGCATTTAAAGTAGTATAATCTGTACCATCTATTACACCAGTTTGGTTAACATAACTTAAGCCTGTTCTAACAGAAAGTGCTTCTGAACCACCTTCAACAGATGCATTGTGTCTTTGTGTCCAACCTGTTTGATAAAAACTACCTAGATTATCATAAATTTTATATTTCTCAGGGTATTTCGATCCAAAAAACGTTCTTGTACGAATTTCTTCATCAAAAATACCACCAGCACCACCACCATATACAGTCTGCACATCAGGAAAACGATAAGGGGTTTGAGAAGTAAATGAATTACTATAACTTACCCTTGCGGCGCCTGCTTTAGCTTTTTTGGTAGTAATAATTACGGCACCTGAAGCGCCTTGAGTACCATATAAAGCTGCTGCTTCAGGGCCTTTTAATATAGTTACAGACTCAATCTCTTCAGGATTAATATCCATACCTCTATTTCCGTAATCGTTGTTTCTATTAAAAGTACCTTGTCCAACTAAATTATACTCACTAAAAGTATTGTTAGAAATAGGCAAACCATCTACAACAAATAATGGTTGGTTATCGCCATCTAAAGATACTGCACCACGAATAATTATAGAAGATGAAGCGCCTGGCGTACCGTTAGTAGGCGTAATGGTAACACCTGCTACACGACCCTGCAAACCATTAATAAAATTTTCTCGTTGCGTTTGCGCTAAGTCGGTTCCTTTAACCGTTTGTGCATCATAAGCTAAAGATCGCTTATCTCTTTCGATACCAAAAGCGGTTACTACCACTTCATTTAGCACTTTAGAATCAGGGCTTAAAACCACATTGATTGCAGTTGCTGTACCTACAGTTTGCTCTTTGGTGGTCATGCCAAGATAAATAAACTGAAGTACATCTCCAGCTTTCGTTTTAATTGAATACAAACCAGTAGGACTTGTTTGTACCGCGGTAAGAGTGCCTTTAATTTTTACAGAAGCACCTGGAATGGGCAATCCATCTTCTGCAGAAGTCACTTTACCAGTAACCGTTATTTGTTGTGCCATAACCTGTATAGCGAACAAAAACGAGCCCAAAAACAGCATGAGTAGTTTTTTTTTCATAAACATGAATTTGGTTAATAAATAAGTTTTGTTTTGTTGATTGTTTGACTCTTGCTAAACACGCATTAATACGCAGAATTACAATTGTTAAGTAAATATGATAAATGTTTTTCACTAATAAAAGAAAGTTTGCAACTATTTTAATGATAATTGCAAATTTTTATTGCAAAAACCAGCAAAAACCAGCAGAATATTTTTAATTTTTATATCTTAGTATTCCAAACAACTATATATTATGTTAAAGAAAGAAAGGCATGACTTTGTTATGCGACAAATTAATCTGCATAATCGAGTGCTTACCTCAGATCTTGTTCACTTGTTAAATGTTTCTGAAGATACCATTAGGAGAGATTTGCAAGAAATGTCTGATGATAATTTGTTATATAAGGTTCACGGAGGCGCTCTTTCTAAATCCTATCATTCTTCTTTTGATGACAGTACGGTTTATGCTAAAGATGCCAAAATAACTATTGCAAAAAAGACTATTCCTTTAATTAAAGATGGAATGGTTATTTTAACAGGAGGTGGAACTACTATAATTGAATTGGTAAAACAGCTGCCAGAAAATTTAATGGCCACTTTTTTTACGATTAGCCCATTAGTAGCGGTTGAGTTAGCCAAATACCGAAAAATTGAGGTGATTTTAATTGGTGGCATGTTTTCTAAAAACTCGCAAATCACCTATGGCGGACATGTAATTAGTCAACTCTCTGAAATTAATGCTGATTTATGTTTATTGGGCACTAGCGCTATACACCCCATTGACGGCCTTACAGATACAGATTGGGAAATCAATCAGCTAAAGAAGACCATGCTCAGTTCATCAAGAAAATCTGCAATCCTATGTATTTCTGAAAAACTAAATATTTCACTTAGAATAAAAGTAGCTTCTTTAGAAAACATCAGCTATTTGATTACAGAGTTAGAACCTGAAGATTTGCAATTAGAAAATTATCGGGTTAAAGGATTACGTATTCTTTAACTTATAAAGTTCATTTAATTAAAAAAGGCCATCTTAATAGATGGCCTTTTCTTTTGGCTAAAACGAAACTACCACCCCGTAGTTTGGGTAAGGGTATATCCTTTTTCTTTGTATTGTTGTATCTGAGTTAGCCCAACAGGTGATAGGTATGATTTGTCTGTAAATGCATTTCTATTTGTAGCATTTGTAATCATCCAAAATCCTATCATATTGGCAGCATTGCTACCATTCCATATTACTATTGTACCATCCATCTTTTTAACTTTAACAACATTAATGTTAGCTGTTGTTAAATAAGTGGTTTTAAGCAATGGCGTATTATTAAGATCCACCCATGGCCCCAAGAAATAATCTGGATTAGTAGAGAAGTTCATGTAATTTAATTTCATCCATCGCTTGATATCCAACAATCGAAAGCCTTCATAAGCAAATTCCATCCTTCTTTCTCTGCGAATTTCCCAAATTAAAGCTGGAACATCCGCATCACGAACAGGATCAACTGGATAAGCACCGAGTACAAGTTTTGGAGTTTTAGTCAAAGTTGGATATTTTGTGAGTGCCGCAGCTTCGATAGGGCGATTTCGAATAGCGTTGATCGATTTGTCTAAATCACCTTGGGTAACACCTGGCCCTCCTAAGTACTCTGCCAATACTGCTTTAGCTTCAATCCAATTTAATACCACTTCACCTAAACGCATTACTGGCGCATCATTTGTATTGGTGCTGCTGCCCCAAATTGCTGGATATGGGCCTTTTGCTCCTCCATAATATGAAATTGCATCTTTAGAAGCAAATTTATAGCCATATAATAAACTGGCAGAGGTAATCATTGCTGTATCAATAAATGTAGCTTCAAAACGTGGATCACGAGTTGCCACTAAATCATGCATCCTAAAGGTTTTAGCTGCTGCAATAGGAGTGTTTTGCCAAACATTACCATCATTCACAATAAATGCCTTGGCTAACACCAAGTTTGCATCCTGTGTATTTACTTCTGTTCCATTGCTATATGAACCAATACTATGAGTTATACCCAAAGCCCCGTCATAAGTTCTATACATCAACACTTCTTTATTGCTTGCTAAGCTTTCTGACGAAAACAATGCTTTAAAGTCACTTGTGAAACTATAGGCTGAATTCGCCATCACTATGTCCCCAGCCTCTACAGCAAATTCTAAGTATTTCTTAGCACGTGCAGCATCAAGGCCATGATAATGTTCATATGTGCCTTCGAACAACATAAATCTAGAAATGTAAGCAGCAGCTATATATCTATTTAAATTCTGTACTCCATCAGTGTTGCGCATGTTTGCTAACACGTATTTAAAGTCATCGTAAACCTTATCCATTACTAGGCCTCTACTATCACGATCTTTGTATAATAATGGGAGCTCGGTATCTGATAATTCTTTATCGAAATAAGGCACATCACCAAATACACTCACTAAGCGACTATATTCATACCCTCTAAAGAACCGAGCTACTGCTGTCCAATGCTTATAAGCATCTGCTGAAATATTTGGTTTTGCTACAGTTTCAATTCTATTTAAGAAAATATTAGCTTTTCTTACCCATGAAAAATTCCAACTTGGACCAGCATAAGTTGTTAACCAAGCTTCAGTCTCTGAAGTTGTACCTCTAGATGAAGGAATACTACTTTCGAAACTGGTTTGTGCATTTCTGCTAGTTAAATCATCTGAAAATGTATACCCTCTTACTGGCGCATAATCTACACCAAATGCGGTATTATATCCATTAAAATAATTTGTATAAAACCCATTCCCAAATAGCCTCAAATCATCCTCATTGCGCCAGAATTCACCATTTACGTAAGTGGTAAGAGGTGGGCGATCGAGAACGTCTTTATTGCAGGAGATAAATAAGATTGCTACCGCAGCTATTCTATATATGTATTTAAAATATTTCATCGCTTTATTTTTTAAAAGTTTAATTGAACACCAAAAGACACGCTTTTAAAAGTTGGTATCCCTGTACCGGTACGACTTAAATTGTAAGTGTTGTTAAAAAATCCTACACCAGATATTGCTTCAGGGTCTATCGGCAAATCGCCAAGGTGATCCCAAGTAAGGATATTTTCTAGTGAAGTATATACTCTTAATGAGCTAATACCAACTTTTTTAACAAAACGTTGAGGTATTGTATAACCAACTGTTAGGTTTTTAAGGCGCAAATATGCCATATTCAATAGATATCGATCTTGAATTTGCATATTGTTATTAACGTTACTTCCTGCATTATTATAGGCCGCAGGATAGAATGCATCGGTATGCGTTGGCGTCCAATAGTTTTCAGAAATCGCTGCAGGTATTGCACCATCAGATGATTGATATCCAGGAATGGCAAGGAATCCATCTCCCCAAATTTCACGTTTACCTACCCCTTGGAAGAAGGCGCTAATATCAAAACCTTTGAAATCTGCTCCTAATCTAAAACCATATTCATATTTTGGATTAGAGTTACCAATTACTTCTAAGTCTCCATGATCTGCCAATGTATTGGATCCATTACTAATCTCGCCATCGCCATTTACATCAATGAATTTAACATCACCAGGACCATAGCGGAAATTGGCTGATGTTTGTACGAATGGCTGATAAACTGGTTTAACTCCGTTTACAGTTTTCAATTTATACGCTTGTTTACCTGCGGCAAGTTTACTTTCTGCAGCTGTTAACGTAATCAAGATCGGTTTTCCTGCGCCATCTAACTCAAAATCATCCATTTGATAAAGTCTATCTGTACGATAACCCCAAATTTCGCCTATTTTTTTACCTACATAATTGCTGTTTACACCTGTAGCCGATCCATATGCAGTAATTATTGATTTTGAATTCGAGATGTTTGCTGTTAAATTAATCCCTAATCCATTTTCGAATTTATGGTTGTAATTAACCGATAGCTCAACACCTGTTGTTTTCAATGAGCCATAATTACTTAGTGGAGCACCTACACCAAAAGTTAATGGAATACCTTCTGCAGGTACAATTGCATTGTTCGTGTTTCTTTGGTAAACCTCGAATGTTGCATTTAAACTATTGTTTAAAAAGCCAACATCAACCCCTAAATTTTTTGTAACGATATCTTGCCACTTAATGAATGCAGAAACCGCAGTAGGAGTACTCGCATAATTTACGCGAGAGTTACCACCACCAATCCAAGTAGAAATTATTGGCGTTAACTGAGAGATATAAAGCCCAGAAGGAACGGTTTGATCACCAATAGAACCGTAAGACCCTCTAAATTTCAATGAACTTAAAGCTGGTTTTGCCCAATCCATAAAACTTTCCTCACTAGCTACCCATCCAGCTGAGAAAGAAGGGAACCATCTATACCATAGGGCCATAGGGAATTTTGATGAACCATCATACCGTAAGTTTGCCTCAAACAAGTACTTGTTTTTGTAAGCGTAATTAATACGGCCAAAGTAGCCCAATTGTGCTTCCTGAGACCTATCACCACCACCTGTTGTAGTACCTACACCAAACGCGAACTGTGGGTTATTAATATCTGTAAGATTAGTTATTTGGGTAAATTGCGATTCGATGTTAAGTGCCACCCTATTTAATCCCAAAATAAATTTGAAATCATGATTTTCCTTAAGCTTCAAATTATAGGTAGTGAATGCATTAATGGTATGTGAATTATAATTCTCTGCTGATCTATAGAAGTTGTCTGGTGCTGCGCCTAATGCAGTATAAGTTTCGTAAGCAAGATCGTATGCAGCCATTGCATCAGGAGTACCAGCAGCAACAACTTGACCTTCTGAATTTACATATACTTGGCTACCGCTTCCATCAAGTCTTAATTTGGGAGCAACCCAAGAATTTCTAGCGGTAAAACGCGTACCTGGACGCTTATTTATTGACTCTTGATTAGTGTATGTATAATCGAAATCAACTTTCCAGTTATTCATAATATTTACCGTACTCCCCAAATTAATGTTCATGTAATTCTGAAGAATGTTTGCAGTATTTGCCGCATTTCCTTCACTTGCTGGACTACGAATGGGATCTCCATTTTCATCATTACCAAATGGATAGATGGAGGCCCAACGATACATATACAACCATGGATCAGCTCCAGTAGGGCCAGTTACATACGCATATTCTTTATTTCTGCGAGAATAGATAGAGCTACCGCGAACAGTAACATATTTATTAAGTTCGCTTGAAACTCTTAAAGAGGCATTGTAACGTGTAAATTGGTCTGATTTTGATGCCTTCATCATACCGGCTTGATCTAAGAAGGCCAATCCCAAGTTATAATTCGTTTTTCCTGTAGTACCGCCTACCGACAAATTATGCGTCATTGTAGGTGCCCATTCTTTTACCATCGATTCGTATGGATCATAGGTTCTAATACCCATCTTGGTACCATTTTGAACATACCAATCTCTTCCGAAAACAGTTGGATCATCAGCACCAATCGTACTTCCATATTTCTCTTTCCAAGCGATAGCTTTGTTTAAGCTAGCTCTATCCACTCCGTAAAATGCGCCTTCCGGTGTAACTTTTCCTATTCGTTCTGCGGCATCAACAGTGTAAGTAAGTGCACT
This sequence comes from Pedobacter planticolens, assembly GCF_014172375.1. Taxonomy (GTDB): domain Bacteria; phylum Bacteroidota; class Bacteroidia; order Sphingobacteriales; family Sphingobacteriaceae; genus Pedobacter; species Pedobacter planticolens. The sequence goes on from NZ_WNXD01000002.1 coordinate 570,915, forward strand.
TATATCGCCCATCTTCAAGTCTTTCCATGGGTTTTGGTAAGAGAAATTATTGGTATAGCTAATTTGAGCCTTTTCAGTTCCCGACCCTTGTTTTGAAGTAATTAACACTACTCCAAATGCAGCTTTGGCACCGTAAATTGAAGCTGCTGCCGCATCTTTCAAAAGGGTAATCGAAGCAATATCACTTGGATTAACTAACTGGATACTTGGAATTTCCACATTATCCAACAAGATTAGCGGAGCTGATCCGCCTTGGAATGATCCGATCTGACCTCTAATTTTGATAATTGGATCTGAACCAACTTCACCACTAGGGGTAATAATTGTTAATCCAGGAGCAGCACCTTGCAGCGCTCTACCCACATCAGCAATTGGCCTACTTTCCAAAGTCTTTTTAATATCGATTGTAGTAACAGCACCTGTTAAGTTACCCTTTCTTTGGGTACCATAACCTACTACTACTACCTCGTTCAAATTTTTGTTATCACCAACTAACGCTGCGTTAATGGTAGTAGATTTACCAACCGTTTGCTCAATAGTGGTTCTTCCTAAATAAACAAACTGTAGTACATCTCCTTGTTTAGCCTTAATGGAATATGTTCCATCAGAATTAGTTTGGGTAGCAGTAGTACTTCCCTTAACTTTTATCGTGGCACCTGGAATTGGAAGCCCATCTTCTGAGGATGTGACTTTACCAGAAATCGACATTTCTTGCGCCATAATTTGGAAAGCAAACACAAATGTGGCCAAAAAAAGCATGAGTAATTCTTTTTTCATAATCATAAATTTGGTTAGTGATTAAGTTCTATTTTTTGTTGATTATTAACATTTGTTAAAAACGCATTAATGCGCAAATCAGCAACTGATAAGTAAATATCATAAATGTTTTTTACTTAAAAAATAAATAAAGCAACTATTTTGATACAATTCTCAAAGCAATAGCCGCATAAAAATGCACAAAAACGCATAATACTTGAGCTTTTATGCCCGTTATATTCCGAAAAGTTTTAAGCATTAACAATGGCTGCTATAATTTTTTGTACATAATTGCACCTGTATCGAATCAATTTGAATATTACGACAGTATCGGTCGGTTTAGCACTAACCAAAATGAAGTATTATAAATTTCGATAGCAGGAAACACCTATTTATAGACATGCGATTAAATAGAAAAGCCATCCTTAATGAGAATGGATTTAGCCGCATTAGTTCCGGTGGATACAGACATCCTTCGATAGAAAAATGGGTTAACAATTCTCTAATTCATCTATCTTATTTCAACATTTCTTAACCTTGTTTAACGATGCAAACAAACAGGGATAAGTGTAGGTCATATTCATAGTAAGTCCGCAGTTAGTCCGCGTATAGTCCGCATTATTTTTCAAAAAGGCGGACTTACTATGGACTTACTTTGGTGTTACTATTACCTTAACCCGAAGTAGGTTTAATAGTGTTCTCTTTTTGCAAAGGATGTGGGTGTTATATTAAAGTTGTAGGAGTAAAAAAATTTTCGTGAAATATAAGCCTCAAACATTAATCTTTCCGTTTATAGCTTCTAAATGTGATTCTTTACTATTGTTGTTTATTACAGGGAAAATTGCGTTTAAATATCAACCGTTTGATTATAGCACTAAAGCTCTTTTATAAAAATACTTGTAATAAAAGTAAACTTCCTTTATTAAAAATTGCGCATTAACTGCTATATTTACTGCTCCGTTCACTAAACAACAACAGAATTAATGGCAAGATTAAATCTTTTAGAAGAAACGAGGTTCGAAAAACTCCCTGTTACCGTCTTTAAAAACCCTAAAGAAGCTTCTATCAATGTTGCGCATAGAATTGCGAACATCATAAAAGACAAACAAAAAAACAACTTAAATGCAGTGCTAGGCTTAGCAACTGGTGCAACTCCCATCGCAGTTTATGCAGAATTAGTGCGTTTACACAAAGAAGAAGGCTTAAGCTTTAAAAATGTGATCACGTTTAATTTGGATGAATATTATCCAATGCAACCAACTGCTGCTCAGAGCTATGTTTCATTTATGAATGAGCATTTGTTTGATCATATAGACATTGATAAAAACAATATTCATATTCCAGATGGCACGCTTAAATTGGAAGAAATTCCTGCTTTTTGTTTAGCGTACGAACGCAAAATTGGTGATGTAGGTGGTCTAGATATGCAAATATTAGGTATTGGACGTACGGGTCACATTGGTTTTAATGAACCAGGATCTGCACCTAACTCTGGTACACGTTTAGTTACTTTAGATGATTTGACCCGTAGAGATGCGGCCCGTGATTTTGGCGGTAAATCTTTCGTACCTACAAAGGCAATTACAATGGGAATTGGCACCATTTTTAAAGCACGAGAAATTGTGTTAATGGCATGGAACCGTAAAAAATCTCCTATTATAAAAAAGGCTGTTGAAGGAGAAATGTCGAGTGAAGTACCTGCTACTTACTTACAACTTTCTGATAATGTAGAATTTGTGTTAGATGAGGATGCAGCTTCTATGTTAACCCGATTTGACACACCTTGGTTGGTAAAAGATTGTGTTTGGACTGATCAATTGACTAGAAAAGCGGTAATTTGGTTAGCTAATACGTTGCACAAACCTATATTAAAATTAACAGAAGACGATTTTAATAACAACGGTATGGCACAACTAGCCTTAGAAAAAGGACCTGTTTACAATATTAATATCCATATTTTTAATAAATTACAACATACAATTACTGGCTGGCCAGGTGGCAAACCTAATGCAGATGATAGCCAAAGGCCTGAAAGAGCTGAACCTGCTAAAAAACGTGTTGTTATATTTTCTCCTCACCCAGATGATGATGTAATTTCTATGGGCGGAACGTTTATTCGTTTGGTTGATCAAAAACACGATGTACACGTGGCTTATCAAACTTCGGGTAATACTGCTGTTTGGGATGATGATGCATTACGTTTTGTAGAGTTTAACAATGATTTTTCTGAGAAAATGGGTATCGCTCATCCAGAAATGAAAAACATGTACACCAAAATGCGTCAGTTTATTGAGCAGAAAAAACCAAACCAAATAGATACTCCAGAAATACAAACCGTTAAAGGTTTAATTAGAAAAGGAGAAGCTATTGCTGGTGCTCGCTATTGCGGATTAGAAGATGATCACATCCATTTTATGGCTTTGCCTTTTTATGAAAGTGGTAAAAATCAAAAAAACCCAGTAACTGAAGCTGATGTTTTGTTAACAATGGAATTACTTCAAAAAATTAAACCTGAGCAAGTTTTTGCCGCTGGCGATTTTGAAGATCCACATGGCACACACATTGTTTGTTTCAATATTATTTTAGAAGCATTAAGAAGATTACAAAAAACAGAAAGCTGGGTAAAAGATTGCTGGTTATGGATGTATCGTGGTGCGTGGTTAGAGTTTGAAACTCACGAAATCGAAATGTCTGTTCCACTTAGTCCGCAAGAAGTTGAACGTAAAAAGTTTGCTATCTTCAAACACCAATCTCAAAAAGATAGAGCTGTTTTTCCAGGTGATGATGCTAGAGAATTCTGGCAAAGAGCTGAGGATAGGAACAGAGAAACCGCAAAAGCTTACGATAATTTAGGTTTAGCCGATTACGAAGCCATGGAAGCTTTTGTTCGTTATAAGTTCTAGTTACCTTTCTTGCTTTCATTTTTATGAATGATTTAAAATTATCTTCTATATATTAGTCTTATAGAAGATAATTTTAACTTAAAGAAATGGAACTTAAACCTCAGCGACTATTATCATTAGACTTTTTTCGCGGTCTAACAGTCGCCACAATGATTTTAGTTAACAATCCAGGCAGTTGGAGCCACATTTATGCTCCACTTGAACACGCCGAATGGAACGGCTGCACGCCTACCGACCTTGTATTTCCTTTCTTTTTATTTATAGTTGGTGTTTCTATTGCGTATGCAATGGGCAGTAAAAAAGCAGACCCAAAAAGCCATCAAAAAACAATCTTAAAAGCATTAAAAAGAGGTTTAATTTTATTTGGATTAGGTCTTTTCCTGTCCATTTTCCCTAGAAATTTTCAAGACTTTAATTTCATAGAATCGATTAAACATGTTCGTATTCCCGGCGTTTTACAACGAATTGGAGTTGTGTTTTTTATCTGTTCTGTGATATTCTTAAAATCATCCGAAAAAAATATTTTCAGAACCATTATTATTATCCTTTTAGCCTATTGGGCATTAATGATGTTTTTACCCGTACCTGGGGTTGGCTATGCAAATCTCGAAAAGGAAACCAATTTAGGCGCATGGCTCGATAGAACTATTTTAGGCGAAGCTCATTTATGGAAATCTTCTATCACTTGGGATCCCGAAGGGATTTTGAGCACTTTACCAGCTATTGCAACTGGTTTATTTGGAGTTTTGGTTGGCGTTTATTTAAAACGTAAAGATGTTGAACCAGCTTCGAAAATTGCATGGTTATTTTCTGTCGGATGTATGTGTGTAATTGCAGGTCTTTTATGGGATTTAGAATTTCCAATAAATAAATCATTATGGACAAGTTCTTATGTGCTTTATACTGGCGGTTTGGCTACTATAGTTTTGGCGCTTTCGTATTGGATAATTGATGTGCATAACTATAATCGTTTTACAAAACCTTTTGTAGTGTACGGAGTAAATGCAATTACCGTATTTTTTGTGTCGGGATTAACGCCACGCTTACTAAACATGATTAAAATTAAACAGCCAAATGGCGATGAAATTGGTTCATTAACTTATTTTAATCAAACCTTTTTTACACCTCATTTTTCTCCAATAAATGCATCATTGGCTTACGCGATATTTGTGATACTTTTCTTTTATGTGATACTTTGGATCATGTACAAGAAGAATGTCATTATTAAGGTTTAAACTAGTATGAAAACACTTCATATTTTAAATGGTGATGCTACTTTATACGTTTTTAATCGGACAAAAATTGAGGGAGATATATTAGTTTGGCGTGAAATTTTAGCCGATGGTCCGGTTTCCAAAACCAACTTATGGGAGCTTAGATCAGATTGGATTTGTAAAACTTTTGGAGAAAATTCTACCAATTACCAACAGAAAGTAATTACAGAAGCTGAAAAATTAAATAACATTGATAAATATGATGAAGTTGTTCTTTGGTTTGAATACGATTTAACTTGTCAAATTAATCTGATTTGTATTTTATCTAGTATAAACTCAAATTACAACGAAGACACTTCCATTTCTTTAATCTGTCCAGAAAGTATAGAAGTAATGCCAAATTTTAGAGGATTAGGCGAATTAAACCCAACACAGTTAAGTGAACTTTTACATCAAAAAGTTAAATTGCAAAAAGCCGATTTAGCATTCGCAGCCGAAGCTTGGGATTTATATATCGAAAATGATTTTGAAAAAATTCAAGCATTTTTAATTCGAGATTTTGGGAATTTACCACTGCTTAAAAAAGCACTTAAAGCACATTTATTGCGCTTTCCTAATCGCTCTACTCAATTAAATCACATCGAAGAAGTTTTATTAGGTTTTATAAATTCGGGCATTTCCAGCAAAGCTGAACTTTACGATGCATTTTGGACACAAGAAAGTATTTATGGCTTAACCGATTTACAGCTTGATCATATTTTAAATCAATTAAAGGAGAAAGAACTAATTGCTAAAGGACTATTTTAGTTTCTATTTCGCTTGCACTCCAACTGGTCCACTAGGTTCACTTTCATTCTTTAAACGATCTAAAGCGGTAATCAAATAATTATATCTTTTGCCCTTTTCTGCATTAGTATCGACATAAAAAGTAAAATCTCTAAAGCTAATATTCAATATATTTTTAGGATTTAAAACGTTAATCTTTTCTCCCTCCTCAAAACGATAAATCACATAGCCCGATGCTGTTTCACCATCCGCTGCTTTTAGGGGTTTCTCCCATTTTAAATTAACTCCATCTTCAAGCGCATCTGCAGTAAAATTCTGAGGAACATTTGGCACCACATCATCCAACCATGGCATTTGTGGCGGCAAAGCAGGATATTTATATAAATCATTTCTAAGCGAATCTGCAAGAGATTTAGCATTTGTAGAAAGAGATTTAGAGCTAAAAAACACACTTCCTTGCACCCTGTTATTCTCTCTCATGTACCTAATTTGATTGGGGATTTCGTTTAATTTCATCCATGTTGGATCTACTTTTGTAGGCACACGAACTAAATAAGCCGCCTGACCAATGTATAAATGTCGTCCATAGGTGTTATTTCCCCACCAATCTAGCAATACACCAAAAGGTGCTGCAGATCTACCAAACGTGAAATATATTTGCGGATTGATATAGTCTACCCAACCTTCTTTAATCCATTTTCTAGAATCAGCATATAATTCGCCGTAGTTTGATAAACCATTTGTTTTAGAACCTAAGGTATCTTCTCTAAAATTCCGCCAAATACCAAAAGGACTAACGCCAAATTTCATATACTTTTTATAGTAATGAACACTGTCATTTACTGTTTTTATCAAAATATTAACATTATTTCTACGCCAATCATCAATATTTGTAAAACCGTTTGGATACTTTGCAAAAGTTGCTGCATCATTGATTCGTTGCCCCTCTATACGGTATGGATAGAAATAATCGTCAAAATGAACTCCATCGATATCGTATTCTTTAACAACATCTAAAATAACTTGTAAAATATAGGCTCGCACCTCCGGTAATCCTGGATCAAACAATTTCTGACCTCCATAGGTATAAAATAATTCTGGTCGTTTTTTAGTGATGTGTTCAGGGCTTGTAATCGCTCCTGCGCTCATTGTTGCCCTATATGGGTTAAACCATGCATGCAACTCCATTCCTCTAATGTGCGCCTCCTTTATGGCAAATTCTAAAGGGTCATATCCGGGCGCTGGCGCAATACCTTGCGTACCCGTTAACCAGTGACTCCAAAGTTCTCTAGATTTAGCATAAAGCGCATCGGCCGTAGGCCTAATTTGTAACATAATGGCATTCATACCATTTTTCTTATGTTGTTCTAGTATACCAATCAGTTCTTGTTTTTGTTGATCGGCGGATAAACCTGGTTTTGAAGGCCAATCTATATTTGTAACAGAGGCTATCCAAACACCTCTAAACTCACGTTTTGGAGCAATTTTTGTGGTGTTTTGTGCGATAGAAAGGAAAGGAGCAGCTAGTAAGAGTAAAAGTGCGTAAATATGGCTTTTATTCATTATTTGGTTTTGTATAAAAGAAAAACAGGTTTGATTTGTAGTCGTCAAAGTACATAAATTGTCCTTTGGCTTTTTCTATAAACGACTTTTTTTAAAAAATCTGACACAAAAGTGCTACAAATTTTACACTTATCATTTTTTTATATTATGTTAGCTGTCCTATAAAATCGAAATACCAAGATTAAAAGTTAATTGACGGCATATTTTGTCAATTTGAAATTAATAACCATGCAAGACCAAGATCCCGTAAATAAAGTCGACAGAAATAAAGTTTACTTTTTAGTTATTGTGATAGCTGCGCTTTTAGGCATAAACGCGTACCTATATTTTAAAGATAAACAACAGAGTAATCGCTTTGTAACGGTAAATACTGAAAAAGAGCGCCTTAATCTTGAGGTAGAAAAAATTGAAGTAGAGCTCGATAAAGTAAATTCATTAAACGTAACCTTAAGCGAAAAACTACAACAAGAGCAGAAGTTAGCAAGAGAAAAAATAGCCGAATTAAAATTGGCTTTACAAAAAGGTCAGCTTACACAGGGTGATTTAGAAAAAGCTCAAAATCAAATTAAGGAATTAAGAGAATTTGTAAAAAATTACAACGATAAAATTACTCGTTTAGAAAAGGAAAATACATATTTAAAATCCGAACGAGATAGCCTTAAAACAACTGCCAATTCTTACAGCGAAAAGGCGGATAATCTTGAAAAAGAAAATCAAAATTTAAATGCTAAAGTAAAAGTTGGAGCGGCATTAAAAGCTGCTAACATTAACATTATTGCTTTTAAAGTTAAAAGCAGTGGCAAAAATGTAGAGGTAACTCGTGCTAGTACGGCAACTAAATTCACTATAAATTTTACTGTAGTGCCTAACTCGTTAGCAGAAAAAAATTACCACAAAGTATATTTAAGAGTATTTGATCCGGCAGGAAATTTAGTTGCTAATGAGAATAATATGTTTGAAATAGACGGTCAGCAAATGCAATACAGCACCGCAATTGAGTTTTCATATAATAACGATGAAGCCGTTTATAAAATTGATTGGACAAACCCTAAAGAGTTTATAAAAGGAACTTATGCCATTATTCTTTATACCGATGGCTTTATTATGGGTAAAAGTCAAATCGCTTTACGCTAAAATCTTCTTTAAATTTAGGTTCCTTTAGATTAATAATTTAATAAAAATATTAGTTTTAAGGCTATTGTATTACCAAATCGTCATTGCGAGAAGCGCAGCAACGAAGCAATCTTTCTAACCATGAAAGATTGCTTCGTCCTGATGAAAAATCGGAGACTCGCAATGACGAGCAGCCCTACTAAGCCAAAGGGAAACTGATATAAAAAATAGTTCCTTGGTTAATTTCTGATGAAAATTCTATCGTACCACCAGCGTTTTCTATCGCTTGTTTTACAAAGGCTAGGCCTAAACCAGTTCCCGAAGATTTTGTAGTGAAATTAGGCACAAATATCTTGTCCTGTAACGCTAAATCAATCCCTTTGCCATTATCTTGAACTTCTACATAAACATTCTTTTCATCGTTTATAAGGCGGATTTGAATAGCGCATTTTTCTTTGCCTTCGCTGGCTTCTATTGCATTTTTAAGGAGATTGTTAAACGTACGTAACAACTGATCCTTGTCCCCCAATACAACCACTTTTCTATTCGTACGATTTAGCACAACAATTTCAATATTATCAGCTGTATTAAATACCGATTTGGCTTGTTCAATTACTGGAAGCAATTCTAGATTCTCCAGTTTTGTATCAGGCATTTTAGCAAAATTAGAGAACTCTGATGCTATGGTAGCCAAACTATCTATTTGTTCGATAAAAGATTTATTAAAGCTTTCAAATTTCCTTTCAAAGTTTGGATCATTCTCTTTCCATGATTTCTCTAGTAGTTGCACTCCCAATTTTAATGGCGTAAGTGGGTTTTTAATTTCATGTGCCACTTGCTTTGCCATTTCTCGCCAAGCACTTTCTCTTTCAGATCGTGCTAATTTAGTGGCACTTAACTCCAAAGCGGCAATCATTTTATTATATTCTTTAATGAGCGATCCTATCTCATCTTGTCGGTGCCAAACAATTGGCTGGTTCTTTTGTCCTAGCTTAGTTTTTTTAATACTTTCTTGAATAAAAGTAAGTGGATTGGTAATTTGATTGGCTAAGAATACTGCGAGCACTCCAATTAATACAAAAACCAAGGCGTAAATATTAATTAATGTATTGATAAACAATCCAATTTTAGCTTGATAATCTGCTTCATTTGCATAATAAGGTAAACCGATATAGGCTATAGTTTGGTTCTGTGCATTACGAATTGGCGCATAAGCCGCAGCATATGTAAAGCTTCCGATTTTTTCTCCAGGATTTAAAAATTCTGAGCGTTGCATCAAATTTAAAGCGATAAACGCCTTTGGCCCCAATCTCTTTCCAATTATACCATAATCGTACATTTTTGGCAATGATGTTAGATACAAATTACCCTGAGTATCATACAGGTTTAAAAAAGCAGCATTTATATCGGCAAACTGATTAAATGCAAATACAGATTCGTTATCATTTTTAATTATTCCTGTTTTTAAAATCTGATTTTCATACGAAAGCTGGACCTTCCTTAGTTTTTCTCTAATCCCACTTTCTTGTTGTTTCAAATAATCATCTTTGATGTAGAAAAAAGTTGTCCAACCTACAATTAATAGCGTTGCAACGACAGATAAAACGATGGAAACTTGAATCCTTGTTTTATACAAAATTCTGTTGGCATTAATCATTAAATATCGATTAAAACTGAACCATCCAGCTTTATTATCATCGATGTTTTTAATTATCCAGATGAGCAAATAAAGTGCAATACCAAATAATATAAATACTAGAAAGAAAAATGATAAGGTAGCCAAACGAACTACATAAGACACTTTTTCTTTACTAATTATAATTAATTTAGAATGATTTGGTCGGTTAACTGCATGGCTGTAACTTGTTGTTATAGTTGCACCCGCATCTAGTTCATCTTGTGCATTGTCGCTTACAAATTCAATTTTGCCAACCACACCTTTAAAGCGTGTATTAACCATGGGATAAGTATATTTTCCAGACTGACTATAAAGTTTATTATCCTTATAGAAAGCTAAAGAATAATCGGTAAAGTCTTCATCGCTTTTCGTCTTTCCATCAATTAATAAATCTGGAAAATGGCTATTTACATCATAAGGTTGAGATTTTAACTCAATAACTAAAGTTCCTAATAGATTTGTCCCATCAAATATTGGAATAAGACCGAAGTAATTTTGATACCCAAACGTGTCGTTAATTCGATAAGAATAAGTTGCTTCTGGCGTTTTAATCGCTCCAGATTTTATTAAGTTTTTATATTTTGAAATAGGAAGGCTTTCCTCCTTTTTTAATGTCGAATCTCGATTATCATACTCGTACAAATTATATTCGAAGCGAGATAAATACCCATCTAGATATTTCTTTTCGATATAATCGTGAAAGCTAAACGTTTTGGTAAGTTGAGGGTTTTTAAAATAATCTACAATAGACGAATCGGTAGAAATCCCCTTTTCAAAGCTATCAATAGAGTTAATAACTTTTGGATCATCAGAGTTTAGTAGTTTTTCGGCAATAGCAGCCCTAGTGCTTCTCTCCTTAATATCATTAAATTTGATGTATTTAATTGCAGTAAGGAAAGCCATGCATAAGAAAAGAATAGCAAAAGTTCCTATTGAGAACTTACGAAATTGAACGTAATTATTCCATCCTATAATAAAGATGAGCAAGGCATAAACTAAAAAGAATACATTAAAATCACTGACCAGTTTATATATAAAATAACCAGCAAGTAGGCTTAAAAAAACAATTAGTCTTTCTTTATTAGTTGTTTTAAGCTGCTTACTTAGCTCGATAAAAATGTTGGCCGCCAAATACACATTTAACCAAACTATACATAAAATCAAAATACAAACCCAACTTATCCAGTCAAGGTTTATGATGTTAGTAATATCAAAATTGATTTTAGAATTGTATATCAACCCAAAGAAAATATTATCTATTAAAAATGCCGCAAAAGATAAAACAAGTAGCAATACCACGTGAAACAAAATGCCAACTACTTTACTTTTAGTCATCCATTTTGGCAATATATATTGATGACGATGGGTGTAAGCAAACAAACCAATCCATGTAATGGAAATAACGTTTAACAATAAATCTCCCAATGAGGGAAATAAATCGCTTTGTGCATAAATGGAAGGGCTAAAAATTTCGAGATTAAATTGGTGATTAAACCAAAAAAACTGAAGATCTGATAACCTAAAAGCGATAAAAAATACGCTTAGCAACAATGTAGCAGAAACAACTAAGCCTTTTCTAGCTAACCAAGAGCAATAATAATTTACAAATAAACAGATGCTAAAAAGGCCGACAATCCAAAGCCAAATTTGTATGGTAGCATAGATGTTTTTAGCATATTCTTCACTCAGCTTAACAGGGAAAAGATATTCTTTATGAACGCTAAAGATTTCTGTAATGTCTTTATCAGTAAAAGTTGCCAAATCCAAGCTATTGCGAGGAAAAAGTTCGGGTACAATCTGATTTTTTAGGTATTGGTTTTCTATACTAAATTGTGTTTTTACGGTTATTAAAAACACAAGCGTATAGTTATCAATAGTTTTCTTAACTATCTCGTACCAACCGTTTGGTAATTGCGTAAAAGAAGTTCCTTCTTTTAAACGTTCAACATTGGGAGGAAAAGCTTTAATTGAGCTCCAAAACTGGAGACTTTCATCTTTATAAACTAAAACATTTATGCCATTTGTACGATTATTCGTTATAAAATCTAACGCTAACTTATCGTTTTTATATAGCCGTTTAAGCTCATTTATTTTAGCCGGATTGGTAAGATAACTTTGAACGATTCGCTCTTTTACAGCTAAGTTTTGCTGCAACACTTCGGCTTCGTGTAAAAGGAGGTCTTTTTTGGTAATCGAGTTATTTAGTGACAAAGCTGTAACAATACAGCAAATGCCTAACAATAATAATAGAAACCTGATTTTACCTCCAATACTCACGTCAAAGCTATTTTAATAAAGGTATTAATTATCTATAGTTGCTCTAATTTGATTAAAAGCAACTTTTATTTCGGCATTTAAGCTACGCTTGCACTGCTAGTTTGCACTTCTCTACTTACTTTTTTCACCAAACCTTGTAGCACGTTTCCAGGTCCAACTTCTACAAATTCAGTTGCTCCATCTGCAATCATATTCGTAGCTGTTTGTGTCCATCGTACCGCACCAGTTAATTGAGCAATTAAGTTTGCCTTAATTGTTGCTGGATCTGTAGTTGGCTTTGCATTTACATTTTGATAAATAGGGCAAATTGGCGATGAGATATTAGTGCTTTCAATTGCCGCTTGCAATTCTACTTTTGCTGGCTCCATTAACGGCGAGTGAAAAGCGCCACCAACATTTAATTTTAATGCCCTTTTTGCTCCAGCTTCGGTTAATTTCAAACAAGCCTCATCAATTCCTTCAATACTACCAGAAATAACCAATTGACCAGGGCAATTATAATTTGCAGGAACAACAACGGCATCAATACTTGCACAAATTTCTTCTACCACTTCATCTACTAAGCCTAAAATAGCTGCCATAGTACTTGGTTGAAGTTCACATGCTTTTTGCATCGCATTTGCACGAGCAATCACTAATCTCAAACCATCTTCAAATGATAACGCATTTGCAGCAACTAGGGCAGAAAATTCACCTAAAGAATGTCCAGCAACCATATCTGGTTTAAAATCATCTCCCAAAACTTTGGCTAAAATCACCGAGTGAAGAAAAATAGCGGGTTGAGTTACGTTAGTTTGTTTCAACTCCTCATCTGTGCCACTAAACATGATATCGCTAATACGAAAACCTATAATTTCGTTGGCTTTTTCAAATAATTCTTTTGCTAACGGATTTTCATAAAGGTCTTTACCCATACCCACAAATTGGGCGCCTTGCCCTGGAAATATATATGCTTTCATACTATTTAATCCCCAAAGGGAAGTTTATATCTTGTTAAAAATTTTGTTCTTTGGAAATTTCAGATTAATGAAGATCTGCTGTTATTAACCTCAAAAACTCTGCTCTTGTTTTATCATTGCTAATAAATTCTCCTGTAAATGCCGAAGTTGTGGTTACAGAGTTCTGTTTTTGCACTCCTCGCATCGACATACACAAGTGCTTACACTCAATTACTACTGCTACTCCTGCCGGATGCAATGTTTCTTGAATACAATCTCTAATTTCATTTGTCAACCTTTCTTGCACTTGTAAACGGCGAGCAAAAGCATCTACCACTCTTGGTATTTTACTTAAACCAACAATGTGTCCGTTTGGAATATAAGCGATGTGCGCTTTGCCGAAAAATGGCAACATGTGATGTTCGCACATAGAATAAACTTCAATGTCTTTTACCACTACCATTTGGCTATAATCTTCTTTAAACATTGCAGAGCGAAGAATTTCTTGCGGCTGAATATCGTAACCGTGAGTTAAATATTGCAATGCTTTAGCTACACGTTCTGGCGTTTTTAAAAGACCTTCACGTTCTGGATTTTCGCCCAATTTTCCTAAAATATCTTTATAATGTACTGCAACTGAAGCGATTTTTTCATCATCGTATCGGTCTATCTTTTGATAGCCTACAGTTTCTTCTTCGTGATTGTATTTATCGTTTTCCATTAGTTTATATTTGTTTTTAATGGTTATTAACCAAAATACTCAACGAAGTTATTTTCGGTTTCGTAAATTTTAATGCAATGTAATTGTGCTCCACTTTCTTTAATATGAGGTGCCAAAATAGCCCAAATCGCGATAGCTAAATTTTCTGTAGACGCTAAAATATCTTTCATAAAATCTACATCCAAATTAAGATTTTTATGATCTACTTTATCTATCACATGAATATTAATTATCTGTTTTAGCCATTTTAAATCTACTAAAAAACCTGTTTCTGGATTAACTTCCCCCTTAACCGTTACATATAATTGATAATTATGTCCATGCCAATTTGGGTTTGCGCACTTACCATAAACCTCCGTATTTTTATCCTCACTCCAATCTGTTCTTGATAATTTGTGAGCCGCATTAAAGCTCTCTCTGCGTGTTATATAAATCATTTTGTATCAAATAAAGAACAAATATACTATATATTGGTTAAGGTTGATAGCAGATAGACCATTAGCAGTCGACCATTTGGCATAGAAAGAATTTCTTTACATTTACCTTATGAAACTATTGGTTGTTGCTGCCACTAAAGCCGAGTTGGGCAAAGTATTTGAACATTTTAACCTGCCGGATGAAAATTTTGTACAGCAAGCTAAATTTGATATTCTGATTACAGGTGTAGGCATGACGGCTACGGCTTTTGCATTAGGTCAGCATTTGAATAATGGTTATAATTTGGTCGTAAATATTGGCATCAGCGGAAGTTTTGATAAAAATATCCCATTGGGAAGTTTAGTTAATATTTACATGGATACGTTTGCAGAATTAGGCGCCGAAAACCACGATGAATTTATTACAATTTATGAATTAGGCTTTGGAAACAACACTTTTAAAGCTAGTTATCAATTAGCTGATTTACCGATGGTGAAAGGAATTACAGTAAATAAAGTTCATGGAAATAGTGATAGCATCGCTAAAATTGAACAAAGATTTAATCCGCAAACAGAAAGCATGGAAGGTGCTGCTGTATTTTATGCTTGCAATACGTCGAATATTCCTTGTTTGCAAGTAAGAAGTATTTCCAACTATGTTGAGCCAAGAAATAAAGAAAATTGGCAAATTGGATTGGCAATTAAAAATTTAAACAATTGGGTTATCGATTTTTTAATCAATTATACAACTTGATTTTGTTTGCCGCAGATGCGCAGATTAAATTTGTAAAAAAAAGTACCGGATTAACCAAGATTTGTAAAAAGTCTGCGAATCTGCGGCTTCTATACTACAAAGATTTATTTTTGCCCTATGAAACTTACACTTGGTTTTTCGCCTTGCCCTAATGATACGTTTATTTTCGATGCTTTAATTCATGGTAAAATTGATACCGAAGGTTTAACTTTTGATGTTTCTTTTGATGATGTAGAAACCTTAAATCAAAAGGCAATGAATGGCGAATTAGACATTACCAAATTGAGTTTTCATGCGTTTGCATATGTGGTAGAAAAGTATGCGCTTTTAAATTCGGGCAGCGCTTTAGGCTTTGGCGTTGGCCCATTATTGATTTGTAAAAAAGAAAATTTTGAGAGAATTAATCAGCAACTGAAAACTGAAAATTGTCAACTGAAAACTGGAATACCTGGAAAATATACGACTGCAAACTTTTTATTGGGAGTTGCTTATCCTCAACTCATCAACAAAAAAGAAATGGTGTTTTCTGAAATTGAAAATGCTTTACTAAACGAAGAAATTGATTTGGGTTTAATCATCCACGAAAATCGCTTTACTTATCAGGATAAAGGATTACATAAAGTAGTTGATTTAGGCAATTATTGGGAGCAATTAACAGGTTGCGCCATCCCTTTGGGCGGAATTGTAATTAATCGAAACCTAAGTTTAGAAATACAACAAAAAGTAAATAGATTAATCAGAAAATCTGTAGAATACGCTTTTGCAAATCCTAAATCGGGTATTGATTTTATTCGTCAGCATGCACAAGAGATGGATGAGGCCGTGATGTACAAACACATAGAATTGTACGTTAATAAATACTCGATAGATTTAGGCGAAGAAGGTAAAAAAGCTATTGATACGTTGTTTGAAAAAGCAGTTAAAAACGAAATAATCCCTGCTTTTAAGCAAAATTTATACGTTTAGTTCGCCTGGTTTCAAAACTTATTTCTTGCAATAATCTCCAGAATTTTCAGACAATTGCTTATCTGCTAAATCAATATTATTATAGCTTGTATTAACTCCCCAAGAAAATACTTTTTCAAAAAAGGGTAAAAATTTATCGTCTTTAACTTGTTCTAAAAAGTAAACTTCGTGTTCTTTTTCCTTAATGCCCATATCGTACAATAGCTCATCGTGTTTTGTAATATTTAAAGCATTAAAATATTGTCGCATTCTAAAATACTCGCAAACATTTCCACTTTCTAGTTTTCCTGCAAAGAAAAAAGGCATAAATCGACCAATTACATAACATAAACCAGAAATTGTTTTACCAATGATGTGATATTTAAATTCGTAAAATTTGGAGATTGGAATGTCGTATTCATTCATAATGGACAACACTTCGGTTCTGTGTCCCCATTCATCAATTTCAATCTGTTTTATGGCTAGTTTTTCGGCTTCGGTTTTAACATTTTTTGCATGACCGATATACGCAAAAGCCGCAGCTTTTTCTGCCGAATATGCTTGTTGTAAGAGTTTGGTTAAAGCTGGATGATTAATTTTCAAAGTAAAATTCTATTACTGTGAACAAGGTCCATCAGGGATTTGCTTACTAATTTTAAGCAATTTAGTTACCACCATTGTCGAATCATAATCGCCTGTAACTGTTGTCGTATCAGATTTCACCAATTTACACTCCACTTCTATATAAACTGGTGTATATGGTTTTTCGAAACCAAGATTGCTGTATGCTAATTCTAACGTTTTAGCGCTATCTGCAACCCAATATTCTCTTCCCTCTTCGCAATCTGTAAACGATTTAATTTCTGGTCCAAAGCTATATAATCCTTTAGCTATGATAGTTTTACTTTTACCATCACCAGATTTTTTATCACTTTGGCAAGCAAATAAAACAGCCATTGAGGCAAATAATAGGAGAATTAATTTTTTATAGCTATTCATGTTTTAAAGGTCTTGATTTAATTGATCTATTTTCTTTACGCTTAAATTTGATGCCAAAGCTGAAGCAACAAAAGAAAAAATACTAACAGTGATAAAAACGAGCACGAAATCTTTCCATTTAAACGCAACTGGATAAGCATTAGACATTAATAAATTCGATTCTCCCATTTTAACCCATCCAAAACGTTGCTGTACTAAACAGAAAACGAATCCAATTAATAATCCAAAGATACAACCCGTTAACGTTATCATCATACCTTCTACCAAAAATATTCTTTTAATTAATTTTTTACCCGCTCCAAGACTATTTAAAATAGAAATATCTTTAAGTTTATCGATAACTAACATGGTTAATGAGCCAATAATATTAAATATGGCGATAATTAAAATGAAGGTTAGAATGATATAAACCATCCATTTTTCTGAGCCTAAAACATTATACAAACCTTGATTTTGCTGTATTCTGTTTTTAACTACAAAGTTTGACCCTAATTTCCCAGCAATCTGGTTTTTTAACGTTTCGGCATCTACACCATCATTTACATTAATTTCTATAGCCGATACATTTTTATCTTCGCCTAAAAGTTCGCGAGCAAATGCTAAAGGCACAATAATTAAATTGTCGAAATCCTGTTGAACTTCAAACACTCCAGATGGTGGAATACTCAATACTGTAAAATCATCCATTGGATTAATCGAACTCGCTTTAACTCCTTTTTTGGGCGAATAAATTTGTAACTTTTCAAAGGGATCACTCGAATTTACACCTAAATAAGCTTGTAAAGCGGAGCCGATAACGGCATTTGGTCCATTCTTATTTTCCAACACAAAATTACCCTCAATCATGATGGTATCTAAGCTCTTATTCTTCAAAAAATCACTACTTACACCTTTTACTAAAGCGGGTGATTGTTTGTTATTGTACCAAATTAAAGCATTTTCTGACAAGACTTCCGTATAAGAGAATATTGATTTATTTGCCTGTAATTCTTTAAAATAGACCGTATTCGGATTAAAAGTTTTGCCTTGCGATGGCATGATAATTATTTGCGGCGTAATGGTATTAAACATTTTAAGTACCACTTCTTCAAAACCATTAAATACAGATAAAATGATAATTAAAGCCGTGCTTCCTACAAAAACTCCCAATACAGAAATTGCCGAAATAATATTTATGGCATTGGTCGATTTTTTTGCAAAAAGATATCTGCGGGCAATATAAAATGCTGTATTCACGCTATAAAGATAGGGAAAATGTAAGCGGTAAAACTGATGTTAAGCAACTACACTAAAAAAGGATTATTCATTTTCTCAAAGCCAATTGTTGTCGAAGGGCCATGACCTGGAAAAACTTCACAATCATCTGGCAGTTGAAATAAATTTTCTTTAATGCTAGTTATTAATTGCTGATGATTTCCTCCAGGCAAATCTGTTCTACCTATACTTCGATAAAATAATACGTCTCCACCTATTAAAAAGTTTTCATCAACTGCATAAAAACATAGATGCGCTGGCGAATGACCTGGTGCAAAAATCAATTCTAGTTTACTGTTCCCAAAAGCGATAGCACCCGTTTCTGGTAAAAAAACTTCAGGTTCTGGCGAAAGCTCATAGCGCATACCCATTTGTGGTGCGTACCCTGCAACAGCTTGTAAAATATATAATTCTCCTTTATGAAATTGTGGTTTTAATGCCCAATTATCGAATACAAATTTATTACCTAAAACATGATCAATATGACAATGTGTATTCAATAAAAGTTCTGGTTTTAATTGATTTTCTTTAATGAAAGCTACCAATTCATCTTGCTCAGCTCCATCATACATCCCTGGATCTATAATTACACAAGCTCCAGTTTCATCGTATAAAACGTAAGTATTTTCTTGATAAGGATTAAATGTAAATTTCTTTAAACTGATCATTTGGCTAATGGTTAATAGTTTGGGAATCTAATTAGCAAGTTAATTCTTCCATTTAAAAGTTTCAATCATTCTGTCGATATCTTTTTTAAGGAATTTAACTACAGGTTGAATAGAATCATATTGAGGGCGTTCGTTAAAATATAAAGCTCCCCTAAAGTAATGTTTTGCTCTATCTGTCAAAAAAAACTGAACAGAAGATGCCGTATTTCCTTCTATCGCGTAATAAATTCCGTAAACTTTCCTATCAGGATAATTAATTAACTTTTGGTCAATTGAATTTGCCTTGATGGTATGCTTCATGGCCAATGTTCTAGCAGATTCCGTCATTTCATTATAGTTCTTTTCAGAAAAAACACCATGATATGTAAGATGAAGTTTGCCATTAAATTGAGGGAAATTCATGTTATTCCAGCAAGGCTGAGCATTTTTATCGCTATCTACTGTTATTTGTGCGTATACTGGATATTCGAATGTAAAAGGGCAATCTGAGTTAAATGTTCTGTATTGCTTTTTTGGAAAATTAATGCGGAAATAACCTTTAGGTTTTGGTGTATTTGGGCTTTCACTGGTACACGCAGCAATAACAGACAGCAAAACAAATAGTAAAAGGATATTTTTTTTCATATTATGTATTCCAAATATACCATGAACGTTCCGCTTGTAGATATAGCATTTCCAATCCGTTTTTAATTTTTGCACCTTGATTTTTCGTTCTTTTCAAAAACTCAGTTTCTTCTGGATTATAAACTAAATCATACGCCAAATGTTGTGTGGTTAAAAACTGATAAGGAATTGGCGGATAAGAATCTAAATTTGGCGACATTCCCAAAGGCGTTGTGTTAATGAGCACTGTATATTCATTCAATATTTCTTCGGTAATTGCCGAATATAAAATTGCATTTGGAGCAGGGTTTCTCACCACCACCAAATAGGGAATTTGCAATTGATTTAACACATATTTAACTGCTTTTGCTGCACCGCCATCGCCAAATATTAAAGCTTTTTGATGGTGTTTTTCTAATAACGGTTTTAAAGATTCCGAAAAACCATACGCATCTGTATTATATCCTTTTAGCTTAGGTTGATTACCACTTTGGTTAATTGAAATACAATTTACTGCGCCAATTTCTTTCGCTGCATTATCAATTTCATTTAAAAAAGGAATTATATTTACTTTGTGTGGGATAGTTACATTTAGTCCGCGAAGCGATGGATTTTTTTGAATTAACTCCATCATTTCATCAGCCTTTTCAATTGGAAATAATTCATAGCTACAATCTCCTATTTTTTCATTCTCAAATTTTTCGGAAAAGAATTTTTTAGAAAATGAATGTGATAAAGGAAAGCCGATTAATCCGAATGTTCTCATGTTTTATAAAAAAACCGTCGACTAAAGTCGACGGCAATGATCTCCTCGCAAAGACGAGTAACTATTTTCCCTTATTCAAGAAATAATCAAAAGTATCGCCTCTTAAGCCTAAACGAATGGTTTCCAAAGGAATTACTTCCGCAGGTGCGATATTACCTAAATTTACATTTGTGCCAATTAGCTTGATAAACCAAACTTGTTGTTCTTTTTGTGGTGCTTCCCAAATGATAGTCTCTTCTGGTATTTGCGTTAAAATCTCATCAACTAATCCTTCTCTAACTTCTCCTGTACCACGATAAATACCTACATTTCCACCCTCACGGGCTTCCGCGATAACTTTCCAAGAACCCGCTTCAATTTCAGCTTTCATTAAAGCAATCCATTTATATGGCGCAAATATTTTAGCTGCATCTTTAGAACCAACTTCAGAAATTACAGTAACTTGAGTCGATAATTTTCTAATGAATTCGCACTTTTCATCATGTTCAATATCCATAGAACCATCAGAAATTTCGGCATATTCCATTCCAAATTCTTCTAAAACCCTACGATAATCATCAAACTGGTTACGAATAGCAAAAGCCTCAAACAACGTTCCACCAAAATAAGTTGGAATGCCCGCATCACGATAAATAGCTAATTTTTCTTTTAGTTTAGGAGTTACATAGGAAGTAGCCCATCCCAATTTTACAATATCTGTGTGTACGCCCGCAACATCTATAAAGTCTTCAACTTGTCTAAGGCTCAGCCCTTTATCCATCACCATGGTTAATCCACCTTGACGAGGTTTTACCGAACGCTCAGGAATATCATTTAATTTGTAATTCATATATGCTGCAAAGGTTAAAAAAACTCTGCTATTTTTTAAAATAAAGCTGTTAATTCTTGTTAATTTCTATTTGATATATTTATTGATTACTTCAATAATCAATCCATTATCTTGTAATTGTGGCAAATATTCGAACAAGATATAATGTTTTTCCGGATCGGTAACCAAAGCTGTTTCTAAATAAGCAATAGCATCATTACTTTGACCTAATGCAAATAAATAAGCCACCATTCGGTAATATAATTCTGCCGCGTCTGGGTTATTTTTAATGGCTTCTGACATTGTTTCTGAAGCTTCTAACAATTTCCCTTGCTCATATAACACAGTTGAAAAATCTAGCCATGCCTCAATATCTAGCGGATTATATTCTAAAACTTTATAATAAGCCTCAACGGATTCTTCTATCTGACCCAATTTATAATGCGCATCTGCCATAGCAAACCAAAAATCTGGATTTTCTTCATCCAATTCCAATGCTTTTTTATAAAAGTGAAGCGATTCGAAAAAACGATCTTCAAAATTCAAAGTTACTCCAATACCAAACCAAGCATCAGCCATTTTTGAATCCATTTTTACCGATTTTTTGTAGTAAGAACGGGCTTCGTCCATTTTTTCAAGCTTCTCGTAACATTCTCCTATTGCACAATACGTATCTGCGTTTGGTGGTTCGTATTCAAAAGTTTGTTTGTAAACATCAATTGCCTCTTGGTATTTATCCAATTGAACTAAAGCATTGCCTTTATTATAGTAAGCAGATGCAAAGTTTTCTTTAATTAAAATGGCATAATCATACGCATCAATTGCTTTTTCAAACAAATCTAACTTGTGATAAGAGTTTGCTAAATTGTACCACGCTGCATAAGAATAAGGATCGCTATCAATGTATTCTTGGTAAAATTGAATGCTTTCTTCCTGTTTATCTAAAATATCATAACAGAAAGCAAGTTCGTATAAACCGTCCTTATTTTCCATGTTTTGCTCTAAGCTACGCTTGATGTAAACTATTGCAGTTTCATAATCGTGCATATTTTGATACACGTAGGCCATTTGCAATAAAATTTCATCAGTAGTCTCTGCTAATGTTAATGCTTTTTCAAAATTTTCTAAAGCTTCCGCATGGCGATCTAAATTCTGATAAATATTTCCACGTAAAACATAAATATCAGGCTCCGATGCCTCTAACATTTCTGCTTTTTCTAGCGCAGCAAAGGCCTTATCTACCTGGTTGGTAAATAATAATAATTGTGCTTGTTTAACCAAAAAAACCGCAGCATACGGATGTTGGTTTAAGGCATATTCTATAACCTGTAATGCTTTAACCGGATCGTTCTTTTCTATATAATTGTCAATTATATATTCAAATGCCTGCGCATCAAAAAAGTATTGATCCTGGTTTCGGATCATCTCTTCGTAACGTTCTACAGAGTGTTGCGCATCATCATTAAAATCAAATTCAAATTCTTCTTCCATTTCTCGAATATTTAAAGAACAATTCCCAATTATTTAAAATACATTATAAGTTTACACTATTTACAAGCTGACTTACGAAAATAATTTTCAACATACACACACTCTATAAGGTAATTGATTAATAATAAAAGATTTAGCTTTTTGCTAGTGTGAATGGCGGGATGATTGATTTACAACCTATTTGTTCTTTTAACTAATTGCAAAAATACCATATATTTAACTTAAATCAGTAAAATTCAAGTCATGAAACGATTAAGCATTATTCTATTTCTATTTGGAAGCATTCAACTTTATGCACAATCAAACACCGAAGAAACAGCGGTAAAAGCAACCATTAATTTATTATTTGATGGTATGAGAAATGCCGATACTGCCATGATACGCAAAGCTTTTGCAACTCAAAATACTATGCAGACAATCGCAAAAAACAAGGATGGGAAATTTGTAGTTAGAACAGAAAATGTAAGCGATTTTATTAAAAGTATTGGCACTCCACATCCCGAAAAATACGATGAACGTATTGTATTTACTAAAATATTAATCGATGCTAATCTTGCCAGCGTTTGGACGGATTATAAGTTTTACGTAGGCGAAAAATTTAGCCATTGCGGCGTTAATTCTTTCCAACTTTTTAAAGGAGAAGATGGGTGGAAAATTATTTATATCATTGATACCCGAAGGAAAGATAACTGCAATTTTTGAGTTTGCTTAAACACAATAAAGCCGCAGATTCTCAGATTTTTCCTATTAAAGATTATCTGCAAATCCGCGGCTTAAAAATATTCGATGGAATTATTTTTTCGCTAAGTCATCAGCGCCTGCTTTAAAATAACTAGCTTGTTTAATTAAATTATCTTTTGCTTCTTGGCTTGGAGCCGTTTCTGCGGCTTTTAATTTTGCTTGCTCTGCAGTCGTAAATAATTGCACAAATTGTTTCCCAAAATACTGTGTTAATTTAGTTCTATCCATATTGGTAATGATAGCTTGAACACCAGTTTGCGTAATTTTTGGATTTGTGTTTTTAGCTAAATAAGTAGAATAAAAACCAACCACTTGAGCTAATTTATTAATGCCTTCTGTATTTACAATGTTTAAGTAAAAATCATTGTAGCTATCATCGCCTAAAGCTGCATAAACTTGCGCCAATTGGTTAGGAATATGTGCTTTGGTATCTACATCTAAACCTGACATTACTCCATTTAACGAAGCAGGTTCTAACATATTTATCGCTTGCAAAGCTGTACCTATTACTTTATAAGAACGATCATTTAAACTTGCTTTTGCTAATGGTAAATAGGTTTTATCACCAGATGAAGCTAATCTTGCTAAAGCAGTTGCTCTAACATTTGAGTTTTTATCTTGTTTTGCCATGGTTGCCAATGTAGACCCAACCATATCTTTTATTTTTTCATCTTTCAAATTAAAACCTTTAATCGCCAACGCTCTTAACGCTTCATTTTGATCTTTTAATGCCAATAATAGCATTTGTTGAGCTGCAGTTTCTTTGTTTTTCAATGTTGCTTGCTCAATCGCTTTAATTCTATTGGCATAAGATGGTGCATTTGTATATTGGAAAATATAGTTTTCTAAAGTTTTATCTTCTTTAACTTGTCCAACTATAATTTTATCAGCATCAAAGTCGATTAAATCTGGCTTTGCCGAAACAGGAAAACTAAAACTTTGTTCTCTACTATTAATTACAATTTCTTTAGTGTTTTTTTTACCGCCTGCATAAATATCAACTTTTATAGGAAGTGTAAATGTTTGTACATCTGCCGCCTGAATTTGTTTCACATTTATAGTTGCATTTCCATCTTTATAATCAGATTTCACATCTAAAATTGGATGTCCACCTGCATAATACCATTGGTTAAAATATGGCGACCAATCTTTTCCTGTTACATCTTCAAAAGCTAAACGTAATTGTTGAGCTTCTCCATTTTTAAATGCATTTGTAGTTAAATAACGGTTTAACGATTTAAAAAAGGCATCATCGCCCATTTGATTTTTCAATGCATATAAAATCACTGCTCCTTTTGGATAACTGATATTATCGAAAACGTCTTCTTTATCGTTATAATTAAAACGTACTAATGTTGGACTTTCGCCATTTTGAGTAGATGATAAATAGGTATTTAATTTTTCATATCTCGTTCTATCCGCAGCATCTTTTCCTGCATCATACTGTTTCCAAATAATTTCTGAAAAAGCTGCAAATGATTCATTAACTGTAATATTCGACCATGATTCTGCAGTTACATAATCGCCAAACCATTGGTGAAATAACTCGTGTGCAATTGTACTTTCCTGATCTCCATCCAACAATTCTCTATCTGTTGCTTGCACAGCTTCGCCATGTAAAGTAGCCGTGGTGTTTTCCATCGCTCCCGAAACATAATCGCGGGCAACAATTTGTGAGTATTTATTCCAAGGATATTCAACTCCAGTAACCTGAGAAAAGAAACCCATCATTTTAGGTGTTTTACCAAAAATCGCTTTAGCGTAAGGCGCATATTTTGGCTCTAAATAATAATTAACTTCTTTGCCTTTGTACGTGTCTTTATAAATTTTAAAATCGCCTACGGCCATCATAAATAAATACGGCGAATGTGGCAAATCCATTTTCCAGGTATCCGTTCTTGTTCCGTTTGTATTTGCTTTTTGCGAAACTAATTTACCGTTTGATAAAGTCACGTATTTAGACAAAACCGTCATCGAAATTTCGGCAGTTGTTTTTTGATTTGGTTTATCAATAGTTGGGAACCAAGCTGAAGAAGCTTCAGTTTCGCCTTGCGTCCAAATTTGTGTTGGTTTATTTTTTTCGGTACCATCGGGATTTATGAAATATAATCCTTTTGCATCGGTTATTGCAGCACTTCCTTTTATGGTTAATTCATTCGGCTTTGCTGTGTAATCAATGTATAAGGTATATTTTTCATCCTTAACATATTTTTTATTTAGCTGAATGTACAATTTCTCTTTATCGTTCGTAAACTTTACAGATGTATTTCCTTTGGCTCCAACTACCGAAATACTTTTAACATCCATGCCTTTTGCATCAAGAATTACAGAATCTGTGGTGTAAAAATGTGGTTTTAGTGTTATCCAAGCTTTCCCATATAAATATCGTTTTGCGTAATCGAAACTTACATCTAATTTGGTGTGCACTAAATCGTTAACTTTTGTAGCAGTTACCCGATAGGTTGGATCTACTTTTGCTTTTTCTTCTTGGGCATGTGCCGAAGAAATTCCGCTTAAAATTACCAGACTCATTAATCCGGCTATAAAATGTTTATTCATGATTTATATTTTTTTATTGGATTTAATTTGATAAATAAAGTTACAAGGTAGGTAGAAAGCTACAAAAGATAATCAGCTATTTATAATTTGGCAAACCTGCTTAATTTTTTGTTGTTTTGTATAAATCGATTTTCAGCTAAAACATCATCACATGAAAACAAATATCAACGCTGTTTTAAAACAATTAGGAATTGAAAATAGTAATCCGGCCTACAGCACAGGCAGTAATTGGGGCAAAACAGCTAGCGAAAAAATTATTGAAAGCCATTCTCCAGTAGATGGCCAAAAAATAGCATCGGTACAAGTTGCTTCTGCAAAAGATTATAATACAGTAGTTGAAACTGCGCAAAAAGCTTTTTTACACTGGCGAACAGTACCTGCTCCAAAAAGAGGAGAAATGGTGCGCCAATTCGGTGAAGCGTTAAGAGCAAACAAGGAAGCTTTGGGCACGTTGGTTTCTTACGAGATGGGCAAAAGTTTGCAAGAAGGATTTGGTGAAGTACAAGAAATGATTGACATCTGCGATTTTGCAGTAGGTTTATCACGTCAGTTATATGGGTTAACCATGCATAGTGAACGACCAAATCATCGTATGTATGAGCAATGGCATCCGATAGGAATTGTTGGAATTATTTCGGCATTTAATTTCCCTGTTGCGGTTTGGAGCTGGAATACGGCTTTGGCTTGGGTTTGCGGCAATGTTTGTATCTGGAAACCATCAGAAAAGACACCTTTAACCGCTATTGCTTGTCAACGTATTGTAGAAAAAGTTTTAGCGGCTAATGATGTACCGGAAGGCGTTTCTAATTTAGTTATTGGAGATAGAGCAGTAGGCGAATTACTAAGTAATGACTCTAGAATTCCATTAGTTTCTGCTACAGGTTCTACGAGAATGGGTAAAGCCGTTGGCGCTGCAGTTGGTGCTCGTTTAGGTAGAAGTTTATTAGAATTAGGCGGGAATAATGCCATTATTATTTCGAAAGATGCAGATTTAGATATGTCGATTATTGGCGCTGTATTTGGCGCAGTTGGTACAGCAGGACAGCGTTGTACTTCTACCCGTCGGTTAATTATTCACGAAAGTGTGTATGATGCGTTTACCGCTAAATTAGTTAAAGCCTACGGTCAATTACGAATTGGAGATCCATTAGATCAACACAATCACGTTGGCCCATTAATTGATACTGATGCCGTTGCGAGCTATTTAGATTCTATTGAAAAATGCAAAGCCGAAGGCGGAAATTTTCTTGTTGAAGGTGGTGTTTTAAGTGGTGCTGATTATACTTCCGGCTGTTATGTAAAACCTTGTATTGCTGAAGTTAAAAATGAATATAAAATTGTTCAGCATGAAACTTTTGCGCCAATTTTATATTTGATAAAATACAAAGAATTAGATGAAGCTATCGCTTTGCAAAATGGTGTTCCGCAAGGGTTATCATCAGCAATTATGACCTTGAATTTAAGAGAAGCTGAACAGTTTCTATCAGCTCAAGGTTCTGATTGCGGTATTGCTAACGTAAACATCGGTACTTCGGGTGCAGAAATTGGCGGTGCTTTTGGCGGAGAGAAAGAAACTGGTGGCGGTAGAGAAAGTGGTTCTGATGCTTGGAAAGCTTACATGCGCAGACAAACTAACACCATAAATTATGCGAATACATTGCCTTTAGCGCAAGGGATTAAATTTGATTTGTAACCCGCCTCACCCCTTCATCCCCTCTCCAGAAGAGAGGGGGCATAATGCAAAAAAGAGTGCTAACTTTAGGTCGGCACTCTTTTTTAGATATATGATGGAGTTATAATTTTTGCTTAGTCTTTTTGCTTTCAGCTTTATATAGACCTACTTAGCCAACTCATCAATTAGTATAATACTTTCTAAAGTTGGTTTTTTAACTGTGGTTACTTTTGCGTAGATCGGCGCAGTAGAATTAACACTTGAAGTTTCAGCTACAAAACAACCCATATTTAATTTCGCATTCGAGCTTAAAACTGCATAATAATCTGTAGTTGAACCGCCCAATTTTAAGCTTGCGTCATCTTTTACCGAAGTAGATAAATTAACCGTAGTTGCATTGATATCAGCAGTTGCTTTATCTTTTAAAATCACATCTAAGCTTAAGAAATTAACTTTACCATAAGTTTTAATAGATGAGTTATCGCCACCTTCAATTGAAGAAAGGTTACGTACATAAACCGCTACAGTTAAAGTTTCTTTTTGAAAAGAACTGATGCGTAATACACCGTTTTCTTGTTGCACTAAAGCATTTTTTGAGTAATAGCTATCGTACACTTTTACGCTTTCAGTTGGCGCCTGTACCAATATTACTTCAACGTTACCGCTTACTACAATTTTATTAATGTTTTTTACCTGATTTAAGATAGTAACATTGTTTTCTTTTACATCTGTTGATGCGAATGCAGAACTGGTTAATACTACTAGTGTTAATGCTGCTGCGAATAGGTTTTTAATAGAAGTTTTCATATCCTTAATATTTTAAATAATTGTTTGTCTGATGTTTATAATTTTTATTTTTCTGCTAGCCCTTGCTGGCAGGCTTCGTAATTAAGACGCCAACACATCAAAAAAGTTGCAGTGCTTTCTCTCCTTTTAGACCATGAGCAAGTAACTCACGACGAACGGCTGTAATTTTTCGACGAACAGCAATGGGAAATTGGTTCATTAGTTATCGGTTTATTGTAATACTTAAAATTTACAATCAGTATTTTGAGTTATCGAAGCATTATACTCGTATATTGGTTCGTATGAAAAAAATCTGCTTTATTATTTTACTCCTAATTACTGTAAAGGTATTTGCTCAAAACCAACCTTTGCAATTGGAAAAAGCGTATGAACAGAACTCCCATAAAATGCTCAATAACTTCTTTGCCAATTGGGAAAACGAAATCAAACCAATAACCATATCAGAATTAGATAAGTTGTCGGCATTGCAACAGGAGGTTTATGCCATTTATAAATCTTTCTATAATCCATTGGTTGTTCTTCCAATCGTTCATGGAGATCAATTTAATTACGACCGTCCTAAATATTGGGTATTACAAAATCAAATAAAGTATCAAGTAATAGATGTTTTTATAAAAGATGAACATGAAATCCCAGTTGGGAAAAACAAATTAAAGATAGATTCTATCGTGAATTTTAACCCTAATATTGAAACGAATAAAAGGTGCGTCTATCTTTCTAATCAATACGAAAAAATATTTAAAGACTTTTTTACACGAAAGTTCTATTCAACTCCGAAAAAAGACAGCAAAAACAATTTTCTGAAAAATGAAATTACCATATCTCATGGTATGTTTAAAGGTGGAGATGGTGGTTATGTCATTACTTTTCCTTCAGTATTGAATCTCCAAATTGATTCCTCAATGCAAAAAGCAGTGGTAATTTTTCAATACGCATATGGCGCTGGCTATAGCAGCTTAGAAAAAATCGATGGAAAGTGGATTGTTAAAGAAACAGTAAGAACTTTGGTCGAGTAGAAAAACTCAAAATCATCCATCAAATTTTTGATTACACAACTATTTACTGTAAGTTTAGAAATTTTTAGCTGCTTATCTTTTCTTTCTTTTAGCCCTTAACCAATGTTACGCGTAAATAGTTCCAAACCTTGCAAAATCGTATATTCCTTATGTAAGCATGAGTTTTTAGGCTATTTAATTGAACCTCATATTGTACAACTTAATCCGCAGGGCGATTTTTCTTTAACTTATCAGCGTTTATTTACACATACTGCTAAAGAATTTTCGAAACATTTAACAGAGGTTGATTTTAAATTAATCAAAATTTTAGATGATACAGAGCAAGATTACATCATCAAAAAGTACCATAAAAAGGCAATAAGACCTTTTGAATTCTTCAGTAAATTTTACGACGAAAAGTTTTACGATAGCGTTCGCCCAAAAATTGAAAAGAAACTAGCAGAAGTTCTCGAAATCCTTAAAATAAAAGATGGTTTATATTTAATGGATAAAGATGGTTGGCCGGCAGAGCGAAAAATTGATTTGGCAACCGAACCAGCAACTGTACTTTTCCATTTTAGACGAGGAGAAACTGAAACCCGCTATTTTCCAACGATAAAATATCAAGGTTTACGTATTGATTTTATGTTTAAAGATGCACAAGTTGTGTGCAATCAGCCTGCTTGGATGTTGTTAAATGATGTGCTTTACTGCTTTGAAGGAGATATAGAAGGAAAGAAATTTGTTCCATTTTTAAATAAACGTTACATCGCTATTCCAAAAGCTACAGAAGAAACTTATTTCGAAAAATTTGTAGCTCCGCTGATAGAAAAACATCATGTGTATGCAGAAGGATTTGAAATTAAAACGGAAAAACATGATCCGACAGCAGTAATAAAAGTTATTTATGTTGATGGTGGTATTTCACAAATTCAACTTTATTTTAAATACGGAAGCTATGCTTTTGCAATGGGCAATGAGCATAAAGTTACCGTTCGTTTAAATAAAGAGGACGACAATTATACGTTTACTCGCATTAAGCGAAATAGCGATTGGGAAAAACAGAAATTTTCCATCTTGCAAAACTTAGGATTAAAAAAAATAAGTGCACTTTTTCATCATTTAGAATTACCCAATTTAAGTGAGAATGACAATCCAGCTTATGCGATAATTACTTGGGTAAACGAACATATTGAAACTTTACAAGAACAAGGTTTTGAGATTGAACAAGCGAGCAGTAGTAAGCGTTTTGTTTTTGGCGCAAATAAAATTGACTTCGAAATTAAGGAAGATAACGACTGGTTTGATATTAATGCAATTGTATATTTTGGTGTTCATCCAATTCCGTTTATCGCGTTAAAACAACATATTCTTCATAAAAAAAGAGAATTTATTTTACCTGATGGAGATATCGCTATCATTCCAGAAAAATGGTTTACACAATACAGCAGCTTGTTTAGCTTAGCCGATGGCGGTAAAAACCTGAAACTGAAAAAACATCACATTGGGTTAATTAATGATTTAGCTGAAGATAGTTTAGCCAATGTAACGTTAGATAGAAAGCTGCAACGCTTAAATGATTTCGAGCACATTGCTGATACACAAATGCCAGTAAATTTTAAAGGAGATTTGCGACATTATCAGAAAGCGGGTTATAATTGGTTTAGTTTTTTACGTGAATATAATTTCGGTGGTTGCCTTGCAGATGACATGGGTTTGGGTAAAACCATTCAAACGTTGGCGATGTTGCAGAAATTGAAGGAAGAAGATGAGCAAAACGGGACGCATAGCACTTCGCTAATTATCATGCCAACTTCATTGATTTACAACTGGTTAAACGAAGCGAAAAAATTTACACCAAAACTTAAAATCCACGCACATACAGGTACTTTTCGCAATAAAGACATTAGCCTTTTCGATAAGTACGATGTCGTAATTACAACCTACGGTATTACTCGTGTTGATGTGGAAATAATTAGCAAATTCTATTTCAACTATATTATTTTAGATGAAAGTCAGAATATAAAAAACCCATCTTCTAAGTCTTTCAAAGCAGTTAGAGTGTTAAAATCAAGGCATAAATTGGTTTTAAGTGGTACGCCTGTAGAAAATTCTGTTGCCGATTTATGGACACAACTTACCTTCTTAAATCCTGGATTATTGGGTACACAATCTTTTTTTAATGAAGAATATGTACAGGCAATTGAAAAACGCAAAGACGAAGAAAAAGCAAGAAAATTACAAGCGATTATTAAGCCTTTTGTTTTACGTAGAACGAAAGAACAAGTAGCGGCAGAACTTCCTCCAAAAACAGAGCAAATTTATTATTGCGATATGACGGAAGACCAAGCTGCGTATTACGAAAAAACTAAATCGGCATATAGAAATGATTTGTTAACCAGCATGGATAATGGAACATACGCAAAAAAACAAATTCAGTTGTTGCAAGGTTTAACCGCGTTGAGGCAGTTAGCAAATCATCCTGTGATGATAGATGAAGAATATGATTCTGATTCGGGCAAGTTCAAAAACGTAATGCATACCTTAGATAATGTTTTAAAAGGTGGTCATAAAGTTTTGATTTTTTCTCAGTTTGTAAAACATCTCACCATATTTAAAAATTGTTTTGAGAAGGAAGAAATTCCTTTTGCTTATTTGGATGGCGGAACTAAAAATCGAGGGGAAATCGTAGCAGAATTTCAAGAAAATAAAGATTTAAAAGTGTTTTTAATTTCTATAAAAGCTGGTGGTGTTGGCTTAAATTTAACACAAGCAGATTATGTTTTCATTTTAGATCCGTGGTGGAACCCAGCTGTTGAACAACAAGCCATAGATAGAACGCACAGAATTGGTCAGGATAAAAAGGTTTTCATCTATAAATTTATTTCAAAAGATACTGTTGAAGAGAAAATTCTTGCCCTGCAAAGACGTAAGAAATCTTTAGCAAACTCGTTAATTACTACTGAAGAAAGTTTCTTTAAATCTTTAAGTAAAGATGATATTAAGGAGTTATTAAATTAGATTTATGAAAATTTCAAAAATAAAATTCATTCTATTTTTGCTAATTATTTCGAGCTTAAATTCCTTTGCACAGAAATTAACAGAAAACGAAAAAACAGTTTTCGATGAGCTAGTGTATAAGAGAAAACAGGTTGGAGAATATGAAACATTATCTAAATGGGTAAAACCTATTCGATATAAAATTTATGGCGATACATCTGCTTATATTGTTAAAGAAGTCGATTCGTTTTTCAATTTGTTAAAGAAAATAACTCCACTTGATATTAAAAAAGCATCTAATGAATCTGAAGAAAATTTTATGCTAGTTTTTGGAGAAAAACCAGAAGATTTTCAAGCGTATACTGCAACAAATAAACCATTAGAAGCAATAGGATCATACAGAATAAGAACAACCAAGAATGGTGAAGTTTATTGGGGTCAAGGTTTAATTAACACCAAAAAATTTGGCACTAGAGCAAATATTAAAAATGCAATCAAAAAAAACATTGTTAAATGCATTGGATTTTCAAACAGTTCTGAGTTTGCACCTAGTAGTGTTTTCACCATTAAGAATAGCAACGATATTAAAATTGAAGCTTTTGATATCCATATTATCTCTGCTTTGTATTTACCAGCAATTAAACCTGGTATGACAAGAGATCAAGTTGATGAGATTTTAAAGTGAGCCTAGCATCGATAAATACTTCTTTCTACTAATCATTTCTGCACCCAAACTCATTAAATGTTCGTTTGGTAATTGGCAATCGATTAACTCAAAACCTATATTTTTACTCAAATGAATTAAGGCAACTTTTGATGCATTACTTACCAAACTAAACATACTTTCTCCGCAAAAAACCGTG
Organism: Pedobacter planticolens; assembly: GCF_014172375.1. GTDB lineage: Bacteria > Bacteroidota > Bacteroidia > Sphingobacteriales > Sphingobacteriaceae > Pedobacter > Pedobacter planticolens. The sequence continues at coordinate 604,205 of NZ_WNXD01000002.1, forward strand.
TTTATTTTAACGCCATATAAACCGCCTACTAATTTTTCATCCTGCCAAACTTCTATACTATGTGCCAAACCTTTTTTATGTAAATTTAAATAGGCTTTTTGCATATCATTGGTTATCCAAGTGCCATCTTGCCCAACTCTTGGTGTTTTTGCACAATTTTCAATTACCTTATCAAATGCCTGATTAACTGTAATTTCAAAAACTTCAGCTTGTAAAACCTTGCGCATGCTTTTGCTAATTTTAATCCTATCGGGATAAATTACACAACGTTCATAAGGAGCGTACCACAAAATAGGATCATCTTCACTAAACCAAGGAAATATTCCACTTTGATAAGCTAAAAGCAACCGTTCTACACTTAAATCGCCACCAATGGCTAATAATCCATCTGGGTCTGCTAAAGCAGTATTTGGAAAAATTATTTCATCATCGAGTAATCTGAAAACCATGTGCAATTATAACAAATTGAATTGTAACAAAAATCCTTCGCTCCTGTCTTAAAAACATGAGTTTTATAGGCAACATTATCTGGGTTATTTTTGGTGGAATTTTTATATTCTTTCAATATATTTTTGGCGGATTAGTTTTATGCCTAACCATTGTCGGCATCCCGTTTGGCATTCAATGTTTTAAATTTGCCATAGTTGGTTTAGCACCATTTGGCGTTAAAATAACCGATACCTCCTCAAATATTGGTTGTTTATCAACCATCATGAATATTATTTGGCTAGTATTTGGCGGAATTTGGATTGTACTAACTCACTTAATTTTTGGCCTGTTATTTTGCATCACAATTGTGGGCATCCCCTTTGGGTTACAACATTTTAAGCTGATGAATTTAGCCTTTTCTCCCTTCGGGAAATCGATTAGTTAACTACTCTGTTTTTGTAAAAACCATTGCCAATTGACCATCTTTTAAAAGTTGTAATTTTCCGCTTACTATTTTAAATGAATTGGCAGTTCTTAAACCTTCAGTATATTTACCTTCTGCCTGACCAACATCTTCACAATACATCATTGTACCTATTAATTCGCTAAATTTTATTTTATCGCCATCAATTGTAACCATCCCTCCAAAGCCGTTACAAAAAGATTTGCCACTTACTTTATTGTCTGTATCAAAGTTTAAAGTTGCTTTTTTTGTAGTGTTGGGCATTATTTGCCCTGGCCATTCGCTTAAAACCCACTTGGAATTAGCAACATTATTCATTCCTAGCTTTTCTGAACAAGCTTGCATTGCAATTACGAGGATAAATCCTAAAAATATTCTTTTCATAACTCTATAATTTAATTAATCCGATTTTTTTTGAGTGCGCAATTGCTTCATCACTATGTGTAAATAAACAAGTTTTTATTTGTTTTTGCTCTATTTTTTCTAATAATTTTTCTGTGTAAGCCTGTCTTTCTGGTCTGATATTTCTAATATAAACCGCAGCAATATTTAGTGGATATTTTTCTGCAATTGCATGATAAATAGCTGGATCTTGCTGTGAATTATCTCCAAAAAAAACAAATTGTTGGTTTGGAAAGGCATCAATAATTCGCATTACTCTTAACAATTTCCCCTCGTGTTCGGTTTTGCCAGTTTTAATTAAGCTTTTCCATCTTTTCAGCTGATTTAACAAAAAAGCCCCTTCTGGCAATTGGTTAAAACGAAAGGTTTCGACTAAATAATCATACAAATTCCATTCGCTACTCGACACGTAGAAAAACGGATTTGGTTGGTCGATTTCTGTATGTGCTTTTGCTAATAATTGATAATGTTTTTGTACAGATGGAAACGTTTTTCGCGTACGCGGATTTTTTATAAAAAGCTCTCGTAATCTCCTCGCAATTGTAGCAGAATGAGAAATCATAATGGTATCATCAATATCAGAAATGAAAGCATATTGAGTAATGTGCGGCACAAATATTTTTCCTTCTGCTTCGGCGATAACTTCATCGTTATCGTCATTTAGCGCCTCAACTTTCACCGAATGCCAACCTGCCGAAACATCTTTCTCTGCTTTCCATTCAAACTTAAAAAAGCCATCGTATTCTGCTTTCTGATACACAATTTGCTCGTAAAAATTTAATCTAACTCTTGCAAAAGCATAAGGCTTAACCACAAAAAGTTTAAAGAGATGAACAATATTTACGAAAAGATTAATGCTAAAATTTTGCGTGGTTTTTGCTTTAAATTTAAACACATGTCCATAAACAACTAAATTGTGTGTGTGGCCGTAACCGTGATATACTTTTACACTTGTAGCGTTATTCATGATATAATTAAAACAGAGTTTAGCATAAGTTGTTTGTAAGGAAGACATAATAAACCATCTGTGAAATCGAAAATTCAAAAACTGCTCTTTATTGTAAACCCTGGCTCTGGTAATCACACTATTGATTTTAAAAAAGAAATAAAGTCATTTTTTAAAGCTAAAGAAGAAACTTTTGAGATTTATGAATTGCCAAAAGATTTTGCAATTGTTGATTTAAAAGAAACTATCAAACAATCAAAAGCAGATCGTGTAATTGCCGTTGGTGGAGACGGGACTTTAAAACTTGTAGCAGAATGTTTATTGGAAACAGGCACACCTATCGGAATTATCCCGGCAGGTTCTGCTAATGGAATGGCTAAGGAATTGAGAATTCCATTGGAAATACAAGAGTCTTTAACCTTAACAATAAGTGGTAAACCAAAACAAATTCATGCTATTCTAATTAATGGTGAATTGTGTATCCATTTGGCTGATATTGGATTTAATGCGTATTTGGTTAAAAAATTTGATGAATTACAGGAACGTGGAATGTGGACGTATGCGAAAGCCACATGGCATGCCTTTTGGTATCATCGAAAAATGGATGTTGAGTTTAAAATTGGAAAGAAATTAATTAAACAGAAAGCCGCGATGGTTGCCATTGCAAATGCCACACAATATGGTTCTGGTTTACAAATAAATCCTGATGGGAAGCTAGACGACGCTCTTTTTGAAATTATTTTGGTAAAAGAATATGCTGTGATGGAAATTCTTAAAATATGGATTAGCAAATTACCTTGGAATCCTAAAAAGATTGAAAGTTTTCAGGTTTCTAGTCTAAAAATAATCACAAAACATAAAGTCCATTTTCAGGTTGATGGTGAATACATAGGAAAAGTTAATGAAATAGAGGCAAAGCTAATTTCAAAAGCTATATATATTATTGCTGGCCCTTCAGTTTAAGTTGTCCTTTTATAGTTAAATACAACCTAATAAACTCTGTCATAATGCAGACTTTTAGCAGGATATTAGGCCATTTATCTTCGAAATTATCAAGTGCTTCGGGTAAAAGGGTTATAAATCCGACAGTGAAAACCCATAAATATAATCTAAAAGGAAATTGAATGTAGTAGAGTATAAAACCGAATTTCTTTGTGAAAAACAATCCATAAGCACCAACCAAAACTAATAAAAACATCGGAAACATTAATAGAGATTCTATTTTTACGGAAAGTTGGTTAGGCATTTCGTTGTAGTGATTTGCAATATTCCACAATTGCATTCCCATAAAAACAAGTGATATTAAATCTAAAAAAGCAAGCGAACGAAAAAGTAAGCGCATATTATTTACAGTATTTTAAGAGCCAATCATTTGCTTTATCAGAGCCCATATATTTCACAAAATTAAAATCTTCGCAAGCACCTTGTATATCGCCTTGCTTTTGTTTTTTAAGCCCAGATTTAACTTTATCATCTAAATATTCATCATCAATTCTCAAATCTGATTTAATTTGTAAAACTCTCAATTCATCCTCTGGTTTATAATTTCCTTTTTCTTTATTTCGATAAAAATTGAGCACAACATTGGTCAATTCCTCTTCGTCTTTATACGCCTGAATGGCTAGGGCGATTTCCTTTTTATCTTTTCGATCACAATTGTAGCCAGTCAATGAAAAATTAACAGGAACCACCACTAAAGTTGTCGTATCATATGTTAATGGAACGATCCATTTTCCGTTCGTCATTCTAATTAATCGTAGCGCTTCATCATCTAAATCTGTTCCAATTCCTTTGTTAACTACCGAATAATAAACATTGCCTTTAGAATTTAATTTAAAACCAATAGTCACAGTTCCCTGTATGCAATTGTTTAAGGAATATGGTGGATAGATTTTATTTTCAGTTAAAAAAGATGATAATCCACCCTTTAGCTGAGGTTCTTGCGCCTTAACTGAAACAGAAATTAACAGAAGAAAAGCTACTGCAATTTTGAACATATTTAAATTTACGCATTTTAAGGTAAAGCCGATGTAAAAGTATGCTGCAAAATTAATTTTGGATCGGGACAGTTTTGTAAATAAACCTCACGATTAGAAAATTGACAAACCCCAGGATAATCGCCTTTTTTCCCTTCCATGTCAAACATTAGTTGAAAATGCAGGTGTGGCGGCCAATATCCATTTTCTGCTGCAATGCCAAAACTGGCAAAATGTTTTCCTCTCGGGATAAATTGACCTTCTTGTAAACCTGTTAACGATGCTAAACTTAAATGACCATAAAGTGCATACAAAGTCAAATCATCCAATTGATATTGCAAAATTACGGTTGCGCCGTAATCTCCAAAATTATTGTTGAAATGAAAACTGTGCACTTTTGCATCGTAAAAATTATAAATCGGCGTTTCTGCTGGCCCCCAAATATCAATGCCTAAATGTAATCTTCTTGGTTCTTCAACAGTATCAAAATGAGCGCTTCTACTATAAATTGTGCGGTGTTCGTTATAACCTCCAATTCCATATTTAGCGTTATTTTTAGCTAACTTTTCATCTACCCAAAGGGAAAAAAAATTAGTATTTGCTAAAATTTCGGTTGTTAATTCTGAATTGTTTGCGGTAAAATCGAAAGGCAATAATGTAGCTGTTGATGGCTCGAAATCAACCACTTTTCCAATTTTATTTATCGGATTATTTAAAAAAACTTGAAGTTTTTGTAAGGGATTCATCACACATTAAAAACGTAAACGTAGTTGTAAATAAAATGCGAAAGCGCACCAAAATTCACAAACACATGCCATAATTCATGACTATGAAAAAATCTATTTAAGGGTTTATCCTTCGCATAATAATAAGTGCCGCCAACGTAAAATACACCGCCAATAATTAACCATACAATTGCTGCAGTTGGCAAAACTTGCAACATTTTTTGCAGAAAAGGAATTACCAAACAACCCATACCGATATACAAACCTGTAGATAACGCCTGGCTTTTTAAACGATTAAATATTTTCAATAAACAGCCAATTAAGGCAATCAGCCAAACTAATCCGAATAATAACCAACGCAACCAGCCATCGAAAATGAGTAATGCAGTTGGCGTAAAAGAACCTGCAATCATTAAATAAATGCAGCAATGATCAAATTTTTGCCAAAACCGAATGCCGTATTCTGTTTTAGGTACACTATGATATGTTGCGCTTACACCAAATAAAATTAGAATACCGATACCATAAATATAAGCTGCCGTATACTCAAAATAAGTATGTGATTTTTGTAGTAAAAGGTATAATCCCGGAATTGCTAAAAGCGCTGGAACAATGTGAGTAAAAAAATTTCCTGGTTCGCGGATATACTTAGTGTTGCTCATCGTTTTCTTCGTCGGTATCCTTACGTTCTTTGGCAATTTTATTAAAAATTTTATCCATGTGCTCTACATATTCGTTGGTATCATCAACAAAAAAAGAAAGCGTTGGTATAACTCTCGCCTGGTGACGAATGCGTGAACCCAATTTATATCTAATTTCGCTGGCATGCGAATTAACTGTAGCTACAGAAAGACTAGTGTTATTTGTGTTTAAAAAGCTTAAATATACTTTTGCCACAGCCAAATCTGGCGAAACGCGAACTTTTGTAATCGTAACTAATGTATTGGGCAAGTAAGCCGCTCCCTCACGCTGAAAAATAGCCGCAAGCTCTTCTTGTAATAATCCTGCAAACTTCTGTTGTCTTTTACTTTCCATATTCTTCTATCTTATGTCATCCTGAACTTGTCGAAGGACGATTCTAGCTATTATTTTATTTTTTTACCTCGTTTAATACAAATTGCCAACTTGGATATTTCAATTTAGCATTGATGTTTGCTTGATAAAATGTTAGCATCTCTTTGTCGAAATAATTTGCTAAGGCTATACTAGTTTTCGCTTCTTGTGGTTTAAACAGCGTTCCTGCAATATAACCCTTTTCTCCATTTGCTGCTCTTTTTTTGTCAAAAGCTGCTTTAGAATTGACAAACTCAGCGTGTGTTTTTTCACCAGTAAAAAATGGAACTAACCAATCAACTGAGTTTTTTAATGAATTTCCTTCTGGTGATTTATAACTATACGGATTTTCACCAAATTTGCCATCTCGTTTCAAAATAGTTGCCGCAACCATTAACGGATCTACATCATAAATATGATAATGTAAGGCATCTCTTTCATGGAAATCATGACTGCTTCCATCAGGCATTAAATTTTTAGAAATCTGTTTTTTATAATTCTCAATTACCCAAGTTTTCAATTGTTCATCGTTAATTGCCCACGCAACTTCTGCTACTTCTTTAATGCGATGCGAATTCCAATTGTTAAAATAAGTTGCACTCTTACTTTTCACCTTTTCATTATAGGTTTTAATTTCTTGAAGTGCCACTTTGCTTAACCAATTTATAACTGCTGAATTTACATCTGTAGCTAAGTCGCTTTTCACTAAATCATATGCAAAAATAATTCGATCTAAATTTGTATCATTAATTGGGTTGCCTTGTGGCTGATTTCTTTGCGCCCAAACCAATAAAAACTCACTCGTTTTATCTAAATATTTTTTGTCGCCAGTAATTTTGTAAACAAATGCCAAAGCGTAAATCTTTTGCATATCCTCTAAACATTTCGCTGTTTTTATTTTACGAGGATCGCCTTGTAAAATGCCTTCAGTTAAAATAGTATCAGCTGGATTAGGAGTTGCGGTAAGCGATGCATTGGCGGTTAGGAGTAAGTCTATCGAATACATTTCAACTTTACTATCTGAATTAATCAGATCTTTCAACTTTGTTAATTCGGCTGTACTTAAACTCACAACTTGAGCTTTGGATGCGCTACATAAAAAGCAAAAAATGCTAAAAAGAATAAGTTTCTTCATTACAAAAATGGGCTATTGTTTCTGCTAATATAACAACTTATCGTAAGGATATCTTGAAGTATGTATGGCTTTAACCTTATCGTACAACAATTGTTTAAACTCTTCTATGTTTTCTTTTCGCGTGGCGGATATAAAAATAGTAGGCGAACTGTGATGCGCCATCCAACTTTTTTTGAAATCTGATAAAGTTAAAGGTGCAATTTCTTCTTCGTTATATTCATCCGTTTTTGGCGTTACATACGCATCAATTTTATTAAATATCATGATGGTATCTTTATCTCTTGCACCTAAATCGTTCAAAGTTTCGTTAACCGTATGTATTTGGTCTTCAAAATTTGGGTGAGAAACATCCACTACGTGAATTAAAATATCCGCTTCTCTAACCTCATCTAATGTAGATTTAAAACATTCTACCAAATGGTGAGGTAGTTTTCTAATAAATCCAACGGTATCTGACAGTAAAAAAGGAACATTTTCTATCACCACTTTACGGACTGTTGTATCTAGCGTAGCAAACAATTTATTTTCTGCAAACACTTCAGATTTAGCCAACATATTCATGATAGTAGATTTACCAACGTTGGTATAACCCACCAAAGCCACACGAATTAATTGCGTTCTGTTTTTGCGTTGCGTTTCGTTTTGGCGATCAATTAATTTCAAGCGTTCTTTTAGTAGAGAGATTTTTTCTAAAATCATCCTTCTATCACTTTCAATTTGTGTTTCACCTGGCCCACGCATACCAATACCACCTTTTTGACGCTCTAAGTGAGTCCATAAACGCGTTAAACGAGGTAGTAAATATTGTAATTGTGCTAATTCTACTTGTGTTTTTGCTTGTGCTGTTTGTGCTCTTCCAGCAAAAATATCGAGGATTAAATTACTTCTATCTAAAATTTTAACCTGTAGTTCCCGTTCAATATTTCGCAGTTGCGATGGCGATAATTCATCATCAAAAACGACCATATCTATTTCTTCAGCTTTTACATAAGCCTGTATTTCTTCTAATTTACCTGTTCCAACGAATGTTGCCCTATCAGGTTTCAACATTTTTTGCGTGAAGTTTTTTTCTACAACACCGCCAGCCGTATCAACCAAAAAGGCCAACTCGTCTAAGTATTCTTTTGTTTGTTCAGGTTTTTCTCCAGGTGTAATCACCCCAACAAGTACCGCTCGTTCTTGTTTAAGGGCGGTATCGTATGTTTTTTGTTTTCCCATGTATAGTTACAAAGATACAAAATCTATCATCGTTTCATTTTCATACTAAAGCCATGAAATGTTAAATAAGTTTGGGCTTAAAAAAAATGCCCAGCTTTTACAAACTGGGCATTTTATTAGTTAATGATTTTGTTAAAAAGTATAAGAAGTGGTAGCAGACAATGTAGTGCCTGTGCTTATGTTTTCTTTCACCATAACACCATCAACCCAAATTTGAACCTTTAAAGTAGAGCCAGCACTTGCGCCAGTACCGTTTGCGCCAAAACTAATTATTGGAATAGATGATGGAATAGTTAGTTCTGCACTCGCAAATGAACTACTATTTACAGATGAATTAGTGGTCACATCTCCTGTTTCACTAGTATAAACTACAGAAGAAAGTTTAGCATCTGATGATGTTTCTGCCTTAAATTTTACTTTATGTGTTCCATCGTTATTATTATCTTTTTTACAAGAAAATAAAACTGTTACAGCTAACACAATAAAAGATAAGGATAAAATTTTTGCAATGTTTTTCATGGGTATTTGTTTTTAGTAGAAATTAGTTATTTCCTAACTAGAAACAAACATTATGCCATTAGCGATTATTTATGAGCATATTCCTCATATTAAACCAATACATTAAGATTTACAAGTGCTTTACAAAGTCTAAAATTTCCTTGCCAGGATTAGCTGTTTTCATAAAGTTTTCTCCAATTAAAAACCCATTGTAACCTACTGCTTTCAGCTTTTTAATAACTTCTGGATTATCTATTGCACTTTCAGAAATCTTTAAAAATTCATTGGGAATTTTATCCACTAAATCAAACGAAGTTTGAATGTTTACAGTGAAATCGCCAAGGTTTCTATTGTTCACACCAATTGCATTCAAATGCGGACAAATTGATTTTTCTAATTCTTCGAGATTATGAACTTCTAACAAAACATTTAAACCTAAACTTTGAGCTAACTTGCCGAAGTCTATAATTTGTTGTGGTGTTAAAATAGAAGCTATTAATAAAATGATATCTGCACCCCAAGCTTTGGCTTCTAAAATTTGGTATTCATCAATCATGAAATCTTTGCGCAGAATCGGAATTTGATTTACTGCTCTTGCTTGAAATAAATCTTCGGCTTTGCCACCAAAAAAATCGGTATCTGTTAACACTGATAATGCAGAAGCTCCAGCCAAATTATATGCTTGAGTTACTTCAGCAACATCTGCTGTACCATTAATTAAACCTTTGGATGGAGAACGACGTTTAAATTCCGCAATAATTCCAGTTCGTTTTTCATCAATTAAAAAATCTTTAAAAATTAAAGGTTGTCTGTTAAAGTTAGCATTAGCTTCTAATTCTAGAACCGAAACTTTTTGTTTGGCTTCAGCAACTTCTTCTTTTTTTCGTAAAACGATTTTATCTAAAATGTTCATTTTGTACAAATGCTAATTCTCTAACCAATTTTTCATCATTTGTTTTCCGTTTGGTGTCAATACACTTTCAGGGTGAAATTGAACGCCACAAACATCAAATTCTTTATGACGCAAAGCCATAATTTGTCCATCGCCATCAGTTGCTGTAACCGTTAAACTTGCTGGTAAATCTGTTGGGTTAACTACCCACGAATGGTAACGACCAACTTCAATTGGCTCAACACAACCTTTAAAAGTTAAATCGGTTTTATCTAAAACTGTAATTGGTGTGGCAATTCCATGCATTGGTCTGCCTAAATTTAATAAGCTTCCACCAAAACTTTCAGCTATTGCTTGCTGACCCAAACACACGCCCATGATGCTTTTTGTAGGCGCATAAGTTTTGATTACATCCAATAATAAGCCCGCTTCTTCTGGTATTCCTGGTCCAGGTGAAAGCAAAATTTTATCGTATGCTGCTACATCTTCCAATGCGAATTTATCATTTCTCCAAACTACAGCTTCATAACCTAATTCATTAATTAAATGCACTAAATTGTAGGTGAAACTATCGTAATTATCGATTACTAAAATCGTCCCTTTATTATCTTTATTCATTTCAAAAATCGTAATTCGTAAATTAAAAACCTTAAATCTGTTCTGCCATTTCGATTGCTTTACGCAATGCTGCTATCTTGTTATTCACTTCGTTTAATTCATTTTCTGCAATAGAATCTGCTACAATTCCAGCTCCAGCTCTATAGTGCAAATGGTTGTTTTTGCTCATAAAAGTTCTAATCATAATCGCATGATTAAAGTCTTCGTTAAAGCCCATGTACCCAATTGCACCAGCATAAAAATTACGCCCCAATCCCTCATATTGATCTATCAATTGCATGGCTTTATATTTTGGCGCACCGCTTAAAGTTCCTGCCGGATATGTATCTGCAACCACTTTAAATGCACTCACTCCATCTTGTAAATTTCCGCTCACTTTAGAAACCAAATGAATTAAATGTGAATAATATTGAACTTCTTTAAACGATTTCACTTCAACTCCACTACAATGTCTGCTCAAATCGTTTCTCGCTAAATCAACCAGCATCACATGCTCAGCACTTTCTTTCGGATCTTGTTCTAATTTTTTTGCTAATGCCGCATCTTCTTCATCGTTTCCAGTACGTTTAAATGTCCCAGCAATCGGAAAAATATTTGCTACGTTATTACCAATGGTGATTTGTGCCTCTGGCGATGAACCAAACAGTTTAAAATTCCCATAATCGAAATAAAACAAATATGGAGATGGGTTTATAGAACGCAAACAACGGTACACATTAAATTCATCGCCTAAAAACCCTTGATTAAAAGCTCTCGATGGCACAATTTGAAAAACGTCACCGCGATAAATGTGCTTTTTCATTTGCTCTACCATATCCATAAAACCTTGGTTGGTTAAATTAGACTGTTCTTCGCCATTGGTTTTAAAGCTATATTCTGGGTAATTTTTATTCTGAATAATGTATTCAACTTTTGTTAAATCTTCATTTTCATCATTATTAAAAACATTTTTTACCAGTGTAACTTCATTTTTAAAATGGTCTATCGCGATGATATATCTATACACATGGTATTGCATCGTTGGGATTTTCTCATCATCTGGTGTAGCCGAAGTAAACGAAATGTCTTCGAAATGCTGAACAGCATTCCATGTAAAATAACCAAATAAACCTGTAGAAATATGTTTGTCTTTTGTCTGATTAATTGGATTAAAACGAGCTTTAAACGCAGCAATTTCATCAGCTAAAACGAAATCCGTTTTTGCTTCTTTTGTCCCATCAGGAAAGTATATATTCAATTTTCCATCTTGGAGAATAATTCCCGCAACTGGCTCAGCGCAAACATAACTTGTAGCATTTTCACGACTATGATAATCAGAACTTTCTAGCAAAATCGTATTCGGAAAAACATCGCGTAAGCGCAAATAAATGCTTACTGGAGTTGTGGTGTCTGCTAATCGCTTTTTAGCATGTGTTTGTATGGTATATGTTTTCATTTTCTTTATCCCCTCCCCAGCCCTCCCGAAAAGGGAGGGAGCGTAAAGTTTTATATTTTCAGTTCGTAATTAATTTACAACAAAAAACCCGGCGTGTGGTTACGTCGGGTTTTTAAATGTGGTTTTAGTTTAGGTTTAGGTTGATAAACTATAAGGTGCACAAAGCTACGACGAAACTCTTTTGAGAATTACCACGCCATTGCCATGTATGTAAGTTATTGTTAATCATTGAGCAGCAAAAATATACAAAAAGTTAAATAATCAAAATATTTTGCGTTTTTTATTTATCAACCTTAAGAAACACCAAAGAAAGTTTTAGATGGATCTGCTTTTACCATCATAAAAATTGCTCCAATAATAATCACCAATGCCAAACCAAAAAAGATGGCAATAGCTTTATGTTTAGCAACACCATCCGTAATTTTTTTAGACTTTGAATTACCAATCGTAATTAAAATAATCGCCAATATCATCATACTAATGTGTTCCATTTTCCAATAACGGCCAATCGCTTCAGAAGCTGGAAGCTTGGTTAATGGACTAATAAAGTACAATACCAATCCAAATAATAATTGAATATGCGCACTGATTAAGGTGAAAACGTTTAGTTTTCTATTGCCTTCGGTATATGTTTTTTTGCCTAACCATCCAGATAAAGCATTAATAACTGCTACTACAAGTAAAACGAAAACAATGTATCTCCAACCTGAATGAGCACTTTTTAGAATTCCATATAAATTATCCATAGCTTTTTTTTCTCAAAAATAGTAAATAATTAAATCTCTAAAGCTGTCTTATTAAACTCCCAATAATTTATAACCATTCTTAACATAATGATAACCCAAACAGTTATCAAATGGTAGGTTCTTTACAATTCCTTAATCGAAATGAGGAAATCTGTTAATTTTTGAAGAAGACTTTTGTAAAAAATAATTTATCTCATATCATGATGAAACGATTACTCTTATTATCAGTTTTAACGCTTTGTTTTTTATATACAACAAAAACATTTGCGCAAACAACATTAGCTTCCATTTCAGGAACAATTTCTGATGAGCAAAAAAAACCAATTCCGGGTGCTTCCGTTCAAGTGCGCAATGAATCTACGGGTTTTACTGCTAAAACTAACACCAATACCATTGGCGAGTACATCTTTAAAGAACTTCCGTTAGGTGGCCCTTATACTGTAAAAGTAGCTTACATTGGGTTGGGAGAGCAGACTAGATCTGGTTATATGCTTAATCAAGGTGATGCAGTTAAAGTAACTATTAACATGCAAGCTACCGCACAAACATTGGATGTGGTACAAGTAAATGCCTCTGGTTTAAGAAACAAAGTTGAAAATTTTGGTGCTTCAACAACTATTTCGGCGAAAGCTATTACTCAATTACCAGTTAATGGTCGTAATTTTTCTACATTAATGGATTTATCGCCTTTAAGTCGTGGTGGTAACATTTCCGGACAATTAGGTTCATCAACCAATTACACTATTGATGGAATGAATGCTAAAAACCCAACTTCGGCAGGTGCCACAACCAGCAGAAGCGGTGCGCCTTATGCAATCTCAATCGAAGCTGTAAGGGAATTTAAAGTAGTAACAAACCAGTATGATGTAACATTAGGCCGCAGTGGCGGAGGAACAATTAGTGCCGTAACTAAAGCAGGCACAAATACAGTAAGCGGAAGCGCATTTGGCTATGGCAGAGCTGATTGGTTGGCAAGCCCTTACGATATTAGAGGAAATAAACGTGATAACGATTTCTCTACCTATCAATATGGTTTTACGTTGGGTGGACCAATTATTAAAGACAAATTACACTATTTTGTAGCTTGGGATCATCAAAAAGATGCTCGCCCATTAATTATTGCAGATATAAAATCTCCTGCTGATGAAGCTAGATTTAACATTACCAACGCTACTTTAAACAGTTTTCTAACTACTGCTCGTACAAAATATGGCGTTTCAAACGAACGTCAATTTGGTTCTTTTGCTAAAAAACGTGGTTCTGATGCAGCTTTCGCTCGTATCGATTGGCAAATTAATGATAGAAACTTATTAACTGTTCGCGATAATTATACAAACGATAGAAATCCATTAGGTTTAGCTGATAATACAGCGATTAACTTTTTTGAAAGTTATGGTAACGACAAAAACATTGATAATAGCTTGCTAGCAACTTTGCGTACAACCGTGAATAGTAAAGTAACCAATGAATTAAAAGTTCAACATTTATATACTTACCAAGCGAGTACTCAGAACGCTCAATTGAGTTCGGCAATTCCGAGAGCTATTGTTGGCAATTTAGAATCAGTGCTTACTAATGGTTCAAAACTAAGAACTGCTGTTCAAATTGGTGGTCATCGTTTTGGACAAGAAGGTTTTACAAACAATGTTTTTCAATTAGTTGACAATTTATATTACAATACCGATAAGGTTAAATATACTTTTGGAGTTGATGTAATGTATACTGACGCTACTTCATTATATGGTAGTGAGGTAAACGGTCGATTTGAATATACAAACTCAACTACAGCAACTTCTCTTCAAAATTTTGAGAATTTAATTCCAAATAGGTTTTATCGTGAAGTGCCTTTAATGAAAGATCCAACTGTAAAATCTGGGATTTGGAATGCAGCATTATATGGGCAAATGCAAACTAAATTGGGTAGAGGTTTAGATTTTACTGGAGGTTTACGTGTTGATTATAGTGCTTATCCAACATCGCCATTTAATCAAACTTTGTTTGATGAATTACAAATAAGAACAGACCACAAATTAACTCAATTGTTAGTACAACCTAGAATTCAATTAAACTGGGATTTAAATGAAAATCACACAGATTATATTCGTTTAGGTGCTGGTATTTTTGGTTCGGACATTAACAATTATGTAACCATTAATAATTTAACTTTTGATGGTAAACACTTAGCAACAGTTGACGTTTTTGGTGCAGATGTACCAACGCCAAATTTCATTGGTTATAGAAATGGATCAGTAAGTACTCCAAGCTTAACAAACTTCCAAGTACCAACAATCAATACCAATGCTGAAGACGCTCAAATACCTGTTGTTTACAAAGCCAACTTATCTTATAGTAAATTAATTACCGATAAATTAAAAGTAGGCATTACTGGTTATGCAACTTTAGGTCGTCATAATTATATGTATGTAGATAGAAACATGACTGCAAATGCATTTTTCACTTTACCAAATGAAGATAACCGTGGTGTATTTGTACCAACTATGCCAAGCAATGGTTCTCCAGATTGGAAAACAGGTCGTATCAGCAATAAATTTGGTCGTGTGTTAGAACTAAATAGCAAAGGAAAAGTAAATCAGTTTGCAGTTGTTTTAGACGCAACTTGGCAGTACTTTAAAGATGGTGAAATCTCAGTGAGTTACACCTATAATGATACCAAGGACAATACATCATTTAATGGCAACGTAGCCAACTCTGCAACACTATCATTGCCAGTAAAAGATGATCCAAGAAACTTAAGTAACATGACGTACTCGGATAATCAATTCCGTAATAAAGTAGTTATTTATGGTACTTTACCAACATTTTATGGTGTTACAATTGGTGTTCGTTATTCTGGTATTGGTGGTACACGTTATAGCTTATTAAGTGGCGCTAACAATAACGGTGATTTTGTAGCTACTAATGATTTAGCTTACATTTTTGATAGAAACAACACGAGTGTACCGGCAAATGTACGTGCTGGCTTACAAACGTTGTTAGATAATCCTTTAGCTAGCCAAAGTTTAAAAGATTACATCTTAAAATATTCTGGCAAACTTGCCGAACGTAACGGTGGTATTAATGGTTTTTACGGATTGGTTGATTTAAGAATTAGCAAAAAAATCAAACTGTACAAAACGCATAACATCGAAATTTCTGGAGACATTTTCAACCTTGCCAACTTAATCAAAAAGAAATGGGGAGTAAATGAAACTTTAGGTAGCCAAGCTCTATATGCTTTAAACGGGACAGCAGCAGTAGCCGCAACACCTACATCTCCAGCTATTCCTGCAGTTCCAAATTACGATGCAGCTGCAAAAGCATTCAATTATCGTGTTAACAATTCTGGTGTAGTAAATCCATCAGGTAATCCTTATCAGTTCCAAATCGGATTACGTTACGGATTTTAAGACTTAAAAATCTACCTATAAAGGCTATCTCTAATTTCTAGAGGTAGCCTTTGTTTTTTAAGCCTTTTTAAATTATGTAAAATCTAGGATAGAATTTATTTAAATCTTTATTTATCAATAGATTTAAGGACTTAACAAACTAAACATTATGAAGAAAATTTTACTTGCGCTCGCGTTGGTGTTTTCTACTGCATTTTTGTTTGCGCAGCAAACTTATCCCGTTAATGGTTCTTTTGATGTTAGACCGGGATTATATGCTTTTACCAACGCAAACATTGTGGTTAACGCCAATCAAACTATTAGCAACGGCGTGTTGCTAATCAAAGACAAAACCATCCAATCGGTTGGTACAGGTACTGCTATCCCAAAGGGATATATAGTGATAGACCTGAAAGGAAAATATATTTATCCTTCTTTAATTGATGCTTTTACTTCTTACGGAATTCCTGAAACACAACGTGTTGCTGCTGGTGGTGGTTTCTTTGGCAGACAATCTGTTTTCACCTCTACTAAAAAAGGAGCTTACAGTTGGAATGAAAGTATTCGTCCAGAAACTGAGGTAAGAACCATCTTCACTATCGATACCAAAAAAGCAGATGATTTACGCAAAGCTGGATTTGGTAGTGTGAACGTAATTAACCGCGATGGTATTGCTCGTGGCACATCTTCGGCTGTTACCTTAAATGATAGCAAAGAAAATGACGTGATGCTTAACGATCAAAGTGCAGCTAATTATTCATTTAATAGAGGTACATCAACCAACGATTATCCTTCTTCATTAATGGGTTCTATCGCGTTATTGCGCCAAACTTATTTAGATGCAAGCTGGTATAAAAATCAAAAGGAAGAATATAATATCTCCCTAGAACAATTTAATAAACAACAAACCTTACCGCAGCTTTTTGAAGCAGATGGTTGGGCAAATATTTTACGCGTTGATAAAATTGCCAAAGAGTTTGGTAAATCATACATCATTAAATCTACTGGAGATGAATATCAACGTATTGATGCGGTAAAAGCAACAGGTGCAACTTTAATTATTCCAATTAGTTTCCCTAAAGCTTTTGATGTTGAAGACCCAACCGAAGCTAGAAATTTAAGTTTAGCTCAATTAAAAGGATGGGAATTAGCGCCAACAAATCCAGGTGTGTTAGAAAAAGCAGGTGTGAAATTTGCGCTAACTACCTTTGGTTTAGAAACGCCAAAAGATTTCTGGACAAACATTCAACAAGCAATAACTAACGGTTTAACAGAAAAACAAGCTTTACAATCAGTTACAGAAATACCTGCTGCCATTTTAGGGGTTAGTGATAAAGTTGGTTCAATTGAAAAAGGTAAATTGGCTAACTTCTTAATTACATCTGATAATATTTTTAAAGCTGGAAATATCATTTTCGAAAACTGGGTACAAGGCAAACGTTTTGTAGTCAATAAAATGGATGTTACCGATTTACGTGGAACATACAGTTTAAACATTGATGGAATTGGCTCAACTGTATTAAGAATTACAGGAACCGCAACTGCACCAATGGCTTCAATTGAGCGTTTAGGCGCTGATAGCGTTAAAGCTACTGCAACTTTTACACGTACTGGCGATTGGGTAACTATCGGTTTTAACTTAAAGAAAAATCCAGTTGGAGATGTTCGCTTAAGTGGCTATTTAACTAACGGAAATCCAGTTGCATTTAGTGGAGATGTAGTCATTAACTCTGCTCCTGCTGGTTTCTGGAACGGTACTTTTAAAGAAGCTGCCAAAGAAATGCCAAAACGTGATGAGCCTGCTAAACCAGCTATCGCGAATGGTGCACTTATTTATCCATTTATTGCATTTGGCACAGAAAAAGTTCCTACTCAAGAAGCGGTGCTATTAAAAAACGCAACAGTTTGGACTAACGAAAAAGAAGGCATTCTACAAAATGCAGATGTTCTTTTAGAAGGCGGAAAAATTAAAGCCGTTGGTAAAAATCTATCCGCAGGTGCGGCTAAAGTAATTGATGCAACTGGCAAACACATTACGGCTGGCTTAATTGATGAACATTCGCATATTGCCGGAACTGGTGGTATTAATGAAGGTGCACAATCCGTTTCTGCAGAAGTTCGCATTGGAGATATTATTAACTCTGAAGATGTAAACATTTATCGCCAGTTGGCTGGTGGTGTTACTTCATCTCAAATCTTACATGGTTCGGCAAATCCAATCGGTGGACAATCGCAATTAATTAAATTACGTTGGGGTAAATTACCAGAAGAATTGAAATTTGCTGGCGCAGATGGTTTTATCAAATTTGCATTAGGCGAGAACGTAAAACAAAGTTCTTCATCAAATAATCAACGGTTCCCATCAACTCGTATGGGAGTTGAGCAAACATTTGTTGATGAATTTACCCGTGCTAAAGAATATGAAAAAGCATTGGCTGTTAAAGGAAATAATGTGCGTAGAGATTTAGAATTAGATGCAATCGTAGAAATTTTAAATAACAAACGTTTCATTACTTGTCACTCTTATGTACAAAGTGAAATCAACATGTTAATTCATGTGGCCGATAGTTTAGGTTTCAAAATAAACACGTTTACGCATATTTTAGAAGGTTATAAAGTGGCTGATAAAATGAAAGCGCATGGTATTGCAGGTTCAACTTTCTCAGATTGGTGGGCTTACAAAATGGAGGTTCAAGACGCCATCCCCTACAACGGAAAAATTATGCACAACGTAGGTATTACCACTGCATTTAACTCTGATGATGCTGAAATGGCTCGTCACTTAAATCAAGAAGCTGGTAAATCTGTATTATACGGCGGTGTTTCGGAAGAAGAAGCCTTGAAATTGGTTACTTTAAATCCTGCTAAAATGTTGCACATCGATAATAAAGTTGGAAGCTTAAAAGTAGGTAAAGATGCAGACGTTGTAATTTGGTCAGCTAATCCACTTTCTATTTACGCAAAAGCAGAAAAAACTTTTGTAGATGGTATCGCATATTGGGATATGGATCGTGATGCACAATTACAAACTACACAAAAAGCAGAAAAAGCTCGTATCATTCAAAAACTAGCAGCAAGCAAAAGTGCTGGCGCCAGTACACAACGTGCTTTTGGCAATAGACCTCCACGTCTTTATGCTTGCGAAAGTGAAGAAGATTATTGGGCAGAACAAAATCAACTAGAAATGGAAGGAGCAAACAATCATGAATAAGTATATAAGTACAGCTATAGCTTTATTTGCATCCGTAAGTTTAACATACGGACAAGCAACTATTTCTCCTGCAAAAGCACAATCTCAAAGAGTTATCATAATGGGCGCTACCATCCATACGGGAGATGGGAAAGTGATTGAGAACGGTTATTTAATTTTTGATAAAGGTAAAATTACTGGAGTTGGAGATGCAACCGTTGTTAAATTAAACCTGACAGATGCTAGAATGATAACCGCAAATGGTAAACATATTTATCCAGGTTTCATTGCCCCAACAACTAATTTGGGATTAATTGAAATCGAAGCCGTAAAAGCAACCGTTGATGATGATGAATTGGGAGAAAACAACGCACACATTCGCTCCATAATTGCCTACAATACAGATTCAAAAGTAATTAACACCTTACGTAGTAATGGTATTTTAATGGCTCAAATTACACCTTCTGGTGGCACAATTTCAGGAAGTTCTTCTGTTGTACAGCTAGATGCTTGGAATTGGGAAGATGCGGCAATCAAAAAGGAAGATGCAATGCACATGACATGGCCTGTTGCCCCAAGAGGTAGAGGTGGTTTTGGTGGTGGCGGCAGACTTCCTGTTGGCACAACTGCTGTTGATCCTAACGAACGCACCAACAACGCAATAGCAGAATTAAATAAGTTTTTCTCAGAAGCTAAAGTATATACCGAAACACCTCCAGCAGTAACAAACACTCGTTTGGCTGCACTGAAAGGTGTATTTAATGGCTCAGAAAAATTATTTATCACAGCAGATGGACAAAAAGAGATTGTAGCGGCGGTTAACTTTGCAAAGAGTTTCGGGATTACCCCAGTAATTGTTGGTGGAGATGAGGCTTATTTACTAACTGATTTCTTAAAAGCTAACAATGTAATTGTAGTGGTTAAAAAACCTCAATCTTTACCTAATAATGTAGATGATGATGTAAATATGCCCTACAAAAATGTGGCTCGTTTAAGCAATGCCGGTGTTACAGTAGTAATTAGTTTTGATGGAGGCGATGGTTTCTGGAGACAACGTAACTTGCCTTTTATGGCAGGTACAGCATCTGCTTGGGGAATGAGTAAAGAAGATGCCTTAAAAACAATTACCTTAAACGCAGCAAAAGCGATGGGAGTTGATAAAACTACAGGCAGTTTAGAAATAGGCAAAGATGCTACTTTCTTTATCTCAGGCGGCGATGCTTTAGATATGATTGGCAACAAAGTAGAACAAGCATTTATTCAAGGCAGAGACATCAACCTAGATAACTTACACAAACAGTTAGATAAAAAGTATAGCGATAAATACGGAATAAAGTAAGCTTAGACTAACAAAAAATTAGCCGCAGATGCGCAGATTTCTTTTGATTATATTCAAATAAGAAAATCTGCGCATCTGCGGCTTTTTTATTAAAAAATCTGATCAAGAAAATCCATAAATCCTATAAATCCTGATCCACAAAAAAAGCGACCTGTACCTGGGCCGCTTCCCTTAACTAACTTATTATTTATAAAACTGGCTGTTGGGGAAGGAGTCGAACCTTCAAGGGGTAGTTAGCTGCAATTCAAAATTAATTTGTGGTCAACCCATAAATTGCGTTTGTCCCATAATCCCCACCACCGAGACAAGGAGGTGTGTCTGCCAATTTCACCACCCAACATTCTTTAGTACTCAGTTTGCAATTTTCAATTGGCAGTTGTGAACTGCTAACCGTTAACTGTTAATTGAGTTGCTGTAGGGGAAGGAGTCGAACCTTCATAGAGTGGTTGTACCGTTACCGGATTTCCCAATTTCTCCACCACCGAGACAAGGAGGTGTGTCTGCCAATTTCACCACCCTACAGAGTATAAGCAAATGATTTAAAGAACTATTTTGTTGTACTTGCTTGATACAAACATAAGACAAATACCAAATATGTTGCAAATATTTTAATCATTTTCTTGTATTTTTACGATAATTGTAATAAATTAGCAGTATCAATAAAATTTCAGAAAATTATGCTCAAAAAAGAAACTCAAAATTTAGAAATTGACAACCTCGATATTCAGATTTTAACACAGTTGATGCAAGACGCAACAAAACCTTACACAGAAATCGCAAAAGAACTCATCATTTCTGGCGGAACAGTACACGTAAGGATGAAGAAATTGGTAGATATGGGCATCATCAAAGGTTCACATTTAATTATTGATCCTAAAAAAGCAGGATTTGATATCACTGCCTTTTTAGGTATTTACTTAGAAAAAGGTTCTTTATATAAGGATGCCGTAGAACAACTCAGCAAAATAAAAGAAGTAGTAGAACTACACTACACAACTGGCTCTTATAGTATGTTCGCTAAAATAACCTGCCGAGATACCGACCACCTGCGTCATGTATTAAACGAAGAAATACAAGCTGTAAAAGGAATACAACGCACTGAAACACTAATCTCCTTAGAAGAAAGCATTAAAAGACAGATAGAGTTGTAGTATGCTCGTCATTGCGAGGTACGAAGCAATCTCCTCCTAAAAACAAACCAAAAAGGAGATTGCCGCGATCATTACCGATGAAAAATCGGAGAATGATTCTCGCAAAGACGATACGCCGAGCTTAGATGTCCTTAGGTTTCTTAGGTGATTAAAAACCTATTTAAACAACCCTTTTAGCTTCGCCAATTTCTCTTGCAAATCACCATCTGCTTCTTTTTTAGTTTGCTGCTGAGGTTTAGCAACAACCGGATTTGCTTTAGCCCCAAAACCCTTTGCCCCATCAACTTTCGGACTTCCCGACTTCCCGTCTTTCGGACTCCCTTCCTTCATCGATAAAGCAATTCTTTTCCTTGCCACATCAATATCAACCACCGTTACTTCAACCACCTGACTTACTTTAACCACCTCATTCGGGTTTGCTACATATCTATTCGCCAACTGACTAGTATGCACCAACCCATCCTGATGAACACCAATATCTACAAAAGCACCAAAATTGGTAATATTAGTTACAATACCCGATAATTTCATTCCAGTTTTCAAATCTCCAATAGAATTCACGCCATCAGCAAAACTAAATGCTTCAAAAGCTTCACGCGGATCACGACCAGGCTTAGCCAACTCCTTCACAATATCGGTTAATGTTGGCAAACCAACTTCTGTGCTTACATACCGTTGCAAATTGATTTGCTTTTGCAGCGTAACATCCTTCATCAAATCATCAACTGTACAACCTAAATCCTTTGCCATTTGGTTAACTAAAGCATAACGTTCTGGGTGTACCCCACTTCTATCCAACACTTGTTTCGCATCGCGGATACGCAAAAAACCAGCAGCTTGCTCAAAAGCCTTATCGCCCAAACGAGCAACCTTCTTTAAACTCTCTCTGTTTTTAAACGCCCCATTCGTATTGCGATAGTTCACAATATTTTGCGCCAGCGTATCGCCCAAACCAGAAACATACGCCAACACCTGTTTCGATGCCGTATTCAATTCAACACCCACCGCATTTACGCAACTCATCACCGTATCATCCAAACTTTGTTGCAACTTATGCTGATCAACATCGTGTTGATATTGTCCAACACCAATAGATTTCGGGTCAATCTTCACCAACTCTGCCAATGGGTCCATCAATCTCCTACCAATAGAAACCGCCCCACGAACCGTAATATCTTGCGTCGGGAACTCTTCCCTAGCCAAAGGCGATGCCGAATAAATAGACGCACCACTTTCATTCACCATCACCACCAAAACATCAGGTATTTTTAAACCACGAACAAAAGTTTCCGTTTCTCTACCAGCAGTTCCGTTGCCAATTGCAATCGCTTCAATCGCATGTTTTTCGTACAGTTGAGTAATTTGCCAAGCCGCATCTTTTAAATTTCCTTGTCCAGTGTGTGGGTAAATTGTGGTATTAACCAACAGTTGACCTTGTTTATCTAAACAAACTACTTTACAACCCGTTCTAAAACCAGGGTCTATAGCCAATACATTTTTCTGTCCCATCGGCGCTGCCAACAACAACTGACGAGCATTTTCTGCAAAAACTTTAATCGCTTCTTCATCCGCCTTTTGCTTAATCGTTGCTCTTAATTCAGTTTCCATTGCAGGGCGAAGCAATCTTTTATACCCATCCGTTATCGCCAATTGTACCTGATCTGTACATGCATTGTTACTCGTAATAAACTGATTTTCCAATAACACTAGCGCAGCCTCATCTGGCGGCAACACATCTAACTTCAAAAACCCTTCTTGCTCGCCCCTCAACATCGCCAACACCCTATGCGATGGTGCCGATTTAGCACTTTCCTCCCACTCAAAATAATCCTTATACTTAATTCCCGCTTCCTCTTTTCCTTTCACTAACACTGTTTTATACGTTGCCTTTTGCATAAAATGGTTGCGCATTTTAGTTCTAGATTCTGCGTTTTCACTAATCAATTCAGCTATAATATCTCTAGCACCAGCTAAAGCTTCAGCCTCATTCGCTACACCTTTCTTATCGTTAATATAACCCGCAGCCTCTTGCAATGGGTCAATTCTACTTTGCGCTAAAATGCGCAATGCCAAAGGTTCCAAACCTTTTTCTTTAGCTATCGATGCTCTGGTTTTACGCTTCGGTTTATACGGCAAATAAATATCTTCTAAAGCTGTAATTGTTTTGGCTTCATTTAGTTGTTTCTCTAAAGCAGGTGTCAATTTCTCTAACTCCGTAAGCGATTTTAAAATGGCTTCTCTACGTTTATCTAACTCCCTTAATTGTTGTGCTAAATCTCTTATGGCAGCAACTTGCACTTCATCTAAACTGCCCGTTACTTCTTTACGGTAACGCGAAATAAAAGGTACAGTTGCGCCTTCATCTAATAAGCCAAGAGTTGCGCTAACTTGTTTAATTGAAATGTTTAATGCGCTTGCAATGGGTTGAAAATGTGTATTCATATGTAGTTTTAGAGGGAGCTAATTTATGGATTTAGACTAGAAAGGTTGGATAGATTTTTAAACATTTTAACCATATAGAAACATGGGTTAGATAGTTTTGAGACTGGAGGTAAAAAGCAAGGATATCCTTCGACAAGCTCAGGATGACAGGGTGCGGAAACAAAAAAAATCCACTAAGAAAACTTAGAGGACTTACGCTCACCATTATTTCACCTATACAATTATTTAACCATTCTAAAAGATAAGCCTGAAATTTGTTTGTATTGTACACTTGTTGCACCAAATAATGATTTCACATAGGTTTTTACATCTTGTGCTGTAACAACTAGGCCTGTTTGTAAATTATACATTACCTCGTTACGCAATAAACGCACATTACTTAGTGCAATTTCATTAGTAATAACTGTTGTATTTAACTGTTTAAGCGTTGTATTTAGTGCAGTTAGCGTAGTAATTTTTAATTCCGTTTCGTTGGGTTTGTACTGTGGGATAGATGAAAGCAACTTTACTAGTTTATCAAAATGATCTAATACGCTATCGTAGCTTTGTTGCGATGCTGAAATTTGGTTGATCACTTTTCCTTCTGCTGCTAGTGCGTTTTTCTCTTCTTCTGTTAATTTAGGGGATACTCTTTTGCCTTGCAACTTTCTATTTATAGTTGCTGCGTTCTCGATAATTTGTGTTGGAGTATCTGTTGCTTTTAATGAATTTAGTAACCGGGTGCTTAATTTCTGGATAGGCTCGAACCCTATTTCTCTGGCTGCAATTGCATTGCTGCAACTTGCTAATGTTGTATGAAGCTCGCTGACTGCATCTTTTACTTTTACCAATTGTATTTGCATGTTGCCTATATTAATTGAGGTTTTTGATGGCTTATAAATTGCTCCATACCCAATTGCATAAGTTATTAAGGTTTCAAAGTTGGCCGCGTTTTTAGCGCAACCTGTTTCATAGACTTTTGACATTGTTTAAATTATAAAATAGAACATTGTGTTAACTAGTTTCAAGGTATATAAAAACAGACTTGAAATTTCTAGTCTTTTAGGGGGGTTATCCCCCTATCCAAATGAGAGGGGGATACAGAATTGAAATTAATGTTGTTTATAGTGAAAGAAGTCTAAATGACTGAGGGAAAAGTCTTGTTGACTGAGCAAGAAGTCTAAATGACTGAGGGAAAAGTCTTGTTGACCGAGCAAGAAGTCTAAATGACTGGAGGAAAAGTCTTGTTGACCGAGCAAAAAGTCTAAATGACTGGAGGAAAAGTCTTGTTGACTGAGCAAGAAGTCTAAATGACTGAGGGAAAAGTCTTGTTGACCGAGCAAGAAGTCTAAATGACTGGAGGAAAAGTCTTGTTGACCGAGAAAGAAGTCTAAATGACTGAGGGTAAAGTCTTGTTGACCGAGCAAAAAGTCTAAATGACTGGAGGAAAAGTCTTGTTGACCGAGCAAGAGGTTTAACTGACTAGAGAAGAAGTCTTGTTGACTAGGCGATTCTCTGGCGGGTTGAAGAAACCTGTTGACGGCGAAGCTAACAACAGCAGTACAGCCATGGAATATACCCTTATTCTATCCTTTTAAAAATTGTTATTTCGCCATCAAATTTTAATAACAATCTATCATCGTTTTTAAATTCAAATTTGGTCTTCTCTTCTTGAGGATTAGATGGTTGATTAGAAAATATGGTATCGCCGATTACGTGATATATCATATTGATGATGTGCATTTTTTTATTCTCAACTATCTTATAGGTAAGCTTACCATCAGCTGTAAATTCTATCACTATATTTCCTATACTATTTCGAGTAGGTTGATCTAATAAATCGCTTTCCCAAACCCCAATTATTTTTCTTTCCATTTTCTGTTGTATAATTAGATTGAAATTAGTTATTAAAACTAATTTTTAATAGTTGCAGAAATTTTTGTTTTTTAAACCCGATTGAAACGGAAAGCCCACAGCGTAGCGAGGACTTGAAGTGAAAAGCGGGGCTATCGGAACCGATGGAATTGTGATTTTGCTTTACAATCAAATGGCCTGAAAGGAACTTAAAGAAAGCAAAAAATCCCCTAAGAAAACTTAGAGGATTTATATTTTACGCTTCGATAATCTCAGCGTGACAAAATCAATGTTATTTATTAACGTACATTACTTCTTTAACCGCTTTAATTACTCTTTCTGCATTAGGTAAACTAGCTGCAATAAGTGTTGGAGCGTATGGAAGTGGCACATCTGCACAGGTGATACGTAGAATTGGCGCATCTAAATGATCGAATGCATTTTTCTGAACGTTAAATGTAATCTCAGAAGAAATTGAAGCTAATGGCCACGCTTCTTCTACAATTACCAAACGGTTAGTTTTTTTAACTGATTCGATAATAGTTGCGTAATCGATAGGGCGAACAGTTAATAAATCAATCACTTCTACGTTAATACCATCTTTAGCTAACTCTTCTACAGCAGGGTTTACTACGCGAGTTAACATTTTACCGAAAGTTACAATGGTTACATCGCTACCTTCTTTTACAACTTGTGCTTTACCAATTTCTATGGTGTATTCGCCTTCGGGCACATCGCCTTTATCGCCATACATCACTTCAGATTCCATGAAGATAATTGGATCTGGATCGTTAATGGATGCTTTTAATAAGCCTTTAGCGTTATATGGGGTTGATGGAACTACTACTTTTAAGCCTGGGCAGTTTGCAAACCAATTCTCGAAATTTTGAGAGTGCTGTGCGCCTAATTGACCTGCATTACCTGTTGGACCACGGAAAACGATTGGCACTGAAAACTGACCACCACTCATGGAAAGGATTTTTGCCGCAGCATTTATAATTTGATCTATTGCAACTAATGAGAAGTTGAAAGTCATGAATTCAACAATTGGAACTAATCCGTTCATTGCTGCACCGATACCGATACCTGCAAAACCAAGTTCGGCAATTGGTGTGTCGATAATACGTTTGTCGCCAAACTCATCTAACATTCCCTGACTAACTTTGTATGCACCGTTGTATTGCGCAACTTCTTCGCCCATTAAAAAAATGTTCTCGTTTTTACGCATTTCTTCGCTTAATGCTTCGCGTAGTGCTTCTCTAAATTGGATCTCTCTCATTGTTTATTCAAAAATTACCAAGCGCAAATATAACTATTGTATCGTAATTTTAAAGTAGTGTTTTAATTACACTTTAAATTGCTGAACACACAAAATTATGTTCTTTAATGTGTTAAAGCTGCGGTGTTTTATTCCTTATTTTTCGGATATATCTTCTCCGAAATGAATGATGTTGCCG
This sequence comes from Pedobacter planticolens, assembly GCF_014172375.1. Taxonomy (GTDB): domain Bacteria; phylum Bacteroidota; class Bacteroidia; order Sphingobacteriales; family Sphingobacteriaceae; genus Pedobacter; species Pedobacter planticolens. Next base: position 631,539 of record NZ_WNXD01000002.1, read on the forward strand.
CTGTTATCTAAAATAGAAAACTGACGCATTTGCCAAGGCATGTTTTTTAACTTCCCATTGGGATGAACAACGCCTTGCTTTTCGTATTCGTCATAGAGTTTATCAACCTCAGTTACATAAATATAACAACCAGTATTTTTTGGAATGCTTTCATCTTCAGTTGGCCACAAGTGAATTGATATTTCATCTTTACTGAAGATTAAATAGCCATCCCAATTGTTGTGAAAGGTAAAGCCTAGTTTTTCTGTATAGAATTTGATGGTTTCGTCTGCGTTTAAGGAGGCGAGGATTGGTGTTGCGGTTTTTAACATAATAAATGAGTTATGAGTTGCGGGTTATAGGTTACAAGTCATGATTTATACTCTCTAAGATAAACAATTGGGCTATATATCTGGCCATGCAACACACAACCCATAACATGCAACTACTTTAAAAGAGAATAAATCTCACTGTCTAAAAACTGACCGTTAAAATAATAATCTTCTTTAAAATAGGCTTCTTTTACAAAGCCATGTTTTAGTAGAATTTGTCGTGAAGCATCATTACCTGGATTAATATTGGCTTGTATGGTATGCAGCTTCATTTCGCTAAAACCAAAGGCGATGGTTTTATTCAACGCCTCGGATATTATTCCTTTTCGCCAATAATTTGGATGTAGCATGTATCCAATTTCTGCTCGGTAATTAGCTAAGTTTGTTCGCCAATAACCAATAGAGCCAATCATTTGAGCAGGGTTTTCTTTTAATGCAATTACCCAAGCTAGGTGTTGACCTTGCTTAAATCCTTCGTTAAAAGTAGAGATAAATGTTTCTATATCTTGAGTGGTTTTTGGTCGTTCACGATCGATAAAACGCATTACATTTTCGTTAGTTCGCATAGCGAATAAAGTATCGGCATCAGTTAATGCATGTTCTCGAAGTAGTAATCTTTCGGTTTCTAAAACTGGGAAGGAAGGAAAATTTAGGGTTAGCATGTTATTTTTTGAAGACTAAAATCCATATAATTTTTCAAATTCTTTAACTTCATCATCAAACGATTTTTTAGCATGATGAGTTTCTTGATTTTTGATATATTTAGTTACTATCTCTAGGTTTGATTCGCTTACAGACACTGCAAAATAATCATCTTGCCATATAAATTGTTCTTCGGTGAGTTGATTTTTGTTTATCCAAAATGACGACTCTCCTTTTATTAATTGAGCAATCTTAGCAATGGTTTGATCTTTTCCTAAAGATATTAAACAATGGAGATGCTCTGTATAGCCGTTAATAATCTGTAAGTAAATTGATTTCTCTTTACAGTTTTCTATAATGTGATTTTGAACTTTATATCTGATTTCTTTTGTTAATAATGGTGTTCTGTTTTTTGTTGCAAATACAAGATGCACCCATATTCTGGTATAAGACATAGTTTTTCATTAGGTAATAATGAAGATAGAGAAAATGTGGCTAAAGCCAAAACCATAATCTAAATCCGTCAGCTAAAGCAGACGGCAATGAAATGGATGATGCAAAAATAAAGACGTGCTATTATAAGATTTTATAATTCATTGCCGTTGGCTTCAGCCAACGTTTAAGAAAGAACAGAATTTGCCTTTAGCCACCCCTTACTTCCCAAACAATGTTTTATAAATAGAGTATTTGTAATTATCTGGAACTGCACTAGCCACAAAATAAGGCGCTTCAAATAGTTCGGTTAGTTTTTTTCTCAGCTCTGCTAAAAACTCAGGTTTAATTTCTTCGAGGTAATCTCCAGATAAATTTTGCCGGCCAGATTTAAACCAAATACCATCCTTATTCATGGTTTTAACAATATATAGATTTGGTTCTACACTGGTTTTACCAGCATATTGTTCATAGGCATACGTATAAAGCAAAGTCTGAATTAAAGCTTTATTGATATGTTTTCCATCAGAATTAAAAAGTTCAGGAATATCTTTAAAAGTCAATTTATCGCTACCTGTTTTGTAATCGATGATTTTTGTAATACCATCTTTAACATCAACTCTGTCTATATAGCCAAAAATCTTAATGCTTGCTTCTTTTCCGTTAAGCGGGAAAGCGATTTCTGCTTCTACTTTTTGCTCTAAGCTAATGATATTGAAAGGTGTTTGTTTTACATCCTGATCTAGAATAATCGTTACATAAGCATCAACAATTGCCAAAACCACTTTTTGCATTCCTTTGTACTCGTGTACCTTATCAGGATTTTTAAACATCACGAAGTTGAATGCTTTTTGTATCAATGACGGAACTAGTTTTCTTCGTTCATTAATTAGCTCTGCGGTAATTTCTGCAACCCTTAAATCTTGGTAGAAATATTCCATCACCTTGTGTAAAACCGAACCGATTTCGTTTGCTTCTACAACTGCGCTAACCTCTTTTGGCTCTTTAATTAAGGCAATATAATTGAAGAAAAAGTCTATCGGATTGGAGATATATTGCGTTAAAGCAGACGGAGAGATGGCTTTCTTTTTATCTAAATAAACTTGTAAAGTTTTCTGAATAAACTCATTTCCTTCTTTTTCTATCTTAACTTCTTTAAATGGTTCTGTTTTTACATCCAGATTAAGCTCATGGTATTTGAAATCAAAACCACTTTCAAACTCCAATTGTTTCAAAATTCTGCTGGCTTCTCCAGAAGTAGATTCATCTGTTAAGCTGTTATAAACAAAGTTGATATTTTTCGCTCGCTGTACTAAACGATACACCATATAAGATGAAATTGCATCCAAGTTTTCTAATACTGGCAAACCATAAACCCTTCGAATGCTATCTGGAATAAAGCTATTTCCAATGGACGATTTAGGGATAATTCCCTCATTAAAACCTAAAACAACAACCTTGTCGAAATTCAAATTTCTGGTTTCCAATAATCCCATCACTTGAATACCATTTAATGGATCGCCAGCTAAAGGAACAGCTATTGCCTGCAAAGATTTTTGAACCAAATAAATAACAAAAGGAATTTCTTCCTTGCTTATATGTTTACCAAATGTATCGTGTAATCTATTAAGCTCTTGAATGGCTTTTACGAACAATTCTGCATCAATTTTCTTTAGCGTTTTCGCATTTGATAATCGAGTTAAAACATAATCGAGAACTTCTAATAAATAAGTGACAACATTTTCTGGTTTATCAATTTTTTTATAGAAAACTTCAAATAATCCGCTTTGCTTTAACAAACGTTGATGATCTATCTCTACTATGTTTTCATTTAGTAAAGCCGTTTGAATTTTATCCCTCATTTTCTGGCTTAAACCAGACAATGGATGAGTAACAAAAGCCTCTACATTTTTGTAAGAAACCTTGTCGCTTTTTAAAACTTCCAACTGACTAGTTAACCACAAATCTGCCAAGCCAAATATGCTCGATGTAGCCAACGCAAAACCCATTGTTACATTCAAATCAATATCGTTCCCGTTGTAATTTGTAGGGATGGTTTGCAAAGTTGGAATGAGTAAACTTTCATCTGCCAAAACAACAACTGTTGAGCCAATTTCTTCTGTTTCCTCATAATCATCAACCAAAATATGATTAAGAATTTTTGCTTGTGCCGATTGCCCCTGAACTTTAAAAACATTAACCGAATGCTTAGTGGTTTTCATCAAACTTGGTTGGCTCTCAAACACATTTTTTAAGCCCAACTGATTGATGTTTTTACGCAAAAACAAACCTGCTTCTTGCAATGGATCATCTAAATAATATTTATCTGCATCAAAGTAAAATAATGCTTTTTCTGCCTCCTGTAATTGCGTAAATATCTTGGCTTCAGCACTACTTAAAGCATTAAAACCAACAAAAACAATCTTTCCTTTTTCAAAAGTTTTTAAAAATTCTTGCTCATTAATATTTTCTTCTGCCAACAGGCGATAAGCTTGACCGTTGGTAATGTAATCTTGTGCTTTTAAAGTCTCGTGAAACTTGTGATAAAGCTTCGGCATTCTTCGCCACATTTTTATAAAAAGCTCTTGTTGCTTTTTATGTTTTCCTTCAGAATAGGATGTCCAAAATTGAGCTAAAAATTCATATTGCTCTGGACTTAAATAATCAAAGTCTTTGTTAATGATGGAAATATCTTCTAAATCTTGATACAGCTTTTCTGCATCAACCAAATCACTATCTATCTGACTAAAATCACTTAAAATAATCTTCGCTAATGGGAAAAATTTATGGCTAGAAATGGTTTCCAATTTCTCTTCAACTAATAGCTGATTATAGATTTTATGTAAAGTGAAAAACTGCAGGTAAAAATCGGCAATCTTGTATTTTGTAGCGTTTGCAAAAAACTCTTGTATCGTAAAAAAAGACGGACTAAAAAATGGCTTCTGAATTATATCTGCTAAATGTTTCTGCAAATACGCTGATGGCCTTTTGTTATTAAAAATAATGGCACAATTCTGCAATTGCGAACCAAACTTCGCTATCAAATCTTCAGCAACCTCCTGTAAAAATGGTTTTGTTCTCATTTCCATATTAAACCAGTTTTAACTTACCACTAACCGCATAAAACAAATATGTTTTCACGTTTTCAAATCCCATTGCTAATAGTAGGTTTTTATAGCTATCAACTTGTTCAATGTGTTTATCGCTCTCTTCCAAAGTAAATTTATAATCCAAAATAATTACTTCATCATTGGTAATTAAAACCCGATCTGGTCTGTGCAATTTCCCCTTAGCATCGATAATATTTTTCTCTGTGATACTTTCTGTTGCCTTACTTAAAATTGCTTTCAGGTCAGCATTATTTAAAACTTCTAACACAGCTAATTTTAATTCTGATTGTTCTTCATCTTGTATAATTCCTTGCAAAACCAATCCGGTTATATAAGCTTCAACTTCTTTTTCTGTACTTGCATTTGCCAAAATATCGTGTAATAAAGATCCTTTTCTCCCAGATTTTTCGATATTCACCAAATGCCTTAAATGTTTCTCTTCCGATGGCACATACAATTCAGATAAACGAGTTGTAGTAGGATAAGTAGCTAGGCTTATGAAATTAGATTCTTCAACTTTGCTTTCAATCTTCACATAATCTTCAATCGCATACAAGTTATTTTCGTCAAATTCAGCATCAAAGGTTAGGTTAATCACATCGCCCATTGTAGAAAGCTTTGGTTCTTTTTTAGCCATTGTGGCGATGTACAAATAATCCTTAGATCGTGTCGTTGCCACATAAAGCATATTTAAAGCATCCATATTATTGTATAGTAGCTCCTCGTAATAGGCTTTTGAGATAGAAGAATTTGATAAATCCTCAGTGTATTTTAATGGAATGCCACGCAACTCTTTGTAAACCGTATCTTCTGATGAAACCCAAAAAATTGAATTCACTTTCCCTTTAATTTCCCAGTTACAAAACGGCACAAAAACAGCCCTAAAAGCCAAACCCTTAGATTTATGAATGGTGATGATTTGTATCGCATCTACACCTTCAGGCGACGGCAATGATTTTTTCAATCCATCCTCATCCCACCAAGTCAAAAACGCTATAATTCCTTTCTCTCCCATTCGACTAGCATTCGCTGTTAAATCTCTAAACGCCAATAAATATGGAAGGTGTTCTTGCAGGTTTTTTAAGCCATAACTGTCAATTAGAATCTCTACCAATTCTGGCAAAGGCAATTGTAACCAGCTTTGCCAATTTTCGCACAAAGTGGATGGAAGAACATTGCTCAAACCACTTAACGATACCCCATTTAGGTTTAAATAATGATTGGCATTTGGCTCTTTTTCTTGTAATGAGTGATACAGCGCAATACAATTTGCTTTATACAAGGCTGTTTGCGTATCAATACCAACTAACACTTTTAAGGTATTGATGATTAATTGTATGGCCGAGTTATTAGAAATCAACAAAGCATCCCCAGACAAAACCGGTAAATTTTGCTCCATCAATTGCTGAACAGTCAACATCGCTTCGCTATTAGAACGAACTAAAATAGCGATGTCTTTTAATGAATAATTCTGTTCGTTTTTTAGATAGTTTATTTCATTTATTACATCGGCTAAAGCTAAATCTCTAAAAACAGTTTCGGTGAATCTTGCTTCATTTGGTGCATCATCCTTGCCAAACTTCTTAATTTTAATCGTTCCACCTTTTAAAGTATTTGGCGCAAAATTTTGAGTTGATGCTCCATAAATATCTGTTATAATTTGCTGGTAGTTTTGTGCTTGCCACCAAGCGGAAATACTTTCTGGTTTACCTAATAAATTTTCGTTCAACTCATTTTGCAATGTCAATGGAATTTGCCGATACAAAAAATTATTAAACGTGATGATATTCTCCGTACTGCGGTAATTTTCAGCTAAACTATCTTCTAAAACATTGTGCGCACCAACATCTGTTTTGGCGTATTTATGTAAAATATTCCAATCTCCATTTCGCCAACGATAAATAGATTGTTTAGTGTCACCAACAATTAAATGGTCAATTACATCTGGATTTGGTGTAGCAATAGCATTAGTTAAAAGCGACTTGAAACTTCCCCACTGGCTAGTTGAAGTATCTTGAAATTCATCGAATAAGAAATTGCGATATCGATTACCAACTTTCTCCCAAATGAATGAAGGATTATCTCCAGCATCTTCAGTGATTCCGGAGATTAACTTTTGTGCATCGCTGATTAATAAGTTGTCATTTTCTGCTCTATATTGTTTCAATAATACAGCGATTTCCTGCATCAACCTTAAATAGTATAGATTTTTATTGAAAGCAATCGCTAAACTGTAATTTGGTAAATGTGCTAAGTAATGAACCTTTATTTGCTGTAGAATAGGATTTATGGTTTCATAAACTTCCGGCAGGCTTACATTTTTTTGAAACCATTCTTCTGGTTCGTCAATATATTTGAATAATGTTTCGAGATGAGAAAAATCACCTCTGGTAACTAAGATTATTTTCTTTAACCCGTTTCTAGATTTTCCTTTTAGGTCATCTGTTTCGACGCCTAAAACATCCATTGCTTCGTTAGCTTCAGTAGCTAAAGCAATAATTTCATCTTCAAAATTTTTAATTTCAGATTTAGTAATGCTGATGTATTTTTTGAATAATTCATCGATGTTTTCTAAGCCTAAATCTTCAACTGCTGTTTCGAAAATTTGAAACCGTTCAGAGAAGATTTCGCCGATTAAATTGTAAAGTTCAATCTTATAGTTCCAACTTTTATTATCACTAATTCGCTCAATGGCTAAATCTATAATCCATTGTAAAAGTTGTTTATTATGATCCAAAGCTTCATCTAATTTGTTCACCAAATCATCTTTCACTTTATCATAATTCATCTCTAAATTATAATCAGCATTTAAACCCAACTCAAAAGCAAAACCACGAATTACTTTTTGCACAAAACCATCAATTGTACTTACCGAAAATCGACTATAATCGTGAAGGATTTTACGGTAAACTTTCTCTGCCTTAAACTGTAATTCCTGTGCACTAAGATTTGGATATGCAGCAAGGATCAACTTCCTGTAATCTTCAATTTTCTTAGCGGGATCTCCTTTTGCCAAGCCAACCAAAACCTCTAAAATTCTGGTTTTCATTTCCTCCGTTGCCTTATTGGTAAAAGTTACAGCCAATATTTCACGGTATTTATTTTCGCCACTAAAGAGCAAAGTAAGGTAATGCGCTGTTAAACTGAATGTTTTACCAGAGCCCGCAGAGGCTTGAAGAATTTTGAGTGGTTTGTTAGACATGTTAAAATACTTAACCCAAAGTACGTTTAAATCTTTACAGTTGAAAAGTGGTTTTTCAACAATAATTTTACCCTACTAAAACACTAGTCTTTATTTTATTCTATAATTTTGACGCAAATATTTTATAATTTTAACTTATGAAAAGATTAATCCCAATACTATTCACTTTATTTATTGCTAGTACAGCTTTTGCGCAAACTGCAACAAAAGAAGCCGTTCATCTTTACAATCCACAAGCTAATGCGCAAGCAGATATTGATGCAGCTGTTGCAAAAGCCAAAGCAACGAAGAAACATGTATTTGTTCAGGTTGGAGGAAACTGGTGCATTTGGTGCATTCGTTTTCACGATTTGGTAGACTCTACTGCGGCGCTTAAAGACTATCTAAATAAAAACTATGAAACTGTTTTAGTAAACTATAGTGAAGAAAATAAAAATCAGGAAGTACTTAAAAAATTAAGTTATCCAGGTCGTTTTGGCTACCCAGTATTTTTAATTTTAGATGGCGATGGCAAACTAATCCATACGCAAAACTCTGCTTATTTAGAAGAAGGCAAAGGCCACAGCGTGAAGAAAATTACTGAGTTCCTGAAAAACTGGAATTACGGCGCATTACAGCCTGAGAATAATAAATAAAATATATAGTCAGAAAGTCCGGAAGTCAGTAAAGTTAAAGCGTATTAACTTTACTGACTTCCAGACTATTTTAACTTTAGGACTTACTACCTACAATCCATCCCCATATTTAAAGAAGCTGTTTACTGAAACTGGCAATTTACCAGTTGGCATTAATTGATTTTTAAATACCGAAGCCGCAGCTTTTTGCATAAACTCTTCTTTTTGATACGCTACTAAAAGTGCTTTTGCATTTTCTAATCCCGGTAGGGAAGCTAAATTATATGGATTAGCCAAGAACGCAAATACTGCATCTTTCTTAGCCATATCAGCAATAAACATTTTTAAATCTGCGCTTAATACCATTCCATTTCCAGGTCTTAAACGAGTATCTACAATCCCTATAATTACTTGATCTTCTGGTTTAATTTCTGCTAATACTTTTGCAATTGCGTTTGCATTAGCAGTTTTATCTAAGCTAAAAGCGATAGAATTTTTATAAGTGCTTGCTAATTCTTTTTGAAAAACAGTTCCTTCAGAAGTTCCGATATTTATAATTACAGTTCTTTTATCAGGCGTTAATTGTTGTACAAACTCTCTTCCTTTTAGCAAAGTCATACTTGCATCGGCCAGTTGTTGTAGCAATACCAAACTTTCAGGGCGATTTACCTCTGCAACTACATTCTCTTCTTTAATGGTTTGTTTCACATTTAAACCTGCCCAATATTTTGCAGTCAAGATTTTCTTTACACTTTCATCAATGCGTTCCATCGTTAGGCGTTGGTCTCTTATCGCCTCACGAACCATTTTAACTGCTCTTTTACTATTTTCAGATAATTCTAAAATATCGTTACCAGCAATGATACCCATTACATCGGCCTCGCCATCTTTAAAATATTTAACCACACCTTTCATGCCCATTGCATCAGAAATAATAATGCCTTTAAAGCCAATTTCCTCTTTCAAAATTCCTGTAACTATTGGTTTAGATAAGGTAGAAGGCATATTCGGAGTTGCATCTAACGATGGAATATTCATATGTGCTACCATTACACCTGCTGCACCTTTTTTCACCAATTCTTTAAATGGATACATTTCTAAGGTATCTAATCGCTCTTTGGTAAATTTAAGTTGAGGCAAATCATAGTGCGAATCTACATCGGTATCTCCATGACCAGGAAAATGTTTAATGCTCACTAACAGACCACCATCCTGCATTCCTTTTAGGTAAGCCGCACCTTTTTCGGCTACGTTATATTTGTTTTCACCGAAGGAACGGTAGTTAATTACTGGGTTTTTTGCGTTGTTATTTACATCTACATCGGGAGCTAAATTCATGTGCATGCCTACGCGTTTAAAGTCTTTGGCAACTTCTAAACCCATTTTATAGATCAACTCTTTATTTTGTACGGCTCCTAAAGCCATTTGGTAAGGATATGCAATTGTACTATCTAAACGCATGCCCAAACCCCACTCCCCGTCCGATGCAATTAGTAAAGGTACGCGAGCTAGTTTTTGATATTGATTGGTTAGCGCTGCTTGTCTGCCAGGACCTCCTTGGAAGAAAACTAATCCGCCTATGCGTTCTCTTTTAATTACTTTACCAATAGAATCAGTAAATGATTTGCTCTTATTTGTATAAGCTGCAACGAAAAACATTTGCGCTATTTTTTGTTTTTTGTTCAGTTTATTAAACACTGAATCTACCCATTTTGGTTCTTGTTTTAATAGGTCTATGTACGATGTTTGTTGTGCTTTTACGTTTGTTGCGGTAATGCCAAGGGCGATGCTTAAGGTATAAAATAGTGTTCTTTTCATTTCTTCGGATTGTAGATTGGGTATAAAATTAGGTAAAATATTGCTAGGTTATTGCCGCAGATGCGCTGATTAATTTCTATTTTCTTTCCCATATAGGTACATAGAGAAAATAGATGGGCCGTATTTAGTTTACGCTATACTACTTAATCATCAATATTAAATATTAATTAGGTAAGTCGGGTTGCTAGCTGGTTATTGTATTAAATTTGATACACTTTGATGGGTGTTTTAATCGGCTTTGCTTCTATTTTATTTAATTGTTTAAACATGGTATAAATAGCTAGTATTCAATTTATAAGTGTGTTATTTTAGCGTTTTATAAGAGTAATTAAATTAGTTTGGCACATTTATTCCTTAAGGATAGGAAATCAATATTGTAAAAAACGATGAAAAAAATAATTATTCTAGCAATTGGCTTGTTTATTACGGGCGTTGCAAATGCACAATCAACAGATAAGGCTATCCGATTAGGTGTTAAAGCTGGTGTTAACTATTCTAATATTATTAAGGATGATGGAAACAACAATTTTAAAACCGATTATTTGGTAGGTTACCATGCAGGTATCACGTTAGATATTCCGTTGTTACCTAATTTAGCTTTTACGCCAGAGGCTTTGTACTCTACTAAAGGTTATAAATCTAGCTCTACTTTTGGCGATTTTACCCAAACTACTCATTTTATTGATATTCCTATTTTAGCTAGTATTAAATTGGCTGAGGGATTAAATGTTGTGGCTGGTCCGCAAGTATCATTCTTATTATCTACTAATAATAAATTTGAGAATGGTTTTGGTACTACTGAACAACAAATTGTTGAGGATGATGCTGACCGTTTTAAAAAGAGTTTGGTGGGTGGTGTAATTGGCTTTAGATATGACTTTAATAACAAAGTTGGTATCAATGGTCGTTATGCTTTGGATTTCCAGAAAAACAACGAAAACGGAAGTACACAAACTCCTGAGTATAAAAACCAAGTGTTTCAATTGGGTTTAGGTGTTAAATTTTAAGTTAACGGTAGCGTAATTGTGCTTGTTAATTAAGGGAGACCGCTTTGTAAAAGGCGGTCTTTTTTGTTTTAACTCTCTTTCGCTAAAGCAATAATATCTTTCACTTCTAAAACCCTTCTCTCATTATCAGATTTTAAAGTGTTAATCATTGCTAAACCTATTTCGTGTAAGCTTACAAAGCTATTTTGATTAATGGCCTTTAGAATAGGGAACAGCCACATAAAAACCTTATAAAACTTATGCGTGTATTTTAATCCTTTAATAGGTTTTATTATTCCCGGCCGAAAATTAAATACTTGTTTAAAGGGTAACTTCATTAAATCGTTTTCTGTTTTACCTTTTACAATTGCCCAGTTTATACCGCCTTTTTCGCTACTGTTTGTGCTTGCTCCAGAAACATAACAAAAAGTCATATCGGGAGTTAATTTGCTTAAGGTTTGGGCAACATGCAATGTAAGTGTGTAGGTGAGTTTAAAGTATTGGTCTTTATCCATACCAACAGAAGAAACGCCTAAGCAAAAAAAGCAAGCGTTGTAACCTGTTAATTGATTTTCTATGGAAGAGAAATCAAAGAAATCTTGATGGATAATTTCTTTTAATTTAGGATGATTGTACCCGCAGGGTTTACGATTGATGACTAAAACTGCTTCTACTTTTGGGCTTTCTAAACATTCATATAGTACGCCTTCACCAACCATACCCGTTGCGCCAGTTAGTATAACTTTTCCTTTTGTATCCATTTTTGTTTTATTGTGAGAACTAATTTAATGATTATTTAGGTTTTTATCTGCAGGGCGAGTTTTTATATTTGTTGTACAAAACTATTCAATTATGCCCGAGTTACTTTTATTATGTGTAATGCTAATTCCGCAAATTGTTGCTGGAGTTTTTGCAAAAAGCATGGGCAGAAATTTTTGGTTCTGGTTTTTCATTTCTTTCCTCATTCCTATCATTTCTTTAATCATTTTACTGTTTTTGGATGATAAAATTGAACCGAAAAAAGGGTACGATTTAGCAGATCATGTAAAAAAGGATGAAAACGATGTAAACTAAAAAAGCCTCAATCATTAAAGATTAAGGCTTTTTATATGCTGTTTATTGTTAATTTCTTGGTCTTTGTGCACCACCCATTAAATAATCTTTTGGTGGTTCCATATTCAATAGGTTTTGTACAAAATAATCCCAGCGTCTACGCATCATGTACGATGAGTATGGGCCATAACCATGTGCGCTATTTGGAAATAGCACTAAATCGAAGCTTTTATTGGCTTTTTCTAAGGCTTCAACAACTAACATGGTGTTAGATGGTGGCACGTTATTATCCATCATACCGTGTGCTAGCATTAGTTTTCCTTTTAAGTTTTTAGCATAGTTTTGGTTTGCTTGCGCTTCGTAATTCGAGTTTTCTACTAAACCGTTGTAACGTTCGCCCCAATCATCCTCGTAGTTACGGTTATCGTGATTTCCTGATTCGGCTATACCTACTTTAAAGAAATCTGGATAACGGAACATCGCTGCAGCAGTTGCAAAACCACCACCCGAGTGACCCCAAATACCTACTTTATTGGTATCAATCGGATATGTTTTTGATAATTGTCTGATGGCAGCAATTTGATCTGGCAAGGTGTTTTCTGCCATGTTACCGTAGCTCATATCATGGAAACTTTTAGAACGGAAAGGGTTGCTTGTACCTTCTATTACCACAACAATAAAGCCTAATTCAGCTAATGCCTGATGATCACCTCTCGATGCTGAGAACGACCAACTGCCTACGCTTCCGCCTTGCGGACCTGGATAAATGTAATCGATAACTGGATATTTTTTGTTCGCATCCATTTTGGTTGGTGTAAATACCAAGCCGTAAATATCTGTCGTACCATCGTTCGCCTTTACATTTACTGAAATTGGCGCTTTCCAGCCTGTGGCCGCTAACCTAGAAACATTTGTTTTTTCTAAACTGATTACCAATTTCCCTTTCATATCTCTGTAAGCCACAGTTGCAGGTATTTCTGGGGTAGAATAAGTATCTACAAAATAATTGTTTGATGGTGATTGGGTAATGGTGTGATTTCCTTGATCTGGAGTTAATAAAGTCAAGTTTTTACCATCAAAACCAACTTTATAGAAATAACTAAAATAAGGGTTTCCAGCTTCGCGGCCATTACCCATAAAGTAAAGTACTCTGTTTTTCTCGTCTACTTTAAGCAATCTTGATACTAACCAATCGCCTTTTGTAATTTGATTTTTTAGTTTCCCTGTGGCTGAATCATATAAATAAAGGTGTCCCCAATTATCTCTTTCAGAATACCAGATAATTTCTTTCGAACCTGGTAAATAGCGCCAGTTAATTGCACCACGCCCTGATTCGAATTGTGTTTTTACTGTTTCTTCAAATACTTCGCGAACAGCGCCAGTGTTAGCATCCGCAATGCGGAATTTCTCTTGTTTGTGATCTCTTGATGTAGATAAAAACGCCATTTCAGAGGCATCGGCTTTCCAATCGATATCATCGAAAGTACCGCTACTTGCAATGTCATCACTCAATGTAGCTCTGTGCGGATCTGCAGGAATATTTAAGCTAACTACCTTTGCATTTTCTACATCAATAATTACTCTTCTAATCGTTGCAATTACTTTATCCCCTGGCAAAGGATATTTCCAAGCCTTTAAAACTGGTGCACCAACATTGGTGGTTACCAAATACATATCGCTCACATTTCTTTGATCTTGCTGAAAAGTAGCTACTTTTTTCGAATCTGGCGACCAACGAACAATTGGTCCATCGCTCATTGTCCAACCAGCATTATCAGTTGCGTAACCGTAATCTTTAATCCCGTCTGTAGTTAATTGTGTTTCTTTTTTGCTCTCCACGTCTTTAACCCACAAATTCCAGTCTTTAATAAATACTGCTTTTTTGCCATCGGGCGATAAAACTTCATTTCTATTTCCAAAGCGTCTTCCTCCTTGTGCAGGCGCAGCAGCATCCGAATATTCGGTTGTTAATGTTTTAGTTTTTTTAGCTGGATCTACCAAAAAAGTCTGAGTAGCACCTTGATTTTTTACTGTGTACCAAAATTTATCGTTGTCCAACCAATTAGGTCTTCCAGGAACTCCATCAATAAATTTCTCGGTATTGTAACTCATAAAGCCTTCGGCTCTCTCGTAATCTTTGGCAGTTAAACTGCCTTGTTGGGCATTTGCAGCAAATGTTAATGCAATTGCTGATACCGTAAGTAAATATTTATTCATATTCTTATTTTCTTATGGGATAAAAATAGGATGTTTTCTATTTATTGGTTTCAAAGTATTAGGAATAATACATTTAGATAGATAAGCGTGGGTAATTTATCTATTCGTAAACTTCTTTATTAATTACCTGCGGCATTTTTTGATTGTTTAATGCAGCTATGATATTTCTTGCGGCCATTAGCGCCATTTGATCTCTGGTTTCTACAGTTGCCGAACCAATATGTGGAAGCACGCAAACATTTGGTAAATTAAGCAAGGGGTTATTTTTATCCATCGGTTCTGGATTAGTTACATCTAACCCCGCTCCCCAAATGGTTTTATTTTGTAGAGCGTCGATTAAGTCTTTTTCGTTATGTACAGCTCCTCTTGCAGTATTAATAAATAGTGCTGAGGGTTTCATTTTTTTGAAAGCAGTTTGATCAAAAATATCTTTGGTTTCATCAGAAAGATTAGTGTGTACAGAAATTACATCGCTTTGTTTTAATAATTCATCAAAAGAAACATACTCAGCATCTAATAAATTTTCCGTTTCTATGTTTCGTTTTCTGTTGTGATAAATGATTTTCATTTCATAAGCCGCTTTAGCTTTTTTTGCTAATTCGATGCCTATTCTACCTAAACCAAAAATGCCTAAGGTTTTCCCGTATAATTCGATGCCTAAATCTGCGGTTGGTTCAAAACCTTTCCAATTACCTTGCTCAATTTTTTTGTGCATATTAAATGCGTTACGAGATACGGCAAGCATTAATAAAAAAGCTACATCTGAGGTCGCTTTACTGAGCACACCAGATGTATTGCTCACTGGTACTTTATACAAACTTGCGGCATTGATATCAACATTATCGTAACCAACACTCATTAAAGCAATGCATTTTAAATGTTTGCACTGCTCAAAAAAATTGGCATCTAATTGATTTCCTCCAACACTTAATACGGCGTCATGTTGCTTGGCTAAATTAATCAGCTCTGCTTTTGTTAATGCTAGTGTTTCTGAATGAATTGTAAGCGTATGTCCAGCTTCTTCAAGTAACTGAATTCCTTTTTGAGGTATCTTTCTAGTAAAAAAAATATTCATGTTGACAATACAAATATCTAAAAATAGTAAAGCAAATCTCCCTTTTTATTTCCCTTGCAATGTTTTATTCAATTTTTCCCGAATCGTTGTATTTTCTTGTATGGATAAAGATTTTTTGAAACATTCGATCGCTTTTGGTTTATCGCCAATTGCCAGGAAATAGTCGCCATATGAATCGTAGACATTAAAACTTTCAGGATAATTATCAACATTTAGTTTAAACAGTCCTCCAGCTTTGGGGTATTGATTTCGCTGTAAACATTCATACCCCAAGCCGTTTATCATATTTTCAGGTGGGTAAAGCTTATAACCAAACAGTTTTGAAACTTCCTGATAATGTTTTTCGAATTTATTTACTAAATCTACCGTAGGATCTGTAAAGTCTTTAAAGGAAAGCTTAAAACGATACTTGCTAAAAATGAAACGAAAAGCATCATATTCAGCAATTAAGGGTACAGATCCATGGTCATCATTGCTATAATATTTACTTTCATACCTTAATCCGTTTTGCTTTTGATCTTTAATATTTTTATCCAAATCAAGAATTGAACGGATATGTTTGGTACCAATAGATGTGTCGCTCCGAACTTTAGTGATATCCATACTTTCGTTCATAGTATTTGCAATTCCTAAATACAAAGTAGTACCTGAAAAATTCTTTTCTCTCAAAGATTTCTTAGTTGTATTTAACAAATTCATTTTATCCCACCACATGCTTGGGTCTATGCAAATGTAGGAGTTGAATAATTTTGTATGATTTATTGCAACGTTCATTACTGTTAGGCCTCCCAATGAATGCCCAATTAACATTTTGTAAGGTTGCGTTGAATATAAAGAATCAATACGTGGCATCAATTCCTTTTCAATAAATGAAACAAAGCGTTCGCCACCCCCTGATGTTTTTGAAGATGCACTGTCTATAAAAGGAGGGTCAGCATCTACATGTGTTGGGGTCAAGTCTCTTGTTCTATCTGTATTTGGAATGCCCACTACAATCATTTCGGGGGAAATAGTATTCCCATTTACTTGACTAAGTTGCTGAATCATACCTACTACTGAATAAAAATGGGCATCACCATCCAATAAATATACTACAGGATATCGCTGTTTAGAATCGGCGTTCCAGCTACTTGGCACATATACCCAGATTTTTCTTTGTTCATTCAGAATTTTCGATTGGATGCTATCAATTGTTCCGATGGTTACTTTATTATCCTTTTGAGCCAAGGCACCTAATGAAAGAATTGCCGTAAGAATTGAAAGAATTAATTTTTTCATTGTCGATATATGGTTTGCTGTTATTTAGATACGGCACAACTCTTAAATATTAGGAAAAGCCTATTTATGAAATCTTCGATTCAAATAAAGCAGATCAAATTTATTTAAATCGGATAATTTGAGATTGAGCATAGTTGTTACTTTAGTAAACCTAAGATAGTGAATTTCAATTGAAAACATAAAGCTGACCTTTGATTATGCTCTGCTTAATATTGGGATGATACCATGTTCGTAACAGCTTAACTATTACTTCGAATTTAACTCGCACTTCAGTCGGACTTTGGTCGGATTCAATTGTCACAAGTCCGAACCAACCCCGAACTAACTCCGTCTAAAGCCCGTTTTAACAAATATACTTTTTCGATGTTTTTATAGAGCGAAGACGAGGCAAATAAATCCTTTACATTTTCTTACAATTGGTATAACCTTACAGATAAAAATTAAAAATGCTCTCCCCAACTTTTTAGACTTCCAGTACTCTGATATCTCTCCCTTTTTCCTGAAAACAAAAAATGCCCAAGCAAAGCGAGGGCATCTTATTATTATATTTGGTTAGATTTAGTCTATAACAGTAATTTTAAGCATGTTTGTTTTGCCTTTAATCTCCATTGGTATAGCAGCTGTATTGATAATCACATCTCCCTTTTTAATTAATTTCTTTTTCTTTAAAAATTCATTAACCTCGGTAATTGTATCATCAGTACTTTCAAACTTATCGTAAAAGAAACCTCTTACTCCCCAAACTAAACTTAATGTATTTAATAAAGCTTCGTTACTGGTAAAGATAAATATAGGCGATTTAGGGCGATGTGCAGAAATTTCGAATGCCGTATAACCACTCAACGTCATTGATACAATACCTACCGCATTGGTTTGTTTAGAAAGTGAGCAGGCCGAATCACAAACTGCATCGCTTAAGAAACTATCTGCTTTAGGTTTTAAAAACTTTTCTGGGTGGAAAGGATAACTGTTATCTTCTATGTTACAAATAATTTTCTGCATCGTTTCAATTACAATTAGCGGAAACTCTCCAACTGATGTTTCTCCACTTAACATTACCGCGTCTGCACCATCCAAAACCGAATTCGCTACGTCATTTACTTCTGCACGCGTTGGACGAGGCGTAGTAATCATGCTTTCTAGCATTTGCGTAGCGATAATTACTGGTTTAGAAGCCGCTCTACATTTCTGTACAATCATTTTTTGCAATAATGGCACTTCTTCCATTGGCATTTCTACTCCCAAATCTCCACGAGCAACCATAATCGCATCAGAAACAGCAATAATTTCGTCGATATTTGCAATTGCCTCTGGTTTTTCAATTTTAGCAACAACTCTTGCTGTTTTACCTCTCGCTTTAATAATATCTTTTAGCTCGATGATATCTTCCGCATTGCGGACAAAAGATAAACCAATCCATTCTACATCATTTTCTAAAACAAATTCTAAGTTTTTACGATCTTCTATCGTTAATGAAGGGATAGAAACTTTAGTATTTGGAAGATTTACACCTTTTCTAGATGTTAAAATACCGCCATGTACAATTTCGCAAACAACTTCATCTTTATAATTGGTTTCAAGTACTCGCATTTGCAATTTTCCATCATCTAAAAGGATAATTTCACCTGCTTTTACATCTTGTGGGAAGTTTTCATACGTGATGTAAATCCGCTCCTCATTACCCACACATTCTTTGGTTGTAATTACGGTACGGCTACCATTAACTAAGTGAATACCACCATCTTTAACAGTTCCAATTCTAATTTTAGGCCCTTGTAAATCGGCCAAGATGCCAACATTATATTTATATTTTTTGTTGATGCTACGAATGGTATCTAAAACTTCTTGATGATCAGCCTGAGAACCATGAGAAAAATTAAGGCGGCAAACATCTAGTCCTGCATTAAACATACTATACAAAACTTCTGGTTTGGCTGATGCCGGGCCTAAAGTGGCCACTATTTTAGTTCTTGAATGAAAAGGTTTCATTTATTATTATTTTATTGACGATAAAACAAAAAAGTGGAAATTTATTGAAAATAACGTTGTTTTATCTATTTGTTTATGTTGCGTTTCAGTTTTATTAAGATTCAAATATAGTGTATTTAATACACGAACAATATAAAATTTACATTACTAAATTCTCTTTTGACTTTAATTTAAGCGGATTTATTTGCGCAGCTACCTGTATATCAGTCAGTTTATTTAATCTTGTCAGGATAAAATTAAGATCTTCTTTATCAATATATTGATGGATGATCATAAAAAAATCTACTTTATTCATCTCCGGAATTAAAAATCCTTCACTGTTCCGATTACTCACCAAATAATACTCAATTTCACCCTGTTCTACAAAATAATAAAACTTAGAAAACGAAAGTGGGGCTTCATCAATATTATAATAAACCTCGTGATCATCAGCCTTTTCGAAATCAAATTCTAAGCTTTTATTAATTTTATGGCATAGTATATAATCTTTTGCAGCTGCCGTTATCGCGATTAAAACAAAATCAAGGTCTAAAGAGAGTTTTAAATAAGTTTTGTTCAAAACAGAATATTTTTTTAGAATTACGAAATTATAAAACTAATTTTACATTAAGTTTGAAATAAAAACATTAAAATTGATTGAGAAATAAAAACATTTGAAAAGTGTTAGAATTTTATTTTTCTTTGCACAGAATTATTTAACCATTAAATTATAAAATTATGTCTGATATTGCTTCAAGAGTTAAGGCTATCATTGTAGAAAAACTAGGTGTTGATGAAAGCGAAGTTACGCCAGAAGCGTCTTTCACAAACGACTTAGGTGCGGATTCTTTAGATACCGTTGAGTTGATTATGGAATTTGAAAAAGAATTCAATGTTGCTATTCCTGATGATCAGGCTGAAACTATCGGTACAGTTGGTCAAGCAGTTGCTTATTTAGAAAAAAACGTTAAGTAATAAAATACGCTTTCCGTACAATACGTATAAATGGAATTAAAAAGAGTAGTAGTTACAGGTTTAGGGGCGCTCACTCCAATTGGTAATACCACCCAAGAATTTTGGGATGGTTTAATTAATGGTGTGAGCGGCGCTGGGCCCATTACAGGTTTTGATACTGAAAAGTTCAAGACGAAATTTGCATGTGAGCTTAAAAACTTTAATCCAGAAGATCATTTGGATAAAAAAGAAGCTCGCAAGTTAGACCCATTTGTGCAGTATGCTTTAGTAGCTACAGCAGAAGCCGTAAAAGATGGTGGTTATGATTGGGAAAAAATCGATACCAACCGTGTAGGTGTAATCTGGGGCTCGGGCATAGGCGGATTTAAAACGTTTCAGGAAGAAATGAAGAATTTCTTTTTGGGCGATGGAACTCCACGTATTAACCCTTTCTTTATTCCGAAAGTAATTATTGACATTGCTCCCGGCCACATTTCTATGAAATATGGTTTACGTGGACCAAATTTTTCTACTGTTTCGGCTTGTGCTTCGGCTACCAATGCCATGATTGATGCTTTCAATTATATCCGTTTGGATATTGCTGATATTATCATTTCTGGTGGTTCTGAAGCTATTATTAACGAAGCAGGTATTGGCGGTTTCAACGCCATGCATGCGCTTTCTACAAGAAATGATGATCCAAAAACTGCATCACGTCCATTTGATAAAGACCGCGAAGGTTTTGTTGCTGGTGAAGGTGCTGGGGCCATTATTTTAGAAGAATTAGAACATGCTAAAGCTCGTGGCGCTAAAATCTACGCAGAAATTGTAGGTGGCGGTATGAGTGCTGATGCGAATCACATTACTGCTCCACACCCACAAGGTTTAGGCGCAAAATTAGTAATGGCAAATGCATTGAGAGATGCTAAAATGACTACTGCTGACATTGATTATATTAATGTTCATGGTACTTCTACTCCACTTGGAGATGTAAGTGAAAGCAGAGCGATTGTAGATTTATTTGGCGAAGATGCCTATAGATTGAACATTAGTTCTACTAAATCTATGACAGGACATTTATTAGGTGCAGCGGGTGCTATTGAGGCAATTGCAACTATTTTAGCTGTAAAAAATGACATTGTTCCTCCAACAATTAACCATTTTACAGATGACCCTGAGTTTGATCCGAAATTAAACTTTACGTTTAACAAGGCTCAAAAGCGCACAATTCGTGCTGCTCAAAGTAATACCTTTGGTTTTGGTGGTCATAATGCATCTGTTATTTTCAAAAAATACGAAGGTTAACCTACGAAAACTATCTTTGTTGATATTTGTATTGTATATTTATACATTACACAGTTAACTTTTTAATTTTTTGTTATAAGATTTAATGCCATTTTTCAATTTATATAAACTTTACTTATCGCCCAACAAAGAGTTTGTAAAAAAACTTAAAAACATTTTAGGCTTTGTGCCTGGAAATGTGACTTTGTATAAAATGGCTTTCAGACATCGTTCTGTTGCTAAAGTTTTAAAAAATGGCAGTAGAAGTAGCAACGAACGCTTAGAGTTTTTAGGTGATGCCATTTTAGGGTCTGTTATCGCGGAGCTTCTTTTCAAAATCTACCCCTACAAGGAAGAAGGTTTCTTAACCGAAATGCGCTCTAAAATTGTAAATAGAGCCAATCTAAATCAACTTGCTCGTAAAATGGGTTTTGATCAACTGATTGTTTTTGATCAGAAAACGGTAAATGTACAATCCAAACATCATTCTATGCTAGGAGATGCTTTTGAAGCATTAATTGGCGCTGTTTATTTAGACAAAGGTTACAACTTCACCAAAAACTTATTATTAAAACGCATTGTTAAGCCATATATTGATGTGCATACTTTGGAAATGACGGAAACGAATTTCAAGAGTAAATTAATTGAATGGTGTCAACGTCATGGTAAAGATATTTCTTTTGATATGGTAGAAAATGGCGAAGGCGAAAGCACTAAGTTATTTACCATTCATGCAATTATCGACAGTGAAAATCATGGTATTGGAAGAGATTATAACAAGAAAAATGCAGAGAAATTAGCTGCAGAGAAAGCTTGTGAATCGTTGGCTATTTAGTTTTAACAATTGGCAATTTTCAATTAACAGTTTTGGATTTAGAGGTGCAAACCGCCAAAGAAAATTATTTAACTGGTTTCGTTAACGTATCTGTATATTTCTTGTAAGAATCCTTAATCCACTTTGTGGCATCATAAACTGTCCAGTTTTTTGCTTTCTCGTAATCTGGGCGATAATTAACCATGAAATCTTCTAATGCTTTTCCTTCTAAACCAGTATTTTTATTAATAGTAAATTTATTAAAGAGTTCATCTACTTGGTTGTTTTGAAGTTCGGAAACATACATGTTGTTAAATCTGCGGGCATTGTTTGGCGTTCGACCGAACAATTCATAGATAGCTGTCAATGGTGAGAAAAAGTAGGAAAGGATAGGTGGTTTGCCGCCATAAAAAGATCCCTTATTTTTAAAATCTCGCTTAATATCATCCAACGTTTGCTTTTTACTTTGTCCGTTAATCACTACTTCACTTAGCGTATTTCCTCTATTTAACGTAATTACCATATCTTTTGTAGAAGCAACTACTACTTGTACATCATTAAATCCTCTTTTAATAATTTCTAAAGTATCTCCAACATTAGCTCTAATTTGAAACAAGCCCATGTCATTGCTTCCAACACTATAATGATTACGTTTATTGCTAATTTCTCCTAGGGCTATTCTAATTTTTGATCCATTTTCCATAAGAACGCCATTCAGCATAAATTCTTGTTGCGCAAAAACAGTTGCCGAAGAAAGTACGAATAGGAATAGTATGCCAAAAAAAGATAAACGAGCCAATCTCATTACAGAGTTAATTTTATTTTGTAAACTTAAGGATTGTTTGTTAATCCCTTAAGTTAAAAAACGTTAATAAATGGGTAAAGTTTTATCTGCTTTGTATTTATTTTATGCTGCATTAATTTTTATCCTATTGATGTTCATCGCCTTACCTTTTGTTTTATTAGCCACCGCACTCTTGGCTCCAGCAACTGGTAAACGAGTTGGCATGTTTTTTTTACGATGCTGGGCATGGGGATTTAGTTTAACTACTTTCTTTTGGGTAAAAACCACTAACAAACATTTAATTAATCGCGAAGTGCCACATATTTACGTTGGCAATCATGGTTCTTATTTAGATGCAATTGCAGTTTGCATTAGTGTTCCGCAATATTTTAGCCCATTGGGGAAGATAGAAATGGCTAAAGTGCCTGTCTTTGGGTGGATTTATAAACGTATTGTAGTGATGATAGATCGAAGTAGTAAAGAAAGCAGAGAACGATCTGTAGCTGCATTAAAACGTGATATTGCAAATGGGCAATCTATTCTTATATTTCCAGAGGGAACAATGAATAAAAGCGATGCTCCGCTTAGTGAGTTTTACGATGGTGCTTTTAAAATTGCTATCGAAACTCAAACACCATTGATGCCTTTTGTAATGATCAATAATAAAAAATTATTACCAAGAGTACATCCTTTAAAAGCACACCCAGGTTTATTAACTACTGTTTTTATCACACCTGTGGATGTAAAAGGCTTGCAATTAGAAGATTTAGCTATGCTGAAACAAAAAGTATACACCTTAATGGAAGAGGCTATCTTAAAATATAGCTAAGGTATTGTTAGATTGTTCAATTGCTATTTGTTGAAGTCAAAACTTTATACTTTTTACTATCTTTGCACATGATAAAATCAATGACAGGCTTTGGCTTGGCCTCTACAGATCATGAAAACGTAAAGTTTGCAGTAGAGATAAAATCTTTAAACTCTAAATTTTTAGAGTTAAATTTAAAATTACCTAGAGCATATTCAGATAAGGAACTTTTGTTGCGCAATACTTGCAGCAAAGATATAGAACGCGGAAAAGTAAATGTTTCTATCAACATTGAACGTAGTGACGATAACCAAAAAGGAGCTACAATTAATACCGTTTTATTAACTAGATATTATAAGCAATTAGAAGAAATTAACGCTTCATTGGGCGCTAACTCGGCTAATCTATTGCAAACAGCTTTAAATTTCCCAGAGGTAATTACCTATACGGAAGAAGAAGTTGGCGAAAACGATTGGGAGGTTTTACATCAGACCTTTTTAAAAGCTTTAGCAAACTTTAATCAGTTTAGAGAAGATGAAGGATCTGTTTTAAGAACTGATTTAGAGCTTCGTATTCAAAATATACTTGATTTTTTTGCACAAATAGATAAACTAGCTCCATTAAGGGTTCCACAGGTTAAAGCTAGACTTACTCAATTTTTAGAGGAAACAGTTGGTAAAGTAAATTACGACCAGAACCGTTTAGAGCAAGAACTGATTTATTACATTGATAAGTTAGATATTACTGAAGAAAAAACTCGTCTAAAAAGCCATTGCGATTACTTTATGGCGACTTTAAAAAGTAAAGATGCCAACGGTAAAAAACTTGGTTTTATTTCTCAAGAAATAGGCAGAGAAATTAACACCATGGGCGCAAAAGCTAATGATGCACATATACAGCAGTTGGTGGTGGGCATGAAAGAAGAATTAGAAAAAATTAAAGAACAGTTATTAAATGTATTGTAAAGTTGTAAGGTTGAAATGTTTTAACGTTCCAACTTTCTAACTTTTCAACTTTCCAATTAAAATGAAACAAGGCAAACTCATTATATTTTCTGCACCATCAGGAGCTGGTAAAACTACCATTGTTAGACACTTATTGAAGAAATTTCCGCAATTAAGTTTTTCTATCTCCGCTACTACGAGAGATTCTAGAGGTAGTGAAAAGCACAAAGACGATTATTATTTTATCAGTAAAGAAGACTTTTTACATAAAGTTGCTCGTCAGGAGTTTGTAGAATTTGAAGAAGTTTATAACGGCACTTTTTATGGCACGCTTCGTTCGGAAATTGAACGGATTTGGGATGAAGGTAAACATGTAATTTTTGATATTGATGTAGAAGGTGGCTTGCGTTTAAAACGTAAATATGAGGATGATGCCTTGGCGATTTTTGTACAACCACCATCTTTAGAGGTACTAAAAGAACGTTTAACTGGTCGTGGAACAGATAGCGCAGAAAAATTACAAGAGCGATTTATCAAAGCTGAAAAAGAATTGTTGTACGCTGATAAATTTGATGTGATACTTAAAAACCACGATTTAGAAATTGCTTGTAAAGAGGCTGAAAAGTTAGTGGGAGACTTTCTTCAGTTATCAGTTACCGCCTAACTATTTACAGTTAACGAAAAATGAAAACTGGTCTATTCTTCGGTTCTTTTAATCCAATTCATATTGGACACTTAGTTATTGCCAATTATATGGCAACTTTTAGTGGTTTAAAAGAAGTTTGGCTAGTCGTTTCACCACACAATCCGTTGAAGCAGAAAAGCGGTTTGGCAAATATGTACGACAGGTTGGAGATGGCAAAACTGGCGACAGAAAATGCTCCTCAAATTAAAATAAGTGACATTGAATTTAAATTACCACAACCTTCTTTTACTATAGATACACTTACACATCTGCATGAGCGTTATCCTGAAAAAGAATTTGTGCTTATTATGGGTGCTGATAATTTAAGTTCTCTTAAAAAGTGGAAGAATTTTGAAATTCTATTGAAGGACTATCATATTTATGTTTATCCTAGACCTGGAGTAGATGTAAGTGAATGGGAAAATCATCCATCTATTACTTTTACTGATACCCCTGAAATGGAAATCTCTTCTACTTTTATCCGTAAGGCGCTAAAAGAAAATAAAAACATTCAGTTTTTTGTTCCAGATAGTGTGTTGGAGTTTATTGAGCAGAAAAATATGTATCGCTAATTTTAATTCCGTTGGCTGAAGCCAACGGCAATGAATAGAATACCTTCTAACCCCAGTAATTCCTTGCAGTCTGCTTTAGCTGACTGATGAAGCCAACGGCAAGGAATAACAAAAGTTATCCTTTATAGATTAAAAACACGGTTGGTTTTTTGTGCAAGTCTATTCTTTCACCTCGCCATGCGCCAACTGTCATTGTTTTAATAAATTCATCTTCGCCATTAATATTGCAAGCGATGCAGAGTTGAGTGCTGCCATGGCAATTCTTTAATACATCTTCTAGTAAATGATTATTTCTAAAAGGTGTTTCCATGAACAATTGAGTTTGTTTATTTTTTTCTGAAAGACTTTCTAGTTCTTTTATCCGCTTTGCTCTATCTACTTTATCAATTGGTAAATAACCATGAAATGAAAAGCTTTGTCCGCTAAAACCAGAGGCCATTAAAGCTTGCAACATTGAGTTTGGACCAACTAAAGGCACTACTTTTATCCCACGTTTGTGGGCTTCTGAAACAATTTCTGCTCCTGGATCTGCTACTCCTGGGCAACCTGCTTCGCTCATTAAACCTACATCAATACCCGACATTAGTTGCGTAAAATAAGGCACTAAAGAGTTTCCACGTTTGTGTTTTCCGAAATCGTGAATTAACAATTCACTTTGTGGTGTTTTAATTCCTGCTTCTTTTAAAAACTTACGGGCAGTTTTTTCATTCTCTACAATGTATGTTTTAATTGCATTAATAGTATCAATTAAATAAGGAGTGAAAGATTTCTGCGTCGCATTTTCTGCTAACGGAACTGGAATTAGAAACAACGTGCCTTTTTGCATAGCTAAAATTTAAGCTACAAAAGTACAGTTTTAAGCCAATAAGTTGAACCTTTAAAATTTTACAAAGGTTTGGCTAAACAGCAAACCAACGTTATTGTTTGATTGGATTTAATATAATGTAGCAAATTTAGTTCTGCCCGACTTATTTTTTACACATACTAGGAGTGGCTTTTGGCACACTTTAAAACACTTAATTGTAAAGAAATACGTTAAACCATGGTAATTAGAGGGATTATTATCTTTCGATTAATTCTTTGTTAAAAATGGTGTTCAAATTGATATACAGTATAGTGTTAGGTTAATTATAAATTTTTAAAACACACAAAAAATGAAAAACATGATCAAATTACCGGCAATTGCGCTGGGGCTCATGCTCCTTCTTACCGGAACCACACAAAAAGTCATGGCGCAACAAGAGGATGTTTCCTTGCAGTCGTTTTACGATGAATTGTCGCCTTATGGACAATGGATCCAAGATCCACAATATGGTTACGTTTGGCGACCAGATGTAGATCAGGAAGAGTTTAGGCCTTATTATAGTAATGGCCGTTGGGCGATGACTGAGTATGGAAATACTTGGGTTTCTAACTACGATTGGGGTTGGGCTCCTTTTCACTACGGACGTTGGATATATAACAGCTACAACCAATGGGTTTGGATACCAGATACAGTTTGGGGACCAGCTTGGGTAAGTTGGAGAAGTGGTGGTGGTTATTATGGGTGGGCTCCTTTAGGTCCAAGCATTAGCATAGGTATTAACATTGGAAGAGGTGGATATCGTGTGCCAGATATGTGCTGGAATTTTATTCCATACAGTAATATTTATTACAATAGCTATCCTCGTTATTATGGCGGTAGGAATAGAATTTATATTCAAAATACGGTAATTATTAACAACACTTATATTCGTAATAACAGGACATATTATACTGGACCGAGAGCAGAGGAAGTTAGACGTGCTACTAATCAGAATGTGACTGTTTATAATGTAAATAGAAGCAGCAGACCTGGAGCATCTAGAATTGATAATAATACTGTTAACATCTATAATCCAAGACCTAGTAGAGGTACTTCGAATGCAAATGCTGCTCCGAGAAATGCAGTACAAGGTAACATTAGCCGTGGCCCTGTTGGAAGAGATGGAAGGGATAATAATAACGTAAGTACTCGCCCAGAAAGAGGAAATAGCAATGGCAATGTAACACAGGGTGATCGTAGCGGAACTGCTAATAGAGGAAATGGCAATATGTCTACTCGCCCAGCTAGAGGTGGTAATGAAGTAAATACTACCCCAAATAGAGATAACGATAATCGTGTTGGTACACCAAGAACTGACAACAATGGTGCAGGTTCTAGACCAAGTGTATTTGGAAGAAATCGTGAAAGTGGCACTAGCCAGCCACAAAGAGTAGAGCGTAGTAGAGAGATGCCGCAGCAACAACAGGCGCAACCGCAGCGTGTAGAGCGTCAGCAACCGGTGCAACAAGCTCCTCAACAGAGAGAGAGCAGACCGCAGCCGCAGCAAGCTCAGCCGCAAAGGGTAGAACGTCAGCAACCGGTACAGCAAGCGCCTCAACAGCGAGCTGAAAGACCACAACCTGTGCAACAGGCTCAGCCACAACAACAACGTAATGAGCGTTCACAACAAGCGCCTCCACAAAGGAGTTCTGGTGGTTCGGAAAGTCGTGGTGAAAGAGGTGGTGGCCGCCCAGGAAGAGGATAAAATATAAGTATGAATAGTGAAAAAGTCGATTGCAAAATCGGCTTTTTTTATGCTTAGCCTAACTACTTTATACTAGAAAGAAAATATTCTTACCTTTGCGACGCAATGAAACAAGCTACAGCCATTTTATTTCCACTTCGCTTTTTATAAAGCTTTGCTGTATTCGCTATTTTATTAAATTTTTGCACTCATTCTCAATACAAATCCATGGTTAATCCTGAAATAGAAAAAAGAAAAACATTTGCCATTATTAGCCACCCCGATGCTGGTAAAACTACTTTAACTGAAAAGTTTTTGTTGTTTGGTGGGGCAATTAATACTGCTGGCGCCGTAAAACGGAATAAAGCGAACCAAAGCAGCACTTCCGATTTTATGGAAATTGAGAAACAGCGTGGTATTTCGGTGGCTACATCGGTAATGGGTTTCGAGTATAATGGCAAGCGGATTAATATTTTGGATACACCTGGTCACAAGGATTTCGCAGAAGATACGTATAGAACTTTGTCGGCGGTTGACAGTGTAATTTTAGTGGTTGACTGCGTGAAAGGGGTTGAGGAACAGACGGAGAAATTGATGTCGGTTTGTAGAATGAGGAATACTCCGGTTATTATTTTCATTAATAAAATGGATCGTGAGGGTAAGGATGCATTTGATTTATTGGATGAAATTGAGAGTAAATTGAACATTAGTTTGTGTCCTTTGAGTTGGCCAATTGGTCAGGGGCACACTTTTAAGGGAGTTTATAGTATTTATAATAATCACCTGAATTTGTTTGAATCTGATAAGAAGAAAATAAGTGCTCCGGTAATTGAGGTTGATAATTTGGAGGATGAAAAGTTGGAGAAATTTTTACTAGCGAAGACTTTATCGACTTTAAAAGATGAGTTGGAATTGGTTGAGGGTGTTTATGGTAAGGTTGATAAGGAGATGTATTTGGAGGGATTATTAGCACCAGTATTTTTTGGTAGTGCAATTAATAATTTCGGGATTAAAGAATTGTTAGATACGTTTATTACTATCGCTCCTAGTCCGAAAAGTAGAGAGGCTGAGGAACGTGTAGTTTTAGCAACGGAGAAAAACTTTAGTGGTTTTGTGTTTAAAATTCATGCGAATTTAGATCCAAATCATAGAGATAGGATTGCATTTTTAAGAATTTGTTCGGGTAAGTTTGAGCGTAATAAGTTCTTTTATCATACTAGAAATAATAAGAAGATAAAATTCTCTAACCCAATGGATTTTATGGCTAATGAAAAGAGTATTGTGGAGGAGGCTTGGCCTGGTGATGTGGTTGGTTTGTATGATAGTGGTACTTTTAAAATTGGCGATACATTAACTGAAGGTGAGAAATTGCAGTTTAAAGGCATTCCGAGCTTCTCGCCAGAGATTTTTAAGGAGGTTGAGAATAGAGATCCTTTGAAAACAAAACAGCTTGAAAAAGGCTTACAACAATTAACTGAGGAAGGTGTTGCGCAATTGTTTGTGATGCAGCCTGGAAATAGAAAGGTGATTGGTGCGGTTGGTGATTTACAATTTGAGGTTATTGCGTTTAGATTGGAGCATGAATATGGTGCTAAAGCGCATTTTAGGATGTTAACCTACACGCGTTCAAATTGGGTAACATCTAAAGATCCGAAGAAATTAGAGGAGTTTTTGAAGCGTAAACAACAACATATTGGTGAGGATAAGGATGGTAATCCGGTTTATTTAGCGGATAATGAGTTTATGATTAATATGACAATGAGGGATTATCCAGATATTGAGTTTCATAAGACTAGTGAGTTTAAATAGTTCACTGGCTCATTAGTTCAATTGTTAATTGGTTGGATGACGTTAATAAATCCTATAGTTATTTTAGCTTGTTTAAAGCAGTTTTAATTCTTGGCATCATGTCTTTAATATCTTGTAAAGAACAGCCGCCAATTGAAGCTCTAAACCAAGGCATGTTTTCTTCATTGCCAAAGGCCGAGAATGGAACTATTGCGGTTTGTGCTTCTTTAATTAGATAGAAATTTACATCTGCACTATTTTTTAGTAAGTCTCCTGCTGGAGTTGTTTTACCTATGTAATCTATTTTTAAAGTTAGGTATATTGCACCCATTGGGATGACTGCATCTACAGCAAAACCTTCTTTTTTTAATTGCTGAAAACCGTTGTATAATTCGTTTAAACTTGCTTGAACTTGTGCTTTAAAGCTGCTTAAAAATTCATTAACCAAGTTTTTATTTTTGAAATAATCTGCCACAGCAACTTGTTCTGCTTTCGGTGCCCAAGCACCAATATGTCCTAAAATGGATTTCATTTTACCAATTACATTTTCTGGTCCGAAAGCCCAACCTACACGAACTCCTGTAGCTGCTAAGCATTTAGAAATACCATCAATATAAATTATGTAGTCTTTTAATTCTGGGCGTAAACTAACTGGATTTACATGTTCTTTATCGAAGGTTAGTAACGAATAAATCTGATCGTACATGATGTACAATGGTTTTTCATCGGCTTTGCGTGATTTATTTTCTTCGATAACAATATCACAAATTTCTTCCAACTGTTGTTGTGTAAACATCGTGCCAGTTGGATTTAACGGTGAACATAAAGCCAATAAAGTTGCTCCTTTTAAATGTGGTTTCAATTGCGCTGCGGTAGGCATAAAATTATTTTCTACTGTAGTTTCTATGGCAATCCCGTTAGCAGATGAAAGGTGGCAATAGTGATTGTTATTCCAAGATGGTGCTGGGTAAATTACTTTATCTCCAGGATCAATTAAGGCTAAATACAGCGCATAAATTAATGGACGCGAACCACCAGCAATTAGAATCTCATTTAGTGCATAATCTAATTCGTAACGATCTTTCAAAATTTCGACAACTGTTTCGCGTAATGGCAAAATACCATCTGCTGGCGGATAATTGGTATGACCTTCGCGATATGCTTTTACAATTGCTTCTTCTAGTGGTTTGGGTATAGGGAAAATGGATGAATCAAAATCACCAATAGTTAGGTTTGCAATTTGTGCACCTTTACGCTTCATATCATTTACTTCGTTGCCGATTTTAATGATTTCTGAGCCTATAAGTGTGTTTGCTAATACTGATACATTCATTTTATATGGGTTTAATACTAAGCTAATAAGTTGGCGATGGCCTGATTTGTTTTTTCAAATTTGAATTGAGCCAAAACTTCATTCATCATCGCTTCAATTTCTGGATTACACAAGTTGCCAATACTCCCCTCGTGTGTATGTTTAACTGTTTTATTTGGCGCAAAAGTTCCATTATCAATAGTTTCACCAACAATTTTATAGGCTTCTCTAAATGGAGTTCCGTTTAAGGCTAGTTCGTTAACTACATCAACACTAAATAGATAATCGTACTTTTTATCGTCTAAAATATGGTCTTTAACAGTGATGTTTTCCAGCATAAACGTTGTCATTTCCAAACACTCATTTAAAGATGTAATTGCTGGGAAAAGGTTTTCTTTCAATAGCTGTAAATCTCTGTGATATCCAGAAGGCAGGTTAGTTGTCATCATGGCGATTTCGTTTGGCAAAGCTTGAATTTTATTGCAACGCGAACGAATTAACTCAAAAACATCTGGGTTTTTTTTATGCGGCATAATGCTCGAACCCGTTGTTAATTCATCAGGGAAGCTAATAAACCCGAAGTTTTGGTTGATGAATAAGCAAACATCCATTGCCATTTTAGCTAAAGTTGCCGCCACAGAAGACATTGCCTGACCTAAAATTCTTTCGGTTTTTCCCCTCCCCATTTGGGCATAAACCACATTATAGTTTAGCTTTTCGAAACCTAATAATTCAGTTGTCATTGTTCTATTTAGAGGGAAAGAAGAACCATAACCCGCCGCCGAACCCAATGGATTTTTGTTGCAAACTTTATAAGCTGCCAACATCATTTCCATATCATCTGCCAAGCTTTCTGCATAAGCGCCAAACCACAAACCAAAAGATGATGGCATTGCGATTTGTAAGTGCGTATAACCTGGTAATAATTTGTCTTTATGCGTATTGCTCAGCGTAATTAATTGGTTAAACAAGGTTGAGGTATTTTCTACCATTTCTTGAATACACGCTCTGAAATAGAGTTTTAAATCAACTAAAACCTGATCGTTGCGTGAGCGACCACTATGAATTTTTTTACCTGCTTCGCCAATGCGCTGCGTTAATAGCCACTCCACTTGTGAGTGCACATCTTCTACACTATCATCGATGGTAAATTTACCTTCAGCAATTTCTTTATAAATAACTTTTAATGCCGTTTGAACTTCAATTAATTCATCAGCTGTTAGCAAATTAATACTGGCCAACATTTCTACATGCGCCAAAGAACCCAACACATCAAAAGCTGCCATTTGTAAATCCAGTTCTCTGTCTTTACCAACTGTAAATGCTTCGATGCCCTTATTTACTTCAATATTTTTTTGCCAGATTTTCATTTTTATTCTTCGTCATTGCGAGGCACGAAGCAATCCCCTTTTTAAAATTAACTTTTATCATTTGCAAAACAAAAAGCTTTAAGATTGCTTCCTGCCTCGCAATGGCAATTTATTTTCCACCTACTACGGGTTTCAACATATTAATATAGCCTTCTATTCCTTGTTTAATTTCATGTACGTATAAAAATTCATCCGCCATATGCGAACGACCAGAAAAACCTGGTCCACATTTTAAAGATGGAATGTCTAATAATGCTTGATCTGATGTAGTTGGTGAGCCATACGTATCTCTGCCTAAAGCAATTCCAGATTGTACAATTGGGTGATTTTTATCAATTTTTGATGGCTTTAACCGAACCGAACGAGGTTTAACTTCGCAGTTTACGTGTTGCTTAATAATTTCGACTACTTCTTCATTGGTATATGAATCGGTAACGCGAACATCAACCGTAAAAGTGCAACTTGCTGGCACTACATTATGTTGCGAACCTGCATTAATGATGGTAACCGTCATTTTTACTGGGCCAAAAACTTCGGATACTTTTGGAAATTTATAGGTTCTAAACCATTCTATATCTTGTAAAGCTTTATAAATTGCATTTTCACCTTCGTCTCTTGCCGCGTGACCAGCTTTCCCATGAGCAATACAATCTATTACCAATAAACCTTTTTCGGCAATGGCCAAATGCATTTCTGTTGGCTCGCCTACTATTGCAAATTCTAATGGACCAAGATCTGGAATTACCAATTCTAGGCCATCATTTCCAGAAATTTCTTCTTCGGCAGTTGCCGCGATACAAAAATTATAGGTTAGGTTTTCTTGCGGATAAAAGTATAAAAAGGTAGCAATTAATGACACTAAACAGCCGCCAGCATCATTACTTCCTAAGCCAAACAGTTTATCATCTACAATATCTGGAGAAAATGGATTGCGTGTATAGCCCGAATTTGGTTTTACGGTATCGTGATGTGAGTTTAATAAAACAGTGGGTTTTGATGCATCAAAATATTTATTGTAAGCCCAAATATTGTTTAGCTTACGAATAGTTTTTACGCCATGTTGTTGCAAAAAAAGTTCAATTTTATTGCCTGTTTGCTGTTCTTCTTTACTAAAAGATGGCGTTTTAATCAATTCACGCAGCAGTTCTGTACTTTCTTGTATGAGTTTGTTAATCATAATTTTGATTTAAGATTTCGAAATTCCTCATTTCAAATTAATCATTATATAGTCCAGCTGCTTTTTTAGCTGAGAGCTTAATTCCTTTAATAAATGCTGAGCTAAAACCATTGTGTTCCATCTCATTTAAACCTGCAATTGTACATCCCTTTGGAGAGGTTACTTTATCGATTTCTCCCTCTGGGTGACTTTGGGTTAATAGCAACAAATCTGCTGCGCCTTTTGCAGTTTGAACAGCCATTTTTAAAGCGTCGTGGGCATGAAATCCAATTTCAACTCCACCTTGTGAAGCAGCTCTAATGCTACGCAAAAAGAAAGCAATGCCGCAAGCGCAAAGAGCAGTTGCTGCGGTCATTAAATCTTCATTAATGGTAATTACCGCGCCTACGGTTTCAAAAAGTATAGTTACTTCTTTGATGTTTTTATCTACCGCATTATCGCTAGCAATACAAGTCATGCTTTGTCCAATTGCTATTGCAGTGTTTGGCATTGCTCTAATTACTTGTACATTATTGCCCAGTTCTTTGCGCACATCTTCACATGTTACGCCAGAAACTACCGAAATAACCAACTGTTTTTCTGGATTTATTGAGGATGCAATTTCTTCTAAAACCTTTTTTAGTTGTTGCGGCAATACTGCTAAAACAACAATATCAGCGTTATAAATTGCGACAATATTATTGTCGCTCACGTTAAAACCAGCGGCCACTTCATCAGTCATAAGTTTTAAGTTACGTCTGGTTAGGGTAATGTCGTCTGGCTTACAATAGTTTTTGTTTACTAAGCCTTTTGCAAGCGAAAGACCAATGTTTCCACTACCGATAATGGTTATTTTTTTCATGATTCTAGTTTATGGTTGATTGCTTTTATATCTTCTTATTTTAACATTTTAGTTCCAAAAATTCCATCGCTTAATTCAGAAAGTTCATCGGCTTTGCCAATATAAACTGCCGAAACTCCTTTTTTAATTGCTTCGAAAGCATTGTGCAATTTTGGGATCATTCCTCCTTGTACCGTTCCATCCGCTTTTAATCCTTCAAATTCATCCGCCTTGATTTCTCTTACAACCGAAGTATCGTCATTCACATCTTTTAAAACTCCTTTTTTCTCAAAACAATACACCAATCGGCTTTCATATAATGATGACATGGCAACTGCCAAAGCCGAAGCAATAGTATCTGCATTGGTGTTTAATAATTGCGAATCTCCATCATGTGTAATTGCACATAAAACAGGTGTTAAGCCCGCTTTTAATAAATTATCCAACATAGTTGATGACACGGAATTTTCATCTAAATCGCCAACATAACCGTAATCTATTTCCTTTACAGGACGTTTTTTTGCTTTAATAATATTTCCGTCTGCACCAGTTAATCCAATGGCATTACTCCCTTTTGCTTGCAAAGCCGCAACCATATTTTTATTGATCAATCCAGCGTACACCATCGTTACAATGCGTAAGGTTTCGATATCGGTAATGCGTCTGCCCTCTACCATTTTGGCTTCAATTCCTAATGATTCGCTGAGTTCTGTTGCAATTTTACCACCACCATGAACTAGAATTTTATCTCCTGGTAAGGCGGTAAAATCTAATAAAAACTGATGTAGATTTTCAGAATTATCAATTACATTTCCGCCTATTTTGATGATGGTGAGTTGTTTCATAGTTGAGTTGTGGGTTGTAGGTTATGAGTTCCGGGTTTAGGCATCAAGACCTGCAACACGCAACCTATAACCCGTAACATATTATTTTAATTCTTCCAACATTGTTTTTAAAACTGCTTGCGCTGCCCAAAGGCGATTTCCAGCCTCTTGAATAACTAAAGAGTTTGGTCCATCTAATATTTCTGATGATAGTTCTAAATCTCTTCTAACGGGTAAACAGTGCATTACTTTCGCATCATTTGTAAGCCCTAACTTCTCGTTATTCATCATCCAGCCATCTGGATATGTTAAAACTTTACCATATTCTTTATAGCTACTCCAGTTTTTTACGTAGATATAATCTGCTCCGTTTAATGCGGTTTCTAAATCGTATTCTATTTTTGCTCCTGTTGTAAAATCTTCTGAAAGTTCATATCCCTCTGGTTGAGCAATTGTAAAATCTAACATGTTTTCTTGTTGAGCTTTGCACATCCATTCGGCAAAAGAATTCGGAACAGCTTGTGGCAATGCTTTTACATGTGGTGCCCAAGCTAAAACAACTTTAGGTTTAGCATTAGCGCCTACCCTTAATGGATTCCAAGTTTCGTGAATGGTAATTAAATCTGCAAAACTTTGCAAAGGATGGCGAGTTGCACTCTCTAAACTTACCACAGGAACGCCGCAATATTGTACAAACTTAGTGAAGAAATCTTCATTATAATCTTCATCACGGTTGTTCAATTTTGGAAAAGAACGTAAGCCCAAAATATCGCAATATTCTCCCATAACTGCCGCAGCTTCACGAATATGTTCAACTGTCGAACCATTCATAACCACGCCATCTTGCGTTTCTAAAGCCCAACCTTCTTTGTCCATGTTCATTACCATTACATTCATGCCCAAATTAAGCGCAGCTTTTTGTGTGCTCAACCGTGTGCGTAAACTTGGATTCATAAAAACTAAACCTAAGGTTTTGTTTTTACCTAAATCTTGGTTTGCATAGGGGCTTGCTTTCAATGCCAATGCATCGTTTACAAATTGTTTGATGTTTGGAACATCATGTACGGAAGTGAAAAGTTTCATCTTAAAACGGTTTGAGGTTTAAGGCGTAGGGTTTAAGGTTTCCCTGCACCGCCTCTTAAAAATTTCAAAAAAGAAATTAGCATCGCTCTAACTTCATTAATTGATTGGTTAACTTTCAAATATTCTTCTTCGCTTATGTATTTCAATTCTGACGCACATAAACAACAATAATCTATTTCATTTGTCGAGCCTAAAGCAGTATCTAAAAAATGGGCGAAATCCTTATCTGTAAATCTACCACATCCTTCAACAATATTTAAAGGAATAGACAATGAAGCTCTAGTTAGTTGAGACGTTAATTCAAACCTTTCTTCTTTTGGAAATTTTGTTGCAATCTCTTTCTTAATGAACATATTTAGTTCATGAGATTTTTTCCAAACGTCAAGTTTTTTGTAGTCTCTCATCACCTTATACCTTATGCCCTACACCCTTAACCGCTTTCTCAAATGCAGTCAAAAATTCATCTGCATGTGCTCTTGTTAAGTTCAGTGCTGGCAATAAACGAATTACATTTGGTTTTGCTTCTCCTGTAAAAATGAGATGTTTAAATAGCAGTTCTTTTTTTACATGTGCTAATTCTTCTGGTAATTCTATACCAATCATTAAACCACGACCACGAACTTCGATAACTTGTTCAAATTTTTTCAGTTCAGTGATTAGGTAATTACCAACTTCTTCAGCGTTTTTCATCAAATTATCTTGTTCCATAACTTCTAAAACAGCTAACGCCGCCGCACAAGCTAAATGATTTCCGCCAAATGTTGTTCCTAATTCTCCATGCCAAGGTTTAAATTTTGGTGCGATTGAAATTCCTGCAACAGGAAATCCGTTACCCATTCCTTTTGCCATGGTATACACATCAGCTTCTACACCTGCGTAATCATGTGAGTAAAACTGACCCGTACGACCGTAACCGCACTGAACTGAATCGGCAATGTAAACTGCATTGTATTCATCACAAAGTGAGCGAATTTTTTGCAAGAAATTTTTTGAAGTTTCTTTAATTCCGCCAACACCTTGAATTCCTTCTATAATTACAGCACAAATTTCATCGCCTTGTGCTTTAAATGTTTCTTCTAATGCAACTTCGTTATTATGAGGTAAGAAAATTACGTTATCAGTTTGATTAACTGGTGCTACAATTTTAGGATTATCTGTAACTGCTACAGCTAAAGATGTACGACCGTGAAATGCACCAGAAAAAGCAATTATTTTCTTTTTCCCATTGTAAAACGATGCCAACTTTAAAGCGTTTTCATTTGCCTCCGCACCAGAATTACATAAAAATAATTGGAAATCTTTTTTGCCAGAAACCTGACCTAATTTCTCTGCTAACTGAACCTGTAAAGGGATTTTAACAGAGTTTGAATAAAATCCAACTTTATTTAGTTGATCAGTTAAGCGTTTTACATAATGAGGATTGGTATGTCCGATGGAAATTACGGCATGACCGCCATATAAATCTAAATATTTTTGTTCGTTGGCATCCCAAACATTACTGCCTGCTGCTTTAGTTATTTCTATATCGTTAAGAGGGTATACGTCGAATAAATTCATTTTTTAAAGAGTTTTTATCATTCTGATTTTTATAGATGATTCTACAAGCTCAACATGACAATGTGATTAAAAATTAGCTGCTTTCAATTTCAAGCCAGCCGTTTCTTCCAAGCCAAACAATAAGTTCATATTTTGAACTGCTTGTCCACTTGCGCCTTTTAATAAGTTGTCAATAATGCTGATGATAAATAATTTATTACCGTGTTTTTCAACATGGACCAGCACTTTATTGGTATTGACAACTTGCTTTAAATCGATGTTTTTCCGACTTACGTGTGTAAATGGATGAGCGCTATAATAATCTTCGTACAATTTTTGCGCTTCTTCCAAAGTCAAATCACTTTCTAAATACATTGAAGCTAAAATCCCTCTGGTAAAAGCACCACGTTGTGGGATGAAATTTAAAGCCTCTGAAATGGAAGATTGAAGTTGTACTAAACTTTCTCCAATTTCATTTAAATGTTGATGCTCAAATGCTTTATAAATTGAGAGATTATTATTTCTCCAACTGAAATGCGAAGTACTTGATAAACTTTGTCCAGCACCAGTTGAGCCTGTTGTCGCATTAATATGAACTTCGCTTTTAATTAACCCTTTTTCCGCTAAAGGCAATAATCCCAATTGGATACAAGTTGCAAAACAACCTGGATTTGCAATATTTTTTGCAGTTTTTATCGCAGAACGATTTAATTCTGGCAAACCATAAACAAACTCACGATTCTCGAATTTAGCATTTGCAGTTAATCTGAAATCTTGAGATAAATCAATGATTTTGATGTTTTCATTAATTGGATTTGCAGCTAAAAACTTCTTTGCATCGCCATGCCCAACACATAAAAATAACACATCAATATCTTGAGGAATTTCATTTGTAAACCTTAAATCGGTATCGCCAAATAAATCCGTGTGTACATCAGAAATTAAATTCCCTGCATTACTACTACTATTTACAAAAGCAATTTCAATGTTCGGGTGGTTAATTAAAATGCGCAACATTTCGCCTCCGGTGTATCCGGCCCCGCCAATTATTCCTGCTTTTATATTTTTCATTTTATCATCTTTAAGATTGCTTCGTCGTTCCTTCTCGCAATGACGAATAGATTAGAAGATTTAAGCTTCTTCTTCGTTAACTTTATGCCAAATCATTACTTGATTACCAAATATTTTAGAGAAACCTTTAACATCTTCTCCGCTCCAAGCGTTATTCATTTCGCCGTAGCTACCAAATTTATTGCTCATTAAATCGTGGTTAGATTCAATTCCAATAATTTGGAAACGATATGGTAATAATTCTACAAACACTTTACCGCTCACCATTTTCTGTGTATCGGTTAAAAATGCTTCAATATTCCGCATAATTGGGTCGTGGAATTGACCTTCATGTAACCAGTTTCCATAAAACGATGACAACTGCTCTTTCCAACTTAATTGCCATTTTGTTAGCGTATGTTTTTCTAAAGTATGGTGTGCTTTAATAATGATAATTGGAGCCGCAGCTTCAAAACCAACACGTCCTTTAATTCCAATAATAGTATCACCAACATGAATATCTCTACCAATTCCGAAAGGTTGAGCAATTGCTTGTAGTCTTTGAATAGCTACAACTGGATTTAGTTTTTCTCCATCAATGCCAACCAATTCTCCTTTTTCGAAAGTCAATTCAATTCTTCTAGCTTCAGTTTCCGAAACTTGAGTTGGCCAAGCACTTTCTGGCAAAGTTTCGTTAGATGTTAATGTTTCTTTTCCTCCAACAGATGTTCCCCATAAACCTTTATTAATCGAATATCTTGCTTTTTCTGCACTATATTCAACACCATGTTTTGCTAAATATTCTATTTCCGCTTCGCGGGATAATTTTAAATCTCTAATTGGTGTAATAATTTCAACTCCAGGAATAAGGATATTGAAAATCATATCAAAACGAACTTGATCATTTCCAGCTCCAGTACTGCCATGCGCAACGTAATCAGCACCGATTTTTTTTACATAATTTGCAATTGCAGTCGCCTGACTTACACGCTCGGCACTAACTGAAAGTGGATAAGTTGCATTTTTTAATACATTTCCAAACACTAAATATTTAATGCAACCATCGTAATAACTTTCTGTTTCATCTACAACTGCGTGGGATTTTACACCCAAAGCATAGGCACGTTTTTCAATTTCTTGCAATTCTTCATCAGAAAAACCACCTGTATTTACAATTACAGAGTGGACTTCCAATCCACGGTCTTGAGCTAAGTGAATGCAGCAAAATGAGGTGTCTAATCCTCCGCTAAATGCTAAAACAACTTTCTTCTTCATCTATTTGTTAAAAATAAGGGTAAACAATACTAAAATGGATTTTAATCCAGATTTTGGTTTTACTACTAAGCGCTGCTTAATACGCATAAAACGCTCGTATAATGTTGGGTTTTTTTGCAA
Organism: Pedobacter planticolens; assembly: GCF_014172375.1. Lineage (GTDB taxonomy): Bacteria > Bacteroidota > Bacteroidia > Sphingobacteriales > Sphingobacteriaceae > Pedobacter > Pedobacter planticolens. The sequence continues at coordinate 671,973 of NZ_WNXD01000002.1, forward strand.
TTCTTCAGCAAAATTTTTGGCAGCTTCATGTTTCTTTTCTGCCGGATCATACAACATTGCTGTACACATGCAAATTTTACGGTCTTTGCTTTTTAAAATTTCAAAGTTCACGCAGCTTTGGCATCCTTTCCAAAAATCTTCATCTTGTGTTAATTCAGAATACGTAACGGGTTCATAACCTAAATCAGAGTTGATTTTCATTACAGCTAAACCAGTAGTTAAGCCAAATATTTTTGCTTTTGGATACAATGCTCTCGACAATCCGAAAATTTCCTTTTTAATCGCATTTGCTAAGCCAGCTTTTCTAAACTGCGGGCTTACAATTAGGCCAGAGTTGGCTACAAATTGTCCGTGACTCCAGGTCTCGATATAGCAAAAGCCAGCCCAAGATCCATCTTTGTGAAAAGCAATTACCGCTTTGCCTTCTTCCATTTTGCCCGAAACATATTCTGGCGAACGCTTAGCGATACCTGTACCACGTGCTTTAGCAGATTCTGCCATTTCTTCACAGATTTCTTCTGCAAAGGCACGATGTTCAGGAAGTGCAACTTGCACTATAAAATCGTTTATATTCATTAATTTATTTAACGAAAAATTAAGGTATTCTTGTTAATTGGGTTTTTAGAGAGGATCAATTCCTCATTGGTATTAGTAAGATGTACTAAATACGCGGCGTATAATTTTGCCGATTTGTGGTGATGAAAAATACGGGTCGTAAGCGCTCAATAAACAAGCCTTTAGATGCAATATTTTTTGCTTCTAAAATAGAAAGTTTATGGATGATGTGCTTGCTCATTATTTTGTATGCTAACCTGTATTAAATTACTTGAGCCGCAAAGGTTTAAATAAAAATTGAGTTGTGCAATAAGAATCTGATTTTTTTACGTTTTTTACCAGTTTTATTAAACTATTTTGACTAAAACTGCCGTCATTTAAACAAACTGTTAAAATTTAGTTAAGAGCTTGTTTCTTAACCTCTATCATTTAACAAAGTTTAACATCGACCTATTTAGATAAAACTAATATTTGTATTGGCGAGATTTTTATAAAACTTAACTCCTAATTTTTTACACCTTCCTCATTAATTATTTCAACATGAAACAGATTTATTTAACTCATCGATTTAAAAAATTAACTCAACTGAAAATTTATTTTTCGTTTATTTTAATTTGCCTTGCAACGCTAGTTTCCTGCAAAAAAGACACGGCGGACACTACTAACGTTACCGCTTTAAGTATTGTAAATGCATCACCTACTTTATCTACTTATGATGTTTATTTAAGTGATGTTAAAATAAATAGTGCAGCATTACCATTTGGAGGCACTATTAAATATGGGCAATATGCTTCTGGTAGCCAAACTATAAAATTCACAACTGCTGGCAGATCAGAGAGTTTATTAACCAAAAGCATTTCTTTAACTCCAAATGTTTACCAATCTTATTATTTAATTGATAGGCCTGGTAGTTTGGATGGATTATTAGTTACAGACGATTTAAGTGCAACATCAACAGACAAAGCTTTTATCCGATTTATTAATTTATCGCCAGATGCGCCCGCGTTAGATTTATCTATCACCAACGGAAATTCTTTAATTACAAATAAAGCGTACAAAACCGCTAGTGCATTTACTACAATTACAGCAGGAACCTATTCTTTTGATTTAAAAGATGGTGGTGGAACTGTAAAAACAACATTAACAGGTAATGTTTTAACTGCTGGCAAATATTACACTATCATTTCAAGTGGCTTAGTAACTCCAGCAAGCAGTTCAGAACATGCATTAGGTATTCAAGTTATTTTACATCAATAAGCGAGTTTAATTTTCCAAAATTTAAGCAAAAAAAACTTTAGTAAATTCAGAATGGGCGCCAATTAAGGTTGCCCATTTTTTGTTTTACAACTATTCGTCTGCACGAAATTAATTATTTTCATTCCTTATTTAGAATTATTCAAAATAATTTGGATAGTAGTTTTTTTCGTTGTTAATTTGTCACTGTTTAGAATTAATCCAAATAAAAACAATAATCATGCGAATACAACTACGATTTAAAATTATCTTTCTCTTAACCTTATTTTCTACTCCAACATTTGCACAACAACATGGAATTTTAAAGGGTAAAATTACAAGTACCGATGGGCAACCCACCGCATATGTAAACATCGGTTTGAAAAACAAAAATATAAGTGCCGTTACTAATGATAATGGAGAATACACGTTTCCAAGAATTAAACCTGGTGCATACACTATAAAAGTTAGTGCTGTTGGTATTAATCCTCAAGAAAAAAATATAACTATTACAGCTGGACAAACTTTAGTACTTGATTTTGTACTTACAGAAAATAGCCAAGCTTTAGAAGTGGTTACCATTGCTGGGAAAAATAACAGATATAAAGTAAGCTTACCTTCAGCTTCGCTGAGATTAAACGAACCACTTTTAGAAGCTCCTCAAAACATACAAACCGTTAGCAATTTAACGCTGAAAGATCAGCAAATTATTAGCATGAGCGATGGTTTAATTAAAAATGTAAGTGGTGCAACAAGATTAGAACATTGGGGAGATATGTACACTAACATTACCATGCGTGGTTCTCAAATTCAGGCTATGCGCAATGGTTTTAATGTAGTTTCATCGTATTGGGGGCCATTAACAGAAGATATGAGTTTTGTAGATCACATTGAATTTGTGAAAGGTCCGGCAGGTTTTATGTTGGGCAATGGCGATCCGAGTGGAATGTATAATGTAGTAACTAAAAAACCTACTGGATTTAATAAAGGTGAGGTTTCATTAACCGTGGGAAGTTTTGATTTATACAGAGCAACTGTAGATTTTGATCATAAATTAACCAACGATGGTAAATTATTATTCCGATTAAATACTGCGGTTCAAAATAAAGGTTCTTTTAGACCTTATGAACAAAATGACAGATATAGTTTTGCACCAGTATTGAGTTACCAAATATCAAATCGCACTAAACTTACCGCAGAATATACTTTGCAAAATGCAAAAATGACTGAGGTTGGTTCATATTATATATTTTCTCCGGGTGGTTACGCAGCATTTCCGAGAGAATTAACACTTACGCAACCGGGCGTAACGCCTACTCGCATTAATGATCATAACTTGACATTAAACTTGCAGCATCAAATTAGTGATAATTGGAAGTTAACTGCTCAAGCGGCTTATTACAAATATTTACAAACCGGAACAAGTTCTTGGCCATCTGCAGTTAATGCAGATAATACCGTGATTAGAAATGTTGGGATTTGGGATGCTGAAAGCAGCATGAAATTAGCGCAATTATTTGTGAATGGACAAGCCAAAACTGGCGGAATAAATCATCGTATTTTAGTAGGATTTGACGGCGGAAAGAAAAATTACATTGCAGACTGGGGCCAATCTCATAATTTAGATTTACCATCCTCTCCATTTGACTTAAACAATCCAAATTATAGTTTTCCATCAAATGGCTATCCAAATTTTGACCGCGATACTCCCTTAGCACAAAGAGCAATTGCAGCTGGTGGTTTAATGGATCAGAAATATTTGAGTGCTTATGCGCAAGACGAATTGGGTTTCTTCGAAAACAAAATCCGTTTAACGTTGGCAGGTCGCTATACTTTTGTAGATCAATCTGCTTGGGGCGGTGCAGCCGATCAGGCAAAACGTGTTACACCTCGCGTTGGCTTAAGTGTTTCAATTGATAAAAACACAGCGATTTATGCGGTATACGATCAAGCTTTTACCCCACAAAGTGGTTTAATACGCAATGGTGGAAAAGTTGAACCAATTACAGGAACCAATAATGAAATTGGTATTAAAAAAGATTGGTTTGATGGAAAATGGAACACAACTTTATCAGCTTACAGAATACTTAAACAAAACGAATTAACTGCTGACCCAACCAATACGCCATCGCAAAATTTTAGTGTTGTTTTAGGCGAAAAAAGAGCACAAGGTATTGAGTTTGATCTAAGAGGTACAATTACATCTGGTCTTAAATTAATAGCAAACTACGCATACACAGATTCTAAAGTAACCAAAGTAACTCCTGGTGTTACAGGCATAAATGTTGGTGATGTTGTGCCAGGTTTTGCAAAACATGTAGCAAATGCTTGGTTAACCTATACTTTGCAGGAAGGAACTTTAAAAGGCGCTGGAGTTTCTGGAGGTTTTACCTATTTGGCAGATAGAGCAACAGATACTTGGAGTGTTGGCTTACAAAAATTACCGAATTATTTTAAGGTTGATGCTGGTGTTTTCTATGAGCACTCTAAGTTTAAAATCACTGGTAACGCCTTTAATATTTTAGATAAATACTTGTTTAGTGGCTCGTATTACCAATGGTTAAACGCGTATTACTATCAAGCGGAAGCGCCAAGAAATTACCGCGTAAGTATTGCTTATAAATTTTAAATCATTTTATGCCAGAAAAGAAAAAAACGAAAAGTTTTAAATATTGGATAGGTAGAATACACTTGTGGCTCGGATTAATTTCTGGGCTATTTGTGTGTTTTTTAGGCATAACCGGTTGTATTTTAGCTTTCGAAAGAGAAATTGAAGATGCAGTACAAACGTATCGTTTTACGGAAGTACAAGACAAAGCCTTATTACCGCCTACAAAATTAAAGGAAGTTGCAGATAAAGCACTCCCTAACAAAAAAGCACATAGCATTAATTATCAGCCCAGAAGAACAACTCAAGTAGTTTATTATAATGGCGAACCCGAATATTATTACATCGTTTTTGTAAACCAATACACTGGCGAAGTAGTAAAAGTTAAGGACATGAGTGAAGATTTCTTCAGAATTGTAATTATGGGACATTACTATTTGTGGTTACCTCCAGAAATTGGTCAGCCGATATTAACAACGGCAACTATGTTATTTGTTATTTTATTAATATCAGGATTAGTTTTATGGTGGCCAAAAAGTAAAGCTGCAAGAAAGCAACGATTTAGTGTAAAGTTAAAATCAAAATGGCGAAGGCTTAATTATGATTTACATAATGTATTAGGTTTTTATATGTCTTTCATCGTTATTTTCATTGCCTTATCGGGAATGGTAATGGGTTTTCAATGGTTTGCAAAATCTGTTTATTGGCTAAGTTCTGGAGGGGAAGCAATTAAGAATTACGAAGAAACTTTTTCTGATACCACTAAAATTTCTGCTTTAAGTTTAAATGCAGCAGCGGCTGATCAACTTTGGGCTCGCTTTGTAAAAGAAGACCCATCGTTTAAAGGAAGTTTAGATGTTCATGTTCCTGAAAATGAAAAAGCATCAATAGAAATTGCTAAAAACCCAGATCCAGAAACGTATTGGAAAGCTGATTACTACTATTTTGATCAGCATACATTAAAAGAAATTGAAGTAAAACACCTATTTGGCAAATTAGCGAATGCCAGCACAGCTGATAAAATTTCTCGAATGAATTACGATATCCACGTTGGGGCTATTGTTGGTTTGCCTGGAAAAATTATGGCATTTTTTGCCAGTTTAATTGCTGCAAGTATGCCCGTTACTGGAATACTAATTTGGCTTGGTAGAAAGAAAAAAACTAAACTCAATATAAAATGAAAAAACTAACCTTATTATTTGCCTTATTGCTTTTTGCATCAAGCATTAATGCCCAAACTAAAATAGAACAGGATCGCGAAGCGATTAAAGCTTTGGCTGGGTTTTACAAAGTAACTTTTAATTATGCAGAAACTTTTTCTCCAGATGATGATTATAAATTTCATGAAAGACATCGTTCTTCGGCTAAAGAAATCGCTATCATTTTAGAAGATTCTCCTAAAAAAATTGTCATTCAACATTTATTGGTTATGAGAGGAGATAGCATGATTATTAAACATTGGAGAGAAGATTGGACTTATGAAGACACTCAAATATTAGCTTACGACAAAGATAATGCGTGGAAAAAAGTAACACTTTCTGCAAATGCCGTGAAAGGAAAATGGACACAAAAAGTTTTCCAAGTTGATGATAGTCCGCGTTACCAAGCCATAGGAACTTGGGTGCATGTTGATGGTAGACATCAATGGCAAAGTACTACAGATTCTCCGCTTCCACGTAGAGAAAATACTGAACGTAACGATTACAATGTGTTAAATCGTGGCAACAATCTTTACCTAACAGCAAATGGCTGGATGTTTGAACAAGACAATAAAAAAATCATTCGCTCTGAAACTGGCGATAAACTTTTGGCAATGGAAAAAGGTATGGAGGAGTTTATTAAAACCGATCCTAAATCTTTTGGTTATGCGCAAACTTGGTGGAAACAACAACAAGCGTTTTGGAAAGATGCTCGTGAAACTTGGGATGTAGTTTTTGCAGAAAACAATTACCTTAAACTAGTTCCAAAAGTTGATGACAAACTATTATATGAACAGTTTTTTGCACTTGGAGATCAATCGGCAAAGGAAAACTGGAGTTCTGCTAAAAATAAAGAGAGCATCAAAAAAGTGATTGATTCCTATTTAGCAAAAGCGGGCTAAATCACGTTTAGAAAACATAAGCCGCAGATTTGCAGATTACTTGAGGATAAGAAAAATCTGCGCATCTGCGGCTTTTCTATGTTTGAGTTTACCGTTTGCCAACCATTTATTATATTGCTAAACAAAATTATTTGCGACAATCACTTTATGAGAAAAATCATACTGCTTTTAATCTTCTTAACCAGTTTAAATAGTTATGCTCAAGATTTAAATTATGCTCGTAAAACCTTAAATACACTTACCTCAAAAGAGTTTTGGGGTAGAGGTTACACTAAAAACGGAATGAGTAAAGCAGCAGACTTCATAGAAAATCAGTTCAAGTCTTTTGGCTTAAAACCTATGGATGGAAAAGATTTTAAACAATCATTTTCATTTTCTGTAAATACTTTTCCAGGGAAAATGGAGCTGAAAATTAACGGCAAAAAGCTAATTCCTGGAGAAGATTTTATAGTTGGACAAGCAAGTGCTGGTGTAAAAGCAAAAGCAGATTTAGCACAAAAAGATAGTGTTAATTTTTTAGATGATAAAGATAGAATACTAGTTAATTTAAAAGATAAATTGACTTGGTCTGTATCACAAAAAATAAACGATTACACGGAAATTTTAATCAAAAAATCTGTGCTTACTGAAATCCCAAAAAGTATAGAAACTACTATCGAAAATGTTTTTGTGCCAGAATTTAAAGCGGCTAATATTTGCGCTGTAGTTAAAGGAACAACCAAACCTGATTCAGTTATTTTAATTACCGCACATTACGATCATTTAGGTGGAATGGGCAAAAAAACCTATTTCCCTGGCGCAAATGATAATGCAAGCGGAGTTTCATTTTTACTGAGTTTAGCTAAATATTATACGGAAAATCCGCAAAAATATACCATCGCATTTATCTGCTTTGCAGGAGAAGAAGCTGGCATTTTAGGCTCGAAATATTTTACCGAAAATCCATTAATCGATTTACAAAAAATAAGGTTTTTAATTAATGTGGATATGGTTGGCACAGGAGAAGCCGGCGCAACAGTGGTAAACGCAACGCAATATCCTAAAGAGTTTGCTTTGCTAAATCGGGTAAACGATGCAAATAAGCTTTTGGTTAAAATAAATCCTCGAGGAAAAGCTGCGAATAGTGATCATTATTTTTTTACAGAAAAAGGAGTTCCTGCTTTTTTCCTGTATACACAAGGTGGAATCTCTGCCTATCATGATGTTTTCGATAAACCAGAAACATTGCCTTTTACCGTTTATGAAAACTTATTTAAGCTATTTGTTGGTTTTAATAAAGGATTAATGAACTAGGATAAACATGTTAAAGCCAACAAAGCATAACTGAAATTTTAAGCTTATCTTGTGCTTAAAACTATAACTATATAAAATTCGTTTTAGAATAAGCAAACGCTAAACAAGTATGATGAAATTTTTCGCTTTAAGAGGTAAATCACTACATAAATTTGGGTATATCATGCTATTTATACTCATGATAATCTCTTGTAAAAAAGAGGAAACTATAGAAAACTTACCTCTTTTTGGTCCAGATCAAGAGTTTTATGCATTATCTGATAACAGTTTGCTAAAATTTAATGCGAAAAATGTTAAAACTCAGCTTTCTAAAATCGCTATTACAGGTCTTGGGACTTCAGAAAAATTAGTAAGCATTGATTTTAGACCTGCAACTGGCGAATTATACGGCGTAACGAATGCGAGTAAACTTTATATTATTAATGTGATTTCTGGCATTGCAAGAGTGGTTTCAAGTACGGCTTTTACGCCTGCTTTAACTGGAACTACCGTGAGTTTAGATTTTAATCCGGCAGAAGATAGAATTAGAATTATAAGCAATACAGGTCAAAATTTAAGTTTAAATCCAGAAACTGGAGTTGTAGTAGCCACAGGAACTGCAATTAGTAGTGGTTCAATTTCAGGCGTAGCTTATATAAATAGCATCGCTGGGGCAGCAACAACTACTTTATATGATATTGACCCGACAGCTAAAACACTATACAAACAAGATTCACCAAATGATGGCGTTTTGTCCAAAATTGGTAATCTTGAACTTGATTTTGGTAGTAGTGTAAGTTTTGATATTTCTCCAAGTAATAGTAGTGTTTTAGCAGTCGGAAAAACAGGTGATAGCACTAAATTATTTACTGTTGATTTATCTACTGGCAAAGCCAAATTATCTGGCAAATTCCCAATAGGAACTGCGATACAAGGCATTGCTATACCTGCAAACCCTGCTGCATATGCGGTAACTTTTGATGCAACAAGTAACCAAAGCAGTTTATTAATTTTTAATCCGTTAACTGCAGATGCAGCTGTAAGTAAGCTAATTACAGGTCTACAAACTGGCGAGACTGTTTTAGGTATGGATATGAGACCGCTAAATGGACAGATTTACGCTTTAGGAAGTACTGGTCGCTTATACACTATAAATATGGGTTCCGGAGCATTTACCCAAGTTGGCACAGGAACTTTATCCCCAGCCTTATCGGGTGTAAATTTTGGTTTTGATTTTAATCCTGTAGAAGATATTATTCGCGTAGTAAGCAATACTGGGCAAAATTTAAGAATAAACCCTACAACTGCCGCAGTAAATGTTGATGCAACTATTAACCCAGCTACAGCAACTTTAAGCGCCGCAGCGTATAGCAGTAATTTTGTGGGTGCGACTACCACAAAACTCTATGTGATGGATTATACTGGCAATAAATTATATAGTCAAGATGCTAATCTTGGCACTTTAACTGCAATTGGAGATTTATCTATAGACGTAGAAGGTTCAAATGGTTTTGACATTATTAGCGCTGGTACTGGAGATACAGGTTACGCCATATTATCTGTTGCTGGGGTGAGTAAAGTTTACAGTATTAATTTATTGACTGGCGCCGCTACTTCTCAAAGAGATTTTAGCAAAACAGTTACCGCTTTTACCTTAGGTTTAAGATTTTAAAAACAATTCCCCTTATTTTCCACTTATATTAAAAACTAAAAATCATGTTTGATAAATTAATGGCTGCTCAGCAAAAAGCAGATGAAATTAAAAAACGATTAGATACAATTTCGGTATTTGGCGAAGTTGAAGGTGGTGCAATTCGCGTTACAGCAACCGCTAATAAAGCCATCACTTCTGTAGAAATTGACGAAGAATTTTATAAAAATGCCGACAGAGAAGAAGTCGAAGAACTTTTATTAACGGCAATAAATAAAGCGTTATCACAAGCAGACCAAGTTAGTGCTACAGAAATGCAGGCTGCTACCAAAGATATGCTAGGTGGACTTGGTGGTATGTTTGGCGGATAAAATTAGTTGAAATGAAATATACGTATTACGGACAATCTTGTTTCTTGTTAGAAACGGAGAGCAAAAAATTCTTATTTGATCCTTTCATTAGCTCAAATCCTTTGGCTAGTAAAATCGATATTACAAAAATTGAAGCAGATTATATTTTAGTAAGTCATGGGCATGGCGATCATGTAGGCGATTTAATTGCGCTTGCAAAGCAAACAAAAGCTCAAGTTATTGCCATACCAGAGGTAATTGGTTGGGTAATGAAACAAGGAATTGAAAATGTACATCCCATGAATTTTGGCAAACACACTTTTGATTTTGGAACAGTGCGCATGGTTTGGGCTACACATTCTGCTGGGTTACCCGATGGAAGTTATGGCGGAAATCCTGCTGGTTTTGTATTAGAATTAGATCATAAACAAATTTATTTTGCTGGCGACACTGGCTTAACCATAGAAATGAAATTATTGGCTGAACTCTACAAGTTAGATTACGCTATTTTACCTATCGGAGGTAATTACACAATGGATGTTGACGATGCAGTTATTGCCTCAAACTATATAAACTGCAATAAAATTATTGGTGTACATTATGATACTTTCCCTGTAATAGAAATTGATTCTCATCTTGCTGTGGAAAGTTTTAAACGAGCACAAAAAATATTACTCTTGCCAGCTATTGGCGAAACTATAGGTTTATAAAACCCCACCTAAATTAAAAAGCCCTCCTGATTAAAAATCAGGAGGGCTTTTTTTAATAAAACTAGTTATGACTTAGTTTTTCTTTGCTGCCGCTTCTTTATTTACTTTATAACGCATATCAGGAGTTCCATCTTTTTTAAGCGGGCCTGGTGCTGATGAAGCTGCGCCAGCTTTATAACGTTTATCTACTGTACCATCTTTTTTAAGACGCACACCATTTGCTGCAGTAGTAGGCGCTGCCGCTGCAGCTACTTTTTTAACTTCTTTTTTAGCAGGTGCTGGTGTTGCCGCTGTGGCAGCTTTTGCTGCAGGAGCCGCTGTAGCTGGCACCGTTGCTTTAGCCGCATAACGTTTATCTACAGTACCATCTTTTTTAAGACGTACACCGTTTGCTGCTACAGCTGGTGTTGCAGTTTTTGCAGCTTTAGTTGTTTTAGCTTCAGCTTTTGCCACTGCTGGGGCAGCAACATCTGCTTTAGCTTTAGTTGCTTTAGCTTTAGCTGCAGCTGGTGCAGCATTCGCCTCTTTTTTGGCTTTTGCAGCAGTTTTTACTTCTGGCGCTTTTGCCTCATCTGCCTTTGCTTTTTTAGCTTTTGAAACAGTTTTCTTTGCCGCAGCTTTAGTTGCTGGAGCTGCTGTTTGTGCAAAAGTAGTACTTATACCAAGTACCGCGATTACAATAAAACTTAATAATTTTTTCATGTTTTTCGTTTTTTTATTGATGTAAATTCCCCTTTTAAAATGAAGATTATATGAAGTTAATAAAACTAATCATGAAGTGAAAATTTAATTGGCACCATATATCGCATATTTACAGGCTCTCCTAATTCCTTAGCAGAAATCCAATTTGTTGAAGCATTTAAAACTTTTACAGCTTCCCTACTTAGTTCAGCACCTGGACTTTCCTTTACCTTAATATCATCTATTTTGCCATCTTTCATTACTGTAAATTCTAATTTCACAGTTCCTTCAATTTTATTTTTTACAGCATTTGCTGGATATCTTATTGCTTTACCTAAAAACCGATTAAAAGCCTGCATTCCCCCAGGATAACTTGGCGGCTGTATAACGGAAATACTATTCACACTTTTACCTTCTTTATCAAAATATACACCATCAATTAATTCACCTTGTTCTGTATATCTTTCTTTAAGTGCGGGTTTTCCATCTGGATAAAACAATCTCCAAACACCTATCTTTTTACCTCGGAAATATTTTCCTTCCTTTTTTAATTGATTATTATCCCAGTAGGATTTAAAAATGCCATGTAAATTGCCCCATGTATAATTGGCATTTTCAGCTAATTGCTTATTTGGATAGTATTTTTTCCATGTTCCATTCTGATATCCCCTCTCATAATTACCTTCTTCTTTTAAATTACCGTTATCGTAAAAATCATACGGTCCTTTTCTTATCTCTAGTTTTTTATCGGCAAAGCTGATTTTCTCTTGTAAAATATCCTTTTTATCGTAAAAATTTACCACCCATAAACTGTCTTTTTGTTCAATAGTCTTTTTCCATTTAGAGCGCAATGGATCTTTCGAATACCCTGGAGCTGAATAAACTGTGGTAGTATCTTGCTGTGCAAAAACGCAAGAACAAACAAAAACTAGCGCTATTAAAAAAACATGCTTTTTCATTGGATAGTATTTTATCTTAAATTTAGCAGGAATATTTAAATTAGACTAAGCTATATTAATAAAAAAATTTATTGCCATTTAGAATAGCTTTATCATTGTCTTGCAAAATACAATTCGGGTACAAGGTGTAACCAGTCCACATTAATGCATTTGCATTTTGATTATCGGGGTGAGGTAGTCCAAATGCATGGCCAAGTTCATGACCTGCACCTCCAATCCAGCGGGGTACACCTTCTGTCATTTGCCCTGTTAATCCTAATAAATCAGTTTCTGGCATTGCAGTAAAGCTTAAAGCACCAGCACCAGTTTTGCCTTGTGCATCTACATACACCAAATACGTAAAGTTTGTTTCGTTATAAGAAGCTCCTAATAAAGATTTGATATCATTCTTTGTATTTTGATAAAAATAGTAATCTGCATTGTCGCCGCTCGTTCCATTATTTGCATTAAACCAAGCGGCATTATGTGAACTTTGAATAGTTTCTACAATGAAGTCATTGTTGATATGAAAAGTTTTGTTAGATCCTAAAGCGCCTTTATACCATGTGGTTAATTGCGTAATACAATTCTTAGCACCGTCAATGTAAATCTTTTTCAAGCTCCTATCACTGGGCACGAGATAAATTACCCTTATCGTTAAATTTGCTGCTTTTGTATTAACGCCAGTAAAATTTAGTGTTTCAATTGGGTCTGTATCTTTATCTTTCGAACAAGAAGTAGCAAAAATCAATAAATAAGATAAAATAGCTAGTCTAAATAAATTTTTCATAAGTCAAATATTAGGTTAATAAGGAAGCGCTACATTTAGAAGACTATTTATTAAACCTAATATTTGAGAAAATAGTTTGTTTTAAACTATAAAATTTAATGCGCTGCTAACCAATTATGACCTTCACCTATTTCAATTTCTATCGGCACTTGCGTTTTAATTGCAGTTTTCATTCTATGCGTAATGATGGCTTTCATTTGCTCGACTTCAGTTTTCAACACATCAAAAACTAGCTCATCATGCACTTGCATAGTCATTTTAGAACCCAACTTCTGTTCTTGCATATCTTTATGAATGTTAATCATCGCAATTTTAATTAAATCTGCTGCCGAACCTTGTATTGGCGCATTAATCGCATTTCGCTCTGCGTAACCTCTAACCGTTTGGTTTGCCGAATTAATATCTCTTAAATACCTTCTTCTGCCCATTATGGTTTCTACAAATCCATTTTCACGAGCAAAATGCATGGTATCGCTCATGTAACGTTTAATACCCGGATATTGCGTAAAATATTGTTCAATTATTTCTGCCGCTTCTTTACGTGGGATGTTTAGATTTTGCGATAAACCAAATGCCGACTGACCGTAAATAATACCAAAATTTACCGCTTTTGCATTTCTACGTTGAGTAGAATCTACATCTTCGATAGCAATTCCGTAAACCTTTGCTGCTGTTGCAGTATGAATATCAATGCCTTTACTAAATGCATCAAGCATGTTTTCTTCTTTACTGATCTCCGCGATAATGCGCAATTCAATTTGAGAATAATCGGCCGATAACAAAATATGGTCTTCATCTCTAGCAATAAAGGCTTTCCTAACTTCTCGTCCTCGCTCTGTACGGATAGGAATATTTTGCAAATTCGGGTTGTTAGAACTTAACCTTCCTGTTGCGGCAACTGCCTGATTGTATGAGGTGTGCACCCGTCCAGTTTTAGGATTTACTAGTAAAGGCAACGCATCAACATAGGTTGATTTTAGTTTTTGTAACTGGCGGAAATCTAAAATATTCTGAACAATATCGCTTTTATGAGCGAGCAAAGTCAACACATCTTCTCCAGTTTGATATTGACCAGTTTTGGTTTTTTTAGCTTTCGGATCTAGTTTTAAATGATCGAATAATACTTCCCCCAATTGCTTTGGCGATGCTAAATTAAACTTCAGCCCTGCTTTTTCATAAACACTTTGCTCTGCTTTGGTAATTTCTATCTGTAGCTCAATTGAATACGCATTTAAAGTGTCGATATCGATTTTAACGCCTTCTTTTTCAATATCAGCCAATACATACACTAAGGGATTTTCAATTTCTTCGGCCAATTTTGTTGCATTTCTATCCTTCAGCATCGGCTCGAAAATAGTTGACAATTGTAGGGTTACATCGGCATCTTCCGAGGCATAATCTACCACATTTTCTACGGGTACATCACGCATATTTCCTTGTGCTTTACCTTTAGCGCCAATTAAAGTGGTGATGGAGATTGGTGTATAGCCCAAATAATTTTCAGACAAAACATCCATGCCATGACGTGTATCTGGATCGATTAAATAATGAGCCAACATGGTATCGAATAATTTCCCTTTGATGTGAACATCATACCATTTTAGTACCAACATATCGTATTTGATATTCTGCCCAATCTTGCCAATGTTTTCGTTTTCTAACACAACCCTAAACTCATCAAGTATGCTTTGCGTTGCGGCTCTATCTTCTGGCAACGGAATATAATAGCCTTCACCAGCTTTTATAGAGAATGATAAACCTACTAAATCGGCTAAATTAGCATCAGTTCCAGTAGTTTCGGTATCAAAAGAAATGCTTGGTTGTTTTAGTAAAACGTCAATTAATTCTTTCCGCTTTACGGGATTATCTATTAAAAAATACTGATGCGGTGTATTATCAATATTTTTTGCATCAATTGGAGTATCAAATAGCGAAGGTTGTTCTATAACTTCTTTACGTTTTGTTTCTACATCATTACCAAATAAATCTTTTTGCTGACTTGTGTTTTTTGCATCGTTTACACTAAATTCTTCTCCAAAAACACGTTTACCGATGGTTCTAAACTCTAGTTCGGCAAATAATGGCTCTAATAATTCTCTACTTGGTTCTTCAACTAGTAATGTTTCTTCATTAAACTCAACAGGTACATTTAAAATTATCGTGGCTAGTTTTTTAGAAACTAAACCTTGCGCTGCAAAATTCTCTACATTTTCACGCTGTTTACCTTTTAATTCATGGCTATTTGCAATGATATTTTCCATGCTGCCGTATTGTTTAATTAACAATTTCGCAGTTTTTTCTCCAATACCTGGGATGCCTGGGATGTTATCTACAGCATCGCCCCAAAGACCTAAAATATCTATAACTTGCAGTACATTTTCAATTTCCCATTTGGCTAAAATTTCTTTTACGCCTAAAATTTCCATTTCATTACCCATACGAGCAGGTTTGTAAATGAAAATATTTTCTGATACGAGTTGTGCAAAATCTTTATCGGGCGTCATACAATACACCTTAAAACCTTGTTTTTCGGCTTGTTTTGCCATGGTTCCAATAATATCATCAGCCTCAAAGCCATCTTTGGTAATTACTGGAATATTAAATCCCTCTATCAGCTTAAAAACGTAGGGTAATGCTTTAGATAAATCTTCTGGCATTGCCTCACGATGTGCTTTATAAGCTTCATAATCTGTATGTCTTTCAGTTGGTGCAGCGGTATCAAAAACTACTGCAATATGAGAGGGTTTTTCCTTCTTTAATACCTCCATCAGCGTGTTCGCAAAACCCATAACAGCCGATGTATTTATACCTGTTGAGGTAAAACGAGGGTTTTTACCCAATGCAAAATGCGCTCTGTAAATTAACGCCATCCCATCTAAAAGGAAAAGTTTTTTATTATCCATGATAGTGTAAAGTTAATAATAGCCACCAAATTTGATAATGGTATTTAGATTTTATTTTTCTCTATGTATCTTTATTCTCTGCTCCTTATTCTTTACTCAAATGATGCAACAAGACCAGAAAATTTACGTTATTTGTGCGTATGAAAGCATTTAAATTTTTGTTCGTATTTCTCCTTTTTAGTGCTAAGTTATTTGCACAAGATGCAGTTTTAATTAGCGAAGGGAATTTTGTTCGTGGCGTAATAAAAGGCACAAATTTTAGCTCAGTTGCTATTATGCAAGACGATCAAACTATTGCTGAATATCAGGCAAAGGATATTCAATCTTTTGTATGGAATGGTGAAACTTACGCGAGCAAACCCATTGTGATTAAAAAGAAAATGGAATTCCGCTTTTTTAAAGTGCTTGAAACGGGTGCTGTAAATTTATATTCTTACGGCGATAAAGGAGTGGTTGCACAAGCGCCACAGCCTAAAGTAAAAGTTAGACCATCATTTGGTGTTGGTATTGGTAGCGGAGGTTTTGGTGGTGGAATTGGTGGTGGTATTACGATTGGCGGCGGTGGCCGAAGAAATGACGATCAGGCAAGTACTAGCCCAAAAGGAAAGATAAGTTATTTCTTAGAAAAACCAGGAACTGGACCAATGCAAGAAGTTAATTTGGATAATAGCAATGCTGTAAAAACCATATTGCTACAGAAACTAACTAATGATGAAGATTTAGCTGAAAGCATAAAAGCAACAGAAAGTTTTGATGCGAAAAATTTGGCTGCTTATGTTAAGGCTTATAATTCTTCTGGAAAAAAATAACCTCACCCCCAACCCTCTCCTTAAGGAGAGGGAGTATTGGTGTAAAAATAATTTATCTAGATATACAGCCAATTACATGGTCGTTTACCATTCCTGTGGCTTGCATAAAAGCATAACAAATAGTTGTTCCGAAAAACTTGAAACCTCTTTTTTTCATGTCTTTTGCAATCGCGTCAGAAATTTCGGTACTTACAGGAATACCTCCGTTTTTAAAATCGTTAACAATTGGCTTTTTATTAGGTAAATATGCCCAAATATAATCTGCAAAAGAACCAAATTCTTTTTGCAATGCGATAAACAGTTGTGCGTTTTTTATGGTAGAATTAATTTTTAATCGGTTACGAATAATTCCTTCATCTTGCATTAATCGTTCTACATCAGCTTCTGTAAAAGCTCCAACTTTCTGTACATCAAAATTGGCAAATGCTTTTCTATACCCTTCTCTTCGTCGTAAAATGGTAATCCAGCTTAAACCCGCTTGTGCACCTTCTAAAATCAAAAATTCGAATAATATTTTATCATCAAAAACAGGTTTCCCCCATTCATTATCATGATAGTTGATGTAAAGTTCGTCTGTACCGCACCAGCGACAGCGTTTTAGGTTTTCCATATTCGACAAGATTTTTATTTATACCAATTTTATTAAAAACATCGTCATTGCGAGGCACGAAGCAAACTCCTTCATGTTGACAATCTGTTAAAGGAGATTGCTTCGTGCCTCGCAATGACGAAAATGAATAGACTATTGACTTAAGACTCTAGACTACTTGATAGTTCATCCCAATATTCAACAGCTCTTCTATAATGAGGAATAACGATTGAGCCTCCAACCAAATTTGCAATCATAAAAACCTCATTCATTTCTGCATCGTTAACACCTTCGTTATAACATTTTTCTAAATGATATTTAATGCAATCATCACAACGCAATACCATAGATGCTACTAAACCTAGCATTTCTTTAGTTTTTACATTTAAAGCGCCATCGGCATAAGTTGTTGTGTCTAAAGCGAAAAACCGTTTAATATTTGTATTGGATGTCTCCATAATTCTATCGTTCATTTTTGTACGATAGCTGTTAAATTCTTCTACTAATTTTCCCATATTGAATTGTATTTTTTGTAATTTCAAGAACTCAATCCCTAATCAATCATGAAAATTATCTCTCCCAAAGTTCACGCTGTTTTAGATTATGTTGTTGCTCTGTTTTTAATTGTTGCACCAAATATAATCGGTTTATCAACTACTGCCGCAATCTTTTCAATGGTACTTGGTGGTATTCATTTTTTGCTAACACTACTTACCGTTTTTAGAGGTGGCGCAGTAAAACTAGTTCCATTTCCCGTTCATGGATTTATTGAACTTGTAGTAAGTTTTACCTTAGCTGTACTTGCTCTTACTGTTTTTAGTAAGTATAAAGTAGATCATTTTTATTACGCTGGCTTATCCGTAGCTATATTTGTTGTATTTATGCTAACCGATTACAAAGCAAAAACTAGTTAAATAATTTCTTCTAAAGGATTCCAAAATACCTTTTTAAAGTCTTTTATTTTATCGTTTACTACTTTTACACCTTCTTGTTCCAACAGTTGTTGCATTAATTCTGGTGGTGAAAAATGGAATTTCCCAGTTAACAATCCGCTGCTATTAACTATTCGATGTGCAGGTACTTTTGGCTGTGCAATTCCTGCATTACTCATTGCATAACCCACCATACGAGCCGAACCACCAGCGCCTAAAGCTTTAGCAATTGCACCATAAGATGTAACCCTGCCTTTCGGAACTAAACGAGCAATTTCAAATACTTGTTCATAAAATGATGCTTCCATTAGCTAAATGAAAATTGAATATAATTGATGTTTTTATCGTATTTTAAATATATTCTTTCGTAATGTGTTTTGATGGATAAAACTTCATCTGCAAACTCAGATTGATATAAATGAGCCGTATTTTTATGTGTAATTAGATTTAATTCCGCCACTTTTTCGCAGGTGTAGGCATACAAACCATCGTTATCGGTTTTTAAATTCATTTTGCCACCTGGTTTTAATAGAATTTTGTATTTATCTAAAAACCCTGGAAAAGTTAGTCGTTTTTTCTCTCTACTTTCTTGTGGTTGTGGATCTGCAAATGTAATCCAGATTTCATCAATTTCTCCAGGCGCAAAATATTCCAAAATATCTTCAATCTGAATACGAAGAAAAGCTAAATTTTGAATGCCTTCATCTACGCCAGTTCTTGCCCCACGCCAAATTCTATTTCCTTTTAAATCTACACCAACAAAATTCTTTTCAGGGAAAAGTTTTGCCAAGTTTACTGCGTATTCGCCTTTACCACAAGCCAACTCTAATACAACTGGATTATCGTTTTTAAAATGATCTGAAGCCCATTTTCCTTGCATTAC
Source organism: Pedobacter planticolens (assembly GCF_014172375.1). Lineage (GTDB taxonomy): Bacteria > Bacteroidota > Bacteroidia > Sphingobacteriales > Sphingobacteriaceae > Pedobacter > Pedobacter planticolens. The sequence continues at coordinate 690,978 of NZ_WNXD01000002.1, forward strand.
TTTACCTAAATGCAATTGATATACATTTGGAAAGGTATCTATCTCTGCGAATTTCCTTAATTTATCTTTACCCACGCTTAAATTCTTAAAACACAAAAGTAAGATTTAATTAGCAATAGTAATTGGCTCAACTGTTTTATTGCTTCATTGTAATATTGCTGGGCACAAATGACATTTAACAACAATAAATAATGGGGGTTTTGATAGTATCATCAAAATTGATATATTTATATTTAATAATCAATTTTAACTATATGACATTAGTTCAACTCGAATATATTGTAGCTGTAGACACGTATCGCAGTTTTGTTAGCGCAGCTGATAAATGTTTTGTAACCCAACCTACATTAAGTATGCAAGTGCAAAAGCTTGAGGAGTTTTTAAATGTTAAACTATTCGATAGAAGCAAGCAGCCTGTTATTCCCACAGAAATTGGCGCACAAATTATTGCTCAAGCACGTATTGTTTTACAAGAAAACAAAAAAATAAAAGAGATTATAAGTAGTCAGCAACAAGATGTAATTGGAGAATTAAAAATTGGTATTATTCCAACTATTGCCCCCTATTTATTGCCAGAAGTTATTGCATCCATGTTAGAAAAGTATCCAGATTTAAAATTATTAATTTGGGAATACACCACGGAAGATATTGTTCATCATTTAAAAACAGGCGTGATTGATTGTGGCATTTTGGCTACGCCATTAGTAGATGCTAACATTAGTGAAATGCCTTTATATTATGAAAATTTTGTAAGCTATATTAGCAAAAACAGTAAACTTTATAAAAAGAAAACTATTGACGCTGATGATTTAGAAGATGAGAATATTTGGCTTTTAAACGAAGGACATTGTATGCGTTCGCAGGTGCTCAACATTTGCCGTTCTACAAAAAATAATCGTTTACAATCGTTAACCTATAATACTGGAAGTGTAGAAACGCTAATTAGAATGGTTGATGTAAATGATGGCGCAACGTTGTTACCAGAGCTAGCTTTAGCTGATTTAAGCGCTAAACAGCTCAATAAAGTGCGTTATTTTAAATCGCCAGAACCTGTACGTGAGATTAGTTTAATTACACACAAAAACTTCATTAAAAAAAGAATGTTGAATGCTTTACGCGAAGAAATATTAGCAATTATTCCTAAAACAATGAAGCAACGTAAAAAGAAAGATGTAATTGGAATTTAGTTATTACCTGTTTTAAGGCCCTCAATGCCTACTACTTTTTCTTCTTCTTCACCTTTTTTAAGTTTCCTTTTTTTCTTGTTTGGATCGATACCACTTAAGCGTTCTTCGGTAAGTTTGTTGTACTCTATAACCTGTTCTGGTTTTAAAACGGTTTTAATGTTTTTGTTGGTTTCGTTCTGTAATTTAAAGAATTTCGTTTCGTCTTCCTCTTTAAAAGTACCTGCCTGTTGCTTTTTGTAAAGCGCCAATTGTTCCTTCGCCAAATCAAAAGTATAATTATAAATTACACTTTTCTGAGTCGGAGTTAATTTTAATCGTTTATCTATCTCTTCGATATTCTTTTTAGCAATCTCTTCCGCAGTTGGCACTTTCTGAGCTTGGCTAGAAAAAAATGTGCCTAGCACCAACATCATCATTAAAATTAATTTTTTCATGTTTCAAATTTAAGAAATAATCATTAAAAAAATAAGGCTTGCAGATTTTGGTATCCAAAAGTCTTAAAAACTCTCTTTTAGTATTTCTATCTCATCTTTTAGTATTGTTCTACTACTGCATCCAAGTTTACAATGTTATTCTAGTGATTGCTGTCTCACCAAATGAAATCCGCAACTAGCTTTTCAAATCATTATAAGTTTAAACATGGAATTATTCTAAGCTTCCATACCTTTTATGTTATTATAAATAGTAGACTTCCTTTCGGCTGTTCTTAGCAATTGGGTCGTAAAATTAGGCTAAAAAATTAACCGTTGGGACGGACTTAGTTCGGGGTTAGGTCGGACTTGGTTCGGGCTTGTGACAATTCAACCCGAACCAACTGCGACTGAAGCCCGAAATAACCTTGAGCCAATAATTAAACTGTTACGAATGTGATATTATTCTTTCTCAGAACCATTAGCATCTCATATTAGATGTTGCGACTTCTTTCTGTATTTCCGTATTTGCAGGTATCTCACCGACAGATATAAATACTTTTTACGATTTATAATCCTAAATAATTGTACATCCCCGAGTTCTCTAAACCTTATTGTAATGGAAATACTTTTTTGTTTTCCGTTACCTACCCTTACTGTCACGCTGAGTTTATCGAAGCGCTATTACAGTAGAAATCCTTCGACTAGCTCAGGATGACAGCCGCCGAAAAACAAAAAGATTGAAACGAAAAACGGGGCTAACTTTGATAGTTGCCCCGCTTTTGTTCCAAAGGGATTCCTTTGGAGCTTTTCTAAAAAGAAAAATTTATAATGCTTTTTTGTAACGTTCTGCTACTGCATCCCAATTTACTACATTCCAAATTGCAGCTAAATATGCAGGGCGCATGTTTTGATATTTCAAATAATAAGCGTGTTCCCAAACATCAACTCCGAAAATTGGAGTGCCTTTTACCTCAGCGATATCCATTAATGGATTATCTTGATTTGGAGTAGAAGAAATTACCAGTTTTTTATCTGCGCCTACCGAAAGCCAAGCCCAACCAGAACCAAAACGAGTTGCACCAGCATCCTGAATCTTAGTTTTAAAATCAGCGAAAGAACCAAAAGCATCATTAATTGCTTTAGCTAAATCGCCAGTTGGCTCACCGCCTTTATTTGGACCTAAAACTGTCCAGAATAATGAGTGATTAAAATGACCACCGCCATTATTACGAACTGCAGCAGGAAATTTTGAAATGTTTTTTATGATATCGTCGATGCTCGAATTAGCTTCAGGCTTGCCTTCTAAAGCTTTATTTAAGTTAGTAACGTAAGCTTGGTGATGTTTACCATGGTGTATTTCCATAGTTAATTTATCAATATGCGGTTCTAATGCGTCGGTTGCGTATGCTAACGCAGGTAATTCAAAAGCCATAATATTTATTATTTAAGTTTAAAAATGTTAATGTACAAATATAACTCACAAAGGTTAAGTTTTATTCAATTGTTTGTCAACTTTCTTTACGTTTTTGCTGAAAAAATGTGCTCATTAAAGCCCCACATTCCTGGGCTAAAACACCCCCTTTTAAAACAGTTTTTGGATGTAAAAGGTTTTGATTAATCTTGGTAAAACCGCGTTTGTCTTCATGTGCACCAAAAACTATTCTACTAATTTGCGTCCAATAACTAGCGCCAGCACACATTACACATGGCTCAACGGTTACGTATAACGTGCAATCTTTTAAATACTTGCCTCCTAAAGTTTGTGCTGCGGCTGTAAAAGCTTGCATTTCTGCATGTGCTGTAACATCATTTAATTGTTCTGTTAAATTATGTCCACGCCCAATAATTTTACCTTGACAAACTACTAGTGCCCCGATCGGGATTTCATCTTTATCAAATGCCTTTTTTGCTTCGTTTAAGGCTAAACGCATAAAATGTTCATCAGCAACTGCTGGATTTTCGTTTTCTTCGAAATTATAAAAAGTCATTTTATATTAGTTTGCTGCCGTTTGGCACTTTTTTATCGAGTGAGGTTAACACAATATCGCCATTGGCATCTGCTAAACCAGTGACTAAAAACTCACTCATAAATTTACCAATCTGTTTTTTAGGGAAATTAATTACGCCAACGATTTGTTTGCCAACCAACTCTTCTTTTGTGTAATGTTTGGTGATTTGTGCACTGCTCATTCTAATTCCAAATTCACCAAAATCTACTTTTACTTTATAGGCAGGTTTTCGAGCTTCCGGAAAATCAAAAACTTCAAGTATGGTTCCTGCTCGTAGTTCTACTTTTTCAAAATCGCTCCAGGTTATTTCTTCCATTTGGTAAAAATACAATTTATATGTAATTCTATTAGGGCTAATGGTCATTAGTTCATGGCTATTGTCTATAAACCATCAACCCAAAACTATTTTATTACCTTTGCAACATGGTAGAAATCAAGCTAAAAAAAGGGAAAGAAAAAGCAGTTTTGCAACGTCATCCATGGGTGTTTTCTGGGGCATTAGAAAAAATCAAAGGAACTCCTGAAAATGGAGATGTTGTTAAAGTTTGCAGTGCGAATAATGATTTTTTAGCATATGGTTATTACAATGATCAATCTCGGGTTGCTGTTCGTCTGTTAGAATGGGATGAAAATCAAGTTATTGATGAAGCTTGGTACGGACAGAAAATTAATAAAGCGATAGAATCGAGAGCGCATCTCTTAAAAAATAAAGACACCAATGCCTATCGTTTAATTTTTAGCGAAGCTGATTTTTTACCGGGTTTAATTGTAGATAAATATGCGGATTTTCTTTCTGTACAAATTTTAAGTACAGGTATTGAAAAGGCAAAGCCGATAATTATTGATGTCTTAGTAAAGGCTTTACAACCCAAAGGGATTTTCGATCGTAGTGATGCAACCGCTCGTACACACGAAGGAATTACAGCAGAAAATGGTTTGCTTTGGGGTGAAGCTCCCGCAGCTTTCATCGCTGTTAAGGAAAATGGGATTACCTATCATATTAATATTGCCGAGGGGCAGAAATCTGGATTTTATTGCGACCAACGCGATAATCGTTTATTATTAGCCGAATATGCTGATGGCAAAAATGTACTAGATTGTTTTAGTTATAGTGGTGGTTTTAGCTTAAATGCATTCAAAAAAGGTGCAAAACAGGTAACGAGCGTAGATAGTTCTGCCTTAGCGATTGAAACGTTGAAACAGAATATTGAACTGAATAAATTCGATTCGAAAAACCATACTGCTATACAAGCTGATGTAAATAAACAGTTGCGAGCTTTTAAAGAAGAAGGAAAGAAATTTGATATTGTGATTTTGGATCCGCCCAAATATGCACCATCTCGTTCTGCATTGGATAGAGCTGCTCGTGCTTACAAGGACCTTAATCGTTTGGGTTTATTGTTATTGGAAAGCGGTGGTTTATTGGCTACTTTTTCTTGTTCTGGCGCTGTAGATATTGAAACTTTTAAGCAAATTATTGCTTGGGCTGCCTTAGATGCTGGCAAAGAAGTACAAGTGATTAAACAATTCTCGCAACCAGAAGATCATCCTGTACGTTTATCTTTCCCTGAGGGAGAATATTTGAAGGGTTTATTGGTTAGGGTTTTGTAAAATGGAAACATTAAGAAGTTAAGACAAATTAAGCTTAAATTTTCTTAACTTCTTAATGTTAAAAACACCTATAATTCTTCTGAGTTTTCTGGTAATTTATCATATTCTCCTGCTAAGGCGTATTTACCAAAAATAACCAACCCAATTGCTATCGGAATAAAGATTAACAAGATAATTCCCCATTGCAATGCGGTGTTGGTTTGCGCAATTCCTGCTTCAGCCTTGCTTACTTTATCCCAAGCTTGAAAAGCCATAAAAATCATTGCTGCTGGACCTAGAATAATCCAGAAAACGCCTAATATTTTTTTAATAGATTTCATATGCTTAATCGTTAACGTTTTCGTCTCTTTTGTTTGATAAATAAACTGCTCCAATTATAAAACTTAGTGTGGCAATCCCGATAGGATACCATAAACCAGAAAGTGGCGTAGAACCTGCAAAACTGGCAATTAATGTGGCGATAAATGGAACTAAACCGCCAAAAACTCCGTTACCAACATGGTAAGGCAAGGACATTGAAGTGTACCTAATTTTTGTTGGGAATAGCTCTACCAAAAATGCAGCAATTGGCCCATAAACCATCGTAACTAATAAAATTTGGAAGAAAACTAGACCTACAAAAAGCCAAAATGTTGATGTTGGTAATACTTTGTCTTTATATATTTCTTTGGAGTGGCCGATAGCTTTAGCTGAATCTGAATACACAGTATCAACCAATACTTTATTAAATGAAGCACCATTAACAAGACTTATTTTTGAACTTGTTGTAATTAAACTATCTCCCTTATCATGTAATGCTAATCTTGTAATTATTGGCGCATCTTCTTGTAAAATTGATGAGGTATTCCAAGTAGTTACATCGCTCTTGTCTAAAAACAGTTGATAAATTGGTCGATAAAAAACAATCCCCAACAACATTCCTGTCAGCATAATCCATTTTCTACCTACTTTATCACTCCATGCTCCAAATACAACAAAAAATGGCGTCGCAAAAGCAATTCCCCAAAGCAAAATATATCGCGAATCGTTAAAATCAATTTTACAGGTGTTTTCTATAAAGGATTGTGCATAAAACTGCCCTGTATACCAAATTACACCTTGGCCCATTGTTGCGCCAAATAAGGCTAACAGCACCATTTTAAAGTTTCCTTTTTTACTAAAACTTTCTTTTAACGGATTTTTAGAGATGTTCCCTTCGGTTTTAAGCTTAGTGAACATTGGCGATTCGTGCATCTTTAAGCGGATGTAAATTGAAACGCCAACCAATAAAATGGAAAGTAAAAATGGGATTCTCCAGCCCCAATCTGCAAATGCTTCAGCACCGATTAAGTTTTTAGAAAGCACTATAATTCCTAAGGAGAGGAACAAGCCCAAAGTTGCTGTAGTTTGAATCCAGCTGGTAAAAAACCCACGTTTACCTTTCGGTGCATGTTCTGCTACGTAAGTTGCAGCGCCACCATATTCGCCGCCTAATGCTAAACCTTGCACTAAACGTAAAATTAACACCAAAATTGGCGCAGCATAGCCGATGCTTGAATACGACGGGATAAGTCCGATTAAAAATGTGGAGCCACCCATTAACACCAGAGTTAATAGAAACGTATATTTTCTACCAATTAAATCACCTAGGCGGCCAAAAACTAAAGCACCAAATGGGCGGACGATAAAGCCTGCTGCAAAAATAGCAAGCGTATTAATTAAGGCTGAAGCTCCTGCATCTGCAGGGAAAAGTTGGGCGCCAATGATACTGGCTAAACTGCCGAAAATGTAAAAATCGTACCATTCAATTAATGTGCCTAATGAAGATGCGCCGATTACTTTGAAAATGCTATTTGGTTTAGTTGTTGAGCTCATACACCTTAAAACTAAGGCTTTAAAAATCAAATTGCAAGTACTTATAGAAAAGGAACAAAGATTAAGGACTAGATACTTAATCTTTATTCATTGATCTTTATATAAACTGCCCGCCAGATACTTCTAATCTTTGTGCGTTTACCCAACGTCCCTCTTCAGAACATAGAAATGCAACCACACCCCCAATATCATCTGGCAAGCCCACTCTTCCAAGTGCAGTGTTTGAAGCAATTACAGCATTTAATTGTTCATTGTCCCGAACAACACCACCACCAAAATCTGTTTCAATTGCTCCTGGCGCCACAACGTTTGCAGCAATGCCTCTTGACCCTAATTCTTTTGCTAAATATTTGGTGAATATTTCAATTGCGCCTTTCATAGCAGCATAAGCGCTATATCCTGGTAAGGCAAAACGAGTTAAACCTGTTGCTAAATTTATTATTCTTCCGCCATCGGCGATGATTGGCAAAGATTTTTGAGTTAAAAAGTAAACTCCTTTGAATTGAATATTGTTTAACAAATCAAAATCTTCTTCCGTAGTTTCTGTAAAGTTTTTATGAATTCCTATTCCGGCATTGTTGATTAAGAAATCGAATTTATCTCTTCCCCATTTTTCAGATAAAGTGGCTTTTACCTGGGCGATAAAACCATCGAATGATTTCACATTTCCTGCATCGAATTGAAGAGCAACAGCTTTTTGCCCTAATGTTGCTATCGAAGAAACAACTTCATCAGCCTCTGCTTGTTTACTGTTATACGTTAAAATAACATCGATACCTTTTTTGGCAAGAGCCAAAGCCATATTTTTTCCTAGTCCGCGGCTACCACCGGTTACTAGAGCTATTTTTTGTGTTTGCATTTGCTATATGTTTAAATTACAATGCAAATATCTGTTAAAAAGGCGCTTAAAAAATGGTGCTAGTTTCCGAATTAATGGTGTTAGTTTCCGATTCTATAATTTGCTTTCGGTATTGTTTGGGCGTTATCCCTTCAAACGACTTAAAAAACTTAGTGAAGTTTGTGGGTTCGTTAAACGTTAACTTGTAACTAATTTCTGCTATCGACATTGGCGTTTCACTCAACATTTTGCGAGCTTCATCCATTGTTCTTTCTTCTGCAAAATGGCATGGCGAATGACCAGTCGTTAATTTAATCGTATTACTGAAATGCGTGGGATGGATAAACAAAAGAGCTGCAAAATCCTTAATGTGATACATCTTGTCAACCTTTCCCGCCATAATTTCTCCCATATGTTTTTCTAACAGCTCAAAAAATTTAGCTGTTATTTCATCTTTACGGGTAAGTATCTTATGCGGGATTGCCATTAAGCTAAAATACTAAAGTAAACCTATTGTTAAATTGTTTGATTGTCAAATTGTTTTCTACTTTGACAAACCTTTTATACACCCAGATATTGGTTTGTAAAAGTTTAAATAGAATTAACTTTTACAAATTACGGGCAACAAAGCTAGAAATTTGTCAAAGTAGAGACTTACTGTTCATCTCTAAAGTAAACTTTGTAATAATTCATCGAACGATCATCATCAAAGCCTTTTTCTATTAAATCTTTATTGCCATGAATGTAGATATGGAAGTTCTTATCAAGTTTTAAGATGTTTTTATACGTTTTCGCTTGTTTCTTAACTGCTGCATCAGAAATATCAAAGTTATCTGCAATAGGGCTATCAAATTCTTCTTCGTAATTTTTCTTGTAGCTTTTAAAAGATTCGATCCCTTCTTTATTTGCAATAACTTCATTTGCAAATTCATCAATATCAAAGGTTTCTTTTTCCTTAAAATATTTCATTGATTTATTCAGCAAATCGATTTTATCTGTTCTAGATACTTCAAAATTTTCATCTAGTTTTTCGGTTACAAAACTTTTGTACACCCCCAAAACATTCTGTGTTTGACTATAATTATCGTTACGAACTTTAAGTTTTAAGAATTCGTCTTTCCAATAAACAGCTTCCGCACTGCGATTAGTTTGATCTATTACAGCAACTTTATAGCCTTCTGCTGCATCAGTATTAAATATTAAACAACCTTTATCCAGTTTATTAATGTTAATGGCTTCTTGCTCGTATTTTAAGCCAAAGCCTCCTTGTTCTGGGTAAACTGTTAAATAACTTTCTTTAGTTTCTGATTTGAAAATACCAATGGCATCATGTAAATCTCCTTCTATTTGAACATTCTCAAAATAGGCTACATATAATTCTCCAGACTTTATTTTTGGGTGATTAGATATTTCGAATAAATAAGTGGCTAGCTTTTTAGTATTATCATGGAAAACTGCTCCGTTTGCGAAAATTTCTGCTGCAAAATGATAGACCTCATTTAAATTGAGATCGTTATTTGGATGCATGAAACGATAAATCTCGTTTACCTTTTCATACGGAGATAAAAAATATTGCAACAACAATTGCTTTAACATTTCATCTTCCAAATGCATAGATTGATCTGAAAGCACATAAAATTCGTCTTGGAGTTTATTCCCAATTCTGTGTATAGAAAGTTCTGCTAATGTTGCTTCGGAGAAAGTGATCATATTTTTAGATTGAGGCGTAAGGTAAAGAAGTTTAACGCAAAGGACACAAAGTTATTCTTCCACAACTTTGCGAAATTCTCTTCGTGTCCTTTAGTTAAGAAAAAACTTACTTGTTTTTATCGTTTATAGTTGGCTCGTTAAGTTCTACTACTCGGTTTTTTTGTTGACGTTTTCTGAAAACCATATTTAAAACTTCCACACCGACAGAGAATGCCATACCAAAATAGATGTAGTTTTTTAGGTGCATTTCGTGTGCCGCAGCAGCATCCCAACCTTCAATAATTAAACTTAAACCAATCATTACTAAAAATGATAAAGCCAGCATTTTTAAAGTAGGGTGTTTGTGTATAAAACCAGCTATTTTTGGACTAAATGTAAACATGATAATCATGGCAATTACTACTGCGATAATCATGACTTCTAAGTGTTTTGCAGTTCCACCAGCGGTGATGATACTATCAAAAGAGAAAACTGCATCTATTAACATAATTTGAAAAATAGCTGCGCCAAATGCTAATGGCTTTTTATTTTCTTGATTTGTACTTGGATCTTCACCTTCTAATTTATGGTGAATTTCCATTACCGATTTGTACAATAAGAACAAACCTCCAAATAGCATTACTAAACTTGCTAAATCGAAACCTTTGCCAAACCAACTTTCTGGTATGATGTAATTTCCTTTTTGCTGTAATAACCAACTTAAGCCAAATAACATTAAACAACGAGAAATGATACCAGTTATCATCCAAATTAGGCGTGCTCGCTTTTGAGATGCAACATTTACTCGATTTAAAATAATACTTACAAATATTACATTATCTATTCCTAAAACGATTTCTAAAAGTGTTAGGGTAAAAAGCGAAATCCACGCTTCGGGACTGGTAAGTAATTCCATAGTTAATTTTATCTGGCACGAATATAAAAAAAGCCCGTCGATTTACATCAACAGGCTTCGGTATTATTTGTTTGGTTTGTTTATTTGAAAGTTACCGACTCATATTCTGTTTTAACACTGACACGAGCGGTTCCGCCTTTACCAATTTGGCCGCTATAACTTTTTGATGAACTATAACTTCTATCATCACCCTGTTTTTTGGCAGTTACATTAGATCCGTATTTAAAGCCACCATAACTTGTGTTAACTGTAAATTCTGCATTAAAAGCTGGCGAAAAACCTAAAATAACGGGAGAATAATCAGCGTCAACATTTAAAATCTTGCAGCCGTTTTCTACAGTGCCAATATCTAATTTGCCATACTCTACTTTACCAGTAAAAATGCCCCCTAATTTATCCAACTTAACATTTGAATATTCTGCAGTTAAATTTAAACTACCCGCATAACCAATGGTACATCCACTTCCGTATTGCTGTTTTATATTCGCGTTATTTTTAATGGTGCCAATATTTACTGAAGTGTATTGTGCATCAAGCTCCAAATCATTAATGCTAGCCACTGTTAAACCACCACCATATTCATGATTAATTCTCGCCTGATTTACATTTTTAAGATTGGCTTTTCCGTATTGAACATTTACATAATTATTAGTGTTTCTTAAATCTCCAGTAATTAAATTACCGTATTGTACTTTTAAAGATGTTGGACCAGAAAAATCGTCCATGGTAATGTTTCCATAACTTTGACCAGCCGTTAAAGCATTTGACGACGGCATATAAACTGTGTAATACACTTTAGCTTCCCTTCTCCAAACAGTTTTTCCATTTTTTACTCTTCTTCCCCAATCGCCATTTCGCTCACCAACATTTGTTCTATATGTAACTAAATCTCCGGTTTTAGTTGCAGTAATTGAAACATCGTCTAATAATTTTTGAGCATCTTCGTCTGTTTTTGCGTAGGCTTTAATGTCAACATCTACTTTAATCTCGTCTTTATCCCAAGTTTTAATAACGATGTTACCGTACTGGTTAGACAAGTTTATTTTATCGTTTTTATCTAAGCTAAATGATTTAGAAAATGTTTTAGCTTTCATCGGATCATCGCCCACTTCCTGAACGTTTACCGATGTTGTAACATTCACATCAGAATTTACATTAACACTGCTATTTGTAGTGTAAGATATATTTGATGATTTAGTAACTGAAACCGTTGGACTAGTGCTAACATTAACAGATACTGAAGGTTGTTGCTGTGCGTTTACTTGTATAGCGAGCAACAGCATGCCCGAAATACTTAGCGTTAATTTTTTCATATTGAATTCTCCTTTTTATATTGATTGACTTGATTGATAATCATTAATTGCTGTTTTAAAATCTGCAATTGCATTTCGCGATTTCTAACCATCGCTTTTACGATTAATAATTGATTTGGACTTTCAGGTAATTCAACTTTTAAACGCTCATAATCTGCATCTAAATTTTTCAGATCGTTGGTAAACTTTTTATATAATTCAGGATTTGCTGTGGCATAAATTGCTAAACTATCTCTCTTCTCTTCAATTTGGTTTACAAAGCGTACTTCTTTTTGCCCAAATTCTGGGCTGATATCCGCAACATTAATTCCTGTGGTTGCTTGTGTATAGTTATAGGTAAAATAAATGCCCAAACTAATTACCAACATAGCAGCAATGCTGAGCCATTTATATAACTCAATTTTTTTTTTCGGTTCTTGTTTTTTGTCCAGCTCTGCTGCAATTTTTTCCCACAATTTGTCAGATGGACCTCTTACTTCAAACTCCTTCTTATTGTCTTTTACAAACCCCTCTAATTTATTGTTCATCTTACTACTCCTTTCATTTCTAATAAACTATTCAACTTTCTTTTTGCCCGCATGTATTGAGAGCGTGATGTATTTTCTGTTATTTTTAATATATGTGCTATCTCCTCGTGATCGTATCCTTCAAACAAATAAAGTGTTAAAACAACTCTATATCCATCTGGTAATTCGGTCATTGCCGCTTTAATCGCTTCAACTTTCAGCGTTGTTTCTTCGTAATCTGTACTTGGTTCATCTGCAACTTCTACCTCATCAATACTTACAAATTCCGCTTTCCTTTTTCTCAAGTAATTTATCGCTCTGTTAATTACGATTTGCTTTAGCCATAAGCCAAAAGTTGTTTCCTGCCTAAAATCCGCAATGCGATTAAATGCATCCAAAAATGCTTCTTGCAAAACGTCTTCAGCCTCGGCATCGTCATTTACTATGCGCACCGCCACATTGTACATCGCATTAGCATACAATTTGTAAATTTCAAATTGCGCTTTACGACTACCATTTCGGCACTCATTTACCAGCTCTACGTGCTTATCTATGTATACAGTTTCCAAATTCTAAACGTTCATGTTAATAGACAGGGTAATTTTAAAAACGTTGCATCAAGGTAGAAAAATTTTTTACAATAGGCTTGAAAAGCAATTGCAGTAGCTTTTTTGAACCATCAGCCCCGCTATACTTTCTGCCATGAAAAATGGCATTCATCCTATCGGGTTTAGAAAATAAAGGTTTGTGCAAGTAATGAAAAAGAACCGATAAGCTTACCAATATAACATCACTTATCTTTTGTGGTTTATAACAACTTTAATGTTTTTGTTTTCAAAAAGAAAACCTATCTTTGCCAAATGAATGTGATAGCTAAAGGAACTATCTTATATTATATTGAAAAATTCCACAAAGCTAAAACGCCATTACTAGCTTGGCATAAAGAATTTGAAAAACATAAGTTTACAAATTTTAACCAACTTAAATCTGTCTACAAAAACGCAAGTTTAGTAGCACAAAACAGGGTTGTTTTTAATATAAAGGGTAACGATTACAGATTAGTTATTTCAATAAATTTTTCAAAACAATTGGCATATGTAATTTGGTTTGGCAATCATTCTGAATATGATAAAATTAACGTAGAAACTATTTCTTTTGATATTAACATAGCATTAAGCAACAAATTATGACCATCACAAAAATTCTAAAAACAGAATCTGATTATAAAGAAGCACTTGCTCGTACAATCGAAATTTTCCATGCTGAACAAAATTCACCAGAATCTGATGAATTGGATTTACTTTTGTTGTTGGTTAATGATTATGAAACTAAAAACATAAAATTACCAGAACTAAACCCGATAGAAGTAATCAAATTTAAAATGGAAGAGCAAGGAATTAAATCTAAAGACTTAGAACCAATTATCGGTTCAAAAGGTCATGTTTCTTCAATTCTATCGGGACGCAGAGAGTTAACATTAAAAATGGCACAAAAACTAGTAAGCTTTTTTAACTTGCCAGCTGATGTTTTTTTGCACGCATAATAAATTAATAATATACAAATACGATATAAAACCATGTTAAGAACAACTACTTGCGGTGCTTTAACACTGCAAAATTTAGGCGAAAATGTAACACTATGCGGCTGGATGCAGAATTCTAGAGATTTAGGCGGGATGACTTTTATAGATATCCGCGATCGTTACGGTATAACCCAATTGGTTTTTAATATGAATGATAATGCAGATTTATGCGCTGGCGCTCGTAGCCTTGGTCGCGAATTTGTAATTAAAGTTAGCGGAACCGTTGTAGAACGTTCAAATAAAAATAAAGAAATCCCAACTGGCGAAATCGAAATAAAAGTTACTGCATTAGAAATATTAAACGCAGCAAAATTACCCCCATTTCTTATCGAAGATAAAACTGATGGTGGTGATGATTTACGTATGAAATACCGTTACCTAGATTTACGTCGTAACCCGATTAGAAACAATATGATTTTACGTCATAGAATGGCTCAATCTGTTCGTCGTTATTTAGATGCTTTAGATTTTATTGAAGTAGAAACTCCTGTTTTAATTAAATCTACGCCAGAAGGCGCAAGAGATTTCGTTGTGCCAAGCAGAATGAATGCTGGTGAGTTTTACGCTTTGCCGCAATCGCCACAAACGTTTAAACAATTGTTAATGGTTTCTGGTTTCGACCGCTATTTTCAGATTGTAAAATGTTTTAGAGATGAAGATTTAAGAGCAGATAGACAACCTGAATTTACACAGATTGACTGCGAAATGTCTTTCATCGAGCAAGAAGATATTTTAAATACGTTCGAAGGTTTAATTCGTACGTTGTTTAAAGAAGTTCGTAATTACGATTTACCAGAAGTGCCTCGTATGCAATATGCAGATGCGATGCGTTTTTATGGTTCTGATAAACCAGATACTCGTTTTGATATGAAATTTATCGAGATGAATAACATTGTTAAAGGCAAAGATTTCCCTGTTTTTGACAATGCAGAATTGGTAATTGCCATTAATGCAAAAGGTTGCGCACATTACACACGTAAGCAATTAGATGAATTAACAGACTTTATTAAAAAACCACAAATCGGCGGAACTGGTTTAATTTATTTACGTCATAACGAAGATGGTTCTTTAAAATCGTCCGTTGATAAATTTTATAACGAAGACGAATTAGCGAAATGGTCGGTGGCTTGCCAAACCGAACCAGGCGATTTAGTTTTGGTAATGGCTGGTGGAACTGATAAAGTTCGCAAACAATTAAGCGAACTGCGTTTAGAAATGGGTTCTCGTTTAGGTTTGCGTGATAAAGATAAATTCTCTGCACTTTGGGTTTTAGATTTTCCTCTTTTAGAATGGGATGAAGAAACAGAACGTTACCATGCGATGCACCATCCATTTACTTCTCCTAAACCAGAAGATATTGCCATGTTAGATACAGATCCTAAAAATGTTCGTGCTAACGCTTATGATATGGTGGTAAACGGAACTGAAATTGGTGGTGGTTCTATTCGTATTCATGATAGAGCTTTGCAAGCTTTAATGTTTAAACATTTAGGTTTTAGCACTGAGGAAGCTCAAAAACAATTTGGTTTCTTAATGGATGCGTTTGAATTTGGAGCACCTCCACATGGCGGTATTGCTTTCGGTTTTGATAGATTGTGTTCAATTTTTGCAGGCTTAGATTCAATTAGAGATGTAATCGCATTCCCTAAAAATAATTCGGGAAGAGATGTAATGATTGATAGTCCTAGTACAATTGATGACAAACAATTGAAAGAATTGAAGATAAAGACGGATCTATAGTTCAATAACTCATTGGTTCATTAGTATCATTGGGCTGGGGACAGAATAAAAAAGGTCTTAGCAAATTGCTAAGACCTTTTTTATTTAATATACATTTAGTTCAGAATCCAAACTAATGAACGACTGAACCAATGAACTAATAGGTTTCACTATCCGGCGGGATGCCGTAATCTACAAATGCTACTTCTTTCTCTTTTTTCTTTTTACCACTAAAAAATGATTTAGCGATATTAAAAATTCCAGATAAATTTTCTGCATCTAAAGACTTACCGACTTTGCCAGAAACCAATGCTCCAAGTGCTTTTGTAATCAACCCAGACCCTCTAAAAAGAGTACTGTTTAACAACATCGGCAATGCTACCGACATAATTTTACTGGTGATATTTGTATTTTCATCCAATTTTAAAAGACCACTCGGAGTAGCATATTTTTTAATCAAACCTCCTAATGTAAATTGCTTAATATAGGTTTTAGCATCCTGATTAAGCATTACACCTCTATGTTTATAATCTGCTTTTAAACGATGAACCTCATTTTGTAGTTCTTCTAAAGTTCTTATGTTATTATTTCTCTTCATCGTCGTCGTCTTTATCGGCCACTTTATCAAAGTATTTTCTGATAAACAAGCTTACCAAATATCTCTCTATAAACTTATCCTTAGCGAAATAGAAGATGATGGCAAGCAAAAGATAAATAGCTGCAACACATCCAAAACCTCGGGTATGACTACCTAAAACATCAGAAAGATAAAGGGCAAGGGTAAACGTGCCAAACAGAAAAGCTAGGATAAAACAAATTATTACAGCTCCGTTAGTAATTAAATCTGCAAATATTTTTGATCCTTTTTCTACTGCCGATAAACGAGTATATTCAATTCTTGTATCAATATATTCTTTAGCATCAAAAAATAGATCTTCAATATCTTTTTCCTTATTTTCTTCCATTATATGTTTTTGTAATTAAATAGCTCAAACGTTTTCAACTTCCGAAGAATATTCATCTTCTACATCGCGAAGTTTGCTTTTAATAGAGCTTACTACTTTGTCTTTTAAACTATTTAGATTGTTAATTTCATCTGCTGCTTTATCTTTAATCGAATCGCCAAAATCTTTTAACGATTGACCTAATTTATCGCGAGTTTCGCTTCCTTTTTCTGGAGCAAACAATAAACCTAATGCTGCACCCGCAGCTAAACCAGCTAATAGCCCTATTAATACTTTCGAATTATCATTCATGATCTTTTAATTTTAATGTTTAACAATTATTATTTCAAATATAGCATTGCTGATGTTATGCTATTGTTAATCTTATTTTATAACTCATCATGTTCATGAATTGTTTTAATTCTTTCCAATCTTTCTGACGCCATTGAACTGGTTTCATAGATTTTTATGAGCAAGAAAAAATAAGATAATAACAACGGTCCGAACACCAGCCCTAATATACCAAATAAAGGAATACCAATAACTACGCCAATTACAGTAATTATTGGATGAATATTTCCAACTTTTTTTGCAATCATAAATCTGAGCACATTATCTATGTTGATAATCACCACAAATCCGAAAATTATCATCGCCCAGCCAGCAAAATTATTTCCATCTGCCAATTGCAATAATGCGGCGGGTACAAATATTACTGGTGGGCCTAAAACTGGAACAAGAGAAATAAAGGAGGTTACTACACCCCAAAAAAGTGGGTCTTTGTAGCCTAAAACATAAAATGATAAACTGACTAACGAACCTTGCACAATGGCTATAAATCCCTGTCCGACTACATTTGCATACGTTGTATTTCGCATTTCTTCGGCAAAACGGTACGCATTTTGTTCTCTAAACGGAGCGTATTTTACTAATGCTTTTTCAAAAGCTTCTCGTTCTACGAGCATAAAATAAAGCAAAAAATACATCAGTAATAATCCAAGTACAATATTAAATACACCTGAAATTAAGGATGGAAATAAACCTGTTGCCCAGCTTCCAATGCTTTTCAGTCCATCTTCTATAATTTTCTCTACATTTCCATTAACAGGTAATAAGTGTTGAATTTTATACAGTAAATTCTTGAAATAAATTTGATCGTTATTTAGCTCAGTAATTTTATTAATAACCATGCTACTTAGTGCATAAAATGGAAGCACAAGAACAATTATAGAGATAAACAATAGCAATATTGCAGTAAACCTACGATTCCAATTTTTCACCTCAGTTAAGTAAATATAACTTGGACGCAAAATAGTGTATAAGACAAGCGTACTTAACAAAGAACCGAAAATCCCCATTAGGGAATATGCTATTAAACACCCCAATGCTATGATAATAACAAGGTTGATATAGTTGCGCTGTTTATAGGTAAATAGAGACATACGGAGCTTTTAGATATATATTAATAATACACAAAAGCCTTCAAATTGTTTTAGTCAGTTTTGTTTTATTTAAGAGCTTAAAAACTGATTATTCATTATCTGAATCTATTGCTTTCATTTTATTATAAAGCGTTTTGCGATCTATGTTTAAAATTTTTGCAGCTTTAGTTTTATTAAAATTCACCTCTCTCAGTACGTTCAAAATAGCTTCGTACTCAGCTTCTAGTGCAGCTTCTTTTAAGTTTCTAGGTTTACTCAAAATAGGTGTTCTTATAATAGAATTACCGACTGCATTTTCTACTGAAGCTGCTTTTGCATAAGTAGAAATTTCTAGTGGCAATGCTTTTAATTGAATTTCTTGTGTTTCAGTAGATAAAGTAGCTCGCCTCACCACATTTTTAAGTTCGCGAACATTCCCTGGCCAATTATAAGTTAAAAAACACTCTTCAACTTCTGCAGAAAAACCTTGTATATTCCTATTTAATTCTTGATTAGCCAGCACTAAAAACGTATGCGCAAATACCATAATATCTCGCCCTCTTTGACTTATCGGCGGTAAATGGATCGAAAATTCATTAAATCTGTGGTATAAATCTTCTCTAAACCTGCCTTTTTGAATAGATTCTCCTAAGTTTTCATTGGTTGCAACAATAATCCTCACATCTAAATCAATTTCTTTAGTGCTACCAATCCGTTTAATCTTTCTTTCTTGTACTGTTCTTAATAAAGCTGCCTGAATATCATACGATAAATTTCCAACCTCATCTAAAAATAATGTGCCGCCATTTGCCATTTCAAAATGACCAATTTTAGTGTATAAGGCTCCTGTAAAAGATCCTTTTTCGTGCCCAAAAAATTCACTTCCTGCTAATTCTTTGGTTAAAGAACCACAATCCATTGCAATAAATGGTTTGTCTTTTCTAGGGCTATTTAAATGGATAGTTTTAGCAACAGATTCCTTCCCTGTACCACTTTCGCCTGTTAAAATTACACTGTAAGATGTTGGCGCAACCAGCATAATTTGCTTCATTAATTCTCTAGAAGCGCTACTTTGTCCAACTACAAATTCGCCAGTTTCTGCTTGAATCTGTTTAGATGCCTTATCCTTTTTATTTTCAGCGGTTTCAGATTCTGAATTATTTTCATTTAGAGCAATTTGAGTTTCAATTGCTTTATTAATGGTGTTTAAAATCTCATCCGGATAAAGCGGTTTCGTAATATAATCGTATGCACCTAATTTAATTAGTTCAACTGCTAGTTTAATATCAGAATAACCAGTAATAATAATTACACCAGTACTTGGGTAACTTTCTTTAATTTTAATTAGCATTTCTTTTCCGTCGGTATCCTCCAAACGGTAGTCACATAAAACCAAGTCAAAACTTTGTTTCGAAAGGTAATCCATAGCAGAACTACCACTTGTAGTCGTTTCAACACTAAATGAATTTCTCGTTAAAAATTTTGATAACAATAATCCTATATTAACCTCATCATCAACTATTAATATTTTCTTCATACTTTCTATAAGTGGCTGGCAAATAATAGCTAAATATAAGAAATATTTGATATGGGAAATATTTTCTACACTATTTTTTCATGAAAATCATGCAAATTTTGTTAAAATAAAAAAGCATCAAAGAGTTTTGATGCTTTTAAAGAAATTATTTTCGTCTTAGTTAAAAATCATAACCTAGTCTTAAACCCATAAATCCACCACCCTCCAGACCTTCATATCTTACACCAATATCAAACCCACCAAAACGTGCACCAATAGATGGAGCATATGTAAAGCTTGAGCTGCTTACAAAACCATAGTTCGGAGTTGTACCACTAAAACTTTTAACAGTATAGGTTTTAGCGATGGTCATTCCTGCTTCGGCCATGCCATAAAAATTTTTTGAAAACATATAACGACCGCCCAATTTAATAGGAATAAAGATGGAAGCTTTGGTGTTAGCGGTTGCATTACTCAAACTTTTAGGAAAAAAAGCTATCCCTCCAGAAGTAAGTGTAGCATCAAAATTTTCGGCAACACCTTGACTAAATCTTAAGGTTAATCCAGCTCCTGCGTCATACGCTTTTAATCCGCCCGAAGGTAATGCCCCCTCCAAGCCAATACCAAATCTAAAGCCATTTACGCCTCCTTTTGAGTCTTGTGCTTTTAAATTTACATTAACTAGCAACATTGCGCCAGCTAATAAAGTGAGTGCTAATTTTTTCATGTTTGTTGGTTTTTAAGTTTATTATTTGTTTAAACAAATATTGCAACAAACACTACTCAATAAAATACCCTCGCACTGGTATATTTAACTACCCAACAGTACGCATAAAAACAAAACCCATTGATAATCAAACATCAACGGCTTTAAAAATTCTTATTTTGTGAATTTACTCCCCTTTAAAAACTGCTTTCCTTTTCTCTAAAAATGCGCCTACTCCTTCTTTAAAATCTTCAGTCTGAAAACATTTTGCAAATTCTTCAATCTCTATGTCAAAGCCATTTACATTATTTTTTAAGGATGAATTAACTGCCTTTATCGCACTTGCTATTGCTAATGGCGCTCTCTGTTTTATTTTATTTAAGATTTCTTCAGCTTTGCTTATCAGTTCTGCTTGTGGTACAACTTCATTTACCAAACCAATTCTGTATGCTTTTTCCGCAGTAATCATATCGGCAGTAGTAATCATTTCTATCGCTCTACCTTTGCCAACCAATTGTGTTAACCGTTGAGTGCCGCCGTAGCCTGGTATCAAACCTAATGTTACTTCTGGTAAACCTAGTTTTGCGTTTTCACTCGCAATGCGAATGTGACAAGCCATCGCCAATTCCAATCCTCCGCCAAGGGCGAAACCATTTATAGCGGCAACAACAGGTTTCGGACAATTTTCTATCGCATCAAAAACATTTGTTTGACCAACTTTCGCTAATTCTTTTCCTTCGGCTAAACTATAGTTTTGAAATTCAGAAATATCAGCACCAGCTACAAAAGCTTTTTCTCCAGCACCAGTAAGTAGCACGCCGCGAATTTCATCGCTCTGTGTAGCAAACTTAATTGCGTGTGCCAGTTCTGTTAACACTTCTTTATTTAATGCATTAAGTTTTTGCTCTCTATTTATGGTGATGTAAAAGATATTTTCTTTTACTTCTGCTATAATTTGCTGATAAACCATTTCTTAAAAATTTCTGTTTGTAATCACCCAATTCTCTATGTATTCTACAATACTTGCCATCGGTGTTCCTGGCGGGAAAAGTTCGCCAACGCCTATTTCTTGCAGTTTTTTCATATCTCCTTCGGGAATAATTCCTCCACCTGTTAACAAAACATCTGTTAGTTGTTTTTCTTTCATGATGGCGACAATTTTTGGAAAAACCGTCATGTGTGCCCCCGAAAGAATAGAAATTCCAATTGCATCAACATCTTCTTGCAGCGCTGTATTTACCACCATTTCTGGCGTTTGGCGTAGACCAGTATAAATTACTTCCATCCCTGCATCTCGTAGTGAGGTTGCAATTACTTTTGCGCCACGATCGTGCCCATCTAAACCCACTTTTGCCACTAAAACCCTAATTGGTCTATTCAATGTTTTGTTCATATTTGATACTAAAGTAGGATGTAAATGTAAATAAATTAGCCGTTTTATTAATCAAATCCTTAAAAACGACCTTAAAATACCCTTAATCTTCTTAACTTTGGCGTCTATAATTTATAATTTTTATGAGTGAAGAAAAATCATTGAACTTTATTGAAGAGCTAATAGAGAATGATTTAAGTAGTGGAAAAACGAAAACTTTGGTTACACGTTTTCCGCCAGAGCCTAACGGATACCTACATATTGGCCATGCAAAAGCCATTTGCCTTAATTTTGGTTTAACCCAAAAATATGGTGGTTATACCAATTTGCGTTTTGATGATACTAATCCGGTTACGGAGAAAACAGAATATGTAAATAGCCAGCAAGAGGATATTCATTGGTTGGGTTTTGAGTGGAAAAACGAATTATATGCGTCAGATTATTTTGATCAATTACATGGTTTTGCCATAAAACTGATTGAAAAAGGCTTGGCTTATGTAGATGAAAGCACAGCTGAAGAAATTGCAGAACAAAAAGGAACACCAACAGAACCAGGCAAAGAAAGTGCCTATAGAAATCGTAGCGTAGCTGAAAATTTAGCTTTGTTTGCGAGCATGAAAAACGGTGAATTTGAAGATGGTGCTTGCATATTACGTGCTAAAATTGATTTAGCAAGTTCTAATATGTTAATGCGTGATCCTATTATTTATCGCATTAAACATGCCCATCACCATAGAACTGGAAATACTTGGTGCATTTACCCAATGTATGATTTTGCACATGGACAAAGTGATAGTATTGAAAATATCACCCACTCTATTTGTACGTTAGAATATGTTTCGCATCGTGAATTATACGATTGGTTTATCGAAAAACTAGAAATTTTTCCTTCTAAACAATATGAATTTGCTCGTTTAAATCTTACGTATACGGTAATGAGTAAACGCAAATTAATGCAATTGGTAAACGATAATTTAGTTAGCGGATGGGATGACCCTCGAATGCCTACCATTAGTGGTTTGCGTAGAAGAGGTTATACGCCAGAAAGTATTAAAGAATTTTGTGAACGCATCGGCATTGCCAAAAGAGAAAACTTAATTGAATTGGGGTTGTTAGAATTTTGCATCCGCGAAGATTTGAATAAAAGTGCAAATCGTGTAATGGGCGTTTTAGATCCGATTAAATTAGTAATTACCAATTATCCGGCAGGAAAAGAAGAAATTTTAATTGGCGAAAATAACCCAGAAGTTGAAGATAAAGGTGGAACGCGTGAAATTCCTTTTAGTAATGAATTGTGGATTGAGCGTGAAGATTTTATGGAAGAACCTGCTAAAAAATGGTTCCGATTAGCGCTTGGTGCAACTGTAAGATTAAAACATGCTTACATTGTAAAATGCGAAGATTTTAAGAAAGATGAAAACGGCAATGTAACCGAAATTCAGTGTTCTTATATTCCAGAATCGAAAAGTGGAGAAGATACAAGTGGAATTAATGTAAAAGGAACTATCCATTGGGTGAGTGCAAAACATGCGCAAACTGCAGAAGTTCGTTTATATGATCGTTTATTCACGGTGGAATCGCCAGATAGCGAAGAAGGTGATTTTAAAGATTACTTAAATCCGGAAAGTATGGATGTGATTAAACAAGCTTACATTGAGCCTTATTTAGCAAATGCAGAAGAAGGTATAGGTTATCAATTTATCCGTAAAGGCTATTTCTGTGTAGATAAAGATTCTAAACCTGGTCAATTAATTTTTAACAGAACAGTTTCGCTAAAAGAAGCTTGGAAACCTAAAGTGTAATTGGCTTAAAACAGTAAGCCGCAGATGCGCAGATTTTAAATTAATCTGCGCATCTGCGGCTTTTCTTTTGACTTAAACTTACATGTACTTTTTATACAAATTGTATAAAATCAATTTATCTGGTTCGGTTAATTTTGGTGTAATATCTGTACCAACAAAATGACGTTTAAAAGCGGTAATTGCTGCAGGTAAATTTCTTACGTCATATCCAATAATTCTTAGCGCAATTGTAGTATCAAAATCTGCTGGCGGTAGTTGCAAAACATCATCGTACCAATATCCAAATCCTTTTTTAGCTAATGTTTTCCAAGGAAAATTATTAGGATCGGGTTTACGAGTTGGTGCAATGTCTGCGTGACCAATAAAATTAGCAGTAGGAATACTGTATTTCTTTTTTAATGTTGCTAATAACGAACAAAGGCTATTAATTTGAGCATCTGTCCACACATCGGTTGTGCCGTTATTATCCATTTCTATCCCGATAGAGGAAGAATTTAAATCAGTATCATTTCCCCAACGCCCAACACCGGCATGTTGCGCTCTCAAATAATCATTTACCATATGATACACTTTCCCGTCTCTGCCAACCACATAATGTGCGCTAACAGCAGTTCTGGCAATGGTAAAAGTTTTTAAAGTTTGTGCAGTAGAATCTTGAGCAGTATGATGTATAATTACAAAATTAGGTTTACGAATACCCATGTTTACGGTACCCACAAAATATTGCTCATTGTTTAACGAATCAATAGTTTGACCTTCGGGCGGAGTGGCTTTAATTATTTTAGAAAAGCCTTTTGCCATATTTTTGTACACTTTATCTGTAGCAGCATATTTACTCGTGCTACAATTGGTTAACAACAATACGCAAGAAAGTAGTACAGCGCTTTTTAATGTTATTTTGTTTACTAACATGATTTATATTTAGGAATAAGAAGTTGAGCATGCAATATATTAAAATTATACATGCTTATATTTTTTGCTAATTTAGTACATTGAAATAAAAGGAAAAACAATTTCGTAACCAAATGAAGAACATTAATAAAATCGGCGCTTTATTTATCGGATTTTCAATTACTGCGAGCCTATTTGCATGTAATAATTCTGAACAATCTACTGATAAAAAAGACAGTACAACTAAAGATTCGTTA
Organism: Pedobacter planticolens; assembly: GCF_014172375.1. Lineage (GTDB taxonomy): Bacteria > Bacteroidota > Bacteroidia > Sphingobacteriales > Sphingobacteriaceae > Pedobacter > Pedobacter planticolens. The sequence goes on from NZ_WNXD01000002.1 coordinate 715,524, forward strand.
CAAGAATACGTAGCACAACGTTTACCAATTTATGAGAAAGTACGATTAACTACCAATCTTAATCAACTTACTGTAAGTGAACGAAAGGTATTACCATTATTGATAGAAGCTGCAAAAATTATGGATGATTTGTTTTGGAAACAAGCATATCCACAACGTGATAGCCTTAAAAACTCAATTAAGGATGAAAAAACTAAGCAGTTTATAGATATTAATTATGGTCCATGGGATAGATTAAATGGTGACAAACCTTTTGTAACTGGCATAGGTCCAAAATCAGAAACTGGAACTTTTTATCCTGCTGGGATGACCAAAGAAGCGCTAGAAAAATCTGATGTAAAAGATAAATATGGTTTGTATTCTGTGATTAGAACTGAGAAAGGCAAATTGATTTCTGTTCCATACCATGTTGTTTATGCAACTGAATTACAAAAAGCAAGTAGTTTGCTTAAACAAGCAGCTTTGTTAGCTGATGATGCTGGCTTAAAAAAATACTTAAATCTTAGAGCCGATGCTTTGGTTACTGATGATTATTCTGCCAGCGATTATGCTTGGTTAGATATGAAAACCAATGGTTTGGATATTATTATTGGCCCGATAGAAAATTACGAGGATAAGCTATTTAATGCTCGTGCATCTTTCGAATCGTATGTTTTAGTGAAGGATAAAGTTTGGAGTAAACGTTTGGCCAAATATGTATCAATGTTGCCAGAATTACAAAAAGGTTTACCTGTTGATGCAAAGTATAAAAAAGAAGTGCCAGGAACTGATTCGGAGTTAAATGCTTATGATGTAGTGTATTATGCTGGAGATTGCAATGCAGGATCAAAAACCATTGCTGTAAACTTACCAAATGATGAAGCCATTCAGCAGAAAAAAGGAACGCGTCGTTCGCAGTTGAAAAATGCAATGCAGGCTAAATTTGATAAAATATTAGTGCCGATATCAAAAGAATTGATTGACAAAGACCAACAACAATATATTAAGTTTGATGCTTTTTTCGCCAATGTAATGTTTCATGAAGTTGCACATGGTTTAGGCATAAAAAATACAATTACAGGCAAAGGAACTATCCGCTCTGCGTTAAAAGAACAATACTCTTGGCTAGAAGAAGGCAAGGCCGATATTTTAGGTTTGTATATGGTAACTGGCTTACTTAAAAAAGGAGAATTAACTGGCGATATAAAAGATTATTACACCACTTTTATGGCTGGCATTTTACGTTCGGTACGCTTTGGTGCATCTGAAGCACATGGAAAAGCAAACATGCAATGTTTCAATTTCTTTAAAGAAAAAGGTGCTTTTGAAAGAACGGCAAATGGAACATATCGTGTAGATTTCGACAAATTTGCTGCTGCAATGAATGATTTGAGCAATTTCATTATTACTTTACAAGGTAATGGCGATAAAGTTGCGGTAGAAAAAGCACAAAAAGCAAAAGGAATTATTCAGCCAGAATTACAAGCAGATTTAGATCGTTTAAGCAAAAAGGGTATTCCAGTTGACATTGTTTTTGAACAAGGGGTTGATGTTTTAGGAATGAAATAATGATTTTACATTTTGAAGGCGTTACTTTTTAATTTCTATGGTAACGCCTTCAGGAATGTACTTAAATGCGGTATCGATATCATTATTTTGAAGTGCGATGCATCCTGCTGTCCAATCTTTTGCATTAATTCTAGTTTTTGGAGTTCCGTGAATTGATATTCCAAATCCAGGATCTATACCTTTACTCTTTGCTAATGCCTTTTCTTCCGCATTCGGATAGGAAACCCAAATACTTTTGTAAAATTTATCAGGTCGTGCATATTTCATATCCAAGTGATAGATTCCTTCAGGAGTTTTTCCGTCTTTATTTGCACTCTTTTGGCCAATGGGAGTAAAACCTAAATCAATCTTTAACGTTTTAACAATTAACCCCTTTCTTTTAAGTAACATTAAACGTTTACTTTTTAACACCAATACATAATCAGCCTGTGCTAGGGTTTCGGCAATTGCATTTAATTTAACTTTCCAACTACTAATGGTATCTACTTCTCTAAAAGCAATATACCTTGCTGATTTTGCAGTTGCATGCACATCTTTATCCAAAGAATCCTTTGCACCATCTGTAAAACGATGCAATTTCCATAAACCCCTATCATGATAAATCATTGCATTATGCTCGAAAACAGGTTTAATATATTGATGAAAATGTAATGGTGTGCCATGAATATCAAAAACAATAACACTAGTATCTATATTTTCTGGAAGATGCTTAAAAAGGCTATCATTCCATTTTATTCCAGTACTATGCTTTCTTTTACTAGACTTATAATTGATAGGAGGTTCTCTCAATTGTTGCCATAAACAAAAACAAACTACAATTATTACCAAAATGGATAAACTTAGATATCTCATGCCAGAATTTCTTAATGTGAATATAACTAAATAAATAGTTATTAAAGAACTTATTTTCGGTGCTTGAAAAATTTGAGCTAAAAGGTTGTGTTTTTGGCCTACAAGTAATTGCTTTAAAAAAAGAATAAATTTCTTGTAACCTTTTTTGTGTTCCTCTCGTCTATAAGATACAAACTAACAGAAAAGGCTTCCGGTCTTTTAAACTAAACTTAAAATTTTTGGAAATGAAAAAATTTGCGTGTGAGCGCTGTGAAATTTTTATGCCCTATTTTTTAAACCAAACAAACACAAAATGAGAACTATTTACTTTTTATTATTTGCACTATTAACAGGAAACATCGCCCTTCCGAATACAAAGCAAGGAACCATAAACGGCGTTGTTTTAGACGAACAAAGCAAGCCGATTGATTATGTAACTATTGGCCTTTTTAAAACATCCGATTCATCTTTGGTTAAAACTGCTTTAACAACTGCTGATGGAAAATTTGAATTTGCAAACATCAATACTGGATCTTATTTCGTGAAAGCTAATATGATGGGCTACGGTATTTACAAAGGAAAAACTTTTCAATTAACAGATGCCAATTTAGTTTTAAGCTTAGAAGAAATTCGTTTAAAAACGAATAGCAAAACACTAAATACAGTAAGCATAACCGTTATTAAACCACTTATTGAGCGTAAAACCGATAAATTGGTGATGAATGTAGAAAATAGTAGTATCGCCATTGGCTCATCTGCGTTAGAAGTTTTACAAAAAGCACCAGGCGTAACGGTTGATCAAAACGATAACATTTCTATGCAAGGAAAACAAGGTGTGTTGATTTTATTAGATGGCAAACAAACCTATATGAGCAGTGCTGATGTTGCTAATCTTTTAAGAAATATGCAAAGTTCTGAGCTGGAAACGATTGAACTAATTACCAATCCTTCTTCAAAATATGATGCTTCTGGAAATTCTGGTATCATCAACATTAAAACTAAAAAGAATAAAAATGGTGGTACAAACGGTAGTGTAAATGCAACTGCTGGTTATGGTAAAAACTTTAGAGGTAATGCTGGTATCAACCTGAACAATAGAACCAATCATGTAAACATTTTTGGTAATTACAATTATGGACTAAATGGTCGCGATAATTTTATTAGCATAGATCGCATTAGTAATGGAAGTCCAGATACTTATTTTATGCAAGATGGAAATAGCTTTAGGAAGAGATATAATAACAATTTTAAAGCGGGTATTGATTATTTTATAGATAAAAAAAACACCATCGGTTTATTGGTGAATGGTTATTTAAATAACGGTACCGAAACAAACAATAGCAATACTTTAATTGGCCCTTCTTTTCAGCAAAGAGACTCATCGTTGGTATCTGATAATATCATACGCAATAAGTATAACAACCTTGCCTATAACCTTAATTACAAGTCGATATTAGATACTGCTGGACAAGAAATTTCTGCCGATTTAGATTATTCGAGATATAATGGTAATGATAACGCAACCTATAACAATAGTTTTTTCTATGCTAACGGAACGCCAATTCGTCCAACCAATTACATTAGAAATGCTACGCCTACCAAAATAGATATCAAGGCTTTTAAGATAGATTATACCGTTGCATTAAGCAAAAGTATAAAGTTAGAAGCGGGTGTAAAAAGTAGCTGGGTAAAAACAGATAATGATTTAAGAGCCGAAGAATACAAAAATAATGTTTGGCAAAATGATGTTCGTCGTAGTAATCAATTTGTGTACGACGAAAATGTAAATGCTGCCTACACTAATTTCAATAAACAGTTTAAAAATACAAGTGTACAATTAGGTTTAAGAGTAGAGCAAACGAATTCTACTGGTAATTTAATTACAAATAATACGGTTGTTAAAAGAAGTTATTGGGATTTCTTTCCGACAGCTTTTATACAACAAACACTTTCAAAAAATAATCAAATCGGATTTTCTTACAGCCGCAGAATTGACAGACCAAGTTATGATGCGTTAAATCCATTCGTTTATTATTTAGATCAATACACATACAGTAAAGGTAATCCGTTTTTGAACCCACAATACACACACAATTTTGAGGTTTCTTACACTTTTATGCAAAAATACTTGCTGTCGATAAATTATAGCCGAGTAAATGATGTGATAACAGAGGTAATTTTACCAGATCCAGCTCAAAAAGCATTGTACCAAACTAATGCCAATATTGCTAAAAACATCAGCTATGGTTTTAACTTAAATATCCCTGTAAAAATTGCTAAATGGTGGGAAACCAATAACAACTTAAACGTATTTAATTTGAGTTTTGAAGCGCCAAACTTGGCAGGAAAAGTTTTAAAAACAGGAAAAACATCTTTCCAATTTAAAACGCAACATACGTTTATTATTGTAAGTGGTTTAACTGGAGAATTAAGCGGAAATTACGAATCGCCATTGGATTATGGTACGTTGAGCATTCAATCTCGTTATTTTGTTGATATGGGATTAAGTAAATCTCTATTCAATAAAAAAGCCAGTTTAAAATTAGCATTAAGTGATGTTTTTAATACGATGGATACAGAATTAACAAGTGCTTATCCAGGCTTGAAATATGATTTATATCAGAAAAACGAAAGCCAAATTGGAAGAATTAGTTTCACTTATCGTTTTGGTAAAAATGAAATTAAACCAGCTCGTAGACGTTCAACTGGAACAGAAGATGAGCAAGGCAGAATGAAGAATTAAGGTTATACTCGTCATTCCCAACTTGATTGGGAATCCTAAAGCATTTCAGATTTTTTGCGCATTACGATTCCCGTTTTCACGGGAATGACGAGTAACTATTTTCCAATATAATTATGTACAATTTCTTCTAGTGTTTGAATATCAAAAGGTTTAGATAAATAACTATCAGCACCAGCTTTTTCTGCTAATGCACTTACATCATTATTGGCCGAAAAATAAATTACTGGAATATGTTTCAAATCTGGATGCCTTTTTAGTTCTTGCGTAGCTTCAATACCACCAACATCTGGCAGCCAATTATCCATAAAAATTAAATCTGGCATATATGCTGATACCTGATCTACGATATGATTTGAGGTAGCTGAAGTTTTAATTTCATAACCAGCATCTTCTAAAATTAAAGAACATAATTCTAAAATATCTGCATTATCATCAAAAATAAAAACCTTTTTATTCATCTTTTGAGCGTTTTAACCTAATAAATTTATATAATCTGCAATCTCTTCTATTTTTAAAACTCGATCTACATTAGCCCTTAAAATTGCTTGTGCTGGCATGTATTCTACTTGCGCCGTAACCGGATCTTGTACCGCTGTTTCTCCACCATAATTCTTCACTGTAATCAACCCGTTTACACCATCCGCATTAGAACCAGAAAGCAATAAACAAACTAGATCATCACTATAAATTTCTGCTGCCGACTGAAAAGTTACATCAATTGAGGGGCGTGAGTAGTTTACTTTTTCTGAATAATCTAATGAAAAAGTTAAATCCTTTTCAATCAATAAATGATAATCTGAAGGTACAACATAAATAGTTCCAGACAATATGTTTTCTTTTTCCTCAATTTCTTTAACTATCAATGCTGTTTTAGAAGATAAAAGACCTGACAATAATGAGTCTGTACCTTGTTTACGATGTAAGACAATAATAATTGGGAACGGAATATCGATACGGAGAGCTGGCAGCACTTTAAAAAGCACATCCAAACTTCCAGCAGAGCCGCCAATAATTAATGCCTTACAGGTTTTCATCGCTTAATTTTCTCCAAATTTTTTCTGTCTCTAATCTTTTGTAACGTTTGCTAATAGGCGAAAAGTCGGTTGTTTCTTTTGTCCCGAGCGCTAAATAACCTAAATTCTCTAAGCTGTTGTCAAAAAGTTGCAGCACTTTAAATTGCAAATCTCTATCAAAATAAATCAAAACATTACGGCATAATATCAATTGAAATTCATTAAATGAATGATCTGAAACCAAGTTATGGGTAGAGAAAATCATTTTAGTTTTTAACTCATTATCAAATTTAGCTAAAGAATAATTTGCACTGTAGTACGATGAAAAGTCTTTTGTTCCGCCAGATGCGATATAATTCTCAGAATATTGTTTCATTTGGCTGAGTGGGAACATTCCTTGGGCTGCTTTTTCTAATACTGTAGGATTAATATCTGTAGCATAAATTAGTGATTTATGGAGCAAATTCAATTCTTTTAACACAATTGCCATAGAATAAACTTCTTCTCCAGTAGAACAACCCGCCAACCATATTCTAATAAAAGGATAAGTTCCTAATTTTGGCAAAACCTTTTCTCTTAATGCTTTATAAAACGCAGGATCACGAAACATTTCGGTAACGTTTACCGTAATTTGCTCTACAAAACGTTTAAAATAAGTGCTATCGTTACCAATTTTATATCTGAATTCTGCAAAACTAACCTGCTTATCTAAACCAAATAGTCTAAGTAATCTTCTTTTTAAAGATGCCCTTGAATAACCCGTAAAATCATAGCCGTATTGTTCTAAAACATCAGTAATTAAAACTTCTACTTGCTCGTCATTTATGGCAGCTGAATATGGCACTAGATATAATTTTTTAATTGAAGAACCAATTCATCTACATTAACAGGTTTAGAAATATAACCTACTGCACCAGCATTTATACAACGCTCTCTATCGCCAACCATTGCTTGTGCAGTAACCGCAATTACTGGCACAGCTTTCATTTCTGGGTGGTTTTTCATTTCCGAAATCGCCTGATAACCATCCATATCTGGCATCATCATATCCATTAAAACAACGGCTACTTCTTTATCATCTGCAAGAATATCAAACCCATGTTGTGCACTACTTGCAGATAAACAATTGAATTTTTTAGCTTTCAAAACTGCTTTTAATGCAAATATATTCCTGCTATCGTCGTCTATTATTAACACCTTCTTTGCTTTAACTTCCATAAATTTTTAAAACAGTATTTTAAACTTTATCATACAACCAAACCCTTAATAAAGAAACTAACTGATCTATATCAACAGGTTTAGAGATATAATCTGATGCTCCCGCAGCAATGCATTTTTCTCTATCTCCCATCATTGCTTTTGCAGTAACAGCTAAAATGGGCAATTGTTTGTAAGCTTGCATTGTTCTTATCTCTTTTGTGGTTTGATAACCATCTAATTCTGGCATCATCATGTCCATTAAAACCACATCAACTTTAGGATTTTCTCCTAAAACTTTTAATGCCTCCTTACCATCCGTAGCGGGCAAAACTTTCATTTTATGTTGTTCTAAAGCTTTGGTTAAAGAGAAAATATTACGCACATCATCATCAGCAATTAATACTACTTTATCTTTTAGCACATCGTTTAAACCACCTAAATTATTTCTAACACCAGTTTTACTTTGCTTGCCTTTTTCTTCTACCAGATGTAAAAACAAACCTGCTTCATCTAAAATACGTTGGTAAGAGTGAGCAGTTTTTACCACAATAGAATCGGCATATTGCTTAATACGACTTTCTTCTCCTTTGGATAAATTTTTGCCAGTAAAAATAATAATTGGGAGATTTTCTAAGCCTTCACTTTTCTTAATCGTTTCCAACGTTTCATATGCCCCTTTATCAGGTACTCCCATATCTAGAATTACACAATCTATCTCCTTTTTTTGAAGTGCTTCAATGCTTTCTTTTACATTACCAGCAACTAGATTGTGAATATTAGATGTGCCTAAAAAATAACTCAATGCCTTTGCATGTTGCTCATTTTCTTCAACAATTAATACCTTTTTTGGAAACCTACTTAACGCATCTTCAAGCTTTTCGAAAATTTGTTTCATGTGCTCCAATGCCACGGGTTTATCAATAAAATCTACTGCTCCTTTTAGTAAACTTTCTTTTTTCACCGAAAGTGAGGACATGATATGAACTGGAATTGGTCGTGTAGTCGGATTTGCTTTTAACTCTTCCATCACCTGCCAACCATCTTTTATGGGAAGCTGAATATCTAATAAAATAGCTAAAGGATTGTATTGATTAGCTAATTCTATACCCACATCTCCACGAACTGCAACGATACCTTTATAATTTCTTTTTCGTGTAAAATCTAATAGTGTTTTAGCAAAAGCAGTATCGTCTTCAATAATTAAAATTACTTTATCATCTGATTGGATACTGGCTCGATCATCTTCTACATCGCCTGGAATATGTTCAACCGTAAATCGTTCTGCTGGTGGCGGAACAAGCTCAGCATAATTGCTATGATAAGTTTCCTTATTGGATAATTGTTCTTCTAAAAATGCTTCTTTCTCGGTAAAATTTATGGGGATTGTTAACGTAAACTCGCTACCTACATTTTCTTCACTTTTCAATTTGATATCTCCGCCCAATAATTTCGCCAACTCTCTGCTTATTGATAAGCCTAAACCTGTTCCTCCAAACTTACGTCGTGTAGAACCGTCTGCTTGTTGGAAAGCCTCAAAAATCATATTTATTTTGTTTTTGGCAATGCCGATGCCAGAATCCTTAACTTTAAAAATTAAGGTTTTATGGTTTAAATCCGTCGATAACAAGAGGCTTACTTTTCCTGCTGGCGTAAATTTAAACGCATTTGACAACAGGTTTTTTAAGATTTGTTCTAACCTCATTTTATCTGTACTCATTTGTGTTGGCACATTTTTGTCAACCACAACCTCCAATTCTAAGTGTTTATCTTTAGCAATCGGGCTAAATAAAGAGTTCATATCCGTTGTCACTTCCTCTATTGTAACCTCTTCTATTTCTAGACTCATTTTGCCTGCTTCAATTTTAGAAAGATCTAAAATTTCATCAATTAGATTTAGCAAGCCCTGACCAGAACTTTGAATTACTGATGCGTATTCGGTGTATTCTTTATCCAATTCTTCATTATCTGCCATTAATCTAGACAGCAATAAAATTGAATTTAAAGGTGTTCTTAACTCATGCGACATATTAGCCAAAAACTCCGATTTATAGCGAGTACTTTGCTCTAATTGTTCTGCTTTTTGCTGAATATCAATATTTCGTTCCTGAATAAGTTGGTTTTTTTCTTCGAGCAAACTCGTTCTTTCTTCCAACTCTTGATTACTTTGTAACAACTCTTCTTGCTGTACACGAAGTTCTTCTTCAGAAGCTTGAATTTTTTGTGTTTGTGCTTCAAGTTCAGCATTCAACCCTTCTAATTCGCTATGTTGTGCTTGTAATTCTTCTGCTTGAGCTTGTGTTTCTTCTAAAAATTCTTGCAGTTTTTTTCTGTTCTGTGCTACATGAATTGCAACACCAATAGTACCAGAAATAGCATTTAAAAAATCTATTTTTCTTTTTGGGTATATGTTTAACGTCGCTAACTCAATCACACCAACCATAATTCCATCTCTATGCAATGGAAATGCAACTACATTTTTTGGTTTTGTTTGTCCCGTAGCATAGCTGATGGTAGTTTCGTCTTCTGGTATTTTATCCAATAAAATAAGCTTCTCAGATTTTAAACATTGACCAACTAAACCTTCTCCTATTGCTATTTTATTACTTTTTTCGTTTGCTGATAATGCATATCCACCAGTTAAGTATAAATTTTTATCCTCTTCTAAAATATAAAGTGCAGCTACATGGCTTTTTGTATGTTCAACAATATGACTCAACATATCATTAGCTAAGGTTTTAATATCCTTTTCGCCAACCATTTGATCGTTAAGTTTAGCAATACCAGATTGCAACCATTCTTTATCTTCTAATAAACTAAAAGAATATTGTAACGACTCTGCCATTGCATTTAATGACACAGCCAAACTACCTAAGCCATCTTTCGTAGCATCATCCAATCTAACCTTATAATCACCACTAGATATTTGTCTGGCAATACCCTGAATTACTTGTATTCTTTTATCTGTTTCTTCATTTAAAGCTTGTAGTTGTTGTTGCAGTTTTGTACGTGTATCAAAATCAGAAGCTACCTTTCTGTAAAAGAAAATGGTAATTAGTAAAGAGAAAACTGAGGCCAAAATTATTAACAAAGGCGTATACCCAGAAAGGGTATTCATATCGGCTGTACGAACGTTAAGTAGCCTTTTCTCCTCGGTTTGCATATCCTTGATAATTTGCCTAAGCCTATCCATATAAGCTTTGCCATCTAATAAGTTTGCTAAAGGCACTGTTCCATTGTTCGCTTTAATAGCAATGGTTTTTTCAATAATTCCTAATCTAGCATCTAAAATTTCTTTTATTTCATATAGTTTTCTTTGCTGAAAAAGATTGTCTTTTGTTTCTGCATTTACTTTATTATAGAATGTGTTAACTTTTTCCTGAGCACCAATATAGGGATCTAAAAAAGTTTTGTTTCCCGTTAATAAATATCCTCTTTGCCCTGTTTCTGCATCTTTTAAGGTGGAGATAATATTATCCAAACCATTCATTACTTCGTTACTGTGCGCAACCAAATCTGAGGTTTTAATTAAATTTCTAATGCTTACATATGACGCTAATGAGCTTATAATCAAGACTAACAATGATAAACCCAAACCCAAGCGAAGGTTACTTTTTAGAGATAGTTTCATTTAAGGAGTAATTTTTAATCAATCTTCAGTTTTTAAATTTATAGGCATAAAGAAATAGAATTCTGAGCCTTCTTTATATACACTATTAACGCCCACACGTCCACCATGTCTTTTAATAATTTCAGAAGAAATATATAAGCCAATCCCTAACCCTTGAAAACGTTGTGAAGTTTCCTCTACACGGTAAAATTTGTCGAATACATGATCTAATTGCTCTGGCAGCATTCCTATTCCGCTATCCTTTACTGCTACATACAGTTCATCGTTTTCTACATTTACGGTTAATTGGATTTCACTAGTTCCGGGCGAATATTTTATTGCATTTGTTAAAAAATTAACAACCACTTGTTCAATACGCATTTCATCCCCATAAATCTCACTATTCGCCATCCCTTTTTTATGTATTTTAAATTCGGGATTGGATTGATTCATTACTTCAATTACATTATCTAAAAGGCAATCAATAGAGAAGTTTTGTTTATTGAATTTAAGTTTACCACTTTCAATTTTAGAAATATCTAACAAATCTGCAATTAGCGCATTCAGTTTTTCTAATTGTATTTGAGCTTTATCGAGATGTTTTTTTACGGTTTCAGTATCACCTTTGTTTACACTTCTTTCCAACAATTGCACGTAACCTTTTACACTAGTTAACGGCGTTTTTAATTCGTGGCTAGCAATGCTAATAAACTCATCCTTTTTTCGCTCTGCTTCTTTACGAAATTCGATTTCTTCGAGCAAAGATTTCTGCATTTCATTTAGCTTTCTATTTTGCTCATAAATGCGGTAGAATGTTTTTACTTTGAGGAGCAAAATATTCATATCAACTGGTTTAGTAATGTAATCTAAACCACCAGACGAGTATCCTTTTGCTATAAACTTAAATTCAGTATTTGCTGCAGACAAGAATATGATTGCAGTTTCCTTAGCCTTACTGTAGCCAGAAATAGCTTCCGCGACTTCAAAGCCATCCATACCTGGCATTTGAACATCAAGAATAATTAATACATAAGAGTTTTTTAAAACTTTTTTTAGTGCCTCTTCTCCAGACGAAGCTGTATCTACTTCAAAATCATGTTTTTCGAGAACCTTTTTTAAAGAAATTAGGTTTTCTGGCGTATCATCTACAATAAGAATCATTCAAAAAATAATTAAAACTTGGCTTATGCAATTATAGACGATTTTTTAATGCGTAAAACCACTATAAGCAATGAAAACAAAATTTTTACAGAATTGTTTGAGAGAGCTTAAAGAGATTTAAGAATAATGAGCTTTCTTAAAGCCTTGTGGCGTTGAAAGTATCTCCTTGGTTAATGTCTCCGGTTTCGAAACCTTTTTTAAACCAATACATTCGTTGAGCAGAAGTACCGTGAGTAAAAGCATCTGGAACTACTTCACCTTGCATTTGTTTTTGGAGTTTATCATCGCCTATGGCATTGGCTGCGTTTAAAGCTTCATCAATATCTCCAGCCTCCAATCTAAAATCTTTAAGGTTTTGAGCATGATGCGCCCAAAGACCAGCATAAAAATCGGCTTGTAGCTCTAATTTAACTGATAATTTATTGTATTCCACTTCACTCAATCTGCCACGAGCTTCTTCCATTTTAGCAGATACTCCTAATAAATTTTGTACATGGTGACCAACTTCATGAGCGATTACGTATGCTTGTGCAAAATCGCCAGCGGCTCCAAAACGGTTTTGTAACTCTGTATAAAAAGATAAATCGATGTAAACTTTATGATCGCCTGGGCAATAAAACGGCCCTACAGACGAACTTGCATTACCACAAGCAGACTGAACGCCTTCAGTAAATAATCTTAATGTTGGTCTTTCGTATTCTCCGCCCAATTCTTTAAACTGAGCAATCCAAACCGAATCTGTTGATTCTAAAATCCCCGCTACAAATTTACCTTGGGGGTCAGTTGGTGTACCTCTCTTAACTTCTCCTTGTTCAACCGCAGGCATTTGGCTAACTAATCCTGTTAAATCCTTACCAAATAATAGTCCAACAATAACGATTACAATTCCAACACCACCGCCTAAAGCAACGCGACCTCCGCCGCCACTACTGCCCCTACTATCCTCTACATTTTCACTACCTTTTCCGAACCACTGCATAATTTTTCGATTTATATTTTAAAGTTGGAGACAATTCTTATACCAATTTAAAAAATAATCCTTAGTTGAAAGCAACAATGCTTTTTTCTATTCTGCTTTGTGTTTCGGTTTTACCCAATAAGGTAGCAATATCAAAAACGCCAGGTCCAAATTTGCCACCTACCAGCATAATTCTGAATGGCAACATCAATTCCCCAGGTTTAAATCCTTTTGTTTCAGCTAATGCTTTAAATTGTTCTTCCCATTGCAAAGCAGTAGCACCATCTGTTAAGTTTTGGCCAAATCCTTGGAAAAATGCCGCTTTTTCAGGACTCCATTTTGGCTTAACTGCTGCTAAATCATATTCAACTGGCGAAGAAAAGAAGTAAGTACTTTGATCCACAAAATCGCCCAATAAATTACAGCGATCTTTAACTAAATCAATTACTTTTAATAGTAAATTCTCATCTTTTACTTGGATTCCTTTTTCAGCTAAGGCGCCTTGGACTAAAGACTGAAGACTGAGGGCTGACGACTGTTTTATCCATTCGTGATTGTACCATTTTGCTTTCTCGAAATCGAATTTTGCACCAGCTTTGCTAATGCGTTCTATCGAGAATAAATCAATCAGCTCTGCTAATGAGAATATTTCTTTATCAGTTCCATCATTCCAACCTAACATGGCTAAAAGATTAACAAAAGCTTCGGGCATAAAGCCTAATTCTTTAAAACCTTTAGTTATATCGCCTGTTTTTGGATCTGTCCAATTCATCGCATAAACTGGGAAACCTAATCTATCGCCATCACGTTTGCTTAGTTTTCCGTTACCATCTGGTTTTAAAATTAACGGTAAATGTGCCCATTGTGGCATTTCATCTTCCCATCCCAAATATTTCCATAATAAAATATGAATTGGTGCAGATGGCAACCATTCTTCACCTCTAAAAGCATGACTAATTTCCATTGCTTTATCATCTGCAACAACTGCTAAATGATACGTTGGCATACCATCAGCTTTTAGCAAAACTTTATCATCAACTAAATTCGTATCGAAACTTACCAGTCCTCTAATCATATCCACAAAAGAAACAGTTTCGTTTTCTGGAATTTTAATTCGCACTACGTAAGACGTATTTTCTGCTAATAATTTGTCTACTTCACCCTGCGATAATGTTAACGAATTACGCATCTCCATACGGCTTTTTTGTCCGTACAAAAAGTTAGGCTGATCATTTCTTTTAGCAGTTAATTCTTCAGTCGTATCGAAAGCATAATAAGCGTATCCGTTAGCAATTAACTGTTCTGCGTATTGTTTATAGCTCGCTTTACGTTCACTTTGGCGATAAGGGCCAAAAGCTCCTGGTTTTTGCGGACTTTCATCTGGCGTAATTCCACACCAATTTAAACAGTCTACAATGTACTCTTCTGCGCCAGCTACAAAACGAGTTTGATCTGTATCTTCTACACGTAAAACGAATGTTCCATTGTGTTTTTTAGCAAATAAATAGTTGAATAATGCGGTACGAACGCCGCCTAAGTGTAAGCCCCCAGTTGGGCTTGGTGCAAATCTAACTCTAACTTTTTGTTCCATAATCTAATACTGGGTGCAAAGATAGGTAATTCGTTCATTGGTTCATTCGTTCATTTGTCATTCGGTGTTCACCTCTCGAACTTTCAAACTCTTTGCCCTTTCCTTCTTATTTTGTAATTTGCCAGCACCGTTATGAACCCATATCAGAAAAAGCGCCGCTGGAAGATATTTTTACTTGTTTTTGCTATCGTTATTGGTGGTGCTTCTGTTTTTTATTCTGGTTTTTTTGTAAAAAAGATGGAACGAGAAGAAGCCGCTCAATTTCAACTTCGTGTTAAAGTTCTCGAAGCACAAATGAAAATGTACGATGACGAGCACTTAACGGGTGTTTTCGATCTGATTAAGAAAAACAATAAAATGGGCATTATCATCACTAAAAAAAATGACTCAATTTATCTTTACGATGGTTTAGATAGCACCAAAACATTTTTTAACGTTGATAAAAACCAAAAGCAACAATACGATTCTTTATATTATGTAAGGCAATTGGCCAAAATGAAGAAGCAACATTTACCTGCCAGAATGGTTGGTAGCGAAGGCGAACCCTTAATTGCCTATTACAAAGATTCTTTCATTTTAACCCAACTACGGTATTTTCCATACATACAACTTGGCGTAGTAGCCTTATTTGTTTTAGCCGCTTACGTAGCTTTTAGTCAGGCCCGAAAAGCTGAGCAAGATCAAGTTTGGGTTGGTATGGCTAAAGAAACAGCACATCAATTAGGTACGCCAATCTCATCACTTATGGCTTGGGTAGAACTCATAAAATCCAGATTTGATGCAGAGGATGATCCGTTAGTTGCAGAGATGGAAAACGATATTCATCGATTAGAAATTATAACCGATCGCTTTTCTAAAATTGGTTCTAAACCTATACTCGAAGATCACATTGTGTATATCGTTATTCAAAATTTTGTAGATTATTTTAAGATTAGGACCTCCGATAAAATCAATTTTATTATTACTGGAGATAATCAGGTAAGAGCTTTATTGAGTGTTCCATTATTTGATTGGGTGATTGAAAATCTATTGAAAAATGCAGCTAATGCGATAGAAAATGAAGGAACGATTACCATCAATATTATTGAAAACTTAGCCAAAGAAGAAGTATTCATAGATGTTAGCGATACAGGGAGAGGTATTCCTCGCTCTAAATTCGATACTGTTTTTCAGCCGGGTTATACTACGCGAAAACGGGGTTGGGGTTTAGGTTTATCATTAACTAAAAGGATGGTAGAGAATTACCACAAAGGGCAAATATTTGTAAAAGACTCTGAATTAGGCAAAGGCACAACCTTTAGAATTATATTAAAAAGCAGTATTACATATGAACCGACCACAAACACAGGAGTACCCAGAATGGGGTAACACGTACATTCGCCTTGTTGAAGGTGATGTGATTGAGATACTAACTAAACAAGCTACAGAATTTGCAGATTTCATAAATAGTTTAGTCGAAAAGGCTGATTATGCTTATGCTCCCGGCAAATGGACAATTAAAGAATTAGCTGGACATATTGTAGATACCGAACGCATTTTAGTTTTTAGATTATTAAGTTTTGCCAGAGGAGAAAAAGCGAAGTTACCGGGTTTCGAAGAAGATGATTACGTAGCTGCTGCGCATTTTAAAGATCGTAGTTTATTTAGTTTTTCTGAAGAATTCACATTGTTAAGAAAAGCGAATTTGTTTCTAATCAATTCTTTAAATGAAGATGAATTGAGCATTATTGGTAATGCAAATGGAAAAGATATGAGTGTAAGATCTTTAGTCTATGTACTTGCTGGTCATATTCTTCATCATACAAATGTGATTAAAGAACGTTATTTATGATTTGGTTTAGGGAATTTACGCCAGCAATGCTGAATGATAGACCAAAAAATCATATTGGTGCATTGTTAGGGATTGAGTTTACAGAAGTTGGCGAAGATTATGTGTGTGCAACAATGCCAGTTGACGAAAGAACTCACCAGCCTGCAGGCATTTTGCATGGTGGTGCATCTGTAGTTTTAGCTGAAACTTTAGGAAGTATTGCATCGTACATGTGTATTGATCCAGAAAAGCATATCGCCGTTGGTTTAGAAGTAAATGCCAATCATATTCGCCCTGTAAGTTCTGGACTAGTGAAAGGTATTTGTAAACCTTTACACATAGGTGGAAAAACCCAAATTTGGGAAATTAAAATGTATAACGATAAAGGGAAAATGAATTGTGTAAGTCGTTTAACCGTTGCTATTTTGCCGAAACCGCTTTAGTTGGAGAGTCGGAAAGACAGAAAGTCCGAAGATATAGAATCAGAAAGTCTGGGAGTTATTATAAACTTCCAGACTTTCTGACTCTCGGACTTTCCCAACTTTCGGACTAACTATGTTTATCTAACCAGTTTTTCTCAATGATGTAAGAGGTGATTAAGCCAAATCCGCCAAAGATACCTAGGCAACCAAAGTAAATTGCAACTGCTTGACCATTTTCTCCGTTAGTCATATCGCCACCGAATACTCCTCTTACAGTAAATAGTGCCACTAATAGGCCAACGCCTAAACCCACTAATAATAAACCGAATTTTAAACTTAAAAATGGTTGTGGGGTAGATTTGCGAACGCCCGGATCTATTCCGCGTTCAATCATTGCCATTTTTTCTTTGTTGTTAAAATATCTGATTCCGAATATCATTGCAAATGTGCAGATGAAAAACGTTATTGGTATAAATACTTCATTCATGATTTTATTTTTTTAAATTGTTAATTATTGATTTTGAATTCTTGTTTCTAAACGTGTTCTGAATACTATGACAACAGCAAAAAAGTTTAGGTTACACCCTAGAGGAAAAAAGATAAAAGAATAAAGATGAAAGACCATGATGGGTTAACTATAGAATTGGTTAATCGAATTACCTGCCATCTTGCTCGTCTTTCCCGTGAACACGGGAATCGTAATGCGTAAAAAAGCCTCCTATTGCATTAGGATTCCCAACCGAGTTGGGAATGACGAACGTAGAGGAAAACCTATTTTAATCTAAATACTATATACTAACAACTAAATACTTCTACATTAGTGTAACCTAGTTTTAAAACTCTGCGTCTTAGTTATATCTTATGCAGCCAAAAGAAACAGATTTAGAATTAATCACAGCAGTGCTAAATGGCAATACCGCTCAATATGCGGTATTAGTTAAAAGTCATCAGCGCTTTGTGTTTACGCTAGCTTTACGTTTCGCAAAAAACAGGGAAGATGCTGAAGAAGTTGCACAAGATGTTTTTGTTAAGGCCTATAGAGCATTGGGAACATTTAAACAAACCTCTAAATTTTCTACTTGGCTATATACAATAACGTATACTACCGCGATGACTTTTTTACGCAAGAAAAGATTGGATACTCAGTCTATAAATGATGATGAAAACGTTTTACAAATCGCAAACAATGGTACTGATTTTGATGCCAGTAATTCGGCGGAAAAGAAATCAAGCTATGCGTATTTAAACCAAGCAATTGATCTACTTTTGCCAGATGATGCAGCAATCATCACACTGTTTTATAAGGGCGAGCAAAGTTTAGAAGAAATTGGTGAGGCTTTAAGTATGGAACCAAATACGGTTAAGGTAAAACTGCACAGAGCAAGACAACGATTAAAAGATAAATTACAGTATTTGTTAAAAGATGAAGTTAAGGAATTGATATGAACACGATAGAAGAACAACTTTGGAACTACATCGACGGTAATTGTACTGCCGAAGAAAAAATTGAAATTGAAACTAAAATAGCTGTCAATATTCAATATCATAGCATTTATCAAGAGTTATTAGTCGTTCATAACGAGCTTAACAAGATAGATTTTGAAGAACCTTCTATGTCTTTTACACGCAATGTAATGGACAAGGTGAATTTAGAATTGAAGCCTGTTGCATTAAAAACGAAAATAGATAATCGCATTATTTATAGCATTGGCGGATTCTTTGCCTTATCTATGCTAAGCATATTTATTTACGCATTAGCAACAAGCAATCTAACTTTCGATTTCAAAATGCCAGCAATGAATTTTAATGTAGGAAAATATATTAATCCTACCACTATTCAACTATTCTTATTGGTTGATGTAGCCTTAGGTTTATTATACTTAGATAGCTTTTTAAGGAAAAGAAAAATTTCAGCACAAAAAAAGGGAGACTAAATCTCCCTTCATGTGTATTGTGCTAGCTAAACTATTTTTTGAAATGTATTGGCAAAGCTACTTGAGTAAAATCCCAAGCCATTACTAAATTTGCACCATCAGCTAATTCTGTAAATGTCATAGAGAAAGCTTCAATAGGTTTTTCTAGTTTAGTTATTGGAACTTCAACTCTAACCAAATCTTTGGTTTCATCGTAATTAAGGCCCCATCTACAAGTTTGCTTATTTACAATAATTGTCCATTTATCTTTACTCGGAATAGCATATAAACTATAGGTACCCGCTTTAATTTTTTTATCACCAATGGTTACTTTTCTATCAAAGTAAATCTCGGTGCTTTCATTTGCGCCTAAACGCCACACTTTATCAAATTGTTCTAAAACACCAAAAATTTCTCTTCCTTTTCTTTGCGGGCGAGAATACAAAACCTTGATAATAGGCATTGACTTATCTTCCTTTTTAACTTTTGAGGCATTAAGCGGATAATAAAGAACGTCCAATGGACTAGCATCCAAACCTGGGAATTTAATAACAGTCGGTGCATTTTGTGCGTTTACTGCAAGACTAAATAATGCCAAAACAAGGCATATGCTTAATTTCTTCATAGTAAATAAAGATTAAAAAGGGATATAAAAAGTCTAGTATTCGCGACCTTTTACAATTTTATTTAAAAATACTCCAGCGAAGATTAGACCTAAAATTCCACCTAAAAGAACTAAACCAACGTTAGTGCTTACCGATAAAATGGCACCCATACCAGTTAAAAGACCTAATACGTACCAAACCCACTCAAAACTATTTTTGTTTTCTTCTGTACTCATTTTTGTTATAATTTGTGCCAAAGGTAAATATTTATTTTAAAAAACTTTATGCATTTAATCAATAGAATTCCTCGAGGCGCTGCCTTGGGTTTACATTTCTGCCACAGATTAACAGATTTTTTATTGCCTACTTAACAAAAGTCTTTAAAAAGCTTGCATAAATCTTAAATCTGATAATCTTCGGCTATTTTGTTAGGCTGATGCTTAGAGATTCTTCGCTGCGCTCTGAATGACAAGTTAATTTTGTGAATACTAATTCGAGGTTATTCATTGCTCTGTTTTTAATAATTCATTGATTTTCACCAGCTCATAGCCAGAAGTTTTAAGGTATTTGATTAGTTCTGGTAATCGATTATAAAATTTATCCGTTCTACGTGGATCTGTTCCTATATGTAGTAGAAGTATAAAACCATTTAATCCATCGGCTTTGCTTTTATCATAATCTAGTATCGATTTATAGATTTCTTCAGTGCTTCGATACGATTTCCCCATTTCTGGGTACGTGTAATCAGCGTTTGAACGAGTGCCCGAAGTAAAATTGATTAATTGTTTATCCATCTGACTTGTCCAGTCTGCAATTTGCTGGTTATACCATTCGTATGGTGGCAAAAAATATTTCGCATCATCCATTTTAATTCCAACCTTTTCCATTGCTCCGTAGTTCCACATTAAATCTGTTTTAAATTGAAGTTCTGTTACCAACAAACTATCTCTTTTAATCCAATCGTTATATAAAAGGTGTGCATTAGAATGTGGACCTAAATAATTCCCATTGGTTTTTAAAGTTTCAATTAACTTTCTGTTTTTGAGTTTGCTATAAAATCTCCCTGTTAAAAAGAAAGACGCCTTTACATTTTCATCAACCAATGTTTTGTTAATGTTATTTCCACCATCGGCAAATTCATCTCCCGTAAAAACTAAAGCAACTTTCTTTTCGGTGGCTTTACCTCTAATAATTGCACCTTGCAAACTCTGAAATTCTTTCGGAATAGTTTTCGTCCTGCTATCATAAGCAGCTAATAAATAAATAAGCGAAGCCGTTCCATCCATAGTTGGTTCGTTTGTACTGTAATCTCCATAATCATCATGGTAAACAGCTAAATCGCTTTGAAAATCAGCATAAGCATCGGGTTTTGTTAATTGAATACCAATTAAATTTTTATAAATACTCGTATAAACTGGGCCATCAACCAAACCACCATCTATTGGATAATTTTTTAAATGTGTAAACGCCGAATGCGGATCAGTTGGTGTGTCTCCCCAATTTGGTAAACCGTAAACCATGCTAGTTCCCCATGGATTACAACCCAAAAGCCAATCGAAGTTTGCTTGTTCTAATTCATTAAAACTTTCATCGCCACTTAATTGCTTATACCACATACATTGTTGTGCAAAAGCAACCGTTAAATTATTGCTACACCAAATAAATGGAACACCGCGATAAAAAGCATTCTTCTGTGCTCTTTCCCAAACCTGTTCAATGCCTTGTTTATAATAACTAGCTAGCTTTTGTTTATGTGGCTGAGAGTTCTTTGCCAATTCATAATGCCCAATATTTACAAACGGATAATATTGGTAATGATTTGCCGTATCTTTAGTTAACCAAGGAGTGATAGTTTCTTGTTTGGCGTAGTCAAATGCAATTCCGCTATTCTTTTTCCAAGTCTTTTCGGCTATTAACGGCATCGATGCATACGCCAATTCCATATCATCAACCCAATTATCTTCTGCATATATATAAGGAGATTTTACAGAAACAGTTTGCGTTACTCCTTTTTTAATATTCGCATACGCCAAGGCACTGATTGCTTTCTGCTTTAATTGTTGTGCATAGTTTTCATCCGCCGATGCGAAAATTTTAGACCCTAAAGCAAAGGCGCTGGTAAATTTGGCAGCCGTAGAACTTGTGCCTTTG
Organism: Pedobacter planticolens; assembly: GCF_014172375.1. Classification (GTDB taxonomy): domain Bacteria; phylum Bacteroidota; class Bacteroidia; order Sphingobacteriales; family Sphingobacteriaceae; genus Pedobacter; species Pedobacter planticolens. The sequence continues at coordinate 737,077 of NZ_WNXD01000002.1, forward strand.
GTATTGTTCATAAACTTGCCGCGTTGTTGTGGTTCGCCATCTATATAATATAATGGTCGCTCAAAACCTTTTCCATACTGACTATCCTCTTTTGGAATTCGCATGGAGATATGATCCCGATCATCTGCCAGTTGATTAAACATGATGTTATCCTTTGGATGCATTTTCACCAACCAATCCAATCCCCATTTTGCTTCGTCTAACACATCTGCCATTCCGTTTTTACCATCTAAACCATTTGCTTGTTTGGTATCGGCAAATGCCTGAGGAAAATCTCGATATGCCATTAACAAATGATAGGTGGCATTGGCAGAAGTTGTAGAATATTGCAGATAATCGCTTGCATCATGCCATCCGCCAGATGCGTCGAAATGTGTGCTATCTTTAATTCCGGCTTTGGCACCGTACAACACAAAACCATCGTGAGTATGACAACTATCTCTTAAATACGGGTTAAATCCACTTCGTTGTTGGCGCATGTAACGCAACGCGAAGTCTGCCGTGTGGCGATACACTTCATCGTTAATGATAATTTCTGGAGATTTGATTTCCGCAATGCGGATGAAATACTTTCCTGATATTTTAAAGTCTGAGAAGTTTAATCGGGCAGTTGCCGTAAACGGACCATAAGCGCCAAATGATTTAATATTGGTGGACGTATAAACTACTTTTCCGCTTTGTTGGTCAATGAGTTCAAATTTATCTGGAACTTGATTTGTTTTGCTTGCCCAAATGGCAACTTTAGTAGCTTTAGGTTGATAACCCAATAAGTTAATTCTTATCCAACTGTTGTTTGCATCTATTTCTGGTTTTGAAATAAAGGAGGTTAAGGTAAGGACTAGTAAAAGGGCTTTGAATAGGGATAATTTTTTCATAGGCTAGTATTTTTTACGGTTGAATTAAGCAAGTATTAAGTACACGGGAATGACGAGTAAGCTAACACAAAACCAAATTACAATAATTAATTAAGCGGCTAAAAAGTCTAGCATACCTTTTACAATAGCTTCAACAACAGAGTTGTTCATTCCTAGGTAGACCTTCATACTTGACTGGAAATGACAGTGTAAGTTAGAAAGTTTGCAAACCCTTACCCCCCCAAAAAGACTACAAAATCACTTCTCTGTAATACATATCTTCATTTTTATTAAAAACAAAATGTATGTCAACAATTTATGAAACAGATCATTAAGTCCCTTATCACAAGCTAATGATAAAAGAATATTTAAAACCTTATTCTTTTATGTTAAGCATTGCTTGTCTGTGCATAATACTAGCTATATCTGCAGTAATGTTAAACCGAGCATTTTTTGTTGGTGCATTATCGGGAGTTATTTTTTTGGTATTTGTTTTTAAAAAAATTGCGTTAAGCAAAAAAACTGTTGGCCTCTCATTTCTTTTTGTAGTGATTGCAATCTCTATTGCTACTATTTTTCTAAAAAGCGATTCTAGTCTAGGTAGGATATTCATCTATAAAATTTCGTGGAGCATGTTCTTAGATCAGCCCATTACAGGTATTGGCTGGGGCAATTTCCAAAGAGATTATGGGTTATATCAAGCAGCATATTTTAGTGCCGGAAACTTCACACAAAAGGAATTTCTTTTGGCTGATAATACCTTTTACGCCTTTAATGATTATTGGGAATTCATTGTAGAGACGGGGGTCATTGGAGCAGTTTGTTTATTTACTTCTCTCTATTTTTTAGTTAGCCTAGTTTACCGTCGTCTCAATACCAACCTAAAGGATGATATTCTAAAACTTCTTTTAGCTCTTTTTTTGGTTATTGGCATTGCGGCTTTGTTTACTCATGTAGTTGAACATCGTCCTTTTAAAATAGTACTGGCGTTCATCTTAGCTTATTTAGCCTTACCAAGCGTGTTTAATGTTAAAACAAAAAATTTACAAAATGCTACGATAGTAACCATTACAGCAACCTTCGCCCTCTTCCAATATTACTTTGAGCTAAAAAATATCGGTAATTACAGAAAATTGGAGCATGCAAAAACATTGTCTGCAACAGGGTATATTCTCGAAAGCCAAAAAATATATACAGAACTCTACCCACAACTAAAAGGTGATATCGAATTTCTGAAGAACTACAACGCGGTGCTTGTAGGGCATCACAATGCTAGTAAAAAGATATTTCTGTTAAAGGAAATTCTTAAGCACTATACCAGCCACATATCCTTTCTGGAAATGGCAACTATTTATGAAGAACTTGACATGAACAAGGAAGCAGAAATAGCATTGCTACAATCCGTTTATATGGTACCCAACAGGTTTGTGCCGAAAGAAGCACTCTATAGATTTTATAGCAAGAACAAACAATACGAGCAAGCCAAGTTTTGGCGCAAGATAATACTCACAATGCCAGTCAAAATTCCTTCGGAAAGGGTTGAGGCTATTAAACAAACCGTAAAAAATCTAAACAATGATGAAAAACAAAAACCCCTACATTGCCATAGTGGCCTTGTGTATGCTCATTATCTTAGTCTATTCCTGCCGAAAGGACTTTTTGTCTGGAGAAGATGTTGACCCAAAAGTTGAGTGGGCAAAAAACTATTTTAAGGAATCCTTACTGCCTAATGAAGGAAATTTAGTAGACCCTCGACAGTACATAACAGATGCACTACAAGCGAGCCTAATGTCGCAAAAGAAGGGAAATATGAAGATCCCAATATGGCAGAAAGCAATGGAGGGTAAGACCAGACTTTACGATTTTGTTGAGGTGCCGTTAAAATACACGAGCAAGGTCACACCCATGTTGTACAGTCATGAAGAAGGCAAAAACACAGTTAAAACGGCAAACAAGGACGTGCTGAAGGCTAGCCTTGACAGATTGATCATCTATAAAAACAAGGATGGAAAGGTCAATCAACGCATTATCAGCTTTATTCCTACCGAGCAGTATCTCGCACGACATAACGGCGATATCAGCCATAACAGAAGCAACAAGCTTGACAAGGACTTTGACGGAACGCTCATCTATAGGGAATGGAATGGAGCATTTCTGTTCGCACTGATAATCAAAGACGGAAGGGCTATAAAAAAGCTCTCTCTTGAAAATAAGACCAAATTCAGAAAGACAGCTTTTAGTGGCGATGATTGCGAATATGTCGACATTTATGAATGGTTTCAGTACTGCTATTATATTGGAGACAGCCCTGAGCCATATTATTGTGGCGAACCTTTCGCTGAATATGTCACTACAATAGAAGTATGCCCTCCTCCTGGGGGAGATGATCCATGCTTAGATCCTGCAAACTTTAATACCGCAGAGTGTGGAGGGGATGGAGGAGAAGGTTGTAGAGGTTGTGAAATTCCAGTAGAGCCAGTTCCTGTTGACACATTGAATAATCTTTTGGATTCTTGCTTAAAAGATGCTGTTCAGAAGGCGTTAGCCAGTGGAGTTAAAAATGATTTTAAAAATATAATGGACAATACTTTCTTAGAAGATGACAACTTAATTCTATCCATTAATGAAGGAAACCTTCTTGACGCTAATAATTTGCCTGATACATCGACCGCTGGCATTACTTCGAATATTAGTTTCTTTACGCAAAACCAGCAGGATTACAGAGCGATAAATATAACCCTAAATAAAAATGTATTAGGGGGCGCATCTCAGGAATTGGCAGTGGTAACTTTATATCATGAGATTCTGCATGCATATTTACTGACACTGGGGGGATTATATGGAAATAACAACGGTCCACAACATCAATACATAGCATCAACTTTTGTTAGTAAGCTATCAAACTCTTTACAAGGAATTTTTCCTGCACTTTCAAATGGTGATGCTAACTCTCTAGCTTGGCTTGGCTTACAGAATACACCGATGTGGGGGTTGAAAGGTAGTAATGCACAGGCCGATCTGATAAATATTTTAAATAAATATAAAAAAGGTACCTTAGGAACTAAATGCCATTAAATTGAAAAATATGAAAATAAAATTAATCTTATTGGTAACCCTTACTATTTTTTCAACTACGGTGTGCCATGCGCAAAATGACAAAATGTACAATGCTCTTCATAAAGCAATCAAGCTTAACGACAAAGCTTTCTATTCAGATGAGTTTTATGAAAAAGCCCATGCCTTTTCTATCAACATTGGTGTGAATAATAAAGGCATTGTCGACACAGTTATTATCTCTAAGAAAGATGACAAAGAACTTAATAAGTTGTTTGACTTTAAGACCATCATCAATAAAATTCAAATGGATAAATTAAATTTTATTGGTTATAAAAATGAACTCCTTGCATTAGTAGTTATGGTATTTAGAGGAGATGACTACTTCCTTAAGATAAATAATGGAGATCAGTTAATCTCAGAGTGGCTTGCTATTTCAAGCACTACTAGCAAAAACGAAAAAATGAAGCGGAAGCAAATATTTTTGAGTCCTATAGTAATAGAAAGCCGAGGAAAACCAATAAAAAATTAACATTTATAGTAAAGCCACCCTATTCACTTGTAAACCCATTCAATCGAGTGGGTTTACTTTTATTTTACAATAGATAATTAAAATATGGACTTTTTTTTACCTGATATAGGCATTGTGTTATGGCAAATAATGAATGTCATTTTATTAATTACCGCTGTTTATCTAATCGGCAAGTATTTGTTGAGGAAGGCAAAAAGGTAAAGATAGATGATGATAATCAATAGAATTCTTGTTTTACTACTTTTTTTAGCCGGTTGCACACAAAAACAAAAACATTCAAACGATGCTGTTTCGATGATAACTTATTCTTCGTATGGCTTCACATTTGAATCAGGGAAAATTTTCGAAGTAAAAAATAGCATTGATATTGCTTATTATAAAGATTATATAGTGTATAAAACTACAGTTATATCTAGCAATGCAGGAGGCACTTCTCTAAATACTGATGTGTATCTTAATGACACAACTGGAATTAAATCATATCAGTATTATTTTTTTAAAAAAGGAGAAAAAAGTGGTTTAGTCCTTACTGATGAAAATAAATGGAAGGTTTTTAAACAGGATACGTTTTTGAAATTAGAAGGCTTAAATTTTAACGATTATGATTTCTTTAAACTTGATTTAGGAAAGCCAGATAAAACAGAAATAAACCCTAAAACAAAAGAAATAGAAATAGAGAAATTTGAAAATAAACTAAAGGGAGAAAATGAACCTGATTCTCTTTATCGCTATTATAGCAAAGATCTTTCTACCATTGATTTCTCTTTTAATCCTGAATTTGATGCACGAGCGCACAGTAAGCTATATAAAATTGGCGTAATTCATTATTCAACTCCAAAAAGCGCCAGTAAATCTCCTGATAGGAAAAGAAGAGAATCATTTTGGAAGATTGAAAAATCAAATTCAAATGAATCTGATGCTTTCTTAAAGTTATTCAACAGATTTATTGCAGAGAAAGAGAGAGTTAATAAAACTAAGTAAAGAATAAACATAAACTCTTTCAATCGAAAAAGGCCACTCATTATATGAGTGGCCTTTTACATTAATCAATCCGCTCCCTACAACACAAAGCTTCTAACTTCGTCGCTATAAATCCGAGTTGTAGCGCTACCTATTCCTGCTACTCTAAACTCATATTGCGATCCACTTTGTAAATTAGTTAAGGATAAAGAGCTTTTACTTTGCACACTTATAATCCATGCTTCATCGCCTAATACACGATACTCAAACAGGTAGCTATTTGCTCCACGTATTGCACTTAACTTTAAGTTAATAGTGCCTTTTTCTTTAGGCTGTACAGTAAAGCCATCTGGCTTGGGCAAAACACCTACCGGAGTAACTGTTTTTGCTAAACTAAATCCTGAGCTTAGTAAAACAACTTCGTCGCTTTTGCCATAGGCCTCAACATATAGTGCGAGTTTATTTAACAACCCTTCTAATTGTAAGCGGGCTTTGTCTTTTATTGCAATTTGAGATTTCCCTCCGCCTTCGGCGTTACTTAAGGCTTCAATATAAGCAGTAGTTGCTGCTGTAATATCTGCTAATGGCGGAAGAGGCATGTCAAAATTCGGATTGCCTGTCATGCTATCCACAATAAATTTTGCCTTAACATCTAGTTCTGTGTTACGGTAACGGTCAAAGCCCGTTATAATTCTTGGTTTATTCATAAGTTTAGATTTAGCCCTTTATTATTCTTATTCAAATAAAAATGAATGAGGAACAAATAACAGGGTATGAAATTAATAGATAAATTGTTTTATGTTGAATGTATAAGATTATTTAAAGTATGATTATAAATTAGTGGCTATTAACAATACCTGAAATTCATATTACAATTGATCATTGTTATATTACAATTAGCTAAAAGCATATTACAATTGATCATTGTTATACAACAATTGACAAAAAGCATATTACAATTGATCATTGTTATATTACAATTGACTAAAAGCATATTACAATTGATCATTGTTATATTACAATTGGCTAAAAGCATATTACAATTGCTCGTTGTTATACAACAATTAGCTAAAAGCATATTACAATTGGTCAATGTTGTGTAGCAATTAGGTTTTTCAACCTTTCAATGGTCGTTTTTAAGCCGTATAGCCACTTTTTAAGGTTTTTTACTTTTGGTGGGAGCCGTCCTCTTTTTTCTGGTAACGCACCAAATAAAGAGAACAAGTTTGTTTTTAATAATAGATTGATCATTGTATAGTTTTTAATTTCTACGGTTTATCCCTGTTCCTACGCTTAATGCATTAAGCTGCGTAAACTGGTAAAAGTATGCTTGATTGTTTTGCAAAAATCATCCATTTCTTCTGCTCCCAATGTAGAGATAAAGAAGAAACAATGCAAGTAATTTCTAACGACAACTAATTAACTATCAGTTAATTATGTTTACTATTACGATAATTTATTAAAAGAAAATTGAAGTTTAATGTGGTGGGGATTAAGGCAATAACGCACCGTTAGCAGTGAGAGCATCGCGTCATGCCCAGCTTGACTGGGCATCGTAATGCATTGGTAGTTTCTTTTTATCGCTTTACGATTCCCGTTTTCACGGGAATGACGCATGTGAACTAGAAAGAAAAGGTCCTTCACTTCGACTACGCTCAGTGCAAGCTAGCTCAGGATGACAAACATACAAAGTGGCAATGACGAGAAAGATTGCTTCGTCGCTGCGCTTCTCGCAATGACGACAGTTCTACAGATTATTTTGCTCATTTATCATCTAATTGTAAAACCATACCAAATAAATTTGGAAATTAATCAATCGATTGATTAATTTTGTGCCATCAAAAAGACAAATGGAAAAAACTGATAAAAAAACTGAGATCCTTAGAGCAGCAGAGATGTTGTTTTCTGAATTTGGTTTCGAGGGTACCTCTACTCGTCAAATTGCGAAGGAGTCGGGCGCCAACATGGCGATGATTAATTATTACTTCGGCAGTAAAGAGGGTGTGTTTCTAGAAATTATGGAAGCACGTATTTCTGGACATAAATCAACATTGAAAGAAATAAGCGAGCTTCAGGTATCACCTGTAGACAAGCTAATGAAGGTGATTGACCAATACACTAAAAAGATTTTCTCTAATGTATGCTTCCACAGAATGATGCAAAGAGAACTTTCTTTAGGTCAGCGACCAGAGATATACAGCAAAATAAAAGACGCGATAAGAGAAAATCGCTTAGTAATAGAAGAAATTTTTGCAGATGGTGTAAAGGATGGCAGCTTTAGAGCAGTAGATGGTCGCATGCTGATTGCCACAATTTTCGGTGCTATTACATCCGTATCATCACAACCCGATAAAGTGATAGATGATCCAAAATTTGATATCGAAAACGATAAACAACGCGAAGAACTTCGCCAACGTTTGTCGGCTTTTTTACAACACCTCGTACAATCCTATATAATAATCCCAAACAAATGATAACTCATAAATTTAAAATTCTCTTAACCGCATTATTGTTTCCAGCGATAATTAATGCACAAACGGTTAAAACATTAAGCCTGCAAGAAGCTATAGATTTAGGCATAGCCAACAGCAAAAACCTTAAGCTTTCGCAAAATAAAATTGATGAAGCTGTAGCAAGACTAGCGGTTGTTAAAGACAATGTTTTGCCAAGTGCATCTGCAAGTTTTTTATACAATCATGCCGAAATTCCTACAAACACCTTAACTATTGGCGGTGGTAATCCTATTCATTTGCCAAGCAGAGCTGATGCTTTTGTAGGCACCGCAGCTATACAAGAAGTTATTTATGGTGGTGGCAAATACAAATACGCACAAGAAAGCACCAAATTACTAACGGATGTTGCTCGTTTAGATGCCGATAAAAACAAAGAAGAAATTAGCTATGCTGTTATAAATACCTACTTCTCTTTATTTAAAGTAATGCAGAGCAAAAAAGTAGTTGCTCAAAACTTAGAAGCTATTGCAAGTCAATTAAAACAAGCACAACGCTTTTTTGAACAAGGCATCGTAACTAAAAATGATGTATTGAGATTTCAATTGCAACAAGCAAATGTTTCCTTAACGGATTTAGAAATAGAGAACAATCGCAAAATCATCAATTACAATTTAGATATCCTTTTAGGTTTACCTGAAGATACTGAACTAGCAATTACCGAAAGTGATTTACCTTTAAAAACTGTTGAACCGTTAAGTTCTTACATCAGCTCTGCTTTTACCAACAGACAAGAATTGCAACAATTAGATTTGCAAAATAAGGTGGCCGATTTTAACATCAAAAGCATTAAAGCGAACACAAGACCAACCGTAGGTGTTGGTGCTAATTTATATTACATCAACCCGAGTGGCAGTTTTATTCCGCCATCAGAGCAGTTTATTATGCCTATTACTATTGGTGCTACCGTTTCTTGGAATGTAGCTTCTTTATGGAACAACAAGAACAAAGTAGCTGAAGCAAAAATTCAACAAAAGGAAATCGGTTTGCAAAAAGATATTTTATCAGACAATGTAAAAACAGAGTTGAATAAAAACTATCAGAATTATAACCTAGCTGTACAACGAATTAATGTTTTAGAAACTTCTATAGCTCAGGCATCTGAAAACGATCGGTTATTAGAATCGAAATATAAAAACAACATCGCATCTGCAACAGATAGAATTGATGCAGAAACACTTTTATATCAAGCTAAAATTAATTTAGAATTGGCAAAGGCCGATGCAAAGTTAGCGTACTATACTTTATTAAAATCAACAGGAAAAATTTCTCAATAATATAACCATAACAACATACGACAATGACAAAGGAAGCAAAAAAGAAAAACAAAGTTTTACCAATCGTATTAGCAATACTTATAATTGCTGGTGCAGCATTAGGTATTAAAGAATATATGTACGCTAGCAAACACGTAGATACAGACGATGCGCAAATAGACGGAGATATAAGTCCGGTTGTAGCTCGCGTAGGTGGATATGTAAAGGACATTAACTTTGAAGAAAACACAAAAGTAAGTCAAGATCAAGTTTTAGTAACCTTAGATGATCGCGATTACAAAATTAGATTAGAGCAAGCACAAGCTGGTCAGGTTGGTGCAAGTGCTGGTGTAGGTGTTTCGCAAGCACAAATTGCTGCAACTTCTGCAAATACAAGCACAGCTAAAGCAAATATTGAAGCTGCTCAATCTAATGTTCAGGTGGCAAATGTTAAATTAAATTTAGCACAGAAAGATTTTAATCGTTATGCAAACTTGATAAAAGATGGCGCCATCACACAACAAGCTTTCGACCAAGCCAAGGCCAATAAAGAATCGGCAGAAGCTGCAAAAGCATCAGCTCAGGCAGCTTATCAAGCAACGGTAGATCAATATAATGCAGCCGTTAAACAAGTTGGAACTACTCAATCTCAACTTGGCGTGAGCAATTCTGGTGTAAGTCAACGTCAATCTGATGTAGATTTTGCTAAACTGCAATTATCATACACAGCAATTAAAGCCCCTGCAACTGGTATTGTTTCTAAAAAGAATGTTCAAAAAGGACAGTTGGTACAACCTGGTCAATCTTTATTCGCTATCGTGAATGAGAACAGTTTATTTGTAACTGCTAACTTTAAAGAAACACAATTAGAGAAAATCAAAGTAGGTTCGAAAGTTCAAATTACTGTTGATGCTTACGATGATCAGCCGATTGAAGGTGAGGTTTATAATTTCGCTCCAATTACTGGTGCAAAAGGTTCTTTATTACCTCCAGATAATGCAACAGGTAACTTTGTTAAAGTTGTACAACGTGTACCAGTAAAAATCAAATTTTTAGCTAAAGACAAAGAATTACTAGAAAAATTACGTCCAGGAATGAGCGTGAAAGTTTCTGTATCTATAAATAACTAACCACAATGGCCGAAGTAGGTTTTAAAAAATGGATAATCACGTTTACGGTAATCACGGCTTCACTTTTAGAGCTGATTGATACCACAATTGTAAACGTAGCTATCCCTCAAATACAAGGTAACTTAGGCGCAACCCTCGAGGATATCGCTTGGTTATCTACAGGTTACGCCGTTGCGAATGTAATCATCTTACCCATGTCGGGTTGGTTGGGTAGTCGCTTCGGACGTAAAAATTATTTCTTAACCTCTATCATCGTTTTTACGCTTGTTTCCTTTTTGTGTGGTAATGCCACCTCATTAAATGAACTGATTTTGTTCAGGATTTTGCAAGGTTTAGCTGGTGGTGGGTTGATTTCAACCGCTCAGGCTATTTTGATAGAAACTTGGCCGCGTGAAGATGTTGGTATTGCTACTGCTCTATTTGGTTTGGGTGCGGTTGTAGGCCCAACCGTTGGACCAACAATTGGTGGTTATATTTTAGAGATTGCAGATTGGCCTTGGATATTTTATGTAAATATTCCCGTCGGGATACTCGCCGCGTACTGTACCATTACCTTTATTCGAGAGACGCCAAAAGATGGAAAAGGAAAACCAGTAGATTGGTATGGAATAGGATTATTGGCAATTGCTGTTGGTAGTTTACAAACCTTATTAGAAAAAGGCGAAAGCGAAGATTGGTTCTCTACTCCTTATATTACGGCCTTAGCTGTTGCAGCTGTTTTTGGATTGATCTTGTTTATTTGGCGAGAAGCTAGCACCGACCATCCTATTGTAAACCTAAGGATTATGAAGAAGCGAAGTTTCTCCATCGGGATGTTTACTTCCTTTATTTTAGGCTTTGGCTTGTATGGTTCCGTCTTTGTCTTCCCCGTCTTTGCACAAAATCTGTTAGGTTTTACGCCTTTACAAACTGGTAAACTCTTTATTGCTGGTGGTATTTGTACCATTTCTATGATGCCGTTTATTGGTATTATGCTTAAGAAAGGTGTTCCTGCACAGTTTATGGCAACGGGAGGAATGTTCTTGTTCTTTGTGTTCTGTTGGATGTTGAGTAAATCAACGTTAGCTTCTGGAACTGGCGACTTCTTTTGGCCTTTAGTAATTAGAGGTTTTGGAATGGCGTTATTGTTTGTTCCTTTAACAACGTTGGCCATGCAAGATTTAAAAGGTGCAGAAATTGGACAAGGATCTGGATTAAACAACATGAGTAGGCAGTTAGGTGGTTCTTTCGGGATTGCAGCATTAACTACATTAATACACGTTCGTGCTGGCTTTCACAGAAGTAACTTGCTGACTAATATCAACGAGTATAATCCTTCATTTACGCAAAAGTTAAATGGCTTAATTGGTAATTTCATGTCAAAAGGTGCTTCTTATTTAGATGCAAAGCTAATGGCAATGAAAGCAATTGAAGGATCGGTAATTAAACAAACCATGTTGCTTACGTACAACGATGCATATTGGGTAGCCGGACTAATTATGCTATTCTCTATTCCTTTGCTGTACCTGCAAAAGTTTAAAAAGAACGCAAATATTGTTACTGATGCGCATTAACCTATAGTTCTTATCGTCATACCCAACTCGATTGGGTATCGTAATGCTATTGAAAGCTATATATAGCTTTAAGATTAGCTACGCTGAGCACTTCGTGGTTCCCGCTTTCGCGGGAATGACGCAAGGTGGATGGATTTGGTGCTAAATAAAAAAGTCCCGACATAAATGCCGGGACTTTTTTTTCCCAAAAAATTAACAATTGTTACAAGAGTTTTCTTACAAAAATCTTGCGGATACTTTTAAAAGATTTGTTTAACCTTTAATAAAATCCAAGATAAGATTTATTTATAAAAGTTCAAAATAATTAATTGTCATTTTTTTTGAGCATCATTTAAAATAATTTGATTTAGCTAGCGTAACAACAACTATAAATCTTGTTAAAGTTATTTTCGAGTTAATTCTATGTAAATTTTAAAATTATTTGATAATTTCAGCGTTTTCTTAATTGATTTTGTAATGTTTTTGTTGTTTAGGTACAAATTCCGTACCTTTTCGCCATGGAATCAAACCAACCTACCAGTCAGCGAGAATCAGTTTTTAATAACGAGGTTATTTCTCGTTTCGAGTTGTACAATAGTCTGTTTTTAACCCTTCCATTTTATAAGGTAAAAGACACTGGAACTTTACTTCCTTTATTTATTAAAAGTTGCGAAGAAGGTGTAAAACAACATGAAACTCCAGCGCAGCTGATTGAAGCTTTTTTTAAAAAATATACTCAAAACACAAATAGCAAAGATATTATAGACTTATTGTTTCGGTTTATTCAATACATTGAAAGGCAAGTGGTATTGTTTGACGCGGTTGAAGATGCTTCATTTAATAAGTTAAATATTACGGATGAACAGAGTTCGTTACGAGCACTATTTTTAAAGGCTAACGACAATAAAAAACTACATCACAAGGTTGATCAGCTGATAGAAGATTTTTCTTTACGCTTGGTTTTAACGGCACATCCAACACAATTTTACCCTGGTAGTGTGTTGGCTATTATTAACGATTTAACAATCGCGATTAAGACAAACGATATCAGTACCATTAATCAGTTGTTGCAACAATTGGGCAAAACGCCTTTCTTCAATAAAAAATCTCCAACACCTGTTGATGAAGCGTTGAGTTTAGCATGGTATTTAGAAAACGTATTTTATTTCGCCGCAGCAAATATCCAATCGGGATTAAACTCTTTATTGAGCGAATATCATATCGATCCAAAAAAAATTATTGAATTAGGTTTTTGGCCAGGTGGCGATAGAGATGGCAATCCGAATGTGCACCCAGAAACAACGTTGCAGGTTTCTAAAATGCTGCGTCAAATTTTATTTAGATGTTACTACCGTGATTTTAGAAACATAAAACGCCGTATTACATTTAGAGGAGTTGAGGATGCTATTGCTGTTTTACAAGATGTGTTGTATAAAAATGCATTCGATAGTAATTTAGAACCAAAAGATATTTCAGATTTCTTAATCGAAAACCTTCATAAAATTAAAGACATTTTAACTACTGATCATGATGGGCTTTTTGCAGATTTAGTTGATGATCTATTGCGTAAAGTTGAATTGTACCGTAGTCATTTTGCATCCTTAGACATTAGACAAGATAGTCGCATATTACGTGATGTGCATGCGTATTGCCGTCAGCAAAAACCAATTAATGCGTTGTTTAGTGAGAATTATGATGATTTATCAGAAGCAGAAAAACTAAAAGCACTTTCTTTTAGAAACGCCAAAATAATTTACAGCGGTGAGCAAAGCGGCTTGATTGAAGATACGTTGCAAACCATTGCTCAAATTAAAGAGATGCAACAAAGCAATGGCGAAATGGCTTGTCATCGTTTTATTATTAGTAATTGTCAGCAAGCTAGCGACATTTTACAATTGATAGAATTGTTTTTATGGAACGGTTGGGAAGCTGATGAATTAACCATCGATTTTGTTCCTCTTTTTGAAACTGTAAATGATTTATCCGGCGCAGCCGAAATTATGGAAACGTTATACACGCATCCATTTTATCAAAAACATTTAGCTCACCGAGGCGGAAAACAAGATATTATGCTTGGGTTTTCTGATAGCACAAAAGATGGCGGATATTTAATGGCCAACTGGTCTATTTTTAAAGCAAAAGTTGATTTAACTACAGTTGCAGAAAAACACAATATCAAATTAGCATTTTTTGATGGTCGTGGTGGCCCGCCTTCTCGTGGTGGAGGTAAAACACATCGTTTTTACGCATCAATGGGTAAAGAAATTGCGAACAAAAATATTCAACTTACCATACAAGGACAAACAATTAGCTCACAATATGGCTCTATTGATAGCGCTGCTTTTAATATTGAGCAACTGATTAATGCAGGTATTTCTTCAGGCGTTAAAGAGAAACACAATGTATTGTTAGATCCAGAAAATTACGATACGTTAGAAGTGATGGCGAATGATAGTTATGAATCATTTTTAGCTTTACGTCAGCATCCATTGTTTCTACCTTACTTAGAAACTTTATCTCCCTTAAGCTTACTTTCTAAAATTACAATTAGTAGTCGCCCAGTTAAAAGGAACTCTGGTGAAGCCTTAAAATTAGAAGATTTGAGAGCTATTAGCTTTGTTACTTCTTGGAGTCAGTTAAAACAAAATATACCTGGCTTTTACGGAATAGGAACAGCTTTAAAAAACCAAGAGAAAGCTGGTAATTGGGAGCAAGTAACTAAAACTTATCAGGAATCAGGCTATTTTAAAACCATTATAGATAACTGTATGATGTCTATGAGTAAATCTGATTTTACCATCACTGCTTATTTAGCACAAGACAAAACATACGGCAAATTTTGGAAAACCTTACATGAAGAATTTGAGCTTTCTAAAACCATGCTGCTGAAATTGGCTGGTCATCATAGTTTAATGGAAAATTATCCGGTAGAGAAACGTTCTATTGCTGTACGTGAGAAAATAATTTTGCCGTTGGTGCTTATTCAGCATTATGCTTTAGAAAAACTACAACATAAACTAAGCGACGAACAAAAACAGGCTTATGAGAAATTAGCTATTCGTACTGTTTATGGTATTGTAAACGCAGGGCGTAATTTGGCGTAGATAGTTTATTGGTTCACTTGTTCATTAGTTCATTGGGTAAGGAGTATAAGCCATCTTGCGTCATTCCCAACTCGATTGGGAATCGTAATGCAATAAGAGGCTTTTTTACGCATTACGATTCCCGTTTTCACGGGACGAAACCTAATTTCAAACTTGTCATTCAGAGCGCAGCGAAGAATCTCTATTAGCGTTCTTATTTGAGATTCTTCGCTGCGCTCTGAATGACAAAGGTGGTGAAGCAATGACGCGATTGTGAATAAAAGAAAAGGTCTTAGCAAAACGCTAAGACCTTTTTTATATAGCCCAACCCAATGAACAAGTGAACCAATGAACTAATTGTAATTACCTATCAATCGACCCCATTACTCTTTGTCCGAAAGCGTTCAATGCATCTTTTTCAACTGCACCATCTTTTACCATTTGATGAACTTCTAACGCTCCGCAAATATTGGTAATCATTTCACCTGCAACATCAACCTCTGTTTCACTTACGCCTCTAAACTCACAAAACGCTTCTAAAACTTCTAATGTTGCTTCCAATTTCTCTGGAGTGCTATTTTGAAATAATTGTCTTATAACTGGAATTTTCATTACTTTATTTTTGTAAATAATTCGGCTAATCCTTCAGCTTTATTCGTTTGAACTTGATCAACCAATGCACCGTTTTCAAAAGCTGCAAAAGTTGGTAAATTATCAACGTTAGCAAACTTTCTCGAATTAGGATATTTTTCAGCATCAACAATTAAAAATGCAACTTCTTCATTTTCTGATGCCATTTTTTTAAACTTCGGCTTCATGATTCTGCAATTGCCACACCAAGATGCTGCATATTGAACCATCACTTTGCTGTTATCAGCCAAATATTGCTGAAGGTTGTCTTCTGTTAATTCTAAAAACATATGATTTTAATTAATTAGCGCTTAGGTATTCTGCAACTCCTGTTCTGTTTGCGTTCATTGCTTCTTTACCTTCTTCCCAATTTGCTGGACAAACCTCACCATGTTTTTGTACGTGGCTATAGGCATCAATTAAACGCAAATATTCTTTTACGTTTCTGCCTAACGGCATATCATTTACACTTTCGTGGAAAACTTTACCAGTTTCATCAATTAAATAGGTTGCTCTGTACGTAACGTTAGATCCTGAAAACACTTCTTCACCTTCTTCATTATATTCAACATCTTGATCTAAAATACCTAGGATGTTAGAAAGGTGTCTGTGTGTATCCGCTAATAAAGGATAAGTTACGCCTTCAATACCGCCGTTATCTTTTGCTGTGTTTAACCATGCAAAGTGAACTTCATTTGTATCGCATGATGCGCCAACTACGATTGTATTTCTTTTTTCAAAATCAGGTAAGGCTGCTTGAAATGCATGTAATTCTGTTGGGCAAACGAAAGTAAAGTCTTTTGGATACCAGAATAACAACACTTTAGAATTTTTATTTACTGCTTCTTCAAATATATTGATCTTCAAATCATCGCCCATTTCAGACATTGCATCAATACTAACACTCGGGAATTTTTTACCTACTATAGCCATATATAAATTAATTTTTTTGCAAAGATAAGCCAATAAGCCTTCTTAAACAACCAAGTTTAACTTATCATACATACTAAATATTGATAGCGATATAGATTAAAACTATACATTATTAATGATCATTAGTTTTTGTCTATTTGTTGGGTTGGTTAAAAAAATAGCCGCAGATGCGCAGATTTCCTTCGACTACGCTCAGGATGACAAAATCTGCAAATCTGCGGCTAAAATATAAATGAGATTCTTCGCTGCGCTTTGAATGACAAAAGGAATTATTTCTTCAGCGTTGTTTCAAACAATTTAAAAATACGTTTGTACTCATCTGTCCAGCTGCTTGGCTCTACAAAACCGTGGTCTTCTACTGGATAAACAGCAAGTTCCCAATTGTCTTTGCCTAGCTCGATAAACCGTTGTGTCAATCTCACAATATCTTGGAAGTGCACGTTTTCATCAACCATACCATGTAACATTAACAAGTTTCCTTTTAGTTTATCGGCATAATAAATTGGCGAGCTGCGTTTATAAGCAATTGGATCATTTAAAGGTTCATTTAAAATATTTGCGGTATATCCATGATTGTAATGCGCCCAATCTGTAACCGAACGTAAAGCTCCGCCAGCAGCAAAAACTTCTGGTTCTTTAAACATTCCCATTAAGGTGATAAAACCACCGTAAGAACCACCATACAAGCCTACATGTTTAGGGTTAACTCCATATTTCTCTACCAACATTTTAACGCCATCTACTTGATCGGTTAAATCCTTTCCGCCCATATCTCTATAAATTCCTGTGCGGTGATTTCTTCCATATCCAGAACTTGCTGTGTAATCAATGTCGATAACGGTATATCCATTATCCGCCAGTAAATTGTTGAACATGTATTCTCTAAAATATTGGCTCCACCAGTAATGAACATTTTGCAAATAACCTGCACCATGTACAAACACTACCGCTGGTTTATTTGGGTGAGGATTTGCCGCTGGATAAACTCTTGCGTAAACATCATCTCCGTAGCGGTTTTTGAAAGAAACTAAATCTGGTTGACGCCATTTGTAGCTATCAAATTCTGCAGTGGTAGATTTTGTAATTTGAACTGCTTTAGCCCCTGGCTTGTTAGCTTGGATATATAATTCCCAAGGTTTATACATGTAGGAGTAATTAATAGCTAACCATTTTTCATCTGGAGATAATGTGATTTCATTACCGCCTTTCATGGAAGTAATTTGAACTAACTCGCCTCCA
This sequence comes from Pedobacter planticolens, assembly GCF_014172375.1. Lineage (GTDB taxonomy): Bacteria > Bacteroidota > Bacteroidia > Sphingobacteriales > Sphingobacteriaceae > Pedobacter > Pedobacter planticolens. The sequence goes on from NZ_WNXD01000002.1 coordinate 754,790, forward strand.
TTTACACTAACCTTATAGAAATGCGTAATGCCTGGATGTTCTTTATTCGCGGTGATATAAAAAGTGGTTTTGTCTTTTGATAGTTGTGTTCTTTGCACTTCCCATTTACCAGAGGTGATTTGTTTTTTCTCACCTGTTGCTACATTGAAAACATAAAGATGAGAGTAACCTGTTGCTTCGCTTTGGAAATAAAAACGATTATTATCTATCCAATCTATACCTCTGCCAACTCCAGGTCCGCCTATCCATGCTTCATCACGTTGACGATCTAATACGGTTACATTCCCTGTTGCAGCATCTAGTTTTAAAACCCATAAATCTTTATTGTCTTGTGCGTCAGCAGTAATAATTGCCGTAGTTCCATTCTCATTCCATTCAGGGCTTCCTAAATTTACTTTACGATCTTCGTTTTTTTGAGTGCGTTCTTCTAATTGTTTAGGATAGTCTTTTACATAATCTGGCAAATCTTTTATACCTGTGATTTGAGCTGTTTTAACTGTGTAAACACTATCTTTTTCTCCATCGTATAAAAAGTTTTCGGATACAGTTAAGTTCTCGCCAACTTTAGTACGCCCAGCGATATCTTCTGTATAACCAGATGAGGTAACATAGTTAGGAACGATGGTATTGTGATTTGTGATTACTGGCGTAGTTAAACGATAACTTACAAATCTTCCATCGGGGCTAACCACCAAACCTGATAAAAATTTGTCCTCAAGGTAGATAGGTTTAATTGTTTTTTGATTAGCATCGGCAGCGCCAAAACGACCACGACCTCCAAAACCTTGAACCCTTCCTCCTGTTTTATTACGTTTTTTAATAATATCGAAAAGTTCTGTTTGCTCTGTTTTTAGCCAACTATCTTGCATCGTAGCCACAGCTCTTTCTGGAATAGCTGGTCTTTTTCCTTTTACAAAATTGGTTAATTGTTTAAACTCGTTGGTTTGTAAATTCAGTTGAAATAAATTATCTCCACGTTGAAAAACAACATCATTATTGTATAAAAAATAAGCGCCATTTTCGCGGTCAACTGTATTCGTTAATCTAGATTCTTTTTTACTTTTAAAATTGTAAAAATAAATGTCTCCACCTTTTTCATACAAGGCTAAAGATTTGTCTTTATTGTACGTATAATTATTTCCCGCAGCTTTTGCTGCTTCATTATCTGCTGCAATTTCTGGTTTATTGGTTGAAACACTTACTTTATACGCTTGATCTTTTTCTTTATTTTCAGGATTCCACGTAAAGAAAACAGTTTTGCTATCCTCTGACCAACGGTAATTTGTTGGAGAAACACCCATCCATTTTGGGTCACGCATTATTTTTTGAACGGTTAGAGGAGCAAGCTGTTGTGCTTGTGCCACACCCGTTAAAAGCAAAAAGAAAACTAGATATTTTTTCATTCTATTATTCACAAAATTTTAATTTGATTTACTTGCTAAACCACCTTTTTTACTGCTCACATTCACAGTAAATTTACTACCACCTTTTACCAACCAGCGAACAGTTACATAAGAATTACCAGCAATATTATTTACTTTGATATTTGCTGGATCCATTTTTTGTTCAGTTGTAAAGTTCATATCGCGGTTGTTTACTACCATTCCCGCAACTACATTTCCGCCAGTTAAAGAAATAACATCTGGTGTTTCAATGTTATTTTTTACATCCTGACTAGAATGTGTAGGGATCATTCTATCGTTCGTTATGACTGCCGTTACTTGTGTTAATCCACCACCAATTTCTTTCACTTCAATTTCTCCAACATTTAATTTTGGTGTATTGTAAGCATGATAAATACTGAAAGCCATGTTTCTATGCGCATCACTTTCTAGCAAAAAGCCTGGATGTAAACGCGTATATGTTTTCTTAAATCCTCCAATTTCAATATCGCCATAAGTTGGATGTTTGTACGGATGCCAATCTACAAATGCATCTTTCATCAATAGATCTTTATCGAAAGTATAAATTTGGGTTTGACTATCTTCTCCATCAGGTTTGTTGTACATAGAATAGCCAGTCCATAATTCGTTAGAGAATGTATAAATTCCTCTTCCGCCATAAAACCAATCTAATTCTCCTCCAAAAACAGAATACAAATCTTTATAAACCACTAGATACTTATAGCCTGGAAGCATTTCTTCGCCTTTTTTACCTAATGCATCATAAACTCTAACATCTTGTGCGTTGTAGGTGTCTAAATCTTCCAAAGCCCCTGGACCTCTTAAAATCATTCCGCCATTATTGTGGTAAGATTGTGCTGCTGCGATATTAGGGTGTTTCATTACAAAATCTAAAATCGCTCTATTTTCTGGTATTGAGAATGGATATTTATACGCACCTCCTTGAATATAATTTGGCTGCCAATTCCATCCCCAATCGCGATTAGGATCATAAGCACCTTCTCCATCTTCATTTACAAAACCATCGCCATCGTTATCAATTCCTTCCGATCCTAATAATTCATATTCACCTTTTTCATCGTTCCCCACCATAATCATTCGTCTTGAATCTGTAGGGTCAACTTTGTAACGACCGGTTGCACTTTTACGACGCATCATTACAATGTTTCCATCGCCATCTAAATCATCAAAGCCATCTTCATTCGTCGCTCCATCTCTATCGTTATCAATTGGGATTAATCCAGAACGAGGAGAGTGTGCCGTGTTCGCCTGATGAATAAAATTATCTCTCGCATCTGGGTTAATTGTTGGTGCGATATAAAATGTTTTTTCGGCCAATAAAGATTGGATTGCTTTATTGCCTGCATCAAACATTTCTGCTAAATACCAAGCTGTGTACAAAGCAAACTCACTTCCTTGTATTTCGTTAGAGTGTATATTTCCATCGATGTACATGGCTGGTTTTTTATCGGCACTGCCAACTTTTGTATCGGTAATGGTCATTATCCAAAGTTCTTTTCCTTGAAAAGATTTTCCCATCGATTCAAGCTTAACCAAGTTTGGATGAGCCGCAGCTAGTTTCTTACAAATTTCAGTAATCGCCGTATGATCGTTGTAACGGTTCCAGCTAATTTGCACTTTAGGATTTGGTGGCGTTCCAACTGCCGCCAATAGATTTTCGGGTTTTTGAGCTTTTAAAATTCCGGCACACAAAATTAGTACAGCCAGAAGAATAGTAGGTTTGATTCTCATTGTCTTGTCTGATTTATAGTGTTACCTCAATAGATTTACTTCCTGTGGTTGGGCTGCCAGCATCGATAGTTATTTTGCCGCTACCTTTTATCAACCATGTTAATTCTTTATACTCTTTACCCTGAATACCTTCTAACGATTGCGTTTTTCGTCCGCTTACTACTGTTTGGTTTGCGTTGAGATTAACTTTTACAGCAATCTTTTTTAAGAAATAACTGCGGTCGCCAATTTTAGTATAGGTTGGTAAATCGCCCGTATTTAAAACACTTAATGTAACACGAGTTAAGCCATCGGAAACTTTTTCAGTCTTCACATTTACCACATCTATTTGAGGTGCCATTGCTGCTAATCCTACAATAAAATCTGTGTGTTTGGCTACAATTCCATTCACCATTTTATACGGCGGGTTAATCAATACAAAAGGATCAATACCTCCAACTTCTACTGTTTGCCCTGGGAAATCTGGATGAGAAACTGCTTTCCAAGGTGTAAATGTATCGGTAATTCCTTGACTTGCTGCCCAGCGCAAATAAGATGCGATTGGATCTTCATTTGTAAATTTCTTTTCTTTTCGGGTCGAATCTGATGTAGTTTTAGGAACCCACCATCCTGGTGTACTAAAACTTAATCGTCCATAATGGAAATACGCCCATTGTGAAAAATCGCCGCTTTCGGCTTGTGTTTTTGGAGCGTCTTTCGTTTTAGTAATTTTATTGTAGCGTTCGGAAACTAAAGCATTTGATTTTGCGTCACTATCGAACCAGCCAGTAATTACCCTTTTAGAAATTGCTGCCGAATTAAAAGTAATTGGTGTAGATAAATTATTTGTTGGGCCAAAAGTAACTACAGCATACACATTAAAGGCATCGAACAAGAAATCAAAAAGCGCTCTGTTCTCTTTTTCCGAAACTGCATAATCTCCAGCGCCCAGAATAAATCCTTTAAAATTATAACTTGAGTTTTTATTGAAATGGATTCCGCCATCACCATCCTCGTTAAAATCACCGTCTTTATCGTTATCTATTCCTTCTGGCAATAAAATATACTTCCCATTTTCACCTTTGCTAGCATCTGCCAGTAATAAAGAGCGAGGATCATCTGTATTTATTTTGTATTTTCCTGTTGGATCAAGAATACGCATCCAAGTAATTTTTCCATTTCCATCCAAATCATCTACATCATCTTCATTTACTTTTCCGTCTCTATCATCATCGGTTTTAGTTGCATTTCCACTACGCTCTGATTTAACTTTAGCGAAATATTGCTCAGTAGCATCTGGGCTCATGTTTGGAAACACATAAAATGTTTGTTTATTCAACAGGTTTTTAATGCTATCTACATTAGAAGATGCCATTAATTTTTCCGCAAAGCCGATTGCCATTTCTACGCCTAGAAGATGTTTTCCTTCTACGCCCCCAACTACTGCGATTGCTGGTTTTTGTTCTGTTTTACCAGAACCAATGGTCAACATCCAGATGTCTTTACCACCTACGGTTTGCGTTAAAGATTTGGTTTTAACCCATTGTGGATATTTTTCTGCGAGCGCTTTTACCCTTTGGGCAAGACGAGCATTGTTACTATAATCCTGTTGATTTTGTGCGGAGACATTGCATAGCAATAGCAGAAAAAACAGATTAAAAAGGTAAAGTTTCTTCATGTTTGTTTAGGTTATGCTTGCAATTTATAGAAAAAAGCAATTACATAATCTAAAGCATTATAAAATGTTACAGAGCAGAATTAAAACCACATAGGCTATCTAACCACTTTACCATTCTGATCAATATTTACATTAAATGGAGGCATATAATCCTGCAATAAAACAGCTAATTCTCGGCGATTTATCTGTCTATTTAAATCCAGTTCTGTTTTAAATTGATAGGTCGTTTTCCATTTTTTAGCAATCTCTTTTTTAGTGTTTTCTAGCGATTTATTTCCTACATAACAAATCATCTCTAAGGCAGATCCAATTGTTATTTGCGGGTTTTTATAATCATCAAACCAAATTTGAGCTTTGTAATAGAAATCTTTAATTGGTTGTTTAATTTCTTCGGTGGTTACCAATTTATCTGGCGAAAAACTGGCTGTTGTTTCGTTAACATCTGCTTTCAAAATTCCTGTTACGCCAACCATTTGTATCGCTTTCCAGTTCGTATCTATTGTTTTTATATCGGCAAAAGGCATTAAATTTAACTTATAATTAATTAATTCTCCTTGTATTTTCTTCAAATTAGAAAGTGAAGTTTTAGTATCATAAAAAGCGGAATAGGCTGCAGTTGCCCCAGCCGCTTGACCAAGAATCATGCTATGCGAATCGTTTATCCATACTAAATTCTCTTGTTGAGGAATAAAGAAATCATATAATGAAAAGATAGTAGCATTTGTTCCGTTAACAGATTTCCCTGCAGCTACGCTTGTTCTGTAAACTGTTGTGTTATACGCTAATTCCATCCAATTTCTTGTTGATTTTACCTCAATTTTTAAAGCTTCGTTCAACTTTACATCTCCAGGATTAATGAACACTTTAGGTTTTATTGTGCTTCCATCACTTAATTTAAAACTCCAATTATTTCCAGAACGTTCTGCTTTAACCCACTGTACATTTTTAATGATGGTTAAATTTTTAATGCTATCCGCCCAAGCTGTTAACACGTTATTTGCTACTTGCTTATCAAATTCTGCTGACTGTTTTCCGCCGTTTTTATTCAGAAATGCATTATATTTTTTGGAGAATGTTGCTTGTATTCCCGAACTTAAATCAGCTTCAATTGGCGAAATATCAAATCCTCCAGCTTGTACTAAAATAGTTGTTTTTACACCAGAAATAGCCGATTGAAGTCCTGCCGCAACTGCTGCATTTCCGTTTCCAATTACCAACACGCCTGGTCTCACTGTTTGTGCGTTTGCATAATCGAAGAAGACCATCAATATCAAAACAAAAAATAAATTTTTTCTCATTTTATAGTGTTATAAGATTATATATGCAATATGCTTTAATTGGATGTGTTTTTAATGAATTTTATTGCCATTTAACTATATTTAACAATTCACAAACCCAGTAGCGCTCAACGGTATGGAACAAAAGATTGAAGTGGTTTTTAAAACTCAACAAGCTTACAAATATACGCTTAGAAAAAATAATGCGGCACAACGTATTGTTAAATTAAAAGCGCTAAAAGATGCCATAGAAAAGTACGAGGACAAGCTTTATAGGGCGTTGCAAAGCGATTTACGCAAAAGTGCTTTTGAAACTGCGGTTACCGAGTTGTTTTTTATTTATGGAGAATTGGATTTTGCCATTAAAAATTTAAACGAGTGGATGTCTCCAAAACGCATTGGCAACACCTTAACTACTCCTTTTGCAAAAAACAGAATATACTACGAACCGAAAGGGGTTTGTTTGATTATTGCACCGTGGAATTATCCTTTTCAACTGGTCATGAGCCCATTAATTTCTGCTATTGCAGCAGGAAACTGTGCTATTGTTAAACCGTCAGAATTAAGCCCAGCTACTAGTAAAGTAATTGGCAAAATTATAGCCGAAGCATTTGATGAACAAGAAGTTGCCTGTTTTGAAGGGAATGCCAGCATATCAACGTTGTTATTGAAATTACCTTTTGATCATATATTTTTTACTGGAAGTACCGAAGTTGGGAAAATAGTAATGGAAGCTGCCGCTAAAAATTTGACTTCAGTAACGTTAGAACTTGGCGGAAAATCTCCAACGATTATTGATAAAGAGGTAAACATAGAAAAAGCAGCAGAAAAGATTGCTTGGGGCAAATTAGTTAATGCCGGACAAACTTGCATTGCGCCAGATTATGTTTTTGTACATGAGCAACAGCTTGATGAATTTATTGGTTTGTATAAAGCTGCAGTAAACAAAATGTATTTCAAAACAGATAAACTGGACACGAAAGTTTATGGAAAAATTATCAGCACCAAGCACTATAAAAGATTAAAAGATTTAGTTGATGAAGCTGTAGAAAAAGGTGCAAGAATAGATTTAGGAGGAACTTTCGATGAAGCTAATCAAACTATAAATCCTATTGTGTTAAGTAAAATACCTAACGGCTCAAAAATAATGGAAGAAGAAATATTTGGCCCTGTTTTACCTATTATTTCTTATCAAAATTTAGACGAAGTAATTGACCAAATCAACTCAAAAAGCAAAGCGTTAGCATTGTATATTTTTAGTAAAAACGGAAAAAACATCAAACATATTATTAAAAATACAAGCGCTGGTGGTACTTGTGTAAACGATGTTTTAATTCATATTTCTAACCCTAAATTACCTTTTGGCGGTGTAAATGGAAGTGGGATTGGAAGTTGTCACGGGGTTTTTGGTTTCAAAAATTTCTCTCACGAAAGAGCGGTTGTTTTTCAGTCGAGGTTAGATTTTAGTAATATGATTTATCCTCCTTATGTTGGTAAAGAATGGGTTTTAAAAATGCTTAAAAGAATTATGTAATTTGAATTATGCAAGAGCTAGAAAAATTAAAATATCCCATCGGGAAATATATTCCGCCAGTAAAAATTGATGATGAACAAATTCAATTATGGATTGAAGATTTAGCGAATTTTCCTCAAGAAATTGCTACAATTACTTCTTCATTAAGCGACGCTGATTTAGAAATTCCTTATCGCCCAGATGGTTGGACCGTTAGACAAGTGGTTCATCATTTAGCAGATAGTCACATTAACGCATATACTCGTGTTCATTTAACTTTAACTGAAGAATGCCCAACTATTCGTCCGTATTTTGAAGATAAATGGGCAGAATTACCTGACGGAAAAACTGGAAATATTCACCTTTCTATAGCCATTTTAAAAGCTATTCATGAGCGCTTAGTCTTTTTACTTCGAACACTAAACGCTAATGATTTTGAACGGACTTATTTTCATCCAGAGGCAAAAAAAGAATTTACTTTAGGCTATTTACTTGGTAACTATGCTTGGCATGGAAAACATCATTTAGCTCACATTAAATCTACCATAAAATGAAGAAATATTTAATCCTGCTGGTTTTTGGAGTAGCATTTCATTTATCCGCCAATGCGCAAAAAAATAGCTCTTTACAACAATTCTCTTTTATATTAGGTAATTGGGAGATGAAGACCACAAAAGGAAAAATCACCGAAAGTTGGGTGCAAAATAAAGTCGAATTAAGTGGCAAAAGCTACCGTCATACTTTAAATGGCGATAGTGTTTTGATGGAAACGCTATTGATTAAAAAAATTAATGGTAATTTTTATTATTGCTCAAATGTCAACGGACAAAACAATGGTGAAACTGTAAATTTCAAATTAATATCTACTGAGAACAACACTTTTGTTTTTGAAAATGCAACGCATGATTTTCCGCAGCGAATTGTTTACCAAAACCTAGGTAAAGATGAGTTATTAGCTTGGATAGAAGGAGAGAGAAATGGCAAAAAAGGTAAATCTGAGTTTCGCTATCAACGGAAAAAATAATTATTCGTCATTCCCAACTTGATTGGGAATCGTAAAGCAATTTAGACTTTTTTACGCTTTATGATTCCCGTTTTCACGAGAATGATGGCACAATTCAGAACGAAGAATCTATAGGTGGCAAGAGATTCTTCGCTTCGCTCTGAATGACAAATCACTACTTAAAACTTATTAAGTTGTGTGTTTAACCATTTAATTTCCTCTTCTTGAGCTTTAATAATATCTTCGGCCATTAACTGAATATGAGTGTTATTTGAATATGGCAAATATGCTTTTGCCATATCAACTGCACTTTGGTGATGAGGAATCATTAATGCTACAAAATCATTCTCAATATTGTCGGTTAATTTCACTTTACTCATTCCCTCCATCATCGGATTCATCGAATTATTTAACGTGGTTTTAAATTTATCAGCATTATTTGAGGGTTTTTGAGAGGCTGTTTTCAGGAAATCTTGGAGCATTTTAATCTCCTTTTTTTGCGCCTCAATTATTTTGTTTGCAAAACTGATTAATTCTGGAGATTTTCCATTTTTCACAACGGCTTCTGCCATTACAATTGCGCCTTCATGATGAGGAATCATCATCGAAGCAAAATCATAATCTGGATTTCCTGTTTGTTTCGCTTTATGCATTGCCATCATGCTTTCATCCATGGCCTGCATCATTACATTTTTCTCTTTTATAGGTTGATGATTGGTAGCCGAATGATCATTTGAACTTGTTTTTTCTGCCTGATTGCAAGCTGAAAATAATACTGCTGCAGCAGCTAATGTGATTAGTGTCTTTTTCATTTTATAGTATAATTAACATGGTTGCACTCATTGCAATCATCAAAAAATCTTCGATTATAGTTAACGTGCTCATTGGCAAATTAAAAACTGCACCTAAGCATGCACATTGTATTTTTCTTTTATTTAAAACACTTTGCAACACGCCAATTATGCTAATTGTCATCACAATCAACGTAACCAAATTCGTTACGACAGGATTAAAATTAAGTGCAAAAGCAAGCCCTAAACCTAATTCGATGAACGCATAAATGTATCCCCATGGTTTAAAGATTTTGCCAACAATATCATACATCGCATAACTTTCTGCAAATCCTTTTAGGTTAATTAACTTAAAAAATGAAAATGAAAGAAAAAATCCTGCCATAAAAAAGCGCATAAATAGTTCTCCATTTATCGTTTCATTTTGCCAACTGGCGATAAGAGAAATTATGCCTACGTAACCAAAAAGCAAAAGCACAGGTTTATAGGTTTCCCAAAAGGATTTGGTTTCTTCTAGTATTTCGCTATGCGCTTGTGCAGAGATTTGATATTTTGAATCGTTGCCACCTAAAGCATCTTGTAAAGTGCTTAAGCCAACGTGTTTTTCCATAGTTATGGTCGCCGAATTTGTGTCTTTTGAAACTTCGACATCCATAATATCGGGTACTAAAAGCAAACTGCTTTTTACTTTATTTTCGCACCCAGAACAGGTCATGCCTGTAACTTGATAAGTATGTTTCATCGTTATTATTTTATAACACAAAATTACGGCAAGAGTTTGCGCAAGTGTTATATCCTAACCGGAATGATTTATATAATTACGAGAAAACTTATTGATTTAGGTGATTTTTACAGATGTCATGGTTAAAGAACCGCCAACAGCCTTATCGTTAAATAAAGTTGCTTCCTCGTTCTCTTTTTGCAAACCAAGCGTATACATTAATGGCAAATAGTGTTCTGGAGTTGGTATGCCCAACATTACATCACTACCCATAGTTTGAAAGTTCATTAATGACTGATGGTTTTTATTCAGGATAGCATTTTTCAATTTTTCATTGGCTTTAATAGCCCAATCGTAACCACCACCGTTTATCATTTCCCAACTCATCATTCTTAAATTATGTACCATGTTGCCACTACTTAAAATTAAAACGCCTTTTTTGCGCAGGGCGGATAATTCTTTAGCCAAATCATAATGATATTGAGCATCTTTTGTATAATCGATACTAAGTTGTAAAACTGGAATATTTGCCGCAGGATACATGTGTTTAATTACCGACCAAGCTCCATGATCTAAACCCCAATCGTGATCTAAAATTATCGAGGTTGATTTTACTAAATCCGCTGTTTCTTGTGCTAATTTTGGATTCCCTGGAGCAGGATATTGCACATCAAAAAGTGCTTGTGGAAATCCACCAAAATCATGAATAGTTTTTGGAAAATCCATCGCTGTAATTCGAGTTCCTCTGGTAAACCAATGCGCAGAAACTATCAATACAGCTTGCGGAACGGGAATACTTTTAGCGGTTTCAATCCATTTTTCACTAAACTCATTTATTTCAATTCCATTCATTGGCGAGCCATGCCCCATAAAAAGTACAGGCATCAACTCTGTTTGAGCTAAACTTGAGGTGAAATTTTTAAATTGATTTAGCGTTTCCATAGATTTTGCATTTTGTCAATATGAACCTGTCAAATTCTCTTAGAAAAATCCTTCAACAAGTTCAATATGACATGTAAATTTTTATTTAGCTTGAACGAACTCCAAGTTCAATGTAATGTTAACGTCTTTTGCAATACCAGCACCAGTTGGATCATATTTAATATTATAATCTAAACGATTAATTTTTGTAGTTGCCGTAAAACCTGCTTTCGTATTTCCTTGCTGATCTTTCGCTGTACCTCCATAAGTAACCATAAATTTGACATCTTTAGTTACATCTCTTATGGTTAATTTTCCGCTCAGTGTATAATATTTATTAGCCTTATTAGGAACTTTTGAAGCAATTTTCTTTAAAGAAGTACTTACAAAAGTCATTGCTGGATATTTTTCTGCATTGAAAAAATCATCCGATTTTAAGTGATTATCACGCATTTCTACACTGGTATTAATGCTCGCAACATCAATCGTAAAATTGATTGTTGCATCCGTTAAATCTGTTTTTGCGGCTGTGATTGTTCCATCAAATTTCTTAAATGAACCATCTACAAATGAAATTCCCATGTGTTTTACAGAGAAATTTACAAATGAATGCATTGGATCAACCGTCCATTTTGTTTGGGCAAAAGAAGCAATGCTGATGCTACTTGCCAGAATAAATAAAAGTAATTTTTTCATAATCAAATCTTTTTAGTGATACAAAGCTACAACAAGCAGCACCTCCACTTTGTTGATGTATGATAAGAAAATATAATTACAATTAAATCTCGTCCAACGTTTTACGAATTGTATGTTGAAACGCTTTATATTCGGATGGTGTTTGTCCGCTTACTTTTTTAAACTGAGTTGATAAATGTGCTACGCTACTATAATTCAATTGAAAAGCGATTTCACTCAGAGAATGCTCGCCATACGTAAGCAATTCTTTCACTTTTTCTATCTTCTGCTGGATGAAATATTTTTCAATGGTACTTTGTTCAGTTTCAGAAAAAACAGCACTCAAATAAGCGTATTCCGTATTTAGTTTTTTGCTCAAATAATCAGAAAGATTACTTTTTAAAGGTTCAGTTTGATAATGAATTAACTCAATTATAGCCGTTTTAATTTGCTCTGTTAATTGCTTCTTTTTATCCGTTAAAAGTTCAAATCCAAATTTGTTAAGTTTTTCTTTAATCGTTTCACTTTGTGTGGTACTGAGTGTTTCTTGTAACAGTTCAACTTTGCCTAATTGTACCGAAACGGGATTAAAACCAAGCTGTTCGAGCTCAGTTTTAACCACCATTTTGCATCGGTTGCATACCATATTTTTGATATACAGTTTCATTATTTTTTAGCGATAGTTTCTGTTACTTCGCCACAATCGTACATCATACTGCCATAAAATGGATTTTGAACCGCTTCAACTTCGTTTAACCAACTTTTTTTAGCCATTGGGCAATACTGAACATAAACATCATTCGTGTTTAATTTAAGTTCTTTTGCTAATTTCAGCATAGCTGATGAAAGTGGCCAAAAACTTTTACGTTGTTCTTTCAAATCCTTTTGTAATACAATAGCATCTGCTGATTTTATAATCTGCGCAGTCTGTGTTTTCCAAACGGTTTGTTGTGTTGCAGACAATGATTCAACTGGAAATGTTGTCAAAGCTATGGTTAGGCCTTTAGCGCTCATATTAGCTAAACGAACATCATCTTTTGCTAAAGCATTTTTAGTGTCGAAATACGCTTGTAATGTTTTGTTAAATCCTTTTTTAGCATCAATACTTTGTGCTTTTGTAAGGATAAATGTGCCGGTTAAAATCGTTATAATTAAAAGTATTCTTTTCATATTTTTTATTTTAATACGTTAAAAAAATTAAATTCTACTCTGGCTAAATACATGTTTTTCAAGTATCTATTTTGTACATTTCCAGTTGCTTGAAAACGATAGCCCAAGTCTATTCTTGTTCTGCTATTTAAAATTACCTGAACAGCTGGTGCTAAATCCAAATAAGAATTTCCGTTAGTTGGATTTGTTTTACCTAGTACTTCTAAATATAAATTAAAATTAGGCTGATTATAGTTTTTATACACAAAAGGCAACACTAAATAGCCAGAAGATAAACTGTAATTCAACATTTTATCTGGCGTAGGCATTCCAATTAGTTGCTTGCTTTTATCCTCAAATGTTTGACTATAACCTAGTGTGGCAGATAAAGCCAATTTGTGAATTAGCTGCGTAAAAATTAATCCACCTTGCCAGCCCGAATTATCGCCTTCCAAATTAATATCTTCCGTATAGGCTGGTCTTTTGCTGGTACTAATTCTCCCATAAGCAGCTCCACGGAAATGGCTTTGTGCTTCATCTAAAGATAAAAATCTATATTTTGCATACAAACTTCCGCCTTCTAAGCGATATTTTCCATCCATATCAGAAAGGAAACCCTGCACATGAAACATTAGATTTTTATTAAATCCAACCATTACTTCGCCAACAGATCTACTTCTAAAATCAGGACTGAAAAAGCCTTCATTTGTTAATCTCATGCCGATAGATTTTGATGGCATATTGCTGGCAGGCTCAGTAAACACATATAATTCTTGTGCATAAACCAAATGATTTGCGCCGAATATTATCAGCGCAAATGCAATTATTTTCTTTATCATCTTTTAAATACTTAAATGATAAACTCTTGTTTTTTTGCCATTAACTAGCGCTGTTCCACTAGCATACGAATCGAATTTTACAGTTGTTGATTTTTGTTTAAACGCTGAGTTTGAAATAAAGTTTTTATCAATAACATTAACTTTAACCGAACCGTTTAACACTTTATCTTTTGCGTTTATAAAACGATAAACATTGCCATTAATAATGGTTTGACCATTTTCATCAATTTTTGCCTGATTAAAGCTCATTGTAGCTTCCAATTTTCCAACAGAAAAACCAGCATCTTTTACTTTTTTATTCAGTTGATCAAAACTTACGGCTTTGTCTTTTTTAAAGGTAATTACGAAAAGATTTCTGTTTAAATCTGGCGTTACATTGGCCACATAATCTAAAGTGCGCAAAGATTTTTCGGTAGCTTGAGAACACATTGAACAGGTTAATCCAGTTACTTGCATTTCTACGGTAGTTATTTGTTGAGCGTATATTTTTATAGCAAAAAATAACAAAAATAATATGGTGATTTTAATCGTTTTCATTGTCGAAATTTTTAAGTGAATACTAAATTATCTCCCTTTGGGGAAATATAAAACATAGCAAAGCACAGCTAATTAAGCTATTACTTTAGTATTCTTTTGGTTAATTTCTGAAAACGCAGTTAAGCACGTGTATCGCTACTCCCGTGGATCTTGGGGGAGCTTTATTTTCCATTCTGCTAAAAAATGCAGGAAAAAATGGCTTGAACAGTTCGCTAATTCTATTTGGGAGATACGTTTCTAAACTAAAAAGCTTAGGAAGTTTAAACGAACTTTCGGTTTGATGACTGTCTTTAACTTTAACTTCAACTTTGGTGTTTTTGCAACAACCATCGTCTTTTTTGTCTTTCGGCTCTGCTTTGCAATATTTACATGCTGCTCTATCGGTAAAAACTGAAACCGAAGCAAGTTCTCCTCCGCAAAAGTGCATGCTCAACGCCACACCAATTACGCTTACTAGGTAAAAAGTGCACAGACTAAGGGCAAGTTTTTGCTTTAACTTCATCAAAGGCAAAGCTATACATAAATTTTTAAAATCAGATTTTATGCTTTGTTAAAAATTGGTAAATAAAATTTAAGGGTTGATATAAGGCTGTTCTAGTTTTTTAAATAACTTAGCATAAATTCATTTTAAGTATGAAAAAAATTCTCTTCCTTTTTTTAAGCCTTTGTTGCATACAGGCATTTGCCGCTAAGCCTAAAAATCAATATGTAAAAATTAGCACCTCAAAAGGCGAAGTCATTATTAAATTGTATAACGAAACCCCTTTGCATCGAGATAATTTCTTAAAATTAGCCAAAAATGGCACGTACAATGGCACTTTATTTCACAGGGTGATAAAAGCATTTATGATTCAAGGTGGCGATCCTGATTCTAAAAATGCAAAACCAGATTCTTTATTAGGAAATGGCGATTTAGGTTATACCATTCCTTCAGAATTTAGAGATAGTTTGTTCCATAAAAAAGGTGTTTTAGCCGCAGCAAGAGAAGGTGATGACGTTAATCCATTAAAAGCATCGAGCAGTTGTCAGTTTTATATTGTACAAGGAAAAATTTGGACAGATTCTACCTTAAACGCAGTTGAAACCAAACGTATGAAGTTTAAAATCCCCGAATGGCAACGTCAAGTTTATAAAACTATTGGCGGCACGCCACATTTAGATCGTAATTATACGGTGTACGGTGAAGTGGTAAAAGGATTAGAAATGGTTGATGCAATTGCAGAGGAATTAACCGATAAAAACAATCGCCCTAAAAACGATATCAAAATGACTGTTTCTGTTTTAACCAAACGCGAAGCTAAAAAATTAGAAAAAGAATTGGCTAAAAATGCAGTCAAACAAAACACATAATACTGATGAAAATTATTTCCTATAACGTAAATGGCATTCGTGCCGCAGCTACAAAAGGTCTTTTTAATTGGCTACAAGCTACCGATGCAGATATGGTTTGCCTGCAAGAAGTAAAAGCGCTAAAAGAACAAATTCCAGAAATTATTGGTTTAATTGAGCAATTAGGCTATCATCATTATTGGTTTCCGGCCGAGAAAAAAGGATATAGCGGCGTAGCAATTTTAACTAAAATTAAACCAAACAACGTTTCTTATGGTTGCGGCGAACCATGGATTGATGCTGAAGGCAGAATTTTACGAGCAGATTTTGATGGCTTTTCTTTAATGAGTTTATACATGCCTTCGGGTTCAAGTGGCGATGAAAGGCAAATTAAAAAATACGAGTTTATGCGCTTTTTTGATGTATATATTGATGAATTACGCAAGCAATATCCAAACTTAATTATCTCTGGCGATTACAATATTTGCCATCAGGCGATAGATATTCACAATCCAAAATCGAATGCAAATTCATCTGGTTTTTTACCTGAAGAACGCGAGTGGATGGAATTATTTATGAACAATGGCTTTATCGATACTTTCCGTCATTTTAATAAAGACCCGCATCATTATACTTGGTGGAGTTATAGAGCAGGATCGAGAGGTAAAAACTTAGGTTGGCGTATCGATTATCATTTAGCTACACGACAAATGGAAAGCAGATTAAAAAATGTAAAAATATTACCCGATGCATTACATTCAGATCATTGTCCAGTATTGTTAGAAATAGAATAGCCCGTAATTCAACAATGTTAATCACCAATATAAAAGGTCTTGTAGGCGTACATCCAAAAGAAAAATTGGTTCTTCGTGGCAGCGAAATGGCTAATTTACCTGTATTGGAAAATGCTTGGCTTTTATTAGAAGATGGATTAATTAAAGATTTTGGGTTGATGAACGACATTCCTCCTTCTATTTTACATCTTCCATCCGTTGATGCCGAAGGCAAATTCGTATTTCCAAGTTGGTGCGATAGTCATACCCACATTGTTTTTGCCGCTCCACGTGAAGAAGAATTCGTCATGAAAATTGCAGGCAAAACCTACGAAGATATTGCCGCAGCTGGTGGAGGGATTTTAAACTCAGCACATAAACTACAACAAGCCTCTGAAGATGAGCTTTTCGAAAGCGCTAGCCTTCGTCTTAAGGATATGATTAAGCAGGGCACTGGAGCTGTTGAAATTAAAAGTGGTTATGGTTTAACGATAGAAAGCGAATTGAAAATGCTTCGCGTTATTCAAAGGTTAAAGCAAGTTTTCCCAATTCCAATAAAAGCAACTTTTTTAGCCGCACATACTTATCCAACTGAATACAAAAGTAATCATCAAGGATATATCGATCTCATTATCAATAAAATGCTTCCGGCAGTTGCCAAAGAAAAATTAGCCGATTACATTGATGTTTTCTGTGAAAAAGGCTTTTTTTCTGTTTCAGAAACTGATGAAATTTTATCCGCAGCTGCAAAATATGGTTTAAAACCAAAAATTCATGCCAACCAACTTTCGGTTTCTGACGGAGTACAAATTGGTGTTAAACATCAGGCAATTTCGGTAGATCATTTAGAAGAAACCGATGATGAAGTATTAAGTGTTTTAGCAAACAGCAACACTATCGCAACGCTTTTACCATCGTGTTCATTTTATTTGAATATTCCTTTTGCGAATGCTCGTGGTTTGCTAAATTCGAATGCAACCGTTGCTTTAGCTACAGATTATAATCCTGGTTCTACACCTTCTGGCAATATGAATTTTGTGGTTTCATTAGCCTGTATCAAGTTAAAAATGCTACCCGAAGAAGCGATTAATGCAAGCACATTAAACGGTGCTGCTGCGATGGAATTAAGTCGAGAAATGGGCAGTATCACCATTGGCAAAAAAGCGAATTTATTCATCACAAGAGCTATGTCTTCATTAGCATTTTTACCTTATAGTTTTGGACAATTACAAATAGAAACTGTTATTTTAAACGGAGAAATTTACAATGGATGGCTTTAAAATTTATTCGCAGAGCGATGTTTTGGCATTGGTAAATCAACGGACTGGTGAGTTAAGATTGGGCGAAAAAGTGCAAGTAATTTCTTCGTTAAATGAATTGCAAAACTCTTCTGCAAAATATGTTCTTTTAGGCATTCCTGAAGATATTGGCATAAGAGCAAACTACGGAATTGGTGGCGCAAAAACCGCTTGGAATTCGGCAGTTAAAGCACTTCTAAATATTCAAAGTAATCCTTTTTTACAAGGTGAAGAGGTTTTGGTGTTGGGTCATTTTGAAATTGAAGAACCCACAGATAGTAGGGTTCAGGGCTTGAGAAATAAGACCAATGATATTGATGCTTTAGTTTACCCTGTTATTCAAAAAATTGTGCAAGCAGGAAAAATTCCAATTGTAATTGGTGGTGGGCACAACAATGCTGCTCCGATAATTTCTGGGGTTTCAATTGCTTTAAATAAGCCAATAAATGTAGTTAATATAGATGCGCATGCAGATTTAAGGGATATTAATGAGGGAAGGCATAGTGGAAATGGTTTTAGTTATGCGATACAGCATAGCTTTTTAAATCAATACAAGATTTTTGGCTTGCATCAAAATTATGTAAATCAGGATTTGCCCACTCATCTAGCTGCGAGTAAAAACATAAGCGCTTTTTATTTCGAAGATTTATTACAAACCAATAAATCTATTTGCCAAAACTGGACTGAATTTACAGGAGATTTGGCGTCGCCCTGCGGACTAGAAATAGATTTAGACAGTATTGAAAATGTATTATCTAGCGCAATTAGTCCTTCGGGTTTTGCTTTAAATGATGTTCGTAAAATTCTTTTATCAAACAGGAAAAATTACAGCTATTTACACATTTGTGAGGGCGCAACTGAATTAACAGACGGCAGAAAAAATTTGACTACTGGAAAAACAATCGCGTATTTGATTAGTGATTTTATTAAAAGTGCTTTGTAAAATCCCGAAAATTTTCTTCAATAATTATATTGTTAACTTCAAAGAAACAATCCTTTTATTTTATAAAATAAAAAGCAAAATCTAATGTTAGTTGGAGTAATTAAAGTATACTTGATTAAGCAATAACAATTTTAATCCAAACATATAATCTAAATACTCATTAAATGGAATATCTAAAATCTATCACACCATTTTTATTCATAATCGGATTATATCTCATTTCATTCTTCATTCAAAAGCTCTTCAAATTAGAAACAGCTATAAAAATTAGGATTCTGATCGGTTGTATTGGGATTGGTGTATATCTCTGCTTGGCATTTCAAGCAGAAAGCTTAAAAACGACGATTGTTTTAACACTCTTATCGGGCACGATTCTTTATGGTGTAGTTTCGCTTATGAATAAATATCTTGATTTAAAAGATTAAAGCTCTTCTGCCTCGTATTTATCCGCAGCTTTAATCATAACTTCCATTTCTGCTATTTGTGCCTTCGTTAATGGATCTTCTTGTTCTTGCATTTCGAAAATGTTAATCATGGTTTCTTCGTAATGCTTAGCAGAAGTTATTTTAAATTCCTTTTCCATGTTTTAACTATTAAATTCGATGATTTTGTGAGGTGTGATGCATTTATCCAATCGAATGTCATTCAAATGTACATCATTAATTTCTGCCACAGCATCAAAAAAAGATAATCCTATTTTTTGAGTGGATATATTTTGTAAAAAACGATCGTAAAATCCTTTGCCATAACCTACTCTATATCCTCGTTCATCAAAAGCTAATAACGGAATTAGTACCATATCTGGTATACCTTTAAAAGGTTTTGCAAGTTGAGGTTCTG
The DNA here is from genome assembly GCF_014172375.1 of Pedobacter planticolens. GTDB lineage: Bacteria > Bacteroidota > Bacteroidia > Sphingobacteriales > Sphingobacteriaceae > Pedobacter > Pedobacter planticolens. The sequence goes on from NZ_WNXD01000002.1 coordinate 774,211, forward strand.
GAATTTGGTACTGATTATTTATTAAATCTTTCTTATCAACATAAATAAAATTGCTCATTAATCTTGTTTCAAAATCTGCTTTTGGAACAATAATCTGAATTTCGGGATGATTTTTTTGCAACCATTCGATTAGTAAAAAAGTATCGGGTTCTTTTTGGTGAATGATTGGTAAAAATATATGTAAGATTCTAATATTCGATAAATCAAGCTTTTTAAACTGCGTTAATAGCTTTTCATTTAACACATGGAGTTCATCCGCAGTTAAAGAATTTCGTTGTGCTAAAGCTTGTTTTCGCAGGGCTGATTTAAGCATGTTTTTCCGTTGTTTCGTCATTCCCGTGAAAACGGGAATCTTAAAGCAATATACAAAGCTAAAAATCTTTTATCGCATTAGGATACCCAATCAAGTTGAGTATGACGAAAGAAGCCGCAGATTTACCGATTGATTTAATCAGCGAATCTGCGGCTTTATTATTTCGACAGCTTAAGGAAATCCAGAAAATCTTATAATCCTTAAATCCTGCTCTATTTTACTCTTTCTACATACTCACCAGTACGTGTATCAATTTTAACTCTATCACCTTGGTTTACAAACATTGGCACTTTAATTTCAACTTCGTTTTCAACCGTTGCCGCTTTTAACGCATTTGTAGAAGTATCGCCTTTAACTGCTGGCTCTGAATACACAACTTCCATTTCTACAAAATTCGGAATACTTGCTTGAATTGGTTCTTCGCTTTCTAAAGCGACCAAAATGCTCATTCCTTCTTTTAAGAATTTAATAGATGCTCCAAATAACGTTTTAGGCACGTTAAATTGCTCGTAAGATGTATTATCCATTACCACTAAATAATCACCATCTTCATATAAATATTGGTAATCATTAGTTTCAACACGACAAATTTCTACTACCTCGTCCGTATTCATACGAGCTTCTACCAATCTAGAAGTTTTGATGTTACGAAACTTACCTGTATAAAATGCTCCGCCTTTACCTGGTGTGCGATGATTCCATTCTTCAACAGTAACCAACTCGCTATTAAAACGAAGAATGTTACCTACTTTTATTTCTGATGCTTTTGCCATGATATTTTAAAAATCACTACTAATTTGGTTGTTTTTTGAAGGCGCAAGGTAAAAACTATTTTTCAAAAAGCTGTAAAAAAAGATAGCTTCGGGAACCACTCCGAAGCTACAATCAACCTAAACCTAAAACTAAACTATGAAAATTCTTATTTTATTCTTTTTATATATTCTAATTGCTAAATCCCTCTTCACTTATCGTCTTTATTGATGAATACTAGCAATCGTTTTTATCAATATGTTTGAAATTTAGCTAAATATTACGCCTTATTTCGTGGCGCAAAGGTATATACTATATTTCAATTCTGCAATAGTAAATTAAAAATAATTTTTAGAGGTGGTTTTAAACAGAAATAGGCTAGTTTTTGAACTCAATAGACCCTAAAATATGTTTTATTTGATACTGATTTGACAAACTATTACCAGCTATTTGTAATCAGTAATACTTAATTGATGTTTGCAAAAATCATATTCATGCGCTTGATTTGAGCCAACAATTATCATTTTATTTGTAGCAAATTTTTCTATCAATGCCAAATACCAATCTATTCCTTGTGTGTCTAAATTGGAGGTGGGTTCATCCAATATTAAAACAGATGTATTCGCACAACATGCCAAAGCAAGCTTAGTACGCTGTTTCATTCCCGATGAGAAGTGTTTTAAAGCTTTGTCCTGAGATTTTTCTAATCCAAGCAGGCTTAAAACGGACGAAGCATTTAAACCATCAGCGTAAGCTTTAAATTGAAAATGAAAATCAATGGTTTCTTGTAATGTAAATTCTTCAACTAAATCTAAATAAGGTGCCGCAAAGCTGATGGATTGATAAATATTCTCCACTCTAATTTCGTCAGGATCAGTGTAAGTAATTTCTCCTTCAGAAGGAGTTAAGTTTCCCAATAAAACGCTTAACAAAGTTGATTTACCTGAACCGTTTGGCCCAAGTATGGCATATTTTTCGCCTTGTTTAAAAATGTAGTTAATATTTTTAAATATCCACTCTTTATTAAACCTACGACCAACATTATTTAAGCTGATTTCCATCTAATGGATGAATTAGCTGCCCGTACCAAAACCCCTCATTACACCGCGATTAGAGTTGCGGATAAAATCTACAATCTCATCGCGAATTTCGGTTGGTTGAAATTCTGCTTCTATAATATCTAATGCTTTAGTAACGTTGTTGTTTTTAACAAAAAGCACACGATAGATCTCTTGTATTTCGTTAATTTTTTCTGGAGAAAACCCTCTTCTACGTAAACCAACAGAGTTGATACCCACATAAGACAGCGGCTCTCTTGCAGCCTTAACATACGGAGGAACATCTTTACGCACCAACGATCCGCCAGTTACAAAAGCATGCGAACCAACTTTAACAAATTGATGGATAGCCACCAAACCTGCTAAAACTACATAATCACCTATTGTAATATGCCCCGCTAATGTTGTACTATTAGAAAATATACAGAAATCGCCTACTTCACAATCGTGCGCAACGTGAGAATATGCTTGAATTAAACAGTTCTTTCCAATAACGGTTTTCCATTTATCTTTTGTACCACGATTAATGGTTACGCATTCGCGGATGGTTGTGTTATCGCCTATCTCGGCTGTAGTAACTTCACCAGCAAATTTTAAATCTTGTGGAACACCAGAAATTACTGAACCCGGAAAAATCCGGCAATTTTTGCCTATTCTCGCACCGTCCATAATCACAACATTAGAACCAATCCAGGTTCCTTCACCAATTTCCACATCTTTATGAATTACAGCAAATGGCTCAACTACAACATTATCTGCAATTTTTGCTTGTGGGTGTATGTATGCTAAAGGTTGTATCATTATACTGTTTCGGTTTCTTTTACTCTTGAAATTTGAGCCATCATTTCGGCTTCTACTACTATTTTTTCTCCTACCATACCAATGCCTTTCATTTGGGCAATTCCTCTACGAATAGGCTCCATTAAATCACATCTAAAAACAATCGTATCGCCTGGTAAAACTTGCGCTCTAAAACGCACATTATCTATTTTCAAGAAATAAGTTAAATAATTTCTTGGATCTGGAACGGTACTTAAAACTAAAATTCCGCCAACTTGAGCCATTGCTTCAATTTGAATTACTCCAGGCATTACTGGTGCGCCAGGAAAATGCCCTCTGAAGAAGTCTTCGTTCATGGTTACGTTTTTAACGCCTACCACATGTGTTTTAGAAAGCTCTAATACTTTATCGACAAACAAAAACGGTTGTCTGTGCGGTAAAATATCCATGATTTGCATTACATCATATAAAGGTTTTGCATTGGCATCATATATTTTTTGGATCTTTTTTCCTTTTTCTTTTTTAATTGCTGCTTTAATTTTCTTTGCAAAAGCAACATTTGCAGCATGACCTGGTCTTGCGGCCATAATATGACCCTTTAAATGCACACCAACTAAAGCTAAATCGCCAATCATATCTAATAATTTATGACGAGCTGGTTCGTTTTGGTAACGCAATTCCATATTATTTAAGATCCCCTGTGGGGCAACCTCTATTGCTGCTCTGTTAAAAATCTTAGCCAAATGCTCTAATTCAGGCTTTGTTACTTCCTTATCTACAATTACAATTGCGTTATTTAAATCGCCCCCTTTAATTAGGTTGTTTTGCAGTTGATATTCCAATTCATGTAAAAAGCAGAACGTTCTGCATGAAGCAATTTCCTTTTTAAATTCAGCTATGCTAGAAATACCTGCGTGTTGACTTCCCAAAACAGGAGAATTGTAATCTATCATGCAAGTAAAGCGATAATCATCTAATGGCATAGCCACGATTTCCACTTTTCTATCTGCTTCTGTATAAGTAATGTTATGAGGAATAGTGAAATATTCTCTATCCGTTTCTTGAGATACCACTCCGACTTCTTCTAGGGCTTCGATAAATAAAATCGAACTCCCATCCATAATTGGAGTTTCAGGACCGTCAAGTTTTAACAAAACATTATCCAAATCCATACCCACTAAAGATGCCATTACGTGTTCTACCGTGCTTATGCTCGCTCCATTTTGAGTAATGGTTGTTCCACGAGCTGTATCGGTTACATTATCACAATCTGCGTCAACAATTGGTTGTCCAGGAAGGTCTATTCTTTGAAATTTAAAACCATGATTATCTGGAGCAGGGCAAAAAGTTAAAGTAACATTTGCACCTGTGTGTAAACCCACACCTTTAACCGAAATTTCACCTTTAATGGTCTTTTGCTTAACGTTCATTCTTATTTTTGTATTGTACTTATATTTTCTAGTATAGCAGTAAGTTCCGCTATTTTGGCCTCTAAATCTCTAATGCGCCTATCAACTTCCGGCAATTTTTTAAATATTACAGTAGAGCGCATCCATTCTTTTAGTGGTTGTGCCGGGCTACCATGCCATTGTTTATTTTCTTCGGTATCAAAATTAATTCCTGCCTGAGCACCAATTTGTGTTCCTTTACCTAAATTTAAATGTCCCGCAATTCCTACTTGTCCCCCAATCACAGAGTTATCCCCTAATTTTGTGCTTCCAGAAATTCCAGTTTGTGCAGCAACTACAGCATGAGCGCCTATATCCACATTGTGCGCAATTTGAATTAAGTTATCCAATTTTGCTCCTTTACGAATAAAAGTAGAACCCATTGTTGCTCTGTCAATTGTAGTATTTGCACCAATTTCCACATCGTCCTCAATAATAACGTTGCCAATCTGTGCAATCTTATTATAAGTTCCGTCTGCTTGAGGCGCAAAACCAAATCCATCGCTACCAATTACAGCATTCGAGTGAATTGTTACTCTATCTCCTAATTTAGTGCGATTATAAATTTTTACTCCTGGATAAATAGTGCAATCGCCACCAATTTTAGTATCTGAGCCGATATATGTTTGAGTGTAAATTCTGCAATTATCACCTATTTCTACATTCTCTTCAATACTACAAAAAGCGCCAATAAAAACATTTTTTCCGATTTTTGCTGTCGGATGAATAAAACAAGGTTCTGTAATTCCAGCTTGAGTTTTATCTTGATTTAGTGCTTCGTTATATTTTTCTAAAAGAACAGAAAATGCACTATATGGATCTTTTACTTTTATTAAGGTACAACTTACTGGTTGTGATGGCACAAAATCATTGGATACAATAACCACTGAGGCTTTTGTAGTGTACAAATAACTTTCGTACTTAGGATTTGATAAAAAACATAACGAGCCAGCACTGCCGTCTTCTATTTTAGAAAGCTCTCCAACTTTTACAGTTGCATCTCCCTCTATGGCGCCGTCTAAAAATTCGCTTATCTGCTTGGCAGTAAATTGCATGTTACAAAGTTAAATGTTAAATTGATATGAACAAATAAACAACACTTGTTAATCTCACATTACAAGGATAAGACACGAAACGTTGCAAAAGGTTAAATATTTTGTTAAAAAATGCTAAATATCTCTTGTGTAACAAAGAATGTGCTTTTTTACGGTCTTATCTAAAGATTCTAAGTTAGATAAATCTGATGCTTTTGCAATATCAACCAACTCATTATTCTTCATTAAAATATTAATATTGCTATTTCCGGCATTATAAGCTCTATTTCTAATGGTATCTGTAAAAACAAAATAAGCTACATCATCATCCAACAAGTTTAAAGCTATAGCAGTTTGATTTGCCAAACGCTCTATTCTTTCTGCAGATGGAGGCACATTTGTTATCTCTACTTTGTATAGTTTACGTGAATTTAACATCTGGCAAAGTTTTGACAAAATCGGATCTTCATGGCTTTCCCAAACCTTTATTGCAGCATAAATATCTTGATCATCTAATTTTGAGAATTGAAGCAAATGGTTCTCATCCTCAAAAAAATTATGTTCAGTAATATCGTTTTGCAAGAAATGCTGCAATGCAGGTGTAGCAAATAATTTAGTTCCGCTAGATGCAAGCTCTTTTGCCCGTTCTAAAATTTTAACCAACAATTGTTCTGCTGCGATTACTGTTTTATGGAGATAAACTTGCCAATACATTAATCTGCGGGCGATTAAAAATTTCTCGATAGAATAAATCCCTTTTTCTTCAATAACCAATTGATCATCAACAATATTGAACATTTTAATAATTCTGTCGAAACTAATTACACCTTCGCTGACGCCAGTAAAAAAGCTATCGCGATTCAGGTAATCCATTCTATCTAAATCTAGCTGGCCAGAAATTAATTGACAAAAGAAATTACGATAATAATTGCCTCTAAAAATATTAATCGCAGGTGTTAATCGGCCTTCAAATTCTTCATTCAACTGGTCCATCATAAGCATAGAAATGTCTTCGTGCTTAATACCGTTGACTAGTGTATGCTCCAATGCATGAGAAAAAGGGCCGTGCCCAATATCGTGTAGTAAAATTGCAATGGTTGCCGCTTCTTCTTCCTCCGCACTTATTTCATGGCCTTTGTTTCTTAATACTTCGAGCGCCAAACTCATTAAATGCATTGCCCCAAGAGCATGATGAAAACGCGTATGTAATGCCCCTGGATATACCAAATGGGTCATTCCTAATTGTTTGATATATCTTAACCGTTGAAAATACGGATGTGAAATTAGATCATAAACTAAGGCCGAAGGAATACTGATGAACCCATAAACAGGGTCGTTTATTATTTTCTTTTTGTTCAATTCTCAAAAATAAATTATACGGTACAAAAATTGCTATTTTTATCGATAGTAAAAAAGACATGATCTTTTAAAAACTTTAATTTACATAAAAAGTATATATAATGCAGGAAACCAAAATTTTATGGGCCGATGATGAGATCAACTTATTAAAACCACATATATTATTGCTAAACGAAAAAGGATATCATGTTACAACATTTACCAATGGGAATGATGCGTTAGAAGCTTTTGGGAAAGAACATTTTGACCTTGTTTTTTTAGATGAAAATATGCCTGGACTTAGCGGATTGGAAACGCTTTCTGCAATCAAAAACATCCGTTCTGATGTACCTGTGGTATTAATTACTAAAAGTGAAGAAGAAAATCTGATGGAAGATGCCATTGGTTCTAAAATAGATGATTACTTAATTAAGCCCGTTAACCCGAAACAAGTATTATTAACTATAAAGAAAATTATAGACAACAAACGTTTAGTAAGTGAGCGGACTTCTTCTGCTTATCAACAAGATTTTAGGCGTTTAGGCATGACTTTAAATGATAAATTAAGTTATGAGGAATGGGTAGAAGTTTATAAAAAATTGGTTTTTTGGGAACTTGAATTGGAGAAATTAGACGATCCGCAAATGCATGAAATTTTAACCATGCAAAAATCGGAAGCAAATACACAGTTTTCTAAATTTATTGAAGATCATTATTTAGGATGGGTTAATGGGAAAGGAGAGGCGCCATTATTGTCAAATGAGTTATTAAAAAAGAAAGCTTTTCCTTTAATTAATTCGAACACGCCTGTATTTTTTATCTTGATTGATAATTTACGTTACGATCAGTGGAAAATTATTAATCCATTGATTAGTGAATACTTCCGTTTAGATGAAGAAGATACATATTCGAGTATTTTACCTACTGCAACACAATATGCTCGCAATTCTATTTTTTCAGGCTTGATGCCTTTAGAAATGGAAAAACGTTTTCCTGCTTTATGGCAAAATGACGATGATGAAGGCGGAAAAAATTTACATGAAGAGACTTTTTTAGGAGATCAAATCAAACGAAGTTTACGAAAAGATTGCAAGTTTAGTTACCATAAAATTTTAACTTTTGATCAAGGTAAAGACCTAACAGAAAAAGTTGGTAATCTGATGGAAAACGAGTTTAACGCCATTGTTTACAACTTTGTGGATATGCTTTCTCATGCTCGTACAGATATGCAAATGATCCGCGAATTGGCAAATGATGATGCCGCTTATCGTTCTTTAACCTTATCTTGGTTTGAACACTCGCCTTTATTAGATTTGCTAAAGAAAATTTCGCAAAAGCGAGTAAAAGTTATCATTACAACAGACCATGGAACGATTAGAGTTAAACACCCAAGTAAAGTAATTGGTGATAGAAATACAAACACGAATTTGCGTTATAAACAAGGTAGAAACTTAAATTATAATGCGAAGGAAGTATTTTTAATTAAAAATCCGCATGAAGCGCAATTGCCTAAAATAAACATCAGTTCTAATTATATTTTTGCCAAAGAAGATCATTACTTTGTGTACCAAAACAACTATAATCAGTTTGTAAATTATTATAACGAGACTTTTCAGCATGGTGGAATTTCGTTAGAAGAAATGATTATCCCAGTTGTAACATATAGTTCCAAATAATTTTTTGTTTTACCATCTAAAGAACCCTAGATCATCTTAGCAAAATGCCTTAGATATATTAACTTTGTCAATCTTTAAAAGATTGACAAAGTTCTCAAAAATGAAATCTATATCAATTAATAGCGTAGCTGAATTAAATACTGTTGCAGAACAACTTTTAGCTTTTGCCAATGGCGAAAAATTCTTTGTTTTTGAGGGAGAAATGGCCGCAGGGAAAACAACTTTTATCAAAACATTTTGTAAGGTTTTAGGTGTTGAAGATGTGGTAAGCAGTCCGACGTTTTCAATTGTAAATGAATACGAAAGTGCAAATGGTTTAGTCTATCATTTTGATTTTTATCGCATAAAAAACTTACAAGAAGCATACGATATCGGTTATGAAGAATACTTTTATAGTGGTGATTATTGCTTAATAGAATGGCCTCAAAAAATTGAAGAATTATTGCCAGAGCACTATATAAAAGTGGAAATTATGATTACTGGAGATACCACGAGGACTCTTAATTTTAGTAAGATTTCTAATTAAGATTTAATGTTGAGGTATTCATAGATTTTCTGTATCTTCAAACACCTAAAAACTACCACATTATATCATGGCTACAGGATTACGCGAAGGCATGGCCGCCATTGCTCAAAGAGGTTTAATGCAACCCCAAGAGTCGATGCTGGAAACCAGTAAAAAAAGCAATAGTTTATACATTGGCATTCCTAAAGAAATTTCTTTTCAAGAGTGTCGCATTGCACTTACACCATTATCCGTTGCATTATTAATAAACAATGGCCATCGAGTTGTTATAGAATCTGGCGCTGGTGTTGGCGCGAATTTTACCGATAAAGATTATAGCGAACAAGGCGCACAAATATCTTTCAGCAAAAAAGATGTGTATGCCGCAGATATTATTGTAAAAATTGCTCCGCCAACTTTAGAGGAAATTGGTATGATGCACAAAGGTCAAACGCTTATTTCTGCTTTGCAAATTGGTACACTTAAAGAGGTCGACTTAAAAGCCATTCTTCATAAAAAAATTAACGCTTTATGTTTTGAAAACTTGCGTGATGAAGGAAATGTGTTAAGTGTAGTACGTGCCATGGGCGAAATTGTTGGTGCTGCTTCTATTTTTATTGCCGCAGAATATTTAAGTAGTGCTTTTGGGGGCAAGGGCTTAATGCTCGGCGGATTTACAGGCGTTCCTCCAACCGAAATTGTAATTTTAGGCGCTGGTACTGTTGGGGAATATGCCGCTCGTACAGCTCTTTCTTTAGGTGCAGAAGTAAAAGTTTTTGATAGTTCAATATTTAGATTGCGTCGCCTACAAAATAATTTAGGGAGCAGGGTTTTTACTTCGGTAATGCAACCTATTGTGTTAGCAAAAGCCATCACAACTTGCGATGTGGTTATTGGTGCCATTCGCTCAGAACATGGTCGCAGCCCTTGCTTAGTGATGGAAGAAACCGTTGCTAAAATGAAACCGCATTCGGTTGTGGTTGATGTAAGTATAGACCAAGGTGGTTGTTTCGAAACATCGGAAGTAACGAACCACAAAGATCCCGTTTTCATTAAACATGATGTAATTCATTATTGTGTGCCAAATATCGCTTCTCGTGTTCCCCGTACCGCTTCTTATGCTTTAACCAATATCTTTGCGCCAATATTGGTTGACATTGGCGATATGGGCGGCTTAATGAACATGGTTTGGAATAGACCTGGCATCCGCGAAGCACTATATTGTTATCAAGGTCATTTAACCAATAAAGATTTAGCTAATATGTACAATCTTCCTTTTAAGGATTTAGAATTGCTAGTTGTTTCCAACCAATAAATAGCTGATGAAAAACTTTCTCTTCCTTTTTTTTCTAGCGATTTGTCTTAATTCTTGCGCACAAAAAAATGCACAAAATCCATATGGGTTAACTATCATAAATGATCTAAAAACTTATAAAGCAAATAATGAAACAAACCCAAATAATGAGCTTGTAGAAATTAAAAAAGCTATTCCTTCAGTTGTTTTAGATATTCGCTATGCAACTAAAAACAATTTTATGCATCAGGTAATGTATAAACAAGCTAAAGCTTTCGCTCGAAAACCTGTTGTAGAACATTTGAAGAAAATTCAATCCATTTTAAACAAAAAAGGATACGGATTAAAGATTTTTGATGCTTATCGTCCGTATGCGATTACCATTTCATTTTACCAAAAAGCTAGCGATAAAAACTTTGTGGCGAATCCATCAAAAGGCTCTAAACATAATCGTGGTTGTGCTGTAGATTTAACTATTATTGATCTTAAAACCGGTAAAGATGTACCAATGCCAACTCCTTACGATAGCTTTGCAGCAGAAGCAGCACCTCATTTCGAAAATCTTCCACCAGCAATTATTAAAAACAGAGATTTTTTAATCAACACTATGCAGGCAAATGGCTTTAAAGTCATTTACAACGAATGGTGGCATTTTGATTTTAATGGCTGGCAAAACTATGATTTAATGGACATTCCGTTTGAAAAGTTGTAATACTTATTCCTTACTGTGGTGTTCTTTCCCATAGCGACTAACCTTAACATCCGCCTTATCTCCTTTAACAGTTACTTCAAAAAGATAGTCGTAATCGTCATCCGTTAATTCTTTTACTGGTTTTTTAGCGCCAAATGCTTCCACTATTTCAAGCACTGTATTAGAGTGGCCAACAATTAAAATATTCTTTCCTCTAGCGTTAACTATCAATTGTTTTGCTAATGTTTTTTGATCTTCTGGATTATATGTTTTAACAGAAATTCCTATTTTATCTGCCAATGGAAAGCCTGTTAATTTGGTTCTTTTATAATTTGTAGCAAAAATAGAATCAACGTTTTCTCCTTTAAGTTCTTTTAAAAGTGCTTCGGCTCTTTCCTTTCCTTCTGGAGATAAATCTGGGTCTTTATCTTTAGGATCGTCTGTTAGTTTTTCTGCATGTCTAACCACCCAAACTTTTACAGTTTTTTGTGCGCTTAAATTCTGCTGACCTAGCAAAATAACTAAAAGGATAGGGATAAAATTTTTCATGTTATCAGGTTATAATGACGCTATTAATTCTTGAATATCAGCTTTGCTATGCCAACTACTTAACACTATTCTGTTTACGTTTGGTCCATCTTTATCTGGATAAGGAAACGATGAAACTAAAATATTTTGCTTGAGTAACTTTGCACTAAGGTCTGCATTTTTACAGAAAAACACAGGAAAATCTGTTATAAAATGCCAATCGTTATTTCCTACTAAAGCATTATTCATGAGCAACATGTTTTCTTTAAGTTTTGCTAACTCACTTTTATAGATTTCTTCGCTATGCATAAAGGCAAAAATACCTGCGGCAGATGGGGGTGAAGCACCTAAAAATTCATTGCTTTTTTTTAATTGTTTGATGATTTTTTCTGGGCCTAAAACCAACCCAGCATCTACTCCAAGTGCTTTTGCCATTGAGGCGATGAGTAAAACATCCACATTATTGCATCTCGGAATTGCTGATAAATCACTCAACCCATTGTTATTTATACCAATTCCATGCGAATCATCAACCACCAAAACAACTTGTTTTTCTTTATTTATTTGGTTGATGAAGGAAAAATCATAACTCTCAGGGAAAAGATTATTCATTGAGTTACTAATTAGCACCCAATTTTTCTTTTCACTTAAATTAATTTCGTTAATGATATTTTTTGTCCAATCCTTAAAAGAACCTGCGGTTTTTGGATCTTCTTTTAACCACAAAGCGGGATGAGTTGCAGGCGCATATCTTATTTCGCCAAAGGCTGATAATTGCTTTACAGTAAGTTGTGCGGCTAAATATCCACTTGATGTGATTAATGCGGCTTCTGAACCAAATCTGTTCGCCGCATAGTTTTCTACTTCATCATAAATGCCTAACTGAATATTATTATTTCGACTTGTGCCATTATTCAGTCCAAAATATTCAATTCCTTTTAGGTAAAGTTTTATAAAATTATCATTTTGCGGAATACCTAAATAAGCTGTACCACCAAAATAAAGATAGCTTTGTCCATCTATATTAATTTTTGATGATAATGGAACATTAAGTTGATTAAAACTGTTTTTTCCTTGCATTAATAGGTTCTTCCAAGTTGATCGTTGGCTGCTCTTATTAGTGATTTTGAAGAATTAGAGTCGAAAGAAAATTCCCAAAACATAATGCCATTTGCTCTGTCTTTTGCCAATTGGGCTTTTTGTTTCACTAAAGGAATTCCGTTAAAGCCATACTCAACTCCTGCTACGGTTGCAAGATTTAAATTTACATCTGCACCAGAATTTTCAATATCTCTATAACTTTTTGCCGCCCCCGAAGCATTTTCTCCATAAAGAGGAATGCCCACAATTGCTTTTTCTCTAGGCAAAGCTTTTGAGCCCAACCAAATATCTAAACTCGCCACACTCATTTTGTATGATGCGTGGTTTAACGGCTCAGTGGTATCGTAATTTGGACCATCGTATTGCATAATATTAAAGAAATCTATGTAAGGGAAAACTTCAGGCTTAATTCCATCTCTAATTCCGCCAGCATATACAGCAGGTGTAACCGCAGCACTTAAAAATTTATTTACGTTATGTAGCGCCACTGATAATTCTTTCATTAATAACGTAAAATTATCTGCAGATCCATTTGATGTACTGGGATATTCCCAATCGATATCAACTCCATCTAAATTGTTATTTTTTGCAAATGCGACTACATTCGTTACAAACTTGGTGCGTGCTGTTGCAGAGCTTGCCAAAGTAGCAAAGTTTGCACTAGCTCCCGAAACCGAGATTCCAACTTTAACATTATTTGCTTTTGCCCTTTGCATTACCGTAATAAATCTAGTTTGCTGAGAAAGCGCATTTAGAGACCCGTCTCCTGATGCATTAATTTCTAAAAAAGCATAAAAAAGATGCGTAATCATTTTATACTTGCTAATATCCACTGTTTCTGGATCTTTATAGCTCGGCATATACGCTACAATTTTAAAGCTATTATCTGCGGTATAGGGCGTAACAACTGGCGGAGTAACTTGATTTGATTGACCTGAGTCTGGTGCTGTATCGCTCTTTTTACAAGCGCCGATGCTTAAAGTAAGAGCTAAAGCAATTAGTAGATGTTTTAATTTCATGTATCTATTTTAATTGGTTTTTAAAAAATTCGAATTGTTGTTTAATAGATTTTGCCCAATACGTTTTATTATGCGATCCAGGCTGAGAAATATATGTCGCGTTAAGTTTCAATTCATCGCATTTTTGTTTTAATTGATTGTTAGAAACATAGAAAAAATCTGATGCTCCACAATCAAAAATAATTGGTTTTGTATTCCCTTTTAATTTATCAATGTTGTCATAAACGGAAAACTTCTTCCATAATTCATTGTCTGCCAATGGATTTCCGAGTAAATCCCCCAATCCAAACTTACCAAATCCATCTGATAATTTCACGCCCCCACTTGTACTTCCTGCTCCACTAAAAAGTTCTGGTTTTTTGATAAATAGATAAAGTGCTCCATGTCCACCCATGCTTAACCCGCTAATAAAAATATTTTGATCATCAACTTTGTATTTATGCTTTATATCGGGGTAAAGCTCATCAAAGAAAAAAATTTCATATTGCCAATCGGCTTTTGCAGGACTGTTTAGATACCAACTACTAAATAATCCATCGGGGCAAACAATAATAAAACCGTATTCATCGGCATATTTTTGAGCATCCATAATGCCGTTCCATTGTTTATAATTTCCACTATAACCATGCAATAAAAACATAACAGGAAGTTTTTCTAGCTTTTTATACTTTTTTGGCTTAAAAACCCAAGTGGTGTCAGCCTTTGGTAAGTTTTTACTCTGATAAATGAGCTGGTCCTGAGCAGAAACAGAAAGGCCAAATAAAAGCAAAAAGCTAATTAGAAATAATTTCATGGTCTCACGGTTTTAGATTCGGGAATCTGCGTTATTTTTAAACTAAAATCAGTAAAAAAATCAAATTATTACACTTATTTGCAATTTTATTTCACAAAAGCTGCATAATGCTGCAAAAAAGTGGATCTAAGAATTAAAAATTTTCATGAATATAAGTCATCACCCTAACCATTTCCTTCCTAACATCTGCCGTAGGCAAAACAAAATTATTGTTCATGAAAGAAAAAATAAAAACCTTTCCTTTTTGGGTCACCACATATCCACTTTGATTATGATTATTCGAAAGGCTTCCGGTTTTACCGAAAACAAATGGGCTATCAGTTTTTGGATACGCATTTTTAAGTGTGCCCGTTTTTCCTCCGGCAGGTAACATACTAAATAACTTTTCTTGATTATTTACTTCGCCATAAATTAGTTCTAACAACTTTACCATATCTCTTGGTGTGAACAAATTTCCTCTAGATAATCCCGACCCATCTACCCATTTTGGTTTATCAGGCAAAGCCGATAAATATTGTTTTTCAATATAATTTATCACTTTAGCACTATTCAATTCTTCGCCTAACTTATTGGCATAAACCAACAATAATTGTTCGGCAATAAAATTATCGCTAGGCAAAAGCATGTGTTTAAAAACCGAATCGCTTTTTACATTATAAATTGTTTTTGCATCGATAGGCATCTTCATATTTATAATTCCCACATATTTATTTAGCGTATCGCTCAAAAGATTTACTGTTGTTGAAGAGCTAACTTTATATGGAATTTGTTGCGCATATTTTGCTGGAATAACGGTATTTGGATAATTGAATCGATTACTATTAAAATCTCTACTAACTTTAAATGGCTTAACATTTAAGCTATCCTTTACAAAACAAGAGGCAAATGTTTGTGGTAAAATATGCATTGATCCTGCAGCGGTAGAATTCACTAAAACCATATTGTCTAGTAACGGTAATTCGTTAATTTCTGCCTGATAGTATTCGTTATAATCATCCCATTGCCAGCCATTTCCGTAAAAATCTCCTGTATATCTTCCCGGAGCGAAGAATAGTTTTTTATTGGTCGATTTTAAAAAGTTAAATGCTTTGGTTCCTTTCAATTCTGTATGTAGAAAAGATGGATCACCAGTTCCCCAAAAAATAAGTGAATCTCCTTTTTCAATATACTTTAAGGATGGAATAGAATCGGGCATCATTTTTAAACCCGCATAAAAAGTATAGAGTTTTGTATTTGATGCTGGGGTGTAATATTTATCTGCGTCTTTCTGAAAAATCATTTCTTTTTTTGCTAAATCGAAAAGCGCAAATCCGACTTGATACTGTTTAATAATTGCTGAATTTTTAAACTCTTTCTTAACTTTATGAGCAATAATTCTATTAGGTGCGCAAGCAGAAAAACAAGCTGCTGTAATTAAAATCAAATAAATAAACTGTTTTTTATAGCGTTGAGAAAGGTTTTCCATTTATAAATCCATTTATGATAAAAATGTGCGCCCTAATTTATTAATTTAGTTTCATGAAATATTGGCAAAAGGCAATAAAAATCCCACTATTATCTTTAATTTTTGGAGTAATGGTTGTGCAAACTCTGTTTGTGGGTAATTGCCACGCTCAAAATTTCACGTTTGAAGGAGGGCGTAAAAAGAACACCCTATATTTTGACTTCATTAAAAATTTAATAATTATTCCAATATATATCAATGGAAAAGGTCCTTTTAACTTTATTTTAGATACAGGAGTAAACCCTCTAGTGATTACAGACCCTATATTAAAAGATAGCTTGTCTATAATGGAAACTAGGTCGGTTAAAATTAATGGTTTTGGTGGAGGTGATGAGATTGATGCATTTTTAACAAATAACATACATGTAAAAGTTGGTGATGCAAGCATAGAATCAATATCAACAGTAATTTTTAAGCAAGATTTTTTTAATTTATCAGGTTATGTTGGCAAAAAAGTTTATGGTCTTATTGGATACAGCTTTTTTAATAGCTTTTTAGTAAAAATAAACTACGTTCAAAAAAAAATACAGTTTAGCGTTAATAATGGAAAAACTAAAATAAGAGGAGAAAAAATACCGCTAGAGTTTTTTGATAATAAGCCATACATTAATATAAAAGTAGAAACTCCTCAAACAGGATTAATAAATGCCAAAGTTATTGTTGATTGTGGGGCTAGCCATGCTCTATCTTTAGAAGCATTTAATAATAGTAATTTCCCCGTGCCGTCTCCAAATATCTATGGAAATTTAGGGGTAGGACTAAGTGGTGAAATAAGCGGATATATTGGCAGAGTTACAAATCTAGAGATAGGGCGGTTTAAGTTTAAAGATGTGTTAACTAATTTTCCTAAATATAGCGAAGTAGTAACAAAGATAAGGGTGAAAGAAAGAAATGGAAACTTAGGTTCCGACATTTTAAATCGTTTTCATGTAATTTTCGATTACAAAAATGCCAACATGTATTTGGAAAAGAATGATAATTTTAGGAACCCATTTGATCATGATATGTCTGGGATTGAGATTTATGCAACAGACAAGCCCTATACACGTTATTTCATTAGTAGGTTAGAAGCAGGCTCTCCTGCAGAAAAGGCTGGCTTTTTAGTCGATGATGAAATAACTGCTATTAATTTTAAATCCATAAATAACTATACGCTTGATGATATTAGTGGTCTTTTTAAATCGAATGACGGACAAGCGGTAGTTATAGAAATTTGGAGAAATGATCAAACAATTATGAAACTAATTAAATTAAAACGCAGGGTTTAAACCTTGTTGCTTGACGTTAAATTTTGCCTTTTTTATGTTGAAAAAAACCTTATTTTTATTATTTATTACATTTAGCAATTTAGCTTTTGCCCAAAATGTAGATTCGATTACACTCGTAAATGCAAAATGGCACAAACAACGAGTTGCGCCAAAAACAAAATTAATTACCTATCATTTCGATCAGAAAAATCTTTTCTTAGCCAATCAAAATATTAGTTATGTAGAAGTGAAAAATAAAGGCAATTCTCCTGTATTTGAAATTAGCGCTTCACCAAAGGAGCTTAAAACCACACCAACATTTGGCAAAGAGAATGCTGCTTTTGCAGCAATAAACGGCACTTTTTTCGATGTGAAAAATGGTGGTTCTGTAGATTTCGTCAAAGTAAATGGACAAGTAATTAACTCGACTAAATTGGAGAAAAATAATAGTAGAGCAAGGCATCAAAAAGCAGCACTTGTTATAGAAAATGGAAAACTTGCTTTAAAAAAATGGGATAACACTTCGAATTGGGAGGAAAATCTAACAGAAAAAAATGTCATGCTAAGCGGTCCTTTATTAATTTTTAATCAACTAGACGAAGCCTTAGATACATCTGCTTTTAATCGATTACGACATCCACGAAGTGCAATTGGAATTAAGCCTAATGGGAAAATTATTTTACTTACTGTAGATGGTAGACAAGAAAATTCTGCTGGAGTAAGTCTTTTCGAATTAACCAAAGTAATGCGTTGGTTGGGCTGTACAAGCGCTATTAATTTAGACGGTGGAGGTTCTACAACTTTATGGGTTTCCAAAGCACCTGAAAATGGGATTGTAAATTATCCATCAGATAATAAAAAATGGGACCATGAGGGTGCTAGAAAAGTTGCAAATGTTATTTTGCTAAAGAAGAAACAATAATATCTTTGCCGCTGTTAAACATTTCGTGTCCGATTTAAGATGAAGTTCAAAACTATTATTATTTCTTCCATTGTTCTATGTTTTTTGTTTTTAGCGGCTTGTCGTTCAGAGTCAAAAAAGCAGCAGAAAAATATTGCTCCATCAGAAATTCCTGAAAACAATTTAAGTTTTAAGGATGTTAATGGCGTACGTTTTTATGAGGTGAAGCGCCGCTTTAAAAATGGATTATCTTTTAACAAAATCGGATTTCAACAAGAACCAACGTGGATAATAGAATTTAAGGCGCCAGACACAATGCTTGCCTATAGCCCAGAGATAGCTCGAATGCAAGGGTTTTATATTCAACATGATCATGAAAAGGTTTATAACTTCGCTAGAGAGTTTTTCAGGGCAAAAGTGATTAGCAAGGATAGTTTGATTTTGCAGCGTTTACAGGTAAATGGGAGAGTAATTTTGGGCGATGAAGATGAACGATCGGATGTTTATTGCACCTATTATACGAAAGATTACATCGAAAATAAACTGCACACTACGATTAGTGAACTACAAAGACCATCTAAAGCTGATACACTTTTTATTAAACAATTATCCGAACGCACCTATAGAAACCCTAAAAATGCAGATACCGCATTTGCAGCTAGAGAGCCCGTGATTTTTGAACCAAAAAGTAAGTTTATAACTGCAAAAAAAATAAGCACGGTAGATGAACTTAATCATCGTCCAAAATCATACGATTATCTTTATCCTGAATATGAAATTGTAATATTAAAATCCTATAAGGAATTTGCTTATAATTTTTCTGTAGTAGTTGATGCAAATGGAAAAATGTATTTAAACAGATTAGGAAGTATTGTACTGGCAGAACATCTTGAAGCTCGTAAAAAATTAATACAAGGAATTATAGATGTCTATCTGCAAAACTTATTGAAAATTACTCCAGGCAAAACTTTAGGCATTCCACATTCAAGCGAAATAACGCTAACTGTAACCGGAAAACAATCGAAATAAACTTTCATTTTATAGTATATTTATCAAAAAATGAGGTATTTGCATTTATTAAAATTAAATTATGTACCTTGCGCACTTAATTATTAATATACAATACAATGCAAGAAGGAACAGTAAAATTTTTTAATGTAACAAAAGGTTTTGGATTTATTATCCCTGCAAACGGCGATAGCGAAATCTTTGTACACTCAACAGGTCTTATCGACGAAATTCGTGAAAACGATAAAGTTGAATATGATGTTGAAAGCGGTAAAAAAGGTTTAAACGCCGTTAATGTGAAAGTAATCTAATTATTATCATATTTTACCAAAAGCCCCGACGAAAATCGGGGCTTTTTTGTTTTTAGAGCTTTTTTAAATCTGCCGCAAGTACACGGATTGATTTAGGTCATTGTTCCTAAAATGGCGCCATAGATGCACAGATTTTAATCTGTGTTCAATGCTAGATTAGTAATAACTGATTTTTACTTTTGAAAAACCCTTACGTAATCTATCTTCATTGTTGCAGGGAAAACAGATTCGTCTATTCCTTTTGTGCCACCCCAATTTCCGCCTACGGCAACATTTAATAACAAGTGAAATGGCTGATCAAAAGGCCATTCAGCAATATTTTTACGACTATTTTTGAATGTTAAATAGGATTGTCCATCTATAAAGAAATCAATATGATCTTCAAACCATTCTATTGCGTAAACATGATATTCTGTATAAGGATTTTCCATTTTTAATGCTTTTCCAACTTGTGTGCCTTTTACATGATTAAAAGCTTCGGTATGTACTGTTCCATGAACTGTATCTGCGTCATATCCTACATGTTCCATTATATCTATTTCGCCACTTTTTGGCCAAGCTCCATATTTCCAATCCGTTGGCAACATCCAAATTGCAGGCCATAAGCCTCTTCCTTTTGGCAACATTGCTCTCACTTCTACACGTCCGTATTTCCAATCAAATTTTTTGCGGGTAGCCAATCTTGCCGAAGTGTAATTCTTGTTTTCTTTATCCGCTTTGCGAGCAATAATATTTAAACTGCCCTTATTTATATTCGCGTTTAAAGTATCTGCATTGGTGTAATATTGTTTTTCATTATTCCCCCAACCTGTACCACCAACATCATATGTCCAGTTATTAGCATCTGGTAAACCTTTCGCATTAAATTCATCTGCCCATTTTAATTTCCATCCGTTAGCTATTGGCGATTTTTTAATGGTTTCAAATAATAATTCGGGCTCATTCGTAGTAATATATTCAACTTCGTTTGCCAACAGCCATTCCATTTCTGGCGCTGTATTTACTGTCCAAGCATTAACAGTTAAACCAAGTTTTTTAGATGGTGCAATCCAATTGTTTTTCTGAAAAACAGAGTAATGATAATCAGAACCCACAAAACCATCTGCTTTCAGTTTTTCAGGTGGTACTTCTCCCGCAAGGTAAGAAACTTTGGCATTTGGCATATGACCAATGATATAAGTACAAATATCATAACCAAAACTGATGTAATCTACCCATGCTTCTACCTTTAATTTTCTAACCATTTGCAGGGCGCTTTCAGCTAAAAACTCATCTCTTTCCTTACCCATATTTTGAGGTTTTAATTCCAAAATAAGCTTCGTCTTTTTCTGCTTCATTCCCTCTTTTAAATAGCTTTCTAAAGTTGGGATTGATTCTCCGTTAGAGAGTTTTTTTGCCAATAACTGTTTATATGTAGATTTTGAAATAGGTATTCCTAAAAAGGTCGGGTCGTGATTAACCACCATTACACTATCTAAAGTCATATGAATATCGAACTCCGAACCAAAACATTTTATCCTAAAAGCTTCTTTTAATGAAGCAATTGAATTTTCGGGAAGGTTATTTTTTTTCCATGCTCCGCGATGAGCGATAACTTGGTTCTTATTCCAAGAAGTAATCGTTTTTTGAGCTAATACACTATTAGAAATCATTAATATAAGTAAGACTGCAATTGATAATTGTTTCATGTGTTTGTTTTAATCTGTTAAAAGTAAGACTTTGAAACAAAATTTATATTGATTCTTTGTTAACTTATCTGAGAAAATCAAAAAAATGAGCGTTGCTATATATTTTAAATTTGATTAATGCCGAATGTCATGGAGCCTTAGCTTGAATGATTTGTTAATAGGTTTACATTAGAAACTACAAAAGACGTCAAGTCCACGTATAATTTGTGTCCTTGACGTCTTTTGATTTAAAACTAAAACGGCTCCAGTTAACTACTTATTTGCTGCTAGAATTTTTTTATCCGACTTTTCGTTGATATTATTTTCTAAATACATTTTGTAGACTTGGGTTATTTTCCATTCATCTTTCCCCTGATTTTCTATGACTAAAAAATTATCTTGATCGCCATTAAACAGCTCATATTTTACGCTTACTTTGGCTATAACTATGGCATTGGTTTTCGAAATAATTTCATAAGAAAGGTTGCAATCTTGCTCCTCTGATAAGCCTTTTTTTTTCAAAAACCCAATTATCGCCTCGCCGCTTTGTTTTACTACCCTAACATCTCTATTCGATTTAAAAACAGCATCTTCTGCCAAAATAGCTCTGAGTTTTTTATAATCAGATGCTTTATAGCTATCCATATAGTGACTTATCACAGTTTGATAAGTTTCGGTTGGTTTTGTTGTAGCTAATGCTTGAGTTACAACTGTAATACCTAGTATTAATGTTGCTATTGCTTTTTTAAGTTCCATAATGTTTGTGTTTTTTTATTAAATTTCAACACAAAAACCACAACTCAATAAGCGAAAACCACCTAAATTCTTAGGTAACTAAAATGTGATGAAAAACTATCCCAATAACTTTTAAAGGCTATTGGGATGGTTTGATTTTAATTTAGAATGTAATTGTTAAAGTGTATGTTTTATAATTAGCACTAGCAGGTACATCGGCATTGCCAGCTAATTTTAACACTAACTTTTTTTGACTTGTCGTTGTATTATTAGGAATACTGCCTGGAATTAAGTTTATTTTTATATACCCAAAGCTACTGTTCGCAGGAAGGGTAAATTTACCTTTATTTGGAAGGCTATAATGAACTCCTTCTACCGCAGTACTCGATGCATCAACAGTATAAGTTAACTCTAAATCTGCTGTTCTTTGAGCGCCAACTAGTTGAACTTTTGCATTATCTGAACCTGGGGCGGCAACTGTTCCTTGCGATTTACTATTAACAGCTGGTATAAATTCGACAACGGTTTGTCCATCATAAGTTGTATATTCTTTTTTACATGCGGAGAATAATACCATGATTAATCCGATGAAAATATATTTTATTTCGTTTTTCATTTTTAATAAAATTAGTACCCTGGATTTTTTACCAGATTTGGATTATTTATATCTAATTGAGCTTGCGGAATAGGCGCTAGAATTCTTATATCTGTGGCAAACGTTAGCGTGCCATTATCTTTAACGATGTCAGCTCCACGTCTAATCAAATCAAACCAACGATCACCTTCGTATGCCAATTCGATTCTACGTTCTTTTAAAATCACATCAAGTAATGCTGCGCCAGTTGCTAACGTAGAAGGCAAACCTGCTCTATTTCTAATTTTATTTACATCAGCTTGCGCTAAACCGTCTTGTCCGCCTAAACGGGCATAGGCTTCCGCTCTGTTTAAATACATTTCAGAAATACGAATAATACGAATATTATCAACACTAAATGTTCCGCTAGAACCTGCATATTTTTGCACCCAAAATACTGGCTCTCCGCCTTTATTAACTGCAAGTAACGTTGCGGCCTTTCTAACGTCATTAGCTTCATACGCTGCTAATAAATTGTTTTGCGGAACCACATCGCCATAACCAGAAGAACTGGTTGCTGAATTTCCTAAACGCTGATAAATGTTTTGAATAGAAGTGGTTCCTAAGCTTTCTGTTACTTCATAATTTAATTCAAATAAAGATTCTGGGCTTATTTTCTGATTAAAGATACTTGCATAGCCTGCTACTGTTGGTGTAGTAACAAATGTTGCAAGGTTAGAATTAATGGCTAACGTTGCATTATCAATTGCAGACTGCCACTCTTCGTTGTATAAAGAAACCCTTGATCTTAAGGCTTGAGCTGCTGCTTTACCCGCTAATATTTTGCCTCCAGTATTATCCAATATAGAAATTGCAACATCCAAATCGTTTTTAATTTGAGTATAAACTTCTCCTATTTTAGCTCTTTTAGGATACGTAACCTGACTTAGTCCCGAAACGCCTTCTAACATTAATGGAACACCTAAATCAAAGCCTCCTTGAATGTGTTTTGGATTATAAGCGTATTCATTCGCTAAAGTAAAGTACATCCATGCTCTTAAAAACAAAGCTTGCCCTTTTACACTTGCTACCTGAGTTGGAGTACCATCAGTAGTTTTATCTACATTATCTATTACCAAATTACATTTATTTATAATTGGATAAATGGCCGCAAAATCATCGAAATGACCTGTGCGTAAGGTATTATTGTATTCTAAAATAAAGCGATTAGAGTTTACTGTAGTAATTCGGCAATTATCAGACAAAACTTCTGATTGGATAATTACATCTCGACCATATAAACCAGATGCTTGAATATTATCGTAAACGTTTGTAAGCAAGCCCTTTACTCCGGTTATGCTACTTAGGGCTCCCTGTGCCGAAATTGATTGGCGAGGCTCTGTGTCTAACACATCCTTACAAGAGGATAATGTAAGCGCAACACCCAGGGTTATTATGATTATTTTATTTTTCATTGTTATGTTCCTTTTAAATTAAAGCCCTAATTGAATTCCTAGTGTATAGTTTTTGTATTGAGGGACAATACCTGAGGTAGTTCCTTGTACTTCAGGATCAAGACCAGTAAACTTGGTTATCGTAAATAAGTTATACGCTTGCGCATAAATTTGAACGTTTCTAAGTCCTGTTTTACTTAGTAATTTACTAGGTAAAGTGTAGCCGAAGCTGATATTTTTCAGTCTTAGATAAGACCCATCCTCAATAAATCTACCTGTAGCGCCATAAGGTGAAGCATACGTTACACCACCTGATTGCGCTGCCGCTGGAACTCCTGTATTGTAGTATGGTTTTGGTGTATCGGTAATATCACCAGGTTTTTGCCATCTACGTAACTCACTTCTGTCTTGGTTTCTATCAATTGTACTGCCCATACGTCTGGTAAATTGAGCATCACCATTGTTAATTTTATTTCCGTATTGGTACTGGATAAACGCAGAAAGCGAGATGCCTTTGTAGCTAAACGTATTTGTTATCCCTCCATATCCTTTTGGTAATTGACTGCCTAAAAACTGGCGGTCAGCAGCAACTGGACTATATGTAATATTTCCATTTGCATCGTACCACATTGGATTTCCGTCTGCTGGATTTACACCTGCATATTTAGAAGTATTGTACATTAACAATTCTTGTCCAACAAAATACGTGTTGTCTAAACTTTGCAAACCATCATTTAATTCTAATAGCTTACTTCTTAAGAAAGTTGCATTTAAAGCCGTTTCCCATTTAAAACCTCCCGCAAGGATATTTGTCGTATTTAACTCTATTTCAATACCACGATTTTCGAGTTTACCAATGTTTGTAGCGATGGTAGCAAAACCACTAGTGATTGGTAAATTTCTATTTAACAATAGTTGTGAGGTTTTTTTAATGAATGCGCCAACACCTCCAGAAATTCGTCCTTTAAATAAAGAGAAATCGATTCCAGCATCCGCTGTCGCAGCTTCTTCCCAAGTCAAATTATCATTACCCAATGTTGGATTAATTCCTGGTAAACCTGCATAATCTCCAGCTCCTTGATATAGAGATCTCGAATCAAAATTCCCGATTCTCGAGTTTCCTAAAATACCATAACTTGCTCTTAGTTTTAACTCGTTAATCCATTTCACATCTGATAAAAATGCTTCTTTAGACAAACGCCAACCTACAGATCCTGCTGGAAATGCACCATAACGTTTATTTGAACCAAACTTTGATGAACCATCATAACGAACAGTTGCAGAAGCTAAATATTTATCGTCAAAAGCATAATCCGCTCGAACAAAATATCCTATTTGTTTATAGGCAGTATAAAACGAATTCGCTACTGTTGGCGTTGCTGCAGACTGCAATGTTTTAAATTGGTAACTAGGAAATCCTGTTCCACTAGCGTTATTACCTTCATTTATTTCCTGTTTATAACTTAATCCACCTATTGCACTTACTCTGTGTTTATTAAATGTATGTGCGTAATTAAGGGTTTGGTCAGTATTAAAATCTTTAAATGTTGTACTTGCAACCGAAGCTCTTCCACTCACACCAGCGCCATCGGGTGTTCTTGGGTCGGTATAACCATCTTCGGCTATATAAGAGAAATCAGCAGAAAATGAGGTGCGGAATTTGAAATCACTAGTAATTTGATAATTTCCAGTAAAGTTTCCGATTGCCTTTTTTGTGTTTGCTCTAGTGATGTTATATTCTGCCGTTTGAACCACATTATTAGGATAACCACCATATAATAACGTGTTATATGTTCCGTCTGCGTTATAAATTGGATTTGTAGGTGGCATTAACATCGCGGTTCTGTTTGGACTTGCAAATGCAGTTCCTCCACTTGTTCCATTTTGCGTAAACGAACTTAAATTCAAACTTGTTTCAAAAGAAATTTTGTTGCTTAATTTATGGTCGATATTAAACCTAACACCTCCGCGTTTAAAATCTTGCCCAATTTCTTGCCCAATTTGTTTATTATAAGATCCAGAAATAAAGAATTTCGTTTTTTCATCACCACCAGAAGCACTTAAATCATAATTTTGAAGAGCGCCGCTTCGGTACACTGCGTCTTGCCAATCATAAGTTGGTGCGGTAAGCGGATCTCCAAAAGAAGTTAATACAGTTTGTACAGCTGCAGGAGCCAGTGCAATGCTACCATATCTGTTAATAACCGCTTCTCTCGATAAGGTGATAAATTCTGCTGTGTTAAGTATTGGCGCTTTTTCAATCACTTTCGAAACTCCGCCGTAGGCGTTAAAATTAATTTGAGTTTTGCCAGATTTACCTCTTTTAGTGGTAATAATAACAACTCCATTTGCCGCTTGCGCTCCATAAATTGAGGCAGCAGCAGCATCCTTCATAATATTTATCGATTCAATATCATTAGGATTAATCCCCGCTAAAGCATTTGAAGTAGGAAAGGCTCTAGATTTATCTCCAGAAATAACCTCTACTCCATCTATGATGTACAGGGGATCATTCCCGGCAGTTATTGAGCTAATACCGCGAATATTAACGGTAACATTTGCTCCTGGAATACCACTTGAAGAAGTGATTTGAACCCCAGCAGCACGACCAGACAATGCATTATCAAAACTTTGTACTGGGATGTTAGCAATGTCTTTACCAGAAACAATTGCATTAGCTCCAGTTAAATCTCGTTTGCTTTGCTTAATTCCGTACCCAGAAATAACAACTTCTGACAACTCTCTTGAAGATGGAGAAAGTTTAACATTCATGTTAGTTGAGCCTGTAATTCTTACTTCTTGTTCGGTATAACCGAGATAAGAAAAAATCAAACTGCTTGCATCTTGTGGTACCGAAATAGAGAATTCTCCCTCACCTTTGGTTTGTACTACCACATTTGTGCCTTTTACTTTTACGGATACGCCCGGTATTGGCAACCCATCGTCTGTTCCTGTGACTTTTCCTGAAATTGTTCTATTTTGTGCATACAACGCACTGCAATAAGACAAAGAAATCATCACGAAAAAAAATAGTAATTTTTGCTTCATGTTTTTAAATAATTAGTTTGTAATTAAATTTTTGGCTAGCTTTTTATTCTGCTAAACCATGAAGCAAGTTAGATTTAACGCAAATTTTAAAACATGCGAAAATCACCTATATGCGAATTTCACCTAAAATAAAAGGGTATTTTTAGAGAAAAATGACACTAAAACAAAAAAGCAAACTCCAATCCTGGCAGTTTGCTTTTTTTCTATTAACTAACCTAACAAGAAAAAACTTGTACTAAAAATTTATCTTGCAGATACTTTCAAAAGTAGTGTACGGCATAGTAACTAAATATGCAGAAATCACTCTTTTACTCTTAATTGAGTCTATTTTTTTTATAATTTATTGGTGTAATTTTAAATTTTGTTTTAAATAATCGTATAAAAGAACTTGGGCATTCGAAACCTACCAAGCTTACAATTTCATTAATGTGGCAATTGCTGGTGCGCAACAAATATTTCGCTCTGCTTAGCCTTACATTAGTTAAATATTGATGAGGCGAATCGTTATATGCTTCTTTAAAAGTGCGCAACAAATGATTTACTGATAAACATGCGGCAGAAGCCACATCTTCCAAACTAAAGTTTTTGTCGTAATTACTAATGATATAATCTTTCGCTACGCTTAATCTCTTTAACACTTCTGTGCGAGTTTTTGTTTTTGCAAAAGATAATTTTTCGGCCGTTGCCAAAACTTCCTTTTTATATATTTTATAATAATTTAATAAGCAATGATGTAAGTACTCGTTAATTAGCAATTCATCAGAAACTCCTTGATCTATTTGAGCTTTTAAGTGCAAAATATTAAAGCGCATATCGCCAGTAAAAGGATAAATCGCCTCCATAAATTGAGGTTGTTCTGTTTCTTTTCCCTCATTACATAAAAGCGCATCAATTGTACATTGATTGCTGTTATTAAAGTCGGTTATAAACGCTTGATTAAAACCGATGGTAAGTGTATTTACGGGTGTTATAGAATCTATTTTCTCAGTGTATTTAGAGCCTTGATTTAAGATTAAAAAACTATCGGGATGTACAGAAAGTGTTCTATTGCCAACCGCACATTCTTCTCGACCACTAAACACCCATTTAAAAACTTGCCCATCTGCCTCTTTAACATAGTTAGCCTCGCAAGTGCTTTCTGTTTGCAGCTTGTTTTTATTGCTTAGTTCTTTCGTGTATTTTAACATTGATCCAAAAATTAATCTTCTACGTAACTTCTTTCTTCTAACAAAACATATTGGTTGCCAAAGGGATCAGAAAAACTTGCAGAAAGGCCTTCGTTTAAATAATTTGGTTGCGTTTGAAAAACTACGCCTCTTGAGCTTAATGTGTGATAATCTTTTATACAATCATCTGTTTTTAAAACAATTTTACTAGGGCTTTGCTTCGTGTTACTTTCTAACAGCAAAAAACTAGTATCGCCATTAAGGCTTTTCACAATTAATTGTTTTTCTGATTGAAATAGCGTTGAGGTTTCGGTTTGCTCTAAACCCAATTGCTCTTTAAAGAAAGCTATTGCTGTTTCTAATTTGCTTACGCTGATTGGAACATATTTGATTGATAGTGACATTGTCGGTTCATTTTGTGTATGGTAAAACTACGAGGATATCGTACACAAGCAATCACCCAAAACGGGTGATTTTAACCTATTTTTTGTAACTAAAATAATGTATTAGATGAATTTTTTGGTTTTAGCGATTTTTATAGCATCCGATTTAGAATTAACATCTAGTTTGATATAGATGTTTTTAACGTGACTGCGTACGGTTTCTAAATCTATAAATAATTGGTCGGCTACTTGCGTTTTCGTTTGTCCTTCAGCAATTAAATCTAAAATTTCTGTTTCTCTTTTGGTTAGAGGAGAATCTAGGTTTTTTTGAAACGACCGCATTACTACTCTAGCAATATTCATGCTCATTGCACCTCCGCCCTGCGCAACTTCATGTATAGATTCTATAATTTTAATTGAGCTTGAGTTCTTTGTTAAGAAACCACTAGCGCCATTAATTAGTGCATTAAAAACTTTTTCTTCTGAATCGAAAACCGTTAAAATAATTACATGCGTTTGTGGAAGTATCTTTTTTATAATAGGAATTGCTTCTAGCCCTGTTGTGCCAGGCATTTCAATATCCAAAAGTGTAATGTCGGGATTATCGTTTATTAATTCCTTTTTCGCTTCATCAAAAGAAGCGTAGGTATTAACTACTGAATAGTCATCTACATCGCTTAATAGCGATTTATAGGCCATGCGCAAAACGGAGTCGTCTTCAATAATTACAATTCTGATATTCTTATTCATCGGGTTTGTGGGTTACTAGCTTGTATAAGACGTGAGAGCGCTTAAAATGTGACAAAAATATTTGTAGAAATTGTAATGTTTGTTCCTTTTTCTGGTTCTGATTGTATTTGAGCTGTAGAATCTATTCTATTTGCCCGTGTTTTAATATTATTTAATCCTCTTCCTTGCGTGATTTTTTCTGTAGAAAATCCTTTTCCATCATCAGTAACTAAAATATCGATTGTTTTTTTATCAGTAACACTAATTTTAATGATTACGCTTTTAGCTTCTGCATATTTTAACGCATTGGTTAAAACTTCTTTAAAAATTAAGGTCAGATTACGGTTAACTTCCATGGAAAGATGTGTTTGTTGATATTCAGCAACAAGTCCTTCCATTTTAAAATTAACTCCAGTTCCTTGAAAAAGGTCAATCCCAAATGATTTAATGTAATTTAAGATTTCGAATAAATTATCGCTTTTAGGGTCTAATGCCCACAAAATATCTTTCGTGCCCGAGTAAAGAGTTTGTGCATTATCTCTAATCATTTTCACTAGTTCTTTCTCGTCGGTTTGAGTTTCAGTAATTTTTTTATCCAATATTTCTGATAACACATTTATCCTCGTTAGCTTATTACCAATATCATCATGAAAATCTTCGGCGGTTTGCTTTCTAATTTTAGTTTGCTCATTTAACTTAATGGCTTCTATTTCCCTTTTCCGTTTGATACGAGCTTTTAAAATATAATGCTGGCCTAAATAAATAAGAAGTATTATCCCTAAAATGACTAATATTTTAAACCACCATGTAGCGTAAAAAGGTGTAGCAATAATAAAGTTTAGTTGCGCTGTATTAGATTTTTTCCCATTTACTACGGCTCTAACTTCAAAAGTATAGTTGCCAGGTTCTAAAAACGGATACTCCACTTCTTCCATTTTAATTTGGCGGCTAAAGTCTTCTTCAACTCCTTTTAATCGATATTCATATACCACATTTTGAGGGCTCGTTAAAAAGACACCTTTAAAACTAATGGTAAGTTGGTTTTGGTCCGCATCTAAACTGATTGGTTTTGAAATCGCGGTTGCAATTCTAATAATGCTGTCGGCATTTTTTGCTTGGTCGTAATGTACTGTTAACCTCCTGATGTATACATAAGGTTTAACAGCAGGATCTGCTATAAGATTTGGTTTTGCCGCAACAACCCCTGCAATGGTACCCACCAAAATTCTTCCATTATAATTTAATATGGCATTTTGGTTGCACTCTATAACAATAGGATTGCGATCGTTTATAATTTCGAATTTATGAGCAGCATTGTTGTATCCTAATTTATTTATTCCTCTGCCAGTACCCGTCCATAAATTCCCATTACCATCAAAAGTTAAGCTATAAATATCATTTGAACTTAGCCCATTAAGTGTTGTATATTTTTGTCTGCTATTCGTTTTAGGATTCCATGAAATGATACCATCACCTAAAGTGCCAAAAAGAATTTCATCGCGATAAGCATTTATGGATAAGACATTTACACCGTCCAATTCCTTAATTCTATTGTTTTCGTCAAAAATAAAATCCTTAATCAAATAAACTCCTTTTGTTGTGCCCAACAACATGGTGTTATCATTAAGTTGACGCAAACTATTGGCGTACCCTTTAAAGCCAGATATTCTGTATTCTACTCCATTTTTAACATAAAAGCAATTAAAAGGCGTAGTGTACCAAAGTGTTTTTTGTTTATCAATTAAAACGATGTTATAATCATAAGGTTTAGGCAGAATTGCTTGCTTAAGTTCTGTACCATCATATTTCCAAATACCATTGCCTTGTATAGCTGCCCACACATTTTTATCCGCATCTTTATACAAGTAAAAAACGGTTTTATTTTTAAATTCTGGTCTGTTTAAATACCATGCGGTATTGTTTTTACTATTGTAGTTTATCAAACCATTACTAAAAGTACCTATCCATAAGTTGTCGTTTTTATCGGCTACAATACCGCTTATGACAGATGAGTAATTAACTCCTTTAAACTTATCGAAATGAACAAAACCATCACCCTCATACTTAAAAAGCCCCTCTCCATCGGATGATAGCCAAATATTATTTTCAACATCTTTAAAAATTTTGTTTATTCGTTTTTGCGATAAC
This sequence comes from Pedobacter planticolens, assembly GCF_014172375.1. GTDB lineage: Bacteria > Bacteroidota > Bacteroidia > Sphingobacteriales > Sphingobacteriaceae > Pedobacter > Pedobacter planticolens. Next base: position 805,414 of record NZ_WNXD01000002.1, read on the forward strand.
CCATTTTCATTATTTAGATAAATTACAGTAGAATCTTGACGGACTAAATAGGCTCCTCTTTGAGCACCTATCCACAAATTCCCTATATTATCTTGCTCAATGGACGAAAATAGATTATCCTTTGCCAGAACTAGAGTATAAGGTTTAAATGTATTTTTCTCATTTACATAAAGACCCTGAGGTGTTAGTACATAAAATTTATTTGGGGTTTTATTATCAAAAAGGATTTTTCGTCCGTAAATATTTTTAGCATTTGCAGGAAAGGGATAGGTTAAAACCCACGTGTCATTTTTCAACGCATAAATTCCTTCTCCATATACTGAGATGTATGCATTTCCTTTTAAATCTAGACTTAAAGCTGTTGCTTCTTTCGCAAAAGTTTGCCTGCCAAAAACGACTTGATTATTAACCAATTTAAACAAGCCGTATCTGCTAAGTCCCCAAACAGTTTTATTTTTATCGCACACCAATTGTCCAACGGGTTCCTTAAAATTTAGATTTTCAATTTTACCAGCTGTAATTATGCTTATCCCTGCTTCTGTACCTAATATTATCCTGTTTTTTCCATCTTCTGTTATGCTATGAATAGTATTTGATGCTAAGCCATTTGCCTTACTATAGGACGTAAAATCGGTGCCATTAAAATGGCTTACACCGCCATAAGTTCCAAGCCATAGCAAATGATTATGATCTTGGTACATCGCCATAATTTGCGATTGCGCCAAGCCTTCTTTTAAACCATATAGCGAAAAATTATAGTTTTGTGCATGGCCAACCTTCAAAAAAAGGCTAACTAAAACTGTGAGTATTAATTTAGAAAAATAGGAGGGTGATTGATTTGACATTATCCTCGCAAAATAAATAGATTTAAAATAATTAACATCACCCCAAACGGGTGATATTAATCCCATCTTTTGTGCTTAATGTTATATACCAAAACGGCATTTTTTATGTTAATAAAAATAACCAATTAAATATTAAAACCCGACTTTGTGTTTATTTAATCCATTTTATGGATGTAATATGTATTTTTATTGATTGATGAGCAGCAACTACGATCTTTTACTTGCTAAGATTAATGAATTTACCCGAAAGTTTTATTTAAATAAGCTTTTGCGTGGAAGCATTTATGCTGCGGCAAGTATTTTAGGGCTGTATCTTTTCCTTTTTGTGCTTGTTTATTATGCTCATCCTGGAACTGGAACCAAAACCACTTTATTCTTTTCATTTTTATTTATCGCGTTAGTTGCTATTGGTTTTTGGATAATTAAACCAGCCCTTTCTTATCTTAAATTGAGCAAAACATTAAGTGTAGAACAAGCTGCGGGATTAATTGGCAATCACTTTTTTAATGTAAAAGATAGACTATTAAATACCTTGCAACTTAAAGCTTTGGCCGATGATTCCCCTCAAAATAGTCAGTTAATTTTAGCGGGTATCGATCAAAAAATTAGCGATTTAAGACCCATTCCATTTGCGAGCGCAATTAACCTTAATGATAATAGAAAGCATATTAAATACATTTTATTGCCGTTGGCGATTATCATTTTCATTGGCATAATAGCTCCCGCGATATTGAAAGAAGGAACAACTAGCTTTATCCGTTACAACGAAGAAATTCTACCTAAAGCTCCTTTTGATTTTGTGGTTTTAAACAAGAATTTAAGTGTTACGCAGGGCGATGATTTTACAGTTAAATTGCAGCTGAATGGCAATGAATTTCCGCAAGATATTTACATTGAAGACGGTGCAAATACCTATAAATTAGCAAAGGAAAATATTGGTCATTTCAATTATACGTTTAAGAATATTCAAAAAAATAAATCACTTCGCTTTTTTGGTGGAGGCTTTAATTCCGCAGCTTTTACTATTGCCGTGAAGCCTCGCCCTTCGCTGTTAAATATGAGCGCAAAGTTGGTTTATCCAGCTTATTTGCAAAGAAAAAATGAAGAATTAAACAATGTAGGTGATTTATTAATCCCAGAAGGAACAAAAATAACTTGGGATTTACACACAGAAAATAGCGAAGAATTAGCGTTTATCCTTCAAAACCAATCTCATAATTTAAAGGTTAATAACAATACCGCAACCTTTAGCACAACTGTGCGAAAAAACAGCAACTATCAAATTATTCCTAAAAACACTTTTGTAAGTAGTTCGGATTCGTTGAGCCATCAAATAGCAGTTATTGCTGATAAATTCCCCAGCATTTCTGTAACAGAAACACCAGATTCTGTAAGTAGTAAAGCACTTTATTTTTCAGGAAATATTGCTGATGATTATGGATTTTCTTCCTTAAAATCCATCTATAAAATTATACAGGATGGCAAAACGCTAAGCGAACAAAGTAACCTTATTTCTATAAAAAATAATCAAGTAGAAAATACTTTTTTCTATTTATGGGATTTGAATACAATCAGCTTAAAACCCGGTCAAGTTTTAGAATACTATTTTGAAGTAGCCGATAATGATGGCGTAAATGGTGCCAAAGTTTCAAAATCTGAAATAAAAACATATCAAGTTCCTACACAACAACAAGTAGCCGAGAAATTAGCGGCTGGCAGCGAATCACTGAAACAAAAAATGGAATCCACCATTAAATTGGCTAATTCCATCGAAAAAGAAAGTAAAAAACTAAGTCAGAATTTACTGGACAAAAAGCAATTAACTTTTGAAGATAAAAAGCAGATTGAGCAATTGCTAGATAAACAAAAACAGTTAGAAGAAGCGGTTAAGGAAATTAAAAAACAGAACGAGAAAAACACTTTTGAAAAGACCGAAAACAATGCAGTTAGCGATGAGTTAAAAGAAAAGCAAAAACAAATTGATGATCTTTTTAATAATGTACTTGATGAAAAAACCAAAGAATTATTGCAAAAACTGCAACAATTAATGGAAATGAACAATAAAGATTTAACTCGCGATGAGTTGTCTAAAATGCAATTGGATAATAAATCTTTGAAAAATGAATTGGATAGGATTTTAGAATTATACAAGCAATTAGAGTTTGAACAAAATTTACAAAACAAAATAGATCGCTTGGAAGAAATGGCCAAACAGCAGAAAGAATTGGGTCAGCAAAGCAAGGATAAAAATGCATCGATAAATGATATAAAAAACAAGCAAGATCAATTAAATAAAGATTTTAAAGATTTACAGCAGGAATTAGCAAAACTAGAAGAGAAAAATCAAGAATTAGATCGACCAAATCCTTTTGAAAACCCAGAAAAAGAAACGGAGCAGATTGAGAAAAATCAGCAAGAAAGTAAAGAACAACTAAATAAAAACGATAAGCAAAAAGCGGCTGAAAAACAACAAAAAGCCGGCGAACAAATGCAACAGTTGGCGCAACAAATGAAAGAAAGTCAACAAGAAAGCGAAGAACAGGAAGCTAAAACCAATGCTGAAGAATTACGTCGTTTATTAGAAAATTTGTTGAGCACTTCTTTTGCGCAGGAAAAAGTAATGTTGGCTTTAAAGAGAATGAACAGCAGTGATCCATCTTATATTGCCAATGTACAACAACAAAACACCATTAAAGACAATATGAAAACTATTGCTGATAGTTTATTTTCATTAAGCAAACGTGTGCCGCAAATTGAAAGTGTTGTAAATACCGAGGTTGATAAAATCAATTTTAACATTGGAAAATCTATAGATCTTTTAGGCGATAGACGTACCGCCGAAGCAAATCGCTCGCAACAGTTTACCATGACATCGCTTAACAATTTAGCGTTAATGTTAAATGAAGCTTTAGAACAGATGCAAAACGCAATGAAAAATGCAAAATCTGGTAAGGGTAAAGGCAAAAAACAAAACATGCAACAATTGCAGCAAATGCAAGATCAATTGAATAAAAACATGCAAAATGCCCGCGATAAAATGCAAAAGGAAGGCAATAAAGGAACTGTACCAAAAGGGCAAATGAGTCAGGAGTTTGCGAAGATGGCACAGCAACAGCAAATGATTCGAGAAGCTTTGCAAAAAATAAACAAAGAAGATAATAAAGATGGAAAAGGCTCTCTTGGTAATTTAAACCAAATGACGCAAGAAATGAAGCAGACAGAATTGGATTTAGTGAATAAGAAAATCTCGGAAGAAACGATGAATCGTCAGAAGAATTTGATGATTAAGTTATTGGATGCTGATAAAGCACAACGCGAACAAGATGAAGATTCGAAAAGAGAAAGTAATGCCGCAAAAGAATTTCCCCCTTCATATCAGCAAATGCTTGATAAATTTAAAAAACAACAGCAAAGCGAAAGTGAGTTGATCCAAAAACTGCCGCCCAACTTAAATTATTACTACAAAAATAAAATCGCTGAATATTTTAAATTGTTAAATTCGCCAAACCGTTAATTGCTCATGGCAAAAATTACTTTTTTTACAGAAGATATTCAATACACATTAAAGCATAAAACTAGTATTAGAAACTGGATTGATGCCACAATTTTGGCTGAAGGCTACCAATTACAAGAACTGAATTTCATTTTATGTTCCGACGATTATTTATTGCGTATAAACCAAGATTATCTCCAACACGACGATTATACCGATGTGATTACTTTTGACAACTCAGAAGAGCTTAAAATGATTGTAGGCGATGTTTTTATCAGCCTTGATCGGATTAAAGAAAACGCTGTTAATTTTAAATCGACTACTTTAGGTGAATTATTTCGAGTAATGATTCACGGAACATTGCATTTGTTGGGTTACAAAGACAAAACTAAAGCCGCAAAAACATTAATGACGGAAAAAGAAGATTTTTATTTAGCAAAGCTTGTGATTTAGCTTTATACTGCTAAGGCACGAAAATCACGTAAATTAAATAGCAGATAATTAGCCCAATAATCCCCGTAATAAATCCCGCAACGCGTCTCTTTTTAATAAAACACAATAAGATTAATCCGCTGAGCGAAACCAAAATTAAAAACACTGCAGAAATATCTATAATCCATCCCCAACCCGAACCAGAATCTCTTCCTTTGTGCAAATCGTTCATTATGGCAACAATGCCCATTTTAATTTCCGAAAGCTCATACTTTCCTGTTTCACGATCAATAAATGCATCTGCAGAATAAGCAGGTCCTTTTAGCGAAACGCTTACTTCAGAATCATCAATTCTAATTTCGCTCACATAGCCTTTAACATTGTTGGTTTTACGCAAAAACTCTACAATTTCTAACTTAGCAATTTTAGTTGTGTCGGGGTTATTTACCCATTTCACATTCAAAACCCCTTTATGCTTTATTTCAACTTGTTTATCTCCGCCAAACCACGTTGGGTGATTTAACGTTAAACCCGTTACCGAAAAGAAAAGCACAATGGCAAAGCTCACCATTGAAAGATAAATATGGAGCCAACGTGATAGTTTAGCTACTTCTTTTTTCGGATTACTTGCTTTTGTAGCTACTTTCTTCTTCGAAGTAAGCGGTGCAGGATTATTTTTTATAGAAGTCAAAAGTTACGTTTGAGATTTCAACATTTCCCGCCGAAGTTGCTTTTCTAGCAGATTTTTTTAATTCCATTGGCTGGCGGATAATTTCATCCGTACCATGTTCTTTTGAAGTTTCGATAACGATGGTATATTTTCCTTGAGCAACAAAGTTTCCTTTATCATCTTTTCCATCCCATTTTATGGTGTATTTTCCTGGAGAACGAGTTGCGCCTGTTACTGAAGCATAATTGGCTTTATCAGCTTTAAAGCTATCGCCATTAATACGATACCAGTTTTTAAGATCCGGAACCCATTTGGTTTTATTGTACCACAAAGCCAAATTACGAACTGCTTCTTTCTTTTCATTTTCTACCCAAATTGCTGCAAACGGGCGGTGATTATTTCCTGTAATTACATTCATTTCGAAAGTTATTGCCAATTCAAATTTAGCATCCCAAGGTTTTTCTGCACTAGATAAAGTTGGAGCAGCAGTTTCTGTTTTAGTTTCTTCAACTTTTGGGTCAACTAATGCATTCCAACCTTTACTTTCTACTCTTTTTCCGTCTTTAGTGATAATTAAATATTCCGCATCTTTTACTGTTGCAGCTAATGCTTTACTTTCTTCTAACGATAATACATTAAACGCCGTTGCTAATGCGCCAGCATCTGTAGCGTTTGGAGCCACAATAGTTGCGCTAATTACGCCTTCAACAGGTTTTCCTGTACGTGGATCTACAATATGCGAATACCAATGTTTACCAATTTGTTCACCTCTGCGGTAGTTTCCGCTAGTTGCAACCGCTTTATTACTTACCAATAAATGAGCTAAAGGCGCATCATTTTCAGCATTTGCCAAAGGATTAGTAACGTTTACTGCATCAGCAACATCTCCTTTAATCACTAAATCTCCGCCAATATTTACTACAACAGCGTTGATTTTTGATGATGTTAGCGCTGCATCACAAGCTAAATTAATAATATAGCTTTTTGCAAAAGTATTCATCACCAATGGTGTATTATTTAAACGAGTAGCGGTTAAGGTTGCCGCGTCTAATTTGTAATGTGCTTGTTTCATCACCATTACTGCTGCGTTAATTTCTGCTGTTGATGGAATTACTTGATTTTTCGCAGCGTCTTTCCACAACTTTACCGCAACAGCTGATGAAGCATCTAGCGCTCCGTTTGTACGAGTTTTCCATTGTTCAAACAGGTTAAGCATATCAAATAACTCTTTCGAAACTTTAACTGGTTTGTTCAAACCCTGTTTCATCCATTGGCTAAACTCACTTTTTTCATCGTAAGCACTAAATACGGCTGATAATCTGTTTATCTCAGCCAATGCTGCAACTTCTGCTTTCTCTGCCTCATTTTCAGAAACGCTAGTAAATTTGAATTCTAATGATGTTCCCAATACATTTTCATAATTGGAAACGTATAATCTCTGATTACTTTTCTTCGGCGCTTCGGTAGTTGGTTGCGTACCAATTAGTAAAGCAGCTGTTAATAATGAGGCAAATATTTTCATATCGTTATTAAGTTTAATTCTAAATAGTGTGCAAATGTAAAATTTGAAATTGAATTTCTGGCCTTTATGACTGTTTTTTTTACTTAAAGGTTTAAGAAACTTAAATCATTTGTAACGCCACTACGGTTTTTTAGTTGTTAAACTTGCCAAATTATGCTTTTGCAAATGCGATTGCCTCTTTAAAAGCATCCAAAATTAATTTGTTATCTCTTCTCAACAACGTTGCATTTACTTTAATCTTTACAAAACCATCTTGTTGTGGTAATCCGAAAACAATAGTATACTCTCCTCTTAATCTTGTATTTAATTTAGCTGGATCAATTCCTTTATCTAATAAAACATTAAGCTGATTTGTTCCATTTTCTATTGGGCTAACTTTTATGCCTTTGAGTTGATTGAATTGATCAAAAAGTGCTTTGGATTTTACTTTGATCTTTTCCATTGTCTCATCAATAGCGTTTAAATGATGCAAAGCAACCGCTGCGCTTGGCCAATTATTAAATATTCCGCCGCCATGAATTTTAATAAGGTGATGCATTTGGTCTATTACCACTTTGTCACCACATAAAACCGCCCCGCCTGTTGCGCCTAAATATTTATACAAACACATGTAAACAGTATCAAAATAAGATGCGTATTCTTTAACTGTCGAATTGGTAAATGCCGTTGCCATATGCAATCTTGCTCCATCTAAGTGCATTTTGTAGCCTTGTTCTTTACAATAAGCCGAAATCTTTTTAATTTCATCTAACGGAAAAGCTTGATTCTCACATCTTCTTACTGGCGTTTCTATAGAAATTGCGCCAACTCCCCCAACAAATACTTCTCCGTCTTTATGGTAGTTTACCGACTTTTTTAATTCTTCTACTGTAAAATGTGCTTTTCCTTCTGCTAATGGAATTAATCGTTTATTATATAATGTTTGAGACGCATCTGCCTCGTCTCTATATACGTGGCTGGTTTCCTGAACAAATGCTTTTGTATTGTTTCCGCACAAAACACTAATTGCCAATTGATTTGCTAAAGTTCCGGTTGGTATATAAACTGCCGCTTCTTTTCCGGTTATTTCTATAAATTTCTTCAGTAGCTTTTCTACCGCACCTCCTTCGCCATAACTATCTCTTTCTATTGGGGCAGCAGTATTAATTTCTTGTAGTTTATTGATAAAATCTTCTGGTCGATAAAAAATACCGTCGTTAATGAAATAAACTGCCTCACTATCTTTTGATAGTGGTTGATTGTTTTCTGCGGCAAATGTGTTAAATGGCACAGCCGATGCAATAAGTGGCAAGGCTGATAAGGTAGAGAGCTTTAAGAAATCGCGGCGTTTATAAGCTGACATAATTCGATTTTTAAGGTTGTTACAGGATTTAATAAAATTGGCTTTTTATTTTCTGAAATCAAAACGGGAAGCTGGCTTTACTATGAAATGCTGGTTTTTGTGTTTTAAACCCGATTGCAGCGAGCACGAAGTAAAGCGGAAAGCGGGACTTGCCTTGTGCTCTCCAAGAAATGTGATTTTCTACTAATTTTTCTGGTGCCCGTTGGTCGAAATATTACAGGCGTTCGTCGAGAGTAACACGATGTAGGTATAATACAGCCAATTACGCTGCAACCTTTTGCCCTTAGCGTCGTCTTATATACGAAACCAGCCTGAAAGAGGGCGGTGATAAAAAAGAAAATAATTTATAAAACAAAGATTTTAAAAAATAAAAATATGAAAACTTCTATCAAATCATTAATCGTATTAGCAGTAACAGGATTAGTATTAACAACAGCAACAATAAATGTAAAAGCAGCAGATAACACACAAACAACTGTATTATCTGAAGTTAAAAAAGTTAACAAAATCAATGTATCTGGAAACGTTGAATTGATTTTGGTTCAAAGTGCAGACGAGAGTGTTAAAGTTTATGACAACTACTTTTCTAAAAATGCATTGGTACAACAAAAAGATGGCGAATTGCGCATCAGTTCTTTCAACAAAGAAACATTAACTGTTGTAGTTTATGTAAACAGCTTAACTTCTATTTCTGCATCTAATAATGCAACTGTAAAAACTTTCGGAAAGTTTAACACTTTGAGTTTAGATGTTAACTTAAAAGATGATGCAAAAGCGACTTTGAATACCAACACGATAAGTTTATCTACAACTATTGCAGATCAAGCGAACTTAACTTTATCGGGATCTACTACAGATTACAATGCAGTTTTGGGAAGTGTTGCTACAGTAAACATGGGACAATTTGTTGCAGAAACTACAAATATTCAATCTAAAAATGTTTCGATTGCGAAAGTTGCAAAAGCAGAATTACCAACATCAGACGATTTATACAACCTATAAAATTCATAATCCATCATAAATTTAGTTTAGTTTTTAGTTTAGTTAAAAAAATGCGGATGGATGTCCGCATTTTTTATGCGTTTTATTTTGGCATAACTACGTCACTTTATGTATTTGAATTGGCAAAATTACTTGGTTTGATTATTTTGCGATAAACTAACTATACATTTATGAAGATTGCCTTTTCTATTCAGCAAAAATCTAAAATTGCTTTGTTGCTTTTCTGCATTATGGCCTGCACTATTTTAATCAGGTTTTTGGAAGATAAAAGTATGAAAAGCATGAATAACGCTTTCGTTTCTTTATATAACGATAGATTGGTTCCGGCTACAGATTTGTTTCATGTTTCTGAACTGCTTTTTGATAAGAAAGATGTGCTAGAAAAACATCATCGTTTAGCTGTTTCAGAAACTGAACAAACAGCAAAATTACTTAGCATTCAAGATTTTAAGATTGATTCTGTTTTAAAAAAATACGAACAAACCTTTTTGGTGACTAATGAAAAAAATCATTTACAACAGTTGAAAGAAAAGTTAATCGCTCATCAGCAACTTGAAAAACAGTTAATTTCTACTACAAAAAGTAATGAAATTACCTTCGAACAGTTGAATAATTCTTATAAAGGTATTTTGCAAAATCTTTCTTTATTAACCAAAACTCAAATTGAAGTGGGCAAAGAATTGATTAAAGAATCTCAAAGCTTATTTGCTGGAAGTAAAATTTATTCTGCCATTCAATTTGCGCTAGCTATTGTAATTGGTGTTTTGATTGTATCTATCATTTTTGCTTCGAATGTGATGAAGGTAAAGCAGGATAAATTTAATTTGAATTAGGCTAAATCTTCTTTAATCTTTGTTCGTGTTTTCTTCGAGATTAGTTCATACTTACTCCGCGTATAGTCCGCATTATTGTGGAAAAACGCGGACTATACGCGGACTCACTGCGGACTTACTACGAGTTTGATATAAGGCAATACTGAAGATAAGATGGGTGAGAACCGAACTCTTATAACAATTAATATAGGCTCAAAACGATGACACAATAAATTAGGATAAACGATCTCGCTTTACGCCATCTGTGCTGATTTTACTAAATTCTGTCTTTACAATTACTTCCTTCATCCTATACCAAAATTTTAATCCTTACTTTTGCGGTAATTTCTTATTAGATAAATCGTTAAAAAATACTTTGAGTACACTAATTGCAGCTGAAGGCTTAGGCCACGGATACCATGACGAATGGCTTTTCAAAAATTTAACACTGGGCATAAACCCTGGTCAACGCGTAGCGTTGGTAGGTATAAATGGCGCAGGGAAAAGCACCCTTTTAAAATTATTAGCCGACCGCTTTCCTCCTTTAGAGGGAAAAATAGTAAAAAATAAAGCTGTTAAAATTGGCTTTTTAGATCAAGAACCTTCTTTCCCTGATGGATATTCTATTAGTGATTTCATTTTTTCATTAGAGAATAAACAGCAGCAGCTGATTAAGGAATATGAGGAATTGATTGAAGATCCTAATCCTGATGAGAAAACATTGAACCGTTTATATGAAGAATTAAGCGAGCACAATGCATGGGAATATGAGCATGAAATCAAAACGATTTTAAGCAGAATGGGCATTAATCATCTTCAACAAAAAATAGATACGCTTTCTGGTGGACAGAAGAAACGGTTGGCTTTGGCGAAATTGTTAATTGAAGATCCTGAGATTTATGTATTAGATGAGCCTACCAACCATTTGGATATTGATACGATTGAGTGGTTAGAAAAACTGTTAACTTCTGGCAACAAAACCATTCTTTTGGTAACTCACGATAGATACTTTTTAGATAATGTTTGCAATACAATTGTAGAACTAGATAGAGGAAAAATCTATAATTACAATGGGAATTATGCTTTCTTTTTAGAAAAGAAAAGTGAACGCGAAGCTTCTGACGAAAGCACCTTTCATAAGAACAAAAACCTATTGAAGAAAGAATTGGAGTGGATGAGGCGTATGCCAGCTGCTCGTACAGTGAAATCTCAATCTAGGATAAACTCATTTTACGATTTAGAAGAGAAAACAAAGCAACGTTCTGACAATCAAAAAGTTACATTGAATGTTAAGATGTCTCGCCAAGGAAATAAAATATTAGAGTTAAATCACATTGGTCAGACGTTTGATGATAAAAAAATCATTAATGATTTCACTTATACATTTAAGCGAGGCGATAGAATTGGATTAGCGGGTAAAAACGGAACGGGAAAATCAACATTGTTGAATATAATTACCGGCTATCTTAATCCTGAAAAGGGAAAAGTTGACGTTGGTGATACTACTGTTTACGGATATTATAAACAAGGTGGTTTAACTTTTGACCCAAAAGTAAGAGTAATTGACATCGTAAAATCTGATGCCGAATATATTAAAATGGCAGATGGTCAAACTATTTCTGCCTCTGCATTATTAACCTTATTCCTCTTCCCTCCTAAAAAGCAACATGGAATGGTAGAGAAATTAAGTGGCGGAGAAAAGAAGCGTTTACACTTGATGAAGGTGTTAATGCAAAACCCGAACTTCTTAATTTTAGATGAGCCAACTAACGATTTAGATATTGATACGCTAAATGTATTGGAAGAGTTTTTAGAAAACTTCCCTGGTGTTCTAATCTTGGTTTCTCACGATAGGTATCTTTTAGATAAAATGAGTGAGCAATTATTTATCATGGAAGGCGATGGTGGTGTAAGTATTTATAATGGGAACTATTCAGAATATCGCATTAGTTTAGATACCGCTAAAGATACTACTGCTCAGAAAAAAGCTAAAGCTGAAGAAACGATTTCGAGCTCTCCAGTTAAAAAACTTAGCTTTAAAGAGCAAAAAGAATTAGACGAAATTGAAGAAACGGTTGCAGAGAAAGAAAATGAAATTGAAGAATTGACAAAGAAATTGAATGCAATAGATGCTTCTGATTATTTAAAAATTCAAGAAACTTCATTAGAAATTGAAAAACTAAACAAGCAATTAGAAGAGATAATGGAGCGTTGGGTAGAACTTTCAGAGAAAACAAATTAACATGGAAACTTCAGATATTATTGCAACATTCGGAGTAAGCTTATTATTAATTGCTTTCTTTTTGCAAAGCTTAAAAATAATTAAAGCAGAAAGCGCGACTTATGGCTTGTTAAATTTCTTTGGTGCCGCCATTGCTGGCTATGCCTCTTGGCTAATTCCATTTATGCCGTTTGTTATTTTAGAAGCTGTTTGGAGTGCCGTTGCGCTTTATGGATTAATTAAACTATGTACAAAAAAGAAAAGTTCCACGTGAAACAAAGATTAAATCTGCTTAGATTTTAATTAATTTTGTATGTGTTTCACGTGAAACAAAAATAGATTTCGATGTTTAAAGAATATGATGTAATTGTTGTGGGCGCTGGACATGCAGGTTGTGAAGCCGCAGCCGCAGCAGCCAACCTTGGCTCTTCTGTTTTATTGGTTACCATGAATATGGAAACCATAGCGCAGATGAGTTGCAATCCCGCTATGGGCGGAGTTGCCAAAGGGCAAATAGTGAGAGAGATTGATGCGATGGGTGGCTACTCGGGGATTATTGCCGACAAAACCACCTTGCAATTCCGCATGTTAAACAAATCTAAAGGCCCTGCGATGTGGAGCCCAAGAGCACAAAATGACAGGAAACGTTTCGCAGAAGAATGGCGATTAGCTTTAGAAAGAACGCCGAATGTAGATTTCTGGCAAGAAATGGTTGGGAGTTTAATCATTAAAAACGATACGGTTGTGGGCGTTAAGACTGCACTTGGCGTAGAGATTATGGCTAAAGCCGTAGTACTGACTAATGGTACTTTTTTAAATGGATTAATTCATATTGGAGAAAAGAAGTTTGGCGGAGGTCGTACAGGAGAAAAAGCAGCGACAGGAATTACTGAGCAATTAACACAATTAGGTTTCGAAGCAGGTCGAATGAAAACCGGAACTCCTCCCCGAGTTGATGGTCGTTCGTTAAACTATAGTTTGATGGAAGAACAATGGGGCGATGAAAATCCTGGTCGTTTTTCTTATACAAATGTAGAAAGACCAACGGATCAGCGTTGCTGCTGGATTACCTATACTAATAGTAATGTCCACGAAACATTGAAAGAAGGTTTTGAAAAATCGCCAATGTTTACGGGTAGAATTAAAGGTTTAGGCCCGAGGTACTGTCCGTCTATTGAAGATAAAATAAATCGCTTTGCGGAAAGAGAAAGACACCAAATATTTGTAGAACCAGAGGGATGGAATACCTGTGAAATTTATGTAAATGGTTTTTCAACTTCGTTGCCAGAAGACGTACAATATAAGGCCTTAACTCAAATACCTGGTTTTGAAAATGCTAAAATGTTTCGCCCAGGTTATGCCATAGAATACGATTATTTTCCACCTACACAACTTGGATTAACATTAGAAACTAAATTAATCAGTAATTTGTTCTTTGCAGGCCAAATAAACGGCACAACTGGGTATGAAGAAGCTGCTAGTCAGGGCTTTATAGCTGGAATTAACGCTCACCAAAAGGTTAAAGACCAACATGAGTTGATTATGAAACGCTCTGAGTCTTATATTGGCGTTTTAATTGATGATTTAGTAACTAAAGGAACGGAAGAGCCTTATCGCATGTTTACTTCTAGAGCAGAGCATCGTTTATTATTAAGACAAGACAACGCCGATATCAGGCTCTCTCCTATTGCGCACAAACTTGGTTTGATTAACGATGAACGTTTAGCAATTGTAAATCAAAAGGTAGAAAACTCTGACGCGATTGTGGCCTTTGCAAAAAAACAAGGGATCGAGATGAGCGCTGCGAATGAGCTATTGGAAAATTTAGGAACTTCTGCACTAAATCAAAATGTAAAATTAGTAAATTTATTAAGCAGGCCTCAAGTTGGGATTAATGATATTAGAAAAGTAAGCCCTGCATTTGATTCGTTTTTAAATACATTCGATCAAGAAACGGTAGAGCAAGCGGAGATTAAAATTAAGTATGAAAGTTATTTTGAGAAAGAAAATGAGATTGTAAACAAAATGCAAAAGATGGAAGATAAATCTATCAATCCAGAATTTGATTATAGCAAACTACTTTCTTTATCAAAAGAAGCTCGAGAAAAATTATTGAAGATTAAACCAAGAACTTTAGGCCAAGCGTCTAGAATTTCTGGTGTTTCTCCTTCAGATATTTCAGTTTTAATGGTTCATATTACAAAATAATTAGTAAACTATTGATTATCAAATAATTAAACCACAAAAAGAAGCGGCTTAATTTTAAGCGATTTAAGCGGCTTTTTTGTTTTTTTAATGCTATCCATTAAAATTAATGTTGAATTAAATATAGCGCACCTAAATGTCGAAAAGAGAAAAATTAGCAAATAGACCGTATATACATTATCTGATTTTGATAATTGCATTAATTTATGGCTGTGCGAGCATAAGAACTCCAGAGGGCGGGCCAAAAGATACCCAGCCCCCAAAGGTTTTAAAAATGGAGCCAAAAAATCTGACGACAAATTTTAAGTCGAAAAAAATAACCATAGAGTTTGATGAATATGTTAAACTTCAAAATGAGTTTAAAGAATTTTCTATTTCGCCAGAACAAGAACGCCCTCCTATTTTAAAAGGTAGCAATTCAAAAAAATTAGAAATTACGCTTCAAGACTCTTTAGAGAAAAACACAACTTATACGTTGAACTTTGGTAAATCTATTGCAGATATTAATGAAGGCAATGCGCTTAAAAATTTTACTTATGTTTTTGCTACAGGACCAACACTTGATTCTTTAAGTATTAGCGGAAATGTTAAAAATGCATTAACTGGTAAACCAGAAATGGAAGCGATTGTTTTTATTCTTCCGCTTTCACGAGATAGTATTTTCGGAAAAAAGAAACCATCAATTTATACAACTACAGATAGCAGCGGAAATTATAAACTGAATAATCTTAAAAAAGGCACTTATAAGGTATATGCTTTAGTTGAAAAAGGTGGTGATAAAATTTATCAGCAAAGCTCAGATGAAATTGGTTTTATTAAAACGCCTCTAGTTTTAGATAAGAATTTAGATAGTATAAATTTAACTGTTTTTAAAGAGTTAGCTAGTAATTTCAGAATTCTTGATCGGAAACTAAACAGCGATGGTAGTATTACCATGAATTTTAATCAGCAATTAAAAAAGCCCGAAATAACAGTTATAGAACCGGTAAATGTCGATGCAAATAAAAAAATCAGATTCAATAAAACTAACGATTCTGTTAAGGTTTGGTTGAATGATCTAAGTTTCGATTCAATTAAAGTTGCTATTAAGGATGAAGGAAAAGGTTTAGATACTATTAAATTTACTCGAGGGAAAAAAGACACCTATACTCGGAATATTCAAGCTGGAGACAATTTAGAAGGAAATATCTTGAATCCATACAAGGATTTAAAATTACATTTCAATTTTCCGATAGATAATATAGATTTAACTAAGGTAACTTTATTAGAAGATTCTATTCCGCGAACTGGTTTTAGCTTAGTAAAAGATAGCCTAGATTTTTTAACATATAATGTTAAATATCTTTGGAAACCGAAAGAGGAATACATTCTTAAATTAGCTGATGGCGCTTTAACAGGTATTTTCAATTCAAAAAACAAAGTTATTACCAAAACATTTAAACTTGGAAATAATGAAGATTACGGCACTTTAATTCTTACTGTAGATGTGCCCGACACTACAAAAAACTATATTTTACAGGTTGTAAATGAAAAGAAAGAAGTTGTTGTTTCTAGTGAACGCATTTATAAGAATACGATCGTAACCTTTAGCAAATATAGAGCGGGCATCTACTTTGTTAGGATTGTATATGATGAAAATAAAAACGGGATTTGGGATACTGGAAATGTAAAACAAGGCTTACAACCAGAAAAGATTTGGTATGCTCCTTTAGAGTTATCTATTAAAGCGAATTGGGATAGGAAAGAGAAATTAAGTATTCCGAAAGAATAATTACCTAAACCAATCTGAATACATAATATAATTATCTGGTAATTTATTTAATAAAGCCCGTTGCTCATCAGTAATGGGCTTTATCTTTTTTGCAGGAGTTCCGGCATATAAATATCCGCTTTCACAAATTGTGTTTTCTAAAACTACAGCACTAGCAGCTATAATACAATATTCTTCAACCACTGCATGATCCATTACAATTGCTCCCATACCTATTAAAACATGGTCTTTAACTTCACAGCCGTGTACAATTGCATTATGTCCAACAGAAACTCTATTACCAATATGTGTTGATGCCTTTAAATACGTAGCGTGAATTACAGCTCCGTCTTGGATGTTGCTGTCATTGCCAATTGTAATGCTGTTTACATCGCCTCTAACAACTGCATTAAACCAAATAGAGCAGTTATTTCCCATTACAACATCACCTACAATGGTTGCGTTTGGTGCAATAAAACAATTTTCTCCCCATTTGGGATGTATTCCTTTAACTGGTAATATGACTGGCATTTTTATAAGTATATAGTAATTGGTATTTAGATATTAGACAGCATTACTTATAACTGTCAATTGAAAACTGTTAACTAAATTATGGTATCAACTAATTCTTTGGCGTGTTCTGGATAATCTGTGGTATAATGTAATCCCCTACTTTCTTTTCTGGCAACGGCCGATTTAATGACCATGTATGCAACCTGAATTACATTTCTCAACTCACATAATTTAACAGAAACTTTGTTGTTTTTATAAAATTCTTCAGTTTCTTCATACAATAAAAATAAGCGTCGCATAGCTCTGTCTAATCTGAAATCAGAACGAACAATACCTACGTAATCGCTCATTATTTTTTGCGTTTCGCGTAAGTTGTGTGTTACCAAAATATCTTCATTAGATTGTGTTACACCTTGCTCATTCCATTCAGGAATTTCATCAGGTATAATATTATTTTTATAATTTTCTAAAGCTGATAAATAGATACGATGTGCAAAAACAGTAGCTTCTAATAATGAGTTCGACGCTAAACGATTTGCACCATGCAATCCTGTTGAAGAAACTTCACCACAAGCATATAGATTTTTAATAGAAGATTTTCCATATTCATCAACCAAAATACCACCACACATATAATGTGATGCAGGTGTAACTGGAATAAAATCTTTAGTCATATCTATTCCAATAGACAAACATTTAGCATATATATTAGGAAAATGAGTTAGAATATCTGCTTTCTTCCTCATGGTAATATCTAAATATACAAAATCATCTCCCGACTTTTTCATCTCATTATCAACAGCACGAGCTACGATATCTCTCGGTGCTAAAGATCCACGTTCATCGTATTCATACATAAACTCAACACCATTCTTTCTTCTTAAAACTCCACCAAAACCACGAACAGCTTCAGATATTAAAAAAGAAGGATATTCTCCTGGATTATATAAAGCCGTAGGGTGGAACTGAATGAACTCCATATTCCTAATTTTTCCTTTGGCTCTGTACACCATCGCCATTCCATCGCCTGTGGCAATTACTGGATTTGTTGTGTTAGAATATACATGTCCAGCACCGCCACTAGCCATCACAGTTACACTTGCTAATATCTTCTCCACATCGTTAAGCTCTGTGTTAAAGGCATATATACCAAAACAGTTAATATCTTCGCTACTCTTATCAACATGTTTACCAAGGTGATGTTGGGTAATTAACTCCAAACAGAAGTAGTGTGTTAATATCTCTATGTTTTCATTTTCATGAATTTGCTTGAGTAAAACACTCTCAATTTCGTAACCGGTAATGTCTTTATAATGAAGAACTCTATGTTCAGAATGACCGCCTTCTTTTGCTAAATCGAAAACTCCAGCAGTATTTTTATCAAAGTTAATACCGTAGTCTATAATCTCTTGTATCCGCTGTGGTCCTTCTTTTACTACAATTTCTACAATATTTTTATCACATAAACCATCTCCAGCAATTAAGGTATCTTCAATATGTTTCTCAAAAGAATCCGATTTATCTACAACTACAGCAACACCTCCTTGGGCATATTTTGTATTAGATTCATCCTCGTTTGATTTGGTAACTATTAATACTTTTCCATGTTGTGCAGCCTTTAAAGCAAAACTTAAACCTGCTATACCCGATCCTATGACTAAAAAATCAACTTTTCTCATTAAAACTAACGTAAATCAAACAATTGTTAAGAACATCGTTAATAGTGTTAGCATAATGTCTAAATAAAACCAACAACTATTTTTGAATGTTTAAAGCTAAGGTAAAAAGGTAATTTGACACAATCTTTTACATTATTTTTAAGCAACTTTGCATAGTTTATTAACTTTTTACACCACCATTAACAATACACATTTTGGTATTGATAAGTTTATAGGTCAAATAATATAACACTGTAAATCAGCTTAAGTTTAAAATAAAAATGAATGTTAATTGTTGGTAAGTATGTTATAACTTATAATCTTCTATTTTAAAATAGAACTTACTCACACTACCAACACCTTAATAAGTAATAAGATTCTTTATATATTAAAATAATTATAATTTATTGTACTGTTGAAACAGAGTATCTTTACAAAAGTTCGATAGCCAATAAAAGAATTGATGATGAAAATGGATGTCTTAGAAGAATTAAATAAAAAAGGTTTTGTGGATGAAGCAATTGATCTAACGCTTGATTTATTTGATGAAATTGAAAAATTAAAGAAAGAAAAGAACGCGGTAATATTAGCACACTATTATCAAGAACCTGATATACAGGATATTGCTGATTATATTGGAGATAGTTTAGGATTATCTCAAGAAGCTGCTAAAACTGATGCAGATATTATAGTTTTTGCTGGGGTGCATTTTATGGCAGAAACTGCTAAGATTTTATCACCAAATAAAACTGTTTTATTGCCAGATTTAAAAGCTGGATGTTCTTTGGCTGATAGTTGTCCACCGCATTTGTTTAAAAAGTTTAAGGAGAAATATCCTGATCATTTGGTGATAACTTATGTGAATTGTACAGCTGAGTTAAAAGCTTTGAGTGATATTGTTTGTACTTCAACAAATGCGGTACAAATTGTTGAAAGTTTACCAAAAGATCAGAAGATAATTTTTGGTCCGGATAAAAACTTAGGTGCTTGGGTTGCAAAAAAAACGGGTAGAGATTTAGTGTTGTGGAATGGTGCTTGTATGGTACATGAAATATTTTCGAGAGAGAAAATTACCAAGTTAAAAGAACGCCATCCGAATGCTAAGTTTATTGCACATCCAGAATGTGAAGAAGCTGTTTTGGCAATGGCCGATTATATTGGAAGTACCACAGGATTGTTAAAATATTCGATAAATAACGACGCACAAGAATTTATTGTAGCTACAGAAAGTGGAATTATTCACCAAATGGAAAAGGCAAATCCAACAAAAACCTTTATTCCGGCACCTCCGAATAATAGTTGTGCTTGTAATGATTGCCCTTACATGAAAAGAAACACATTAGAAAAATTGTATTTGTGTTTAAAAAATGGTTTACCAGAGGTTACAGTACCTGAAAATATTATTGTAGAAGCTCGTAAACCAATAGAAAGAATGTTAGAAATTTCGGCGAGTTTGGGATTGTAATTAAACTTTGTCATTCAGAGCGCAGCGAAGAATCTCATCGCTATATTATTAGAGATTCTTCGCTGCGCTCTGAATGACAAGAATCAAAAAAAATAAAATGTTTGAAAATAAAGAACACACAGCAATATCAGATTTAGGCGAATTTGGGTTAATAAAACACTTAACAACTAATTTTAAAATACAACATGAAACCAGTTTAAAAGGAGTTGGTGATGATGCTGCAGTATTAGATTTTAAAGATCAAGTGTTAATTTCTACTGATTTATTATTAGAAGGAATTCACTTCGATTTAGCTTATGTACCACTAATGCATTTGGGTTATAAAGCAGTTCAAGTTAATTTGAGTGATATTTATGCAATGAATGGAATTGCTACTCAAATTACTGTTTCAATAGGTATTTCGAGTAAATTTCCATTAGAAGCTGTTGAAGAAATTTATAAAGGAATTGAGTTAGCTTGTAATAAATTTAATATTGATTTAATTGGTGGCGATACTTCGTCGAGTAAACAAGGATTAGTAATTTCTGTAACCAGTATTGGTCACGCAGCAGCGGAAGATATTTGTTATAGAAATGGTGCAGAAGAAGGTGATTTAATTTGTGTTTCTGGAGATTTAGGCGGAGCTTATGTTGGTTTACAAATTTTAGAAAGAGAGAAACAAATTTTTATAGAAAATCCGCAATTACAACCAGATTTAGAAGGTAAAGATTACATTATTGAACGTCAGTTAAAACCAGAGGGAAGAAGAGATATTGTTGATTTATTAGCTCAAATGAAGATAAAACCAACTTCGATGATAGATGTTTCTGATGGTTTGGCTTCTGAAATTTTGCACATCTGTACACAATCTGAAAAAGGTTGTACTTTATATGAAGAGAAAATTCCTATTGACCCAATGACGTATGAAACTGCTCGTGAATTAGGTTTAGATCCTACAGTTTGTGCTTTAAATGGTGGTGAAGATTATGAGCTATTATTCACCATTAAACAAAGTGATTATGCAAAGCTAAAAAATGATGTTGATATCAGTATAATTGGTCACATTACCGATAAAAATTCGGGATGCAATATGATTTCAAAATCTAATATTTCTCATGAGATAAAAGCGCAAGGGTGGAATGCTTTTAAAGGGTAAATATTCCATAGGGGTTGAACATAGCAAAGAATCTAAAATGTTAAATTCAATTAGATATTCTTATAAGAAAATCTGCATATAAACTTTATCAAAAAATAAAACTAGTGATGAAAAGAAGCTTGCTTATAGTGTTGCTAATGTTTATAGTTGGTTTTTCCTTTGCACAAAAGCCCTTTCAACTAGGTAATATTTATAAAATTCATTCCAAGATATTAAATGAAGATAGAGTATTAAATATCTATACACCAGAAGGTTATCATCCAGATTCTGCCACAAAATATCCAGTAATTTATCTATTGGATGGATCTGCAAATGAAGACTTTGTTCATGTTGTTGGTTTAGTTCAATTTTTAACAATGATAGAAGCTATGCCAAAAACTATTATTGTGGGGATTGCTAACATAGATAGAAGAAGAGATTTTACCTATCCAACAACTATTGAGAACGATAAGAAAGATTATCCGACTACAGGAAGTTCCGCAAAATTCATCAAGTTTTTAGGAGAAGAATTACAGCCCTATATTGTTAGTAAATTTAAAACAGGTGGCTCTAAAACTATAATTGGACAATCTTTAGGAGGATTGTTAGCGACAGAGATTTTATTAAAGAATAGTGAACTTTTTAACAATTATATTATTGTTAGCCCAAGTTTATGGTGGAACAACGAATCACTCTTAAAGAATGCAAACGCATTTATTAACAAAGAGAAGCTAATAGATACAAAAGTTTACATAGCTGTAGGTGAAGAAGGAGAAAGAATGAAAGATGATGCAAAACAATTGGCTCAACTTATTCTGCAATCTGAAGGCGCTACAATAAACCTAACATTTTTTGAAAAAGAAGATCATTTAACCATTCTTCACAATGGGCTTTATCAAACATTGGTTAAAATGTATACAAAGAAAAAATAAGGAGGCTCTTTAATTGGCTATTTCCTTACTCCTCCGCGTTCTCCAAAAACTTAGAATCAATCTGTTTATTAGATTTAGTCTTTGCCCCTAGCTTTTTAATCTTTTCTACTTTTCCAATCAAGTTTCCATTGCCATATTGTAGTTTTTTAAAAGCATCTTCATGTGCTTTTTGAGTAAGATCAATATGCTTTCCAATCTTTTCCATATCTTCTAAAAACCCAACAAATTTATCATATAAAGCGCCTGCTTCTTCAGCTATTTCAAACACGTTTTTGTTTTGTCGATCTACTTTCCAAATGCTAGCAATGGTACGCAAAGTTGCCAATAAAGTAGTCGGACTAACAATAACCACTTTTCTATCCCAGGCATAATTAAATAATTCATTATCAGCCTGAACAGTTACACTAAAAGAAGATTCGATTGGCATAAAAAGCAACACAAAATCTGGTGAATTAATTTGATATAAATTTTGATAGTTCTTGCCTGCTAAACCATCAATATGAGATTTTACAGAAAGCAAATGCTGTTTCAGGTTTACTAATTTCTCTTCATCAGTTTCTGCATTCATCATTCTTTCGTAAGCAACCAAGCTAATTTTAGCGTCTACAATCAAATGTTTTTCATCCGGCAGGTCAATTATCACATCGGGTTGCATTCTTGCTCCTTCGCTATTATTTAAGCTTGCTTGGATGCGATATTCCCTATCCTTGATTAATCCTGAACGTTCTAAAACTCTTTCTAAAATTACTTCGCCCCAATTTCCTTGTTTTTTACTATCGCCTTTTAGTGCTTTAGTTAAATTATTTGCGTCAGTTTGGATTTGCTTACTTTGATCCATTAACTGAAAAATAACACCTTTTAATTGGCTTCTTTCTAATGCTTCATCTTTATACGCTTTATCTACTTTTTCTTCAAAAGATTTGATATTTGCTTTTAATGGATTTAAAATAGAATCTAAATTGGTTTGATTTTGTGCAGTGAATTTGGCTGTCTTTTCATCCAATATTTTATTAGCTATTAATGAAAACTCTAAAGTGAATTTTTGCTGTAAATCTTCTAGGTTTTTCTGTTGTTCAGCTAATTTCTCACGATGTGAATTAACCAAAGCTTCAGCTTTTATCAAGTTGCTTCGCTCTGCATTAAAACGCTCACGCAAATCGTTCAATTCATCTTCTAATTTTAGTTTTTCATCTTTTAAATAATTAACTGTTTCATTGTTTTGAACAGCTGGTTTACGAAACAATAAGACAAAAAGCACCAATAAAATGACTACTAATAAAACAACGCCTGCGATTTCCATTTGCTAATATTTTTATCAAAAATAATAAATAATTGGCGAACCAATTTTGCAGAGATAGCTTAAATCTTATATTTACGACATGAATAATCTTTTAGTCCTAATTCAATGTAAAGACAGCGTTGGATTAGTAACCAACATCACTAGGGTTTTAGCACAACATCAATTAAATATTATCGCTATGCGTGAATTTGTTGACGAAGTAGAACAGAAGTTTTTTACCCGAATTGAGTGTAGTGGAATAGTTGAAAATCATAGCAGTTTAAAACTAGAATTATTAAATAATTTGCCAGCAGCAGCTGATGTTTACCTCGTTCCGAAAGCAGAAAAAAACATAGCATTGTTGGTTACGAAAGAATTTCATTGTTTGGCAGATATTTTAGTGAGAGCTACCTTTAAAACACTAGGAGCAAACGTTAAATGTATAATTGGGAACCACGAAATCTTAAAAGAATTTGCTGAGAAATTTGATATTCCATTTTTTTTTGTTTCACATGAAGATAAAAGCAAAGCTGATTTTGAAAATGAAATAGCCAGTGTATTATCAAATTATCAATTAGATTATATTGTGTTGGCGAAGTTTATGCGAATTCTTTCACCGGATTTCATAGCTCAGTATTCGAATAAAATTATCAATATTCATCACTCATTTTTACCTGCATTTATTGGGGCAAATCCATATAAACAAGCTTTTGAAAGGGGCGTGAAAATTATAGGCGCAACAGCTCATTTTGTGACTAATAATTTGGATGAAGGACCTATTATTTCTCAACAAACTATCCATGTTAATCACACTTTAGATGCTAAACAAATGGCTGTTGCTGGTAGAGAAATTGAAAAAGCAGTTTTGAGCAAAGCATTAGAACAAGTTTTAGAAGATCGTGTTTTTGTGAGTGGAAATAAAACGATTGTTTTTGAATAAGTTTTAGCCACAGATTAGCAGATTACTGAATCTTAATCTGCTAATCTGTAGCTAACAAATAAATATTACAAACTCCTCACTACCATTTCTCCAGCTTCTTGTCCTGTTTGGCTTCCGATTGCTATTCCCATTCCGTTGCAACGAACGGCACAAAATACATTAGGTTTTACTTCCTTAATAATTGGCGATAATTGAGCGCCAAAAGCCATAATACCACTCCATTTTTGCTCTATTTCAAAATCAGTTTCTGGTAAAATCACTTCTTTTAATAAATTAACTAAAGCATTTTGAACCAATTCTGTTTCGCCAAATTCAGTAGTTTCTTCAGTTTTAAAATCTAAATTTCTACCACCACCTAAAAGGATTCTATTATCAATATTTCTAAAATAATAATAGCCTTTATCGTAATGAAAAGTTCCTTTAATTTTTAAGTTTTGAATTGGTTTGGTTACAATCACTTGCCCACGACCTGGTGTAATGGCTAAATCTGGCAATAATTCATTTACAAAAGCATTGGTAGCTAACAAAACTCTTTTGCAAGTAAAATCCTCGTGGTTTGTTTTAATTACCATGCCATTACTTTCTTGCAAAAGCTCTTCAACCTTACAATTATTATAAACTTGAACTCCAGCAGCTAAAGCTTTAGCTAAAAGTGCTTTCATCATCATTCCAGGATCTATTTGTGCTTCTAAATTATTTTCAATAAGCAAATTAATATCCTTAAAGCCAAATGAATTAATTTTGGCATTAGCTAAAGAATACGTGTCTTTTTGCAGCACAATATCCTCAATTAACGAGTTAAAATGGCTCAATTTTGCTACACATTCATTAGCTAAATCATGCTGCTCAGGTTTAAATAACTCAAAACCCCCATTATTTTGAAAAGAAATATGTTCATCA
Organism: Pedobacter planticolens; assembly: GCF_014172375.1. Taxonomy (GTDB): domain Bacteria; phylum Bacteroidota; class Bacteroidia; order Sphingobacteriales; family Sphingobacteriaceae; genus Pedobacter; species Pedobacter planticolens. The sequence goes on from NZ_WNXD01000002.1 coordinate 830,509, forward strand.
CCCAACAAATGTCTAAGCTTTAAAAGTCCTTTCCATCTTTTCGAAATCAATTTATGTAGCCCATCAGTTCCGCTTAATTTTTCTTGTTCTATCAATTCTGAAATACTTCCAAAACAAGCAAAACCTGCATTTTTTGTGCTTGCTCCTGAGGGTAAAAATCCACTCTCTAGTACTAATACACTTGTTTTTGGACTTTCTGATTTAATTGCAATTGCAGCGTTCAAACCCACAATTCCACTACCAATTATGACTACATCAGCATGAAAGAAATTCTTTTTTTCCCAGTAGGATAAGTTATGAAGCATAATAAACGAATTGTAATTTTTTTATGTCTGTTAAATATGGGAACACTTTTTGATTTAAAGATATTGAAAAACATACACTACCGATATGGGAACCTATTTAATTTTATTCATCCCGATACTATTCATTAGCATGTTTGTGCAATGGCGATTTAGAAATAAATTTACAAAATATGCAGAAACCCAGCTGAGTTCTGGTTTATCAGGGAAAGAAGTAGCTGAAAAAATGCTACGAGATAATGGCATCTACAATGTAAATGTAATGAGTTTAGAGGGTCAGCTCACCGATCACTATAATCCAGCCGCATTGACGGTTAATTTAAGTACAGATGTTTATTACGGCAGAAGTGTTGCCGCCGCCGCAGTAGCAGCACATGAATGTGGACATGCCGTACAACATGCAAAATCGTACCATTGGTTGCAATTGCGCTCTAACATGGTGCCGGTTGTAAGTATTTCTTCTAACCTTTTGCAATGGGTGCTAATTATTGGTGTGTTATTAATTGGTTTTACCGGAAATCCATTGGTGTTGGGAATTGGCGTAGCAGGATTGGCTTTAGTAACTATATTTAGCATTATAACCCTTCCTGTAGAATTTGATGCCAGTAAAAGAGCTTTGCTTTGGTTGAGAAATAATCATAGTGTAATGCAAAGCGACGAAGAAAATGTGCAAGCAAAAGATGCGCTTTGGTGGGCGGCAATGACTTATGTAATCGCTGCGTTAGGCGCATTAGCGAATTTGTTATACTACGCATCAATGCTATTTGGCAGAAGCCGAAATTAAAAGAAAATATACCTATGAAAAACTAAGGGATGATAATTAATTTATCGTCCCTTTTTTGTCTTTTTATGCAGTACGTCTTTTCGACCGTCGTGGAGAAATCTTTGAACAATGTTTCACTTCAGCAATGTTCAGCATGAAAAAACTTAATTTAATTTATAAGGAACAATCAATTGAAATTCTGGAATATCAACCTCGAAACTGGTTTCATCAACCAAACGATTCATCGAATAATGGCCACGCATACTGCCAATATCTGTTTTAAGGTTGCAACCAGAAACGTAAGAATAGTTTTTGCCGGGTTCAATTATAGGCTGAACACCAACCACACCTTCTCCTTCAACTTCTCTAACAGAGCCGTTCGAATCGAAGATAAACCATTGGCGACGCATTAATTGTATTGCATAATCAGACAAGTTTTCTATTTCTATGCGGTAAGCAAACATGTAATGTTCGTTAGCCGGATTAGAATGCTCGTCTTGGTAAATGGTTTCTACCGAAATTTTTACACCTTGTGTTATAGCTGTAACCATTTGTTAAATTTATAAATTGCTTTTCAATAATCAAGCCATTTCTGAAAATGATAATACACGCTCATATTTTTCTGCCACTTCGTCTAAAATTTGATGGATGGTTTCAATATTTTCTTCCTTTACCAGCTGCATTCGATACGGTTTAAAATCAGGCAAACCTTTAAAATAATTAGCATAATGACGTCTCATCTCAAAAACACCCACTTTTGGGCCTTTCCATTCTATAGATTTATCTAGGTGAGTTCGACAAGCTACAATCCTTTCGTCTAATGTTGGACCTGGCAAATGTTCACCAGTTTTAAAGAAATGTTTTACTTCACGGAAAATCCAAGGATAGCCAATTGCGGCTCTTCCAATCATAATTCCATCTACCTCATATTCCATTCTCCAAGCTGCGGCTTTTTCTACACTATCTACGTCGCCATTGCCAAAAATTGGAATTTTAACACGCGGATTGCGTTTAATTTCTCTAATTAATGTCCAATCGGCCTCGCCTTTATACAATTGCGCTCTTGTGCGACCGTGAATAGTTAAGGCTTGAATACCTATGTCCTGCAGCCTTTCAGCAACTTCCTCTACGTTTTTGGTATTATCATCCCAGCCTAAACGAGTTTTAACAGTAACGGGCAAATGCGTTGCTTTTACAACAGCTTCTGTCATTTTAACCATTTTATCAATGTCTTGCAACAAAGCAGAACCCGCACCACGACAAGCCACGTTTTTAACTGGACAGCCATAATTGATATCCATAATATCTGGACCAGCCAGCGTTGCAATTTCAGTCGCTTCACGCATGCTTTCGATATCACTACCAAAAATCTGAATCCCAATCGGTCTTTCGTATTCAAAAACATCCAGTTTCTGACGGCTTTTTGCCGCATCGCGGATTAAACCTTCGGAAGAAATAAATTCTGTATACATCAAATCGGCCCCGCCTTGCTTGCACACATAACGGAAAGGCGGATCGCTCACATCTTCCATCGGCGCTAGTAACAAAGGGAACTCTCCCAAATCTATATTTCCTATCTTTACAGACATTTCTCTATCTTCAAACCAAAATTTTTTACAAAGTTACGGATTTTACAAATAATGCAAGTTACACAAACGTCAAGAGAAGAAATTAGCCCGTTTTTACAGCTCTTAATATTAGGGGGTTACGCTGTTGTAGGCGTAGTGATAGCCATGATTATTGGATTTTTAATCTGCTTAGGAATTTACGGATTAGATTTATTGCATAACACAGGGTGGATGACTGGAGACGATTTAAAGAATGTTGGCGCTTTAAAAATATTACTTACAGCGCAACAAATAGGACTTTTCTTAGCTCCGGCAATATTTTTAGGGATCACCGAAGGAAAAAGACCACAACATTTTTACGGCATGAAAATGCCAAGAGCAAACCTCCTATTATTGGTTTTTTTACTGATGCTTTGTTCAACACCAATTTTAGGATTGGTAAATGAATTAAATCAGAAAATGGCATTACCAGATTCTTTGAAATGGTTAATGGATTGGATGAGAAGAATGGAAGACGAAGGCGCAAAAACTACTGAAGCCATTTTAAAAATGAATTCTACCGGGGGATTTTTAATAAATCTATTGGTAATTGCCATTATACCAGCAATTTGTGAGGAATTTATATTTAGAGGAGCTTTACAACGTACTTTTTTACGATTAATTAAAAATCCGCACATCGCTATTTGGACATCAGCAATTATTTTTAGCACGATACATTTTCAGTTTTTTGGATTTTTCCCAAGGCTATTTTTGGGCGCAGCATTTGGCTACATCTATTTTTGGACGGGTAGCATTTGGTATACCATTTTTGCTCACTTTTTAAACAATGGTTATGCCGTAGCCGTTGCTTGGTATTTACAAAAGCACAATTTACCAATAACTAGCGATGACGGAACTTCTGTTGCTTGGTACGGCTATTTAATTAGTGCAATATTAACCATAGCTTTGTTTTGGATTTTAAAAGAGAAATCAACAGAGAAAAACACTCAACAACCCACAAATTTTTAAATGAAGACAAGAGCAATAACCGCTTTCTTTTTTACCCTAGTGATGCTTGGCTCACTAATAAATGGCTACGCTTTTACAGGATTTTATTTAGTTTTAAGCATCATTGCGCTTTTAGAGTTTTATAAATTAGTTAAAACTTCGGGCATTCGCCCACACAGGAATATTGCGGTTGTAGCTGCGGCAATTATCTTTTTATTAACCGCAAGCTATCATTATTTTCAGTTCGAATTAAAGTATTTACTGCTTATCGTTCCGCTTATATTTTCGGTATTTATTTTCGAATTATATAAAAAGGAGAAAATCCCATTTGCTAATATTTCTTACACCTTTGTTGGTTTTATTTATGTCACCGTTCCTTTCTGCTTCTTTTATTCTTTAGGCTTTTTGGCCGATTTTAATCAGTATAATTTTCATTTACCGCTTGCATTTTTATTGTTGCTTTGGGCAAATGATACAGGAGCATATTTATTTGGCGTAAAATGGGGGAAACACCGATTATTTGAGCGTCATTCTCCAAAAAAATCATGGGAAGGCTTTTTTGGCGGAATGTTTACCAGCCTCGTGGTTTCTTATTTGATTTCTTTACAGTTTCCCGAAATGAAGCCTATCGTTTGGGCAGGTATGTCTATTTTAATTGTGTGTTTCGGTACGCTTGGCGATTTAGTAGAATCAATGCTGAAAAGAAGCCTTGACGCAAAAGATTCCGGTAGTTTTTTACCTGGACATGGCGGATTTTTAGATCGCTTTGATGGCTTATTAATTGCTGCACCAGTTGTTTATGTTTATTTGTATTTGATATTGTATTAGGCGTCTGTAACAAATCAATAACAGCCATACATTACTTTGCTTTCTCTTTTATATTTGATTTATTATCAACTAAACTAAACCTCATGTCAAAACTTTACCAACGAAGTTTGTTGCTTATTGCGCTGTTTTTTTGTGCTCAAATCGCGATAGCGCAAAATATTCCGACCCCAAAAGAGCATTTTGGCTTTAACATTGGCGATGATTATCAGCTCGCAAATTACACCCAAACAGAAGCGTATTTTAAAAAACTGGCAGAAACATCAAAAAGAGTAAAACTAGTAGATATTGGTAAAACCGAAGAAGGGAGATCTCAATATATGTTGATCATTACTTCGCCAGAAAACCAAAAGAACTTAGCAAAATATAAAGAGATTTCTCAAAAATTAGTACACGCCGAAGGGTTAACTCCCGAGCAAGCTAAAGCATTGGCGGCAGAAGGAAAAGCCGTGGTGTGGATTGATGGAGGTTTACATGCAAATGAGGTAGTTGGCGCACATCAGTTAATACAAATGGCATATAATCTTTCAAGCAGAACGGATGCAGAAACCACTAAAATATTGGATAATGTAATTGTGTTGATGACACATGCTAATCCAGATGGACAGGAATTAGTGAGCAATTGGTACATGAGAGAAAAAGATCCAAAGAAAAGATCAATTAATGGACTTCCTCGGTTGTACGAAAAATATGCTGGCCATGATAATAACAGAGATTTCTTTATGTTAAATCTAAAAGAAACTCAAAATATTGGTCGCCAACTTTTTGTAGAATGGATTCCGCAAATTATGTATAACCACCATCAAGCTGGACCAGCAGGAACGGTTGTAGCTGGGCCACCTTACCGCGACCCGTATAATTATGTTTTCGATCCAATAATATTAACAAGTATAGATGCCGTTGGTGCTGCAATGCACAATAGAATGAATGTTGAAGCTAAGCCTGGTTATACACAACGTGGCGGTTCTGTGTTTTCTACGTGGTATAATGGTGGATTAAGAACGACTACTTATTTCCACAACATGATTGGTTTATTAACCGAAATTGTGGGTAGTCCAACGCCATCAGATATTCCTTTGGTACCATCTCGTTTATTGCCAAATGGCGACTCTCCAAATCCGGTTTTACCACAGAAATGGTATTTTAAAAACTCAATCGATTATTCGGTTTCCTTAAACTACGCAGTGTTAAATTATGCCCAACGTTATAGCGACGAATTGCTGTATAATATTTATCAAATGGGTAAAAATTCAATTGATAGAGGAAGTAAAGACACTTGGTCATTTTCACCTAAAAAGATTGACGCCATTAATGCTGCCGCACAAGCAGGAAAATCAACTAGCACAACAGCACAAGGTGGAGGTTTTGAAGGAAGAGGCGGAATGTCTACCAAATACTTAGATACAGTGATGAAAAATCCAGCTAATCGCGATGCGAGAGGATATATCCTTTCTGCAGATCAGCCAGATTTTACTACCGCTATTCGCTTCTTAAATGCATTGATTAGAACAGGTATTTCCGTTCAAAAAGCAACTGCTCCATTTACCGTTGCTGGCAAAAATTATCCTGCTGGAAGTTATGTAGTTAAAACCGATCAAGCTTTTCGTCCGCATGTTTTAGATATGTTCGAACCACAAGATCACCCGAATGATTTTAAATATGAAGGCGGTCCGCCAATTGCCCCTTATGATGCCGCAGGTTGGACATTAGCGTATTTAATGAATGTAAAATTCGATAGAATCCAAGATAAATTTGATGGTCCGTTTGAGAAACTACCTTACGGAGAATTATTAAAAGCATCACCAAAAGCATTGCCTTCGGGTAGCGGGTACGTGTTAAGTTCATCAGCTAATGAAAGCTATTTAGCGGTTAACGAATTGTTAAAAGGTGGCGCAGAAGTTTATCGCAATACAGCGGATGGCTCATTTTATGTGCCAGCATCTGCGAAAGCGAAAAGTATATTAGATAAAGCCGAACATGGTTTTGGAATGAGAATTACAGCAGCACAAAAACCTGCAAAAGCAGTTAAACTAACTCCTTCTCGTATTGCATTATGGGATACATATGGTGGTTCAATGGATTCTGGGTGGATTCGCTTTATTATGGAACAATATCACTTTGATGCAACCGTAATTTATGCTCCAGATATTGATGCAGGAAACTTGAAAGACAAATACGATGTGCTAATTTTTGTTGATGGTTCTATTCCGGCATACAATCCAAATGCAACGGCTGGTTTCGGCGGAAGAGGTGGTTTTGGTATGCCAGCTCCAGAAACTATTCCAGAAGAATACAGAGCTCATTTAGGGAGAATAACTCAGGATAAATCAATTCCTCAATTAAAGAAATTTTTAGAAGCCGGAGGGGAAATTGTCGCTATTGGTACCGCGACTAATTTAGCGGCACACTTAAATTTGCCAGTTCGCAATGCGATGGTAGAATTGACAGGAGGCGTAGAAAAAAGATTACCAGCAGAGAAATATTACGTGCCAGGCAGTGTTTTAAATGTTTCGCTAGATAAAAATCAACCAGCAAATTGGGGTATGGATAACACTGCGGATGTTTATTTCGATAACAGTCCTGTATTTAAATTAAGCGCAGATGCTGTATCAAGTGGAAAAATTAAACCTTTAGCTTGGTTTGCTAACGCAACGCCTTTGCGTAGCGGTTGGGCATGGGGACAAAGTTATTTACAAGATGGTGTTGCTGCTTTTGAAGCAGATTATGGAAAAGGAAAATTATTTGCCTTTGGCCCAGAAATTACGTTTAGAGCGCAAACTCACGGAACGTTTAAATGGATGTTTAACCAATTGTATAAGTAAAGACTTAGTCACAGCTCTGCAATGATGAAAACTTGAAAACCTCACTAACATTTTTGTTAGTGGGGTTTTTACTTTTAGCTTACCATTCCAAAAATCATCAAGGTTATCTTTGTAGTATGAAAGTAGAAATTTGGTCTGATGTAATGTGTCCGTTTTGCTATATCGGTAAAAGACATTTTGAAAAAGCGATTGAAAAATTACCGTTTAAAAATGAAGTTGAAGTAGAATGGAAAAGTTTTCAGCTTAATCCAGAATATCACAATACAAATAACGAAGATTTATACACATATTTGGCGAGAAGCAAAGGCATGTCTTTGGAACAAGCTAAACAAATGACGGGACAAGTAGTTGAAATGGCTTCAAATGTTGGATTAGATTTAAACTTTGCAACAAATATTCCAGCCAATTCTTTTGATGCACATCGGTTTTTACATTTTGCCAAAAGCAAAGGTTTACAAGATCAAGCGGAAGAAGCGCTATTTAATGCTCATTTTATGGGCGCAAAAGATATTGCTAAACACGAAACACTAATCAGCATTGCTGAAGAATTAGGATTGGATAAGGACGAAACCACAGCAGTTTTGCAAGGCGATGATTTTGCAGAAGCAGTTCGTTACGATATTTATGAAAGTCAGCAATTAGGTGTTAGAGGAGTTCCTTATTTTGTGCTCGATAGAAAATATGCATTATCTGGCGCACAACCAATTGAAGCTTTTGAACAAGCAATTACGCAAAGTTTTACCGAATGGAAAGCAGCTCAGCCAACAACACAACTGAAATCGTTAAATAAAAATGATGATGCAGTTTGCGATGAAAATGGGTGCGAGATATAACTAAGACGCTCGTCATTGCGAACTGAAGCAAGGGAAAAGTGGTGGAGTGAAGCAATCTTTATCGCACGATAGATTGCTTCGTCATTCTTCCTCGCAATGACGCCCTAATTATTTATTTCTTCAATCCCTCTAACAAATACTCCAAGCCATTTAACTTAATTTCATACATGGTGGCTAGTAAATGTCCTAATCTCCCAGGAGGAAAACCTTGACTATGAAACCAAACTAAGTATGATTCTGGTAAACGTGAAATTACCCAGCCTTTATACTTACCAAAAGGCATTTTCATGGTAATTAACTCATTTAACATTTGTGGATCCATACTTTGGTTTTAACGTTGCTATCTAAATACTAACTACTAATAACTCGACACTATAAAATCATTTCCAACATTTCGATTGCTTCGTCAATATTGGTAATGTTATCGAAAGAAATTCGCAAACTATCTTTTACTTCTTTTAAATTACACAAACGTGGATGAATTTGTGCAAAAGCTAAAATCTTATTAAACACCTCCGAATCGAAGAATTTAGATTGTTTATCGCTCACAAAATAACCACGTAAAATATTTTTCTTAAAGCTCAATTTTTCAAAGCCTAAGCGTTTGCCAACCCATTGTAAACGCAAAACTTTTAGCATCACTTTTACTGGCTGCGGAACTGGCCCAAAACGATCTTTTAGTTCTTGCTCAAACGCTACTAACTCGTTTTCATTTTCTAGTTTCGAAAGTTCGGTGTATAAATTATATCGTTCTGCAATACTCGTCACATAATCATCTGGAATATGTAATTCCAAATCTGTATCAACTTGAGTAAAGTTCACAAAAGCTCGCTGCGGCTCGTCCTTAAATAAATCTTTAAACTCAGCATCTTTCAATTCCTGTATCGCTTCATCTAATATTTTATTATACATTTCGAAACCAATTTCAGCAATAAACCCACTTTGCTCACCGCCCAATAAATTTCCGCTTCCACGTATATCTAAATCACGCATAGCGATGTTAAATCCACTTCCTAAATCTGAAAATTCTTCAATAGCACTTAGTCTTTTTCTAGCTTCGTTAGTTAAAGTTGATAAAGGCAAGCTCAATAAATAACAAAATGCTTTTTTATTAGAACGACCCACACGGCCACGCATCTGGTGCAAATCGCTCAAGCCAAACATGTGTGCGTGGTTAATGATAATTGTATTTGCGTTCGGAATATCTAATCCAGCTTCGATAATTGTGGTCGCTACCAACACATCTTTTTCACCATTAATAAAATCGAGCATTACATCCTCCAACTGATCGCCATCTAATTGTCCGTGTGCAATGCCAATTCTAGCTTTCGGCACTAAAGTTTGAATTAATCCGCCCAACTGTTTCAAATCGTTCACACGATTGTGAATAAAGAAAACCTGACCGCCTCTATCCAATTCAAACTGTACTGCTTCCTGAATTAATTTATCATTAAAAACATGTAATTCTGTATTAACCGCTTGTCTATTTGGCGGTGGCGTACTCATAATCGATAAATCTCGAGCACCCATTAAAGAGAAATGCAAAGTTCTAGGGATTGGTGTTGCCGTTAACGTAAGCGTATCCACATTTACACGTAAAGCTCGAAGTTTTTCTTTAGCAGCTACGCCAAATTTTTGTTCCTCATCGATAATCATGATTCCCAAATCTTTAAACTTAACATCTTTACTTAACAAGCGATGCGTGCCAATTACAACATCAACTTTTCCGCTTGCTACACGTTCTAAAGTGTCCTTAATTTGTTTCGAAGTTTTAAAACGATTAATATAGTCTACCGTACATGGAAACTCTTTTAAACGCGACGAAAACGTTTTAAAATGCTGTAAAGCTAAAATAGTAGTAGGAACTAAAATTGCTGCCTGTTTACCATTTGCTACTGATTTAAAAGCTGCACGAATAGCAATTTCTGTTTTCCCAAAACCCACATCTCCGCAAACCAAACGATCCATTGGATGCGGCGCTTCCATGTCTTTTTTTACATCGGCAGTTGCCTTAACTTGATCGGGCGTATCTTCGTAAATAAATGAGGCTTCGAGTTCAGTTTCTAAATAGCCGTCGGGTGCAAAAGCAGTACCAACCTGAGTTTTTCTCATCGCATACAGCTTGATTAAGTCTCGGGCAATGTCTTTAACTTTTTTTTTTGTGGTTTTTTTGAGCTTGTCCCAAGCTTCGGTGCCCAATTTGTTCATTTTGGGCTGAGTACCATCTTTTCCGCTAAATTTCGCAATGCGATTTAAGGAGTTGATATTCACATACAACAAGTCATTATCGGCATATACCAAACGAATCATTTCTTGGGTTTTGCCATTTACTTCTACTTTCTCTAAACCAGCGTATTTTCCAATTCCATGATCAATATGCGTCACAAAATCACCAGGCTTTAATTCTCGTAAATCTTTAAGCGTAATCGCTTGGCTTCGCTGATAACCTTTCTTTAATTGATATTTATAAAAACGATCAAATATCTGATGATCGGTATAAAAAGCAACTTTTTGCTGCGCATCTAAAAACCCTTCGCGAAGCGGAATATTTACCGGAGTAAATTTGGCAGTTTTATCAATATCATCTAAAATCGCATACAAACGTTCGGTTTGCTTGGTCGAATTAGTGAAAATGAAATTATGAATATGCTGACTTTCGTTCTCTTTTAAATTCTTAATTAAAAGATCAAAATCTTTATTGAAAGAAGGCTGCGGTTTAGTTTCGAATTGAATTATATCATCCGTTTGATAGAAAAACTGTTTGCCAAATTCTATTAACGAAAAATCCTGAAATAAATCCGACAGCATTTTTTCATCAGTAAAAGAGAACTTTGGATCTAACCAATTCGGATTTTGCTGTTTTTCGGCAATGCCCAACGCTTTCCAAAGTTCTACAGCTTTTTTATATCCACCCTTAACTATGTCGATGGTATATTCTACATCTTTAAACCAAAGCTGCGTGTCTTTTTCTATATAATCCAACAGGCTGATGTTGTTTTCTGTCAAGAATTTAGCTTGTACATTGGGTACGATGGTTAAACTTTTTACATCATCTACAGAAAGCTGACTTTCAATTTCAAAAGTTCTAATACTTTCAACTGTATCGCCAAAAAATTCGATGCGATAAGGTAATTCGTGTGAAAAAGAGAAAATATCTACAATACCACCACGAATAGAAAATTGCCCAGGTTCATACACAAAATCAGACCGTTCGAAATCGTATTCAAATAAAAACTCATTGATGAAATCGATGCCTAAAGAGATACCAACACTAATTTCTAAAGTGTTTTTTTCTAGGACTGAACGGTCAATTACCTTTTCGGCCAATGCCTCCGGATAAGTAACTACAATTTTTCCATATTCAGATTGATGGTTAAGCTCGTTTAAAACTTCGGCCCTAGCCAATACATTTGCGGTATCTATTTGGGTAAACTCAAAAGATTTTCTAAATGATGAAGGAAAAAATAAGACTTCTTTATCCAATATTCCCTCTAAATCTGACAAAAAATAAGATGCTTCTTCTCTGTTTGGCAGAATAAAAAGCTGTGGTTTGTGTAGTAAAAAATAAATTGAAACAGCAATTACGGCATCGGCAGAGCCCACCAATCCCTTTAGTTGGGTTTTAGTTCCCTTACTTTTATTTAACGATTGCGCTAAGGCAACAACACGATCGTCTGTTTTGTATCTGTTAATCAGGTCGCGAATATTCACTACGTAAAGGTAAAAAATTATTGCGTAATAGACAGGTAAACAGCAAATATGAATATGGTTTCTTCGAGGCAACTAGCGGTTTGGTCGAGATTTTTTTTAGTTTCGTCGAATTGAATTTAATAGCAGTAACAAAAAACTTAACATTGTTTCTAAATAATATAAAACGCGAAACATGAAGTACATTAAAAGCTTTCCGCTAGAGTTATTTTTCTGGGTTTTAGCTTTAATATTGTTGGCAACAGCAAACCCTCATGAGCACCATTTCACATTTTGCCCTTTGGCAAATTTAGGAATAACATGGTGTCCAGGATGTGGATTAGGAAGGTCGATTAGCGCATTGTTTCACGGAGATATAAGTGCAAGTTTTTCTTATCATTGGTTCGGTATACCAGCTTTAATTTTGATTTTCTACCGCATTTATCAACTCACCAAACAAGTATTTAATAAACAAAAAGGATTTAATTTAAATTATAAGGAGGATTAGCAATGTTTGACGCACAATTTATGGCATTACCGGGCATAAGCCCACAAGAATATAGTTACTTACAAAACGCCACCAATGGCTTAAATGAGCAACAGGTAAGGACTTTTTTAATGATTTATTCGGGCAAAAGAAAAAATCCAAGCGATATGCTTTTGTTCTGTGTAATTGGGCTTTGTCTGGTTCCAGGATTGCAAAGGTTCATCATCGGACAAATAGGAATGGGTATTTTATATTTATTCACTGCTGGATTATGTTTAATCGGATCAATTGTAGATATCATTAACCACAAAGAATTGGCATTTGAGCACAATCAGAAAATGGTTTTCGAAAGCTTGCAAATGACAAGAATGAGTAATTTTCAATAAACTACACACACAAATTTTATAAATAATCCTTATCTGTTTAAAAACGGGTAAGGATTTTGTTATTTTTATAGAATGAAGTTATCTGAGATTACCAATTTCCTCGAAAATATTGCGCCTCTTAATTATCAAGAAGATTATGATAATTCTGGGTTAATCGTTGGAAGTGCAAATGATGAAATTCATGCTGCTTTAGTAGCATTAGATTGTACAGAACAGATTGTTGATGAGGCAATTGCTAAAAATTGTAATTTAATCATCACTCACCATCCGATAGTTTTTAAAGGATTAAAAAAGTTTAACGGCAAAACATATGTAGAGCGAGTTGTGCTAAAAGCGATAAAAAATAACATTGCTCTGTATGCAATTCACACTAATCTAGATCATGTGGCTCATGGGGTGAGTGGAGAAATCTGCAAAAGATTAGAGATACAAAATGCAAAAATCTTAGCGCCTAAAAGCAATCTACTTAAAAAACTGGTGACTTTTTGCCCTACGGCAAAGGCCGATGAAGTTAGAAATGCGTTATTCGCCGCAGGGGCAGGAAATATTGGTAACTATAGCGAATGTAGTTTTAATGCCGAAGGAGAAGGAACATTTAAAGGAAATGAAGAAACCAATCCTTTTGTAGGCGAAAAAGGAGCACAACATCATGAAGAAGAAGTAAGGATTGAAACGATTTTTAAAGCGCAAGACGAGCGAAAAATTTTGTTGGCTTTGTTAGAGAATCATCCTTACGAAGAAGTGGCGTATGATATTTATCCGTTGGCAAACAAATTAGAAAACGTAGGCGCTGGAATGGTTGGTTGGTTATCGCTAGAAATGGATAGTGTTGATTTCCTCCACCTTGTGAAAGAAAAAATGCAAGCAAAAGTGATTAGACACACGGAATTATTGCCAAAAAGGATAAAGAAAGTGGCTGTTTGTGGCGGTTCAGGCAGTTTTTTGTTAAAAGATGCCATTGCTGCTGGCGCTGATGCGTTTATTACTGCTGACTTTAAATATCATGAATTTTTTGATGCTGAACAGAAACTGATTATCTGTGATATTGGTCATTATGAAAGCGAACAATTTACATCTAATTTGTTGATAGATAATATTCAAGAAAAATTTCCTAACTTTGCAATCCGTTTAACGGAGCATAATACAAACCCCATAAATTATTTCATTTAATGGAACAAACAGTAGAGCAAAAGCTAAAAGCTTTATACGAATTACAAAACATACATACTAAGATTGATAAAATTCGCCAAGTAAGAGGTGAATTGCCAATGGAAGTAGCTGATTTAGAGGACGAAGTAGCTGGATTAGAAACACGTATACAAAAAATCAAAGCTGAATTAGACGATACTGAAGACGCTATTGTTAACCGTAAAAACATGATTAAAGAAGCACAAGCTTTAATCAAAAAATACGAAAAACAATTAGAAGACGTAAAAAATAACCGCGAATACGATGCTTTAACTAAAGAAGTTGAGATTCAAAATTTAGATATTCAGGTTTCAGAGAAAAAAATCAAAGAACATGGTTTCGAGATTGCTTCTAAAACTGAAATCTACGATCAAGCTTTGGCAAATATCGAATCAAGAAAAGGTGATTTAGAGATTAAAAAAGGTGAGTTAGCAACAATCACTTCAGAAACTGAAAAAGAAGAACAAGCGTTAGTTAAAAAAGCTGATAAAGCAGAAACTCAAATCGAAGAGCGTTTATTAACGGCCTACCACAGATTAAGAGGTAATGCTGTTAATGGATTAGCTGTTGTAACAATCGATAGAGATTCTTGTTCAGGTTGTTTCAACCAAATTCCACCACAACGTCAATTAGATATCCGTCAACGCAAAAAAGTTATTGTTTGCGAGCATTGCGGCAGAATTTTGGTAGATGAGGCATTAACTCATGAATTAGCAGAAGCATAACAACCAAAAACCAAATATAAATACCAAGCCAGATGAAAGTCTGGCTTTTTTTGTGCGCCAAAACTTATTTTAGTCAAAACATACTAGGTTTTTTTACGTTATATAAATTCGTTAACTTAAACTTTTAAAAGCAGTTCGTATTACATGCATAAAATCAAAATGCCAAAACTTTCTACCTTCTTTTCTATATTTTCTTTTCTTTTCTTTTCGTCTTTTGTAGCTTCTGCTAATTTTGATTTTAATGCAAATTGTTTAAAAGCATATCAAAATATTTTTGAGTTAAAACTGGGTACAGCTAGGCAATTAATCGCCGCCGAAAAGAAAATCCACCCCAATAATTCGATAGTTCCATTGTTGGAAAATTATGTAGATTATTTCTATTTATTAACCACGGAAAGCAAATCTGAATTTGAGCGTTTAGAATCTAATAAAGATAATCGCATAGATCAGATTAGTGACGACGATAAAAATTCGCCTTATTGTCTTTATGCACAAGCACAAATCAATTTACAGTGGGCATTAATTAGGGGTAGATATGGGTCTTATTTTACAGCTGCGAGAGAAATAAATAAAGCCAATAGCCTATTGCAGGAAAACACTAAAAAGTTTCCAGGATTCCATTTGAATGGAATAGGGTTGGGAATAATTAACTCCGTTATGGGCGCTTTACCTGATGGTGTTTTAAAATCAACGCTTTCAACTTTCGGACTAAAGGGTAATTTGCAAACAGGTGTGAATATGCTAGATAAGCTGGCAGAAAACCTCCCTAAATCAGCCTACAAACCCTTTTATGAAGAAGCCGTTTTTAACTACGCTTATGTATTGTCAGATGTGGCACGCAGCCCATCGGCGTATGCAAAAACCATGAAATATACAGCTCGCATAGCGGATAGCAGTTTGTTAAAAGCATATTTGCAAGCCTATGTGTGCGCAAGAAATGGACATACTGATGAGGCGATAAATATATTAACGGATAGGCCTATTGGAGCGACATATCAAGCGTTTCCTTATTTGGATTATTTAATGGGAATTGCCAAATTAAATAAATTGGATTATTCGGCGGCGACTTATTTTGAACGATATTTACAAACGTATAAAGGGGTAAATTATATTAAGGATGCGAATTTACATTTAGGGTGGATTAGCCTGTTAAAAGGTGATGCAAGTGGTTTTTCAGCCTTGATGGCGAAAACTAAAACGAGTGGTTACACATATCACGAGAGGGATAAACAAGCGCTTAACGAAGCAAATGCGCCAGTGCCAAACACAGATCTGCTCAAAGCTAGATTGTTATTTGATGGAGGGTATTTAACAAAAGCATTGGCTATTTTAACAGATAGCAAAGCTGAAGATTTTGCGTCAACAAAGGATAAAACAGAGTATTATTATCGTTTAGGAAGAATAAATGATAATTTGGACAATGACGATACTGCGCTATCAAATTATCAGAATGCGATTAATACAGGTAAGAACCTAAAATACTATTATGCGGCTAAGGCTGCGGTGCAAATGGGTAAGATTTACGAAAAGAAGAAAAATTTACCTAAAGCTAAATCGAGTTTTAATACGGCGATAAACATGAAAGGTCATGAAGATGAAAACAGTATTGAAACAGAAGCAAAACAAGGCTTAAGAAGGATAGGTGGTTAAAATTTATAAACCACAGCATTAATATGCATCCCCGCACCAACAGATGCAAAAACAGCGTATTCTCCTTTTTCAATTTTATAACCGTCTACTTTACCATTTAAAACTAAATCTATTAGCGTAGGAATAGTAGCAACAGAGCTATTACCTAACCATGAAATAGTCATTGGCACCAAGTTTTCTGGAACAGAATCTAAATCATACAGCTTAAATAAGCGCTTCATTATAGCGTTATCCATTTTTCCATTCGCTTGATGAATAAATACGGTTTTTATTTTCTCTAACGGAACTCCAGATTTATCAATTGCTTTTTTTACTACTTGAGGAACATTGATAACGGCAAATTCGTATAATTTACGGCCGTTCATTTTCAAGTACGTATTTCCATTTTGTTCATTTGGATTGTTGCTTCCGCCCATAGTTAAAAGAGAGGCGTGACTTGCAAATGTTTGACTTTTATGAGCGATTATTCCCGTAGGTTCTTCGGATTCTTTTGCTTCAAAAATTACAGCGCCGGCACCATCAGAAAAAATCATGCTATCTCTATCGTGTGGATCAATAATTCTAGAAAGTGTTTCTGAACCAATAACCATTACTTTTTTGGCATCGCCACTTCTAATCAGATAATCAGCCTGTATAACTCCTTGAACCCATCCTGGACAACCAAAAATAATATCGTAAGCAACACAATCTGGGTTTTCTATTGCTAATTCTGCCTTAACTTTTGCCGCCAAAGCAGGGAGCATATCCATCCGATTTGAGCCCAATTTTACATCGCCGAAATTGTGGCAAAAAATAATATGGTCTAAAGTTTCTTTATCAACATTCCCCGCTTCTAGCGCTTTTTTAGCTGCTAAAGTAGCGATATCACTATTCAGCAAATCTGAGCATACATATCTACGCTCTACTATTTCTGTAATTTCACTAAACTTATTAATGATTTCGGTATTTTCTTTATCCAGCTTAACGCCGTTATCGAAAAAAGAAGCGCCCATAAAATGATCGCCAGAAATGATATTTTCGGGTATATAGCTCCCAGTTCCAGTAATAACCGAATAAATTTTGTTCATGTTGCCCATTCTGTACCGTATACTATTTTGGTATTTAGTATAAAAATAGTATGTTTTAATTGAAATTAAAAATAATCACGAAAAATCGTCAATTAAAAATACAAATAATTCTTTTGGACCATGAGCTCCAAGCACTAAAGTTTTTTCAATATCTGCGGTTCTACTTGGCCCGGTAATGTTGCTTACCATCGTAGGAATTTGGTTTCCGTACTTATTTTTAAGCAGTTGAAAGGCATCTTTCAAATCTAAAACTAATTGCCCAGTTCTGGCAATAACGATATGTTGATGAGGAAATATACTTAATCTACGGCCAGCAGCATTTTGATTGCTGACCATTACAGAACCATTGCGAGCAATTAAAGCTTCGCACAAGGTGATACCTACTTCGGCTTGTTCAAAATCTTTATCAGTTTGATAAAAAGGGAACTCATAATGTGTTAGTAAAGCCTGTAATTCTGGCTCCCAGCAATAGATTTTTCTCCACTTAAACTTATCGGCCAATTCGAGAATATTCTCTATAAAATCTACTCCATTTTCGCAGAAAATAAAATTACCAGCAACAGCAGTTAATTGCTCTGCAAATAAAATTTCTAGCTCTTCGGTATTGGTTTTATAAAGCTGACTTTCTTCTAAATTAGGATAAGGATTATCTCGCTTTTCGAGCAAGGCCTTCCTAATTTTTTTAAGCATAAGTTCTTTTGAAGAAATGTTCTCTTTCATAGTTGATGACCAAAAATACTTATCCTAGCCCATATAAACAAAGAAGCAACCTTAATAATTAAGATTGCTTCTTATCCTAAGTTTCTAATAAAGAAAATTATTTGCTTTCTTCTTCTGGCGTTGAAGGAGCAATAGCGTCTGTAACTCCAGAAGCAAGTAGAGATTGATCATCTACAGCAACGATATCGGCAAGTAATTCTGTCCCCTCACTATCAAAAGCACGTTTGCCAAAGATTTCTTCCAAATCTTCTTTGAAAATTACCTCAGCTACTAATAGTTTCTCAGCTAGTTTAACTAAGTTTTGTTGATTATCTGCCAAAATTTGCAAAGCTCTTTGGTATTGCTCTTCAATAATTTTACTGGCCTCTTCATCAATAATTCTTGCCGTAGCTTCAGAGTAAGGTTTGGTAAAGCTCTCCTGACCTCTAGAATCGTAGTAAGAGATATTTCCTATCTTATCGTTTAGTCCGTACATAGAAACCATCGCATAAGCCTGCTTAGTAACTTTTTCCAAATCGCTTAACGCACCAGTGCTAATTTTACCAAAGGTGATTTTCTCTGCAGCTCTACCACCCATTGTAGCACACATTTCATCTAAAATCTGCTCAGTAGTGGTAATACTTCTTTCTTCTGGCAAATACCACGCAGCGCCTAAAGATTGGCCACGAGGAACAATGGTTACCTTAATTAGTGGGTGCGCATGTTTTAATAACCAAGATACTGTTGCGTGACCCGCTTCATGGAAAGCAATGGCTTTTTTCTCTTCTTTAGTTATTATTTTATTCTTTTTCTCTAAACCACCAATAATACGATCAACTGCATCTAAGAAATCTTGTTTAGTTACAGATTCGTGTGTTTTTCTCGCAGCAATTAATGCAGCTTCATTACATAAATTCGCAATATCAGCGCCAGAAAAACCAGGAGTTTGTTTGGCCAAGAAATTAATGTCGATGTTTTCTTCTAGCTTAATTGGCTTTAAGTGCACATTAAATATTTCTTTACGCTCGTTAATATCGGGCATATCAACATAGATTTGTCTATCAAAACGACCAGGTCTCAACAAAGCACTATCTAACACATCAGCTCTATTGGTTGCGCCCATAATAATAATGCCCGAATCGGTACCGAAACCGTCCATCTCTACTAGCAATTGGTTCAAGGTATTTTCACGCTCATCATTTCCACCCATCATACTACCTTTACCTCTAGCTCTACCAATAGCGTCAATCTCATCAATAAAAATTATACAAGGAGCTTTATCCTTTGCTTGTTTAAACAAATCTCGTACACGAGAAGCTCCAACCCCTACAAACATTTCTACGAAATCAGATCCTGACAATGAGAAAAATGGAACTTGAGCTTCACCAGCAACAGCTTTAGCCAATAAGGTTTTACCAGTTCCAGGAGCTCCAACTAGTAATGCGCCTTTAGGGATTTTACCACCTAAGTTTGTATATTTTTTAGGGTTTTTAAGGAAATCTACAATTTCCATCACCTCAACTTTAGCTTCTGTTAAACCAGCAACATCATTAAATGTGATGTTTACTTGGCTTTCTTTATCAAACAAAGTAGCTTTAGATTTACCAATATTGAAGATTTGGCCACCGCCACCACCTCCGCCGCCACCCATACGACGCATCATGAAAATCCAAAGGCCGATAATAAGGAGTAAAGGAATAACGATGTTAACGAAAAGACCAGACCATGCGTTTGACTTAGTGATGGTTTCTGATTTTATTTGAAGATCTAGCGGCACTTTAGCATTAGTTTGCGAAGCTTCTAATCGTTTATCTAATGCGTCTGTTGATGGAGAATTAAATGAAACCATTGGCCCCTTGCTCGTTGTATTAAATGCATTTTTACTAGCATATTTTTTATACAACGGATCATTTTTCTTATCCTCTTTTATATAAACATCTGAAACTACAATGTCTTCAGATTTATAAGAAACAATCTTTTGAACGTTGCCCGGAATAAGCATTTCTTTTTCAAAAGTTGTATAATCTATTTTTGTAACGTTCTCAGAAGTGAATAAATACTGTACAACCAATAACCCAACAATAATTGCAGCGTAAACCCAAAAAATATTAAATTTAGAGCCCTTTTGTGGTTTTTTAGGGATATTTGGAATGCGTTTAATCTGTTTTGGTTTGGTATCTTTATTTTGATTTTCTTTCATGTTAATTCAAATGTGTGTAAACAAATTGGCTATGCGCTTTTATAAGTCGTGGTTTCTGCATCGCCCCATAAATCTTCAATTCCAAAAAACTCACGTTTTTCAGTTTTAAAGATGTGTACTACAATATCAAAGTAGTCTAATATAATCCATTCGGCATTTTCCTGACCTTCTTTATGCCAAGGATTTGTTTTGGTTAATTTATATATTTCATCTTCAACGCTATCGGCAATAGCTTTTACTTGTGTTGATGAATCGGCATTACAAACAATAAAATAGTCAGAAACTGAACTGTTTAGTTCTCTCAAATCTAAACGAACAATATCATTTCCCTTTTTTTCTTGAATGCCATGTACGGCTATTTCTGAGAGGTATGTAGAAAGGTTTGCGGTTTTCTTTTTTACCATTAAATATTTTTAATTTTGATGATCAACAAATATAAATCAACCCTTGCAAAATAACACTTTTTCAACACTATTTGTTGGTCAAAATCGCATCAAATTATTGGCGGTTGATTCTACCAATAACTTTTTAAAGGACTTGGTGTCAAAATCCGAGCCATTACCAGAGGGGACTGTAATTATGGCAGATGACCAATTTGCCGGAAGAGGTCAACAAGAAAATACCTGGCATGCCGAACCAGGAAAAAATTTAACTATCAGCATTTTATTAAAGCCAAAGTTTTTGCCGTTAAACCAGCAATTTTTGTTAAATATGGCTATCAGCATTGCTATTAATAAAGTTTTAACGGGTTATGTTGCAAATGGATTTAGCATTAAATGGCCAAATGATATTTACTATTTCGATAAAAAACTAGGTGGCATTTTAATAGAAAGCTCTGTTATCGGCAATACGATAAAAACTGCCGTAATTGGCATAGGATTAAACATAAATCAGCAAGAATTTGCTGAGGAGTTAACTAAAACAGCAACATCGTTACATCAAATTTTACAAGAAGATGTTAATTTAGAGGAGCTATTAATAGAAATTTGCAGTCAAATAGAAAGTTTGTATTTGCAGTTAAAGGCTGGTAACTATACCTTTTTAAGAGAGGCTTACGTTGATAAACTGTACAAATTGAATAAACCAGCTATATACCGACAAAATGGCGAGATTTTTGAAGGTATAATTAGAGGAGTAACCGATTTGGGATTATTGAACGTAGAACGAAACGGAGAAATAACACACTATAATTTTAAAGAAATAGAATTTTTAAATCACATATAATGAAAAGGATAACCTTAATTTTAACACTAGTATTATTTAGCGCTGTTGGTGCTTTTGCTCAATTAGAAAACCCCGTAAGTTGGGCATATTCTGCAAAAAAAATTAGCAGTACCGAAGCGGTTGTATATATAAAAGCTACAATAGAAGACGATTGGCATATTTATTCTCAGAATATAAAAGCAGGTGGTCCAAACAAAACGATTTTTACATTCGCCCCATCAAAAGATTTCTCTTTAATTGGAAAAACAACAGAGCCAAAGCCAATTACAAAATACGAAAAGGTATTTAAAATGGACGTGCTATATTTTGAAAACGAAGTGGTTTTTCAACAAAAAATAAAATTGAATAAAGGCACAACAGTTATAAAAGGAAAAGTAGAGTTTATGGTATGTAACGATAAACAATGTTTGCCCCCAAGCGAGGTAACATTTAGCGTTCCTGTTAAGTAACATTTATTAGTCTATTCAAAAAGCCTTTTGACAATGTTAAAGGGCTTTTTGTTTTTCACAACCCATAAAGCGATGAAAAAAATTGCACTTGTTTTTGCCTTCACAATTTTGAGTTGTACTGTTTTTGCACAATTAGAAAAACCGATTACATGGTCTTATTTTGCAAAAAGAGTAAACAAAACAGAAGCTGTACTTTATTTAAAAGCAAAACTTGATGGAAAATGGCATGTTTATTCTCAAAACGTAAAATCGGAAGCTATGAAGTTAAAATTTAACTATGCATACTCAAAAGATTTTACTTTGATAGGTAAAACGATTGAACCAAAACCAATTAAGAAATACGACAAAACCGTAAAGATGGATTTAGCGTATTTTGAGAAAGAAGTTGTTTTTCAACAGAAAATAAAAATGAATAAAACAGCGACAGTAGTTAAAGCAAAAATAGAGTTTATGGTTTGTAATGATAGAAGTTGCTTGCCAGCAGATGAAATTACACTTACTATTCCCGTAAAATAAATTAACGGCAGAAAAATGTAATTGTTCTGCAATGTAACTAATCCCAACCCTTGTATTCGCCGTCTTTAATGAAAAGATTTCTTAATTTCACGGCTTTTAAATAACAATAATGAAAAAGATAAGCTTCCTTTTATTTTTTGTCGGCATTTTTTTACTGATAAACCCTAATCAAAGCGTTGCCTTAAAGCCGCAAACAGATTCCACTGCAAATGCAGTTCCAGATGATATTCAATTTACAACTGTTGGTTCTGCAGAAGATAGTATTGCGAATAGCAAAGTAGCTCCTGTAACAACAGACACCGTAAAAAAAGATACTACTACGACCACTGCATCTACAAATACTGCGACACAACCTGTCTCATTATGGGTGACTTTTGGTTTAGGGTTACTAGCTGGTTTGGCGGCATTTTTTCTGCCTTGTATATTTCCAATGGTTCCACTTACTGTGGGATTTTTTACTAAAAGAGCAGAAAGCAAAGGCAAAGGAATACGAAGTGCAATTATTTATGGGCTATCTATTATTGTAATTTATGTTGGTTTAGGCGTTATCATCACATTAATTTGGGGGGCAAGCGCACTTAATCAAATCTCAACAGATGGGTTTTTTAATATCCTTATCTTTTTAATTCTTGTCATTTTTGGAGTTTCTTTTTTAGGAGCTTTTGAAATTACCTTGCCAAGTTCTTTTGTAAATAAGTTAGATGCGAAATCTGATTCAAAAGGTTTGAGCGGCATATTTTTTATGGCGGCCACGCTTGCAGTAGTTTCGTTTTCGTGCACAGGGCCATTAATTGGAACGTCTTTAGTCGCGATTAATACCGATTTATGGACACCAGTTGTGGTAATGTTTGGCTTCTCGTTATCTTTAGCGATAATATTTACGCTATTCGCGATATTTCCGAGTCTAATGACTGGCTTGCCAAAATCTGGTGGTTGGTTAAATTCGGTTAAAGTGGTATTAGGCTTTTTGGAGCTTGGCCTAGCCTTAAAGTTCTTGTCTACGGCAGATTTATCTTATCATTGGGGTATTTTAGATAGAGAAATTTTCTTAGCCATTTGGATTGTTTTGTCTATCCTTTTAGGTGTTTATTTATTAGGGAAAATCAAGTTTTCACATGATAGCGATTTGCCTTACGTATCTATTCCGCGACTTTTCCTTTCTATTGCCTGCTTTGTATTTGCATTCTATTTAATTCCTGGATTGTGGGGAGCGCCTTTAAAAGCAGTAAGTTCGTTAGTGCCGCCAAGGTCAACGCAAGATTTTGTTTTATCTGAAGGAGGAACAGTTGCTGCAAATACAGAAGTAAGTGAGAAGAAAAAATATAGCGATTTCTTGAGCTTCGAATATAAAATAACTAATGGATTTTTTGATTATGAAGAAGCGCTTGCGTATGCAAAAAGCGTAAATAAACCTTTGTTTTTAGATTTTACTGGGCATGGTTGTGTAAATTGTAGAGAAATGGAAGCTAAGGTTTTATCAGATCCAAGAGTACTCAAAATTATAAACGATAATTATGTTGCTGTTGCAATTTATACAGACGATAAAACCAGCCTTCCTGAAAATGAACAATTCGATTCTAAAGTATTAAAAAGAAAAGTCAACACGGTTGGATTAAAATTCCAACATTTACAAGCGGATAAATTTCAAACGATTTCTCAACCGTATTACGTGCTTTTAGGAAACAATGAAAAAGAATTAGTTTCTCCCCCAATTGGTGTAGAATACGATATTGATACATATATAGCTTACCTAAATAAAGGATTAGCTGAATTTGCCAACACAAAGAAATAAATGAGTACAATAAAAAATATAGGAGTATTAACATCTGGTGGCGATTCGCCAGGGATGAATGCCGCAATTAGAGCCGTAGTAAGAGCAAGTTTATATCATAATTTAAAAGTAACGGGTGTTTTAAGAGGTTACGAAGGGTTAATTCATGCTGATTTTATGCCAATGGATGGTAAATCTGTAGCAAATATTATTCAACGTGGAGGTACGATTTTAAAAACAGCTAGAAGTGATGCTTTTAGAACAAAAGAAGGAAGAGAATTAGCACATAAAAACTTAGTAGATAGCGATATTGATGCATTGGTTGTAATTGGCGGAGATGGAACTTTTACTGGTGCGGATTTGTTTTCTAGAGAGTTTAATTTCCCAGTAATTGGTTTACCTGGCACAATTGATAACGATTTAGAAGGAACGGATTTTACTATTGGATACGATACAGCCATCAACACTGTTGTAAATGCAGTTGATAAAATTAGAGATACTGCAGAATCTCACGATAGGTTATTTATTGTTGAAGTAATGGGTCGAGATTCTGGATTAATTGCTCTAAGAAGTGGAATTGGCGTAGGTGCAGAAGCCATTATGATTCCAGAAGCAAAAATTGGAGTTGAGGATGTAGTGGTTAGATTAGAGAATGGACGAAAAGACAAAGCTTCAAAAATTATTATTGTAGCCGAGGGCGATGAAGCGGGAGGTGCATATAATGTCGGAGAAGCCTTAAAGGACAGATTTCCTAGTTATGATATTCGTATTTCTGTTTTAGGACACATTCAGCGTGGTGGCAAACCAAGTTGCATGGATAGAGTTTTAGCAAGTCGTTTGGGCGTGGCTGCGGTAGAAGGATTGTTGGCTGGTAAAACCGATGTTATGGCAGGACAAGTGAATCGTGAAATTGTTTTCACGCCATTTTCACATGCTATTAAACATATCGATGCAGAAAAAATTACTCCAGCTTGGTTGAGATTAGTAGAGATATTATCGCTATAAAGTTATCGTTCATTGGCTCACTAGTTCATTGGTTTAGCGTAAAAATGAACTAATGACTAATGGACCATTGACACTTAGTCTTCAAGTATAACTGCAGTTCCGCTAGCGGTAACCATTAACATGCTACCTCCGCTACCAACAGTTTCATAATCTAAATCTACTCCAATAATCGCATTAGCACCCATTGCAGCAGCATATTGTTGCATTTCACTTACCGCAGTGTTTTTACCTTCACGTAGCACTTGCTCGTATGAACCCGAACGTCCGCCAACAATATCGCGGATACCCGCAAAAAGATCTTTAAAAATATTGGCGCCAATAATGGTTTCGCCAGTTACAAGACCAATGTATTTCACAATTTTCTTGCCTTCAATAGTATTTGTGGTTGTAATTAACATCTTATTTAGGTTTTTATAATTCGATGTTTGTTTTACAAAATTGTTACAACAATTTGTCTAATACTTGTTGCCAGGTATCAACACGTTCGTAATCTGTAAGCAACAAATTATGTGGAGAAGAGAATAATAACGGACGCCCTTTAAAACCGACAAAATTCCTCGCTCTATCATCGATCATTATGTCTGTATTTACAATTTTATCACCACAAAAAATGATGTTTTTCCAGCTAATGAACGGAAAATGGTCAGCAAGCCAATGACGTTTATCTTCTAGCGAATTAGGGAATTCCATTGCCGCAGACACGATGTAAACCTCGTATTTTTCTTGTAGTTTCTTTACTGCTTCAACACCGCCATCTATAACCGGCAAATGTCTGAAAAACCCCTTTTCGTTTATATAATCAAACCATTTGTTGTTAATATGTTCTGGCACATGGTGATAAATCTCATTCCCAGGATCTAATTTAAGGTCTAATGAAATTCCGTAATCTCTGTTATAAAGTTCTATAAATTTAAAAATTGGATCGGCTAGGACTTCGTCCATATCTATTGCTATTCTCATGCTTTCAAATATCCTAAATTTGGATTAGAGTTATGTTATTTGAATTTAAAATTATTGCACCTTGCTAGTTATTAGTATTTTACTTACTTTTGCATCCCCGCAAGCACGAAGCTCCGGGAACTATGTTGAATACATAAACTTAAAGAAAAATGGCAACTAAAATCAGATTGCAAAGATTCGGTAAAAAAGGGAAACCTTTTTTCCACGTGGTAGTAGCAGATTCTCGCTCTCCAAGAGATGGTAAATTTATTGAGCGTTTAGGTTCTTATAACCCTAACACCAATCCAGCAACCATTGAAATTAACTTCGAAAAAACTTTAGACTGGGTAAACAAAGGTGCGCAACCTACGGATACCGCTCGTGCTATCCTTTCTTACAAAGGTGTTTTATACAAAAAACACTTAGAAGGTGGTGTTAAAAAAGGCGCTTTAACAACTGAACAAGCAGATGCAAAATTTGCAGCTTGGTTAGAAGCTAAAGGTGGTCAGATTGAAGGAAAAATCGAAGGCTTAAGCACAAGCAAAGGTGAAGCTAAGAAAGCTGCTTTAGCTGCTGAAGCTAAGAAAAATGCTGACCGTGCTGCTGCAATTGCATTGAAAAATGCGCCAGTAGAAGAGGTTGTTGAAGAAGAGGAAGTAGTTGCTGAAGAAGCTCCTGCTGCTGAAGTTGCAACTGAAGAAGTGGTAGCGGAAACTCCAGCTGTTGAAGAAACTGCTGCTGTAGCTGAAGAGGCTCCGGTTGCTGAAGAAGCTCCGGTTGTTGAAGAAACTCCTGCTACTGAGGCATCAGCTGAAGAAACAAAAGAAGAAGCATAATCATAGATTTGTTTTAACTTATTTATAGCGTTCCGAGTTTCGGGACGCTATTTTTTTAACCTCTAAATCCCATCTTTGTCATTCAGAGCAAAGCGAAGAATCTATTTTAAGTTTTTAAACAAAAAGAACATGACTAAAGAAGAATCATTTTATATCGGTTACATTACTAAAACCAAAGGTTTAAAAGGCGAGGTTCAACTATATTTCGAATTTGATGCATATGAAGATTTAGATTTGGATGTGCTTTTTGCTGACATGAATGGTAAAATGGTTCCTTTTTTTGTGGCATCGCATAAATTATATCCTAACCAAACAGGTCTTTTTTATTTTGATGATATAGACCATATCGATAAAGCTCAACCTTTGGTGAAGAAAAAAATCTATATGCCATTGAATAAAATGCCAGAACGTGGCGAAGATGATTTTACATACAATGATCTAAAAGGGTTTATGGTGTCTGATGAAACACATGGAGAACTTGGCGAAATTATAGAGGTGAATGAATACCCACAACAATTTGTAGCTACACTACTTTATAAAGAAAAAGAAATTTTATTTCCTTTAAATGAAGATATGATTGTAGAAATT
The DNA here is from genome assembly GCF_014172375.1 of Pedobacter planticolens. Classification (GTDB taxonomy): domain Bacteria; phylum Bacteroidota; class Bacteroidia; order Sphingobacteriales; family Sphingobacteriaceae; genus Pedobacter; species Pedobacter planticolens. Next base: position 858,026 of record NZ_WNXD01000002.1, read on the forward strand.
GATGAAGATGAAAAAACATTACTGGTAGATTTGCCAGAAGGATTACTAGATCTTTATCTTAATTCATAAAAATTGAAACAATAGATAGGCTATTTCGTTAAATCTAAATGAAACATTTAACGCTGTTTGTCTTACTGCTTTTCTCAATCTGTTCCTGTAATAATCAGAAAGAAAATAAAGAAGAAACTCCTGCTAAAGTTGCAGATACCATAAAAGAAGATTTGCCAAAAGATGACGGTTTATCACAGCAAGACTCTATCAAAGCAACAGGAAGACAGATTTTAATTTTTCTTAAGGAAAATAACTTTAAAGAACTTAGTAAATACTTTTCAAATGAAGGTGTTCGATTTTCACCCTATGGCTTTATTGATACGGCCAAATCTAAAAAACTCACTCCAGAGGATTTTTTAGAATCTATTCATAAAAAATGGCTGCTTACATGGGGAAGTTTAGATGGTACAGGTGATCCAATTAAATTAACAGTTCCAGCTTATCTTAAAAAGTTTGCTTATAACGCCGATTATCTAAATGCAGAAGCAGTTGGGTATGATGAAATTATGAAACAAGGCAATTCGCTAAACAATCTCAAAACCATTTATCCAAATCATCATTTTATAGATTATTATTTTAGTGGATTTGATCAAAAAAATCAAGGAATGGATTGGACAAGTCTTCGTTTGGTCTTCGAAAAGGAAGATGGACAATATTTTTTGGTTGCCATTATCCACGATCAGTGGACAATTTAATAAAAGTTTAACCTTTTAACTATGCAACCATCCTAGTTCGGTATAGTTAATATTTCATGCTTTACTAACTGATACTTCACCCGAACTTAGCAGGGAGTTTACAGGGATAACATAGGGATTTGTCCCTGTAAACCCCCTGTTAGGTCCCTGTTTAATCCCTATTTAGCCCCTGTTAATTATGTAGATAGTAAGATATCAAAAGCCAGTCTTCCATTGTTCTTTGAGGTGCTAGTTGAAGAAAATTTTCAATTGGAAGAAGAAGACTAATATTTAACATTAATGAATTAAGAAAGTAAGTTTTTCTCAAGCTCATTGAGGTATTCTTAACTCCTTACTATTTCAAAATGCGATATCATCTCTACCATAGGTATCCCTTTGGGAAAAACTTTATATTTGCACTATGCGTTTCGATATCATTTCCGTTTTGCCAGATTTATTGACAAGTCCTTTTGCGCACTCTATTTTACAGCGAGCGCAAAAAAAAGGAATTGCCGAAATTGTGGTGCACAATTTAAGAGATTACGCCACAAATAAACAAAAAAGTGTTGATGACTATCCTTATGGTGGAGGAAGCGGAATGATCATGGCTGTTCCGCCTTTTGCCGCTTGTATAGAGCAACTGCAAACTGAACGTGAATATGATGAGATCATTTTCATGAGTCCAGATGGAGAGACACTGAATCAAACTATTGCAAATCAGCTTTCGACAAAAAAAAATATCATCATTTTATGCGGACATTATAAAGGTATAGACCAACGCATACGTGATATTTATGTAACTCGAGAAATTTCTATTGGAGATTATGTTTTATCTGGTGGAGAATTACCAGCTGCGGTTTTGGTTGATGCAGTAATCAGACTTATTCCAGGAGTTTTGAACGATGAAACTTCTGCTTTATCTGATAGTTTTCAGGGAGATTTACTTGATGCCCCTTTGTACACCCGCCCAGCCGACTGGAGAGGACATAAAGTTCCTGATGTATTGTTGAGTGGGCACGAGGCAAAAATAAACGACTGGCGCCACGAAGAAGCGGTTAAGCGCACACAAGAGCGCAGGCCAGATTTATTAAAATAAGTTTTAAGTTAACAATTTTCATTTTTAAACACAAAGCGTAAGTGTGGAAAAAACTTAATTTGTTAGAAAATAAATTTATTTTGCGCATCACTTTTATTTTTAAAATAATTTTCCTAATATTGCAGTCCGATTTTAAACAGAAAAAAATCGGCTTAATAGCTTAAAATCATGGATTTAGTAAAATTTGTAGAAGAGCAAGTAATTGCAAAAAATGAGTTTCCTTCTTTCAAATCAGGAGATACAGTGAGTGTTCACTATAAAATTCGCGAAGGTAATAAAGAACGTATTCAAATTTATCAAGGTGTTGTTATTCAACGTAACAGTGCTGGTGCAAACGAAACGTTTACTGTTCGTAAAATGAGTAATGGTGTTGGAGTAGAGCGTATCTTCCCAATTAATTCTCCAAATATTGATAAAGTAGAAGTTAACAGTCACGGTAAAGTGCGTAGAGCTAAATTGTTCTATTTACGTGAATTAACTGGTAAAGCTGCTCGTATCAAGTCTTTAAGAAAATAATATTCTTTAATAAGATATATAACCTTCACGATTAGTTTCGTGGAGGTTTTTTTGTTTATATCTTTGCCGCACCAAATAGAATTGAAATGAACGAAATGAAACAACTTTTAAAAAAGTACGAAGAGAAACAGCCAGAAATTGTTTTTGAATGGAAAGATAAGGAATCTGAAGCTGAAGGCTGGGTAGTGATCAATTCGTTACGAGGTGGTGCCGCTGGTGGTGGTACACGCATGCGCAAAGGCTTAGATAAACGTGAGGTAGAATCGTTAGCTAAAACAATGGAAGTTAAATTTACTGTTTCTGGTCCGCCAATTGGAGGTGCAAAATCTGGTATTAATTTCGATCCTGCTGATCCACGTAAAAAAGAAGTTTTAGAACGTTGGTATAAGGCGGTTATGCCGTTATTAAAAAGCTATTACGGTACTGGCGGAGATTTGAATATAGACGAAATACATGAAGTTATTCCAATTACAGAAAGCTACGGCTTGTGGCACCCGCAAGAAGGTGTAATTAGCGGTCACTATCAAGCTAGAGAAAACGAACGTATTCATCAAATTGGTCAGCTACGGTATGGTGTTTCGAAAGTATTAGAAGATTTAGATTACACGCCAGATATCAAAAGAAAATATAAAGTAGCCGATATGATTACTGGTTACGGCGTATCAGAATCGATTAGACACTATTATAACATTTGGGGCGGAGAATTAGCAGGTAAAAAAGCAATTATACAAGGTTGGGGTAATGTTGCTGCTGCGGCAGGATATTATTTAGCTCAACATGGCGTTAAAATTGTAGGAATTATTGATCGAGTTGGTGGGTTAATTAAACCAGAGGGATTTACCGAACAAGAAGTGAAAACATTGTTTAATACTAGAGCAAATAATACCTTAGTTGCTGATAATTTAATTCCTTTTGCAGAAGCGAGTGAAAAAATTTGGAATGTAGGTGCTGAAATTTTTGTGCCAGCCGCATCTTCAAGATTGGTTCAGCAAGAAGAAGTGGATAAAATGATTAAAAGCGGCTTGGAAGTAATTGCTTGTGGCGCTAATGTACCTTTTGCAGATAAAGAGATATTTTTTGGAAGCATTATGGAGCACGCAGATAATCATGTAGCGGTAATTCCAGATTTTATTGCAAATTGTGGTATGGCTAGAGTTTTCGCCTATTTAATGCAACGTAATGTTGAAATGAGCGACGATGCTATTTTTTCTGATGCATCAACCGTAATTGGCAATGCTTTGCAAGCGGTTTATACGAAAGCTAACAAAAGAACAAATTTATCAAGTACAGCATTTGAAATTGCATTGAAACAATTGGTATAACCCGACAGGATTAAAATAATTATTTTAATCATCAAGGGCTCCATCTAACAATTAAAAACAATAAAATAAATAGATGAATGGATAATCAATTTTTTGAACAGGTATTTTGGGGCAACACCATACAGGCATACTGCATGTTTGGCGGTATACTTTTGCTCGGGCTATTATTTAAACGAATTGTTTCCCGATTTTTAAGTCAACTCTTATTTAAACTGTTCAAAAAATTTGCTGATGAAGTAAAAATAGATACATTCATCGCTCTGCTTTTAAAACCATTTGAATTTTTCATCACCTTAACCTCTTTATATTTAGCGATAAATCAATTAAAGTACCCGCTTGAAGTAGAGGTTTTCCATTACCATAAACTGATTGATAAAGTAAAAGTAGTACAAGCCTTTACGCTGGGTGAGCTTTTAGATAAAATATTTTTATTCCTAATTATCCTGTCATTCTTCTGGATAATTCTGCGAATCATCGATTTTGTGGCACATGTATTTATGTACAAAGCCATAAAATCTGATAACAAAGCAGATGATCAATTGGTGCCATTTTTAAAAGAGCTTTTTAAATTCGTCATCTATTTTATTGGCTTCTTCGTGTTGTTAGGCTATGTATTTGAAGTAAATGCATTGAGCTTAATTACAGGCTTGGGTATTGGCGGTATCGCGATAGCATTAGCAGCAAAGGAAACATTAGAAAACTTAATCGCTTCATTTACCATTTTTATTGATAAGCCTTTTACGGTAGGTGATTTGGTAAAAGTTGATGGAGTTGAAGGAACGATTGAAAAAGTTGGATTTAGAAGCACGGTTTTACGTAGTACGGATAAAACAACACTAATTATTCCCAATAGGGCAATGATAGATGGTGTTTTAGAAAACATGACTCGAAGAAATTTCCGCAGAGTTAAATTTAATATTGGCATCATTTACGAAACCGAGGCGGATATGATAAAAAAGATTATCGAAGAGATTAATCAGTTTTTAGCGCAAAACCCTGATACTACTGATGGCGTAGCAACTTTTGATAGCTTCGCAGATTCGGCTTTAAATCTTCAAGTTTTATATCTGGTAGAAAACCCAGAGTTTAATACTTATCTTAAGATTAAAGAAGAAGTCAACTTTAAAATTATCGAGCTAGTTCACAAATACAACTCTGATTTCGCTTACCCAACACAAAGAACGGTTTCAAAATAAAGAGTTTTTTGCTTTTTAACATTAAGAAGTTAAGGAAAATTAAGTGTTTCGTTTCTTAATTCCTTAATGTTTAAGTTCAAATTAATGATAAGCAGATTAGCTCAGCTCTGCTAAAACGGTAATTCCCCCTTTAACAACTTCGTCTAATTGTAAGTTTACTTTAGTCCCGATAGGTAAGAAAATATCTACTCTTGAACCAAATTTAATAAACCCAAATTGCTCAGTTTGTACAACTTGATCACCTTCTTTAATATACCAAACAATTCTGCGAGCTAAAGCACCTGCAATTTGTCTAAATAATACTGGAGTACCATTTTTATGTTCAACGACAGTGGTTGTGCGTTCGTTTTCTGTACTAGATTTTGGATTCCAAGCGGCTAAATATTTGCCAGGATGATATTTAAAAAATTTAACAACACCAGAAATAGGATTTCTGTTAATGTGTACATTAATTGGCGACATAAAAATAGAAACTTGTAAGCGTTTATCTTTAAAATATTCGCCTTCTTCAGTCTCTTCAATTACGACAACTTTACCATCTGCGGGGCAAATCACCAAGTTTTCTCCCGAAGTAAAAGTTCTAGTCGGGTTTCTAAAAAATTGTAAAACGATAACAAAAAGAGCAAAAGATAAGATGTAAACAAACCAGCGTAACCAAGCTAAATCTGCAAATTTATAATCTACAAAAGCATTAAGCACCATGATAAATAAAACGGTAAGCGCAATGGTGGTGTAACCTTCTTTATGTATAGTCATTGTTTTTTATTTTTAGTGAGGCAAAAATCGGAAAAAAAACTGATAGATTGATGATTGCTAAACGTAATTCGTCAATCTAAAATCGTCAATTTATATTGCTCTATAAATATCTTTTAAGTTTCGGCCCAAGCCATTATAATCTAAACCGTAACCAACTACAAATTCATTAGGGATTTCAAAACCCACATAAGTTAGTTCTTCAATGGGTTCTTTTAACGCTTTTGGTTTAAATAATAAGCTACAAACTGTTACCGATGCAGGTTTTTGTTCGTGTACTTTCTCTAGAATATATTTTAAGGTGAAACCCGTATCCACAATATCTTCTACCAAAACTACATCTCTATCCTTCAAGTTGGTTGGCAATCCAAAAGTTTCTTTTATGCTGCCTGTACTTTCAGTGCCCTTGTAAGAAGCTACTTGAATAAAACCAACTTCACAAGCAATATCTATTTCTTTAAGTAAATCGGCCATAAATAGGAAACTACCATTTAAAACACCAATAAAAACAGGGCATCTATTTTCATAATCAACATTCAACTGAATACCAATTAAGCGAATGCGCTTATTAATCGTGTCGTTTTCCAACAAAATTTCAAAGTCTTTATCGTGTACCTGAATTTTATTCATTTCTGTTTAATTTACCCGCCATTTTCATTCTCTTTCCGCCTTTGTTCTCTTCTTTCTTGACGCAATTGTTTTTTGGTTTTTACGGTATCAACTTTAACTGGGGTTTTTATTAAAGTGTCTTTTTTTGGAGAACCAAATAAACGATCAAAAAGGTTTTTAGATTTATCTTGCATTCCGCCCGGAGGCATCATATCATCCTCTTCACCTTCAATTTTGTTGGTGTCTATCACTACCGAATCTGGCAATAAATATTGCCTCAATCCTTCGCGTAAACGCACATTATAAAATCCATAGCCACTGGTGTCGGCAGGTGTTAAACCTCGTCTGGCCATGGTGTTTCCAATAAAATTGAAATACGGCAATAAATATCCTTTTAGGCTACCATCACTCATAAATTTATACAGCGCTACTTTAGGTTTAGGAACAATATTAGCTAAGAAAATACCTTCTCCAGTAGTTAATTCGGCAGGTGTTTTACCAAAATAATGACGAGCGGCTTCACCAATTCCGTATACATTTTGTCCCATTTCTATAATGTTGAAATAGACTTCTAGCATGCGTTGTTTGCTAATTAATTTGTTGTTTTCAATTAACCATACAATTAATATTTCTTCCGCTTTGCGAGCTAAAGTTTTTTGTCGACTTAAGAAAACATTTTTAACCAATTGCATAGAAATGGTACTTCCGCCACGTTTAAAACGCTTTTCTTTAAAATTTACAGCGATAGATTTTCGAATGGATTCTTCTACAAAACCTTTGTGTCTAAAGAAAGATGGGTCTTCTGAAGTCAACAAAGCATTTTTAAAGTTCGAGGAAATATCATCTAAACGCGTAAAATTAGGATTAGATGGTCCAATGGTAATATTTCGCATTGGTTTGCCATATTCGTAAGGTGTGTAAACGAAAGTAGAGTTGATTTTTTGCAAATCTGTTTTGCCCCATTTTACAATTTTAAAATCTGTCGGAGTTAAAGTAGAATTGAATTTTACACTATCAGGAATCGAGGAATCTAAATAAAAATTAAGGTTATATTTCAGCTTGCCTTTTACCTGTATGCCCTCCAACGATTCGAATAATCCTAATGGAAAAGAATCGAAAATAGCTTGCGCATCTTGCTCTTCTGCATTTAGTTTCATCTCATAAATTTTGTTAGGAGACAACGTATATTTCAAGTATGGATGAATTGAAGCATTTTTTAAGAAAACCGTTGATGTACTATCCAAACAGATGTAATTTTCGCCAATTAGCATATCCGCATCAACTTTTGCATCGGGAACAATAACATCTGCCGACGAAATCCTTTTCTGATTAATCAACAAATTTTTAATCGACCAAGAACCAGAAATTTTATAATCATCGCCACTATAATCTGCATCTTTCATTTCGGTTGTTACGGTATCAAAGCTTACTTTTGTATGTAGTTTTCGCTCTAAATAAGGCAATTCTACTTTCTTTCCATCAGCAAAAAGCATTAAATTTAATTTTTTGCTGCTAGGGCGAAGTTTGCCGTTTACATGCCAAGTTGCTGCGGTATCATTCACCAAAATGTTAGATTTCAATTCGCCATTATCAATAGTTGCGCTAGTGGTTAAAAACTTAACAGATGCCGTATCGTTATCATTCAGTTGCATCAAAAAGTTCTTAACTTCCATATCATCAGGAATTTTATAAAAAACTTCATTCAGTAAATTGCTAGCTAAATCGCTCAATGCAACTTTATTTGTTGTAGTTGTGCTATCTTTCTTTTTTCTTTTCAGGATGAAATCCAAATTGGTTAAAGAATCTCTTAAAACGATATTCAGTTTTCCTTGGTTAAGGTTAATTTCTGATAATTTCACATTACCAAACAGCAATGGAAATATTTTCACCCCAATGGTGATATCATTAATTGTTGATAACGTATCGCGATCTTTTGGCACTACCGAAATGTTTTTCATGTTTACAGAACTTAGTCCAGTAAAACCAGCAGAGCCGATTTTAATTTCCAAGCCATAATCTTTATCCGCCTTTGCGATAGCTTTTGCCATCATTTTTTTTAGCAAAGCCTCACGTTTGTTATAAGCAATTGCTCCAAGCGAAATAAAAACGAGTAAAAAAACGCCTAAAACCCAGGCACCAATCTTTAAATATTTTTTAGGGATTTTAATTTTTGGTAGATGCATAAACTAAAGTAGAAATTATTGTTAAACAAACGCTTAGCGCAAATGTTTATTTCGTGTTAAAATTACAACAAAAAGGGCGATAGAAAATTTTTTATGCCTATGTTTTGTTAATTTTGAGGAATGATAATTACCGAGGAACAGGTTTTAGCCGCTTTACGTAATGTAGAAGATCCAGATTTGAAGAAAGATTTGGTGACACTACACATGATTAAGGATGTTAAAATTGAAGATAAAACGATTGGATTTACGTTAGAGTTAACTACGCCGGCATGCCCGATGAAAGACATGTTGAAGAATGCCTGTACAAATGCAATTAAACATTTTGTAGCGGCAGATGCGATAATCAACATTAATATCACATCAAAAGTTACCAAGCCGTTAGATACTACGCAGCTAAAAGCGATTAAGAATATTATTTTAGTTTCATCTGGTAAAGGTGGGGTTGGGAAGTCGACTGTTGCGAGCAATTTGGCAGTAACTCTAGCTGCAGATGGTGCAAAAGTTGGGCTAATAGACGCAGATATTTATGGGCCATCTGTACCCATTATGTTTGGTTTAGTTGGTGCAAAACCGAGCGCTAGAGAAACAGAAGATGGAAAAACCTTGATTTTACCAATTGAGAAATATGGCATTAAATTACTTTCATTAGGGTTTTTTGCAGATCCAGATCAACCTGTGCCTTGGCGTGGACCAATGGCTTCAAACGCTATCAAACAGTTGTTTAACGATGCGGACTGGGGAGAATTGGATTATTTAATTGTAGATCTTCCGCCGGGAACTGGAGATATTCACATTACCATTTCTCAAAGTTTTCCAATTGCTGGAGCTGTAATTGTAACTACTCCGCAACAAGTGGCATTGGCCGATACAAGAAAAGGATTAGCCATGTTTAAAATGCCAGGAATTAATATCCCAGTTTTGGGCGTAATAGAAAACATGTCGTATTTTACACCAGCAGAATTGCCAGATAACAAATATTATATTTTTGGTAAGGACGGAGGAAAAGAGCTAGCAGAACAATATAAAGTGCCTTTTTTGGGAGAAATTCCTTTGGTGCAAAGTATTACTGCTGCTGGAGATAATGGGCAACCTGTTTCAATGGATAAAGAAAATCCGTTAGCTGCAGCATTTGGAGAAATTGCTGGTAAAATGGCGCAACAGATTTCTATAAATAACATTCAGACAGCAAATTGCTAAAAATTTACTATTTTTATACTTTAAAAAATATAAGATGAGTTTAACAGAACAAGTGGAGCAAGCATTAGAAACTATCAGGCCTTATTTAATAGCTGATGGAGGAAATGTTGCCATTGAAGAGATAACGCCAGAGCATGTTGTTAAATTGAGATTATTGGGTAATTGCGGTTCTTGCAAAATGAGTTTCATGACCATGAAAGCAGGAATTGAGCAAGCTATTATGAAAGCAGTACCTGAAATTACAGGTGTTGTTGCCGTAGATTTAGCTGAGCAAGATTAGATTTTAACACAATTTAACTAGTCAATTAAGCATTTACATCTATTTTTGTGAAATGAAATATAGCTTAACCATCATATTGCTATTGTTTGTTGCCACGGTTTTTGCGCAAAGCGATGCCAAAAGCAATAAATTGGTGCAGCTTTCGGGAATTATTACCGATGTTGACAGCAATGTGGTTGTGCCGTATGTAACTATAACCAATCTATCGGTTAAAGAGCAAAAATATGCGGCTAATTACCAAGGTTATTATTCTTTTATTGCCCACCCGGGCGATACAGTAGTGTTTTCGGCGGTTGGCTTTACAAGCAAAACATTGATATTACCAACCGAAATTGCAGAACATAAATATACTGCAATGATTAAATTAAAATCTGAGGTTGTTTATTTGCGAGCAGTTAGAGTTAATCCTTGGGCCACGGTTGAAGAATTTAACAAAGACTTTCTATCTATGAAAGTAGCGGATGACGATATGGCTATTGCGAAAAGAAATGTATCGCCAAAAGCATTAAGAGGAATGATTGCTACTTTGCCTAGAGATGGACAGGAAATTAGCAACGGGAATTACCGTTATAATTTCGATAGAATGATGAACGTAAATATGCGTCAAACAAATCCGTTACTGAATCCTTTTGCTTGGGGCAAATTAATGCAGACTATCTTTAGTGGAGATAAATTGCGTAGCGAAGATCAATAGATTTTAGATTTTAAATTGATGAGTTACGATTGATCTTGATTGACGTAAATCGTAAATCTAAAATTGTCAATTCAAATTATCTTTTCTTATTCCCTTTTGGGAAACGCATTTTATAATCCGTTTGCACATTACCTTTTGCAATTGCATCTAATTTTCCTTTTAGCAATTGTTTGCGCAACAAACTCAATTTGTCGGTAAAGAGCTTACCTTCAATATGATCATATTCATGTTGAATTACACGAGCAGGAAATCCAGTTACTTTTTCTTCGTGAAGTTTCCAATTTTCATCGTAATATTTAATTAGGATGTTTGGTTTACGCATCACATCTTCTCTCACTTCTGGAATACTTAAACAGCCTTCGTTAAAAGCCCAAGGTTCGCCAGTTTCTTCTAAAATTTGAGCATTGATGAAAACTTTCACATAAGCCGCTTCGTCTTCATCACCTTTGGTATCTACAATAAATAAACGAATTGGCAAACCAACTTGAGGGGCAGCTAAGCCAACGCCACTAGCATTATACATGGTTTCGAACATGTTTTTTATCAGTTGTTGTAAATCAGGATATGTTTCATCAATATCAACACAAACTTTCTTTAAAACAGGATCGCCGTAGGCTACAATTGGTAACTTCATGGTGCAAAAATACGAAATAATGTATAAATGGGAAATAGGAAATAGTGAATGGGAAATAGATATGACAGGATAAAAAGAACAAAAATCTAATTTTCCATTGGATAAAACGTTAATGAACTCAACTTACTTTCATCTAAAATCTCATTAGAAATAGTTGCCATATCAGTTGTACTAACCGCTCTAATTTTATTAAATACAGTTTCTAAATCATCAATTTTATTGTAATCAATTAGGCTTTTTGCCATCGAAATGATTAATCCAATTCGGTTTTCTTCGCCTAAAGCAATTTGCCCGATAAACTTATTTTTAGCCTTTTGCAATTGAATTTCTGTTAAAGGATTATCCTTTATTTTTTTGAATTCTTTCGAAATTAAGCTAAATGCTTTATCTAGTTTTTCTTTATCTGTACCAAAATATAAAGCAAAGATTCCCGTATCGCTCAGCGGACTATAATTAGATTCGATGGTGTAAGCAATGCCGTATTTCTCTCTCAACTGTAAATTTAAAATCGAGCTCATTCCTGTTCCACCAAGCATGTTGTTGAGCAATAATAAACCTGCTTTGTACGGATGATGTAACGAATAGGCTTGTGTACCCATCATGACGTGTGCTTGTGAAATCTGTTTGTTTACAACGATATTTTGTGCTTTATTAGGTATTGGCACACTTCTTTTTTTATCTGATAAATTTGTCGGAACAGATTCAAAATGTGTCGAACCAATCTTAATGAACTTATTTAGCGAGTAATTTCCAATCACAGCAACTACTATTTCATCTGTTCTGTAATTATCCTTGATAAACTTTAAAATGTCTTTTCTAGTTAACGCATTTACTGTTTCAGGGGTGCCTAAAATATTTCTCCCAAAGGGATGCCCGGCAAAAAGTTGGTCTTCAAAATCATCATTTATCGCTTCTTCGGGTTGATCTAAATAAGAAGTAATTTCATCTAAAATAACTCCTTTTTCTTTCTCCATTTCATCTTCTGGAAACACAGAATGGAAAACAATATCATTAAAAAGTTCTAAAGTTCTATCTAAATATGGATTTAAAAACGAAGCATGAACACACGTATATTCTTTGGTGGTATATGCATTCAAATCTGCGCCAATGCTTTCTAATCGGGTTAAAATCTGATTGGTATTTCGTTTTTCTGTGCGTTTAAAAATTAAATGTTCAATAAAATGAGCCAAACCCATTTGCTCTTCATCCTCATCTCTAGAACCACTATTGATAATAATACAAGCATGAGAAATTGCCGATGCAGATGGCACATGCAACAACCGAATGCCATTGTGTAAAGTGTGAACGTTATATTCCATTAAGCGGTAAAGATAAGGGTTTTAGCTGGGATAGTTGTAGGGCGATCGTCATGCCCAGCTTGACTGGGGTATCGTAATGCGATAGCAGGATTTTTAACGCTTTACGATTAGCTGCGCTGAGCACTTCGTGGTTCCCGTTTTCACGGGAAGGACGACAAGCTATAGAAATAACCCTAACCCTGTCATTTTGACCTATAAAGCATTTTGGAACAGCCATTGATAAGCATAGGTATAATCAAAAAATTATAAAACAAATATGACAACAGAAAAAGGAAGTATTTCCATACACACAGAAAACATTTTTCCAATCATCAAGAAATTCCTGTATTCGGATAATGAAATCTTTTTAAGGGAATTAGTTTCTAACGCAGTTGATGCGGTTCAAAAAATAAAACGTTTAGCAGCACTTAGTCAATATAATGGCGAAGTTGGTGAACCATTAGTAGAAGTAAGTTTAGATGTAGCAGCAAAAACCATAACAATTAGCGATAACGGTTTGGGCATGACTGCAGAGGAAATCAAAAAATACATTAATCAAGTTGCTTTCTCTGGCGCTAGCGAGTTTGTAGAAAAATTTAAGGATGCTAAAGATGCGAACGAAATCATTGGTAAATTCGGTTTAGGTTTCTACTCAGCATTTATGGTTTCAGATTTAGTAGAAATTCAAACTTTATCTTATCAGGAAGGCGCTACACCAGCAAAATGGACTTGCGATGGTAGTACAGAATTCGAAATTTCTGATGGCGATAGAACAACTCGTGGTACGAGCATTATTTTACATGTCAATACAGAATCTGAGGAGTTTTTAAGCGAAAGCAAATTGCAAGAAATCTTAGATAAATACGCTAAATTCTTACCCGTTCCAATAAAGTTTGGGACTAAAACTGAACAAGAAGAAGACGGTGTTGATGCAGAAGATAAACCAAAATATAAATCGGTTGAGGTTGATAATATCATCAATACCACTAATCCAATTTGGACGAAAGCACCTGCAGATTTGTCAGATGCAGATTATTTAGATTTCTACAAACAGTTGTATCCGTTTTCTGAAGATCCATTATTCTGGATTCACCTAAATGTAGATTATCCTTTCAACTTAACAGGAGTTTTATACTTCCCGAAAGTGAAAGATGATTTTGATATGCAACGTAACAAAATCAAATTATTCAGTCGCCAGGTATTTATTACGGATGAAGTAAAAGACATCGTTCCAGAATTTTTAATGTTATTACATGGTGTGATTGATTCACCAGATATTCCATTAAATGTTTCGAGAAGTTTCTTACAAGCAGATAGCAATGTGAAGAAAATCAACAGTTACATTACTAAAAAAGTAGCTGATAAATTAGGCGAACTATTTAACAAAGACCGTAAAGCGTACGAAGAAAAATGGAGCAACATTGGTTTATTCGTTAAATACGGAATGATTAGCGAAGAGAAATTCTATGATAAAGGAAAAGATTTCGCTTTGCTAACTAACACCAAAGGCGAGAACTTTACTTTCGAAGAATACAAAGAGAAAGTAGCTCCAGTTCAAACTGATAAAAATGGAACGGTAGTTTATTTATATACAACAGATCCAGAAAAACAAGATGGATTTATCCAGTCGGCTGAGAAAAAAGGATACGATGTTTTGATCATGAACTCTCCAATTGATAATCACTTTGTGAGCAGTTTAGAACAAAAATTAGAGAAAACACAATTAAAACGTGTAGACGCTAGCGTTGCAAATCAACTGATTGAAAAAGACGAAGTTTTAGAATCTGTTTTAAGTGAAGAGCAGTCGACGAGCGTTAAAGCGATTTTCGAAAAAGCAATTGCAAAACCAAATTTCAACGTTGAGGTTGTTGGTTTAAATCCAGATGATTCTCCAGTTACGGTAACTATGGATGAATTTATGCGACGCATGAAAGACATGGCTAAAATGGGTGGCGGAATGAGTTTTTATGGTAATATGCCAGATAGCTATAAAGTTGCTATCAATGGGAACCACAAATTGGTAAGTAAAATTTTAGCTTCAACAAACGAAGAAGAACAAAGTAAATTTGCAAAACAAGCAGTTGATTTAGCATTACTATCACAAGGAATGTTAACGGGCGCAGAATTAACGGCTTTTGTTAGTAGAAGTGTAGAGTTGATATAAGACACATATCGCCGTCATTGCGAGGTACGAAGCAATCCTAAAGCAAATAGTTTAAGTTGTAAGATTGCTTCGTACCTCGCAATGACGGTTTATTTATATGAAATGAAAAGAAGACTTTCACTGGTACCAGTAGCCATTTTTACTATTTTCTTCTTGCTGTTAAATGCTTACGCATTAGGCGGATTACAAGTTTTAGCGCCACAAACATATGTTCAACCAATCTTTTGGTTGGTGGTAGCAGTAATTGTGGTATTAATGATTACAGCAGTAATTCGATTGCAAAGCCGTGAACCGGATCAGTTTTTTATGCTTGCGGTACATGCTTTCATTATGTTTTTTGCTAGCGAATTGCTGTTTGTTGTTGTGCTTTTACTAAATGATAGTTATCGTTTAATTAATGCAGGTTTTCATCATTTTATATTTCCGCCAAGAGCGATAGTTGCTGTAGAAATTGGTTTAGCCTTATTTCTATTCCTGTTTTTTGCTTTCCTATACGGGATGCTTTGGGGCAAATACGCGTATCGTGTTATTAAGCATACGTTATATTTTGATGATTTGCCAAAAGCATTTGATGGATTTACTATTACTCAAATATCCGATGTACACGCAGGTAGTTTTACCAACCCCAATGAAGTACAAAAAGGCATCGATTTAATTAAGAAGCAACATAGCGATTTATTTGTTTTTACAGGCGATTTAGTGAACAACAAAGCCGAAGAAATTAAACCTTACATTGGTCATTTCTCTCAAATCAAAGCCAAATACGGTCAGTTTTCTATTTTAGGAAACCACGATTATGGCGATTATGTGAAATGGGAAAACGACTTAATTAAAAAGGGGAATTTACAGCAACTCAAAAAATACCATCAAGAATTAGGCTTCCGTTTATTGTTAGATGAACATGTAGAACTAGAAAAAGAGGGAGAAAAAATCATCTTAGCTGGAATAGAAAATTGGGGTTTAGGCTTTGGCGAACGTGGCGATTTGCAAAAAGCATTAATCAACACAAAAACAGATGAATTTAAAGTTTTGCTTTCTCACGATCCATCCCATTGGGAAGCACAAGTAAAAAATAATCCTTCAAAAATACATTTAACCTTAAGTGGCCATACACACGGAATGCAATTTGGCATCGAGCTTTTTGGCATTAAATGGAGCCCTGTAAGTTTACGCTACAAACATTGGGCAGGCATTAAAGAAGAAAACGGAAGAATTTTAAATGTAAATAGAGGGTTCGGCTTTATTGGTTTTTCGGGCAGAGTTGGTATTTGGCCAGAAATTACTGTTATCGAACTGAAAAGAAAATAAATCTTTCAGAATTTCCTTATGGAAAACGGGCATTTTTCTAATCTAACTTAAAGATTTAGTTAAATTTTGTAAAAAGTATACATTGTAAAAAACTAAAAATTAAGTTTGTATAGATAATCATCCCAGTCTTTTGAAAAAACGCTATTTCCTTCTTTTGTTTTTGCTGGCGTTTATGTGCTCATCAACTTTGTTTGCGCAAAATCACAAGCGAGTGAATGGCTTGGTTACCGATACAAGCAAAACCGCCATAAGTGATGCCAATGTTTTACTAATTGCGGGTAAAGATACATTGCGCACTTCTACAGATGTTGATGGTTATTTCAACTTTTCGAGAATTAAAGCAGATCAATTTTCTTTAAAAATTACCATTACAGGCTATCAAGAGTTTAGCAAAAGCTATTCTTTTGGTAAAGAACGAGAAATGGAAATTAAAGGACTCGAATTAAGGTTTTCGGGCAATATGCTTAAAGAAGTCTTGATTAAAGGGAAGCCAAATCCGATACGAGTAATGCAAGATACGGTAGAATATAATGCCGAAGCATATCAAGTTTTTGAGGGAGATAACGTTGCCGATTTGTTAAAGCAGTTTCCTGGTTTGGAAATTGACGATGAATACAATGTTAAAACCATGGGCAAAGAAATGGTGAAACTTCGTATAAACGGAAAAGACTTTTTCACCAATAATGTAAAAGATTTTATCGCCAAACTTCCAGCAGCAATTGTAGCTAAAATTCAAATTATAGATGATTTTGGTGATGAAGCAAACTTTACAGGAATAAAAATTGGCGAACCCACTAAAATGCTAAACATTGTAACCAAACCTGGCATGAACAAAGGGCAATTTGGTAATGGAGGTATAACTGGCGGAACTAACGATCAGCTTGGCGGTAATGCAAACATGAATTTATGGCGAGATACCAAGCAAAGTAGTGGAGGTTTAAACTATACCACATCAAACAATGGCGCCGGCGAAAGTGAAAACATGAGGTTGTCAGCCAACCATCGAGATAAACTAGGGAAATACGGAAGTTTAGGGCTTAGCTATAATATTGGGCGAAATAATTCGGCTTTTAAAACAGAGCAAGCGGTAGAAACCTTAAATCCGTTAGGTACATTTTATACGAACACAAAAAGTAGTGGAGAGAATAAAAATAGCAATCAAAATTTAGGTTCAGACTTTAGTTTTAACAATAAAAAAATCTACTTAAATGGCTCGTTCGGAGTATCGTATAACGCAGGTAACAACTTAAACTCATCTTTTAACAATCAATTAGGCATTATTAAGCAAGACAGAAACAACAATAGTGAATCAAGCAATAAATCGCCAAGAGTAAATGCGAATGTTAGTTTTTCTAAAATCTTAAAAAATAAAAGGAATAGCCTTTCTGCAAACCTAGGTTTTTCAACAAGCTCAACTAATTCAGATCAAAACATAAGTACAAATACGCTGTATTACGATAAGGATACACAGGTTTTAGAGAAAGATTCGCTATTAAGCAGAAACCTAATTAGCGAAAGCAATGGCCAGAATGTTAACATCGGAATTAATTACAGCCTCGGCTTAAAAAAACTGAAAGATAGTTTAGCTCGACAAGCCTTAAATTTTAGTTACACAGCTTCGGTAATGCGAAGTCGCAATGATGTATCTACTATAGTGTTCGATAATTTAACCAATCAACCTCGCTTCATCGATTCATTAAGTACGCAGTACACCTCCATGCTCATTAATCAATCTTTAGGGATAAACTATAATTACAGCAACAAAAAAATGCGCTATAATTTTGGGTTTAACACAAGACCATCCTTAATGAGTAGTAATTACCTAAATCTCCATCAAAAAGTAAATAATAATCATATAAATTACTCGCCAAACATAAACCTAAGTAGAACAATAACTAAAGGAAAAACGATTTCTGTTAATTATTCGGGGAGCAATAATGCTCCATCACTTTATCAATTACAGCCAGTAAAAAACGCCCAAAACTTACAAAATGTTGTAGTTGGAAATCCCAATTTAAAACCATCCTTTAACCATAACATCTCTTCTAGTTTTAATTATGTGCATATCAAATCAGGGGTTTCGGTACAAACCGGATTAAACTTTTCTACCACACAAAACGAGATTGTTAATAATGTTATTTTGCTTCCAGATACTTTAAATAGCTTAAAACAAGAAACACGATTTGAAAACACAAACGGAACATATAACGTAGGAAATAATTACACACTAAATATTCCCATCAAAAAAAACAAGTATTCCATTTCATATAGTGGCAACATTGGTCTTTCAAATAAAGCAACATTTATTAATAGTATTAAGCGATTTAATAAAGGAATAAACTTTTCTCAGCAGCTGCGAGGAACACTAAATCTTAAACAAATTAATATCACGGCAAGCACAAACTATAGTTTCAACTCTAACAATAATATAAACCTCAACTCAATTAATGATATTGCTCTTTTTAATTTAGGTCAAGTTAGCGGCGCCACTTTTTTTAGAACGCACAATTACCGAGCAGATTTAAACGGCTCCTTACGATTAAAAAAACTTAACGTTAACACAAATATTAACTACAGCGTTACCAATAGCGATGCAACCTTCAATAACCAAAGCAATAGAAATGTTAAAAATCTAAACCTATCGCTTTCATCAAGGGCAACCGTAAAAAAATCATACTTTGTTGGGTTTAGTGCTTCTAAACAAATTAATGCTGGGTATTCGTTGGCAAACACAAATCCTTTTTTACTGAATGCAAACTTGAGTAAAGCATTTTTTAAAGACCAATCTTTAAGCTTAAACATCAACGCTAACGACTTACTAAATCAAGGAAATAACTTAGCCCGTTACGTTTCTGGAAACTCAATTATAGATAGTCGCACTAACCAAATTACCCGAGTTTTTACGTTTGGCATAACCTATAATATCTCTAGGTTTGGCGGTAAAGTATTCCGAGTAGATGCCGATTAATAATTAATCCAGCCTTTACTGTAGCGTTTGCCACACCTTTCTCGTATAGATTAAAAGTTAATGGCCATTAACCTAAATTATTTGTACACTTTAAAATTTAATTATGAAAATATCAATGCCTTTTAAAGCCATCATCGCTGCGCTTACTCTTTCGTTAGGATTACTTTCTTGCTCAAAAAATAGCGATTACACACCAGCAGAAATCTCTGGATTAAGCATAATTCACGCATCGCCAACTACAGAAAAATTAAATGTTTATGTAGATAATGCTCAAGCAACAATAGCTGAGTTTTCTTTTGGAAGCAAAGTTGATTACCTGAATGCGTATTCTGGTAGTAGAAAGTTTGATGTTGCAAAAGCAGGAACTAATACAAGCTTAAAAACAGAGCAACTTACACTCGAGCCGCAATTTGGTTATTCACTTTTTGTAATTGATAAATTAGAAAACATCAAGTTTCTTTTATTAAAAGACGATTTGACCAAACCAGCCGCAGGTAAAGCAAGAATTAGATTTGTAAACCTAAGTCCAGATGCAGAAGCATTAAGTTTAGCAATTGAAGGTAAACCTACCGACCTTTTTACCAACAAAGCATTTAAAGAATACTCTACTTTCGAAACTATTGATGCTGCAGAAAAAGTAACCTTTAATATTAAAAACAATACCACAAGTGCAATCGAAACTGCACTTACAGATGTTAAAATAGAAGAAGGAAAAATTTATACCATTTATGCAAAAGGGTTAAAGGCAACTGCCGATGATACCAAATTCGGAGCCGCTATTTTCACACACAAATAGCTTTTCCATAGAGCCATCTTGTAAAAGATGGCTCTTTTTTTTACATAGAACAGATTTCAAAAAAGCCATTAAATAGAATAAAGCTGTATTTTTGCATTAAATAAACAGGAGCTACCTATTTATTATTTATGGCAAATAGAATGACAAGTTTTAAACAAAAATTAACAAGAAAAAATATCTTCAACAGCATATTCATCGCCCTGCTGTTACTTGTTTTATTTGTCCCATCTGCCAAAGCATTAATGCTACAAGGCTTAATGGAAATAGGTTTATTCAAACCCAGTCTTACTAGCAAAACTTCAACTACTACTACCGATTTAGCTGCTATAAAATTTAAAACTGCCAAAGGCGAAATCGTTAGCCTTGCCGATTTACAAGGCAAAGTAATTTTCCTCAACTTTTGGGCAACCTGGTGCCCGCCATGCTTAGCAGAAATACCATCCGTTAATAAACTATACGAGCAATATAAAAACGATCCAGAAGTTGTCTTTTTATTAGTTGATGCCGACAGTGATTTTCCTAAAGCACAAGCCTACATGGATAGAAAGAAATACAAACTACCAGTGTATAACTTCGCAAGTAATTTACCCGAAAGCATATTTAAAGGATCATTGCCAACCACAATCGTATTCGATAAAAAGGGTAGAGTTTCTTTTAACGGAGAAGGAGCAGCCAACTATTCAAGCCCAAAATTTATTACATTTATTAATCAACTAAAAGAGTTAAAAAATTAATTTAGCCCACAGTTAATGGTTCATAGTTTATAGCCAACATGTCTATCAACCATCTACCATTAGCCATTAACAAAAAAACATGCAACAACCATTTGATTTAGAAATAGGCGATATCAATTACGCCATTTTCCCAGAAGGAAATGATATTTATATAGTATTTAAAGACGGAAAAGAATACGCTCAAATTCAAAAAGACGATGCCGAACAGTGGATAAAGTTTGATAAAGAAACCGCAATCCCTGTCTTTGAATACGACGAAGAAGTGAATCAAATCGGCAAACTTATCTCCGCTTATTTGCTAAATCCAGAGCAAGAAGAAGAGGATGATGATCTAGAAGATTAAGAATAATGGACGAATCATTCTATGTTAAAGTAAACGGCATTATTTACGAAGTTATTCCAGAAGAAAACAATACCTACACCATTTTTAAATGGGGAGCAGAGTATACACAAATTGTTCGCAACAAAAACTTAAAATGGATGCGAATTGATTATAAAACCGATATGCCAATTGTAGAAGTAAACGATGAGGTAGAAGATATTGGCGAAGCAATAGTTAAACATTTAGCATAAGTATTTTAAAACATAAGCCAACGTAATTGTTTTAGTTGAGATGAGAAAATTGCTCCAAAAGCTATTTAGTGGTTTCGTTGTTAAGATGGCAAACAAATATGCGTCTCGACCAAATAGCATACGGATACACCAAGCATTAACTACACTTTTTAAAAGTATTAACGAACAACCTGGTAAAAAGGGTCTGCTTATTAATTTTAATGCAGACGATAAGTTTATTATTTTCTCTGATCAACACAAAGGCGCACGTAATTATGCAGATGATTTTAGTTTTTGTGAGCACAATTACCTAGCAGCCTTAACTTATTACAACCAAAACAACTATCAGTTAGTTAGTTTAGGAGATAGCGAAGAACTTTGGAAAAACACACTCGAAGCCGTAAAGAAGAATAATAAAAAGACTTTCGAACTCGAAAAATGTTTTTTGCAAAGAAATGCCTTCATCAAAATATTTGGCAACCACGATTTGTATTGGGATAATGACCCCCTTGCAAGTTTTCAACTCGAAAGCATATACGGTCAAAAACTTAAAGTTTACGAAGGATTAGTGCTCCAAACCATCATTAGCAACAAACCCTTACAATTATTTCTAACACATGGCCATCAGGGTGATATGCAGAGCGATGGAAACTGGTTTAGCAAATGGTTTGTGTCCAACGTTTGGGCACCGTTTCAAGCCTATTTACGCATTAATCCAAATACCCCAGCATTTAACAATCAACTCAAATCAACACATAACAAGTTAATGTACCAATGGGCTTCTACACAAGAAGCGGTATTAATAACTGGACACACGCACCAACCTGTTTTCAATTCATTAACGCATTTAGAACGTATTTACATTAAGCTAAACGAGGCCATTAAACAAAACGACGAAGCAGCCCAGAAGAAACTGCACGAACAAATGTTTAAGGAAAAGATAAATGGCGCAGAAGTTCCAGAATTTAAAGCCCTACGTTCTAATTATTTTAATAGCGGCTGTTGCTGTTTTAATGATGGAGATATTACCGGATTAGAAATAGCTGATGGAAAAATCAGACTAATAAAGTGGGAGTATAAAAACGAAAATCAACCCATTAGAATACTTTTAGAAGAAACAGAATTGGCTGGGTTACTAAATACTATTTAATAGGTATAACCGACAAAGGAGAGAGAAATACACAATGCGATAAGCTAATCGTCTTTGCAAGGCTTGTTCTTCACAAGTCGTGGCAATCTCCATCAAGCTTACGCTAGAATAATAACCGCTACTTATTTAACTCTTTAAATGAAGAAGTATTATAATAATATTGTTAATACAATAAAAATGGCTTAATTATTGTTATTTAAATATAATAAAATATTAAATAAGCAATAAAATGAAAAAAGCAAGCATTGTACTAATTGTAGTCGGAATTGTTATGGCAATTGTAGGGAGTTTTATATTTAATAACCTTAATTATGTAAATGCCGTAGATGCACATGCATGGAGCATTAACATAAATGGAATAAGATCTTTCCCTTGGATAGGTTTTCTTGGAGGCGTACTTTTAGTTATTGGAATTATCTTTAATATATCTGCAAAAGGAAACAAAAGCCACTAATAGCAAAGCAATTTTGCTACAATCAAGTTTAATAAATTCAAAACGCTGCACTATTACAAAGGTTCTTTGTAAACTGTTTATGTCGTTCTGTAATATTACAGAGGCGCTATGTAATATTACATAGACACATTGTAATACTACAAAGTCTCTTTGTAAACTGCTTTTATCACTATGTAATACTACATAGGCACATTGTAATATGCTTTTGTCATTATGTAATTTTACAAAGACGCATTGTAATATAGCAAAGTCTCTTTGTAAAATGCTTTTGTCATTATGTAGTATTACAGGAAAGATGTGTAAGCTGAAATTGCTCGATTGTTGGTGAGTTTATTGCCATTTGAGACGTTAAGTTATTGCTGTTCGAGATGTTAAGCGAAGCGCATCTCGAACTTAAAGATAAAAGGGATTTCCAATCCCAAATGTTATTCTATTTCCAGTTCTAGTTTTCCTTTTCTTATTCCATAATAATCTCCACAACTACTATAAACATATTCTTCTTCCTTCTCTACTAAACCTGCCCTAACTGGATTTTGGTGAATGTAATTTAATTTTGTTTCAAAAAAGCTGGCGCTGAATATTTCTTCTCCATAATAACCTTCTTGCCAAAATGAAATTTCTCCTTCACTAACTAAAAGCCAAAGCAGCCATCTTTTTCGACTTTCATTTGTATTATTAGTTATTGCTTCAACAATTTTTGTAGCAGTATATTTCTTAAAATCTCTAACGATATCACTTAGTTTATTTTTATTGCTACTAACAATCATGTGAATATGATTGCTCATCAAAACCCAGCCGTAAACTTGTAAGCCTTTATTTTGATGACAATGCCTAATACTATCCAATACTATTTCTCTGTATATATCTCTTGTGAAAATATCAACCCATTGGTTTACAGTACAGGTGATAAAATACTGTCCTTTTTGGTTTTTAATAGTGTATGTTAATCCCATATTTGTTTTTAGGGGGATTGGAAATCCCTTTTATCTTGAGTACGAGATGCGATTCGCTTAACATCTCGAACAGCATTTATAAATCAAACCCTACCCAGCCCAACTTTCCCTATCCAAGCTTCTATAATGAATAGCCTCTGCTAAATGTTCCGCTTCAATGGCTTCGCTTCCAGCTAAATCTGCAATAGTGCGAGAAACTTTTAAAATACGATCATAAGCCCTTGCAGATAAGCCCAATTTTTCCATTGCTCGCTTAATTAAAACTTGCCCAGTTTCATCAATTACACAAATTTGTCGTACCATATTTGGGCTCATTTGCGCATTAAAATGTAGCACATTATTTTCAGCAAAACGTTTGTCTTGCACTTCTCTAGCTTTCATTACCCGTTTTCTAATTTCGCTGCTTTTTTCCGCATCGCGGGATGAAGATAGCTCGGTAAAATTAACGGGTGTAACCTCTACATGTAAATCTATTCTATCTAATAACGGTCCAGATATTTTACTCAAATACTTTTGTACAATGCCAGGGCCGCACAAACATTCTTTTTCTGGGTGATTAAAAAATCCACAAGGACAAGGGTTCATCGAAGCCACCAACATAAAACTTGATGGATATTCTACCGAGAATTTAGCCCTAGAAATACTTACTTTTCTATCTTCTAAAGGCTGACGCATGACCTCGAGTACCGAGCGCTTAAACTCTGGCAATTCATCTAAAAACAAAACGCCATTATGTGCCAAAGAGATTTCTCCAGGCTGCGGGTTCATTCCTCCGCCAACCAAAGCCACATCGGAAATTGTATGATGAGGAGAACGATAAGGTCTTTCGGTCATTAATGCATTAGCAACTGGTAGTTTCCCCGCTACCGAATAAATCTTGGTGCTTTCTAAGGCTTCTTGTAAATTAAGTGGGGGCAAAATGGTTGGCAATCGTTTAGCCAGCATGGTTTTTCCAGCTCCCGGCGGACCAATTAAAATTACGTTGTGTCCACCAGCTGCGGCAATTTCTAAAGCTCTTTTAATATTTTCTTGCCCTTTAACATCAGAGAAATCTTGCTCATAACTATTTATCTGACGAAAAAATTCTTCTCTTGTATCTACAACAATAGGCTCAGGTTTTTCTTTTCCATTAAAAAAATCAATTACTTCGGCTAACGTTTCAATTCCGTAAACAAGTAACTCGTTTACAATACCAGCTTCTCTAGAGTTCACTTTGGGTAAAATGAAACCTTTGTAACCATCGTTACGAGCTTGTATGGCAATTGGCAAAGCGCCCTTAATACTTTGCAAGCCTCCATCTAAAGAGAGTTCGCCCATAATAAAGTATTGATCCAGTTCATCTGTTTTAATTTGTCCAGAAGCTGCTAAAATTGCAATGGCGATGGACAAGTCGTAAGCCGAACCTTCTTTTCTTATATCCGCAGGTGCGAGATTTACAACAATTCGTTGTCTTGGCATATGATATCCTGAAGTTCTGATAGCACTTTCTACCCGAAACATACTTTCTTTCACGGCGTTATCGGGCAGGCCAACCACAAAATATTTGGTGCCACTTACAATACTTACTTCAATTGTAATGGTTAAAGCATCCACACCATAAACGGCACTTCCATAGGTTTTTACAAGCATAGTTTACAATGTATGCAATGCAAAAGGGATTTATAGATTCCTTTTTAAAATTGAAACTATAGGGCAATTTCTTTAAGTATAAGGGATAGAATTTTCCTTTTAGGAAATAACAGGGATAAAATATTATACCATCTAAGACATCTTAGTAATCCTAAGTTTTTCTTTTTCTCTAAGAAGCCCTTAGGTTTCTAAGGTGGTGAAATAAAACCACAAAAAAAATCCCGGAACTTTCGCAACGGGATTTTCTAGTTTATGTTTAAACCTACATTCTACCTTGTGGCATCTTTGGCATATTTTTCATCATTTTTGCCGCTGCCGCTGGATTTGAAAACTGCTTCATTACTTTGCGCATATCTTCAAATTGTTTAATCAGTTTGGTTACTTCTTCAATTTTATTACCCGAACCTTTTGCAATACGCAAACGGCGACTTTGTTGTATGCTATCTGGGTTTTCTTTTTCAAAAGGAGTCATCGATTGGATAATTGCTTCTACATTTTTAAAAGCATCATCTTCGATATCAACATTTTTCATCATTTTACCTACACCAGGTATCATGCCCATCAAATCTTTCATGTTACCCATTTTCTTAATTTGCTGAATTTGGTTATAGAAATCATTGAAATCGAATTTATTCTTACGAATTTTCTTCTGCAATTCTGCCGCTTCTTTTTCATCAAACTGCATTTGAGCACGTTCAACCAAGGAAACAACATCACCCATTCCCAAAATACGAGAAGCCATACGATCTGGATAGAAAACATCCAGCGCTTCCATTTTCTCGCCAGTACCAATAAATTTAATTGGTTTGTTTACAACAGATTTAATAGATAAAGCAGCTCCACCACGTGTGTCACCATCTAATTTGGTTAAAACAACACCAGTAAAATCTAATCTGTCGTTAAATATTTTTGCTGTATTTACCGCATCCTGACCAGTCATGGCATCAACCACAAATAAAATTTCATGAGGTTTCGTTTGTGCTTTCACCTCAGAAATCTCATTCATCAAACTTTCGTCGATAGATAAACGACCCGCAGTATCAATAATAATTACGTTATTGTTGTTCTTTTTACCTTCAGCAATACCTTCTAAAGCAATTGCAATCGGATCTTTCGAAACAGTATTTGCATAAACAGGCACACCAATTTGCTCACCTAAAATCTGCAATTGATCTACCGCAGCAGGGCGATAAACGTCACCAGCAACCATTAAAGGTTTTTTACCTTTGCCTTTTAAATGCAATGCAAGCTTACCTGTAAATGTGGTTTTACCCGCACCATTTAAACCTGCAATTAATATAATAGTTGGATTGTTTTTAGTATCAAGTTCTGTAACCTCACCACCCATTAAAGCAGCAAGCTCATCGTTCATTACTTTGGTCAATAACTGACCTGGAGAAACTGCCGTAAGTACATTTAATCCTAATGCCTTCTCTTTCACATCATCTGTAAAAGTTTTAGCTGTTTTATAATTTACATCGGCATCTAATAAAGCTTTCCTAATCTCTTTCATGGTTTCAGCCACGTTGATTTCGGTAATACTTCCTTGTCCTTTTAAAACTTTAAATGCTCTGTCTAGCTTATCCTGTAAATTTTCAAACATTTCTATAATGCTTAGTTTTCTAAAAAATTGTAAGCTACAAAGTTATCAATTTTGCACGAAAGGCATAGCAACATTCTTCATCTTTAAGACATTTCATTTCGAGATAAAAATATTTTTCCAATGTCATGCAACATTTCGTAGTGAAGTACTGTCTTATAGTGAACAAACAAACCAAATGAAACTAATTTTTACTTGCCTTATATTAGCTTTATGTGCACCAACTAGCTTTGCACAAAGTACCCCATCCAAGAAGAAAGTTCAAGCAAAAAGAACTTCCGTAAGCCCAAAGATAGATGGTTTTTTAGATGATGCCGTTTGGGATGGAGTTCCAATAGCCACAGATTTTGTAGAGAATAGACCAGTCCCTGGTCGTGTGGAACCCAAAGAAGGCAGAACCGAAATAAAATTTTTGTACGATGATTATGCCATTTATGTTTCGGCCAGAATGTACGATAAACCTGATAGCGTTGTACATGAATTAGTTGCTAGAGATAATATTGGCAATGCCGATTTTATAGGCGTTGTTTTCGATACTTTCTTAGATGGACAGAATGGCAATGGTTTTTTTGTTACAGCCGCTGGTGTTCAATTCGATGCTAAATATTCACTTATTGGAGATGAAGATCCGAATTGGAATGCAGTTTGGGAAAGCGCAGTAAAAATTGATGATAAAGGTTGGACGGCAGAAATGAAAATTCCTTATTCCGCATTGCGATTTTCTAGTAAGGATATTCAAAACTGGGGAATGAATGTTACCCGTAAAAGAACAGGAACTAACCGACAAACTTTTTGGAATTTTGTAGATCCGAAAGTAAGCGGTTTTATTAATCAAAGTGGTGTTTTAGAGGGTTTACAAGGCATTAAAGCCCCTTTGCGCTTGTCGTTTTCGCCTTATGTTTCTACACTAATTAGTAATTATCCATATAATACTCCAGGGATAAAAAACACACAAGCATCTATTAATGGTGGTATGGATGTAAAATATGGTATTAACCAAAGTTTCACTTTAGATATGACGTTAATCCCCGATTTTGGTCAGGTACAGAGTGATTATCGTGTATTAAACCTTACACCATTTGAGGTAAAATTCAATGAAAACCGTCAGTTTTTTACTGAAGGGACAGAATTATTCAATAAAGGAGATTTGTTTTATTCTAAAAGAATTGGGTCAATTCCATCATATTTTGATAAAAGCGGATTAAAATCTACTGATAAAGTAATTAAAGACCCTCAAGAAGGAAAAGTATTAAATGCGACTAAAATTTCGGGACGTACTTCTAAAGGATTAGGAATAGGGGTTTTTAATGCGATTACGAATAAAATGTACACAGAGGTAGAGGATCCGACAGGAAATAGTAGCCGATTTGAAAGCCAACCGCTAACCAATTACAATATTTTTGTATTAGATCAATCGTTAAAAAACAACAGTTCTGTTAGCGTAATTAATACCAATGTATTGAGGCATGGAAGTGCTTATGATGCAAATGTGAGCGCTGCACTTTTTAATATTAACGATAAAAAGAATGCTTATTTTATTAATGGTGCTGGTAAAATGAGCTATTTAACTGCAGATCCAATTAAGGAAAATCGCAATGGTTATAGTTATGAATTGCAACTAGGAAAGAAAAGCGGAACGTATACATTTAATTATAAGCAAGAATTTTCGGACACCAAATTCGACCCATCTGATATGGGATTTTATACCAATAATAACTTCTTCAATCAATCTGTAAATTTTGCATACAACGTTTATAAACCAGGCAAATGGTATAATCAAATTCAGGCATGGACTGAAGTAGAATATTCGAGGAGGTTTAAGCCCGGCGATTATCAGAGTTTAGGTTTTTTCCCAGGCGTATATGTTCAGTTTAAAAATCAATGGTCGGCGGAATTGAATGCAAATGTGTTGGCAAAATCAAATGATTTTTATGAATCTAGAAATGGACAAGTTTATAAAGCTCCAGCAAGTTACCGTTTGGGAATTTATATCAACCCAAATAGAGCAAAAGCCTACAATTTTGGAGGAAATATAACCAGAACTAAGGTAGATTTATTTGATGGCGTTAACTATAATTTTTACTTCTTTCAGAATTTTAGAGTGAGTGATAAATTGGCGTTTGGTTTAGATTTAAACTTTAATCCGAGTTATGATTTTGTAAGCTGGGTAGGATTTAATGGTGCGCAATCTGTTTTTTCTAGATACGATAGAAACACAGTTGAAAACACGATGGATGCTAAATATAGTTTCAGCAATAAAATGGGAATTCAGTTGGGCGTAAGACATTATTGGTCTGACAGAAGAAATAAAGAGTTTTATGCATTAAATACTGCTGGCGGATTAAACGCATACACTGGCCCAGCTTTGCAAAATGTGGACAGAAACTATAACGTTTTTAATATTGATTTGGCTTATGTTTGGCAATTTACACCAGGTAGTGAGTTAAGTATTACGTACAAAGATGCTGCAGAAACTAACGATAAATTCTTAACCAAACGTTATGGCAAAAACTTTGATAAAGTAATATCTGGACCTCAAAATAACAGTTTATCTATCAAGGTATTATACTATATAGATTATTTGGGCTTGGTGAAAAAGAAAAGTAAGTAGGTTGTTCACATTGGCTCATTGGTGTCATCAGTTCATTAGGCTAAATGCCTAAGCATCATGTACAAATGAACAAGTGAGCCAATGAATTAATAAACCATTTTACCTCGGAAAAATGAACATTAAACCTAGGGCTAGTGTTTGGCTACCCTGAATTTTAAGATCAGTATCTCTATCGTATAAACCAACACCAGTAAGAGAAACATTCATAAAACGATTAATTTTTGCTACAACATTTACATCTAATCTATGATCTATATGCCCAAAATTATCGTAAGGAATAAACATGTTATAACGCGTTTTTAAGGTAACATTTTGAAAAATCTCCTTTTCAAAACTAGTTACAATCTGAAAAGCCAGTTCATTTCTAAAACTTTTACCTTTTGGCACACCGAAATTAATCGCATTTTTTTGTTGAAGCACGCTATCTAACACAAATGTTTGACGGGCAGTTCCTGTACCAATACGAGTAGAGAAATACTTAGTTGGTTTATATTCAAAACCTATAGATTCTGTTAAATAACCCGGTGCCATGAATTTTGAAATGAGCGTTTCCTTTTCATTCCCTTGCGCATCTTTACTGTAAGAAAATCCTTTGTCAAATTGCGATTCAAAATTAATCGAACCAAAGAAATACCAATTTTTTGAAAGCTGTATAGCCGCTTTGTTGTCCCAATAAATACGATCGGTTGTTTTCTTTTGTAATTGACTTTTGTTTTTTACTTTGCCATATTGCAAAATAACTTCGCTCACATAGCTGTAACTTTCTTTGCTGTATTCGGCTTTATAATTTACCAAACCGCCAATAGCTAATGAATTTACGCCGCCACCTTTCCAATTATCACTAAATGATGCTTGGTTAATGTTAATACCAACGGATGTTTTGGTTTTCCAGTAATTTATTTTTGCATCTACTAATGCTGGACTTAATTTAACAGGCTGAAATTGTAAAGTTCCCATCCTAGAAGGAAGTGGACTACGTTTCAACTTGATATCCAAATCTTTTGTGGGAATAGGAATGGTGTCTACTTCTTGAGCAGCGAGATGAGAGGAAAGCGCAAAAACGATTAGGAAAGTAAGTAATAGGTTTTTCATTTGTATTGCAAATAAAAACAAAAATTATGCGGAATAAAAAGATTTATGATAAAACATGTGGTAACATCTTCATTGATAGCATGCAAAGCAAACTTCTATTTTAAAAAGTTTATCCAGCTATACCATTTCCTGCTGGATAAATAATTCAAATCATGTTCAAAATGATACGCCTCTCTTTCAAAAGAAATGTTAAAATAAGCCTGGTAATGGTTTTTATATTTAACAAGGTTGATGAAATAATTTAGTAGGTATAAGAAGTAGAAGGGGAAAACCAATAATTCCAGCTGTTGCCGAAGATGTATTTGCTCGTGATTGATTAAGGTTGCATCTTGTTTTTGAGCTTTATTTTTTAACAAGATAAAAGGAAATATTGCCATCGCATTTGCGGATAAATTGGGCAATATGATAAACCAAAACCTCATTGATTTTGATAACTGAGATTTGGCGCACTCATTTTTGGTAAACTTGGTAATCTAAACATAGCTGGATTCCTTTTATAAGAAGCAAAACTATTTTTAACATATTGTACAAAAGAGTAATCAGAAGCTGATAAAACAAATTGGTATGTTGGCCTATATTGCAACATAAAATCACTTAACTCAGTATCGTTTGTTGTAACAACTGATCTTATATAATCTGGTCTAAAGCGATAATCTATAATGGCTTCACGATAATCTCTTTCTAAAATTGCTTGCAAATGCCGAGCATTTTTGCCCTGTCTACTCAATAAATTGTAAATCGCATCAATACCTAAACCTACGCCGCCCAAACCAACGTTCAATAAATCACTTGTATTGCCTTTATCAAGCGCATATTTATAATCTTTTAAGGTTTTTGTGTATTGATCTTGAGGACTTAGCGCCTTGCCATAAATTTTCACTTCTTTTAGTTTAATACTTAAAGATTTTAGCTGAAAAACGATAGCGGATTGACCTTTATAAATCACGGTATCCATTCCATAACCACCGAGAGCAGCAAAAAGCGTATCACCAACTTTTACATTGCTAACAAATTCTCCTTTGTTGTTGTTATAAATCCCATCATCGTTTGTAGGATTGTAAATATAAACCTTTGCTAATCTCAGTTTGCTATCCTTATCCACCACAAAGCCCTGCACAGGTTTGGTTTGTGCAAAAAGTTGAAAAGAGCAAAGTGCTAACAATAAGAAAAGACCCGAGAATTTCATTTGTTTAACAAAACTACAATATGTTAGAAATAGTTATGTCTTTCTTAACATTATTTAACTACCAAAAGTTTTTGGCCAATTTTAATACCATTGTCGTTTAATTTGTTCAAAGCCTTTAATTCATCAACAGTTAATTTGTATTGTTGAGCAATTTTAAATAAAGTATCACCTTGTTTAACAGTATAATAACTTTCGGTACTTGTTGCAGTTGGAGAAGTTGGCGGATCTTTTGGCGCTACATCAACAGGTGTAAACTTTTTCTTTTCTACCGGAATATTCGCATTTATCTGTGTAAAAACGCGATCTTCTCGTGAAATTTTATCGCTTTCGCTCTCAGGCTGATCATATAGATATAATTTATACTTCTCAATAACTGTTATCAACATTTCTGGATATTTAGGGTTTGTGGCATATCCAGCAGTCTTTAATCCTTGCGCCCAATTTTTATAATCGTTCTTATCTAATTCAAATAAGAAGCTATAACGCTTACGTTTTAAAAACTCAGAATGATCTTTGTATGATTCTCTCGCATCTTTATACACTCTAAAACAATCATTACTCTGGTCATCATCTTTGTAATATGCTTTTCCTTTCCATTCTGCAGTACATTTAATGCCGAAATGATTATTTGCATATTTAGCCAAACTACTATTTCCACTACCCGATTCTAAAATACCTTGAGCTAATGTAATACTTGCCGGAATTCCATATGCATTCATTTCTTCTATCGCCACAGCTTTAAAAGCATCAATATAGGTTAAGGTAGTGTAAGTTGTAAAATCTGGATTTTCCTTATTTGCAGCTTTTTCAATTTGCTTGTTATTGCGACTATATTGTCTCGATTTACAAGCGCTAAAAAATAAAACAGCAATAGCTAAAAGGAGCGTAATTTTTCTCATTATAATTTAATTTTCTGACCAGGTTGCACAACTGCCGATTTCAATCCATTTTTTCGCATTAAAGCTGTCGATGTTGTACCGTTTCTTTCTGCAATTTGATTTAAATTTTCACCAGATTTTATCGTATAACTTTTACTTTTTTTAGCAATTGATGAACGTGATTTTGTACGGCTACTTCTAGTTGATTTTGCCACAATATTTGTTGCAGGAATTACAGTTTCCATATAATCATCAGGTCGATCATCGTATTTATACAATTCATATTTCTTTATTAATGCAATAACTTGCGACGCCCATGTACGACTACTTGCATACCCTCCACGCTGAATTCCTCTTGCCCAATTTTTATAATCATATTGATCATATTTAGTAAAAAGCACATTATAATAAGTCCGATCACGTAAAAAAGAAACGAAATGATTATAAGAAGAATCTACTGTCGGATAATCTCTATATGCAGAGCGAATTTCATTACTATTATTTGGCCCTTTTACCCCGAAATGATTATTTAAATAACGAGCAATTTTACTTTTGCCTGCGGCAGATTCGTGAATAGCAACACCTAAAATTATACTTGCGGGCACTTGGTATATTCGCATCAATTTTTGAGCATAATCAACATGTTCGGCTATATAATCTTGTGTAGTTTGTGCTTTAACAAAAATAGAGGTTAATAATAGAATGAATAAAGTAATCGTTTTTTTCATTGTTTGTCGATTTAACTTAACTTCCGAATTACAAAAAGCCCATCTCTAACGGGTAATATTAATTTTTCAACTCTTTTATCTGCAGCAATTTGATCATTAAAACTGCTAATGTTTTTGGTGTCTTTGTCTTGTGCATTATTTAATACTTTTCCGCTCCAAAGCACATTATCTACAATGATGATTCCGCCAGGTTTTACTTGGTCGAAAATTAAATCGTAGTACGTTCCATTGTTCTTTTTATCAGCATCTATAAAAACTAAATCAAATGTTTCGTTATCTAATGTTTTTAAACTTTGTTGTGCATCGCCAATGGTATATTTTATTTTAGAATTTAATGGTGATTTTGCAAAATTTCCTCGAACCATTTCTTCTAGTTCTGCATTAATATCTAGGGTATAAATAATCCCATCTTCCGTTAATCCTTCGGCTAAACATAGGGTAGCGTAGCCCGTAAAAGTGCCAATTTCTAAAATCCTTTTAGGCGAATTCATTTTGCTTAGCAAACTTAAAACACGACCTTGATAATGCCCACTTAACATGCGAGGCATTAACACTTTAAGATGAGTTTCTCGATTTATTTGCTGTAGCAATTCATCTTCTGGCTCGCAGTATTTTAACAATAAATTTTGTAATTCTTCGCTAATCATTGTGTTTATAAACGGTGTTGTTCCATAAAATATTGCAAAATTATTGTCGCCGCTATCGCATCAACCCTTCCTTTATCTCTTCTGTCGCTCTTTTTAAATCCGCTTTGCATAATAGTTTGCTCTGCTAATTTAGACGTATAACGTTCATCTATCCAGTGCTGCGGAATAGTAGGAAAGTTCTTTTTTAGAATGGTAGAAAAGCCTTTTACATGCTGTGCAGATTCCGACGGCGAACCATCCATTTGTTTAGGATCTCCAATTACAAAAGCCTCAATCTGCTCGGTAAGCATATATTTTTTAAGGTATTCGAGAATATCTTTTGGGTGTATGGTATCCAAACCCGTTGCAATAATTTGCAAAGGATCTGTTACGGCAATGCCGATACGTTTGGTGCCATAATCAAAAGCGAGGATGCGTGCCATAAAATCAAAGATATGATTTTTGACGAAATTGGATTTTAACTTTGACAAAGCTTAGTCACAATATGCATGCTGCTTTGTCAAAGTTTGAGATTGAATATTACGTTCCCGCTCTATTAATTTCATCTCCCGCACCGCCGGTAGAACGTTTAGCTGGTTTAAGTGGTTTACCAAAACGATAACTGAAACCAGCATTAATTACTTGACTATCTCGCCATAAAATGAAGTATTCGTTTGCACTAGGGAAATCGGTCATTCCCTCCATAGATTGAGTGTAAAAAATATCTCTCGCTGTTAATCTTAATATTCCTTTTCCTTTTAGAATAGTTTTAGCCAAACCCGCCGACACTTGTCCGGTTGGCGATAATAATTCTTGTAAATCGTTACGATTTTTAGTGGTATAAAACCCAGAAATTTCCCCGTTTAAAGTTTTGCTTAGCTTAAACTGATTATTCATACTCGTGTGCAATTGTTTTACAGACGATTTATAATTCACATTCTGATAACCGCTTAATTTTTTATAATTGAAATTACTTTGAGCGGTTAACGACCACCATTTAGCAGGCGAAACCTGTAAAGTAACAGATGCACCAAAATTATACATTTGTCCAACGTTTCCTTCTGTATACACCAAAATATCATCACCTTCGGATAAAAATAATTGAGAGAAATAATTTTTAATTCCGCTATATGAAACGGCAGTTGTTAAGAGTTGTTTATATGAATGACTCAACTCAAAATTCCAAGTGTATTGTGGTAAAAAGAATGGATTTCCACGTTGATAAGTATATTTATTGATGATAAAAACAAAAGGATTTAATTTCTGATATGCCGGACGATCTATTCTACGACCCGCAGTAAAAGAAAATGAGTTTGCCGAATCAACTTGATAGGATAAATATCCCGATGGGAAGAAATCTTGATAATTTTTAGAAAAATTACTTCCTGCTTGCGATGCATTACCTAATTGGTTTCCAGTGTAATGGGTGTTTTCATAACGAACGCCGAGTTGATAGCTGAAACGATTAATTTTATGCTCTAAACTGCTATACACAGAATTGATGTTTTCTTTGTACAAAAAGTGGTTACTTTTCTTAAGGTCCTCTTTCCAATTTGTTCCATCAAACAACTCATAATTTGCGGTATTGTCGGTATTAATAGATGAAGATTTCGCACCAGCTTCAAATTTTGCATTTTTTCCCAGCTGCAAAGTATAATCGACCTTGGCTGAAAATATTTCTAGTTTAGAAGGAATATCTCCACGCGAACCTTGATTATAAGCAACCGCTCCAGTACGGATATTTTGAAAATTTTGATCGTTATCAATAGTGTACTTAAGATAATCTACATCAAAACCAATATCTTGAGTTTTAGTGATATTGTGTCTACCATATACATTTACTGCACCGTTCCTTAATCTAAAATCGCTCCCGCTATAGGTCGTAATGGCCGAATCAATTGCTTTTTGTGGACTTAGCCAAGTCGCAACCGCATCGCCAGCGCCCTTACGGGCTACTAAACTACCAGAAAGGGTAAGCCCAAAAGTTGTTTTTTCTGATGCATAAAAATCTAGTCCAGTTTTAAGAGAATTGTTATGACCCTCGTTTCCTAAATAAGAAGGCTGATCTAATGCAGAAGTAACGGCACCTTGGTTATCAAAATATTGACGATACGCATAAATAGAGGTAAAGTTTTTATTGTAATTGAAACCATAATTCATAAATGTGTTTATTCTGCCTTTTCTGAAATTTAGAACTAACGAATTGTTGTTTTTCAAATATTTCCCTTGACCGATATTGGTTAAGAAGTTTCCATTAAAACCTTCTTGTTTATTCTTTTTGGTTTTAATGTTGATGATCCCTGCATTTCCGCTCGCATCATATTTTGCAGATGGACTAGTAATTAATTCGATCTGATTTACTTGTGCAGAACTCATACTTCCCAACAAATTGCTCAATTCCGTACCCGATAAATAAGTTGGTTTATCATCAATTAATACCAAAACACTTGGCTTTCCTTGCAAACTAATTCCACCATTTTTATCTACCATAACTCCTGGAGATTTTTCTAACACTTCTAAAACCGTGGTCCCAGCATTGGTAATTGCGGCATCAACATTTATAATGGTTTTGCCTTGTTTGCGCTCAATCAGTTGTTTCTTGCTCGTAATGGTTACTTCTTTTAGTTTTTTTGCGCTCGTATCGGGTTTTGTGGTTTGTGCCATCACCGTAAAGCAATTCACAAAGCAGAATAATATTAAAAAGAGTCTAATTAATAGTTTCATTTGTGTGTGTTTATTTGCAGTTCTCAATAACTTGTTGAAGTAAGTTTTTCATTTGTTGAACAGCTTCTTCATTAATATTTTTCAGGGCGGTGGTTCTATTCTGAATAGCGATTTCGTTCACATCTATTGTGATTTTTTTGCCGCTTCCGGTTAATGTTAAATTTACCCTTCTCCTATCTGAGGGATGAATTTCGCGAATTAAATAACCTGCATTTATCAATAATTGAATAATGCGTGTGATAGATGCATTGTCTTTAAAAACAATTTTGCTAATATCGTTTTGAGTTATATCGGGATTTTCAGCAACGCTTTTTAAAATGAGCCATTGGTCAATTGTAATATCGTATCCAGCTTTGCGTACATTTCGTTGTGCAAACTGATTATAAGTTCTAAAACACTTATCTAAAGTGTAAAGTAGTGTGTCATTTAATTTTTCCATGGTGTTTCCTATCACAAAAATATAAATGCATCATCAATAATTGATATATCAACAATTATTTTACAAAAGTCTTTGCTCCTTGTTCTTTGTTCATTTCTCCAAACTATTTCTTATTTTGCACCAATGCAGTTTAAAGAGATAATTGGACAAGAGAGCTTAAAAAAACAGTTGATACAAACCATTGTAGAAAACAGGGTAAGTCATGCGCAATTGTTTTTATCTGCCGAAGGAAGTGGCGCTTTACTCTTGGCAATTGCCTATGCGCAATACATCAACTGCCAAAATAAAACAGACATAGATAGTTGCGGCGAATGTTCTTCTTGTCGCAAATACGAAAAATATATTCATCCAGATTTACATTTCTCCTATCCTTTTTTCGCGTCAAAAGATGTAAAAATTGCAGTAGATGTGTTGGAAGAATGGCGTAGTTTATTACTCGAAGATCCTTATTTCGATTTGGATATTTGGCGTTCAAAATTGAGTGCAGAAAATAAACAAGCCAACATTAACATTGCCGAGTGTCACGATATCATCAAAAAATTAAGCTATAAAGCTTTCGAAGCAGATACAAAAGTATTGATTATGTGGCTGCCGGAATTTTTGGATAGAGAAGGAAATGCATTACTAAAAATTATAGAAGAACCGCCTGCAAACACCTTATTTATTTTAGTCGCTCAAAATCAAGAGCAAATTTTATCGACTATTTTATCGCGTACGCAGATCGTTAAAATTCCAAAATTAGCAGATGCTGATATTGAAAATTATCTCATTCACAAAGCACAATTATCAGATAACCAAGCGGCAGAATATAGTTTTTTGGCGGATGGAAATTTGATAGAAGCAAAGGCATTATTAAATGATACGCCCAACAACAATGCAGGTTATTTTACGGAATGGTTGCGTATGGGTTTTGGAAATAAAGTGCCAGCAATGATTGCTTTTACCGATACAGCAGCAAGTTGGGGCAGAGAAAATCAGAAGAACTTTTTAAAATACGGCATCAACTTTTTACGCGAATGTAGTTTGTTGTTAAGCGGAGCTGATGATCTGGTAAAGTTGCCACATCAAACCTTAGAAATCGCAGTAAAACTTTCCACAAATGTGCTAAATTTAGCCATGGTAGAAGCGCTAATTAACGAGTTGGAAAAAGCGCATTACCACATCGAGCGCAATGCGAATCCAAAAATTCTGTTTTTAGATGTATCTTTACAACTAGTAAAAATAATTAAGTTTAAAACGTTCCCGAAAGGGACTCAATATATATACAATTAATATGGGATGTGGAAGTTGTTCGACAGGTGGCGGTTGCGCCCCCTCTGGTTGCAAAAGTAATGGCTCATGTCTTACTGGCGGATGCCAAAAAATGGAAGTACACGACTGGCTATCAAATTTGGATATGCCCGCTAATTATATACCTTTTCAAGTTGTTGAAGTAAAATTTAAAGGCGCTAGAAAAGAATTCTTTTTAAATAACGAAAATATTTACCTCGAAATAGGCGAACTAGTTGCTGTTGAAGGCGCAACTGGCGGATATGATATTGGCCATATTTCCTTAACGGGAGAATTGGTGCGTATGCAAATGAAACGTCGCAAAACGCCACTAGACCAAGTAACTCGTAAAATATATCGTAAGGCTACAGAAGCTGATGTAGATAAATGGAAATTGGCTAAGGATATGGAATGGGAGACCATGCATAAAGCCCGTACTTTGGCATTAGATTTACGTTTGTCGATGAAAATTAGTGATGTAGATTATCAAGGTGATAAAACAAAAGCAACGTTTTTTTATACAGCAGAAGGTCGTGTAGATTTTAGAGAGTTGATTAAAAAAATGGCTGAAACTTTCCGAATCAGAATTGAAATGCGCCAAATTGGAATGCGTCAAGAAGCGGGTCGTTTAGGTGGAATTGGCTCTTGCGGCCGCGAATTGTGCTGCTCAACATGGTTAACAAATTTCAAAACAGTCTCTACAGCGGCGGCTAGATATCAAAACCTTTCTTTAAACACCTTAAAACTTGCAGGACAATGCGGTAAATTAAAATGTTGTTTAAACTATGAGTTAGATACGTATTTGGATGCGTTGAAAGATATTCCAGATCGTATTGAATCGTTGCAAACTGAAGTTGGTGTTGCTCGTCATCAAAAAACAGACATCTTTAAAAAATTAATGTGGTTCAGTTACGCCAAT
Source organism: Pedobacter planticolens (assembly GCF_014172375.1). Classification (GTDB taxonomy): domain Bacteria; phylum Bacteroidota; class Bacteroidia; order Sphingobacteriales; family Sphingobacteriaceae; genus Pedobacter; species Pedobacter planticolens. The sequence goes on from NZ_WNXD01000002.1 coordinate 897,309, forward strand.
CAAGAAGATTGGATTCCGCTTAAAGTTGACCGTGTAAAAGAAATCATGGCAATGAATAAAAAAGGTGAAAAACCAGTTAATTTGAAAGACGAAGCAGTTGAATTAAAAACAACAACAATAGTTGAAAAAGTACACGATTATGAAAATGTGGTTGGTCAGGATAGTTTAACTCGTTTAGACGACAGAAATAAAAACCGCAACAATAACAATCGTAATAAAAATAACAATAATAGAAACGATCGTAGTCGCAACCAGCCTCAAGGTAATTTGCAGCAACAGCCAAGGCCTGCACAACAGGCAAAACCTGCGCCACAAGCTAAACCAGTACAGCAGCCAAAATCGCAAGTTCAAAAACCTGTAGTAGAAGGAGCAGCTCCAGCAAATCCTAATTCACCAAAACCGAATCGGAACAATAAAAACAGAAATAAAAACCGCAATAAAAACAGACCTACAGATTCATCATCTGAAAAGCCTAAAAATGAATAAAATGAAGTTTATATTGCCTTTATTAATTGTATTGCTATTCCTTGCGGGATGCGGCGACAACGATTTAGTGGATACCAATATGAGTATTTCTGATAATAGCTGGACCTATGCGAACAGTACAAAAGCGACGGTAGAAATTAAAAATCCAAACCAATCGTATCAATTTTATTTTAAACTTCGCCATACTACAGATTATCGCTATGCCAACCTATATGTAGTGATGCATTTAAAAGGAAATGGTTTGAATAAAAGTACACGTTATCAATTTAAACTAGCCAAAAATGATGGCGAATGGTTGGGCAAAGGTTCAGGAAATTTGTACACTTATAATTTCCCCCTATTAACTAATTATCGTTTCGAGAAACCCGGAAAATACGAAATAGAAATAGAGCAAAACATGCGTGATAATCCATTAATTGGTATTAGCGATGTTGGCATAACTGTAGCAAAAGAAGGAGATTAATTACCTATAACTCGGTATTTCAAATCGACGCGATAAATCATAATTTGCTGTAGAAAACTTTAAAATTTATTAAATGAAGAACTTTGTATGGGCAATTTGCCTTTTCATGATAACTACATCTGCCACAGCTTCAGAAATTAATTTCTTAGATAACCCAGTTTGGAGTACTGTTTTAGAAAAAGCGAAGAAAGAAAATAAAATGATTTTCTTAGATGCTTATGCAACTTGGTGTGGTCCTTGCAAAATGATGGATGCGGAAACGTATAAAGATCAAGCCGTTGCTGATTATTACAATGCCAATTTCATCAATGTAAAATACGATATGGAAAAAGGTGAAGGAATACTATTAGCACAGCAATTTTCTGTTGAGTCCTATCCTAGTTTATTATTTATCAATACCGATGGAGCGATGCTTCATAGGGGTGTTGGATATCTCGATGCGCCAGCGTTTGTTGTATTAGGAAAAGCGGCTAAAAATCCAGCATTACAATACGCTGTTGTAAAAAAGAAAGCATTGGAAATGACGAATGCTGAATTTGTAAAATTTGCTAGTGATGCTGTAAAGTTTCAGGATGAAGATTTCGATCAAATTAGCGAGGATTATTTAGCTAAACAAGCTGATATTTTAGGGAATGCAGACTTAATCGATTTGATTATGAATTATGCTAATTCCTTACCAGATCAAAAATCTTTAGCCTACATAGTGAATAACAAAGTTAAAATATTGCAAACTGGGAATTATACAGAGGATGATTTCACTGAACGTATGATTAGCTTAACACTGGGCTATTCACTGTCTGCACACGAACAACTAGATGATGAAAACTTGGATTTTGAGATAGTTAAAACATTACTAGAAAAATATGTTCCTGAAAAGGCTTTTTTCGTGTACAATTATTTTAGAGCACAATACTTATTAGATAATAAAGAAGCTGACGAAGCAATTTCAGCATTTGATGCTATTTTAATAAATACACCAACAAAAGTAACTTTCGATCAGGTGTGTAATGCCATGATGAATGTAGGTCCAATTTTATTAAGCGAAGGGAAGTTAGATGCAACTTTAAAAAAGTTTGAAGATATAAAGCTAGCCGATAAAGATGCGGATAAAGGTTACATGAAAGATTTTGTGAAAGCAATTATCTACATTAAAGTTAAAGATTTTGAGAAATTTAAAGCGGTTGCGACTACAATGATAGCTAGTGCTGGAACACCAGAAAAAATTAAAGAAGACTTAAAATCTGTATTAGAAAGAATACAATAATGTTCATTGGCTCATTAGTTCATTGGGAAGTATGCTTAGGCGTTTAGCTTAATGAACTAATGAACTATTTCAACCAGTAAACTTTAAAGTAAATACAATAATTGCTCTAAAGCCATTCCTCGGCTACCTTTTAGCAATACCAAATTAGCTACAACAGGATTTTCTTGAAGATAAACCGCCGCCTCTGCAGGAGTATTAAAAAAATGACCAGTATACTTTTCTTTATACGCGTAAAAATCTTTACCAATAAAAATTAGCGTTTCAATATTGCTTTGCGAAGCTAGTTTCGCGATGAGTTCATGCTGTTCTGGAGATTCCGCACCTAACTCAAACATATCGCCCAAAATGGCAGTTTTATGAGCTGAACTTAGCGATTTCAAATTGTTTAAAGCGGCACTCATGCTACTTGGATTAGCATTATAAAAATCACAGATAACTGTATTTTTCTCAGTTTTTGATAATTGAGAACGGTTATTATTCGGAAAGTAATTAGCCAAACCTGTGTTAATTTGTTCAGGACTTAATTCAAAGAAATGACCAATACAAATCGCTGCCAAAATATTCTCGAAATTATAGGTGCCCGTTAAATTAGCTTTTGCCTGATAATGGGCATGGTGAGTTGCCCACTCAAATTCAATTAACGGATCACTATGTTGTAATTTTCCGCTAATCGAGTTTTCTTTTTCACTTCCATAATAAACCACTTTGTTTAATCCAGCAACCTCACTCATTTCTAGTAAATAAGGATTATTGCGATTAATAAATGCAAAACCATGATGCGCTTTTAAATAAGCAAATAATTCGGCCTTGCCTTTTTTAACACCTTCAAAACCACCAAAACCATCTAAGTGCGCCATACCAACATTGGTTATTAAACCATGCGTAGGTTGCGCAATTTCACACAAAAATTCTATTTCTTTCTGATGATTTGCACCCATTTCTATTACCGCAATTTCTACATCATCTTGTAAAGATAAAATGGATAAAGGAACACCAATATGATTATTTAAATTCCCTTTGGTGGCGAAAACTTGGAATTTTTCTGCTAATACAGCTCTAATTAACTCTTTGGTGGTGGTTTTACCGTTACTTCCTGTTAAGCCAATAACTGGAATATTTAACTGTTTTCTGTGGTGTTTTGCCAAATCCTGCAAAGCAGTTAACACATCAGCAACCAAAATACATTGGTTATTTATCGCATATTTTGCATTATCTATTATTGCAAAAGCCGCACCCTGATCTAAAGCTTTTTCGGTAAAAGTATTGGCGTCAAAATTATCACCTTTCAGCGCAAAGAATAAACAACCTTCAGTAATGGTTCTTGTATCCGTACAAATTGTACTATGTTTTAAATAATGTTGGTAAAGCTGTTCGGTAGTTGCCATTTCGCAAAGCGGATAAATATTCATCGTAAAATTACAAATGCAAAGACAAATTCAACTATTCTTTTTAGTATTATTGATAAATATTCCTGTTGTATGAAGAATTATCTGCTTTGCCTACTGTTTTTAAGTTTTAGCGCTACTGCGGTTTTAGCTCAAACACCATCGCCCGATGAATTTTTAGGTTATCCGTTAGGTAGTCGTTTCACGCCACATCAAAAAGTGGTAGATTATTTTAAAAAAGTAGCCTCAACAAATAAAAACATCCAATTACAGACTTACGGAAAAACTTACGAAGGGCGTGAATTAGTACTCGCTGTAATCTCTGATAAAGATAACATGGATAAGCTAGAACAAATTAGAACAGCTAATTTGAGTTTGGCAAATGCAGATAAAAGTGGTGTAAAAATAGCCAAACAACCTGCAATTTTATGGTTAAGTTATAATGTACATGGTAACGAAGCGAATTCTACTGAAACAGCCATGAAAGTTTTATACACCTTGGCATCGGCAAAAGATAATAATACCGCAGCGTGGTTAAAAAATACAGTGGTGATTATAGATCCTTGTTTAAACCCTGATGGTAGAGAAAGGTACGTGAGTTATTTTAACATGGTAAGTGGAGTTTTGCCAAATCCAGATCCCTCAGCTCGAGAACATAGCGAACCTTGGCCGGGCGGCAGAGTAAACCATTATTATTATGATTTAAATCGCGATTGGGCTTGGCAAACACAAGTAGAAACACAACAAAGGTTAATCGCATACCATAAATGGATGCCACAAGTGCACGTAGATTTCCATGAGCAAAGTTACAATGAGCCGTATTATTTTGCGCCGGCGGCAGAACCTGTTCATCAAGATATTACACCTTGGCAAAGAGAATTTCAAATCACCGTAGGAAAAAACAACGCTAAATATTTTGACGAAAACGGATGGCAGTATTTTACAAAAGAACGCTTTGATCTTTTATATCCATCTTATGGCGATACCTACCCACTTTACAATGGCGCAATTGGAATGACTTATGAGCAAGGAGGAATTAGAGCCGGACTAGCCGTAATTACAGCAGATGGAGATACGCTGACATTGAAAGATAGAATTGACCATCACTTTACCACATCAATGGCTACGTTAGAAACAGTTTCTACACATGCAGAGAAATTGATAAGTGAGTTTAAAAAGTACTTCGAACAAAGTGCAATAAATCCACCGGGAATTTATAAAACCTATATTGTAAAAGCACAAAACATAGCAAGATTGCGTAAAATGGCTGAGCTGCTGAAAAGAAATCATATTGCCTTTGCCTTTGGCGCTGATCGTACTTTGAACGGCTATAATTATGAAAACCAAAAGCTAGAAAATTTTAAAGTAGACCGAAACGATTTGATTGTTAATTTGCAGCAGCCACGTTCGGTACTAGCAAATGTGCTTTTTGAACCTCAAACCATGGTAACCGATTCTAACACCTATGATATTACAGCATGGGCATTGCCTTACGCCTATGGTTTAAAAGCGTACGCAGTTAAAGAGCCGGTATCAGGAAGTTTCACATTTATAGAAGAGAAAAAAGAAAATGTTCCTGTAATTGCTAAACCATATGCTTGGGTTATGCCATGGAATGCGGTAGCAGATGCACAAATTTTGATCGCCCTACAAAAACAGAAAATAAAAGTTCGCCTAGCGGAAGAAGGATTTACAATTGGAGGAAAAGTATATCCAGCGGGTTCTTTATTAATTTATCGTACCGAAAACGAGCGGAATATCAAAGAATTTGGAACAAAGTTGATGCAAATAGCGAAAGACAATAACGTTGCTTTTTATCCCATTGCGAGTGGTTATGTAGAAAAGGGAAAAGATTTTGGTTCGTCAGTTTACCGACTTTTAACAGCGCCGAAAATAGCAGTAGCTACTGGACAGGAAGTTTCATCACAGAGCCTTGGAGAGGTGTGGCATTTCTTCGAACAAGAATTGAACTATCCAGTAAGTTTAATTAGCGTACAAAGCGCAGCGTATTTAGATATAAATAAAATTAATGTATTGATTTTGCCAGACGGCACGTATTCAGAAAAATTGGCAGACCAATTAAGCGGATGGATTAATGCTGGTGGAAATCTTATTTTAATGGAAGATGCAATTACCTCAATGGTGGGCAAGAAACCATTCGATATTAAGAAGAAAGAATATCCTAAAAAGGATGAAAAAGAAAGTAACGAACGTAAATACGCTGAAAAAGACAAAGATGATTTGCAGAACTCTATCCCTGGAGCAATATATAAAGTGAGTCTAGATCAAAGTCACCCACTTGCTGCGGGTTTGGGTAACTATTATTATACCTTAAAAACAGACGAAAGAATTTACGAACCTTTAGAAAATGGATGGAATGTGGGCACGTTAAAAGCAAACAGCTATATGGCTGGCATTGCAGGGGAAAAAGTGAAGAAGAAATTAGCTACAGGATTATTATATGGTGTACAGCAAGCTGGCAGAGGAACTATAGTTTATTTAGGTACTGATGTCTTATTCCGCTCTTTCTGGGAAAATGGGAAGCAATTATTTACCAATGCAATTTTTTTAGTGAATTAGAATAAAGTTAAACTTTCACTCTATCACGTCATTCCCAACTTGATTGAGAATCCTAATGCAATAGTTAACATTTAGCGCATTACGATTCCCGTTTTCACTGAAATGATGAGTCTTCCTACGCTAACCCTTACTTCTTATCAATACTATACTTGCCAATAAAAGATATGTTTTAGGTAGGGATGATATGAGTTGTGAAAAAGAAATGAATAGTCTTTTTTTTGTCAATTTTTATAAATTCGACTTTGGGCACTTTAAACCCATAAAAAAAATTGAACACATTGAATAGCCATCCTTTATTTACACAATAATTTATTATTCATTTAATCAGTTTATTATTAAGGCAATATAAAAGCGCAACTCTTATTTTGTTTATCCAATAATTGTATTATTAAGACAATATTAAAATGCAATTAAGTTTTTACTTATGTAACTAGTTTTTTATCTAAAAATTAAAGATTTTTTTGTCGTTTAACGAAACGTTTGTTTAAAAATTGTTATAGAGCGCTTGGTTGTATGTAATAATCTATTTACATTGAACTATTAATTAACCGTTAACTAACTTAAAATTATTGATTTTATGAAAAAACTTGTACTAAGTTTATTCATTTTATGTTGTACAGTTATGACTGTTTTTTCGCAAGGGCGAACAATTACAGGTACTGTAACATCAAATGAAGAGGGCTTGCCTATTCCTGGCGTAAGCGTAAAGGTAAAAGGAACCAATTTGGGAGTGTCTACAAATGCTAATGGAAAGTATTCATTAGTTGTTCCCGCCACAGCAACTGCCCTTGAGTTTAGCTCATTGGGGTTTGTGCTTCAGACAATAGCAATTAATGGAACTGTAGTGAATGCCAGTTTAGTTTCAGACTCGAAAGCGTTAACCGAAGTTATCGTAACAGGTTATGGCGTTCAAAAGAAAAGAGAAGTGACAGGAGCAATCGCTCAAATTAAAGGAGAATCTTTTCAAGATCAACCAATCCAATCATTCGACAAAGCACTACAAGGTAGAGCAGCTGGTGTGCAAGTAAATTCTACAAGTGGACAACCAGGTGGAGGTATCTCTGTAAACATTAGGGGTACTGCTACAATTAATGGCTCTACACAGCCACTTTACATTGTTGATGGTGTTCAAATGAACTCTGGAGGTGTATCAGGACAAACTTCTGTTAACACATTAGCCTCAATTAACCCTAATGATATCGAATCGATTGAGATATTAAAAGATGCAGCTTCTGCAGCTATTTATGGTTCATTAGCGGGTAATGGCGTTGTTTTAATTACTACCAAAAAAGGTAAAGCAGGAAAATCTGTAATTAGAGCATCTGCTCAAATCGGTAATGCAAAACAGTATAACCCTTATGAATTATTAGATGCGGCAACTTGGTACAAACTGCGTGTTGAAGCTTTCGAAAACCAATATGTAAGGGCGGGACTTTCTGCCGCACAAGGAGCTATTGAAGCTGCAAAAGCAACATTCCCAGCACTAGCTGGAGGAGTTCCAGCTACAATTGATGATTACAATTGGATTGACGCTGTTTCTCAAACGGGAAAAAACAGCCAGTATGATTTATCTGTTTCGGGTGGAGATGCTAAAACTAAGTTTTTCATTTCAGGCTCATACAACAATAATGATGGTACAATCCTTTCATCTAATTTTAAAAGAGGAACTTTAAGAGCAAACTTAGAGCATGCAATTTCTGATAAATTAACAATTTCAGCATCATTGAGCTTAGCTGCTAATAAAGCAACTGGGCCATCAACAAATGCTGGTTTCTTTACTAATACTCCTTTTACAGGGGTGTTGTTAACTGCGCCAGTAAATAAAGTATATAATGCTGATGGAACATTTAATACTACTTTTGTTGGAACAAATAATCAAAACTCTGTACAAAATATAAAACAAGAGATTAGAAAAGCCGGAACATTCCAAACGGTAAGTAATTTATCTTTAACGTATAAAATATTACCTGGTTTAAGTGCTAAAGTATTTGGAGGTGTTGATTTTTCGGATGTTAGTGACTTAAACTACAGACCAGCAACTTTATCTGCAGCTGCAGGATCGGTTGGTAGTGGTAGTGAATCTTTTAGAAGAAACATTAACTATACTACAACTGGTACTGTAAATTATGCAAAAAACATAGGCGATCACAATTTCAGCGTATTAGGAGGTTTCGAATTTAGAGAAGTTACGGGTACAGTTTTAACTGGTACTGCTCAAGGCTTCGCAAGTCCTGTAATTTCCTTATTAAGTGGTGCTTCTACACCAACAGGTACTGCTTCAACTTTTACAGGTTATAGAACAGCTGGTATTTTGGGGAATGCTAAATACGATTACAAAGGAAAATATCTTTTCTCTACTAACTTAAGGTATGATGGGTCTTCTAGATTTGGAGCTAATCAGAAATTTGGTTTATTCTATGGAGTATCTGCTGGTTGGAGGGTGATTGATGAAGATTTCATGAAAAGCCAAACTACTGTTAGTGATTTAAAATTAAGAGCAAGTTATGGAGAAACTGGGGTTCAACCAACTGATAACTTTGGAGTAATAGCACTTTATGGAATTGGTGGTCAATATGGTAACCCTGGACTATCAGGTGGACTAAGACCGAATCAATTACCTAATCCTGATTTGACTTGGGAAGTTTCGAAACAAGTTAACTTTGGTCTAGATCTTGGATTCTTGAAGAACAGAATTACATTAGCATTTGATATTTATCGTAAAACAAACTCTGACTTGATTTTGCCAAGAACATTACCTGGTGATTCTGGTTTTGGATCAATTAACGAAAATGCAGGTAAAGCGAAAACCGAAGGTATTGATATTGACTTAAATACAAGAAATATCGAAACCAAAGATTTTAGCTGGTCTACTAACTTTAATATTGCATTTAATAGAAATGAATTACTTCAGTTAAACAATGGATTAACTAATATTAGTGATTTCTTCTATACAGTTGGTATGCCTTTATATCAGATTTTTACGTTTAAATACGCAGGTGTAAATCCAGCAGATGGTAGACCGATGTATTATGATAAAAACAGTAACATTACCTATAACCCTACTAACGCAGATAGATATTATATCGGTGATCAAAATCCAGATTTCTTTGGAGGGTTTACCAATACATTTAAATATAAGGGCCTTACGCTCGATTTCTTGTTTCAATATCAATATGGAAACTCTGCATATCTTCAGAGTGCCCAATATATTGAGCAATCAGGAAGTATCGCTAACAATCAGCTAGTTTCACAATTAGATAGATGGACTACCCCAGGTCAATTAACCGCTGTTCCTAGAGCATTCCAAGGACAAGTTGAGCCAGGAGGTTATTCTATGATCAATTTTTCAAGCAGATTTGTTGAGAAAGCATCTTATATCCGTTTGAAATCAGCAAACATCAGTTATAAATTGCCTGAATCAATCACTCAAAAAATTGGAATTCCGAATGTTACTTTAAGCCTTCAAGGCCTTAACCTAGTAACCTTTACAAATTATAGAGGTGATGATCCTGAGAATACTGGTAATAACTTGAATTTTTACCCTAATCCAAGAATTATTTCTGGTGGTATAAGTGTTCAATTTTAAAATATAAAAAATGAAAAATAAACTATATATATATGTTGCCACAGCATTGCTATTTGCTGTTACGGTAACATCATGCGAAAAAATAGTGGAGATAGATCCGCAGAATTCGGTTACACCTGCTGTTGCATTAAAAGACGTTGACGGGTACCAATCTGTTCTGATTTCTGTTTACGATAGGTTACAAACTTATGGTTATTACGGCAGAGACATGGCAATTATGGGCGATGCTTTAGCTGATAATCTATTTACTGCTACAGCCATATCTGGGAGTAGATATAATACTCAAAATTTAAATTCAAGGGGCGCTCATTATAATATATGGGCAAATGCTTATGGAGCTATTAATGAGCTTAATATTATTATTTCTGGTATTGATGGTTTGCAAGATGTGCCAACCAGTAAAGCTGGATTAAGGGTAAGAGTTAAGGCTGAAGCTTTGGCATTAAGAGGAATGGTATATTTTGATCTTGCTAGAATTTATGGTTACGAACCTACTAAAGTGCCAACTACTGGTACCAATGCAAACTTTAATAAAAGCGCTGTATTGAGATTAACCCCAACTACATTAGCAGCAGAGGCAGCTTCAAAACCTAGAGCAACCATTCTGGAAGTTTATGCAAGTATTGAAAAAGATTTGCTTGCGTCTATCGCTGCATTTCAAAGTGGCCCTAGTGTGGATGCGGCGTTTGTAATTAAGTCATCAAATCCATATAGAGTAACAGAAAGTTTTACTCATGGCCTTTTAGGTAAAGTTTATTTGTATTGGGGGGGTAAAGATGCAGCAGCGGTTACAGAGTTTGATAAAGCGCTAAATCCAACTATTACAACCGCAGTGCTTTCTGCAGCTGGAAATGCAGCAGCAGATTTCAAAAAAGTTCCACACCCAGAATCATTGTTTGAATTAAACTATGTGCAATCTGTTGAAGTTGTTGGAGTTACAGGAAGTAATGATGGTTTGTTTACCTACACACAGCCAACAGGAACCAATGCAAATAATTTAGCAACTTTTGGTGGACAAACTGTTTCAAACGAATTAGTTGCCTTGCTTGAGCCAGGTGATGATAGAAGAGCCCTAATTTTCAGTGCTCGTACGTCAACTAATGCTGTTGTATATAACTGGGCAAATAAATATCCAAGTTCTAATGGTGCCTACACAGATAATGTTAAAATAATGAGGTATGCGGATGTGTTATTAATGAAGGCTGAAGCACTAGCCAATCAAGGTTTTTATCCACAAGCTGCGGCACTTGTTGTTCAACTTAGAACAAGTCGTAATGCAACAGTTGTGGGTGTTCCTGTAACTGCAGCTATTATAGATTATATCCAAGATGAGAGAAGAAGAGAATTGTTCTTTGAAGGACACAGATGGTTTGATTTGAAACGTTTGGGTAAAACAATTACTAAACCTGCTCAAGCAACTGCTGCAGTCCCAGTTGTATATACAGATTATAGGATTTTAGCGCCAATTCCAACAGGTGAGATATCTTTAAATCCATCATTACCACAAAACCCAAATTATTAAAAGATTATGTTTAAAAAATATATTATTTACCCTATTGCCTTATTTGTTCTAGGAACAATATTTGTAGGGTGTTTCCCTGAAAAATCGGAAACAGCGCTTATTTATGATGGGCCTGTAGTTGCAGAGATTAAGAACTTTACATTTGGTCAACAGACATCGGTATTGAATGCAAAAGGAGTTGTTGCTGCAGTTGCACAGACCGACTCATCAAGAACTGTTTTACTAAACGTAAGAGGTACAGATAGCGTTTTAGTTCAGTTGGTAGGGCCACAAAGTGCGGCGCCAATTGATGTGAATTTTAAAATAAGAGCAACAAGTACTGCGGTTGAAGGAACTCATTATAATTTGGTTCCTGCTGGCGTTAGAAAAGTTACTTTTGCACCTAATACATCATTGGCTTATATTAAAGTAAATATGGTAGCGAATAGTTTAACAACTGTTGGAGATCAAAGGACTGTTATTTTCGATTTGCAAAGCGACGGTCAGGTTAAACCAAATCCTAATTTTAACAAGTTTATTATTACACTTAGGAGATAGTATAGCCTAATAATGTAAAAAAGTCCGTTGATATTATCAACGGACTTTTTTATATTTAAATTAAATAGTACATCTTATGAAAAAGGTTTTATTAGTAGCATCGTTAATTTTTCCACTCTTTGCTTTCGCTCAGCGAGATTTAACGATGAACCAAATGTTTCTAGCTAGAGGATTGGCTGTTCCAGGTGATATAGTAGGTAGAACTGATGTTGTCGGGTATGAATTCTTAGATGATAATTGGTCAGATGCGATAGTTCAAACACAGAAAGGCGAGATCTACAAAGATATTAAGGTTAAGTATAGTGTTTTAGAAGATTTACTTTATTTTCTGGGAGAAAAAGATGCAGTAATGAAATTTATTGTTCCAATTAAAGAATTTTCTTTGTTACCCACTACTGGATCTCCCAAAGTTTTTAGAAGCGGGTTTCCAAAAATCAGCGATTATAATGAAGCCTCTTTTTATCAGGTGCTAACAGAAGGTAAAGTGATGTTACTGAAGAAAACTAGCAAGAGAATAACAGATAGAAGAGAGTACAATTCGGCGGTAACCACTAAAGAATTTATAGGCAATACAAAATACTTTTTATATCAAGATGGTAAAATGATAGAATTAAAAAAGGATAAATCATTTATACTATCCTATCTAGGTAAGAAAGAAGAAATGCAGAAATTTATAGCTAGCAATAAAGCCGATGTAAAAAATGAAGTACATTTAATAGCACTTTTCAATTTTTACAACTCTTTATAAATTACTTCTTATCAATACTATATTTCCCAGGGCCAACAAATAACAACCCAAAAAATACAATGCCAAGCTCAATAGCATGAGAAGCACCGCCAATACCATCGCCTTTGCTAAAATGAACCAAAGCTGCAATAATCATTGTAAAAACCAATAAGATATTTACAGGGCGAAAAAACAATCCTAAGATTAATAAAAACCCACCAAAGGTTTCAGTAGCTGCGGCCATAAATCCCCATGCAACAGGTAAAAAATCAATACCAATTAATTTCATACTTCCGCCAAGTCCTTTCCATGTGTCTACGCCACCCATAATTTTTGGGAAACCGTGAATCATAAACATCACGCCTAAACCAAGTCTAATGATTAATAATCCAGTATTACGGTATTTGCCTAAAGAGTCGAAAATTGCCATTTTTATAAAAAGTTTAATTGAACGTTATGCTTATCTACTTGTAAAGATACATTTTTGCCTACAACCATTGCACGGTTATCCTCAATATGCCCAGTAGGGAAATTAAAACACACAGGGTAATCATATTCCTTTACCAATTCCCAAATTACTTCTTCAGGCGATTGCCCAAATGGGATTTTCTCTTCAGCAATTTCATTAAAAGCACCAATAATTAACCCTTTTAGTTTGGCTAATTTACCAGCTCTTTTTAGCAAACGCATCATTCTATCTATCGAATATTCATGTTCGCCAACATCTTCTAAAAAGAGAATTTTATCCGTATAATCCATTTCAGAAACAGAGCCTTCCACAGCAATTAACAAACTTAAATTTCCGCCAATTAAAATCCCTTCGGTAGTACCAACTCGATTAGGAAATCCGCTGGAATAGGTATAAGAAACAGGTTCGCCAAAAAGAGACTTTCTCAAGCTTTCCAAGGCTTCAGTAGTGCTTTCATCAAACGTATAAGGCATTTGTGCATGAATGCTTTGTGTATTTAATTCCGCCAATGCGTGAGAAAGCAAAATGGTAATGTCGCTAAAACCAACCAGCCATTTAGGGTTTTCATTAAAAGTGGTAAAATCAAGCTTGTCGATTATTCTAATGGTACCATAACCACCACGCCCAGCAATAATTGCTTTAATACTTTTATCATCCAAAAACTGCTGTAAATCGGCTGTTCTTTCATCATCTGTACCCGAAAACTGATGGTAAGATCCAGTTATTGTTTTACCAATAACTACCTCTAATCCCCATTGTTGTAAAGTGGCAATTGCACTAGCAATACTTTTTGGTAATTTCTTAGCAGGACAAACTACTGCAATTTTGTCCCCTTTTTTTAAATACTCTGGCTGTTTAATCATAGGTAAAACACTTATCTTTGCCAAAATAAATAAATAGTTTTGGATAATAGTAAAATTAAAAGATATACCGTAACGGCAGCCTTGCCTTACACCAATGGCCCGGTGCATATTGGCCACTTAGCAGGCGTTTATTTGCCAGCAGATACTTATGTGCGTTATCTTCGTTCGAATAAAAGAGATGTTAAGTTTATTTGTGGTTCTGATGAAAATGGCGTTCCTATTACGTTAAAAGCGAAGAAAGAAGGCGTTTCACCTCAAGAAATAGTAGATAAATACCATAAAATTATTGGCGATTCTTTTAAAGAGTTTGGCGTTTCTTTTGATATTTATCACCGTACATCATCCCTAACTCACCACCAAACAGCAGCAGATTTCTTCAAAAAACTATATAATGATGGTGTTTTTACAGAAGAAATTACTGAGCAATATTACGACGAAAAAGCACAAACATTTTTGGCAGACCGATACATTACAGGAACTTGTCCGAAATGTGGTAATGAAAATGCCTACGGCGATCAATGCGAAAACTGTGGTAGTACCTTAAACGCAACAGATTTAATCAATCCAAAGTCTACTTTATCTGGCGAGCCACCTGTTCGCAAAGAAACGAAGAATTGGTTTTTGCCATTAGATAAATACGAAGATAAATTAAGAACCTATATCGAAAGTCATAAAGAATGGCGACCAAATGTGTATGGTCAATGTCAAAGTTGGTTAAATGCAGGTTTGCAGCCAAGGGCAATGACAAGAGATTTAGATTGGGGAATAAAAGTTCCAATAAAAGGAGCTGATGGTAAAGTTTTGTACGTGTGGTTTGATGCACCAATTGGTTATATTTCTGCTACGAAAGAATTGTGTAACTACGCAAAATTGGATGTGTGGAATCCAAAGGCAGAAGAATATTACATCAACTCAATGGAAGATGATAAGTGCGGTTGGGAAGAATATTGGAAAGACGACGAAACTAAATTAGTTCACTTTATAGGTAAAGATAATATCGTTTTTCATTGTATCATTTTTCCAGCAATGCTGATGGCGCATGGCGATTATATTTTAGCTGATAATGTGCCAGCAAATGAGTTCTTGAATTTAGAAGGTCAAAAAATATCTACCTCTAAAAACTGGGCAGTTTGGCTTAATGAGTACTTACTAGAGTTTAAAGATAAGCAAGATGTTTTGCGTTATGTATTAACCGCTACCGCTCCAGAAACGAAGGATAATGATTTTACGTGGAAAGATTTTCAGGCTCGTAATAACAACGAATTAGTTGCCATATTGGGCAATTTCATTAATCGTGTTACCGTACTTACCCACAAGTATTTTAATGGTAAAGTGCCCATGTTAATGGAAATAACAGCACAAGATCAAGCTGTAATTGACGAGTTAGCTGCATATCCTGCCAAAGTTAGTGCGTCTATAGAAAATTATCGTTTTAGAGAAGCCTTAGGTGAAGTGATGAATGTTGCTCGTTTAGGGAATAAATACTTGGCGGAAACAGAACCTTGGAAAGCCATTAAAACAGATGAAGACAGAGTAAGAACCATTTTAAATATCAGCTTGCAAATTGCTGCAAATATTGAAATTTTAATAGAGCCGTTCTTGCCTTTTACGGCAGATAAGTTAATGAAAATGTTAAACTACGGTGGCTATCAATGGGAAGATGCAGGTAAAATTAATTTGTTAGCACGAGGACATCAATTGAACGAGCCAGAATTACTGTTTAGCAAAATTGAAGACGAAGAAGTACAAGCACAGATTGATAAATTAAATAATAGTAAATCTGCTAATGAAAAAGCAAATGCAACCTTAGTCCCTGCAAAAGATAATATTCAATTTGACCAATTTGGCACAATGGATATTCGTGTAGCAACCATTACCGCTGCCGAAAAAGTAGAGAAAACTAAAAAGCTATTAAAGCTAACCGTAAACACAGGTTTAGATGAACGCACAGTAGTTTCGGGCATTGCCGAATATTATAAACCCGAAGATATTATTGGTCAGCAAGTAAGCCTTTTGGTAAACTTAGCACCAAGAGAAATAAAAGGAATAGTATCTCAAGGTATGATTTTAATGGCCGAAGATTCGGAAGGTAAACTTACTTTTGTTGCACCTACAGGGAAATTTGAAAACGGAAGTGTAGTGAGATAATTGCGATTTTAATTAGAATGCCCGATAATGAATGTTTTGTTATCGGGCATTTTGATTCTTAAGCTTTTTTACACCATCGGTTGGTGTCTCACCGACCGAAACACAAACTTTTTTGCATTTGTCATGCTGAGCGTAGTCGAAGCACATCGCTCTTCAAAATGTTAACACTGCGCATCTCAAACAGCGTCAATCCAAAGAAACGCTACTTAAATATCTCCCTATATTTCTTTTCAAAGGCTATTGCGTGTTCCATCATCCCGATGTCGTTAGGGTGTGTGCCATCAACGGTTGATTCTATTCCCATCCCGATCTCTTTCGTGGTTAAGAGATGAATATTTTTAACCCCTTTTGCTTTAAGTTCATTGTATACTTTAACAAGTATTTGGCTTGAAGTTTTAAATTCGGTATTCCTAACTGTATCCAACACATGCTCACTTCCACCACCACTATGTTCTACCAATAAAATGGGAGCATTGGGTTGCTTTTTCCGCAATGTACTTACCGCTTCATTTATTCTTTTTCTAATTTCCTCTTCAGGGTAAAGCTTTCTCGAACCTAAGTTAGGCATGCAATCCAGAATAAAAAGCTTAGCATCAATCTGTGCAATATGGTTAATTATTGGAGTCTCCAATCGGCCATTGCCAGAAAAAGCCATATTAATAACAGGACTATTTATTTTTCTGCCAAAAATAGAAGGCCAAGCTAAGCCAGGTCTACTTGCGCAGCCACCTTGCGCAATTGAAGTGCCATACACTACAATTGGTTTTTGTTTGTTAATAGGTAAAAATGTTAATGTTGTCCCTTCATCAACCCCAACTTCCAGCCATTTTACCGAGTTGTATAAAGGCAAATAAAGCCTGAAGATTTTTCCGCGTTTCGCAGCAAGATTATCGAAAGTATAAGTTACTGTATCTTTAAATGCATAAACTCCGGGTGCCCAATCCCATGCCCCTTTTTCATTGTGGGCATATAAATCTACTCCACTAACACCGGTCGACGGCATGTGTGGCATGTTTAATGAACCGCTAACCTGATAACGGATCTTTATCTTTTTTGCAGTGCTCGTAAACTCAATATATTCGCCAGCTGTATTTTGCGAGAGTGCCCACACAGGAGGCCTTACTTCGTCTTTTAATGCATTTGGTAAGCGTTGAAAACTTGTACCAATAGTTTCTGGCTGTGCTTGGCCCTGCACTACAGCGAATTTTTGTTGGAGTGGATTGTACCATGTAATTTGAGCTTGACTTTTAGTGAAGATAAAAAGAAAGAAAAGAATGTATTTGATTTTCATTTTTTATGTTGTGAAAGATAAAGGTAGAGAATTAACACTACTGCTCGAAATTTTAACATAGCGAGCCATTGGTAAAAAGGTGTGGTCTCAAAAACACCGATTTCAAACCTTTTTATCATACGCAAAAATTTTGCAGAATTGAACCATTGCATTTGCATCCGACTTTCGTTTCTTGGTTAATTTAATTTATTTCTTTTGGTAAACTTAGCACCAAGAGAAATTAAGGGAATAGTATCTCAGGGTATGCTTTTAATTAGAATGCCTGATAATAAATGGTTTGTTATCGGGTATTTTGATTCTTAAGTTTTTGTAAACGATAGATTAAACCTTTTGTTTGCCCACTTTAATATGTTGAAAATCCTCTTTTTGAGTAAAATACTCCAGCCCTAAAATTGTAAGTATACTAATGGCAAACGTAACTTTTTGCAGGATGGGTAAAAATGATCTAAAATCACCTATTCCATATAAATAGAGTGTACTGTAAAAAACAAGCAAACAAAAAACGCACAACACCTTCAATAGATGCAGCCTTGATTTTAACACAAAAACGGTAATATAAAACATGCCAACAAGGAACAATGTACTGGCAATAATAACCATAATATCATGCAATGGAGTTGCTATTAAAAAAGTAAATACCATACTTATTGCCCCAATGTATTTTATGACTTTCGCAGCGCCTTTTGCTGATATTTTCTTTGAAAATTCAATAAAGAAGAGTGCAAAACTTGCCGAAAGGAACATCATTCCACCAACAGCCCAAAAACGACCAGTATTATCTAATCCATTAACCGCTTTTTCGCCGAAAAGATTACTGATATAGTTTTTACCCCAATTGTATCCAATAGAAGTTTTATCAAATGTAGACCCACCAGGATAGTTTAATGTGGCTATTACTAGCAATGACATTGAAATAATTACACCCAATAAAATTAAATGTTTTTTAAGCATAGCAAATTTGATTTAGAAACTATTTCAATATCGTAATAAGCTTTATAATTTGCAAGGGCATCTGACTTACAAAAAAGCCTTCAGAATTTATCCAAAGGCTTACCAATTTTGTGGTCTCAAAGACACCGATTTCAAACTCTTTTTTGGAAGATTTACAGTTGATTATTGATATTCTAGAGCGTGAGAATGGATTTTAAATATCCCGGCGAGACAGATTTCAAACTCTTTTGCGAGTTAATATTATTTAAATATTAAATTCGATTATTATTAAATAAAAACTATAGTGTATATAAGGTTCATTACTCAATTCATCAATGAAGAAGGGCAGAATAAAACTGGTCTATTTCAAGCAATGGGATTCATTCGTGATCATCCGTTAACAGATGATGATGACGAATCGAAACTTAAGGACTTAACAACGTGGTTTGAAGAAAATCTTGATGCTCCTAAATGGTTTGCGAATCCTCTTGGGAGGAGGTATGAGATTAAATCATTGTCATGGTTTAAAGACACTGCAAAAGAACATATCTTAAAAGTAAATGAATTGATAGAGATTTTAGAAAAATATGATTTAATCATAGAAAGAGTCACAAGCAAAGATCTCGGTCATAGGGTCTACGAGGACGAATTTCAAGTTTCAGCAGAACCGTTAAAATCAAATCGGAAAAGAGTGATATAAGGAGAAAGAGTTAATACTTTTCCCATCTTTGTACCGAAGGAAAGAATACCTCTCTAATTTTAATTATTATTGTCCAATAATTATTGTCAACCTATGAAATCTATCTTCTGCTTATTAATAATCCTTTCCATTTTCCAGTCGGAAAAGGCCTTATCTCAAGAACTCCAATTTGATATTGTAGGAAAGAAAATGAGTGACTACTCAAAACTTGAAAAGAAACTCAAGAGTAAAATTTACGAAGCAGATGGTGATATTATTATTCCTGGGGGAATGGCAATGCCAATTAAGTACAGAAGACAGCAAAAGGGCATCCCTGATTTAATAGTCACTTATACTTTTACAAAAAAGGACTCTCTTATGTACGAAATAGAATATGATTGGGATCCAAGAAACTTCGTGCAGGGCGATGCAACCCCTCAATTGCTAAAATTTGATCAGTTGCTCATAAATAAATACAATGAGTTATTGGCTTCTTTAACTGCTAACTATGGAGCCAGTAAAAGTAAGGGAGAACTAACAGACTTGGCAAAAATTGATACCGACAACGGTCTATCAAGATCTGATACATTTACCACAAAGAACCTAGAAACGATTTACATGTCTATCATTATGTCTAGTCATTATAAATTCAACGGGACAGGGAAAGGTTTGCCCTTACACTTCCTACAAGTTTATGTTAATCAGCAAAGAAAATAATTGTTGATACAAAATATGATCCATTCGATGAGTAAGCTTGCGGACCAGCTTTGCCGAAAAGTGTCATTATTTTTTAAGTTTGCCAAAATGATGTTCTATAATAAGGTCGTACAGTTGGAAATGGCACTATTAACCATGAATCGGTATAACTAGGATACTAAAAAAGCCATTCAAAACAAATGGCTTTTGTGGTCCCGACGAGAATCGAACTCATATCTAAAGTTTAGGAAACTTCTATTCTATCCGTTGAACTACGGGACCAATTATTTACAAAGATTTTAAAAATTCTTTACCAATTCCTGATTTCAGGTATTTTTCTTTTTCTCTTGCTGCTATCCTGCTAACAATTGGTTCGCTATAAATCAATTGCCAAGGCCTAAAGCCTTTAGTTGATTTTGTTTTACCTGCATTATGTTCTGCTAATCTCTTCAACACATTAGAAGAGAAGCCAACATAAATTCTCTGATCCACATCACTCTTTATTGCATAAACATAAAAAATATCCATAGTTAAAGTTTAGGAAACTTCCCTGCCTACCGCAGGCAGGTATTCTATCCGTTGAACTACGGGACCATTGAAGTCGCAAATATATAAAAATATCTAGCCCAACTTCATATTTCATTAGTGTAGCCTCTTTATAAGCTATAGTTTTAAAGAAGAAATTTTTAAAGTATATGCTTTGCCCAAGCTAAACTTAAAATGATTTTCCTGTAACAGTTCTTTTATTTTAGGACTGCTAGTTAAAACATCAAATAAATCTCTGGCAACAGCAGAACCTGAAATATTATTTTTTACTTTGCCATTTTCTATTTCTAAGCTAAAGCTATAATCGGCCTTGTTACGGTTACCTAAGCTATGCAAGTCAGATTTAGTAAAACCGATCTCTTGCTCCTCATTTAGTGCTTTTTTGAGCTGTATAGCAAATACAGGAAGGTACTTCTTCCAAAGAGGATAGTATAAATTTATTTGGGTCATCATATATTGTAATCGTATTTAGTTCTTTATAAGTTTAAAGGGCGAATGAATTGCAGAATTAAATCCGGTTTTATGAAATTACTTTTCAACTTTACCACGAGGTGTGGTTCATAGAATTTTTTCTCGTTAAGGGTTCGTTGTAATCAACCCTATTGCCCATTGCAAAGGTGCTAATACTTATTTAAGAAAATGTAATGATGGAGAGAAATATTTCTTCTCCAATTTAGCCACTAATCCACACTAAGGAATTAAGTTTTCTGCTGCTTTATTAAATTAATTAGCTTTCATAAAAACTACACTTTTTCCATTTATTAAACCAGTTAATATCCCATTTTTAAGCTGCTCACATTGCAAAACATAGAGTAGTTGAGTGTCTTCTGGTAAAGCTGTAAAATGAAAATGTAAATTCCCAGTTTTTTCTCCCTCTTTAATTTCAGCTTCCAGCTTTTCTATCGACAGAGGAGTTAACAACGTTTCATCGGCAGCAATACGCAAAATGCTCAGCCTATAACCGGCAGTATTATTCAAGTAATAATTAAGCTCAAGAGAGCGCTTTCCCTCTTCGTTCTTATGATGGAGCATAAATCTGCCCTTTTTAGAAGTTGGATAGTCCAATCTCATTTCCATTCCATTAAAACCCGCATAATTATAAGCCAGATTAGCCTTTTTCTGTTGACGGAAAACGGATACCAGCCTACTCCAAAACTGGCCATTCTTAAAGCCAGGTGCAAATTCATTAACGGCATCAAAGATGATTTTTGCCATTAAGTTAGCTTGAGTTTGGTTTGTCGAACTGGAGATCATCCCATCAGATTTTTCCCAAATCGTTCTTTTTTTCCTGCCGTGAAAACCATAAGCATTGCTATCTACAAAAGTGATATCTCCTATAGTGCCACTTAATTTAATAATGGAACGAACCTTTGCCATAAAAAATGTATTTTTAAAAACCACTCAATATACGACGATTTTCCGTTACAAATTCTAATTTTTTCTTAATGCTTACCGCGATACTAAGGCGACCTTGTAGCGACCTTACCGCGACTTATGTTCTAGAAGAGTCCGTATTAAGCTCGGTCTTAGTTTAGGTCAACTGCAGGTTTCGATGTATACAGTTTTTCAAAATTGAACATTTTCCCGAACAAGACTCGAACTAAGTACGAAGTTGGTACAACATTGGTAATAAACAAATCGTATGCAAACACAAATGAATGCCAATGATTAAATAAATGAAATACGAGGTTGTATCAAAAAGACGAATTTAGAAATCGTAATACAATTAAATTTGGCGTTACCGTGATTCTCGAGTGCGGGAATCACGATTGCTCAGCGTAGCTAAAAGCGTAAAAAAACATACTAATTAGCGCATTACGATTCCCAATCAAGTTGGGAAAGACGACCTTTCAAAATATTATTCTGCTAACAAATCAAGAAAATTATTTTTGATACAACCTCATTAGATTTAATTACAATACTATCAATTCATTATGGGGGCAGTGGTGCAAAGGGGGCATCTTGAAGTGGTTTATCCAGTTATTGATCCATCCACAAAATGATAATGTACACTGTAATATCTAATTTTAAAGTTTTACTTTTAATTTACCATATAACAAAAAAATAAAATGGATAATCAGTTTTCTTTAACAGGAAAAGTAATCGTTGTCACAGGCGGTACAGGAATAATAGGAAAATCATTTATTAAAGGAATAACAGACGCTGGTGGTATAGTTGGTATTTTAGGTAGAAATGAGCAGGTTGCCAATGAAAGAGTTGCAGAAGTGATAAAAAATGGCGGGAAAGCCATTGCTTTAATTGCAGATGTACTGGACGAAAATACACTTGAGCAAGCAAAAGATAAAGTGCTAAATGAGTTTGGTAAGATAGATGGTTTAGTAAATGCTGCGGGCGGTAATATCCCTGAAGCGATTATCCAAAAAGAGGATGATATTTTTGGTATGAACATAAATGGCATGCGCAAAGCGATGGAATTGAACCTTTGGGGAACGTTAATACCAACTCAGATTTTTGGTAAAGCAATGCTTGATGCCGGTAAAGGAAGTATCGTTAATATTTCTTCAATGAGTTCAAAAAGAGTAATTACTAGAGTTTTGGGATATAGTATGGGCAAAGCTGCAATTGATTGTTATACGCAGTGGTTTGCTGTAGAATTGGCAAATCGTTTTGGTGATAAAGTAAGGATGAATGCTATTGCACCAGGTTTCTTTTTAACCGAACAAAACAGAGCTTTGTTAACCAATACAGATGGCAGTTACACAGAACGTGGCAATTTGGTTATTAAACAAACTCCATTTAAACGTTTTGGTGATACCGACGAATTAATAGGCGCTTTACAATGGCTATTGAGTGATGCCTCTGCATTTGTAACAGGAACAGTTATTAATGTTGATGGTGGTTTCTTTGTGAATAGCGGAGTTTAAAAAGTAAAATTTCAAGAGAATATAAAAGCATTCTCTTGAAATAACTCCTAAATATCTTTTTGGTTTACCACCAACCTTTAACGTTATAAATTACTGCTGCTGGTTGTTGCGCATTGGCATAAGCAGCCGCAGCAGTATAGGCAGATTTTAAAACATCGGCATCTGCTTGTTGTTGCTTAAATATAAAGTTCCATTCGCGGGTATCGTTTTCTTTGATACTTTTTGAAATTTGTCCAACAAATGTTTTTACATCCTGGTAGCAAGAAGAATTAGGATCAATTTGCGATAATATGTCGCCAGCTTTAGTTGCACCTTCATAATTTTGACTAGCTGCCCAAGCGGTTTTTGCCTCCATTAATCTTACCTGACACATTTTATCAATGTGTTTTTTATAAATCGGAATAATAGCCGCTCTAGCTTTACTGTAACACGCACTACTTGCCTCTGGAATGCCCGATAGTTTATAAAATGCTTCTTCATATCTTCCTTGAGCTGCAAGACTTTGCGCATCGCTGATGATAAAATCGCAACGGGTGTTGTAGTATTTTAAAATTCTTGCTTTGCCAGATTCTAAAAAGGCTTGTATAGAAGTGTTGTTGCCGTTAATGTTTTTTAATGCAGAAATATATGCTTTAGTTTCATTCTCTCCCACACCTTTTACACTAATCGTAGTACTCGCGAATTTTGTGCCCTCTATTCCATCACCTACATAAAGCGTTACATCTAAAGATAAGGCCATCATAGTTGGCGCTGTTCCTGTAATATCTTTTGACATGACGCCAATATTTGCGGTGATAATAAAGCGTTCATTCAATGTACTCCCGCCAATTCCATTTTGAGAAATGAGTTGATTCAATTTATTAGACAAAATACTTCTAGCTGATTCTGGCATTTTCTCAATTTGCTCTGGAACGTATGCAGCAAGTGTTATTCTGCCTAAATCATCTGATTTACCCTGTGTATTTTGAGCGTACGTGCCAAAAACCGAAGAAAGGGCAATAAAGAAAATTAGTAATTTTTTCATGTTTAGCTTTTTAAGTTTTTATTTATCCCCCAAAACAATTACAGCCTGACCAAGCCCTTTCGTCATTAGTTTATTTACTATTGAATAAGGCGCTGCGGTTAAGAATTTCTGAAGATTTCTAGTAAATCCTCTCGCATCAATTGCATTGCCCGAAGCATCATATAATGGAATGCGTACTTGTTCAAATAGCAACATATTTTCTGTCGATTCGCTAGTGCTAAATCTGCCTTTAACGGTATTTGCTTTCATCCAGTTTTCGATAATAGTACCCAATTCTTCCCCACCATATTCTTTCTCTAAGTCGCCATTCCATTTCTCGAATTTCTTAACACGAACAATTATTTCACGTCCATTTGCAAATAAATCATCAAAATGACGTTGCAAACCCGCGTTAAAATTATCGATCTTATCGATTACTGCTTCTTCCAATAAAACTGCTGGATCTGCACTAAACGAAGGATTTCCTGTGCCTCCTGCTGTTGCAACTTCTTTATCGGTGTACGCATCAATTCCTTGCAACGTAAAACGGATAGATTTTTTAGGTCCGGTTTTTAAAACTTCAAAAGTTAACTGCATAATGATATCAGCTTTGGCAGTTTTTCTTAATTTATCAATTGGAGATTCAACCACACCGCCGCCGCCACTTTTAGAGGTAAGCATTGCATCTTCAGCGCTTTCAGAAGCTAGGGTTTTCATTACAGATTCCATGTTTTTTAGAGGGAATCCTCTATCTGCCATTAATCCGTTAATTTTACTAATCATTGCAATTAGATCGGCATTTTCTTGAAATGCTCTTTTATAATCAGGAACTTTTTCTTTCGTTCCTTGGTTATCGAATTCTTTCATATACCCATTCTGATTGCACCAAACATCGCTTGGTACCACCATAATTGTTGGTTTTTTTGCCTGAGAGAATCCTGATGTGGTAAAGCCCAGTACCATTAAAGATAAGAGCATTATTTTCATGAGTTTTAGTTTCATATCTATCTTTATGCTAGGTTATTGTTTAAGAATGCCATCAGCAATCATTTTTTGTTTGAGATCTGGTTTTTTGATTTTAATAACGAAACCACTATTGATCATTCTCTTTGCGTACTCAGGATCTTTTGAGAAGTTCAGCTCCACTTGATCGTCTTTAATAAAAGCATAGTTTCTATATTCTCCGCCATCGGCGAAAAACTTATTGAAATAAGCTTCATTTTGAGCTTTAATATTTGCTTGGGCAAGAATTGGTTTTACATCACATGTAGCTTTTCCTTCTACAATTCCTCCAAATAAAATATCATTTATCGCATTTTTTTTAGCTTGCTCAATAACGGTAACTGTTTCGGCAGTATTAGACCACGCATTTACGATTTGAGTTCCATCTAGCTCCACACTAACACATTCTGTTTTGTGCGTGTAATAGTTATTTGCAACTTTTTTAGGAGCTGAGCAGCTTGCGTAGATTAGCAATACAGCTAAACCAGCGCATAATAATTTCTTTCTCATCGTTTAAAAATTAAAAGCCTGCATTAAGAGATTTTAGAATTCCAGCGTCTTCTAAATCTTTCCTCAACAAGGCAACATTTACAGAAACCAGTACGCCAATTTTGTATTCCTTACCAACTCTCATTCTGTCTTCTGCCGCTACTGCGCCATCTGTTGTTAAGGTAACGAACTTCATATATTTACCACCTTCGCTAAAAAAATCAGTAAAAAAGTCTTTCTTTTCTTCTTCAATATTTACGTTTGTAGTTAATGGTGGTTTACCAGCAATACCTGTTTTCCCAGGAAATCCTTTAAATATAATCGCATGTACCGCATTCTTTTTTGCTTGTTCAATAGCAACAGCAGGGCGTTTAGAGTACGACCATACTTTAATTAAATAGGTTCCTTGTGTGCCAGTTCCGGCCACTTCTACTTCGTATCTCCAAGCTTCGGTTGCTTCATCGGCTTTTTTCTTTGCATGCGCTTGTGCGTTAACATTTAGGGTAAACCCAACTATAAACAAGCACAATAAGAGCGAACTTAAGATGTGTTTTTTCATTTCTATATAATTTGTTTTTATTTTATTTGTCTGATTAGCATTCCGGCAGCGAAGTTTTTGCCGCCTTTAAAAGTGGTTCTATCTAGTGGAGTTTTAGATTTATCTTTTTTATTGTCTTTATCATCCTTATCAGATACTTCACCTTCTGCAGCATTGTATCGGTTATCCCAAATAGAGTTTTTATCAACTGAAATGATGCCTTTTCTAACATAAGATGTTAATCCAGTTTTAGGATCTAAAGTTTGCTCCAATACTTCGAATTTATCACCCCCTTCTATACCCTCTTTCAAACCAATTTTAGCAGTTATTGGATCACCTGAATACAGTGGAGTTTTTGGTTTAAAGACATCGTACTCTTTTTGAAGTTTTGCAAAAACGTTATCTACATTTCTTATCGTGGCTAACTCTACAGTTTGGTCTTCGGTTCGTTGGGTTTTTAATGAAAACGTAACCAACGTGCTAGATTTTTCACTTCCCACAAATTCCATATCAAAATCGGTTGAGTTGTTAAATGCCTCTTTTTTCTTCACATCTAAACTCTTTTTATCCATCCAATATTTATCGTAAAAAACAGCTGCGGTTGTGTCGTTCCATTTTAGTCGATATAAATAAGAAGTAGTCCAAACAGAATAACCCTCTTTGGTTTTCTCATAGATCTTATCAGCTGCTGCATCTGCAAGTATTTGAAAATAACCTAGTTTGCCAGTTTGTGATTTAGCTGCTAATCTAATTGCCGCCGCAATAGGCTCGTTACTTACAAATTTCAATTTTGTAAAAACCACGAAGGTGTTTTTAATCAGTTCTTCTCCAGCATCAGCTAAAGAAGCGGTTCCTCTTGCAGATCCTTTTGCAATGTTTGCTTCCATTTCACTTGCGTTGTAAGAACCCCTTTCTGCAACAAGTTTCATGTCAAATGAGCCATCTGCTTGGCGATTAAACCACTTGGCGATTAATTGATTAGCTACTTTTTTGTCTTTGATGAATTTATTAATCGTCATTGACATATCAGAGCCATCGCCATCAGCGTTTGCTACTGCGCCAGCAGCAGATTTTAATCCACTAAACATTCCTTTTTTTGAGCTTGTTGAGGCTGTTTGGGTTGTTCCAGTCACATTGAATTGCGTTGGGTCGAAAGAATTAAAACCGATAGAATGATTATTGTATTTTTCTGGAAATGGTGCATTGCTGTATGCTTTCATCACAGTTTCCTTTCTAGGGAAATCTTCTGATTCGACTAAAATTAAGTGGAGCGAATTTCTGCGGTATTTTACTGCACTTTCTGCATCGCCAGATTGAGCTTTAACAACGGGACTAAAACCCATAAGTAGCCCAAGTAACACGAATAATTTTTGTGGATTTTTCATAATATTGATATAGTTTGTTTGGTTTAAGAGCGTTGAATGAATTAACCTTTAATAGATTGGTAATAGGTTTCGACTTTTTCGTTAAGCGTTAGTATTACTCGTCTATTTTTAACTATTAATTATTATGTTTTCCTTTAGGTAGGATTAATTTCCTAAATGTCAATAAATTAGATTGAGCAAAAAATACCTATAATTAGGTATTTTTCATCGAATTTGACCTGTAAAACGAATGTTTAGGGGTTTAGAGGAGATATTCTTTTAGATTTTGTATTTCTAAAAAGGAAAAATCATTGAATTTTTATAGGAAGGATAATGAATGGAGAAAGTAATACATATCGGTACTTCGACGTCGCTCAGCTTGACAATTGGCGTATAGTTGGCGGTCGTCTTTGCGAGGGCATTTTCTGATTTTTCATCAGTAATGACCGTGGCAATCTCCCACTTGTTTTAGAACAAATTAATAACAGCAATGAGATTGCCACAGCCGATGAAAATCGGCTTCGCAAAGACGGTTATGGCGGTTAGTAATGAGCCGATACAGTTCTGTGCATTGGTTACTTTAACTAAAGGATACTTCGACTTCGCTCAGCAGGACAGCAATACAACTAATTTTAAAGAAATTTCAGATGCTCTTAAATTCTATGATAAATAGTTTCTGTTGCTTTAGCTTCATCACCTTCTGGTGAAATATTGTAAGCTCTGATAATAAATTGAGTAGAATTGATGATTTCCAGTTCAGTTCTCCAGCCCCAAGGTTCAGGAATGCCAATCCATCCATATTTACCAGTTACAGCAAAACCATTTCCAGTTTCATGCCCTTCAGATTGTAAAATACCAGTTCCCATATGAAAACTATCTACCCAACTACATTGACATTTTTCATTGCCTAAATCGTAAGCCCATAACATTTTGCCTCCATAAGGCTTTCCATTCAATGTGCCTTCGTATTCGTAGTGCATAAACCGATCATCCATCACCATAAAAATCCTAGCTCGCATTGGCGATTCATCAGCTAAAATGTCTTTCTCAAACCAAGTACGCGTTGTGCCATCCCAACTTCCTACTAAAGCTGCTAATCTGTGGTGTGGACCGTTTTCTTTGGAGATTTCGAATTTACTTTTGCTCATCAATACTAAAATAGAGAATTTATTTAAATTTACAGCTAATCAATCATTAAGAAACTGAGCATGAAAACAAATCTCTTATTCTTTGTACTGTTATGTGCTTTAGGCGCTTGTAATTCTCAAGCTAAAAAAGAAGGAACTAAATTAGAGAGTTATACCAGTACTGAAATTGGTTGGACAATTGAAATCCCGGCAGGTTATAAATTAATAAGCCAAGCAAAAATTGAGGCTAGCGATAAAAAAGGGAAAGAAGCGGTTGATAAAGTTTATGAGGGAGAAGTAAATACAGATAGCTTAAAGCATTTGGCTAGTTTTCAGAAAAACCAATTAAACCTATTCGATTCGACGATTGAACCTTATGTAGAAAAACAGCCTGGCGATTATGAGGCAAATAATAAGTTAATTAAGCAGTTAATTTTTGATACCTATCATAAACAGGGAATAAAAGCAGATACATTATCGTCTAAAGAAAATATACAAGGTCAGCAATTTAATGCGTTTCATATTAAAGTTTATGGGCCAAATGGCACAGAAATTATGAACCAAATTATGTTTAGCAAAATAATTAAGGGATACGATTTTGGTGTTAATATTAGTTACAACAATGAAGCAGATAAAAAAATACTGCTAGATTCTTTTAAGCAATCCAAATTTGCTAAATAGTAAAAGAAATACTGAAATTCATTTTATCTTCGCTACATGTCATCACATCATATTGTAAGAGAAAAACAAGAGCCAGCTTTATACATTCATCATTTAGGTAATTTTGATGATGAACTTTTAGGGCAGTTATTAGAATGGAGTCCAACTTTAGTAGTAGCTGCCGAGGAATATGAAAAAGCAATTTCTCTCGGTTTAAAAGTTGATGTAGTAATTGGTGCCGATGATAATTTGCAACGACAAGAAAACACAAAGTGGATATTTTCGGCAACAGCTAATTTGCAAAAGGTAGTTAAATATTTAATTGCAGAGAAATATCCGGCAGTAAACATTATCAGTAAAGAAAATAAGTTTGATGATTTGGTAGATTTTTTACCAGAAATAAACATTGTATTGTTTACCGAAACAGAAAAAAGCTATGCTGTTAAACCTGGCTTTAGTATTTGGAAACCAGAAGGCACTATTTTTCATATCGATATTATTTCTTATTTCGAAACAAGCAATTTAAAGCAAGAAGAAAATGGAGATTTTGTAGTATTAAAAGATGGTTTTGTGAGTTTTAATTTTAATACTGATTATTTGTTTTTGAGCGAGTTATTATGATAGTTTTAAGAAAAGCAAAAGAGGAAGATTTAGCTATTATTAGTGACATGGCAGAGCGCATTTGGCCACAAGTTTATAGCGACTACATTAGTGAAGAGCAGCTGAGTTATATGCTTAAGTTAATGTATAATCGTGGCGAACTATTATCGCAATTGCAAAAAGGACATACATTTTTAATTGCCACAGAAACGGAAGAAGATAAAGATGTTGGTTTTGCTGGATTTTCAATTGTAGATACAGAAAACCAAGTTTACAAATTACATAAGTTATATGTTTTGCCAGAAACACATGGTAAAGGCGTGGGTAAAATACTGACTAATGAGGTTAAAAACTTAGCGGTTCGTAACGGTGGAAAATTCTTGCAGTTAAACGTAAATAGAAATAATAAAGCCAAAGATTTTTATGAAAAAGCAGGCTTTAAAATAAAAGAAACCGTTGACGTAAATATCGGCAACGGTTTCTTTATGAATGATTATGTAATGGAGCTGGAGATCAGTTAGCAGTTTTCAATTAACAATTGTCAGTTGAAAACCGCTAACCATCTCGTCATGCTCAGCTCGACTGGGCATCCTAATGCTAGGTTAAAGTCTTTACGCTTTACGATTCCCATTTTCATGGGAATGACGAGCAGTACGAAAGATTAATGCCCTCTAATTGGATCTTTGGGCTTAGCTACATTCGGATATTTATAGGTTTTCATTTCCTCTTGAAGTAATTTAATGGTACGTTCTAATTGAGGATCTTTACCTTCTAGTAAGTCTTTAGGGGTTTGCTCTACAAAAATATCAGGTGCAACACCCTCATTTTCAATAATCCATTTTCCATTTGTATCATAAATACCAAAGTTTGGAGAAGTAATGCTACCGCCATCTAATAATTGCGGATAGCCACTAATACCAACTAAAATACCCATTGTGGTACGACCAACTAGTTTTCCTAAGCCTTTGGTTTTAAACATATAAGGCATCATATCGCCGCCAGAGCCAGCGTTTTCGTTAATTAACATCGCCTTTGGCCCAAAAATACCATTACCAGGAGTTGTGAAACTTTTACCATCTCTAATTGCCCAATAACTCACCAGCTCACGGCTTAATAAATCGATTACATAATCGGCAACAGAACCACCACCGTTATTGCGTTCGTCCATTAATAAGGCTTTTTTATCCATTTGAGAGAAGTAATATCTGTTGAAATAGGTAAAACCGTCTTGCCCTGTATTTGGCATATACACATACGCAATTTCGCCATTACTCAATTGATCTACCTTTTTACGGTTTCTCTCTACCCAATCCATTTTCCTCAATTCCATTTCAGAAGCAATAGAAATAGGAACAACTACCACTTCTCTTGCGCCTACTAAACTTGGTTTGCTATTTACTTTAATGGCAACTTGTTTACCAACTTTATAATCGAACAAACTGTAAATTGAAGTTTCGCTAGTTAATGGAATTCCATTAACTGCAACAATGTAATCGCCTTCGTTAATATTTAAACCAGGCTCTGCTAATGGTGCTTTAAAGCTTGGGTTCCAATCTAAACGATTAAAAATCTTTTTGATTTTATAATAGCCGTTTTCCATTTCATAGTCTGCGCCAAGCATACCAATAGCAATCGAAGTAGCAGTAGGTTCATCACCTGGGTAAATGTAATTGTGACCAACTACCATTTCGCCCATCATTTCATTAAATAAATACGCTAAATCAGAACGATGATTTACATAAGGAAGGAATTTTTCATATTTAACTTTAATAGCTGGCCAATCTGCACCATGCATGTTTTCGGCATAGAAATATTCTTTTTCCATGTTCCAAACTTCATTAAACATTTGTTTCCACTCTGCAGCTGGATCTACCAAAACTTTAACTCCTTCTAGTTTGATTTTCCCAGTTTCAGAAGTTGCAGGTTTTTGTGCCGCTGGAACAATGTAATATCCTCCACGAGAAGTATAAATCATGCTTTTGCCATCACTACTAACTCCAAAACCATTAATACCTGTAATCAGAGATTTCGATTCCATTTTAGCTAAATCGATGGCATTTAATTCTCCGTTTTTAACGTATAATAATTGTCCATCAACAGCACCGTCAAGAGATGATAAACCATTTGCCATAGGCAAAGCAATAATTCTATTACTCAAATCATCTAAATCAATAACTGTAGGTTTTGCCTCCGCAGGTTTAGCTTTGGTGTCTGTTTCTTTTTTATCCGCAGACTTTTTATCGTCTTTTTTTGGCTCTTCCTTTTTCGGAGCAGGCTCATCTGCTTTTACCGTTTCTTCATCGCTTTCAGTTTTATATAATGAAGGAGTTTTTTTTGCAAGAATTAAGGCATAAGCCGAGAAATTTACTGGTCTTTGATAAGCAGACATGTGTAAACCGCTACCAGCTAAACCGATATCTGTACTTGCCATAAAGAATAAATATTTTCCGTCTTTACTAAATGATGGATTAGCTACATCACTCATTCCGTCTGTAATTTGGGTATGAGTTGCTTTTTCTACATTGTAAATAAAAATTGCACTAACTGTACTTGGCAAAGTTGCTACATAAGAAATCCATTTAGAATCTGGCGACCACGTTGGTTGCAACATGTTATACGTTCTATTGGTGTGCGAACCTAATTTATCTTGTTTTACTAAGATTGGTTTTCTTGAATCGATATCAATATAAAATAAGTTTAAATGGCTATCGCTGTAAAATAATTTCTTGCTATCTGGCGACCAAGTTGGTTGGAAATAGAAATATGTACTCCCTAAATCAATATATTCTGGTTCGCCTTTGGTTACTTGATTTTGCAATACCAATTGATATTTTCCATTTTTATCCGACAGGTAAGAAATATACTTTCCATCTGGCGACCAAGCTGGGTATTTCTCATAACTACCAGGAGAGTTAGATATATTTCTAGCATCGCCTTTTTCTTTAGGTACGGTAAAAATTTCACCACGACTTTCGAACAAAGCTCTTACGCCTTTTGGTGATATTTCGTAATTGCGAACATCACTTGCCAACTCATTGTAATGGCTACGTTTGTAAGGAGCATCTGCCTGAATATTTATAGCTACTGCATTTTCTTTGTTTGTTGCAACATCAAAAAGATGAATTCTTCCGCCCTGCTCAAATGCCAATTTGCCATTTCCACCAGTTAATGATTTAATATCGAAATCTTTAAAATTGGTTAATTTTTCAACCTTCTTAGAGCTTACATCGTAGCTATATAAGTTTAACGTTAAATCTTTATCCGATAGGAAATAAACTTTATTACCTACCCATTGTGGCTTTACATTATTAGAATTACTTCCTGGAATAATTTCGATGTTTTGAGTAGTGGTATCAAAAATCCAAACCGTTGGCATACCTCCGCCTCGGTAACGTTTAAAAGCTACGTTAGCACGATCTGTTGGATCTGTATTTTTAATGTATGCCCAATAACGTTTGTCGGCAGATGGAGAGCCTTGCACAGCTTCAGGCATAGGCAATGCTTTTTCGCCAGTTCCATCAACTTTAATGCGGTGCATTCTTGACGTTAATGCATAATTATAATCACGTGTAGACGTAAAATACAACTCATCATCACTTAACCAACCTTTTACCAAATCTGCATTTGGATGGTAGGTTACTCGTTTAGGTGCGCCGCCCTCAATCGGAATTACATAGATGTCGTTGTTGCCATCGTAATTGCCAGTAAAGGCTATAAATTTCCCATTGGGAGAAAATACTGGGCTTTGTTCAACCGCTGGGTTTATAGTTAACCTACGCGGATTGCTTCCATTTAAGTCAGAAATCCATATATCGCCGCCATACACAAAAGCTAAATTGTTATTGCTTACTGCGGGGCTACGCAATAATAAAGTCTCATTATTTTGAGCCTTAGAAACATTTATAAGGCAAATAGATAAGCTTGCCAATAAAAAGAGGCGATTTAATTTGATGATCTTCATGTTTAGTTTTTTTGGTTTAAAAATTTATTGTCTTCCAGTCAATGGCGGGATACGAGTTGGTGTATCAATTCCTTTTATAATGCTTACCGCACTTTTAGCAATTGCTTTAATAGTTGATAAAATGTTTTCTACATCAAGGGTTTTGTATTCGTCGGTAACTTGATGATAGTGTTTATCAATATCAATTTGATCTGTACTAATGGTATGTGCTGGAACGCCCAAAGCGGCTAAAGTAGCATTATCACTTCGGTAAAATAAGTTTTGTTCGGTATAAGGATCTGGATGGAAAGTGAATTCCGTTCCTTCTAAATTCTTCTGTAAAATCTTTCCGAAATCAGATCTTTCATAACCGGTAATAAAGGCTGTGTTTTTTCCAAATTTGCTGTCTTTACCAATCATTTCGATATTAAACATGGCAACAACATCATCTGGGTTTAGTTGTTGTGAAAAATAACGAGCGCCATAACCACCAATTTCTTCAGCTGTAAAAGCCACAAAAATTAAAGTGCGTTCATTGTTCTTTAGTTTTTTATAATATTTGGCTAAGGCAATCATGGCCGAAGTTCCAGAAGCATCATCATCAGCGCCGTTCATAATGCTATCGCCTTCTTTTGGAGTTACAATTCCCATGTGATCATAATGACCAGAAAAAATAACCAATTCTTTCGCTTTAGATTTACCAGGAATGATACCAGCAACATTAAATAAAGGCATTTTCACTACTTCATTTTTCAACTCAACCTTAAAGTCTTTCGCAACAGTATCCTTGTCTAAAATGAAAACTAGCGCACTAGGTTTTGCAGGAGTTAAATCTTTTTCATCAACAGCCCTAGCAGATTGAGTTTTTAAACGGTTAAACATATCCACAAACTTCACGTCAACTAATACCAATTGCTTTTTACCGCTTCTGCTAATTGTTCTGTATTGGCTCATGAAATCTTTTTCAGGATTAAGTTTAATCCAACCATCACCA
This sequence comes from Pedobacter planticolens, assembly GCF_014172375.1. Classification (GTDB taxonomy): domain Bacteria; phylum Bacteroidota; class Bacteroidia; order Sphingobacteriales; family Sphingobacteriaceae; genus Pedobacter; species Pedobacter planticolens. The sequence continues at coordinate 932,083 of NZ_WNXD01000002.1, forward strand.
GTAGTTTGATCAAAAGAAAGCTCTTTTGAGTTGTTGCCAACTATGGCGATGTTTTCTTTATCTACAGTTTTCCCATCAATCGTTACATTAATTGATGATGGTTTTAATTGGTATTTGTAAAATGTTTGGCGATATCCTGTTGCGCCATCCAATGGTTTTAATCCAATTTGTTTAAACTCATTTTCGATAAAAGTAGCCGCTTTATCAATGCCTGGCGTAAACGTTCTTCTGCCTTGCATGTCATCGCTGCTCAATGTTTTTATCAAGTGATCTACATAATCTTTTGTGATAATTTTATTAATATTTTGTGCCGATGCGATTGAAGCAGCACACAATAGCAATAGGGTGTAAATTGTTCTTTTCATTTTATAAAGTTTGTTATTTCTTAAAGTCTCTTTCTGGATTATTTAACTTGTGAGTTTAACCAATTATCTCTAAAAGTTTGCATAGCTGGAGTTAAAACGCCGTCAGTTTTTTCTATCGAAATTAGTTCTAATGCAGGGTTTTCACTAAACGTAAGTTTCGTTGTTTTTTCTTCACCACGATACGTGTACTTAATGGTGATAATATCTCCAGGTTTATGCGCATCGGTTATTTTAGTTAAAGCAGCTTGGTCTTTAATCTCAATACCATCAACCGTTAAAAGATTATCGCCAATATCTAAACCAGCATCATAAGCAGGTGTACCTTGCGTAGTACTGCCTAACGTTGCTTTTCCATTTTCAAAGTCTATTCTTCCAAAACCTGTGTATGCTTTTTCGGGGTTAGATTTTCGTAAAACGAAACCTGCATTTAGCAATAATTTAGCATAATCGTTTTTAGCAGTTCCGTACACATAGTTTTTAAAAAAGTCTGCAGCAAACGCTGGATTTTTTGTCAACTGACCTAAAGTTTTCTCTAAATCTGACATGGAATACGCAATTTCCGTTTTGCCATACGTTTTCCATAAAGCTCGCATATAATCATCAAGTGTGAGCTTAAAATCTGATCGTAAACGAAGATCAAGTGCTAAAGCAACTGCTGCTCCGTAAGTGTAATACGAAGTGAAAATATTGTTCTTATTTGTTTGATCTATCGCTACGCCAGCATCGGCAAATACAGCATAACGACTAGCTTGAATTGGCGTAAAATTCTTAGCTCCTGGCGAATTAAGAACGGCATTCACCAAACCGTTAAAAGTTTGTGCGGCATTATCTACAGTTCTAAAACCTGCTCTTGCTAGTAATAAATTGCCATAATATTGAGTAAAGCCTTCGGCAACCCAAAGCCCATCGGTTATATTAGCATGCTCGAAATTAAATGGCTCTAAACCTTTTGGTCTTAATCGTTCTACGTTCCAACTGTGAAAATACTCATGAGAAAATGTACCTAAAAGCCCTGATTCATAACCTGCAATTTTTGGTGTGCGTTGCACAATTGAGGTCGAGTTTCTGTGCTCCATTCCATCGCCTGCATTATCTGGATAAACATCTTGTAAAAAGTAATAATTTCCGTAATCGTAATCTGGAAATTCTCCCCAAACAGCAACATGTTCTGCCACCATTTTCTTTAGCATAATTGCGTAATCGTCTATGGTTTTTTGTTCATCATTTGAGTGAGAAATTAAATGGATTGTTTGTGTTTTTCCATTCAGATTTTTCACTTCCCAACTTGCGGTTTTATAGTCTGCAATCTCAGTTGGACTATCCATAAAATATTGCAAGTTTGGTGCATAATATTTGTCTTTTCCCATTGGTTTAAGTTGGGTAGCGACTTTCCAATTCTGCTTTTCTGCATAATTAAACTTTACGATGCGAGGTCGGTTATCCATCCCAATAGGAAATGCAAAAGTTGCTGGGATATTCATGTGCGCATGCGTTTCGTCGAAACCAACGTAAGTGCCGTCTATCCAATTACCAAATAAAGTGTAGGTTATTTTTACGCTTGTGCCATGAGTTGGAATTTCATAAATATCGCCCGCTGGCTGATTTAAAGCTAAAGATTTACCATTAGCATCAAATGCTTTCAAATTATAAACGTTTTTTCCGAATTCGTGAGTCGCATATCTACCTGGCGAAGAACGGCTCATGCGAACTTTTAATGGTCCTGCGGGTACATTTGGAATAACCATGCTAATTTGTGCTTCGTGGTGAATAGCATTTGGGAAGCTTACTTCGTAACTAATTTCTTGTTGCGCCTGCACAGCGATTGATGTGGCTAACAAGCCTATGGCAAAAATAATTTTCTTCATCAGATTTAAAATAATGCCTTAAGGTAGCGCTATTCAATAAAAAAACACAAATTGTCTGATAATTATTACGAATGAAGTAATTGATTAATCCTCGCCATGCAATTCTCGATACGCTTTATTGCGAATTTGTTCTTTACGCTTTTCTATTTCTGTGCTTACACGAGTTTCATGAATACCATCTGCAACTTCAACCTCAAATTCTCTTTCTTTATCAGATAAATGGACTTGTGAAATCTCTATGTTTTCTACAGCATGATCATAAGGGCCTCTGCTACTCATCAGTTTTACAAAAACCGGCAAACACTCAAAGAAAATAAATAAAAGCCCAATAAAAGTAACGGCTAATGAAGTGTTTAAATCTCGGGTTCCATCTACATTAAAACTTAGCTGACCTAAGGCCCAATTTCGATCTGCAAAGCCTGCAATATTGCTTAAACTATCAAGTTGTTTTGTGGTGTACAATTTCTCAGTCATTAAGCCATCGAACTGTTTTCTACCATCTACAAATTTCTCCAATTGACGAACATCACTGGTTAACGTATCTAAATTTTGCTCACGTTGTTTCAGCTCTGCTTCTTTTCTTTTGGCATAAGGGCCATAACCCATCACACCAGATGTTTCGGTAGTTTTATTCCCGAAAATCTCAAAGTTTAGCTTTTGTCTATCTGCCTTGATGGCTGCACTTAATGAATCACGTTCTGCTTTAGCATCATTCAGTTTTCCAATTTCGATGGTGTATTTTTTATCAAAAGCTTTGTTTAACGTATCAATTTTAGATCGTTGACCATTCAAATAACTTACGTTTAAACGCTCTTTAATTTCTTTGTCAAAAATTTTAAGTTCTAGTGGACGAGAAATAACAATCCCGATCATAATTGCTAAAAGAATACGAGGTGTTGCTTGCCAAACTTGCTTACTTGTAGTTGCATTTTTATTAATACTGGATACAATGTATCTATCCATATTAAAAATGGCTAACCCCCAAATTATTCCGAAAAGTATGGCGAATAGCCAAGCAAAATCCCCGCCTTTAAACACAAAATACATAGCATAACCACCAGAAAGTGCCGCAAATAACCCAGTGAAAAAGATAGTTGCGCCAATACCAATGTATTTATTATGTTCTGTAGGATGTTTTTCTAAAGTAGTGAGGTGTGTGCCAGAGCAAAACCAAAAGAAACGAGAGATGCTATTCATAATAAAAGCAAAATTAATCAAGATTTATTATTAAACGCTTTTACAGGCAAGTTGTTACAGTAAATCATGGAATAAATAGCAGGTATTTCTTAGAAATCGTTAGCCAAAACCAATTTTAATTAATGCTGATGATTTTTTAGTCTATTAAAGAACTAAGTGGCAATGGGTATTTCAAAATACCAAGAGGACGGTATTTATGTAATGTATTGATATTCTGATATTTATTAAAAATTAAACATCATGAAAAAACTATTACTAACAGCCGCATTTGCATTATCATTATGCTTTGCTGCAAACGCCCAAGAAGAGGTGGTCGACAACAATCCTGCTGAGGTAACGGATGGAAAAACATTATCTCTCGATGAATTAAAAACTCAACGTGCTGCTTTGGTTGCATTGGCAAAATCTGAAGAGTTTTTAGAGAAACTCGCTAAAGCAGATAAATTAGAAGCGCCAAAAGAAACTGGAATTGGCGGATTAGATGCTTTAACATCAATGGCTGCAAAATTGATTGGCCAAATGAAAACTACCAGAGGTTCTATCCCTCAGTATTATGCAAGTATTACTGGGCAAACTATGGATGGTTCTCCGGCAGGTACAGTTACTCCGGTGCAACCAGATCAATTAATTGCATTGTCTAAAATGTTTGTAACCATGGGAGTTGAATTAGTTAAATCTTCAAAAGAGCTATTAACTATGCCAGGTGAAATTAAAAGTGCTGGTGTAATGAAAGCAATGAAAGCGTTAAAATCTATGGCTTATATTAAAAATGCTTTTGTGGCTTTAAAACAAGAAATTTCTTTTAATGCTAAAATGACGCAAAATTTAATAGCGACAAATAAGATGATGCATGGTGATAAATCAAAATAATAAGATTACCTAATCTTTGCACACGCTCAAAGAAATTAAATCCCGGTTTTAAATCCGGGATTTTTACTTTTAAACCATTTTGTTAAGTTGCCTGTAAAACTGCTTTTTGTATATTTGAAAAAAATATAAAATCATGAAAGAGATTTCGGTACAAGAATTAAAACAGAAAATAGATAACAAAGAAGATTTTCAACTAATTGATGTTAGAGAAACTTTCGAATATGAAACTTCTAATCTTGATGGATTAAACATCCCTTTGGGAGGAATTTTAATTGAAACAGATAAAATTGCTACCGATAAACCTGTAATTGTACAATGCCGTAGCGGTAAAAGAAGTGCTGCTGCAATTATGCAATTAGAGCAATTACACGGGTTCGATAATTTATATAATTTAAAAGGTGGTATTTTAGCTTGGCAAGAAGCTTTTGATCCAAATATGCCGGTTTATTAATTTTGAATAGTAGAATGATTGAATTTTGAATTAGGCATATCGCATACATTCAAGATTCAATCACTCTCATTTATTCTTCAATATCTTGTCATCCTTAAATCCTGCAAATCCAGATCCTATGAGAAAAAAGATTTTCTTAAACGTACTTTTTAATTTAGGAATTATCCTTTCTATTTTTGGAATGGGATGGGCCTTTAACAATAATAGTCCATTGATTATTGCATTTTTTGCAGCAACTTTTGTGGCGTTTATTTATGTTAAAATACAATTGCTTAAATCACTTAAAGATTTTAAGAAATAGGTTAGGATTTAATTTTCTATTGTTGATTTATAACACTGATTGTAATTGTGCGTAATTGTTACGGCACTAGTCAATCTCTCATCATAATTTTTCTTATCACTTCGCTTTCTAAATTGACTAGTCGATTTAGGGGATATTGATTTTATTTACATTTAATTAGGCTTACTTTCTAAGGTATTAAGATTGCCGGCTAATTTTATTAGTAATAAATTATATGGCCTTAAATCAGGCTATAATCCTTTTATGTAGCACTCGCTATCTTGAAAATCGATAAAAAATAAGTTTAAATTTCACTAATTAATGGGTATTCACTATACCCCCTAAAAGACTATTTTATGAACTAAGCAATACCGCTAACTTTAGTTTAATGTTTGGCCAGCAGTAAGAGCTTACCGAAAATCTTTAAAAGAGTAGGTTGTATTTTAACTTAATTTAAAACAAAATGAAAACATTAAATTTAAAAGAAATGGAAGTTATTGAGGGAGGAAAGCTATGTAGTAGCGAAGGTCTTGCTCTAGTTGGTATGATTGGAGGGCCTGTTCTGGGAGCAGCTCTTTTTGCAGGTGCTTGGATTGGATGTTCAATTTAATAAAATATGATAATGAGAAAGTTAAATAAAGATCAAATAATAAATATAAATGGTGGTTACGAATTGCCAAGAGGTATGGAATGCTTACTTTGGTCGAGTCTTTTCCCTCCTATCACTATTGGCTGTATTATGAAAGAAATAGATTTTTTATCAAATTAAGTACCATGAAAGTAAAACCACTAATTTTTATAGTCATAATTAATATAATATGCTTATCTCTTTTATATTTTGAAAGTGAATATGTCTTTCTTGGTATTGGAAAAATGGGAGTTTGGATTATTCCTGTCATAAGCAATATTATATTACTAAGGGAACTTATGCTTAATAGGAAAAAGTGAGTTTTTAAAACCATTACAAATCCACCGTTAAGCATACTTGTCTTAATTGTGGATTATTAAAAATATATAAGTTCGGGCTAAAAAAATCATCTTTCCTACTATTCAAAATATATGCTAAACCAACTAAAAACTTACCATACTATATGGTTATTTACAATTTATTGCTTTTTTGTAGTTGCAGCGTGTATTGGTAAAAATGTCTAACTATGAAATTATTAACATACTACTTGGTCATTCTTTTACCCATGCCATTGCTATATTGGGTAGCAAAACTTATTGACGCACCAACATTTTGTGTTGGTTTGGCAATTTATGTGATTTTGTATAGGCCATTTGTAGATAGTCTTAGACTTATTGATTTAGGGTTGTTAAAAAAGCAAGGCTTATGGAAAATGTTTCTGGGCATGCCTTACTATCATCTTAAGTATTTTAAAGAGCTTTATTTTGGTATAAGGTAATTTTAAGATGACTTGATTTTTTTGTTAAAATAAGTGAAGGAATTTCATGAAGTTCTTCTATTACATATCCCAAGCTGGTGTGAGCATCTCGCTAGTATCTAAATACATGATCAAAACTCATAATTAAGCAAATCACTACCAATAATTTAATGATAGCCAATTTACAAAACACTTCCTTAGTTTATCTGCATCAAACTCGGAAGAGTAGCCAGTTAATTTATGTTTTAACCCTAATGGCCGTAATTGTTGCCATAACCAGTTTACCTTTTTTATATACTACCGTTAACGTAAAAGGGAAAGGTTTAATGCAAAGCAGTGTAGAAAAAACAGAATTGTTCGCCCCTGCAAATGGGCGTTTGGTTAGCGTAAATTTAACAGATAACCAACGAGTAAAAAGAGGCACAACATTGTTGGTCATGGATGCTTCCCTATCTAAACAACAAAACGTTTTGTTAAACAGCCACGCTAATCAACTTCAGCAACAACTGCATGATGCAGAACAACTAACAAAAATGAATAATCTTCTACCCTCAACCTCTTTATATCAAGCAAGTCTACAACAATACCAAGAGCAGATGCAAAATGCTTCAAATGCCACCAAACAAGCAGAGCGAATTCTTGAACGCTACAAAATTTTGTACAATAAAAAGGTAGTTACCCTTGCAGAGTTTGAGCAATATAAGTTTAATTATGAGCAAGCCCTTAGCGATGAGCAAATGGTGAGCAAGAAATACAAAAGCCAGTGGCAAACGGAGGCTAACCAATACCGTAATGAATTAAGAGATTTAAAAAACCAAACAGCAGAATTAAATGAGCAAGCAAAACAATACATCTTAAAAGCCATTATAACTGGCTCTTTGCAAAATTTGACTGGTGTTCAGGCTGGCGCCTATGTATATGCTAATCAAAAATTGGGTGAAATTAGTCCGGATAGTGCCTTAATGGCTTATTGTTTTATTAAACCAGCAGATATTGGCCTAATTAAAATAGGACAAGAAGTTCGTTTTCAAATTGATGCTTTCAATTATAACCAATGGGGTATATTAATGGGGAAAGTAACAGATATCGCTGATGATATAATTATAAAAGACCAAACACCTTATTTTAAGGTAAAATGTCAACTCAATAAAAGTTACCTACAATTAAAAAATGGCTATAAGGGTAACATAAAAAAAGGAATGACCTTTAGTGCCAACTTCACAGTTACTAGACGTAGTTTTTATCAACTTCTATATGACAAGGTTGATGATTGGCTAAATCCAGTAAAAGGTTGAAGATAAAAAGTTTTGAGAGTATTAACTTAAAGCCGAATAAAACACTATAACATTATTTATTCTCACATCTACTTCTCACATTTCATGTCTATTTTAATTAAACAACGCGATATAACCGATTGTGGTGCAGCTTGCATTGCTTCTGTTGCAGTACACTATAAATTAAAGCTGCCAGTTGCTAAAATTAGGCAATATGCAAGTACCGATACCAAAGGCACTACTATTTTAGGTTTAATAGAAGCCGTAACAAAATTGGGATTTGAAGCGAAGGGTGTAAAAGGAACTTTGGATAGTTTAAGTAAAATACCCTTACCCGCTATTGCTCATGTAGTGGTTAAGGAATACCTACATCATTATGTGGCAATTTATAAAGTTACTTCTCAATATATTGAAATAATGGATCCTAGTAATGGAAGGATGCATCGCAAAACTATTGCAGACTTTACAAAAGAATGGACGGGTGTATTACTCCTGCTTTTACCAGATGAAAGCTTTATACAAGGAGATGAAAAGGTGGCAAATAGTTTACGATTTTGGCAGTTGATAAGCCCACACAAAAGCATTGTTTTACAAGCCCTGTTTGGATCGTTGGTTTACACCATCTTAGGCCTTGCTACTTCTATTTTTGTACAAAAAATAACAGATAATGTTTTAATAGATGGCAATAGAAATCTGCTTAATCTCATGAGTATGATAATGATTTTTATTTTAGTACTCCAACTATTTATTGGCTCCGTAAAAAGCATCTTTACCATGCGAACAGGCCAACAAATAGATGCAAGGTTAATATTAGGCTACTATAAACATTTATTAAAGTTGCCACAACAGTTTTTTGATACCATGCGTGTTGGAGAGATTATATCAAGAGTTAATGATGCTGTAAAAATAAGAACATTCATAAATGATGTTTCTATTAGCTTGGTAGTAAATATTTTTATTGTCTTCTTCTCTTTTGCTCTAATGTTTACCTATTACTGGAAACTGGCCTTGATCATGTTAACTGTAATTCCTTTGTATTTAATTATCTATCTAATCACAAATAAATTAAATAAAAAAATACAGCGTAAGCTGATGGAAAACTCTGCAGAACTAGAAAGCCAACTGGTAGAAAGTTTAAATGCTATTGGCACCATAAAACGTTTTGGTTTGGAAGATTTTACTAATACAAAAACAGAAACAAGATTCATCCAATTACTCCGAACCGTTTATAAATCTGGAATGAATTCTGTTTTCTCTGGGACATCAGTAGAAATGATTTCGAAATTGCTAACTATTATTCTGCTTTGGGTTGGTGCAGGCTATGTGTTAGATAATGAAATTACCCCTGGCGAACTCTTTTCTTTTTATACATTAATTGGATATTTTACCGGACCTGCAGCAAGTTTAATTGGCGCAAACAAGGTAATACAAGATGCGGTAATTGCTGCCGATCGTTTGTTTGAAATTATGGATTTAGAAATAGAAAACAATACGGCCAACATTGCCTTGAATTCAGAACTAATTGGGGATATTAAATTTGAAAACGTAGCTTTTAGATATGGCACAAGAGTAACTGTATTTGATGATTTAAACTTAACTATAAAGGCAGGAACTTTTACAGCAATAGTAGGAGAAAGTGGAAGTGGAAAAAGTACATTAATGGCGTTACTTCAAAATATTTATTCTATACAAAACGGAAATATTTTTATAGGGAAGTATGCCATCAAATATTTAAATAATACCTCGCTACGTAACTTATTGTGCGTAGTGCCTCAAAAAATAGATTTGTTTGTTGGTAATGTGATAGATAATATTGCTGTTGGCGATTATGAACCAGATATGCAACATATCATTAACATCTGTACGCAATTGGGCATCATTAATTTTATAGAAAGTTTACCGGAAGGTTTTCAAACCTATTTGGGCGAAAACGGAGCTACGCTTTCTGGTGGACAAAAACAGCGCATTGCCATTGCAAGAGCTTTGTATAGAAATCCCGAAATTTTAATATTGGATGAAGCAACTTCTTCTCTTGATTCTGCATCAGAACAGTATGTACAACGAGCAATAGATTTATTAGTGCAGCAGCAAAAAACCATCATTATTATTGCACACCGTTTAACTACTATTCGAAATGCCAATCATATCATTGTGTTAGATAAAGGTAAGGTAATTGAAGAGGGTAACCACGAACAAATGATATTGTCGAAAGGACATTATAGTAATTTATGGCAGCAACAGTTTAGTTAAGGGTTTTATTATGAAGATATTTGAATATATAGATCGAATTAATTTATTGCATAAATTAATTAAAGAGAGACGAACAGGAACGCCAAAGGTATTGGCAAGGCGAATGACTCTTTCTAAATCTAGGTTATTTAGAGTAATAGAAGATTTAAAATTAAAAGGTGTTCCAATTGCATATTCAAGGCAATCTCAAACTTATTATTATACAAATAATTATAAAATGAATATTAATTTAGAATTTATGCCTCTTGATAATGAGGACGCTAAAGAAATAAACGGAGGTTATTGGATCTCTAATAAGAATTTACTAAATGCTTTTTTTGTGCATTAAGCAAATGTAAGTTTATATGATACAAACAATGGTGTTTGTGTTAAACTTAATTGTATAATTTTATGAAAAACTTAGAATTACAAAATCTTGGTGTTTTAGAAATAAACACTAAGGAAATGAAAGAAATTAATGGAGGATTTATTATTCTTGGACCTTTTAACGTATTAAAAGGGGCATTCGGTTTCGTGGCGGGGGCTGTTGCTGATTTTGCGCATGGGTTTGTAGATGGGTTTAAGGATGGAGCTAGTTAAACTAAAAATTTAAAATTTTTTATATGGAACTTAAAAAAATAAACGCATCTGTTGTCGATTTGTCAAACGATGAGCTGCAAAATACAAATGGAGGATATGCAGAACTTCCTAAGAGCATATTTGGATATGCTGGCTACTATGTAGGCAAATTTATAGGTTTAACATCTTGGGCGGGCGTTGGTCTTTCTAGAATATAAACCTTTTATTATTGTATAATAAAAACATGGAAGATTATTTTTCTTCCATGTTTTATGCTTAAGTTAAATGCTCGATAAAACAGAAAGAAATAAACCGAAATTAATTTTACTTTTTCTTATATGCTTATTATTGCTGGTCATCAATAATACGGTTTTTAGTTTACTGCAATTTTACTTTTCTCCTACCAGTTCAATGGGACCAATGCGATTAGAAAGTAGATACTTTCAAATTGTGGTTGGGTGTGTCATTGGTCCTATAATTGAAACTTATATATTTCAATCTTTGTCAACTAAGATACTTGGGTTACTACGAATTAATAGATTTTATTTATTGATTCTTATTCCTTCGTTATTTTTTGCAGCAGCTCATTTTTACAGTATAATATTTTTTCTTGCTGTATTTTTTGGAGGTGTAATTATTAATTATATGTACCAATCTTATAGATCTTCTGGTCATTATAGTCCGTTTTGGATGACAGTCCTTCTTCATGGTTTATATAATGCGTACGTTTTTTTAGTTTAGATATTAACTTTACTTTTCTCTAAATAAAATGAAGCTTAGAAAAAAGATAATAATTATAATTTTTGCTATTATTATGGTAATAGCTCTTATTCCTGGTTCAAATTTTATGTACTTTGTGGGTTACTATGGAGGATACATAGTACAGAAAGTGATAAATATTTTTAAATAGCATCTTTATCTATAAAATTACTATTCTTCATTTTACTAGCCCCACAATTACTATTTCCCAAAAATCACAAAGTATTATTATTTGATTTCAATCTCATTTTCCAAACAAATCTTCTTTTACCCCTGTCAATCCCAAACCTGGTAAATCATTTAAAACATAGCGGCCATCTTTCATCTCTGGTGCATCAAAAGGATTGTTTTTAGTTAGCCAAGGGCCATCTAAATCAGACCAGTCGCAAAGTGGAGCAAGCGCTGCACCAGCTAAAGTAGCGATAGAAGTTTCGCTCATACAACCAATTAAAATTTTCATACCAAAACTTCTGGCTTTTAAAATCATTTGGTGCGCTTCGTACATGCCAGCAGTTTTCATTAATTTGATGTTAATGCCATGATAAGCACCTTTTAATCCGTCTAAATCAGCTAAACGCTGTACTGCTTCATCAGCTAAAATTGGTATCGGACTACGCTGGGTAAGCCAAGCATTTCCTTCTAAATTATTTTTATCCATGGGTTGTTCAATTAACAAAACACCTTGATCGTGTAGCCAATAACACATATCAATTGCTTGCTTTTTATCGCTCCAACCTTGGTTTGCATCAACATATAAAGGTAAATCGCTAACACTCCTAATGGTTTGGATTAACTCTTTATCGTTATCTCTGCCTAACTTTATTTTTAACACTTTAAAACCTTTAGCATCAGCAACTTTTTCCTTTAAAACTTCGGGGGTATCAATGCCTAAGGTATAAGAAGTTACAGGCATTTTTGTTTTATCAGCACCGTAAATTGTAGCGCAAGGCTGATTTAAAATCTTACCATTTATATCATTTAAAGCAATATCTATTGCCGCTTTTACTGCCGGATTTCCTGGCGCAATGCTATCCAAATAGTGATGAATTTCTGCAAAATCAAACGGATGTTTAAATCTAGTCCAATCTACTTTTGCAATAAACTCTGCTGCACTTGCCTGACTTTCGCCCATGTAGGGAACCATGCTTGCTTCGCCATAGCCAATAAAACCTTCATAATTGAGTTTTAAAAGCAATAACGGAGTACTTGTTCTGGTAAATTTGGAAATGGAAAAGGGATGTTTTAATTCTAATTCAAACTGCTTGCAACTTATTTTCATTTGATATCGTCTAGTTAATAAAAGGTATTCGTGCCAACAGTATATTTGTTAACGCTAAACACAAGCACCATGAAAACTAGTTCAAGATTACGGTATTTTCTTTATTTATCCATACTAATTGTTGGATGTACCACCGGAAAAAATGCTTTACAAAAAGGAAATTACGATGCATCAGTTTCTAAATCAGTTGATCGTTTAAAAAATTCGCCGAAAAATGCAGAAGCAATGCGAGTTTTACCTACTGCTTATGAGTTGGCGTTAAAAGATCATTTAAGAAAAATTGATGAAGCTAAACTTTCTTCAAATGTGTTACGTTGGGAAACTATATTGAGCCATTACCAACAACTCAATCAGTTAAGTGACGAGATTAATAGTTCGCCTGTTGCTCAGAGTTTAGTACCAAATCCTCCAAAATATATTGCTGAAGTTGAGGATAGTAAATACAAAGCGGCAGAGACTCGTTATGCTTTAGGTATAAATCAATTGAATGAAAACAATAGAGTTAGCGCTAAAAATGCCTATTTCAATTTCGAAAAAGCACACTATTTTTATCCAAATTATAAAGATGTTCAGCATAAAATGGATGATGCGTATTGGGCTGCGGTTTTAAAAGTTGTAGTGCAACCAGTTATGGTTCAGAGTAATTATTATAAGTTGAGTAATCAATATTTTCAGCAACAGGTAAATGAGTTTATGAGCAATTATCAGAAAAATAGATTTGTGATTTTTTATTCTGAACAACAAACAAGCGCTCAGAAAATAATTCCAAATCAAGTGTTGAGATTAAATTTTGATGATTTTGTAGTTGGTCAAACTTATGTTAAGGAAAGAGTTGAAAAACTTAAAAGAGATAGTGTTGTAATTGGAGAAACCAGAGCGAATGGCAAAGTTTATGGCACTGTAAGAGCTACGTTGAGTATTTTCGACAAAAAAGTTTCATCATCTGGTTTGTTATCAATGACTATTTATGATTATCAAACCAATAAAATTATCAAACAACAACGTTTACCTGGAACTTATATTTGGCAAGATAGCTGGGCAAGCTACAAAGGCGACGAAAGAGCCTTGACTAAACAACAATTAAGTATGACCAAAAGGAGGGAAATGTTGCCACCTGCTCCAGACGCATTGTTTGTAGAATTTACCAAACCGATTTATGCGCAATTGGTAGACGAGATCAGTTATTTTTATAATAAATATTAGTTGTCATTCAGAGCAAAGCGAAGAATCTCTAAGTCCGTATGATTTAGGGATTTTTCATTTTTTAAAGCTCCGTCATTGCGAACTGAAGTGAGGATAAATTGTTGGGGTGAAACAATCTATCATGCTTGGAAAGATTGCTTCGTCCCGATGAAAAATCGGAGACTCGCAATGACGAAGTTTAAAATAGACTTTTGACTTGGTATTGATTTATCGTATCAATTTATTAGCTAATATTGCAGCAATGAATACTGCCTTATACAATCCTTTCAAAAACTTCGATTTTAAGAATGATAAATGCTTTTTAAGCGGTGATAGTTTTTCATCGCCTTTGGCAACAATTAATGTTTTGCCCGATTGGCTTTTGAGCATGGCAAACTTAACTGGCGATGAGAAAATTCAATTATTAGATGAAACTATTCGTACTTATAAAAGCTTAGTAGTTCCTTGTAACACTACGGTTTATGATCAGTTTGTTTCTCCATTGGAAGATAAAATTGCATTAGCTTTTGGAAAAGGATATGAAGGCATTTCGGCTTTGCCAGAGATAGCTTTGTTTAATTGGATTGGTAAATTGATGTACAGTTTTTTGTATATCGAAATGCAAGGCGCTATTCGTTTGCAACAGTTAAGCGGCGATGGAATGAACATGTCGCAAGGATTAATGCACAAATTTGGCAACTTACACACCATGTTGCAAAGCATTTACCGAGAAGTAGTTTTAGAAGATTTTACGCCTTGGTCTATTGCGGTTGTGCAGCTTGAAAATGCAGATACGGCATTTAGTTTTAGAGATGAAATTAATACGTTAACGTTCTCCTTAAAGTTTAAAGATTTTGGAATTATTGCTTGTTTGCAAGATAATGGAACGAACAAAAGATACCATCAAGAAATTATTGATTCTATAAAAGATAAAAAACTTTCAGAACAACAGTTTGAAGAATTAGCCGCTCGATTTTTCTATTCGGCCTATTTATTTAATCGCTTGCCAGAATATACAATTATGCCTGTTGAGGATGTAATTTATATTGATGCAATGCCGTTAAAAGGAACACAAAACAAAGCACTTTTTGATGTTTGGACTAACAAAACGTACGGACAGGTTTTAGAAAACTTCTGGAAACCATGGGGCCATACGTTGTTTGAAATTATTAAAGATCCGACAGCGCCAATGAGCTATTTTGAGCAACCCTTTTTACCCGTTTCCAGTTAAGTATTGAATTCCTAATGTAAGTTTTTCTATAAAATTCGGTATAATTCCTGGAACAAAGATCAGCGTAAATAATAGGCCAGTTAGCGCACCAAAAAAGTGTGCATCATGCCCAATATTGTCTTGGCCTTTTTTAGACATATACCAAGAATAATATAAATAAAGAACTGCGAATAAAATAGCTGGCATCGGAATAAACATTACCAATAACAGTGTAGTAGGATCGAACATAATGTAGCTAAATAAAACTGCGCTAATTGCCCCAGAAGCACCTAAACTGTTATACCAAAAATGATCTTTGTGTTTTATAACTGTCGGTATATCGCTCAAAATTAAACTTAAGAAATAAAGCAAGCCAAATTGCCAATGCCCAATCAATCTCTCTAGCTTAAACGCGAAGAAATAGAATGTAAACATGTTAAAAAGTAAGTGGGTCCAATCGGCGTGAATTAAACCACTCGTAATAAAAGTATATAGTTTTTTCCCTTTGCTAACGGTATACGGATGTAGCATAAATTTACCATATAATTGATGGTCGTTAAATGCGTAAATGCTAGTAATCAGCGTAAAAATAAATATAATTGTAGCTACTGGCGTATCGTTTAGATAGTTCATTTGTTATTTTAGGTTTAACTTGATGTCTTGTTTTAATCTCCCAATAGGGTAACGCATGTACGTTTTTTCGTAATAATCGGAGTTTTTGTACACAAAATCTAATTGAGCTCTACCATTTTTTGCAAAGTCAGGATTTTTTGCTTTCTCTGCCTCTAATTTTTGCTTAAGATCTGGATATTTTTTTAATAAATCTGCAGCGGTATCTTCAAAAACATAAGAAGAATATCCTTCTTTTTGACCTAAAACAGAATCGAAGAAGTTCCAATTAAAAAATGAATCGATTGCTTGTGGTTCTAATGTTTCAACAATATATCTGTTGTTTGGTTGATTTACATACACCACATAATCGCCAGCATAAAATTGCACCTTTTGATCTACAGGATTTAATGTCACGGCCGAATGCTGATAATGCCCTTCGTATGGTCTAGTTGCGGTTTTCATATCACCAATATAATACATCTCTAAATCTAGTTTTGCATCTGCTGTCAATTGCTGCATGTTAACATTATTCAGTTTAAGCAGCTCAATTACCTTGCTCCAAGCTTTTGGAATAACATAGGCAATTGGTTTGGTGACGGTTAGACTAGGCTCAAACTTATCCCAATATTTTATTTTTTTAGTGTAAGGTTCGTTTCTATCGTAATATAAACGATCTACTCCACTAATTTCACTTGGTTTATATTTTGCTGCATAACCTTTAAACTCAATGCTATCATAAACAGAGCGGTTCAACTTCCAGTCTAATGGAAAGTCTTGTTGTTGTGCTGTAAATTCATCCGCTTTGCGTTTATTTTCACCAATAATTTTCGCATCACGGACAATAATATCTACATAAGTTTGTAATAATTTATAGGTTGATTCTACACGTTTATCAAACGATTTAAGCATGTGAGTTTCTGGCATAAAGCCGATGGAATTGTGCAAAGCCGCATAACCAGTAGAGTAACGCGGCGATTCAATATATCCTGTAATCCCAGCATCTGGAGTTTCATTTATAGAGTTTACATAAGGAATCAATTCATAATTTTTTCCTTTCATCTGACTATATAAATCGGGCACCATTGTTTTGGTTAAGTACGCAGATAAAATAGGGTTCAACTTATCTTTTTGAGTAGGAATAAGTGTCATCGTATATTGGTAATCAGCACCGTTGCTGGTGTGTGTATCTACAAAAATCTCTGGTTGCCATGTATTAAATATCTGCTGAAACGCTTGTGAATTTTTCGAATCTGTTTTAATAAAATCTCTATTCAAATCGTAATTCTTGCTATTTCCTCTAAAACCATAGGCAACTGGGCCGTTTTGGTTGGCACGAGATGTACCGCTGCGATTGTGGCTACCATCAATATTATATACAGGAATAATGCAAATCACCACATCTTCGGGTAATTTATTGGATTTTAATAAATCTCTGGCAAACATCATGCTGGCGTCAATTCCTTCAGGTTCTCCTGGATGAATACCGTTGTTAATTAAAAATATTCTTTTATTGTTTTTTCTTAAAGTAGTAGGGTCAAATACGCCTTTCTTCGATAAAACTAATAGGTGCAAAGGTTTTCCAAAATCAGTGCTTCCGTAAGTAAATAATTTCGATTGCTGCGGAAATGCTTTTGCTAAATCCTGATAAAAAGAAATCGCTGCTTCATAAGTAGTCGTTTCTTTTTTATTGCTGAGTTCAAAAGGAGTTTGTTGGGCAAAAGTTTCCATATTTATAAAAATGAGTAGGAGTAAAAATAATCTCTTCATAAAATGAATGGCTAAATTAAAGCTCTAAATTACTTTTTTATTTGAGAGCGAACTGTAACATTCTTTTCTCTTTAAATGGATTTTGAAAAATATGCGGTTTTCGCTAAAATCTTTATCTCTTATACTTTCAATATATTAATTTTGACCTATGATTTATTCAAATGCAGCACATAAACTAGAAGATAGATTTTTCAAGTATGTAAAAATAGATACTCAATCAGATCCAACTTCTAAAACCACTCCATCAACCTTAAAACAAAAGAATTTAGCAAAAGTATTAGTTGCCGAATTGTTGGAAATAGGCATTGGGGATGCGCACATGGATGATTTTGGTTATGTGTATGCAACAATCCCAAGTACTACACAAAAGCAAGTTCCTGTAATTTGTTTTTGCTCACACATGGATACCTCACCAGATTGTAGTGGCGAAAATGTAAAGCCAATTATTCATAAAAATTACCAAGGGGAAGATTTGATTTTGCCAGATGATCACTCCATCATTTTAAAATTAGCAGAGCATAAAGATTTAAAAGATCAATTAGGAAATGACATTATTACCGCAAGTGGCACCACGCTTTTAGGTGCAGATAATAAAGCTGGCTTAGCAGAAATTATGGAAGCGGCAGCTTTTTTAGTTCAAAATCCAGAAGTTAAACATGGTACTATAAAAATTTTATTTACGCCTGATGAAGAAATTGGAAGAGGTGTAGATAAAGCAGATTTGAAAAAATTAGGTGCAGATTTTGCCTACACTGTTGATGGAGAAACGTTGGGTTCTATTGAAGATGAAACATTTTCTGCTGATGGCGTAAAACTAATTATAAATGGGGTAAGTGCTCATCCAGGTTTTGCAAAAGGTAAAATGGAAAGTGCAATTAAAGCATTGGCTGATATTTTATCGGCTTTGCCAAAAGATAAATTAACACCAGAGGCGACAAACGGAAAAGAAGGATTTATTCATCCTGTAAGTTTTAGCGGACATGCTGAACAAGCAGAAGCGCAATTTATTATTAGAGATTTTGATGATGAGTTGCTGAAATCTCATGAAGTTTTTTTAGAGAGTTTAGTTAAAGAGGTTTTGAAATCTTATCCTAACTCAACGTACGAATTTGAAGTAACTGAGCAATATCGAAACATGAAAAAAGTGTTAGATAAATATCCTCAACTTATTGAGAATGGTATAGAAGCGATTAAAAGAGCAGGTTTAACACCAAAAAAACAAAGTATTAGAGGTGGTACAGATGGTTCACGTTTATCTTTTATGGGTTTGCCTTGTCCTAATATTTTTGCAGGTGAACACGCTTTTCATGGTAAACAAGAATGGGTTTCAGTTCAGGATATGGAAAAAGCTGTGCAAACAATTATAAATATTGCTTGTATTTGGGAGGAGAAAGCGTAGATTTTTAACATTAAGGAATTAAGGTAATTAAGCTTTTTTACTTAAAAGGATTAACTATTCTAACCGCTAAAAATAATTTATCTTAATTCTTCTTAATGCCTTAATGTTTATTATTCGTTAATCTTGCTAGATATTGATCTTCTCCATCATCAAAAACGATTTCGCATTCCCAGCCGTTTTGGTTCGCAGTGCGGATTAAAGTTTCTTGATCTAAATACAACCAATTAAACCAATTCCCTTTTTGCTTTTTATATTCGTAGCAATAGTTCACTTCTCCGTAATATTTATTTTCTGGCTTAAGAAGCTCCGTATATAAATAAGCAATATCAGAACTATCAAAAAGTAATTGCCCGTTCACATTAATTAATGTTTTTGCTTTCTCCAAAAAATCGATAAATCCAGCTAAGGTTCCAGTTAAACCAATGCCATTCATTAACAATAAAAGGGTGTCGTATTTTTCTGTAGTTTCAAAAACATCTTGTACAACAGCTTTTTTAACGCCACGTTGTTGCATGAGTTTCACTGCATCGGCCGATATATCAATTGCCGTTACATCAGCACCTGCTTCTTGCAAAAATAAAGCATGACCGCCCACACCAGCGCCAACATCTAAAACTTTACCATAACACAGCGTTAAGGCTTTATGTTCTAAATCTGGCATTTCTTCAAAGTCTCTAAAAAAGATGTCAACCGGCATCTCTTCAGGTTCATCGTAAGAATTGTGCAGCCACAAAATATCGGCTTTGCCTTTTTTGTAAAAGTCAGTTAAAGCATTTCCAAAAACATCCATACTCCAAAGATAGTTTATTGGTTAGCCTTAAGCCCAAATTTAAGCGTTAACTTTTGCTAAATTATCTTTTACTAAACTACCAACAGTACTCAATTTGTCTTTAGAACTAGCTAAAAGATCACAAAACCAATCGCTAACTTTTCCTTTTAATTCGTCATTTTTATCAGTAGCAATTACCAAGGCAACTACGGCGCCTAAAGCAGCACCAGCCAATAAACCAGTTAATATTTTCGTTTGCTTTGTCATAATTCAAGTTTTAATAAATAGCTAACAATATTAAAACGCATTTGTTCTTTAGATTTACATTTTTAAAAGTTTTAGTCACAATTATGCTTCAGAAACTATCTTATTTCAATTTAATATTAGCTATAATTTACCTGCTGGTTTACTTAAAAAGTGGAACATTTAATTCTACTGCCGGAATTTTTGTAATTATTGTTTTTAGTTGGTTGTGTTTAAGAAGTTATCAGCTCGATAATTACAAATGGAAAATTTGGCATTACTTAACAGGATTATGGAGTTTGTATTTTATTGGAACGTTAGTTTATGGCGCAATAAACATTATTAGTCCAGCTATTGAATATGATTTTATGAGCAGTGATACAGCAACTTATCTAACTATCAGTTCTATTTTTGTGTTAACCGTTATAATACAGTTTGCTGTATATTTAGTAAGGGGCTTAAAAGAACAAAGAGCTTGATTTTTTGTTTAAACAATTAGGAAAACTTAAAAATAGAAAATATGAAAAAATTAATGATGTCTTTATGTTGTTTAGCATTGCTTGCTACAGCATGTAATAGTGAAAAAAAAGACGCTACTTCAGATGGTGCAAAGGTTGATACAACCACAACTAGCCAAGTAGATACCGCTGCCATGAATAAAGCATGGGCTGCATACATGACTCCAGGAGATACTCATAAAATGATGGCAGCTGCTGATGGAAAATGGAATGCAGAAATTACTATGTATTATTCGTCGGACCAACCACCTAGTGTAAATAAAGCTGTTTGCGAAAATAAAATGATTTTAGGAGGCCGCTATCAACAATCCACATATAAAGGGTCTTTTGAGGGCATGCCTTTTGAAGGAATAAACACATTAGCTTACGATAATTCGAAGAAAATTTATGTAAGCACTTGGGTAGATAACATGGGAACAGGTGTAATGTATTTAGAAGGAACATTTGATGTAGCAACAAAAACCATGAATATGAAAGGTAAAGCAACAGATGTAGTTTCTGGTAAGGATATTACGATTAGAGAAACCATGAAATTTATTGATGATAATACTCAACAAATGGAAATGTTTGATACCAAAGACGGCAAAGAAGTTAAAACGATGTCGATTAGTTTGAAAAGAGCAAAGTAAATTAATAACTAACGATAATTAAACGCCCGAGCATGTTGCTTGGGCTTTTTTATGTTGCAACAATTCTCAAACTTGTTCACCATACCATATCCATTTCTCCCACACTTCTCCTAGTATGCTCCTGCATTTCTCCTGCAAAATGCGGTTTGAGAAGAACAAACCTAGGGTAATCCTCGAACAATACTAGAACAACACAAGTTTTATACTGACATTTCCGGACATTCACAGATATTTTCGGACATTCCAAATCGGCGAAATTTAATTTTAAAGGCACCATTTGAACGACATTTTAAACTCATTTTTTAATTGTCTTATCAACAAAAACCTACCACTTATACCTCATATAACTAAAAACCTTCAAATTTTTCGTCTCAACCCTTTGGTAATTAAAGTATTCTCCCTATCTTTGCAGTCCCTAAAAAACAGGGATAATAAATATTTTTTAACAAATTAAATAAAAGCAAGTGAATACGTTAAGTTACAAAACTGTCTCTGCCAATGCCAAAACTGTTAATAAACAGTGGGTTGTAGTTGATGCACAAGGAGAGATTTTGGGGCGCTTGTCTTCTAAAATCGCAATGATTATTAGAGGAAAACACAAGCCAGAGTTTACCCCAAACGTAGACTGCGGTGATAACGTTATCGTTATTAATGCAGACAAGGTAAAATTGACAGGAAACAAATTAAGCGATAAGCAATATGTTTCTTATACTGGTTATCCAGGTGGTCAAAAATTTATTTCTCCTAAAGAATTAATGGCAAAACACCCTACTCGCGTAGTTGAGAAGGCTGTTCGTGGTATGTTACCAAAAACAAAATTGGGCAAAAAATTGTACACCAATCTTTTTGTTTACGCTGGTTCGGAGCATCCGCACTCGGCACAAGCACCAAAAACCATTACACTTTAATTAAAAGAGAAAAGAAATGTCAGTTACAAACACTTCAGGTAGAAGAAAAACTGCAGTTGCCCGTATCTATTTAAAAGAAGGCAACGGCACAATTACCGTTAACGGTAAAGATCACAAAGTATATTTCCCAACATTACCTTTACAATACATTGTTAACCAATCATTCGAAGTTTCGGAATTGACTGGTAAATATGATGTTAACGTAAATGTAAACGGTGGCGGAGTAAAAGGACAAGCAGAAGCAGTTCGCTTGGCAATCGCTAAGGCTATTGTTGAATTAGATGCTGAGAAAAAACCAGCATTACGTGCTAAAGGGTTAATGACCCGTGATAATCGTATGGTTGAACGTAAGAAACCAGGACGTAAAAAAGCACGTAAGAAATTCCAATTCAGTAAACGTTAATCTTAAAGGAGACAAACACAATGGCAAGAACTACATATCAAGACTTATTGGATGCAGGTGTACACTTTGGTCACCTTACCCGCAAATGGAATCCGAAAATGGCACCATATATTTTTATGGAACGCAATGGAATTCACATTATAGATTTAAATAAAACTTTAACTAAAACTGAAGAGGCTGCAGCAGCGATTAAACAAATCGTAAAATCAGGTCGTAAGATCTTATTCGTAGCTACTAAGAAACAAGCTAAAGAAATCGTTGCTGAACAAGCAAAAAAAGTAAACATGCCTTTCGTAACCGAACGTTGGTTAGGTGGTATGTTAACTAACTTCGCTACAGTACGCAAGTCAATTAAAAAGATGGTTACCATCGATAAAATGACTAAAGACGGTACATATTCAATCCTTTCTAAAAAAGAACGTTTGATGATTCAACGTGAACGTATCAAATTGGAAAGTTTATTAGGTGGTATTGCAGACTTAAACCGTTTACCGGCTGCAATTTTCTTAATCGACGTTAAAAAAGAGCATATTGCTGTAGCAGAAGCGATGAAATTAAACATCCCTACTTTTGCAATGGTTGATACTAACTCTGATCCATCTAACATCGATTTCCCAATTCCTGCGAATGATGATGCAACTAAATCAATTTTATTGATTACTGATGTAATTATCAAAGCAATTGAAGAAGGTTTAGACGAGCGCAAACGCGAAAAAGACGATGAAGCTGAAAAAGAAGCTGTAGCTGTGAAAACTGCTGCTGACGCTCCTGAAGCTAAAGAGCCTAGAGCTGCTGGTGAGAAAAGACCAACTAAAAAAGAAACTGCTGAAGCACAAGCATCAACAGAAGATACTACAGAAGCTTAAATTAAGTTGTGGGTTGAGAGTTACGAGTTGCGGGTTTACCCATAACCTTGTAACCTTCAACCCATAATATTTTATAAAAAAAATAAAAAACATACAAAATGTCTACAGTACAAATTACTGCCGCAGATGTAAATAAATTACGCCAACAAACCGGAGCCGGTATGATGGATTGCAAAAAAGCATTAGTAGAAGCCAATGGCGATTTCGAAGCTGCTGTTGATTTATTGCGCAAAAAAGGTCAAAAAGTATCTGCCGCTCGTTCTGGTAATGCTACTTCTGAAGGTCAAGTATTAATCAGTATTTCAGCAGATGGCACAAATGGTAAATTAGTTGCTTTAGCTTGTGAAACTGAGCCAGTTTCTAAAGTTGAAGATTTCCGTAATTTGGCTCAGGCTGTTTTAGCTGCAGCAGTTGCTAACAATCCTGCTTCTGCTGAAGAGTTATCAGCGATTACATTAGAAGATGGACGTACTGTTGCCGAAACTATAACTGAGTTAACCGGTAAAATTGGAGAGAAAATCGTTATTCAAGAGTACGCAAATGTATCTGGCGAAAAAATCGTTTCTTATATCCACTCTAACGGTAAAATGGGTGTTTTAGTAGTATTTGAAGGCGCTAAAGGCATAGATATTACTGAAGCTGGTAAAGATGTTGCAATGCAAATTGCTGCAATGAACCCAGTTGCTGTTGATAAAGACGGTGTTGATCCTGCTACTATCGAGCGTGAAATCGAAATTGCTAAAGATGTAATTCGTCAAGAAGGTAAACCAGAAGAAATGGTTGAGAAAATCGCTGCTGGTAAATTGAATAAATTCTACAAAGACAGTACTTTATTAAACCAAGAATTTGTTAAAGATGGTTCGATCGATGTTCGTAAATTCTTAGACCAAACAGTTAAAGGATTAACAGTAACAGCTTTCAAAAGAGTACAATTAGGTTCTTAAATCAAGAATATTTTATAGAAAAGGGTCGGTTAATTTAACCGACCCTTTTTTATTTCCTTTTTGCAGTATAACTGCCTACTTCTTTGCCAAGATCATCTAACATGCTAACCTTTATTTCATTGGCATTGGCAGTAATCTTTGTTAATGTTCTGGTTCCATCTCTTGGCCCGCCCCCAATTATTAAGGGATACTTATTTAAGTCTTCATTTGGTTGATGCACTTTATAGGTGTGGGTATGTCCACTTAAAACTAAATCTACTTTCCCTTGATTTAATAGGGGCTCAAATAATTCGGTACAATGTTTAGGACCATGCGCATCCCCAGAAAAACGAGGTGGAATATGCATTAATACAATTCGGAATGGAGCTTTTTTAAATGCTTTGGAGTTGATTTCATTTTTAAACCATTCTGCTTGTTCAATTCGGTATTGATCAAAATCAACTATTCCTGCATAAACAGGATGAGCATCTTCTTTATCTTCTCCTGTATCTAAAATCACAAAGCGAACTGGGCCTACACTAAATGCATCATAACCTACGTGTTTAAAATACTGAGGAAATTCTCTGGCAAATTTTCCGCGAGTTTCGTGATTACCTCTTACGTATATAAATGGTGTTTTCTTTGCAAATGCATCAACACAAGGTTTTAACATGTGGTCAATAATTTGTTGCTCATCAGTTTGATAATCAAAAATATCCCCATTAAAAAAGACAAAATCATTCTTCTTTTCTTTATCCAAATCCAATAATAAAGGAATAGATTTTGGACGATCATGAATATCGTTTAACATTAAAAATGAAACCTCTTTTTTAGCTATATCAGTATTGATAAAACTTTCTGTTTCAGTATTTATCGTGTTTCCGTAAGTAAGTTTGTAAGGTTGGAAATCTTTTATTTCTTTAGAATAAATGCGATAATAATAGGTTTTCCCTGGAATTAAGCCTTTAAGCGTGACACAGTTTAATTTACTATTTGCGGCTTTTAAACCTAATTCGGCTTTGCCATACGCTTTTTGATTTAGCTTATCAGGAGAATCCCCAAACTCTACCCAACCAGCAGCAACTTTGTTTGTCAGCCATAAGATACTCATCTCATTACCAAAACTGGTTTGCAAATAAGGCCCAACTGAAATAGTAAATTCGTCTGCCTTTTCTGGCAAACTGGCCATTGTTTGCAGTGGATTGATAAACGCTGTAGCACCAAGAGCTAAAGTTGTTTTAAGAAAATTTCTTCTTTTTGAGGTCTGTATTTTATCCATGTTTGAAGGTTTCTAGCAACCAATATAAAAGATTAAAATATTACCTTAGCACAAATCACCCGCTTAACATGATGCAAACGTTTGATATTTACAACTATTTCGACGGAGATACAATAAAGTCATTACAAGGATTGGAAATTGCAGATGGAAAATTTAAATCAGTATTAGGATCTGAAATTGTTTCTGAAAGAGAAAATCTTATTATTCCAGGCTTTATTGACCTTCAAATTTATGGAGCTGGAGGTAAATTATTTTCCGCAGATCCGACAGTAGAATCATTAACAATTATTGAAGAAGATCTATTAAAAAAAGGTACAACTAGTTTCCTGAACTGCATTGCAACAAATACTCCCGAAGTTTTTAATGCTTGCATTATAGCTGCAAAGGAACATCGAAAAGTAGCAAAAAATTGCCTAGGCTTACATTTGGAAGGTCCATTTTTGAATGCAAAACGTAGAGGTGCGCATGTGAGTGAATTTATTCGTAAAGCGACACTTGATGAAATTAAAGCATTGCTTGATTTTGGCGATGGGATAATAAAAATGATGACCATTGCTGCAGAATTACAAGATGAAAAAATAATTCAATACCTTTTGGATAGTCAAGTTGTGGTATCATTAGGGCATAGCGATGCTAATTTTGAACAGGCCACGAAAGCATATGATTTAGGCATACAAACTACCACACATCTTTTTAACGCCATGTCTCCAATTCATCATAGAGAACCAGGCATTCCGACAGCAGTTTTTAATCATGATAAAGCAATGGCAAGTATCATCGCCGATGGCAACCATGTAGATTTTGAAGTGATAAAATTTAGTCAGAAGTTGTTAAAAGAAAGGATGTTCTTAATTACTGATGCGGTAACAGAATGTTCGTCAGGCCCTTATCAACACCGTTTAGTTGGAGATAAATTTGTAATGCCAGATGGAACATTATCAGGATCATCTTTAACGATGTTGCAAGCGGTTAAAAACTGTGTAAACCACTGCGATATCGAACTAAAAGATGCATTAAAAATGAGTTCATTGTATCCAGCAAAATTAATTGGAGAAGATAATCTAAAAGGGAAAATCCAATCGGGCTACCAAGCAGACATGCTGATTTTAGATCAAGAATTGAACTTAAAAGAAGTAATATTTAAAGGAGAATCAATCCACAACTAAATAATTACATCAATTGTTTAAAAGCATAGCGGCTAAGTAAAAAATTGTTAATATTTTTGAGGTCATGAAGTATAAACGGATTTTACTAAAATTGAGTGGCGAATCGTTAATGGGCGATTTGCAATACGGTATTGACAATGAACGCGTTAGACAATATGCTGAAGATATTAAAGCAGTTCACGACAAAGGCTTAGAAATAGCGATTGTTATTGGAGGTGGTAATATTTTTAGAGGATTGAGTGCAGAAAAATCTGGAATGGATAGAGCGCAAGCTGATTACATGGGCATGTTAGCTACGGTAATTAATAGCATGGCTTTGCAAGATGCACTTGAAAAAGTAGGTATCAAAACCCGTTTGTTATCTGCTATTAAAATGGAACAAATTTGCGAACCATTTGTTAGAAGAAGAGCCGTTCGACATTTAGAAAAAGGCCGTGTAGTTATTTTTGGAGCAGGAACTGGAAACCCATATTTCACAACTGATTCTGCTGCAGCATTAAGAGCGATTGAAATTAATGCAGATGTAGTGTTAAAAGGAACCCGCGTAGATGGAATTTATACTGCAGACCCAGAAAAAGATCCAACCGCAACAAAATATACGGAGATTTCTTTCAAAGAAGTTTACGCTAAAGGATTAAACGTAATGGATATGACTGCTTTCACGCTTTGCGAAGAAAACAAGGTTCCAATTATCGTTTTCGATATGAATAAAACAGGCAATTTTATGAAAATTGCCAATGGCGAAGAAATAGGCACTTTAGTTCAAGGCTAATCTTAACCATTTTTTATATTTTTGTATAAACAGAACACATTATGAACGACCTCATAAAGAAACAATTAGAAGATGCACAAGCAGCAATGGAAAAAGCAATTGCTCATTGCGAGGCTGAATTAACTAAAATAAGAGCGGGTAAAGCATCGGCAGGAATGTTAGATGGAATTATGGTAGATTATTATGGAACACCTACTCCTTTAGCGCAAGTTGGTGGAATTACTACTCCAGATGCACGTACTTTAATTATCCAACCTTGGGAAAAATCTTTATTAGTGCCAATAGAGCGTGCTATTATGGAAGCTAATATTGGTATCAATCCACAAAATGATGGTATAATTATTAGATTAGTTGTACCACCTTTAACCGAAGAACGCCGTAAGGATCTGGTTAAAAAAGTAAAAGAAGAAGCAGAAAGAGGACGTATAACTGTTCGCAATATTCGTAAGGATGCAAATGGAAAAATACAAAGACTAAAAGGCGAAAGCGTTTCTGATGATGAAATAAAAACTGGCGAAGGCGAAGTTCAAAAAATAACCGATGCATATATTGTTAAAGTAGATAAACATGCAGAAGTAAAAGAAAAAGATATCATGACAATCTAATTTCTATATCGTTAAAATGTAATTTAAAAGGGAATGTAGCATAGCTTCATTCCCTTTGTTTATTTTTGAAACCCAAACATAAAAAGAAATGAATTTATTACTTCAGTATTTAAAAACACATAAGTGGATTGTGGTTTTGGCGCTTGTACTAGCTGCCTTTAACATAGGTTTCTCTTTAATGGACCCTTATTTTACGGGTAGAATTTTAGATAGATTCATTAACAGACACAATGAATTAAGTAGAAGTGAATATACTTGGGGCGTTTTAGGGCTGGTTGGTTTAGCAGTTGGTGCTGCCATGGTTTCTAGAATTGCGAAGAACTTTCAGGATTATTTTACAAACATTATTGTACAAAAAGTTGGCGCCAAAATGTATGCTGATGGATTAAAACATTCATTAGAATTACCTTATCAAGTGTTTGAAGACCAAAGAAGCGGAGAGACTTTAGGGATTTTGCAAAAGGTTAGATTAGATAGTGAAAAGTTCATTACTTCTTTCATTAGTATTCTTTTCGTGAGTTTAATTGGGTTAATTTTCGTTATTGTTTATTCACTTTCGGTTAGCTATAAAGTTTCATTAATTTATGCTGCATCTATTCCAATTATTAGCTTTTTAAGTTGGTTTTTAAGTCGTAAAATTAAAACAATACAACGTTCAATTGTTGCAGAAACAACTGCTTTGGCAGGTTCTACAACAGAATCATTGCGTAATATCGAATTGGTAAAAAGTTTAGGCTTGGCTAGTCAAGAAATAGAACGTTTAAATAAAACAACCTACAAAATATTAGGCTTAGAATTAAGAAAAGTAAAGTATGTGCGTAGTATGAGTTTTGTGCAAGGAACTACTGTTAACTTGGTTCGTAGTACAATGGTTGTGGTATTATTAATGTTAATATTTGAAAACACAATTTCTCCAGGTCAGTATTTTTCTTTCTTATTTTACTCATTCTTCTTGTTCGGTCCGTTGCAGGAATTAGGTAATGTGATTTTATCTTGGAGAGAAGCGGAAGTGTCCTTAGGTAATTTTAAAAAGATTTTAAATACACCTGTGGATGAAAAACCTGCTAATCCTATTCGATTAGAAAAGATTGAAACCTTAGCATTTTCAAACGTAAGTTTCAAACATTTATCGGGCAGAACAAATGCGTTAAATAATATCAGCTTTGCTACAAATAACGGAGAAACAATTGCTTTTGTTGGTCCATCCGGTTCGGGAAAAACAACTTTAGTGAAATTACTGGTAGGTCTTTATCAGCCAATTGAAGGTGAAGTATTGTACAACAGAACTTCCGGTAGGGAAATAGATTTAGATCAGTTGCGTGAAAAAATAGGTTTCGTAACACAAGATACCCAGCTATTTTCTGGAACGATTAGAGAGAATTTACTATTCGTAAAACCTAATGCTAGCGATGAAGATTGTATGCGAGTTTTACATCAAGCCGCTTGTCAGAATTTATTAGCAAGGGCAGATAAAGGTTTAGATACTGTAATTGGTGAAGGGGGTGTAAAAGTTTCTGGCGGAGAAAAGCAACGTTTATCAATTGCTAGAGCATTATTACGTAACCCAGATATTTTGGTATTTGATGAAGCAACATCATCATTAGATTCATTAACAGAAGAAGAAATCACAACTACAATTAGAGATGTATCTGTTTTAACAAGTCACGTAACTATTCTAATTGCACACCGTTTATCAACTATTCGACATGCAGATAGAATTTATGTTTTAGAGAAAGGACATATTATTGAGCAAGGTAAACACGCAGATTTATTGGCAGAAAAAGGCTTGTATTTTGCAATGTGGAGACAACAGGTTGGCGAACGAGTAAATGACGAAGTTTTTTCTTAGGATTTAAAGTTTTTTTACCATCTAAGACACCTAAGAATACTTAAGACTTAGGTGTCCTAAGATTTCTAAGGTGGTAAAAATTGATCCAAGATAGTAAAACACACTTAAATCTGGTCTTCGATTTTATCCGCAGGCTTAATATCATTAAGCGTTAATGGCAGTAAGCTTTTAGTTTTAAAGTAAGTAATTGCGGCGATACCTAAAGTCATACTTCCTCCAAAAACTACAGCGGGCACGGTTCGCATCAGCTTTGCTGTTAAGCCAGATTCGAATGCGCCAATTTCATTAGATGAACCAATAAACATGCTATTTACTGCGGAAACTCGTCCACGCATTTGGTCGGGTGTAAGCAATTGCATAATAGTTGAGCGGATAATTACACTAACACTATCAAATGCGCCTTCGCAGAATAAAAAGAATAGTGTTAAGTAGAAACTGGTTGATAAACCGTAGCAAATAATACTGGTAGCAAAACCTACAACTGCGATTAACAAGTTGCGCCAAGGTTTATTCATTGGTGAAAACTTGGTCATTAAAAGCATGGTAATTACAGCTCCGCTGGATGCTGCCGCTCGCATAAAACCTAAACCTTCTGAGCCTACTTTTAAAATATCATTGGCAAACACAGGAAGTAAAGCTACTGCGCCGCCAAAAAATACCGAGAACAAATCTAAACTCATTGCGCCCAGCATCATTTTACTTTTAAAAACAAAGTTGATGCCTTCGGTTAGGCTTTTTACAATACTTTCTTTAGGAATAAAGGTTGGTTGATGTTTCTTAAGGAAGAAAATACAAACTAATGAAACAAATATAAAGGCGATAATTACAACGTATGTAGGCGTGATGCCGTAAAAACCATAAATTAAACCACCAACTGCTGGCCCTAAAATTGAAGCCATTTGCCAGCTAGAACTGCTCCATGTACTTGCATTTGGGTATAATTCTTTTGGTAAAATTTGCGCCATTAAAGAAAAAGTGGCAGGGCCGAAAAACCCCCTAGCTAAACCTACTCCGAAAACCATGCAATACATAATGGGTACGATATAACTGGTTGGAATGTAAGTGTGCATTTGCTTTGAAGTAGCTATTAGCATAACTAATGAGCACAAAAATACACCACTAAATATTTTCAATAGTAAACCTCTTTTCTCTGATTTATCTGCAACATAACCCCCATATAAAGCAATGCTGATGGCAGGAATAGCTTCGCAAAGGCCAATTAAACCTAGTGCTAAAGGATCTTTTGTTAAATGATAGATATGAAAACCGATAATTACTGCTTGCATTTGATAGGCAAACGTAAAGAAGAAGCGCATGCCTAAATAAGAGCGGAATTCTCGGTAACGGAGTGCGGCAAATGGGTCTTTTTTTTCGGTGATGATGGGCTGCTCTTCCAAAGGGATTAATTTGTAGTAAAAATAATGTTTCGGTTTTTAAATTAACGGCTGCGCCGGATTATTTTTATAATAATCTAATTTGTATTGAAACATTTCGCTCATTTTGGCTGCTCGCCATTTTGCTTCGCTTGCTTTTGTACCTGTAAAATGTTCGTCAACGGTTTGGTTAAATAAGCTAATCCAGGTATCAAAGTGTTCTTTTGCGATGGGTAGTTTGGCGTGTTTTAAAAACGGACTGCCGCTGTAAGTGGGTGTTTCTAATAAAATGGTTTGCCAAAAGGTGTACATCTTTTCTAAATGGGCTTGCCAGTTATCTTTTATAACGTTGTTAAAAATAGGGGCTAGTAATTGATTATCTCTCACCTTCCCGTAAAAGTCGTTGACTAATATTTTTACATCATCTAGGTTGAGGATATCTGTGCTTTCACTTTGCATAGTAGTATTGCTTGATATTATCAAATATAAGGGGTTGTTGTTGAGATGCTTTATTTAGTAGTATAAAATGACCTTGAGTTGGTATTTCTGTTGGTGGTGTTGTGTTTGGTGATTGTGGTAAAAGCGGGAGTGAAGTTGATGTTTGCGGAAGTGTTGGTGTTATAAATGGGAGTAATTATGGTATAAGTCGGAGTGATGTTGTTAAAAGTGGGAGTAAAGTTGATGCTTTCGGAAATAAAGTTGTTAAAAGACGGAGTAACTACCGAATAAGTCGGAGTAAGCTTGATAAAAGTGGGAGTGGTTGTTGTATAACAGGGAGTGATGTTGGTTGGTTTCTGGTTGGAGTAGGTTGTTTTGTTTTTACCACCTTAGAAACCTAAGCTAACCTTAGCTGGGGTTTCTATCTGCCTATGTGGTAAGGTTGCAATGCGGTCGTCTTTACTACTGTGTACGTCTTTGCGAGGAACGAAGCAATCTCCTATTTGTAGGTTATCACTCTGTGTTTTTCTTAGCAAGGAGGAGGTTGCCACAGTCGGTGAAGAACCTCCCTTCGCAATGACGAGATGTTGATTTTAAATAACAGCTTTATAAAAATCCTGATAAGCCTCATACATAACTTCGGCTTGGTTAATGGCAGATGAGGCGGCAATGCCGTAAATACCAGTTGCTAAAAGTGAGGGAATATCTTGTAAAGTTACTCCGCCAACGGCTAATATTGGTAGGCTAATGTTTGCAGTTTTTAATTGCTCTATTGCATCGGCATAACCTTTTATGCCTAATAATGGGGAGTTGTTGGGTTTTGTGGTTGTTGTTTTAAAAGGACCAAAACCTGCATAATCTGCACCTTCGTTGGCGAGTCTAATTAAGTTTTCGACGGTGTTTGATGAACCGCCTAAGGTATATTCTTCACCTAGTTGTTTGCGCAGGGCGATGAAATCTGCATCCATATCTTCTATGTGGAAACCTTGTATATCGGCCTTGCCTTTTAAATGAGTATGATTGGTAACGATTAAGGTTGCGCCCCAATCATCGCAGGTTTCTGCAATGGCATTTATGTCGGTTAATAGTTCTTCATCAGCTTTGCTTAAACAACGGTATTGGATCCATTTTGCACCTGCTTGGCAAGCTATTTGGGCTTGTGCAATGTGCGAATGTTGCGGAATATCGTGGGTGATGAAGTGGAGTTTTTCTATGTATTTTTGCATGGGAGAGGATTTCACAGAGGTAATGATTACACCGATTAAAACATATCGTCATTGCGAGTCTCCGATTTTTCATCGGGGCGAAGCAATCTTTCATGCAGGATAGATTGCTTCGTTCCTCGCAATGACGAGCGTGTTATAAAAAGCCTTAAAATTTCAAGTTCAAACTTAACATTAAATTCGTTCCACTTTGTGGGAAATAAAAATTTTCTGTGGTTTGTGCACCTCCGTAAAAGTAACCGTAGGTGTAGCCGTTGCTTTCGTATTTGTTGTTTAAAATGTTGTTTACCAAGAAAGCGATGTTGATGTTTTTAAACCCTTTTAACTGCATATCGTAGGCTAAACGTGCATTATTAACCCAATATGAATTTAATTTACGAGTTTCGTTTTGGGTATTATCTAAATACTGTTTGCCCACATATTTACTTTGCCAGCCAAACGCCAATGCTTTTATTGGGCTATACACTAACTCGCCAGAAATCACAGCATTTGGTGAGAAAGAAATATCGGGGCTTTTGTAATTGTTTACAATTTGCCCGCCATTGTCGTAATCATCAATAAACTCAGTAAAATTTTTAATTTTATTACGACTTAAAGCTGCGTTTGCTAACACAGAAAACTGCTGATTGATGGTATAAGCGGCATCTAATTCTACACCTGCACGGTAACTTTTATCTACATTTTGACGGTAGTATTCGCCTACGTCGTTAATTTTTCCAGTTACTACTAATTGATCTTTGTACCACATGCCATACACATTTACACCTGCAGATAGACTAGCGTTTTTGAAGCGATAACCTGCTTCTAAATTGTTCAATCGCTCAGATTTTGGTAGCGTTCCAGCTTCTACGTTTACATAATCATCGCGGCCAGGTTCTTTATTGGCTACACTAAATGAAGCGTAGATATTTGCATTCGGGTTAACAAAATAGCTTGCGCCAACTTTGGGATTGAAGAAATCGAGTTTGTCTTTTATGTCTAACTGATTTAGGCTTTTTTCGGTTCCTAAAACAGTGTAATAAATGTGGCGGTATTGTAAATCGGCAAAAACAGTAAGTTTTTCTATTGGGTTATAGTTAGCTTTTAAATACGAGTTGAAATCAGTTTTAAAGCCGTCGTTATCATAATAATGTCTGTCGTTGTTGCCGTTACTTCCGTATTGCGCATAAATAATTTGTCCGAAGTGAGCACCTTTATATTCGTTATATGCACCGCCCAAAGTGAGTTGTAGTTTGGTAACGGGTTTGTAATTGAAGGCATAAGTGAAACCGTAAAAATCGTTGTCTAACCATCTTCTACGTACTAAATCCGTTTTGGTAATGGTAGTAGCGCCAACAACAACGGGTTGTAAACCATAGGCTGTTAATTTTTGTGCTTCTTTAAATTCCTCGTAATATCCTCGCCCTGCCGTATAATGTAAAGCGCCGTTGAATGAGAATTGATCGTTAAATTGTTTGGCGTACAAGAGTTGATAATGATCTTGCCAATAGTTGTCAGTTTGATCCTTGTAGGTGAAACTGTTGTAGGTTCTGCTGCCAGAGTTTAAGAGATTGGCGGCATCTGCCGAATTTAATCCATTGCGAGAAATGTAATCGTTCATACCTGCAACATCTCCATTTAAACGAGATTCGGGTATACCATTCCATGCTTGATAAGTTTTTTCGCTTCCAGAAAATACATTGATTCTTAATAGATCTGTTTTGCCGTGATAGGCTCCTGAAAGGAAATAAGATTTAAGGTTTGAAGCTGCACGATCGATAAAGCCATCAGATTTTATACGAGATAAGCGACCATCGAAACTCCATCTATCGTTAATTAAACCTGTACCAACTTTTACGGTATTTTTCCAAGTATTGAAAGATCCATACGTATTATTTAGCTCCGCATAAGGTTCGGTTTCGCCAGCTGTAGTTTGAATATTTAAGCTTCCGCCGAAAGCACCAGCTCCATTTGTAGAAGTACCAACGCCACGCTGAATTTGAATATTATCTACTGATGAGGCGAAATCGGGCATGTTTACCCAAAAAGTTCCTTGACTTTCGCTGTCGTTATAAGGGATACCGTTTAGTGTAACGTTTACTCGGGTTGCATCGCTTCCGCGGATGCGAATACCTGTATAACCTACGCCTGCACCAGCATCTGAAGTGATGACAACGCCCGGTGTATTATCTAAAAGGAAAGGTAAATCTTGTCCGAAATTGTTTTTAGCAATGGTTTCTTTATCGATGTTTTTGTAGGTACTGGCAGAATTTGCAGCTGCTCGGGTTGCACTTACTACAATTTCATTCGCTAAAAAAGTAAGTTGATTTAACTTAAAGTTTACCGTAGCATTTGCTTGTAGATTTACAGTTTGCTCTTGACTTTGGTAGCCTAAAAAGCTAACTGCAACTGTGTAATTACCTGCCGGAAGATTTTTAAATTCGTAATCACCTGCTTCGTTACTTGATGTGATAATTGTTTTACCTTTTAATCGGATGGTTGCACCTGGTAAGTTGGTGCTGTTTTTTTCGGATACTGTACCCGAAATGTTGAATTGAGCCATGGTAAAGATTGGGCACAATAGCGCAGTGATTACTGCTAACTTAAATTTTTTCAATTTGTATTTTTTGTTTTAGTTAAACCTGTCGACAGTAGGGGTACTCCCGACCTTAGTTAACTCCATAAACCATCCCTACGCCAGCATTACCTGGATCAGGTGCATTTAAAGCTTTACGCTTTAAAATGGGTATGTTCTCAGCCTGTATTTGCGTTTTTTACAAAACAAGGCACCCCTTATTGATGGTGCAAATGTAAGGCAAAAGGATTGATATTAAGAAATAGTTTTAGAAAATATAAGTGTAGGGGCTATTCCTTCAGGAAATTATTTATCGCGTTTATAGCATTTTGCAAGCGATTTTCTATGCCGCCAATCTCTTTGTAAGTTGCATTGAGTGCTTTTAGTTCTTTATGCCAAATTTTCATAAAATGTTCTCGCATGTGCGGAAAGTCTCTTAATGGGTCTTCTTGCCAAGGTAAATCGATATCTAGTAAAAGATAGAAATCGTATGGACGAGTTTTTAGGGCGTCGAGTACAATTTGAGGGGTTTCACCTAACATTTCATCGCTCCAAATTTTAACAGTTACAAAAGTCGTATCGCATATAATGAAATCGGTATCGGCCATTGCTAAAACAGATTCTTCTAATGCAATTTGCCCATGAAACATGTTAATTTCATCCTGTAAGGTGCAATCGGTGGTTAAAGCTGCACAATAATAACGAGCATATTCTGGCACCCAAGGCACATTGTAATGTTTCGCCAATTGTTGAGACATGGTCGATTTCCCCGTACTTTCTGGGCCAACTATCGCTATTTTTTTAATTTGTTTGTTCACGGTAGATTTTCCTCCAATCTATATAACCAATTGTAGCTATTATAACGTATAAAGCATACATCAACCCTGTTGCATACAGTTCTTTAGAGAAATATACACTTACATAAATAATGTCAACGAAGATCCAAATTAGCCAATTTTGTAATACTTTTCTTGCTAAAAATATCTGTGCAATTAAGCTACAGGCCGTACAAAAACTATCTATAAAAGGGAAGGAAGCATCGGTGTTTTTATGTAATATAAAACCTAAAGCAAGAGTAAAAACAATTATTCCAATAACGGATAATACAATTTCTTTCAGAGTGATTATACCAATTGGTCGTTCTTTTTCTGGATTATCTCTTTGTTTGCTCCAATAATACCAGCCATAAATATTCATGGCGAAGAAGTAAAATTGCAAGCCCATATCTGCATATAACTTACTTTCGAAAAAGATAACTATATAAATCAATACGCTAACTATTGCAATTGGCCAGTTCCAGATGTTGTTTTTGGCGGCTAACCACACGCAGAGGATGCCTGTAAAAACTCCGCACCATTCTAACCATCCTGTTCCAAATAAAAATTGAACTAGACTTTCTTTAAAACCGTCAATCAGTAATAACATGTTTCAAAAGTATAAAAACTTTTATCTTTCTGTCCAAAAACAAAAAAGTCCGATAGGGAACAACCCCTACCGGACAATAAACCAAACAAACTATTTATGAAGAATCCTCAAACTTGTTGAGGAAATTTTAGATCTATTTTGTATTTGGCGATGAGCTAAAATTAATCGCCGCTCTTACACTCACATCACTTGTTAAACTATTCCTTAACGTGTATTCCATTCGCACTCTCAAATTACTTCCTTTAATATATTCATCAACAAAACGTGAATTGTCTATATCTAGTACAAGATTGTTGCCAATATTTTCTGAGACATCATTTCTTGACGCAACCATGACTTCTGCACCACTACCATTCACTAAAAATACTTTTACAGACTTAAACATGCCTAAATTTTGATTTGAGGGATTGCTCGCGTCTAATTTTACTGAAGCAACTCGTACCTCTTTAATGTAATCGGTTCCGCTTTGGTTTCCAAATATCTGATCGATACTGCTAGCAGTACTGGTTGTTATCTGCACTACGCCGCTTTTAGTACCTGTCGGAATGACTAAAGTTGCGGTATAAGGAAATGTTGATTTGATGATAGATTGTACTGTAGCGCAACCGCTGATGAGAACAACTAAAACAATAAATGGTAAGATTATCTTTTTCATATTGTGTAATAAACAAACGCCGTTCCAAATAGTTTTACCTATTTAAAGGCGTATCTCTGTATATAATTTAAGACGATTTGAAATAGATTGGTAATAATTTTTAAAACAAGTCCGTTATAAAAGTGTTTATTAAATGGAAACTTAAAAAAACAATTGTCGATTTAATCTTATTAGATGAAGAAAAACTACGCTTAATTAAATAGAAGTTAAACTAAAAATTAATATCATGAAAAGAGCGAGTTTAAATTTTTTAGCTGTTGCAGGTTTATCATTAGGATTGTTTGCGTTCGGCTCAATTAAAGAAGGTGGAATACAAGGTAAAGTAACACCAGCTGAAGGCGCAAAAGAAGTTGTTGCAATTGCTGGAACAGATACATTGAAAAGTCAGATTAGTAATGGCGCTTTTGTATTTAGTAATGTTAAAAAAGGCACATATACTGTTTGGATAAAAGCAAATGCACCTTATAAAGATGCTTCGGTAGAAAATGTTGCAGTTGTAGATAGTGCAACAACAGATATTGGAGAAATAAAGTTGCAACAATAGATAAAATTGTGTGTTAAAAGAGAAAGAGGGCTTGATGCCTTCTTTTTTATTGTAAGAAATTTCAAAAAACACCTTCTTTTTTCTTTCAAAAAACCTATCTTTGCATCCCGACAGAGCAGTTGGGATTTTTCATTTTATAGCACAGGAATTCTCCCAGCTAGCAGTCAGATTTGACTATTTACTTTAGACTTTTTTTAAACCCCCACAATGCCTAAAGACACCTCCATACGCTCAGTACTTATTATCGGATCAGGACCTATTATTATTGGCCAAGCTTGCGAATTCGATTATGCTGGTTCTCAAGCCGCACTTTCTCTTAAAGACGAAGGAATTACGGTTTCGATTATCAATTCTAATCCGGCAACAATTATGACCGATAAAGTTATCGGTGATCATGTTTATTTATTGCCTTTAACTTTAGAATCGATTGAACAGATTTTAACTGAGCACACAAACAATCCAAACCTTCCTAAAATTGATGCAGTATTACCTACAATGGGCGGTCAAACGGCATTAAATCTTTGTGTTGATGCAGAAGAACGCGGTTTATGGAAAGCACATGGAGTAAGAATTGTTGGTGTAGATGTTGCCGCGATTGAGAAAACTGAAAATAGAGAATCTTTCCGCCAGTTAATGGTTGATATAGGTGTGGGTGTTGCTCCATCAAAAATTGCAAACTCTTATTTAGAAGGAAAAGAAGCCGCACAAGAAATTGGTTTTCCATTAGTAATTCGTCCGTCATATACACTTGGTGGTTCTGGAGGTGGTTTTGTACATAAAAAAGAAGACTTTGATGCTGCGTTAAAGCGTGGTTTAGAAGCTTCTCCAACTCACGAAGTTTTAGTAGAAAAAGCTGTTTTAGGCTGGAAGGAATATGAATTAGAATTGTTGAGAGATAGCAATGATAACGTAATTATCATTTGCTCTATTGAGAATTTCGACCCAATGGGAATACATACTGGAGATTCAATTACAGTTGCTCCAGCAATGACTTTATCAGATCGCTGTTACCAAGAAATGCGTAATCAGGCTATAAAAATGATGCGTGCCATTGGTAATTTTGCTGGCGGATGTAATGTTCAGTTTTCTGTTAACCCAGATAACGATGATATTATTGCGATTGAGATTAATCCTCGTGTTTCACGTTCATCAGCCTTGGCGAGTAAAGCAACAGGTTATCCGATTGCAAAAATTGCCGCTAAACTGGCCATCGGTTATAACTTAGATGAGATCGAAAATCAAATTACCAAAACTACCTCAGCTTATTTCGAACCTACTTTAGATTACGTTATCGTAAAAATCCCTCGTTGGAATTTCGATAAATTTAAAGGAGCGAATATGGAGTTGGGCCTTCAAATGAAATCTGTAGGTGAAGTAATGGCAATTGGCCGTAGCTTTATCGAAGCCTTACAAAAAGCTACTCAAAGTTTAGAAATAGGTAGAGCAGGTTTAGGAGCAGATGGTAGACATAACAGAAGCATCGACGAAATAATGCACGGTTTAGAGCATCCAAGTTGGAACAGATTGTTCTTAATTAAAGATGCAATGAGCATGGGTGTGCCTTTAGAATCTATTCGTAAGGTAACTAAAATAGATAAATGGTTCTTGTCTCAAATTCAAGAATTAGTAAACTTAGAAGTAGAACTTAAACGCTATTCATTAAATAATATACCTAAAGATGTTTTCTTCAACCTTAAGCAAAAAGGATTTTCTGATATTCAAATAGCTTATGTTTTAGGTAATGTAACCGAAGATGATGTTTACAATCGCCGTAAAGAATTAGGAATTAAACGTGTTTATAAAATGGTTGATACCTGTGCGGCAGAGTTCGCGGCACAAACACCTTATTTCTACTCAACATTTGAGGAAGCACCAATCCAAATTTCTTTAGTTGGCAACGAAATACTTTCTAATGGAGATGAATTGGGTACAAACGAATCTATCGTATCCGATAAGAAAAAAGTAATTGTTTTAGGTTCTGGACCAAATAGAATTGGACAAGGGATAGAATTTGATTACTCATGTGTACACGGATTGTTAGCTGCGAAAGAAAGTGGTTTTGAAGCGATAATGATTAACTGTAACCCAGAAACGGTATCTACAGATTTTAACATGGCCGATAAATTATATTTCGAGCCAGTTTTCTGGGAACATGTTCGTGAGATTATAGAACTAGAAAATCCAATAGGTGTAATTGTTCAGTTAGGTGGTCAAACTGCACTTAAAATGGCTGAAAAATTGCATGAAAACAATATCAAAATCATTGGTACTTCTTATAATGATATGGATGTTGCCGAAGATCGTGGTCGTTTCTCAGACTTGTTAAAAGAATTAGATATTCCTTATCCAAAATATGGTGTAGCAGAAAATGCTGAAGAAGCAATTATAGTTGCACAAGAAGTTGGTTATCCAGTTTTAGTACGTCCAAGTTATGTTTTAGGTGGACAAGGGATGAGCATTGTGATTAACGATGAAGATTTGGAGAAAGCTGTTGTTAAGTTGTTGGGAGACTTACCTGGAAACAGAGTGCTAATCGATCATTTCTTAGATAGAGCAGAAGAAACAGAATCAGATTCAATTAGCGATGGAACAGATGTTCATATTGTTGGTTTAATGGAGCATATTGAGCCTGCAGGTATCCATTCAGGAGATTCATTTGCGGTTTTGCCTCCTTTCAGTTTATCTGAACAGGTAATTGCTGATATGGAAACTTACTCTAAAAAAATTGCAAGAGCTTTAAATGTAATTGGTTTATTAAACATACAGTTCGCTGTTAAGGATGATAAGGTTTATGTAATTGAGGCAAATCCTAGAGCATCTCGTACTGTTCCATTTATTGCAAAAGCTTACGATGTGCCTTACATTAACATTGCAGCTAGAATTATGTTAGGCGTTAACAAATTAAAAGATTTTAATATTGTTCGTAAACTAAAAGGATATGCAATTAAAGAACCAGTGTTCTCTTTCGATAAATTCCCTGAGGTAACAAAAGAATTAGGGCCAGAAATGAAATCTACTGGTGAATCAATTCGTTTCATTAAAGATTTAGAAGATCCTTATTTCCGTAAGTTATATAAAGATAAATCGATGTATTTGTCTAAATAGAATAAATAATATTGTCAGTCTGAGCTTGTCGAAGACTAATTAAAGCAAAATCCCTTAACGAGAGTTGAGGGATTTTTTGTTTTTTTGTCATTCAGAATGAAGCTAAAAATCTTAGAGATAAATAATAATTTGAAGCGCAACCATAGTGAAATAATTAAAGTCAGTCCAACTTTCCGCTATATCTTTTTTGCCCTTCGACAAGCTCAGGATGACAAAAAAGTATATCGCTTCAATTTGGGCTATTTAACTTAAGCCACTGCAAAGAAACCATGCTTGGTTTTCAATAATAATCTGCTAATCTGTGGCTATCAAATTACTGTTTCGTCCAAATCCGTGTATTCAAATCCAATTCTCTAACGATATCATACATAAATGCTAAAACAGACATATCATCGTCTAATAAATCTGGCTTTAATAAGGTTTTAAATACAGGTGGTTCAAAATAGTTTTTATCCAATGGGAAAGCAATATACATTCTAGTATCAATGAATGATAAAGAAATGGCATTAGCCGATCGCTGATTGAGATCGTTAATTTTTTCCATCATAGCTGGAGTTAAAATATATCGCGCTTCAATTTGATCGTTACTATAAGTTACAAAATTTTTGCTAAAGTCTTCGTTTTCTAATTCCACCACATTTTTATCTCCAAAAGAATACACATTTTTAGAAAACCAGGCCCCAATCTTACTCCCAAAATCTTTAGGCCTAACTACAGTAACTCCATTAAAGTTTTTGTTGAAATCGGCAGTAAATACAATCCCCTTTAAAATGTCATGCCAAGTTACCTGTCTACCACTTTTAGTTTGAACTTCAGTCTTATATTCGGCATGTACCTCTGCAAAATAGAAGCTCGTTTTTCCAATGGTTCCACGTATTAAATCTTCCGTACTATACCGATCTGGAGAAGTGGTAAAGAGTTGTGAAGATCTAAATTCAGATTCTAAAATTCCCCTATTAGGATCTAATGTTAAAGTTTTATCAACTGAACTTAATGCAGCGCCAACTACTTCTTGTTTAAATCTACTTTTGTATTGAGCAACGTCATCGCTAATGCGGAATAAAATAATTGCACCAGGAATTACGATAACAAAACCTACAATTGCTAGAATAACTTGACTTAAAACGCAACCAATACCAAAGCAAATCACACCCAAAATAATAGAACTCCAGCCTTGCATCTTGCTAGAAACTATCTTTTTCCGTTGGACTTCTAATTCAACGAGTATATTTTCTACCGCCGAACTTATCGTAAAATTTGTGGACATTAATTATTGAAAAGTTCTTTAGCACTTACATTTTTACGTTCTTCTTCCGCAGTTTCTAAAACTGTCATTGGCTGATAGCCCAACATACCCGCAAACATATTTCCTGGGAACATCATTACTGCATTATTGTAAGTAGTTACAGAGGAATTATAGTTTCTTCTAGCAGCAGCAATCTGTTCTTCGCTTTCTGTCCAAGTACTTTGTAAGTTTAAAAAATTCTGATTAGCCTTTAAATCTGGATAATTTTCTACACTTACCATTAAGCCTTTTACAGCAGCTCCAATTTGTTGGTCTAAAGCTAATTTATCACTTTCACTAACATTTGTTCCTAGGGCTTTACCTCTTAATTCGGTTATTTTGGTTAACGTATCACCTTCGTACTGCATGTATTGTTTAACAGTTTCTACTAGGTTTGGAATTAAGTCGAAACGTTTTTTAAGCATTACATCTATGGCAGAAAATGCATTTGCTACTTGATTTTTTTTACTAATTAGGGAATTATATATCCCAATGCCAATTAGTAAAACGGCGATTGCTATTATAGCTACAATAATCATAGTTTGAGTTTATTAAGGTTTTTATAAATATTATATAAGCATATAGATGTTTAATTGCTCAACCTGTTACAGAATGATTGTAAAAAAA
Source organism: Pedobacter planticolens (assembly GCF_014172375.1). Lineage (GTDB taxonomy): Bacteria > Bacteroidota > Bacteroidia > Sphingobacteriales > Sphingobacteriaceae > Pedobacter > Pedobacter planticolens. The sequence continues at coordinate 974,945 of NZ_WNXD01000002.1, forward strand.
CCTTGCTCCGGAGAGAGCAAGGTTCAATCAATCAATATTAAAAAGGAGAACCTTTCTAATTCTCTAAAATTACGACTCCTTTTGCTTCAAACACAATTTCTTTTTTAGGTTTTGTGATTTTTGCAATTTCCTCAGGTGATTTCTTAGCATCTTCTGCAATATGTTTCAAATCTTCAACAGATGTTTCTGTTCTTTCTGCAAAGCCATCAATTACTACTTTTTTACCTGCTAAATCTTTAGGCATAAAAAATGCATAATCTTTAAAATTCACACGCATAGTTTCTCCATTTGATGTTTCTAAATTCATAAAACAACCCTTTTTTTGGCAAACCAAAGTTACTAAGCCGGTCACTTTCATGTCTTTTTTGGTGCTATCGCCAAGTTTTGTATTCACTTCTGCTGTTGTTATCACATTTCCTTTTTTAACGCCTTCACCAAAAGATTTTCCTTCAAATGAAGTCGCGTCTTGTGCAAAAGCAAATGCAGTAAACATACAAAGGGCTAGACTTAAAATAATTTTTTTCATTTTCTGTTTATTATTAACGGGGTTGAACTCTTATCTATCTGATACAAAAATATTTAAAATCTTTTTAAATAGGGAATGTTCTTCTTATAAATGTAATATAGAAAAAATCCCCACCACTTAAAAGTAGTGGGGGTCAATCATCCCTATTTATTAGTAACCATGAAAATACTAATGCTAAATCTATAGCAATAGCTTATCCAAATGGATAGTTTAGTGTAAATTATTTATAACTTACTGATCTATAGATAATTAAACAATAAAGGATAAGGGAATATTATAATTTTCGAATTTCATGTGTAGAAATAGATACCTGAAAATCATAATATGGGCAATATATTTCCTTAAAAAGGACTTGAGAGTTATCCAAATAGCAAAGAGAAAACCTCTTCAATTTTGCTAACGGTAATTATTTGTATTTTAAATTTATCCTTCACTAATCCTTTTAGGTTATAATTGGAGATAAATATCTTTTCAAAACCTAATTTTTCTGCTTCAGAAATGCGTTGCTCAATGCGATTTACAGCTCTAATTTCTCCAGATAAACCAACTTCAGCAGCGAAACAAACCTTAGATGAGATAAAAATATCTTCGTGAGATGAAATAATGGCCGCCATAATTGCCAAATCAATTGCAGGATCTTCTACTTTAATTCCACCAGCAATATTTAAAAAAACATCTTTTGCGCTTAATCTAAATCCGCATCTTTTTTCTAATACCGCAAGTAACATATTCATTCGCTTGGTATCAAAGCCAGTGGCAGATCGCTGCGGCGTGCCATAAGCAGAAATGCTGACTAAGGCCTGCGTTTCAATTAACATTGGTCTAGCACCTTCTAAAGTTGCGCCAATAGTTATTCCGCTTAATTCTTCATCTCGCTGAGAAAGTAGAATTTCTGATGGATTTGAAACTTCCCTCAGCCCATTGCTTTGCATTGCATAAATCCCTAATTCCGCCGCTGCACCAAAACGATTTTTAATAGACCTTAAAATTCGATAAATGTGATGCCTGTCTCCTTCAAACTGTAAAACAGTATCAACCATGTGTTCTAAAATTTTAGGCCCTGCAATCGCACCGTCTTTGGTAATATGTCCAATCAAAAAAACTGGCGTATTGGTCTCTTTTGCAAAACGCAATAACTCGGCCGTACATTCTCTAACTTGAGAAACACTTCCTGGCGTAGATTCGATATGCGCAGAATGTAAGGTTTGAATAGAATCTATAATTACAATTTCAGGCTCTAAATGCTCTATTTGCTTAAAAATATTTTGGGTAGATGTCTCGGTAAGAATATAACAATCTGCTTTAGGATTAACAGTGATTCTTTCGGCACGCATTTTAATTTGTTGCTCACTTTCTTCTCCAGAAACATATAATATTTTCCTGCCGGATACATTTAGCGCAACCTGTAACATTAACGTAGATTTTCCAATACCAGGTTCACCGCCAATTAGCGTAACTGAGCCCGCCACCAATCCACCACCTAAAACCCGATCTAGTTCTGCATCGCCAGTAGTTGTTCTTTCTTCTGTTGCACTTTGAATTTCCTCAACCTTGCTAGGTTTGCTTAACCTTTGTGTGCCTGCGGCTGATTTCCATGTTGGAACATGAGTTGCGCCTTTATCAATTATTTCCTCTACAAAAGTATTCCATTGATTACATGATGGACATTTGCCCAACCATTTTGCAGATTCATAACCGCAACTCTGACAGAAATATGCTGATTTTGTTTTAGCCAATTTGATTTTAGATTGATGATTTTAGATTTACGAATTTAGAAAATTAAACCATTAAGGGATTAAGAAAAATTTAGGATATTGATAATACCCTAACTAATTCGCTGTTCGAGATGTTCTGAAAGGCATCTCGAAGAACTTAGTTTTGTGGATTTCAAATCCGCTTTGTTTTATAGTTCGAAATGCGCTACGCTAACATCTCGAACAACAAGAATAAAACGAAGTAATTTACAAAATAGAAAAAGCCCGTTAATTTTGAGTTAGCGGGCTTTTTAATTTAATTACGTATCAACACCTGTTTTTTGATAATTTCTTTATCACCATCCATCCGCATGTGGAGAAAATAAGTAGCTGATGGTAAGCTTCTGGTATCCAATTCTACTTTTAAATTCTTGCTCTTAACTTTTAATCTCAGTTTAGATTTATCATCGTAAAGCCAAACCTCATATTCTTTCATTTTACTTTTTTCGGCCGCAGATATTTTTGCCATCTTGTTTTCGTCAGGGGCAACAAATAGATTACTGCCAATAGTTGGATTCGGGTAGATTACCATACTGCGCCACCACCAACTACAATATCTTTCTACCTCAAATGCAGCTATATCCAAGGTTATACCACACGCTAAATCTGCCTCTACTCTTATGGTATGATTACCACAAGATAAGTTAGACTCGTAAATGCACTCTCCTGTATTATTAGACAAGCTTCCATCGATATACCACCTAATGGCTGTGTAGCCAAAATTTAGGTTTTGTATACATCCATTTAATGGCTCGCTACCATACATTGGGTTCGCCGCTATGCTAACTGTAACCTGGTAGGGATTATGGATTGCATAGGTAACTACCTCATTATTATAGCTCATAAAAGTGCAATAAACTAGCCCATTTAACCCTACAATACTTACATTATTATCTGTGGTATAAACTGATTGACCTTGCCCATTGATGATTACATCTCCATCTGATGTCCAATGAAAATTTGCGCCATTTGGCAAGTTGATTTGGGCAGTAGCTTCTCCGCAAACACCACCATTACCACCAGAACTTATGGTAATGATTGGTGGCACTAATTGTTTTGTAACAATAGTTTTATAACAATTAGTGCTTACTGTAGCAGCTAGCATTGAAAACTGATTGTTATTTGTTGGTATAACAATACCAACTGGATTTGCGGTATTAAAACCATTAATGGTATAAGGACTAGTTACCGCCCATTTAACAGTTGCCCCAGATGGTAAATTAGGAATAGAATAAGTTGTATTACCACCGGACTGAACTGGACCAGAAATACTCAGGTTTGTATTTTTTATAAGAGGTAATTGTGGTATACCATCTATTTCTTTCAAAATATAATCTACTGCTTCAGGCCATAGCTCAACATGGTCTCTATTTTTATTAACATCACCAAAATAGCTATCAAAGGGTGTTTCTCCTGTACATACCAAACTTCTATTGCTAATGTTTTCTGAAAGATTTTGGTTCGAACCAGTAAAAGCTAAAGCACTTTTTGAATTTATAAAACTATGGTTAGGTACAACAGAATAAAATCTTGCTTTAAAAGATAAACCGTACTTTTTTGTTATAACTCCATCACCTCCATCAGCTATTTGCCATTGTGTATTATAGATACCACCAGGTGAAACATCTATTCCAGAAGTATTTGATAGAGTGCTATAGGTATATTCTTCTGCTTTATTTAAGAACCAACCATCAAATACTGTATTTTGACCACCATAACTAGGTGTAAAATACATTCTTGCAGCAGCCACAGTAAATGTTCTGTATTTAACTTTAAAAATAAAAAGTCTTTTGCGATACCTACGGACATCAAAAGTAAAACCCTTTTGCCCGGGACTATTTATTTCTGTGCCGCCTAAACTACCATCTATCAAAGCAATTTTTCTAAATGCCTGTCCCGAATCTCCAACTGGGAAACCTAACGTATTAATATTACTTAAAAACTGATTTCTAAATCCAGGGGCTCCTACACTTGAGGGTGACAAGTAATGGCTTACCAACATTTGTTTGGCTGCAATTGAACCGATTTTACCATCACGCTTTGAGATAATTTCTTCGCTCTCCGTTTTTCTTCCATAAAAATCCAGCCAGCGCTGGTCTCCTATAGGTATATTCGCCCCATTGTGTGGCGTATCAAACGAAACCCATAAACGTGTTTGATGAGGCATATTATGTTGTTCCATATAAGCCAAAGCATAACGGCTAATTAAACCGCCCATACTTGGCCCAATAATCACCAATTTTTCATTACCCTGTTTCATTAAGTTTACAGTATCTATCAATGCCATTAAAACCCTTGCATTACGCTCTATATAATCTGCACCACCATCCCTGCTCTTTCCATTTATCTGATAATTAGGAAAATTTAAAATAAATAAATCATAACCGCGATTGCGTAAACTATCCCCTAATAATGCTTTATCAGGATTATTTAAATAAAGATCATATAATTGATAGGCTTTTTGCTCATCGCCAGGATCAAAGCCATCAATAATAATAAGTGGTTTCCTAATTATACCATCACAATTGTTAATTTTTGAATGATATACTGTTACATCGCCTTTTCCTTTTGTCGCTATACTCTCATCATAACCTTGAAATGAAAGTTTACTCCAAAGAGTAAATGTCGTTTGCATATCGCAACTATTAATTAAGCTTTTAAAAGAATTATTATCTGCCTCGCCAAAAATTTTTATAATAGAATAGGTTGTAACTGTTGTATTATCTGAAAATGTAGCCACAAACTTAAGATTAACGTAACCTGAGGTAGCGTAATAAACAGATTTTGAACAGCTCAAGCTAACGCTTTGTAAACCTCCGCCATCTTTAAAATCAACTGATAGATTAGTTAGTGTCTTATTACTATAATTAAATGTAAAAGCGGATGATAAATAAAAACTCACATAGCCTGCCCGTACACTATCTACCAATGCTGCCGCCACAAACGAATTAATTGTATTAAAAGGATGCCTTTGCCTACCTAGCACATCATAATATAAACTATCGCTTTGCTCTAGTCGTATCAATCCTAAATCTATAGCATTGGTATCGATAACATTAAATTGATAATTGCCTAGTCCAATGGGTATTTGTCCTTGTGTTTTTGCCAAAGCTATATTTTCTTTTAATTGGCTAACGGTAAGCCAACTACTAGATGGATTATAAGCTGAACGATAAAACTCGCTATAGCCTTGTATAAAATGCCACATTGAGCTTGTATCGGGAATGGCCAAATTAAAATCATTAAGTGACGCCGAAGGAAATACTCTATCATACAATACGCCAGTGCTTACTCCAGTTTTATCCAAATGTAGAAAAAGGCTATCAGCTGTATGTTTGTATTCGTCTGTTTGTTGGGCATTTGCCTTTAAACCCAAAAAGAATATGGTAATAATAAATAAATAGATAATTTTTTTCATGAGGTTATGTTTAGATTTTATAATTATTATTTTCTAAGAGTTTATCTTAATGTAAGATCGAAACGACCTGAGGTAACAGCTATATTCTCCGTACCATGCTTTAAATTAAATTCGAATGTACCAGATACGATTTCCCCTTGATACTTTGTTATTCTTATAGTTCCACTTTGTGATTTTTCCAAATTTGGTGAAGGAATATTTAGATAACAATCAACATATACCCCATTAATTATATCAATACTATACTCCCCAACCCCTTTAAAACTATTAATGTTAAAATGCATATTTGTTATATATGTATTAGGGTTACTAGCACTAATATTTAGAGTATTATTTCCATTGTAAATATCAACTTGAGAATATAATGGCGTTGGACCAAACAAATCTTGCTTAGGCGTAAAAATTTGCCCATTAATTTTACAAGAGAAAGTATTAGCACCAATTTGAGTAGGCTTTGTTAAGCCATTATCTTTGTCCTTTTTGCAAGATGCACCCATTAACAATGGCAATAGGAGCAGTAATAATAGTTTCGTTTTCATATTTATAAGGTTTATTTTTTCAAATTTTATCTTAATATACTATCAAATACTATCGAAGGTATGGTTATTGAATTTTCACATCAAACCTGCCATTTGTAATTTTTATTTGTTGATTAATTGAGTTTACGCATAAAAATGAAAATGTGCCAGAATAGATTTTATTGGTATTATCAACACGAGTAAACATAACCTCACCTATGCTGTTAATACTTGTCTTATACAGATCATCTGGATACCTATACGTTATACTTCCATAATTTTGCTCACCTCCTCCAAGTTTATATACCACCCCAACCCTAACATCTTCAAATATTTTCAACTCTATCTCTTTATAAGGTTGGCTATTTGTATTTCTTCCATCTAATAAAAAATATGGAGTAGACGATTGTACATTCGATACAAAAATTGCGGTGGGTCCAAATAAACTTTGAGAGGCAATAAAATTCTCGCCATTAATTTTACAAGAAAAGGTATTAGCGCCAATTTGAGTAGGCTTTGTTAAGCCATCATCTTTGTCTTTTTTACAAGATGCACCCATTAGCAATGGCAATAGGAGCAGTAATAACAGTTTTGTTTTCATATTTAAAGGTTTAGTTTTTGAAATTTTATCTCAACCGCCCTGCTATTAAGCCTATTGCAGCTCCAAAATAACTTTGTTCTTTATTAAGATTGGCATTGAGTGAAAATGAAATAGTGCCACGCCGACGATAAGAGTAAAGATTGTATTTTGCTTCTATTGGGAGACCAATTACATTTTTGGTAATGGTTTCATATTTATTACTTTCAAACCAACCACAACTTTTACATGGCAGTAATGCACCCCTTGAAACAATAGTTACTGAGGATAGTCCGCTTCCAATCTGAAAATTATGTATGCCGCCAAATGTATAACTTTTGCCAACTATTAAACTTACATCAGAAACACTCGGAGTAGGTTCATCTCCCAAAATATCTAAAACCACAAAACTAGATCCTTTTAAAGCCAAATAAGAAGTAGAATGTTGTACTTGTATATGTGCCATTACATAAACTCCATTTTGGCTACCTGTTCCTACAGCAATACCAACCCCAAAAAAATATCCGTTTTTTAATTTTACACTGTCTTGTTGTGCAAAAACTCCTACGATGCTAAAAAGCATAAAAATTAAAAGAAGTTGAAATTTCATAACCTAAAAGTAGGTTAACAAAACACATCAAATTATCCTATTTAATTTAGGTATTCAAAAAATAAATATTAAAAATTTATTCTACAACGAATACGCATCAAAATTATCCTTAAAGATTAATTTAATAAAGAAGCTATGCTTAATAATTAAAATTAAACCCTAATTTAGTGTAAGACATTATTCTTTTTTTATGCTTAACCCACAAACAGAGTTTTTTGCTCGCATTAAATCGGCTTTGCCCGAATACCAAAATATGGCACAAAGTATTGCCGAATGTTTAGCTATTAGTGTTAACGAAGCTTATAAAAAAATACGAGGCAATAGTGCGTTAAATTTGCAACAGATTATAAAATTAGCTAACACATTTGAAGTGTCTTTTATTTATAAACCTAATCAATCTCCTACGGTTACTTTTGATTATTTAAGTATGAATAAAGAGAGCCTAAGTATGCTTGATTATTTGAAGGATTTATTAAAAAATATAAAACAAATACAACAAAGTAAACAGAAGCACATTACCATAACTACAGACGATATTCCATTATTTCATTTTTTTAAATATCCAGAATTAACTTGTTTTAAGCTCTTTTTTTGGTCCGATAGCGTAATGAATAATGAGGCTAAGTTTGATCCAAGTTTATTTGAGGAAGAAATTATCGATATTTCTAAAGAACTTAATCAGATCTATTTAGAAATTCCTTGTACAGAGATTTGGGCAAAAGATACTGTTCATGGCACTATAGAGCAAATTAGATACGCTTTTGAAGCAGGGTATATCAATGCTACCAAAGCAGAATTAATTACAGAACAAGTGCGTTATTGCCTAACAGACATGAATATGTATGCCATTAGCAGCAAAAAAACAATAGACCCTAATCACACTTTTAACTGGTACAATTGTGATGTTTTGGGAAGCATTTCTTATTTGGTAGATTTTAAAGAAACGATGCTTTGCTTTAATAGATTTAACACTTTCAATTATTTAAAAACAGAAGATCAATCGTATTGCGAACAAACTAAAAGTTGGATGCATAGTTTAATTAAAAAATCAGTTTCATTTAGTGGGCAAGGCGAAAAACATCGAAATAAATATTTATATAATGCTTTTACAGAGTGCGATAATTTAATTAGAGAAATTAATAATTCGTAATGGTATAAACATTACGCACAAAAAAGCCTGATTTCTTTTTAGAAACCAGGCTTTCAGTTTTAAGTAGTTGTTTATAATTTAATTTCTTCGTCTTTTGAAGATAAAAAATGAAACTCTGTTAAGTTATAAGATGATACCGCTCTTATTTTAATGCGCTGACCAAATTTAAAGAACCATTTCCACCGTAATGAAACCAATCCTTTTTTAATGAAGGCTTCAATATAAGGATGCACACACAATGTGATATTCTTTTCATTCTGCTCTTGCAAAATATAAGTCAAATTACTTTCTATGTCATCCATTAAAACAATACTTGCCTTAATTTCTCCAGTACCATCACATGTAGGACATTTTTCTACCGTAACAATATTCATTTCTGGTCTAACACGCTGACGAGTAATTTGAACTAAACCAAATTTACTTGGAGGTAAAATGGTATGTTTAGCACGATCAAGCAACATCAAATCGCGTAAATAATCAAAAAGCATTTTACGGTTAGTTGGTTTGTGCATATCGATAAAATCGATAACCACAATGCCGCCCATATCTCTCAATCTCAATTGACGAGCAATTTCTTTTGCAGCTTCTTTATTTACTTGAAGTGCATTTTCTTCTTGATTTTCTTTACTAGCAGTTCTATTACCACTGTTTACATCAATTACATGTAAAGCTTCGGTATGTTCTACTACCAAATAAGCTCCGCCAGCAAGATTAACTGTTTTGCCGAAGCCGTTTTTAATTTGTTTTTCTACACCGAAATGCTCAAAAATAGGTTCTTTATGTTTGTAATGTTTAACGATTTTCTCCATTTCTGGTGAAATCTCATGTACATAAGAACGAATATCTTCGAACAGATTTGCATCATTTACATAAACGTTTGTAAAATCAGTGCTTAAAATGTCTCTGATTAGGGTAGAAGTACGATCCATCTCTCCCCAAACACGTTTAGAAGGTTCTGCATCAGGCAACTTTTTAGTAAAGTTTTCCCATTTAGATACAGAATCCAATAAATCTTTTTGTAATTCGGTAACACCTTTTCCTTCAGATACCGTTCTGATAATTACCCCAAAGTTTTTAGGCTTTATACTTTCGATAATCTTTTTTAAACGATTACGTTCAGTATTGCTTTTAATCTTTTTAGAGATCGATATCACGTTAGAAAAGGGCACTAAGACAATGTATCTTCCTGCAATAGAAAGATCAGAGCTTAATCTTGGGCCTTTAGTAGAAATTGGTTCTTTAGCAATTTGAACGGGTAGGATCAAATTTTTACTGACGATTTCGGATATTTTACCCGCTTTATTAATGTCAGATTCTAATTTAAAATTATCTAATAAAGTGCCATTAACTGTGCCGTTACGCTTAATTTTAGTAAGCTTTATTAAAGATTGTACTTGCGGACCTAAATCGAAATAATGCAAAAATGCATCTTTCTCATAACCTACATCAACAAACGCAGCATTTAAACCAGGCATAATTTTCTTTATGCGGCCTAAATAAATATCGCCAACGGCGTAATTGTTGTTAATGTGTTCCTTATGAAGCTCTACAAGATGTTTGTCTTCAATTAAAGCTATGGTTACTCCCGTAGGAGTCGAATCGATTATTAATTCCTTTACCAAAAGCTACAGATTTTAAGGCAATTTAATGCCTTATTACACATGGACTAAAAAACATTGAATCCAAAAATAAATACCCGAAGAATTATCAGATATTTATTTTTGATCAATACACTAATAGGAAAATCCTATTTTTTCTTGTGTCTGTTTTTTCTTAAACGTTTTTTACGTTTGTGCGTAGCCATTTTATGTCTTTTTCTTTTTTTACCGCTTGGCATAATTTTAAGTTTTTAATGTTTTTATTAATTCTGTTAATTAACGTTTATTCTTTAACTCAGCTACCTTAGTATCAATCCATTTGGATAATGTTGGGTTCGCTGCTAATTTCTTGCTATTTAAATAAGCGTCTATTGCTTCTTTGTTTTTGCCTAAATTTTCATTAGCAGTTGCTAAATAAAAATAAGCATCTGGCGTAGCCTTAATATTGCTAATAATGTCGTTAAAACGAATAATAGCTTTATCAAATTGACCAGATTTAATGGCGAACATGCCTAATTGCATGTTTGCTTTAAGGTTTTTAGGGTCTTTTTTAACTACATCCAGCAGCATTGCTATACCTTGCATTGGTGCTCCTAAACCGTTAACGATGGTAATTCCTAATCCGGTTTTAGCATCATTACTAGTAGAGTCAATTGTCAGGGCTTTAGTAAAAGCATTATTAGCTTTTTGCAACATAACTGGTTGTATCAAACTATCTTGTGCAGCATTATCAAAGGCTTTTAAAAAGCGAGTTCCAGCATTTAACCAATTCGTTAAAGTAGGTTCGCCATTTGCAACAACTTCTAAATACATTGCGCTTGGAATAGCTTGCTCAACATCATCCCATTTCTCAGCTAATTGCTTAGCCTCAATAGTTTTTTCCGTTCCTGTAGCGTTTTTGTAATTGCTTTCTAAAGCAGAAATTTCTTTTGAGGTAGCATTGCTTACCAAGTTTTTAGCAGTTGCTGATACTTCTTCAATAGTCAGCGATGGAGTAGTAGAATTTGTAGTCGTTTGCGCAGAAGGCATTTTACTAGCATCATCCTTAGGCTTAACTAAGCCCTTAATTTCTCTGGTAAACAAAAATCCAACAAGCAATAAAATTGCAGCAATAATAAAAACTTGTTTTGAACGGATAGTGTTTAACATAATAAATTAAGCTTCTGCTTTAACTTTTTTAGAGTTGTTTTTTACTTTTTCAACAAAAACTTTTGCTGGTTTAAAGCTTGGAACAAAATGCTCAGGGATAATGATTGCAGTGTTTTTAGAAATATTTCTAGCAGTTTTTTGTGCTCTCTTTTTTACAACGAAACTACCAAATCCTCTTACGTAAACATTTTCTCCGCCAATCATGCTGTTTTTGATCACCTTGAAAAATGCCTCAACTGTTTCCTGTACGTCTACTTTCTCAATTCCTGTTTTTGTTGATATTTCTGAAATAATATCTGCCTTAGTCATATTTTTCTATTATTAAGTTATTGTTGTTAAATATTATAACTGTTTTGGGGTTGCAAAAGTATTGCTTTTTAATGAGATAGGAAAATAAAAGATGATTTATTTACAATCAAAGTTATCATGTTAATGCAAGTTTTGCCAAAATGATATATTTTGATTGTATTTTTGAGGAAATGAACTTCCAAAATGAAATTGTAAAATGGTATAAAATCAATAAACGTGAGCTTCCGTGGCGTAATACTACCGATGCTTATGTGATTTGGTTATCAGAAATTATTTTACAACAAACCCGAGTTGAGCAAGGATTACCTTATTTTAATAAGTTTTTAGCGCATTTTCCTACGGTTAAATCTTTCGCGGATGCAACAGAAAACCAAGTATTAAAGCTTTGGCAAGGTTTAGGCTATTATTCTCGCGGTAGAAATATGCTGTTTACTGCTAAGCAAGTAATGGAAATCCATAACGGAATATTTCCAATTCAGTATGAAAAACTAATTCAATTGAAGGGAATTGGTGAATACACAGCCGCTGCAATTTCTTCTTTTTCTAATAATCAATCGAAAGCAGTACTAGATGGGAATGTTTTTAGAGTACTAGCCAGATATTTTGGAGTGGAAGAACCTATAAATTCTACTACTGGAAAAAAAGTGTTTTCAGAACTTGCGCAAAGTTTGATTGAAAATCAAAAACCATCAGTATACAACCAAGCTATTATGGAGTTTGGCGCTTTACAATGTAAACCGAAATCACCAGCGTGTAATATATGCCCTTTACAAATCAACTGTTATGCTTTTAAACATCACAAAGTGGATGTTTTGCCGATTAAATTAAGGAAACTAAAAGTTAGAGAACGATGGTTTAATTATTTTGTTGGAATAGAGAATGACCACATTTTAACTAAGCAGCGTAAACCTGGAGATGTATGGCAACATCTGTATGATTTCCCATTAATTGAGACCGATGAAAAGCCTGATTTTGAAGAAAAATCTTTCATTGAAAAGGTGAAAAATACATTTGGAAAAAACGTTCAAATTACACCAATACTGCAAAAAAAGCATTTATTGACCCACCAAATTATATATGTGCAATTTTTTGCTTTAGATAATTATATTATTAACTTTAATCTACATACAGACATTAAATCTGTTTTACTGGAAGATTTTGAAGATTTACCTCATCCTAAAGTAATAAGCGATTTTATTAATCTGTATATAAAAAACTAAATCAAATATATCTATGTCTGGTATTAACAAAGTTATTTTAGTGGGACATTTGGGTAAAGACCCAGAGGTTCGACATTTAGAAGGTGGTGTCACGGTAGCGAGCTTTCCATTGGCTACTTCAGAAACGTACAACAAAGACGGTAAGCGTGTAGAACAAACTGAATGGCACAACATTGTGTTATGGAGAGGTTTGGCAGAAGTTGCCTCTAAGTATCTGCAAAAAGGAAAATTGGTTTACATTGAAGGAAAATTGCGAACCCGCTCTTTTGAAGACAAGGAAAAAGTTAAAAAATACGTAACCGAGGTGGTTGCAGAAAACTTTACGATGCTTGGTAGAAAAAGCGATTTCGAAAATACACCAGTTAGTTCTGGAACACCTAAAAGTGAGGATGATTTTGTAAGTCCAGTAGACGAAACTGGAGATTTACCCTTCTAACGCTCAAAACTTATTTAAAAAGGCTCGATAATTATCGAGCCTTTTTTGTTTTATTCTTGTGCTTTTTAACATTAAGGAATTAAGAACCATAAAGCCTTTCTTCTTAATTCCTTAATGGTTAGTTTTTTTATTCTACAGTTACAGATTTAGCTAAATTTCTTGGTTGATCTACATTACAACCTCTTAATACCGCAATATGATAAGACAATAACTGCAATGGGATTGTGGCGAGTAGTGGTAAAAATGCTTCACTAGCATCAGGTATTTCAATGCAATAATCTGCCATCTTTTTAACTTCTATATCACCTTCGGTTACAATGGCAATAACAACCCCTTTTCTAGCCTTAACTTCTTGAATGTTGCTAATTACTTTTTCATAAGATGAGTTTTTAGTGGCAATAACGACTACAGGCATTTCTTCATCAATTAAAGCAATAGGGCCGTGTTTCATTTCTGCTGCCGGATAGCCTTCTGCATGTATATAAGAAATCTCTTTCAACTTCAATGCTCCCTCTAAAGCAACTGGGAAACCACTCCCTCTGCCTAAAAACAAACAATTTCTAGAGTCTTTAAATTTCTCTGAAATAGCTTTTACGATATCGTTAGATTGCAATGCAATCGCAATTTTATCAGGAATACAATCTAGTTCAGTTAAAAGCTCTACTAATTTTGAATTAGAAATTGTTCCTTTTTGCTGAGCCATGTAAAATGCCATTAGCGTAAGAACCGTTACTTGAGCAGTAAACGCTTTTGTAGATGCCACGCCAATTTCTGGGCCAGCATGTGTGTAGACGCCAGCATGAGTAATTCTCGGGATAGAAGCACCAACAACATTACAAACGCCAAAAATAGTTGCACCTTTTTCTTTGGCCATTTCTATAGCCGCCATTGTATCGGCGGTTTCGCCAGACTGAGAAATGGCAATAACTACATCTTTTTCTGTAATAATCGGGTTTCTATATCTAAATTCTGATGCATACTCAACTTCAACAGGAATGCGAGCATATTCTTCGATTAGGTATTCTCCTACTAAACCAGCATGCCATGAAGTACCGCAAGCAACAATAATAATGCGATCTATGTTCTTAAGCTTGTCTGCAAACTCTTTAATTCCGCCTAATTGTACTTTCCCTTCTTCAGGATAGATACGGCCTCTCATACAATCTCTAATGGAACGAGGCTGCTCGTAAATTTCTTTGAGCATAAAGTGATCGTAACCACCTTTTTCAAGCATTTCTAACTTAAGTTCTAACTCTTGGATATATGGAGTTTGTACTACATTATCTAATCGCTTAATTAAAAGTTCATCCCTTTTTACAAAGGCAATCTCATTATCATTAAGATAAATAACATTTTTAGTGTACTCTATAATTGGTGTCGCATCAGAAGCAATAAAATATTCGCCTTGACCAACACCAATAACCATTGGGCTTCCTTTTCTAGCAGCAATTAATTGATCTGGATTATCTTGATCCATGATCACAATGGCATAAGCCCCATTCACTTCATTCAATGCCAATCTAACAGCTTCAAATAAATCTACATTTTCGTTTTTATAGATTTCTTCCACTAAGTGGATTAAAACTTCAGTATCAGTATCGCTATTAAAAGTATGCCCTCTTCTTAAAAGTTCTTCTTTTAGTGTCGCATAATTCTCTATAATTCCATTATGGATAATACTTAATCTGCTATTATTTGAAGTATGAGGATGTGAGTTCCGATCTGATGGAGCGCCGTGTGTTGCCCAACGGGTATGACCCATGCCAATTGTGCCAGATAAATTTTTACCAACAGAGTAGTTCTCTAGTTCTTGAACTTTACCAGCTTTTTTATAAATATTTAAATTACCGTCGTCAATTAATGCAATACCAGCACTATCATAGCCACGATATTCTAATCTTTTTAGTCCTTTAATTACAATTGGCCAAGCCTCACGAAAACCAATATAACCTACTATTCCACACATAAAAATTTTTCCGTTAAAAAAACAAATCGCTCAAAAGTATTGCTTTTGAGCGATTAATCAAACGGTTGCGTAAAATAAATTTCTAGTTTATTTTAGTGTAATAAATGTTTAATTTCATTAGGTTATCTCCAGCAGCTGGTGTCTTTTTGAAAGAGCCTATTACAGCTCTTGCACCAGTAGAAATAGAAGGAGAAATTTGATATTCATTTGTAGGTGTTGGCGCTAAAAAAGTGCCATAATCTTTGGTCTTCCCATTCAACAAATCTTGTATGTAACTAGTTACAACAAATACATATTGTTTAGTTAATGAATTATAATATCCACCAAAAACTGTCGGGCTTAATGCACGAGGATCTCCGCTATTAACCTGTGATGATAAGTTATTATCGGGTACATTTTGTCTTTGTTCGGCAATATCATACCTGTAAAGTGAAAGCCTAGGCGCTGCTCCATATGGAAGCACATCTGTTCCGGTGCTTACATCTATTACTAATTCTGCTTTGTTAATTACAATCTTACCAATGTTAGTAGCAAATTTGCTTAGATAAGGGAAAGTAATTTTATTTCTTAAGCCAACTAATGGTTGTAAGTAAGTTACAGGTTGTTGCACTGTTGAGTTACTTAATAATTGTGCGCCAACAGGTGTGCCAGTATAATCATGTTTAATAGTAGCTGCAATAGGGCCTGTAGCATTTAAGATAGGGAAGTTAATGGAAACGGTATCTTTTAATGTTGCAGTAGTTGCATTTTGCTTTTTATAATATAAAACTAATGCAGAAGTAGTTCCTGAAAATTCAAAAAAAGCAAGACCTCCATTACCAGTAGAGCTTGTTTTGTTTATCTGAACATGTAAGCCGTTAAAAACTTGAGTAAAATTCGAATTGTTTTTTAAATTCGTTGCACTCAAATTTGCAATGTTATTTTGGATATATGTTTTATCCAAAGGGATTCTTATTTGTGGGGTAACAGTTCTCAGTGTATCTGCTTTTTTGTCTACAATATCAGTAACTTTATATTTTGTTGTTGGATATAATTTACCTGTTTTATTTCCCAATAATTGGCTGTTGTAACTCCAATCCTTATTACTTAAAAAAGAAGTTTCTTTAGAAATATTAACATTTAGCGGATGAACATCAATACTATAGGTTGCGGTACTATCTCCATAAAATTCACCACCATAATTTAAAACTAAAACAGCCGAATCAATAGCTGGTGTAGTTCCAAAATCATAAGCATCATTTGGTAAATTTACAGCCATTGCTAAACTAGATTCGGTGGTGCCAAATATGGCATCTTTCATATATCCCAAAGGATGTCTAACTGCAGAGACCGTTGATGTTTCATCCTCTTTTATAGTACGGGACATAATCGTAACTGAGTCAATTAACGAACCTTGTATTGCGCTACTAGGGTCTACTTCTAGTCCTATGGTTGAGGTGTTTTCGCATGATGCGAAAAGAAAAAGACTTATCAACAGGGTTAATAAGTCTAGTTTTGAAAATTTCATATTTAATATTAAAATAATGCTCGCTTAAGCTACTGAAACCAATTCTTCATCAGAGATCTCTTCATAAAAATTGAAGAAGTTCTCGTAATTTTCGGTTAAATTAAAGGCTAAAGTTGGCTTATTAGAATCTTTAACAAATTTTAACACATCTTTATCTATGTTTTCATCTGCCAAAACAACAGCGTCAGAATGAGTTATTGCGCCGATATGCAAGCTGTTACAGTCTGCTTTTAGGAACGCTTTTGTATCATCTTCGGTCATATTATTCATCACCGCTTTTTTGTGCAAGTCAGCATTTAAAGTTTCAGTAAAGCAATTCTCATAAACTGAGTAAACCACTTTTGCATTTTTAAATGTAGGGTCGTTTTTATAAGTCGTTTTAATATAAGCAGGCACTAAAGAAGTCATCCAGCCATGGCAATGAACAACATCTGGAGCCCAACCTAACTTTTTAACAGTTTCTAATGCGCCTTTGCAGAAGAAAATGGTGCGCTCATCATTATCTGCATAAAACTTATTTTCTTTATCTCTGAAAACATATTTACGTTGAAAATAATCTTCGTTGTCTAAGAAATAAACTTGCATACGTGCAGCAGGAATTGATGCAACTTTAATAATTAAAGGATTATCATTGTCATCAATAATAATGTTCATACCTGATAAACGGATAACCTCATGTAACCTGTTTCTTCTTTCGTTAATGTTACCAAACCTTGGCATTAAGATGCGGATTTCAAATCCTTTTTCTTGCATCGCTTGCGGTAATTGACGGGTAATTTCTGAAATTTTTGTGAGTTCGAGGAAAGGCGACATCTCGTGTGTAACAATCAGTAGCTTCGTTTTTGCCATCTCCATATTGTATATTAAATTATGTTAATTTAAAGATTATCAAGGGGCAAAGGTACGTAAAATATTAATATTTATCAATAACTTATGCAATAGGCTTTGTAAGTTTTAGATAAATGTTCAACTTTGAGCTTTTAAAACCGATTGGTAATTTGGAAATTATACATACAATCTCAGCACTTAAAACGGTGTTGACACCTTTACAAAAAGCAAAATCTAAAATCGCATTGGTGCCAACTATGGGTGCACTGCATAAAGGTCATTTATCGCTCATTAAACTAGCACAGCAACAAGCTGATATTGTAGTGTGCAGCATTTTTGTAAACCCTACTCAATTTACAGATCCTAAAGATTTAGAAAAATACCCAAGACCATTAGAGCATGATATTAAAATGCTAAGTGATGCTGGTTGCAACCTAGTATTTATGCCTTCAGTTAAAGAAATGTACCCGAGCTTTCCAAAACCAGAAAACTGGCACATTGATTTAGGTAAAGCAGAGTTCTTGTTAGAGGGAGAATTTAGAAAAGGACATTATCAGGGTGTAACTCAAATTGTAAAAAAACTTTTTGATGCAGTAAATCCGGATATTGCTTTTTTTGGTCAAAAAGATTTCCAGCAGGTGCTGATGATTAAAAATATGGTTAAGCATTTTAATATGCCTGTTGAAATTATTTCTTGCCCAATTATAAGAGAAGAAGATGGATTAGCAATGAGCTCTAGAAATATACATTTATCTGAAACAGATAGAAAAAATGCGTTGGTGTTAAGTAAAGCCTTACAATACGTTAAGGATAATTTTGATCTTTTGAACTTAGCTCAGTTATTGGAGAATGCTAAAGGGATGATTAATGAAACCAATGGAGTTGAATTAGATTATTTCACTATTGCTGATGGAGAAACCTTATTGCCTATCGAAAATAAAACCGCTAAATATCCAGTAGCGCTAGTTGCCGCAAAAGTTGGTGAAACCAGATTAATAGATAATATGCTGTTAGGCACCAACTCTGCCTAAACGACAGACAACCCTCCCACAAAGCTACAGTGTAGGCACAAGTATTTAGTGTTATTTGATGCGCTATGTCGCATAGCATCAAACGTTTTTCATAATTTGATTATTGTTTTTAATGGTATTCAAGCTTGCTACAAATCCATAAAAAAACATAAACATAAAGCAGAAATAGTAAAATAAAATCTATTATAAAGTAATACCAGTAAAATGATTTAAGTTGTAAACTTAAATCACTAATTACAGTCCAAATTTGTAAACTAAATCTAGTTTAGAGCACCATACTTTTTAACCTTGTTTAACGATATAAACAAATAGGGATAAGGTTTGGTCATGTTGCTAGTTAGTCCGCATATAGTCCGCGTATAGTCCGCATTTTCATGTAATAATGCGGACTAACTTCGGATTAACTATGGTCTTAATGTTACCTTAACTCGAAGCGAACCTTAAGACAAAAATAAGGCTCTCTTTTTGTTTAATTTGTAACCTGAGGAGTTCGATAATTAACCTGCCTTTGAGCTGTTAATTCAGCCATTATATGAAAGCCTCCTTCACTCTGAAAAAGAAGTGTCCAAATGGTAACCCCAAAAGGGAAGACTTAGTGTATTACCAAAAAGGCTTGTTTTGTCTGCGAATTGTAGCCTTCAACCTTTTGCCTTGTTACCTTCAACCTTTTATTACTAACTTTGCAGTATGATTATCGAGATTCTTAAATCGAAAATACACCGTGTTAAAGTAACACAGGCTGAATTAAATTATGTTGGCAGCATTACCATAGATGAAGATTTATTGGATGCAGCTAATATTATTGCAAATGAAAAAGTTCAGATTGTAAATAATAACAATGGCGAACGTTTTGAAACTTATGCCATTAGAGGCGAACGCGGTACTGGTACTATTTGCTTAAATGGCGCTACAGCCAGAAAAGTTCAAGTAGGCGATATCTTAATTATTATGTCTTATGGTTCTTTACCTATAGAAGAAGCTAAAAAGTACAAACCTATTCTTGTTTTCCCAGACGACAATAACAAACTTCTGAAATAATTATAGGATCAGTTAGCTCTATTTTCTTCTTCGCTCTTTTTGCTATCCTTTATTTTGTAGGTAGAAGTGCCGAAATTATAAGTCAAGCTAAAAACTAAGCGTTGTGCGCCAAAATAATGGTACATATCATTATTGATAATGCTCTTTTCCCTAAAGATAAGTCTTCTTTTGATATTGTCGAAGGCGTCATAAAGCGTAAGTTTGGTATTGAGCTTGTTTTTGAACCAAGCTTTTTGCAAGCCAAAATCAACTCCGTAAACAGGTTTAAACACATAAAGACCATTACCACTTTTTGATTCATAACTATAGCTAACATCCAATAACCAATCTTTTAAACTGAAAACCTGGCTGCCACTAATGGTATAGTTGAAGATGCCAATACGATAAGTCTGATCGAAGTAGGGAGTTAGTTCCTTGGCGTAATAGAAAGCAATATTATTGTTCATCCGCCACCATTTATTGATGGTTAGTGGTGAGCTTAATTGCAGGTTTGCAAAATTTCTGTAGGGAAGATTTCGGCCCAAGAAAATCAGTTCATTTGTTTCTGGATTATATTCAGGGTAACGTGCGAGAACGTCTGTTTCTCGTCCAGCATTTAATGAAATATTAAGGGCTTTTCTGCTATAGACCAATGCGAAAAGATTGGTTGTAGAAGGTTGTAGATATGGATTTCCTATCCAATAATGACGTGGACTATAGTAAAACCGGAAGGGATTTAAAGCGGCGAAAGTTGGTCTTGTTAACCGCCTACTGTAACTGAAACTAAGTTGTTCACCATTATTAATGGTATAAGTAATATTGAGGCTGGGTAGCCATTTCAAATACTTTCTTTCTGTAACCACATTAGTCGTGATTGAATTGGCTATGGTGCGTGTATGTTCTGTTCTTAAACTTAAGCTGTAATTGATTTTATCCCATTTGCCTAGATAAGAGAGATATCCTGCGGTAATATATTCGCGGTAACCGAATTGATTGCTGCGTTTGGGGTCTAAGTTAAAAACCGCATTAACTAAAGTATCGTAACGAAGATTATTTTGGGTAGTAGTGTAGGCAAATTTACCACCAAATTCAAGCTTACCTGTGCCCATAGCTTGGCTGTAATCTGCTTGAGCAGTATGGATCAAGATGTTGTTCCTAGAGCTGGTTTTCCAATAATTTAGCCATTCATTGTTAAGTGCATTCCAGTTTTGTATGTCTTCAGTTTGCCGATTGTCGATTTGTGCCAAAGAGGCAATTATATGAAGTTCACCATTTTTAAACTGGGCATCGTAGTTGAGCCCTCCTGCATAATTATACTGTTTAGGTAACGCATTATTGCCACCGCTAACATGTGCAATTGTTTGCCCTAAATTGTTGGTTTGTGTAAGTAATTGATTATTTGTTACCGCATTTCTGTCTACTTGGAAGGTTCGGGCAAAAGCTTCTAAACTTTGCCCCTTCTGCAATTCGTAAGCTACCCTTGCCTGCACATTAAAATTCTGATTAGAAGTGGCAGTTCGTGTATCGGTAGTCATGGCATTGGTATTGGGCAAGTACTGTAAGGCATAGTATTTATAAAAGGTGCTACCGGTAGTGTGACCCAGCTTTAAATCGTAGATCAATCGATTTGTTTTATAAGTAAGTGATAAGTTATTATCCAACAAACTATAATTATTACGCTGAAACCTTGCATTGTAAGTCCCCCTTAAACCTAAAGACTGATTTCTTTTCAGTTTTACATCTATAATCCCTTGATATTCGCCATCATATTTTGAGGAAGGCTGATTAATCAACTCAACTGATTCGACCATATCTGGAGATAGACTGCTTAAATAGGTTTGGATTTCATCATTGCTCATATTTACAGGTTTGCCATCAACAAACAGTGTTGGGGTAACCCTACCTGCCAGTAACATGGTGCCATCTTGGTTAACCTGCAAACCAGGCAGTTTCCTGAATACATCAAGTAGGTTAGCGGAGGATTTAAAAAAGGTATTATTGGCAACACCAATTTTCATTTGGCCATTCTGTGTGCTAAAGCTTGGTGTTCCGCTTGTAATAGTTATTTCTTTGAGTTGGTTAAGATCTTCGTTTATCAAAATGTTGCCCAGCTCTAAAGTTTTTGGGCCATTCTCATTAATTGTTAGTTCTTTTTGCAGCTTTTGATAGCCTATTGAGCTAACCGTTAAAATGTATTTGCCCGAAGATATTTCCTTGAATTCGAATAAGCCCAATGTGTCGCTATTGGCATACTTAATTAAGTTGGTATGATCTTGATTGGTTAAGGTTAAATTAACCATTGAAACTCCTTGACTGGTTTTGCCATCAACTAGTTTTCCTTTGATGGTTTGTGCATTTGCCAGGAGATTTGCAAATAAGCAGAGGCATAAAAAAAGTATCGACTTCATCTTAGTGTTTGGATTTTTTAGCATATTCCAAAACTAGAAGAGAAGAAAAGAGAATAGGTTTTGATTCTCAGATTTGGGAGTTCGGAATTATAAATTCAGACAAAATCTAATTCAAGGAAACAGCTGAGGGTTGCTCTTTGAACAATGTGGGCGTGGTGTGTTTGTGCTTTTTAAAGGCAGTATAAAAAGTAGATTTAGAATTAAACCCTACTTCATAACCAATTGCTTCTAACTTGATGCCTTTGTCATCTGCAATCAGCTCGCAGGCTTTATTTATCCTAAACTCATTAATATAAGCAGCAAAACTCTTGTTTAAATTATCATTGAGCAGCTGCGAAAGCTGATGGCCTGAAATATTGATTTTTTTAGCCAAATCGTTCAACTTAAGATCTGGGTTTGTATAAAGTTCTTCTTCTTGAATAATTCTCTGTAGCTTCTCTGTTAAGAACAATGCTTGTTCTTCTGGAATTTTTTTATTGGCATAACGTCCTTGATCTTGAGTAGTCGAAAAAATATTGCTGGTTTTCCTCCTGCTCACAAATAAGAAAGTATTTAGGTAAAGAATGAGAGAGAAAAATAGGGCACCACTAATGCAAGGGCCATTAAAAAATGAAAAAATGGATAGTTTAAAGGCAGCAGGGATAATTAGATTGCCTATAAACACAGATAGTAGCAATTTTTCTGTCGAAGATATTTTTGTGCTTGCAGTAAAAAGATGAACAAAAATATGCCTCAACAACCAAGCAGATAAGACGATATAAACAACGAGCTGTATAGAAATTATCGTTCCTACATAATTATTCCATAAACTAGGGTTAGTATCATAAGAGGCAATGCAACTAATGATAATAATTGATAAAACCCAAAATAGATAAGTGCCTTTTTGTACAGTCTTATTTTTTGGGCTTTGTCCTAATGCCGATTTAATAAAATAAAAAAGAGAGGGGCCTACAAAAGAACTTCCTAAAATGCCTATCTGGATATAAATGCCAGGTAAGCTTGGATAGAAATAAAAAATGAAAGATTTGCCAATCTTTAAACAAACCGCCAAAAGCAATAGGCCTAAAAAATAAGAGCTTGATGATTTTGGTTTTTTGAAAAATAGCAGATAGATACTAATGATAAAACCATTAAATACGCCTAGGGCACTAAAGAAAAATAAGATTTGTTGGCCCAAATTCATTTAACAAAAATAGCATTCTTAGCGTAAGAGCGAACTGTTTAGTTAAAATTTTAACAACCTTTATAATACTTAGCCTTAAAGGCGATTGTTTTGTAAAAATTACTATGGTTGCATAGTAATTTCAAATAGAAATACTAAATTTGGAAAATCTAACCTTTTATAGATCATAATTATGCTTTTTGAGTTAAGTGAAGAACAATTGATGATACAACAGGCTGCTAGAGATTTTGCACAGACAGAATTAAAGCCTGGAGTTATCGAAAGAGATGAACATCAAAAATTTCCTACCGAGCAGGTTAAAAAACTTGGTGAACTTGGTTTTTTGGGAATGATGGTAGATCCAAAATATAATGGTAGCGGTATGGATGCTGTTTCTTATGTTTTGGTGATGGAAGAATTATCAAAAATTGACGCATCAGCTTCTGTAGTTGTTTCTGTAAATAATTCGTTGGTTTGTTATGGTCT
This sequence comes from Pedobacter planticolens, assembly GCF_014172375.1. Lineage (GTDB taxonomy): Bacteria > Bacteroidota > Bacteroidia > Sphingobacteriales > Sphingobacteriaceae > Pedobacter > Pedobacter planticolens. The sequence continues at coordinate 998,615 of NZ_WNXD01000002.1, forward strand.
CGAAGCTTATGCGAATGAGGCACAAAAAGAAAAATATCTAAAACCATTAGCGTCTGGCGAAAAAATTGGAGCATTCTGCTTATCTGAGCCAGAAGCAGGTTCTGATGCGACATCTCAACAAACTACCGCCGAAGATAAAGGAGATTACTATTTATTAAATGGCACAAAAAACTGGATTACCAACGGTAGCACTGCAAGTACGTATCTTGTAATTGCTCAAACTCACAAAGAATTAAGACACAAAGGTATCAATGCCTTTATTGTAGAAAAAGGAACGCCTGGATTTACAATTGGACCAAAAGAAAATAAGTTAGGTATTCGTGGCTCAGATACACATTCGTTAATGTTTAATGATGTAAAAGTTCCAAAAGAAAATAGAATTGGGGATGATGGGTTTGGGTTTTCTTTTGCCATGAAAACATTAGAAGGCGGTAGAATTGGCATTGCGGCTCAAGCATTAGGTATTGCTGCGGGTGCGTATGAATTAGCGCTTGAATATTCTAAACAACGTAAAGCATTTGGCAAACCAATTTCAGATCATCAGGCAATCGCCTTTAAATTAGCAGATATGGCTACTCAAATTGAAGCAGCTAGAATGTTGGTGTATAAAGCCGCATGGTTAAAAGATCAAGGTCAATCGTATACATTGGCAGGTTCTATGGCTAAATTATTTGCGAGTAAAGTTGCCATGGATGTTACGGTAGAAGCCATACAAATACATGGTGGTTACGGTTTTGTAAAAGAATATCACGTAGAACGGATGATGCGTGACGCAAAAATTACACAGATATATGAAGGTACATCTGAAATACAAAAGATGGTAATTAGCCGAAGTATATTAAGCTAAAATAGTCAGAAAGACCGAAAGTCTGGAAGACAGAAAGAAGCCACAGATTTACAGATTTTGTCATCCTGAGCGTAGTCGAAGGAAATCTGTAAATCAGTGGCTTAAATTTTTACTTATTTTTTCTCAACTCCAAAAATAGAATCCAATATCATTTTAATAACTGATACTGCTATTGCTAAAATAGCAGCGGCTAAAAAACCAGAAGTATTAAAACCTGTCATCCAGCTATCTACTAGTAAAATCATTAACACGGTAATGATAAAAGAAATTAAACCAAGCGTTAATATATTTAACGGAAAAGTGAATATTCTTAAAATTAATCCGATTGTTGCATTGGCTAAAGCAATTAAAACAGCTGCAATAATAGCGCTACCAAAACCATCAACTTGTACTCCAGGTATAATATAGGCTCCCACAAGCATGGCTAGACCCATAAGTAAAATTTCTACTATTAGTTTCATAATGTTTAATTTAGTTAAATGTTTAAATATTTAAAAGTATCAATTTGGCTTTTATGCCTTTTCTTATTTGGCTGTACAACAAATAACAAGCCATTATTAATTCATTTTTCTAAAGATAGCAGTGCAATTGTGATTACTAACATTGAACCTGCAGGTCTTTTTCAACTTAAAAATAATATAAATACAGATACGACTTACCAAAATTTAGTGTCGGTTTTACAAACACCTACTGATGACGATTCGACAAGCATGGAAGTTGAATGGCCTGGAAAATTGAGTATCATTGGCGATAGTCTATTGTTTACGCCAGCAAATCCATTTGTAAAAGGAAAATCATATCTTATTGAAACAATGTTGAATGTGCAATTTGCCAAAGGTGAAGAAATTGTAAAATCTAATGTTGGTCATGCTGTAAAAGCGCAGCAACAAATGCTCAAACGTTAAAATCGACTAGGATTTGCTAAGACTAAAAATTTACTAACTTTATTGAACGTTATTAATTTTATCTATGAATACAGTATTAATAGTCTCATTATCAATACTAATACTGTTGATTTTAAAAACATTATACGATCTCATCAAAAGTAAATTCTTGTCAATTACTGAAAAAGTGGTATTAGGTTTTGTGCTTTTTACTCTGCCAGTATTGGGTATTGGCATTTTTTATCGGTATCAACAAAATAAAATATTCTCCTTAAAAAATAAAAGAACAACGAGGATTTTCTAGATCTTATACTCCTATAATCTTAAGACCCTAATAATCTTAGTGTTCTTGGTTTTTATTTTTAGAAAATATTTCGTACATTTGCACCGTAATAGAGGAAGAAGAGGGGACAGAGTCCCCTCTTTTCTTTTACAACAAATTAGGATATGCAGGTAGAAAAAAGAGTTAAAGAGCTCGTAGAGGAAAAGATTGCGGATAGACCTGAACTGTTTTTGGTAAACATTAAAATGCTGCCAAATAACAAACTTATTATCCATGTAGATGGTGATGAGGGGATAAGTATTCAGGATTGTGCAGCAATTAGTAGGCATGTTGGTTTTCATTTAGAAGAAGAAAACACAATTGAAAAGGCCTACAATTTAGAAGTTTCATCTCCAGGTGTTGGTGAACCACTTTTACTTAATCGTCAATATCATAAAAATATTGGTAGAGAGTTGAGCGTTAAATTAGCTAATGGAGAAAAAAAAGAAGGCAAATTGCTTTCGGTTACTGATAATGCAATCTCGATAGAAGAGAAAGTTAAAGAAAAAGGTAAAAAAGCCCAATTGATAGAAACCTCAATTGAGTTTAAGAATATAGTAGAAACAAAGGTTTTAATTTCATTTAAATAGAAAAATGAGCAATATTAATTTAATCGATTCATTTCAGGAGTTTAAAGACTTCAAAAATATCGACCGCCCTACAGTAATTAGTGTACTGGAAGAGGTATTTCGCAGTATGTTGCGTAAAAAATATGGCACAGACGAAAACTGTGACGTAATTGTGAACCCAGATAACGGGGATTTGGAAATCTGGAGAACCAGAAAAGTGATGGAAGATGGGTTTTCTGAAGATGATGACCTAGAAATCGAGCTTGCTGAAGTAAAGTTATTAGATGCAGATATGGAAGTTGGTGACGACTACATTGAGCAAATCACGTTAGAAAGTTTTGGTCGCAGAGCGATTTTAGCAGCTCGTCAAACTTTGGTTTCTAAAGTTTTAGAATTAGAGAAAGACGAAATCTTCAAAAAATATAAGGATAGAGTTGGTGAGATTGTAACTGGTGAGGTTTATCAAGTTTGGAAAAAAGAGACTTTGGTATTGGATGATGAAGGCAACGAATTAATGATGCCTAAAACTGAACAAATTCCAGCAGATTATTTCAAAAAAGGAGATTCAGTTCGTGCTGTAATTTCTAAAGTTGATATGGTTAACGCAACTCCAAAAATCATTATCTCGAGAATTGCGCCAGAGTTTTTGCAACGTTTATTCGAAATTGAAGTTCCAGAAATTTTTGATGGTTTAATTACTATCAAGAAAATTGTTCGCGAACCAGGAGAACGTGCTAAAGTTGCTGTAGAATCTTACGATGATAGAATTGATCCAGTTGGTGCTTGTGTTGGTATGAAAGGTTCTCGTATCCATGGTATCGTGAGAGAATTGAAAAATGAAAATATTGATGTAATTAACTTCACCAATAACATTTCATTATACATTCAACGTGCTTTGAGCCCTGCAAAAATCACTTCTATTAAATTAAATGATGAAAATAAAACTGCTTCGGTTTATTTAAAACCAGATCAGGTTTCATTAGCGATTGGTCGTGGTGGACACAACATTAAACTGGCAGGTAAATTGACGGGTTATGAAATCGATGTTTATCGCGAAGCTGGAGAAGAAGATGAAGATGTGGATATCGAAGAATTCTCGGATGAAATTGATAGCTGGATTATTGATGAACTAAAAGCTATTGGTTGTGATACAGCGAAAAGTGTTTTAGCCTTATCAGTAGATGAATTAGTAAAACGTACCGATCTTGAAGAAGAAACCATTAAAGAGGTGATTAGTATTCTTAAATCGGAATTTGAATAAACGTTATATGCTTGAATAAATAAGAATAAACGTTACTTTTGTATATAATTTAGTAAATAACAGTATAATAGATGTCAGACGACAAAGCCATAATTTTATTTAAAGCAGTTAAAGAACTTAACGTAGGAAGCTCGACGATTATAGAGTTTCTGAGTAAGAAGGGCTTTACTGTGGAAAATAAGCCCACTACAAAACTCTCAAAAGAGATGTATGATACATTGTTAAGAGAGTTTCAGGGGGATAAAATCGTAAAGGAAGAAGCTAATCAGATAGTTATAGGTAAAATTCGTCGTGATGAACCTGAAATAGCTGAGAAGTCTCCTGAGGCGCCTAGAAAAAAGCAAGATTTTGAAAATGAAGGTATTTTAATTAAAAATCTTCATTCATATACTCCCCCAGCTGAGAAGCCAAAGGAAGAAAAACCAGTTGAAGCTAAAGTAGAGGAGCCTGTAAAAGCACCTGCTAAAGAAGTGGAAGTTGCAGCCGAAGAGGGATCTTTGCCTGGTGTTAAAATTGTTGGTAAAATAGATCTTAACGATTTAAACAGTAAAACTCGTCCTGCTAAGAAAGAAGAAGCACCTGTTGAAGTTAAAGCTGCCGAGGTAGTTAAAAAAGAAACTCCTGCAGTTGTTGAAACTCCTAAAGTAGAGGCTCCAGTTGCAGAAAAACCTGCTGAAGTTAAAGAAGAAAAAGCACCAGTAGTTGAAGCTAAGGTTGAAGAAAAACCGAAAGCACCTCAGCCTGTTGCACCAGTTGCTGAAACTCCAGCTTCTCCTGAAGACGAAGTTATTAAAGCTCGTTCGGTTAAGTTATCAGGGCCAAATATTATCGGTAAAATTGTTTTGCCAACTACTCCTGATCGTAGAAACCAACCTGTAGCTTCATCTGGAGATAGCGAAGCAGCAAAACGCAAGCGCAAACGCAAAAAAACACCTGGTGGACCAAATGCTCCTCAACAAGGACAAGGTCAGGGACAACAAAATCAAGGTCAACAAGGTACAAACCAACCTCGCCCGGCAGGTACACCTGCTCCGCATGTTGGTAACAGACCAGATTTTAGAAATAATACAAATAATACAGCTGGCGGTCGTCCAAACTTTAGAAATGCAAGACCAGGTGGCGCAGCCCCAGGCGGACCTAAAGAGGAGCCAACAGAAAAAGAAATACAAGATCAGATTAAAGCAACACTTGCTCGTTTAAGTGGCGCTGGTAAATCTGGTAAATTTGCACAACGAGCTAAACTTCGTCGTCAAAAACGTGATGATGTAGCTTTAACAGCAGAAGAAGCAGCAGCAGAAGAACAATTACAATCTAAAGTATTAAAAGTTACGGAGTTTGTTACGGCAAATGAATTAGCTAATATGATGGATGTACCGGTAACTAAAATTATTGGAACATGTATGAGTTTGGGTATGTTCGTTTCTATTAACCAACGTTTGGATGCTGAAACTTTAACAATTGTTGCGGATGAATTTGGTTACGAAATCCAGTTTGTAAAAGCGGATGAAGAAGCTGATAGTGTTATTGAAGAAGAAGATGCACCAGAAGATTTACAACCAAGAGTACCAGTGGTTACCATTATGGGTCACGTTGATCATGGTAAAACTTCATTGCTAGATTATATTCGTAAAGCGAATGTAGTAGCTGGTGAGGCAGGTGGTATTACACAACACATTGGTGCATATAAAGTAACTACCAATTCTGGCAAACAGGTAACTTTCTTAGATACTCCGGGTCACGAAGCCTTTACAGCGATGCGTGCTCGTGGTGCTAAAGTAGCAGATATTGCAATTATTGTAATTGCAGCAGATGATGCAGTGATGCCTCAAACAAAAGAAGCAATTAACCACGCACAAGCTGCGGGCGTACCATTGGTATTTGCCTTTACAAAAATTGATAAACCAGGTGCAAATTCAGATAGAGTTAAAGAACAATTATCTGTAATGAATATTTTGGTTGAAGATTGGGGTGGTAAGTTCCAGTCTCAAGAAATATCAAGCAAAAGCGGATTAAATGTAGATTTACTATTAGATAAAGTATTACTAGAGGCTGAATTATTAGAATTACAAGCTAATCCTGATAAGAGAGCAACGGGTACTGTAATTGAAGCAACTTTAGATAAAGGTCGTGGTATTGTAACTACAGTATTGGTGCAAGCTGGTACGTTAAGAGTTGGTGATCCAATTTTAGCGGGTAGTTATAGTGGTAAAGTGAAAGCTTTATTTAACGAACGCGGTCAAAAAGTTGAAGAAGCTGGACCATCTGTACCAGTACAAGTATTAGGTATGCAAGGCGCTCCAACAGCTGGAGATAAATTCAACGCAATGGAAAGCGAAGTTGAGGCAAGAGAAATTGCCAATAAACGCTTACAATTAATGCGTGAGCAAGGATTGCGTACACAGAAACACATTACATTAGATGAGATTGGTCGTCGTTTAGCGATTGGAAACTTTAAAGAGTTAAACTTAATTGTTAAAGGTGATGTGGATGGTTCAATCGAAGCACTTGCCGATTCATTATTGAAATTATCTACAGAAGAAATACAAATCAATATTATTGGTAAAGCGGTAGGTCAGATTTCAGAATCTGATGTATTGTTAGCGTCTGCTTCAGATGCGATTATCATTGGTTTCCAAGTACGTCCTTCGCCAGGTGCTCGTAAATTAGCAGAGGCTGAACAAATTGATATTCGTTTATATTCGATTATTTACGATGCTATCAACGAGATTAAGGCTGCAATGGAAGGTATGTTGGCCCCAGAATTTGAAGAGAAAATTGTGGCTAACGTAGAAATTAGAGAAACCTTTAAAATTACTAAAGTGGGTACCATTGCAGGTTGTATGGTATTAGATGGTAAAATCACTAGAAATAGCAAAATCCGTATTGTACGTGATGGTGTTGTAATTTACACTGGAGAGTTAGCTTCATTAAAACGCTTTAAAGACGATGTTAAAGAAGTATTAAAAGGTTATGAATGCGGTTTAAACATCCAAAACTTTAATAATATTGAAGTTGGAGATATTGTAGAAGCTTACGAACAAGTAGAAGTTAAGCGTAAACTATAAGTTTAAAAACTTTTAAAATATAAAGGGAGTGACATTTGTCACTCCCTTTTTTTGTGTATTGCTTTTAAGGTTTAAGGACTTAAGAAGAGGTTAAGAATTTTATACCTATTGACCGACAGCCCATTTCCATTTTTTTGATTTTCTAATATAATAAACCAATGCATAGGTTACTGAATAGATTAAAATGAAGATTAAAAACTGCATAAAAAACAAGCTCCAAGCAGTCTCGTTAGTGTATACAATTTTCAATGGGCGTAATAGCATTGGTAAAAATATAATGATTAAAATATGGTGAAGTAGATGAATGCCAAATGTCATAGATCTTGGTTTTAATCGCTCAATAGCATGAAAATTGCAAAAGCGGTATAAGAAGAGAAAGCAAGCGAATGAGTATATGATATTTGTTACCCTTAAGGTATTCAGCGCATCTGTTGATCCGATATGCATTAAGTTTAACGTTTCTGCGCAAGAAATGGCAAACGTAATTAAAACCGCAGAAAGTAGAATTGCAAAGGATTGTTTATTTATCCATTGGTTAAATTCATCAAAATACTTGTGCAAAATTACACCAAGCCATAAGTAAAAGACAAAACCAAGCAGAGCAGTTGTATGGCCTGTTGGCATCCAATCGAAATACAGATTTACGGAATAGAAAAGTGAAAGAACTGCTAAAATACCTCCAAATACCAAGCTATACATGTACTTTCTGAAAACCAGTAGTATTGTAATGCAAAGCATAAAATTTATAATGAACCAAAAACTTGTTTCGACAATTATAAAATGTATCCTATTTAATAAAAAATCTAGTGGATGACTAAACCCAGGTGCGGGAGAACCCTTATAAAAGCGGACCCCTTGATCAATAAAAAAGAGCACAATAAATATCGTAACCCAAAACAACCAAGGTTTAAAAGTTGTAGTTAGCCTTCTTCCCAGATATTGTTTAGTGGTATAATGATTAAACTTATCTCCAATTAAAAAACCAGCAAGAATAAAAAAAACTATGGTTCCAAATTTAATAAACTGTAAGGCTGTAGTTTGAATGATTTGATCATGAAAGTTGGTAAATCTCATTCCTAAAAATGGCGAACTGTGTTCCATCACAATACCAATCATAGAAATGAACCTCATCGTATCAATAAAATCGTAATTTCGCGAAATAAGTTTGTCTGTCATAGGCCGCAATTTTACGAAAATAGGGCAACTTATTTGTATATCTTTCTTGTTTCATATCGCAAAAAGTAGATTTAAACTTTATGATAAGTATTATTATTTCATCCGTTAATGAGGTTTTATTAAAAAATATTAAAATAAATGTAGCCGAAACAATTGGTGTAGAACATGAGATAATTGCTATTGATAACAGTAAAGGCGAGAAAGGAATTTGCGAAATATATAATTTAGGGGCTAAATTGGCAAAATATGATGTTTTGTGCTTTATGCATGAGGACATTAAAATTCATACTCTAAATTGGGGTGAAGTTGTGCGACATACTTTCCATGACAATAAAAAATTGGGGCTTATTGGTATTGCGGGTAGTCAGTATAAATCTTTAACTCCGTCTGGTTGGCACTGCTATGGTATTGATGCGGAAATACAATACTTTAATATTATTCAAAATTATAAGTTTTCAAAAAAAGAAAAATCTACTGAATATTCAAATCCAACAGCTGTTAAATTGGCCAAAGTGGTGTGCATTGATGGAGTATGGTTCTGTTGTACAAGAGAGGCAGTTTTATCCTATCCTTTTGATGAAAATTTACTAAAAGGATTTCATGGGTATGATTTGGACTTCGCTTTAGGAATTAACCAAAACTATGAAGTAGGCGTAACTTTTGAAGTTCTAATTGAACATTTCTCAGAAGGAAACTTTAATAAAGCTTGGCTAAGTGAAATATTAAAAGTACATGCTAAATGGAGAGAAAAGTTGCCTATTAATTTAGCTCAATTGCCTCAGAATAAAATCTTACTTGAAGAGAAGCGAGCTTTTAGAAGTATACTTAAAAGAATGTGGAACGAAGGTTTTAGCATTGCAGCTATGCACAGTCTACTTTGGGATAGTCGACGTTCTAAACTAATGACCGTTGGACTATTTGTTAAAATATATAGTCAATTAATAAAGTATGTATTTAAGAGTCGCCAGTCTTTTTAATTTGACGGTTTATTTCTTTTTTCGATTTAAGCAATCTATTTAGATAAGAGAAATAGCTTCTTCCTTCCCATTTATATTCAAAATAAAATCGCTCCATCGCAGTCATTTTTAGCTGTTCTTCTTGGTTAAAGGTTTTAAGGGTTTTGCTTTCGAGATGATCTACAATTGATGAAGTAACCAGTGCGTGATTAATGCTGTGCTTTTTTAGTGTATTCGCATAATCGTTATCGGCATACCAAAAAGTGAATTTTTCATCTAGCAGTCCCGTTTTTTTCAATATACTTCTTTTAAAGAATAAGCACCATCCTGTTATTTCTCTTCTAACTTCATAGCCAATGTAAACTCCACTATTTGGTTCTATACCTGTTATTAAAGGATGATGAATAGAGCAAAGAGGGCTAGCGCTTTGGATGCTGGAATCTTGATCAAATGCCTTGAGTATTTCTGTTGCCCATTTAGGATGAAATAACAAATCGTTGTTACAAATACATACATAAGGATTTTCGGACATGTTAATGCCAGTATTCATGTATTTATGGTACCCAAATTTCTTGTCTGAATAAACGGTATTTGTATTTGGATATTGATATGGTTTTAAATCATGATTGGATTCAATTACTATAATGTTAAAAGAAACTTCAGATGCGTCTTCCGAATCTATTAAAGATTGAATCGATTGCTCGGTCATTAGTTTTAAAGCATCAGTTTTAGCATAACTTAAAATAATAACATCTATCCAAACAGGGGTTTTAGCATTCATTTTTGAGTGATTTATTAGTTTTAAGACTTGTTAGATTTTCGTTTAACATTCAAAGCTTTAATGAACGAAGAAGAAAAAAGAGAAAAACTATTAAGTTGTTCATAATAAAACTTCCATTTCTTAAAGTCATAAAGTGAAGTATCTGCCATTAAATCTCTAAACGTTTTTCGCAGTGAATTTCTATTTTGCTTTAACAAAACCATTTTTTCTTCTGGTGAGATAAAATCTATGTCTTTAATATATTTGATAAATTTTCTCCTTAGTATAGCTTCGGCTTCGTAAATGAGGGTTGTTTTTTTTGATGCACTGTTCTGATGCACTCTTACCAACACTAAACTATCTTGGTCGTCTAAAAAACCAAACTGATAATTCTTAGCCGCGCATCTAAACCAAAAGTCCCAATCTTCTAAATAGGCCGTTCTCTCATTAAATAACCCAATTTCAGCAATAATTTTCTTGCTAAATAATGGGCTTTGAATTACAGTCTGATTATTTTGAACAAAAGCAGATAGTACATTAAATCCTTTTCCATTAAGTTTTGGTGTGCTGGCATCGTTTTTTAAATTTAAATCAGAGAATAGAATTTGGTCATTATCACTTTCGAAATATTTAGTATCCACCAAACAGATATCGATATGTTCGTTTAACTCTAAGAAATTAAGCTGATTTTCTATTTTATGAATAGAGATTAAATCATCAGCGTCTAAAAACTGAATATAATTACCTTTTGCTTTTTTTAGACCAGTATTTCTGGCTGAAGAAACGCCTTTATTATTTTGTTTGATAAAGATAAATCGATCATCTGCTACTAAAAAAGAATTTACAATTTCTTCGGTATTATCCGATGAGCCATCATCAATAATTATAGCTTCCCAATTTTTGTAGGATTGAGCAATCAAACAGTTTAGCGTTTGCGCTATCAGATGCCCATAATTATAAGTGGGAATAATAATCGAAACTATTTTGTCTTTCATCGCTTTATAAAATTAGCATTTATATAGTTTCTTGATTACAAGATTAACCTAAAATAGCTTTTAATTTATATCCCCAGGCATATCTTACAATAAAATTGATTTTACTAAGGGCCGATTTCTTTTTAATAAATAGCAATTGCGCTCTATGTTGATAGATAAAAAAAGTAAGAGAAAATGAAAAATAGGATTCCATTCTGCTACTGTACAATTCTAGTAGTTTAGTTTTAAAGGGTTGAAAGTTATTAAATTCATACTCAGTAAAGAATTTTATTCGATGATATTCTTTCTCAATTTGTAGTAATGCGTCCCTTTTTTTCGTCGAATCTCTTTTTAGTCCTAAAATGTTGGTGTTTGCGTCTGTATGCTGGCGGTATTTTACCAAACAATTGTTTATGAAACCTATTTTTCCGTGGTTACTTGCTACATAAACTAACCACCAATCATGAAAACTGCTCTTGTCAAAATCACCTATAAAATTCAATAATTCTTTTTTAAATAGTATGGCATGACCAGAAACGCAATTCTCAAGTAAAAAAACTCTAGAATCTTCTCCAGCGTAAAAATTTCTAACATCGCTTATTTTACGGTTAAGACTTATCCCTTCTTCAGTCATAAATTCAGAATCGTGATACAGCAATAGATTATCTTTAATTTCTCGTATCATTAGACTAATCTTATCCAATTCCCAACTATCATCTTGGTCAGATAAAGCAATAAAATCACCATTACATAAAGAAATAGCCTTTTCGAAATTTTTGGTATAACCTAGATTTTGCTCATTTTGATATACTTTAAAAAAAGGATAAACCGATTCATACTGTTTTAAAATTGCTACAGTTTGATCTTTAGAACCATCATCTACCACTATCACTTCTAATTCTGGGTAATCTTGTTTAACAAGCGTATCTAATTGTTCAACTAAATATTTTTCACCATTATAAGTGCAGAGTGCAATAGAAACTAAAGGCATAGGCTTTAATCGTTGAAAGTTTGCATATCAATTAGCCTTTTATAAACTCCATTATTGCCAATTAATTCATGATGATTTCCTCTTTCAACAATTTCACCTTTATCTATTACAACAATAAGGTCGGCTTGCTGAATGGTACTTAATCGATGTGCAATTACAATTGAAGTTCTATTTTGCATTAAATTATTGAGTGCTTCCTGAACTAATTTTTCTGATTCAGTATCTAGTGCAGAAGTTGCCTCATCTAATAGCATAATTGGAGGGTTTGCTAAAACTGCTCTGGCAATGCAAATTCTTTGTTTTTGTCCGCCAGACAATCTATTACCTCTATCTCCTACAAAAGATTGATAACCTTCCTCTGTATTTAAAATAAACTCATGAGCATTGGCAATTTTTGCAGCAGCGATTACTTCTTCTTCTGTCGCCTCTGGTTTTGCAAATGCGATATTATTAAAAATCGTATCATTAAATAAGAAGGATTCCTGATTTACAGTTCCCATTTGAGCTCGAATACTTTCTACAGTTAAATCTTTATAATTATGCCCATCAATTTTTATATCGCCCATCAGGGGATCATGAAAACGAGGAATTAAATCCATTAAGGTACTTTTTCCGCCACCAGATGGACCTACAAGAGCTACTGTTTTACCTTTCTCAATACTCAGATTAATATTTTTGAGTACTTGTTTATCTCCATAATTGAAAGAAACATTTTCTATATCCAATGCTTTTTTAAATTCTGGTAATATAACGGCATCTGGTTTATTTTCTAACTCTGCCTTTGTGTCTATTAAATCTAAAACACGTTCTCCTGCAGCAATTCCAGAGTGAATGCCGCTAAATGAATCTGTTAATGCCTTAATAGGTTGCATGATTTGAGAAAACGTTGCAAGGTACACCACAAATTTTGCTGAGGTAAGATCCCCACGCCCGCTCAAAATTTCTGTTCCGCCGTATAATAAAATAAATACAACTACTAAAACACCTAATGTCTGAGAAACTGGAGATGCCAATTGCTGTCTCCTTGCCATTTTACGGTTAAGGTTAGAATAGAATTTATTTTCTTCGTGAAATTTTTCTTTTACTCTAAATGTTGCATTAAAGGCTTTGATAATTTTTATTCCGCTTAAAGCTTCATCCAAAAATCCAATCATTTTAGCAAAAGATTCATGCGACTGCGTAGATTGTTGCTTTAATCTTTTTACGATTTTGCTAATGATAAATCCAGAAATTGGAATGACTAAAAGAGAAAATATCGTTAACTTAAAAGAAATTGAGACTAATACGCCAATAAAAAATAGCAATTGTACTGGCTCTTTAAAAACCACTTGCAAGGTATTGGTTACCGTAAATTGAACAACTTGTACATCAGATGCAACTTTAGAAATGATATCGCCTTTACGCTCGTTGCTAAAATAACCAACATGTAAATTCATTACATTGTTAAAAACAGCTCTTCTTAGATTTAAAAGTGTATGTACTCTCAAATCTTCCATAAATCGTTGAGAGAAATACCGGAAAAAGTTGGCTAGAAAAACAGTAGCAATAATGACGATACAGATTATCTTTAACGCAAATATTTTATCATCAGAGATAATATGCCCTATATAATTATCAAACTGGTGCATTGGATTCCATGAGTCACCGGCATCGGCAACTTTTGTTGGATCTTCGCACTTTCCAAGAAATAGGGCCTGCATTAATGGGCCTAATAACGTAAAAAGAAAAGTATTAAAAATGATGGCAAAAAGCGTTGCAATGATATAAGGTATTGCAAACTTCTCTATAGGTTTAGCAAAAGATAATAATCTAAAATAGGTTTTCATTCAAAGGGTATAAACATACAAAGCTACATATTTTGTTCTTTGTTTATTGGTTGATCATTTTACTGTACATAATATTACCAAAAACAAACTATAGCAAGCGTAGCTATATTGAATGATACATACTTAATAAAATTCTGTTTATTTGTAGTAAAGATAGTTTGCAATGAGTTCGCATCAGATATTTAAGGAAGGAATTGAACAAGGAGATTTTAGGATTTTGGCAAGAGTATTAACTTTTGTGGAGAACGATATTGAACCAGCATCAACTTTGTTAAAAGCAATTCATATTAAAAATGAAGTGCCTGTTTTAGGAATAACTGGCCCACCGGGAGCAGGTAAAAGTACTTTAGTGAATGCAATTACAAACTATTTTATTGAACAGGGTAAGAAAATAGCCATTTTGGCAGTAGATCCTACATCCCCTTTCAATTTTGGATCTTTATTGGGAGATAGAATTCGGATGGCTCAACAGTTTAATAATCCAAATGTGTTTATTCGATCTATTGCCACTCGTGGGGCTTTGGGAGGGATTTCTGTTAAAACATTGGAAATGGTAGATGTATTAAAAGCTGCCAAATTCGATTTAATTTTAGTAGAAACCGTTGGTGTCGGTCAATCTGAAGTAGAAATAGCAGGATTGGCAGATAAAACGGTTGTGGTATTGGTTCCCGAATCGGGAGATGAGATACAAAATATAAAATCTGGCTTGATGGAAATCGCTCAAGGTTTCATTGTAAATAAAGCTGATAGAGAGGGCGCAGATGCTTTTGCAAATAATCTTAAAAAATTAGTGAGTCAGCAACATCAAAATATACCGGTTTTTAAAACAGTTGCAGATAAAAATGAAGGGATAAGTGCAGTATGCAAATGGATGTTGAAGCCAATCGAGATAATTAATGAACGTAAAAAATTCTTAATGGCAGAAAAAGCACTACGAATTATTCAGCATTATCGAATGAAAGATATTGATAAAATACAATTGCGTAAAGATGTTGAAGAAGCAGTAATGCAGCTAGATTTCAACATTTATCGTTTTGCAGAAAATTGGATTAAGCATTCATAAGTTCTTCTATTTCATCTACTTCAATTGGAATATTAGCCATTAAATCCAAATTTCCATTCTTTGTGATCAAAATATCATTTTCCAATCTTACACCAAAACCTTCTTCTGGAATATAAATACCTGGTTCGCATGTTAAAATGTTTCCTTCAGCAAAAGGAGTGTATCTACTTGCAAAATCATGTACATCTATTCCTAAATGATGGGAAGTGCCATGCATAAAATATTTTTTATATGCAGGATAAGTCGAGCTTTGATTTTTCACATCCGTAGAAGAAATTAATTTAAGGTTAATCAATTGTTCTGTCATGATTTCTCCAACCTGTTCATGGTAGGTATTCCAAATCACTCCAGCAACCATTAACTTCTTTGCTTCCTTCATTACATGCAAAACAGCATTATAAACTTCCTTTTGCCTAGTAGTAAATCTGCCATTTACTGGGATAGTTCTGGTTAAATCTGCATTATAATTGGCATATTCTGCCCCAAAATCCATCAATATCAATTCACCATCCTTACATTTTTGATTGTTGTCAGTATAATGCAGTATGTTGGCATTGTTGCCAGATGCAATTATTGGGCTATATGCATGTCCCGTTGCGGTTTGTTTTATAAATTCGTGAATAATTTCGGCTTCAATTTCGTACTCCATTACATTTGGTTTCACGAATTTTAGCACTCTTTTAAATGCATCATTGGTAATATCGCAGGCTTTTTGGGTAAGTTCTACCTCTATTTTAGACTTAATTGCTCGTATTGCCCTCATTAATGGCGCAGCTCGTTCGTATTTATGCAAAGGATATTTTTCACGTAGCTCTTTAATAAATCTAATATCTCTGTAAGGTACAGAATGAGCATAACGGTCGTTCTCATTTGTATTTAAATAAATATATTCTGCATAGTGGATTATACTATGTAATATATTGTCAAAATCGTCTAACCAATAAATAGTTGCAATTCCCGAAGTTGCTCTAGCTTGGTCTTTAGTATATTTATGCCCTTCCCATACCTTAATATGGTCATTAGTCTGTCTTAAAAATAGGACTTCTCTGTATAATGGATTAGGACAGTTTGGATAAAGTAATAAAATAGATTGTTCTTGATCTATGCCAGATAAGTAAAAAAGATCGGGATTTTGCTTAAAAGGAAAGTTCTGATCGCCACTTCTCGGGAACTCATCATTAGATTGAAATATTGCTATTGCGTTGTCTGGCAATAGGTTTACAAAATTTTCTCTGTTCTTTAGAAATAGAGAATTGCTTATTTGTTTGTATTTCATAATTTTGCTATCTTTAAGTGAGATAATTTTTTCAAATGTAATAAAATGATCAGTTCTTTAGAAGTTTGGAACGGAGTTTGTATAGTGTTTTGAGATTATAAAAATTTGTTTAATTTTGTCTTACAAAAAATTATACAATTAATATTTGTTTAACCTTAAAAAAGAAAATTATGAATTATTCTACTTTAAAAAAGGGCGTTGTAGCTTCTCTAGTAGCTTTAATGGGAGTAACAACTCTTGCTAATGCTCAGGATGCTCCTGCAGCCTCGTCTTCTGCCAAAGTATTTGGTGGTAGAGCACAGTACAGAACGTGGTCATTTGGTGTCAATGGTGGTGTTTTAGCGCCAGTTGTTGTTACAGGTGGATCTAACGATTTTACTAACTGGGATGTTAACTTAGGTTATGGTATCTCATTACGCAAACAATTAGGTCATGCATTTGGCTTAGAAGGTAACATCTTCCGTGGTAAATTATCTGGAACTAATAAAGATGCTACAGGTGGTGTTAAAAACGGAACTAAAGAATTTGAAACTGATATTCAATATGCAGCTGACTTAAGAGGTGTTGTGAATGTTGCAACTGTAGATTTCTTACGTCGCGAAAATTCAGTTAATTTCTTCGTAACTGCAGGTTACGGTTTAATGGCTTATAACCCAAAAGTAACTTTAGCTAATGGTACTGTTGTTAATAACAAAGGTAAATTTGGCGAAAATCACGATAATGATTATATCAAAGAAGCTTATATTCCTGTAGGTGCTGGTATTAAATTTAAAGTGTCTGACCGCGTATCTTTCAACTTAGCTTATACAATGAATTTTGTTGATGGCGATAACGTTGATGGAGTTTACGCAGGTGGTACTTCAAAAGATAAATATTCTTATACTTCTGCTGGCTTAGAATTCTCTTTAGGTTCGAAAGCTAAACCTAACTTGGATTGGGTTAACCCAGTAGCTATGATGTATGATGAATTGAAAGATCCTACTTTACGTCAAGAAGTTGAAGCATTGAAAAATCGTGTTTCTAACGTAGAAAAATCAGTTGAAGATTTGAAAAAAGATACTGACGGTGACGGTGTTGCTGATCAATTTGACAAATGTGCTGGAACTCCAGCTGGAACTAAAGTTGACGGATCTGGATGCCCACTTCCTGTACCAACTGTAGTTACAACAACTCCAACTGAAACTTCAAGTGTAACTGGTTGGGAAACTATCCAATTTGAATTTAACAGTTCAGTGTTAAAAACTGAATCTTATCCTACTTTAGATAAATTATCTTCAGTATTGCGTGAAAACGGTGGTAAAGTAACTACTAAAGGTTATGCTTCAAGCGAAGGTACTACTGCATACAATTTGAAATTATCTAAAGACAGAGCTAATTCTGTTAAAACTTACTTAGTAAACTCTGGTGTTAATGCTAGCCAAGTAACTACTAAAGGTTTTGGTGAAGCTAATCCAATTGCTTCTAACGATACTGAAGAAGGTCGTATCCAAAATCGTCGTGTTGAGACTTCAAGAAACTAATCTTTCTTAATTCAATATAAAAAGTGCTCCGAAATTTCGGAGCACTTTTTTTTTATACCTATATTTGTGTATGTACTTCTTTAGAAAGAAAGATCCACAACGCCCAACAAATATTAATATTAAGATAATGCACATTATTAATGCGATAGCTATCTTATTATTTGTTGGCGGAATAATTTGGAAATTGATACAATGGTTTATAGTAGAAAAATCATGATGGTTTCATTTATTTTTCAAACCAAATAATAGTATGAAAAAAATCTGATAGCTTCATCACAGTTAAAAAACAATATATACAGATGAAAACAATTATTAATACCCACAATGCGCCCGCTCCAATTGGTCCTTACAGTCAAGCAGTCTTAGCTAATGGATTTCTATTTGTTTCAGGTCAAGTAGCTATTAATCCAGAAAATGGTGAGCTAAATCTGTCATCAATTCCTGAGGAAACTCATCAAGTAATGCGCAATATTAAAGCTGTATTATTAGAAGCAGAATATGAATTTGATCACGTAGTGAAAACCACTATATTTTTATCAGATATGAGCTTATTTGCTGAAGTTAATGAAGTGTATGGATCTTATTTTCAATCTCATTTTCCTGCCCGCGAAACAGTTGCAGTTAAGGGTTTACCAAAAGGTGTAAATGTAGAAATATCGGTGACAGCATTTAAAGCATAAGCTTTGTTGAAATCTAAATCACGTTATTTATTAGCAGCTTTTTTATCTGTAGCCATTTGGGGATTTTTCTCTATTCCTTTAAGAAATCTAAAAACATTTCCTTCAGAAGAAATATTGTATTATCGCATATTTACTTCCCTAGTTGTTATTTGGATTGCAATACTTTTATTTAGACGAAAATTTTTAACTCAAGATATTCAGTATTTTAAAAATGCCCTACCAAAGGAAAAGCGAATAATTGTTTATCAGATTATAGGAGCTACTATTTTGCTTACCTTAAATTGGTATACATTTATTTATGCTGTTAATCATGTTAACCTTAAAGCTGCGGCTTTTGCCTATATGGTATGTCCGTTAATAACAGCATTTGGTGGTTTTCTTATTTTAAAAGAAGAACTTTCTAACTTAAAATTAATCGCCCTCGGTATAGCCTTGCTAAGTATTGTTATGTTGGCTACAGGTTCTTTTATTGATGTACTTTGGTCGGTTGTTATTGCGGCGTTGTATGCTTTTTATCTCATCATTCAACGCAAAATGCAAAACTTGGATAAGCTAAATGTGTTGGCTTTACAAATAACATTGGCCGTACTGCTCATGTTGCCTTTCTATATATATCATCATCAAACTTTGCCAACTGGCGGATGGTTTTGGGGTAATATTATTGTAATTGCGATAGTATTTACGGTTATTCCGCTTTTTTTAAGTTTGTATGCGCTCATCGGAATTCCTTCATCCACTTTGGGAATTATTATTTACGTAAATCCAATTATCGCGTTTGCAGTTGCGGTTTTATATTTCGATGAAAAAATAAGTCTACATCAATTCCTCGCTTATTTACTATTAATATTCGCTGTTTTTCTTTTTAATTGGAACTTGATAAAAGATATTTTTACTTTTAAGAGAAAATAAATCTGCTTTGTTTGCCTCAAATTTAGATACTTCTTTAGTTTATTTAAAGGGCGTTGGCCCTAAACGAGCCGAATTGCTACAAAAGGAGTTAGGCATATCAACCTATGAGCAACTTTTAAATCATTATCCTTTTAGGTATATCGATAGAACTCGTTTTTATAAAATAAATGAATTAAATCCTGATATGCCTTTGGTGCAAGTAATTGGCAGAATTACTAGTAAAGAAACGATAGGCGAAAAACATAAAAAAAGGGTTGTTGCCAAATTTACAGATGATACTGGGACAATGGATTTGGTTTGGTTTCAGAGTTTAAAATGGGTAGAAGATCATGTGATGCGTAGCAGTCTTTACATCGCCTTTGGCAAACCAACTTTATTTAATAATGGCTTTAGTATTTCACATCCCGACTTAGAAACCTATCCCAGACAAACTGGAATTACTGGAAATTTAACGCTTCAGCCTATATACAATACTAGTGAAAAAATGAAGAAGGGGTTTTTGGATAGCAAATGTATTCAGAAGTTAATTCATCATATTATTGAATTACATATCAACGAAGTTAGAGAAAATTTGCCCGCTTATATTTTAGAGAAATATAAATTAATTAGTAGAAAAGAGGCTTTGATTCACATTCATTTTCCTGCCAACACTTCGACGTTACAACATGCAGAAAGGCGATTGAAATTTGAAGAACTTTTCTTTATTCAATTGCAATTACTATACAACAAACAATTAAGAAGTTTAAAATTTAAAGGAGCGCTATTTAATACTGTTGGAGAGAAAGTAAACACTTTTTATAACACCATGCTTCCTTTTGATTTAACGAACGCACAGAAGCGAGTTATTAAGGAAATTAGACTAGATACCCAAAAAGGGATACAGATGAACCGCCTAATTCAAGGCGATGTTGGTAGCGGAAAAACAGTTGTGGCATTAATGAGCATGCTGCTTGCAAATGATAATGGTTATCAGGCGTGTATGATGGCGCCAACTGAAATTTTAGCTCGACAACATTATCAATCATTAGTAGACTTATTAAAAGGAGAATTAATAAGCGTTGCGATATTAACAGGAAACTCTACTAAAAAGCAGCGCACTATTTTGCATCAACAATTAGAAGCTGGTGAAATAGATATTTTAGTTGGTACGCATGCGCTGATTGAAGATAAAGTTCAATTCAAAAATTTAGGCTTAGTAGTAATTGATGAACAACATCGTTTTGGCGTGGAGCAAAGAGCGAAATTATGGCGTAAGAATGTTGTTCCACCACATATTTTGGTCATGACTGCTACACCAATTCCAAGAACATTGGCTATGACTTTATATGGTGATTTAGATGTTTCGGTAATTGATGAATTACCAGTGGGAAGAAAACCGATTGAAACCAAACATTTATTTGAAGGCCAGCGAATGCGAATGTTTGGCTTTATGAAGCAAGAAATTGCCAAAGGTAGACAGGTTTATATTGTTTATCCGTTGATACGAGAAAGCGAAAAACTGGATTTGTTGCATTTAGAAGCTGGAGTTGAACAAATGCGCTATCAGTTTCCTTTGCCAGATTATCAAATTAGTATTGTGCATGGGCAAATGCCAAATGCAGATAAACAATATGAAATGCAACGTTTTATTGATGGTAAAAGTCAAATTATGGTGGCTACAACTGTTATAGAGGTTGGAGTAAATGTGCCAAATGCATCGGTAATGATTATAGAAAACGCAGAGCGATTTGGGCTTTCGCAATTACATCAATTAAGAGGTAGAGTTGGTCGTGGAGCTGAGCAATCTTTCTGTATTTTAATGACTGGAAATAAATTGGGGCCAAACTCAAAATTACGTTTAGAAACTATGGTTAAAACCAATAATGGTTTTGAGATTTCTGAAATTGATTTACAACTTCGTGGGCCTGGTGATATTACTGGTACACAACAAAGTGGAGTTTTAGAGCTTAAAATGGCAAATTTGGTGAAAGATCAAATCATTTTACAAGAAGCAAGAAATACCGTAATTGAACTTTTTGAAAAAGATACAATGCTTGAATTACCAGAAAATATACTCCTTAAGAATTACATCAACAAAAGAACGAGAGCAATCGCTTTTGATAAGATTTCTTAAGAAACTTTGTCATTCAGAGCGTAGCGAAGAATCTCTGAAACGATTTTTGAGCAACTTTGTCAATCTTTTAAAGATTGACAAAGTAAAGTCTGTTTAATCCTCGTCTGTCCCTGGTAAAGAACCACTTCCTGTGTATGCCCCTTTACGGATAATAGGCATTTTTAAATACTTGAACAATTCATCTAAATGCATTAAACTGCCATTTGTTAAATTGCCCAAGAAAATTACTACAATATCTTTATCTAAATCGCGGACGTAAATATGGCGGAAACCATGCCACCAACCTGTATGGTAAACCACTTTGTCCATTCCTTTACCGTCAAACATTCTCCAACCATAACCATAATTAAAATGACCATTTACAGGTTTATTATGCCCTGTGTATGCAGAATCTAAACTCTTTTGGGTTAATAATCTTCCATTTTTTAGGTACTTATCGTATAAAACTAAATCATGTAAAGTGCTATAAATTCCTTTATCACCAACTGGGCCATCTAAGAAATTTTGAACTACAGAATATCTAAAACTATTACGATCGTGACCTACTACATCTACAGGAATTTTTGGGTAAACCGTAGTAGAATAAACATGTGTGTGTTTCATCCCGGCAGGTTTAAAAACATGTTCCATCATGTAATCTGCATAAGGTTTACCTGTAACTTTTTCTATGATCGCACCCAAAACCATAAAATTTGAGTTGTTGTAGTGAAATCTATTGTCTGGCTTGGTATATGGATTAGGTTTTCTTTCAGCAATTACATCCATTACTTCCTGGTTAGATACACCTTTCTTTTGATCACGTTTTTCCTTGCGCCAAATGTCGTCGATAAAATAAACGTAATTCATCATTCCACTTCTGTGAGATAAAAGCAGTTTAACCGTTATCCCATTGTATGGGAAATTTGGATAGAATTTTTTTACATCATCGGTTAATTTTAGTTTTCCAGCTTCCACTAATTGCATAATTGCAACACTCGTAAAAGTTTTAGTAATAGAGGCTAACTCAAATTCTGAATTTATTTTTAAGCTATCACGATGTAAATAATCTGCCCAACCGATTGCTTTTTCATATAAGATTTTACCTTTTCTAGCCACCAACATATTACCGTTAAAACCAGATTTTTTATGGAGATTTTGAGCAAAATCTGCAATCCATTTATCGCCTTTAGCTGGATCATAAGCAATTAGCAAACTATCTGCTTTATCGTCTTCTTTGGTTCTTACTTTTTTATCGGCCTCTGCCTTTTTAGCTTTTTCTTCTTTAGATGTGCAAGATGAAATGGATATGATGGTCAGCGTAAAAGCTGTAATGAGTAAACGAAACTTCATGTAAAATAAGTGTACAGGTTTAAAAGCTGGCAAATTAAGGATTATTGCTTTTTTAAACGCAAAAGAGTTTTAAACATTGCTTTGTTTGAAGAATTAATGACGCAATTTCCACCAATACCAAATTTTTAAACTAAAGCTGTTGCAATGCTTGTTTAACGGTTTCCTTATTAGGTTTGGAGACTGGAATTTTTTCGCCGGTGTTAAGTAGTAAAATTCCACCGTCTTCTTTTAGCCAGCTCTTTACATATTTTGGATTTACTAAATGGCTTTGGTGAGTTCTTAAAAATCCATTTGGACGCAATAGATCTGCATATTCTTTAAGCGATTTAGAAACCAATATTCTTTCGCAATTCGCCAAAAAGAAATAAGTGTAAGTATTATCTGCTTCGCAACGTATAATTTCTGATAAATTAACATACCTTATTTCGCTTTGCATCTGCAAGGCAATTGTGCTCACGTTCGTTTCTGGTTTTTTAAGTTGTTGCAGTAAGAAGTCGAGCTGTGAAGTTTGTATTTGTGTTGCCAATTTATGTTCGGCTTTATTTACTGCATTTATTAATTCTTCAATATCAATAGGTTTTAAAAGATAATCTAAGGCGGCAAATTTTACGGCTTGTATGCCATATTGGTCATAAGCGGTAACAAAAATAACTTCGAAATTACGTGTTGGAAGTAGTTTTAGTACATCAAAACCTGTTTGCTCGCCCATTTGAATGTCTAGAAACACTAAATGAGGCGAATATTTTTCAATAGCATTAACAGCATCACTTACATTTTGCGCTATTGCCATTATACTTACCTGCGGACAGTGCTTTTCTAGCAAAGTCCGTAGGTTTTCTAAGTTGGAAATTTCGTCATCTATTAAAATTGCCCTCATTATATTATAACCAATCGGTTAGTGTTAAGCTTATTTTAGTTTCGTTATTGGTCGATTGTATGTCTAAAGTAAAGCGATTTTCTTTATAAATACTATTTAAGAGTTCTATTCTGCTGTCACTTAATGGAAGTCCCAAACCATTGCTTTTTTTCTTTGTGTCAAAGCCATTTCCATTATCGGTAACAATTAAGACCAAATCATTTGCTTGCTTAATAAATGCGATCATAATTTTTCCATAGGTGGCTTTTTTAGATATACCGTGCTTTACTGCATTTTCTACAAAAGGTTGTAACAACATACTTGGTATTTCTATGTTATCTAAATCTAAGTTCTCAGAGCTATGAATTTCATAGGTAAAACCGAACCGCAATTGTTCCATCTGTAGGTAATCGTCTAATAAAGTTTTTTCTTGTGATAAACTAATCAGTTCTTTATCGTCGAGTACGTTACGAGTTAATCTAGCAAATTTAGAAAGGTATTTATTGGCATTGTCTGTTTCGTTTTTGTTCATCAAGTTTTGAATGCCAGAAAGTGCATTAAATAGAAAATGTGGATTTAATTGTGAACGAACAGAGTTAAGTTGAAGTCTAGCAGTATTTTTTTGTTGCTCTTTTTCTGCCAGTTTTTGTTTATTTCTTTTTTTGTTGAAGTAGAGGATTACAAGAAAAACTAATCCAATAGAAAATGCTACAATAAGCGTATAGATTAAAAGTTCCTTTTTGGTGTAGGCTTCTTCTTCTAAAGTTATAGAAAGCGTATATCTGGTTATATATTTCTCTATTTCTTTTGGCGAAATATCGCAATCACTGCAATTAGTCCAGTTAATGGATGGCTGAATAATAATTTCATAATCACCAGACTTTTTAAAAATATTTTTGTCGATTTTTATATAAGGTACAGCCTTATGATCTTCACTTATGATGTTGCCATATTCCCATGCAGTTGATTTTAAGATTATTTTATTCGTTTTCTTATCTTTTATGGTAGTGTTGTAAAGATAATCAATATCAGATAAGTCTTTTACAAGGGTAAGTTCATCGTCTTTTTCCGTGAGAATAAGGTTAGTTTTTTCTTTTGGATCCTTGATCCAGCTGTAATCCACACCTAGGTCAGTTTTGAAGCGCTTTGAAAAAGCCTGGATTTTAGCTCTTGGAATGGGTTTCCCGTAAAAAATAGTTTTGTAAACATCTTGAGGCTTTTTAATGTCATACGTTATTATTGTAATGATTTTATCTTTTATAGCGAATGTGCCAAAAGTTGTAGAACTGAATAGTTCTTCATCGCCCCCGGCATGAGTATCTTTTAGTTTTGTTAAGTCGATCGACTTGTTTAGCACAATTGTTGTGTCATCCACCAAAATGGTGTACCTGTAGTGCTGTATATTAATATTCTTTCTAAAATTAATCGAGATACTTACATTCTTTACTTCGGGTAAGAAATTGAAGGTTGTATTAGGTAAATTCGGAAATACCGTACCATGAATGTTTTTGGCTAAACTGTCAACGCACATTTGCATTTGCCCTCCTGCACCATATATGCGATTAAAGTTGATGCCTTTTTGTGCATTTACTGTAGAAAATGCAATAATGAAGCTGAGAAATGTGAAGATGATCTTTTTCATATTATTAAGTTTAATTTTCATCAAACTTGTAGCAATAATAGCGAAACTAAAATCATAAAACAGTAACGACAGTGTTTGAAATAGTAGAGGTATTGTTTTGTGCAGTATTCGTTTTACCGATAATCAATTCCGTCGTAAATTAAACCTGATGGCAGCGAAAATACTTTTTGGTATTAAGGCTTGTGGTTGGCCAACAAAAAAATTGTAGCGTACAGCGGGACTGAAGTTGCCGAAGAACTAATTCACTGTTTTTCTAATT
Source organism: Pedobacter planticolens (assembly GCF_014172375.1). Lineage (GTDB taxonomy): Bacteria > Bacteroidota > Bacteroidia > Sphingobacteriales > Sphingobacteriaceae > Pedobacter > Pedobacter planticolens. The sequence goes on from NZ_WNXD01000002.1 coordinate 1,023,893, forward strand.
TGTGTAACGTTTCTAAATAAATTTCCTTTAAGGGGCAAAAAGGTTAAATTTGCCAAAAAAATAGCAACATCATGAGTTTCAGAATAGAACACGATACCATGGGCGAGGTACAGGTGCCCGCTGATAAATATTGGGGCGCACAAACAGAACGTTCGCGTAATAATTTTAAAATTGGACCAGAGGCAAGTATGCCAAAGGAAATTATACATGCTTTTGGTTACTTAAAGAAAGCAGCAGCTTTGGCAAATACTGAATTAGGAGTTTTGTCTAAAGAAAAGGCAACATTAATTGCAAATGCTTGTGATGAAGTTATTGCAGGTAAATTGGATGCAGAATTTCCATTGGTAATTTGGCAAACTGGTTCTGGTACGCAAAGTAATATGAACGCCAATGAGGTTATTGCAAATCGTGCTCATGTATTAAATGGAGGAAGTTTAGCTGATGATAAAAAAGTGCTTCACCCAAATGATGACGTGAATAAATCGCAATCAAGTAACGATACTTATCCAACTGCGATGCACATTGCTGCCTATAAGCAAGCAGTAGAAATTACCATCCCAGGATTGGAAAAATTGAGAAATACGTTAGATAAAAAAGCATCATCTTGGAATGATATTGTTAAAACAGGTCGTACTCACTTTATGGATGCTACGCCTTTAACTTTAGGACAAGAATTTTCGGGCTATGTGCAACAAATAGACAATGGCATTAGAGCAATAAAAAATGCTTTAGTAATGATTAGCGAGTTGGCTTTGGGTGGTACGGCAGTGGGCACAGGCTTAAACACACCAAATGGATATGATGTTTTGGTTGCTAAAAAAATTGCCGAATTAACAGGTCTAGCTTTTGTAACTGCTCCAAATAAATTTGAGGCTTTAGCTGCACATGATGCAATGGTTGAGTTATCTGGTGCTTATAAACGTGTTGCAGTTTCTTTAATGAAAATAGCTAACGATATCAGAATATTAAGTTCTGGTCCACGTTGTGGAATTGGAGAAATTATCATTCCTGATAACGAACCGGGTTCCTCTATTATGCCAGGAAAAGTAAACCCAACACAACCAGAAGCGTTAACAATGGTTTGTGCTCAAGTTATGGGTAATGACGTAACTGTTGGTATTGGTGGTAGTAATGGTCATTTTGAATTGAATGTTTTTAAACCAGTTATTGCAGCAAACGTATTACAAAGTGGTCGCTTAATTGGGGATGCTTGTGTTTCGTTTAACGATAAATGCGCAGCAGGTATTGAACCAAACAGACCTGTAATTCAACAACACATGGAAAATTCTTTGATGTTGGTTACAGCTTTAAATCCACATATTGGATATGAAAATGCAGCTAAAATTGCTAAGAAAGCACATAAAGAAAACAAAACTTTACGTGAAGCTGCAGTTGAATTAGGTTTGTTGACCAGCGAACAATTTACTGAATGGGTAAAACCTGAAGATATGGTTGGAAGCCTTAAATAAGACCAAAAGAAGATTAGAATTTTAACTAATGATGCATTTTTTATACAACAGAATTTACCTTTTACTTTTTGGCTTTAGTCTTTTGGCGTTTTTTTCGTGTACAAGATTGCCAAATGTACAAGGTAAAGGTGAAGTATTTTTGCAAGGAGTTTGGAATCAAGATAGTATTGCTAATTCGGTTAAGTTGCTAAACTACACTCAGCATCGTTTCAAAATAAGTTGTGATTCATTTTATGTAGATTTAACTACCCATTCTAAAGTGAATTACTATTCCGATTCATGTTTTAATAAAGGCATTTGGAAAGAATACGCAAAAGGAACGTATGCTGTTAAAGGCGATACACTAATGTTAACCGGCACATTTACAAAAGCAAATTATAAACAAAAAGCTTCTGGATGTTACCGAAATGGACAATATATAAGCAATTTCAAAATTAAATCATCAAGTTCGACTAGTTTAGTGCTAGAGAATTTAAACGACCAAAGAGAATGCACACTTGTTTTAAAAGAAAAAATAACCTGTGTGCCTAAAGAATTATAAAATGAAGAAATTATCCGTTTTTAAGAAAATCGTTATTGTGTTTACCTTGATTTATGTGCCGTTTACAGCGGGTGCTTGGGGTGTTTTAGGGCATAGGATTGTTGGTGAAGTTGCTGATCAATATTTGCAAGCAAAAACCCGTTTGGCCATAAAACAAATTTTAGGTACAGAGAGCATGGCAATGGCCGCTAATTGGGCAGATTTTATAAAGTCTGACACGACCTATAATTATTTGAGTAATTGGCATTATGTAAATCTTCCTGCAGATTTATCAAAGAGTGATGTATATAGCTTTTTAGAAAAACAACCAGCGCCTAATATTTATAACAAACTTAACGAAATGATTGCAGTGCTTAAAAATGTAAAAAGTACAGCAGATCAAAAGAAATTAGCATTAAGATTAGTTATTCATTTGATGGGAGATTTGCATCAGCCTATGCATACAGCTAGAAAAGACGATTTAGGTGGCAATAAAATTCTATTGACGTGGTTTGGAGAAAAATCTAATTTACACAGAGTTTGGGATGAAGGTTTGGTAAATTTTCAGCAGTTGAGCTTTACAGAATACACTAAAGCGATTAATCACCCAACAAAACAACAAGTTATTAATTGGCAACAAGCAAGTTTGAAAGATTGTGTATTTGAATCGTATCAAATCTGTAATAAAATTTATGCTACAGGTATTAAAAATGACGATAAATTAAGTTACAAGTATAATTTTGATTGGATTGACACTGTAAATGAGCAATTGCTTAAAGGTGGTGTTCGTTTGGCAAAGGTTTTGAACGATATTTATAAATAAGAATTCTTAAATTTATTTATGATGAAAAAGCTGATTTTATTTGTTTGTGTTTGCGTATTATTTTCTTGTAAAAAGGAAAATGTAGAAGACATTACAAAGTACAATTGGGTTTTGAAAACGCAAGTTGTAACCCCTGCAATAACTATGAATGGAAAGACTTCCACCAACTATTTGAGTTTGCAAAATCCAGATGGATGCTCTAAAAATTTCACCATTTCATTTAATGAAAGTGGCATATTTTCAGTTAGCTCTAATGGAGCGCTTTGCGATATGGTCGCAAATTCTAATTCACAAAAATGGAAAAAGGAAGGCGATCAAATTACTTTGGATTATGGAAATGGTTCAGGCGAACCTTTAACGCTTAAAGAAAACACCTTGATTCGAGTATCATCCATTACGTATAATGGAGCAACTTATTCTTTAACAACCACATATCTTGCGGTAAAACCCAAATAATTTGAAAATTTTAATGGTTTGTTTGGGTAATATTTGTCGCTCGCCTATGGCGGAAGGAATTATGCGTCATTTAGTTAACGAACAACATTTAGATTGGGAAATCGCCTCTGCTGGAACTGGAAATTGGCATGTTGGTCAAGCGCCGGATAGAAGAAGCATTCTTATGGCTAAAACCTTTGGTTATGATATTTCTGCTCAAAGAGGAAGACATTTTACAGCCGATTTATTTGACCAGTTTGACCATATTTTGGTAATGGATAAATACAATTTGAGAGATGTTTTAAATTTGGCTCAAAATGAAGATCAGAAGAAAAAAGTAAAATTGTTTTTGGCAGATGGATCTGATGTTACCGACCCTTATCAAGACAGTTCGTTATTTGAATCTGTTTGCGCATTGATAGAAAAAAGATGCATAGAATTAATTGAGGAGTTAAAATCATAATCTTTAATACCAATGCAAGCACCACAGTTATTTATGATTTTATTAGGTTGTCGCCCAGAGGGAAGACATACCGAGCAACATGATATTTTTTTCGGAATAGGTACTTCATTAAAAGAATTGATGCCGGAAATGAATGCTTTTTGGCCAGAGGCGAAGGGCAAAATTCATGTAGATGCTTGGCGAATTGTAAACAAAGTGGATGGCTATAAAGTAGAAGTTGTCGCTAAAAATGAAGAAGTGAAAAGTGATTTGAATAGTTTATTCTTTTTAAATTTAGGCGGCTACAAAAAAGATGAATTTGACGAATTGCATTATAAAATGCTAGTAGTATCTGACCAAAAAGCTTTAGCGATTAAGCAAGCCAAAGAAACAGCTTTTTATAAACACACAGCTTTTGAAGGCGCTACTTCTCATATAGATGATAAATTTGGAGTTGATGTAGATGACATTTTTGAAATCCAGGATATTTTATCATCAGAAACAAAAAGCAAATACGCTTTAAAGTTTACTTCAAACATCGATTTGTCTGAAGATGAGATCTTTTTAGGGTATTTGCCTTTATCTAAAATATAGAGTTTTAAGCTGGTTGCAAATGAGTAGCAATCGCCATTCTATTCCATGCATTAATTGTTATTATTGCAATCATGATTTGAGCCAACTGATTTTCGTCGAAAAGGCTTTTTACTTTCTGATAAGTTTCATCTGATACACCGCCATTTGCAATTAGAGTCATTTCTTCGGTTAATGCCAAAATCGCTCTTTCTTCTTCTGTGTATAAATCATGCACTTCTCTCCAAGCATTCAATAAATAAATACGTTGCTCGGTTTCTCCATTTTTTCTTGCATCAGTAGTATGCATATTGATACAAAAAGCGCAACCATTAATTTGAGAAGCTCTAATTTTAATCAGTTCTTTATGAGTTTTGTTAATTGTTGTGGTTGCTAAATAACTTTCTAAACCCATTAAGGCTTTATAAGCTGCTGGTTCAAGTTGACCAACATTAATTCTTTTTTCCATTTTTATTGTGTTTTAATTTGATACTTCAAAGGTAAAACGAACCCTACTTAAAAAACTTAAGCTGGTTTAAGAAATTAAGTTATTGGATGTTTTTTTCGTAGTTCACTCAAATATTCGGGGGTAATTCCCAAATAAGAGGCCAACATATATTGCGGAATGCGTTGAACAAATTGCGGGAATAACAATACGAATTGTCTATAATTTTCTTCTTTAGAATAATCATGAAAATATTTAACTCTCATTTGTGAAGCCGCATACGCTCTTTGCATCATAATTCTAAAATATCGTTCAAGTTGTGGTACTTTCTTAAATAATTCTTCTTGTTTTTGATGATCAACAACTACAACTTCAGCATCTTCTACCGCTTGTAAATAAAATTTTGAGGGAGATTGCATCATCGAGCTCATGTAATCCGATAACCACCAATTTTCTAAAGCAAACTGAGTAATTTGTTCAGTCCCTTTACCATTGATGTAAAACATTCGTAAAAGACCAGCTTCCACAAAATAATTGCCTTTACAAATTTGTCCTTCTTCTAACAAAAATTCCTTTTTCTTAATAGATTTTATTTTCACATATGTTGATAAAACTTGGATATCATCATCCGTTAAAGAAATATGTTTTTTAAGATGTTGGATAAAATTTGGATACATGGTGTATTGTTTATGGCTCAAATATATCAAAGCTTATTGTATTCCTAAATGCGCTAAACTTTTTTAAACTTTTCATTTTTATAGCTGTTTTTAAACTACATCAAAACTATATGATATGGAAACTAGAACAGTAAATGCAGAAGTTTTAAACGATCTCATCCTAATCAATAATGACAGAGTTGCTGGTTATGAAAAGGCGATTGAAGAATTAAGTGTAGAGGATTCTGATTTGAAAACACTTTTTGTGAAGATGATACGTGAAAGTCACAGACATAAAATGGCTTTGGCAACAGAAGTGCAGACTTTAGGCGAAGATATTGAAGAAGGAACTACCAATTCTGGCAAAATATATAGGGCATGGATGGATGTGAAAGCAATGTTTACAGGTATCGACCGAAAAGCTGTTTTAAGTAATTGTGAATCTGGCGAAGATGCTGCACAAAGAGCATATAAAATGGTTTTAGAAACACAGGGATTATCGGCAAATTTAAGAAGTATGATTACGGAACAGAAAGCTGAATTAAGAGCTTCGCATGATGAAATTAAAAGACTGAGAGACTCCCAACAGTAATTTAAAAACTCTCTCGGTTAAACAAAAAATCCTCCTGACTTTAATCGGGAGGATTTGTGTTTTTTAGGCAATTCAATTGCTCTATTTTTTATCCAATTCTTTATCTAAATAATATGTTGCTTTGTGAATCGCATCATTAATTGTATCACTTAAAATGGTAATAAAAGAACCAGATTTAGCAGTAGAAATTAGGTTTTTCATACAATCTTCGCCATCGTTATTAATTTCAATTGGCATATTTGGTTTAATTTCCTTCAGCCCAACTAATAACAAATCAATTAATTCTTGTTGTTTGCGTCCTCGCAGATATTTCTCCTGACAAATCACAACTCTATCGAACATTTTAGCTGCAATACGAGCTGTTTCGATAATATCCTCATCTCTCCTATCTCCTGTGCCAGATATTACACCCACGTGTTCGGTAGCCTCAACAGTTTGTAAGTAATCCTTAATTCCATTAAAACCATCAGGATTATGTGCAAAATCTACCAAAACTTTAAAGTCTTTAAATTTAAAAATATTCATCCTTCCTGGTGTATGTGCCGCCGAAGGAATAAAAGTTTCTAAAGATGTTCTAATGTCTTCGGTTTTATAACCCCATAAAAAAGTAGTAAGTGTGGCCGCCAAAACGTTCTGTATCATAAAATCAACAGAAGCATTAAACGTTAATGGAATGTGCGTAGCTTTTTCTACACGAATTTTCCAATCACCTTTTTTAATAGTTACATAGCCGTTTTCGTAAATTGCTGCAATTCCTCCTTTTTTGCAATGTTCTTTTATTACTGGATTTTTTTCATCCATACTAAAATAAGCAATATTGCAATCTGCACTAGCGGCAATCTTTAAGCAGTACGCATTATCAGCATTTAAAACGCCCCATCCACTTCTTTTTACAGCACCAATAATTACCGCTTTTACTCGCGTTAGATCATCCAATGTATTAATATCCGAAATGCCTAAATGGTCTTCCTGAATATTCGTAACCACACCAATATCACATTTGTTAAAGCCTAAACCAGCACGCAATATTCCACCTCTGGCAGTTTCTAACACCGCAACTTCTACCGTAGGATCTTTTAAAATAAATTCTGCACTAAACGGACCAGTGGTATCACCTTTCATCAATAAGGTGTTTTGTACATAAATCCCATCAGAAGTTGTAAAACCAACTCTGCTACCATTATTTTTTACAATGTGTGCAATTAAACGCGTAGTAGTAGTTTTTCCATTTGTTCCAGTTACGGCAATAATTGGAATTCGGGCAGATTTTCCTGGCGGATACAACATGTCGATAACTGGAGCTGCAACATTACGAGGTAAACCTTCGCTTGGTGCTAAGTGCATTCTAAAACCTGGAGCTGCATTTACCTCTAAAACAACGCCGCCATTTTCAGTTAATGGCTCAGTTAAATTCTTAGCCATAATGTCGATACCACAGATATCTAAACCAACAATTCTGGAAATACGTTCGCAATTAAAAACATTTTGAGGATGGACTTGATCGGTAACATCAATAGAAGTGCCGCCAGTACTTAAATTAGCTGTAGATTTTAAGTATACAATTTCTCCTTTTGGAGCAACTGTTTCTAAGGTGTATTCTTTCTTTTCTAAAAGATCTAATGTATCGCGATCTACTGTTATTTCGGTTAGCACATTTTCATGTCCATAACCACGACGTGGATCTTCGTTTTCTTTATCAATTAACTGTTGAATTGTGAATTTTCCATCACCTTTTACATGCGCAGGCACACGTAAAGCTGCCGCAACCATTTTATGATCTATCACCAAAACTCTAAAATCATGTCCGGTAATAAAACTTTCTACAATAATTCGTCGCGAATATTCTTTCGCATAATGAAAAGCAGCAATTGCCTCTTCTTCATTTTTTACATTGATAGTTGCGCCCTTGCCATGATTTCCATCTAAAGGTTTAAAAACCAAGGGGAAACCAACTCTTTTTATGGCATCGTACACATCCTCTAAAGTAGAAGCGGTTACGCCTTTTGCAACCGGAATTGCGGCATCACTTAATAAACGTTTAGTCTCGTCTTTATTACCAGCAATATCAACAGCAATACTGCTTGTCCTTTCGGTCATTGTTGCCCTAAAACGAACTTGATTTTTGCCATAACCCAATTGCACTAATGAACTTTTATTCAATCTAATCCACGGAATATCTCTTGCAATAGCTTCATCAACAATAGAACCTGTACTTGGACCTAAACGTTCTGATTCTCGCAATTCACGCATGCGCTGAATATCATGCTCCAAATCATACTCTTTGTTATCAATCAAGGCTTCCGCTATGCGAACGGCAGATTCTGCTGCATAAACGCCAGCTTTTTCTTCTAAATAACTAAAAACAACATTGTAAATACCATCAGTTTTGGTTTGACGAGTCCGGCCAAAGCCAGTGTCCATTCCGGCCAAAGTTTGTATTTCGAGTGCGATGTGTTCTATTACATGTCCCATCCATGTGCCTTCTTCCACGCGTAATAGAAATCCGCCAGGTGCGGCTTTAGAGCAACGATGAGATTGTAGGCTGGGAATTAATTTTTCTATTCTTTCTCTAAATCCGTCTATTGTATTGGTTGGGCGTTGCTCTAATTCCTCCAAATCTAAACGCATTTGGATTAATTTTTTTCGATTAACAGACCAAATATTTGGTCCTCGTAATACCTGTATGCCTAATATCTTCATTGTTGTTATTTTAATGGTGGTAAAAAGGAGCGTTATTGCTGAATTGAGCGTATAATTTCAAAGAAAAAATTAAAGTATAAAATTTTTTCCAATTTACCCGTCAATCTATCATTAAATTTTGTAATCGTTTTTGGTCTATTGAGAAAATAGACTGAAACAAGTTTAATTGTTAATTAAAAGTATAATATTGATAAAAATAATGTTAATTATTAGGCTAATGGCATATATTTGGAATTTAGCGAAAACCTAAACAATAAGATGGCTCCAAAAGGAAAATTAATTATAATTGGCGGTGCAATAAATACTGGAAGTTTTGCCGAAACACAGTTCGGACTGCCACAGAACATGAACTTTTTTGAGCGTGGGATTTTAAAAAGAATAACTACGGAATCTGTTAGAGGAAATGATTCGCGGTTTGAAATTATGACTACAGCATCGCTAATTCCAGAGCGGGTTGGCGAAGAATATATTAAGGCTTTTGCCCAATTAGATGTGCATGATGTTGGTGTGCTTAATATTGGAAGCAGAGAAGAGGCAAACAGACCTGAATATGCTGAACGAGTTAAGCAAGCGGATGTAATAATTTTTACTGGCGGAGATCAATTGCGTTTATCATCTATTTTTGGTGGAACAGAAATTCATCGCATTTTGCTAGATAAGTATGAGAATACAGAAATTGTAATTGCAGGCACCTCAGCTGGTGCTGCTGCGAGCTCTAAAAACATGATTTATCAGGGAAGTAGTAAAGATGCTTTGCTAAAAGGCGAAGTTAAAATAACTGGCGGATTAGGATTTATTGACGGTGTAATTGTTGATACTCACTTTGTGCAAAGAGGTAGAATTGGGCGTTTATTATATGCTGCGGCAAGTAATCCTGGAATTTTAGGAATTGGTTTAGGCGAAGACACGGGCTTATATATTCACGGAAATACAATGGAAGCAATTGGCTCAGGGATGGTAATTTTGGTTGATGGTCGTAATATGGCAGACACCAATTTAACCGATGTAGAAATGGGGCAGCCAGTATCTATAAAAAACATGATTGTACATGTAATGTGTAATGGCGATACCTATGATTTAACAAATCACCAATTGGTTATTCAACATCCTAAAGTTGTTCCGACAGAATAGTTAGCAGTTTACAGGCATTAGTTTACAGTTTTGGATATAAAAGTTATGCGACTAATCTGGACACTTGATACTAAATACTAAAAGAATGAAAGTTATCATACATGGTGGTTTTTTTAGCGAATCTTCTACCAATCAGGAAACAAAAAAAGCGAAGCAAGATGCTTTGGCTCAAATTGTAGAAAAAGCATATCATTTTTTAGCTACGCATACAGCATTAGAAACCGTAGTGTACGCTACGGGTTTATTAGAAGATAATGAACTTTTTAATGCGGGGATCGGTTCTCAAATACAAAGTGATGGCAAAGTGAGATTAAGTGCATCTTTAATGGATGGTAAAACCCAAAAATTTAGCGGAGTTATTAATGTAGAAGATGTTAAAAATCCGATTGAAGTCGCACAAAAACTACTTGATTATGATGATCGTGTATTAAGTGGAGAAGGAGCTTTAGCCTTTGCCAGAGCTAATGGATTCGACTATTTTAATCCGATAACTGCACAAAGGCAATTAGAATACGAAGCAAAATTAAATCAACAAGAAAGAAAAGGAACGGTTGGCTGTGTAGCTTTTGATACTGATGGAAATTTAGCTGCAGCAACATCAACTGGCGGAAAAGGTTTTGAAATTCCTTGTCGTGTAAGCGATTCTGCAACAGTAGCAGGTAATTTTGCGACTGATTTTGCAGGGATTTCTTGCACAGGCGTAGGCGAAGATATTGTAAGTGGCGCACTAGCCGCAAAAATTGCAACCCGCGTAACGGATGGTTTTACGCTACAAGCTGCATGTGATAAATCATTTACCGAACTAAAACCATTTGATGGATTCGCAGGTGTAGTTGGTATCTCAGCCAAAGGCGAAATTTATCATTGCGATTCGCATCCGTATATGGTTTGGGCATCTTTTGATGGTAGTTTACAGGTGTTTAACTAAATTTATATATCTTTATCGGATGAATAAAATCTGTTTAACGCTTGTTTGCTTGTTTTTGGTTGCTATATCAAATGCACAAAATGTTAATTCAGGGCCTCAAGACGTTCCGCAGCCAGTATCCGCAATTAATATTTCGGTATTTAATGTGGACGAAACGAGTGCCGATGAATTTTTTGAAGATGCAGACCGTAATGAGCGCCGTGGTGATTTAAATGAAGCTTTAATCTTATTCGGCAAAGCCGCGTTTGAGTATAATAATGACAAGAAATTTAGTCGTTATGGTGCTTCCTTACTAAGAATGAGTAATGTGCATTTATTGCTTTTGCATTATGTTGAAGCAGAGCAAGTTGTGTTAAATGCGGCGCTAAAAACATATTCGCGTATTGGCAGTAAGTCTGGCCAAATGGCATCGTATAACCAACTCGGAAAAATTTATTTTGCAGCCAATAAACTTACCCAATCTTTATGGTTTTACACCCAACAGGGGATTTTAGCACAACAACTTAAAAACAATACATCTTACATTGATTCGGTATTAGGTATTGCTTTGGTTAAGATTAAGAAGAAAGAATATAATCTGGCAACTAAAGACGTGAACAGAGCAGAACTGCTTGCTAAAAATGCAAAAATCACTCAATTTGCACAGCAGATTAAAACAAGTAGATCTACTATCGCTGAGAAGCAAAACAGCAAAAAATAAGATTTTATATCAAAATCAGTAGAATAGGGTATTTGATTATTAGGTTAATAATCGAACTTTGTTTTGTGTTTCCAAAAAAACCATACCTATTGAAAAAGATTCTGACTTCTATTACAACAGTTTTAGGATTATTTGTCTTGTCATTGCCAGTAATTGCTCAACAAAACAAATTACTGGATTCTGCCAAAAACATCTTCAGAGCTCAACCAGAATTAGCTTCCTCACTTTTAGTGCAAGTAAAAACCAATGCAATAAAGGCAAACGACAATAACTCATTAATTGCTGCGGAACTTATTGAAGGAAATATTGCTTATTTTAAAGGAAAACATAACGAAGCATTAAAAATCTATTTACATGCTTTAGGAACTGCTGAAAAAAATAATCTTCATGAAGATATAGCAGCAATTTGTAATGAAATAGGCACGTTATTTAAGAAAAACAAAGACTTTAAAAAAGCATTAAACTATTATACTAGAGCTTTAAATGAGGCAATTAATATTAATGATAATGCTCAAATAGCAAATTCACATAATAATATTGGATTAGTTTATGAGGAAGATGGCGCATACCAAAATGCTTTAAAACAATATCAAAAATCATTACAATATTATCAAAAAGCCAAAGATAAACTAGGTGAATCTTATAGTTTAGAATACATTGGTTATGTATTTGGATTGATGAAAAATTATGATTTTGCACTAGAATATCTGCAAAAAAGTTTATCCCTTAGAAGGGAATTGAAAGATAATTATGGGATTGCAGTTTGCCTAATTGAGTTAACGGAAATAAATAGGGATAAGAAAGATTTTAATCAGGCAATAGTTTATGCTAAACAAGCTATTTCTTTTTGTAAAGAGATAAACTATCCAGATATGTTGCAACAAGGTTATTTATTGCTTTCAGAGATTTACGAGCAAAAAAAGGATTTCGCACAAGCTTATCAAGCACATAAAAACTACGCGACTATAAAAGATTCGATATTTAATGTTGCCAAAAGTAAGCAGATAAACGAATTACAAACACAATACGATACTGAGAAAAAAGAGCAGAAGATTAGCATTTTACATAAAGAAAATACTATTCAGAAACTGAAATTAACACAGCGTGATGGAATTATCATAACCATATCTTTAGCATTTCTATTGAGCTCAATTATTGGATATTTACTGTACAATCGCTATAAATTAAGGCAAAATTCTCGATTGCAAAATGAAGTTATCGCTCAACAAGATTTAGCGACAAAAGCAGTTTTGACAGCTGAAGAAAATGAACGAAAACGTATTGCTGGCGAGTTGCACGATGGACTTGGTCAAATGTTTTCTGCAGTAAAATTGAACTTATCAGCGTTAGCAGATCATTTTGAGTTTAAAGATGAACATGGAAAAAAAATGTATGGCAAAACACTAAATTTGGTTGATGAAAGCTGCAAAGAGGTTCGAGTAATCTCACATCAAATGGCGCCAAATGTTTTGTTAAAAGCTGGGTTAGCGAGCGCAATTCGAGATTTTATTGATAAAATAGATGTCAAAAAGTTAAAGGTTAATTTAAGCACTTTTGGTTTACAAGATCGATTAGATCAAAATATAGAAATTGTGTTATATCGAGTAATACAAGAGGCGGTTAATAATGTAATTAAACATGCAAAAGCTAATTCTTTAGATATTCAATTGACTAAAGATGAAGAAGGAATTAATGCCATGATCGAAGATAATGGGAAAGGTTTTGATATAACTCAACTCGAAAAATTTGAAGGCATTGGACTAAAAAACATCCGCACTCGCGTAATTTACTTGAATGGAACAGTAGATTTTTCTTCTAAACCTGGTCAAGGAACACTCATTGCTATTTTTATTCCTTTTTAAGTAATCATTTAAAACACAATTATTTAATCTGAAAAATACCAACTAGTGGGTATATAAACAACTGCTAATAAGCTTAAATTTGAGTGTTAAATCATCCCAATGAAATTTACGCTCAGCCTCATATTGTTTTACATTAGTGGAGTTTGTCTGGTCAATGCCCAAAATCAAAGGGGGGTGGATAGCTTGAAAAGAACGTTAAAAAAGTCCTCCATAACAGAACAAGCTAAAAACCTTAATAAGCTTTCATCGGCATACTTTAATACTAACTTGGATAGCGCTATCAAATACGCTAACAACTCCATTAGTTTTTCTTCTCAACATAAAATTTATAAGGAACTCGCTACTGGTTATAATTATTTAGGACAAATGATGTATTATAAAGGCAATTATGTAGCGTCCTTATCAAATTTTGAAAAGTTTAGAGCAATTGCTGTTCAAATAAAAGATAATGTACTTGCTACTCAAGCTAATAATAATATTGCCAATGTACTTATAGATCAAGGTAAAACCGATGATGCAATTCAAAAATATGAAGAGATTTTAGCAATTAGTAAAAAGAATAACGACAAGAAAGGCCAATCTTTAGGGTACGGGAATTTAGCTTTTGTATATAGATATATAGGAAATAATGCAAAAGCTATTAGCTATATTTTCGAACAAATAAAGATAGATGAAGAGATTAATAATAAAATGGGATTGGCACATTCTTATCAACAATTGGTATTGCTATACAATCAAAAAAACGATCTAGATAATACAAAGAAATATTTGGATTTATCTTTAGATAAGTACAAAGAATTAAATGACGGCAGGAATATAGCAGTAAGTTATGATTTGTATGCTACCTATTTTGTTAGTCTGAAAAATACATCAAAGGCTATTGAATATGAAAAAATGGCCATAAATCTGGCCGATAAATATAGTGACAAACGCTCTTTAGCAATCTTTCAATCAAAATTGGCTAACTTTTATTTTGAAGAAGGGTTATATGAACAGGCAGCAAAAGATTTTATTCAGGCAATAAATCTGCATGAAGCAATAACTCTGCAAAAAACTCTAGCAGCTGCTTATATAGGGTATGGAAAGACGTTGCTAAAATTGAATAAGATTGATCAAGCTAAGATTAACTTAGATAAAGGTTTAGCGCTTGCAATCAATCAAAAATCAGCTATTGATAAAAGAAGTGGCTATGAAGCTATGACTGAATATTTCATCAGAATTAATGAACCAGATAAGGCCATTAAAAGTCAGAAACAATTTATTGCAATAAAAGATAGCTTATTAAATGAAAATAATAACAAACAGATAAATGAATTAAATACCATTTATCAAACTCAAAAGAAAGAACAGCAGATTTTATTATTGGATAAACAAAACTTGATTCAAGTTTTGAAGCTAAATGAAAATAAGCTGGTCATAGAAAATAAAAACCTTGAACTGGATAAGAATAATTTCCGTATCGAATCTCAAAATTTATCATTGCAAAAGAATCAAGCGCTTTTAACTCAAAAACAAGTAGAAACTAAAGCAAAAACCCAGAAAATAAGGTTGCTTGCTATACAAAATGATGTTCAAAAACTAGAAATCCTAAAAAGAAATATATTGCTAGGCGTTATTGCTGGGGCTTTACTCATCACTATACTATTAAGTTATCTGTTTTATAACCGCTATAAACTTAGGCAGGAAACGCGTTTGCAAAAAACAGTTTTAACACAACAGGATTTAGCCACTAAATCTGTTTTAAATGCAGAAGAAAATGAACGGAAAAGAATTTCTGGCGAATTACATGATGGCTTAGGGCAAATGTTTTCGGCTGTTAAAATGAACTTATCGGCATTAACAGATGATTTAACGTTTAAAAATACTGAAGGTAAAAAAATGTTCGAAAAAACGCTGGACTTGGTAGATGAAAGCTGCAAAGAAGTAAGATCAATTTCGCATCAAATGGCGCCAAATGTATTGTTAAAATCTGGTTTGGCAACTGCTGTAAGGGACTTCATTAATAAAATCGATGCTCGTAAATTGAAAATTAATTTAGAAACATTCGGATTACAACAACGGTTAGACCAAAATGTAGAAACTGTTTTGTACAGAGTGATACAAGAAACGGTTAATAATGTGATCAAGCATTCTGGTGCAAATAGTTTAGATATTCAACTCACAAAAGATGAAGAAGGAATTAACGCTATGATTGAAGACAATGGGAAAGGGTTTGATACGACATCGTTAGAAAAATTTGAAGGTATAGGTTTGAAGAATATCCGAAGTAGGGTCGAATACTTAAAAGGCACAGTAGATTTTTCTTCCACACTAGGCTCTGGAACCCTTGTGGCTATTCATATTCCTTTGTAAATTAGTAAGATGGAAAATACGCTCTCAACAAATTTATTCATCGTAGACGATCACCAATTGGTGGTAGATGGTTTACGTTCTTTGCTTAATAACGAAGAAAAATACACTATTGTCGGCTGTAGTAATCAGCCAAAAGAAGTGATGGCAATGCTTGATGAATTGACCGTCAATATTCTTCTTACCGACATCAATATGCCAGAAATGTCTGGAGTTGAATTGACGCGGAACGTAAAGAAAAAGTATCCACACATAAAGGTTTTAGCATTATCCATGTTTGGCGAGCGACAAGTCATCAAAGAAATGGTTGATGCAGGCATATCAGGATACATCCTTAAAAATACAGGGAAACAAGAATTATTAGAGGCGCTGGACAAATTAGCCAAAGGGCAAACTTTTTATGGCGAAGAAGTAACGCGTGAGCTCATGAAATCTTTTAGAAACAACGACGAGGAATCTCATTTAACGAATAGGGAAGTAGAAATTATCCGATTGATAGAATGCGAACACAGCAATAAAAAAATCGCAGATATGTTGTTTATCAGTGAACGTACAGTAGAAACTCATCGTAAAAATATTTTCAGAAAAACGTGTACACAAAGCATTGTAGGGCTATTAAAGTACGCATACGATCATAAAATAATTTAATATATACCTGCTGTTGGGTAGATGAATATACCCGTGCTAAGGTATTGTAGGGAGTGGTACTTTTTTCAACTTTTGTTTAATAAAATTAATCAAAATGAAAAAAATCACATTTATCCTACTAGCATTCGCTATGCTAAGTACAGTATTTGTTTCTTGCAAAAAAGACGAAGAAACAGTTAAAGCGGCAGGTTCTGCAAGCGCATCATTAACAGTTGGAAGTGCAGCCGCTGTAACATGGACAGCAACTGCGGCAACAGCAGTAAAATCTGGAACGAGTTATACGATTACTGCTTTAGGTGCAGGTAGTTCTAGCTTAGTTATTAAAGTAGACAATGTTACGGCTGCGGGCACATATAATTTAACAACAGCTACCAGAACAGCAACATTTACAACAGGAGGCAAAACCTATGCAACTACAAATGGCGGCGGTGGCAATATTATTATCACTTCATTAGCAAGTGATAAAATTGAAGGAACTTTCTTAGCAGAAATGTTTGATGGCACAACCTCTGCGGCTGTTTACTGTAGTTTAGGAAGCGGAAAATTTTCTGCCTCTTTTTAAGTTAAGGGAATGAATTAACAATTTAAAACCAAACGCTATGAATATGAAAACAAGTACTAAAGTAATTGATGTTTTAAGCAGGCGTGAGGTAGAAATTATTAAACTCATAACCCAAGAATACAGTAATGAAGACATTGCAACTTATTTGGCTATAAGTAAGCGAACCGTAGAAACACATCGTAAAAATATCTTCAAAAAAACAAAAGTAAAAAGCGTGGTAGGTTTGGTGATGTTGGCCATTAAAAGCAAGCTAATTTCAGCATAGAATTAATTAACTTTACAAAGTTTACAAAAAAGATACAGTTTAAACCTGTATCTTTTTTGTTTATTTGAGAAATTGGTATCATATTGGATGATGATTTTATAAGAATGAATTTTAAATTAGTTAAAGAGATGTTGAGAAGAGTATTGATGATTACGTTTACAGCCGCAGCGTTGGCGTGTAGCGCTTCGCCTAAACCTCAAAAAATGGTGGATGGTGTGCAAAATATTAAACCAGACGATCAACAAAGTTTGGTGCTTAGGCAAGTAGTTTCGCTAATTGAGGGGTATAATTATAAACAGATAAAACTGAATGACTCTATTTCTTCTATCATTTTAGATAGATATATAAAAGCATTAGATCCATCTAAATATTATTTTTTAGCAAGTGATATTGCTGAGTTCGAAAAAAGCAGAACCACTTTAGATGATGATTTTAAAATTGGAGATCTAAGTGTGCCATTTTATATTTTTAATGTGTATTTGAAAAGATATAATGAACGCATTGATTATTCTGTTTCTCAGATAAAAAGCAAGTACGATTTCAATCAAAATGACACCTATGTGTATGATAGAGAGAAAATGCCTTGGGTTAGCAACACAACTGCGTTGGATGATCTTTGGAAGAAGAGAGTAAAATATGAGTTGGTAAATCTTAAAATTGCAGGAACTGATCAGGCAAAAAATGTAGAGACTTTAACTAAACGTTACCAAAGTTTAAAATCTCAAGCTGCTAAATTCAATAATCAAGATGTATTTCAAATTTTGATGGATGCTTTTACAGAAGCTATTGATCCACATACAAATTATTTCAATCCAAGAAATGCTGAGGTTTTCAATCAAGAAATGGCCCGCTCAATGGAAGGAATTGGAGCAACCTTACAATTGGAAAATGAGATTACTAAAATTGTAACCATTGTACCAGGTAGTCCGGCTTTTAAAAGCAAACAATTAAATGCTGGTGATAGAATTATCGCGGTAGCACAAGGAGTAAATGGAGAGTTTGAGGATGTTGTTGGTTGGAGAATAGATAATACGGTTTCTAAAATCAAAGGCCCTAAAGGAACTACGGTGAAATTAAAAGTAATTCCTGTAGGACAAGAACTTTCTTCTAAACCGGTTATCGTAACCTTAGTTAGAGATAAAATTATTCTGGCTGATCAATCTGCAAAGAAATCTGTTAAAACTATTCAATCAGATGGGAAACCATATAAAATAGGAATTATTGAAGTGCCAGCCTTTTATGCAGATTTTAAAGCAGCTAATGCAGGTGATAAAAATTATAAAAGCACCACTCGTGATGTGCGTTTATTAATTGATACGTTGAAAAATCTTGATAAAGTTGATGCTATTGTAATGGACTTACGTGCAAATGGTGGTGGTTCTTTAAACGAGGCAATTGATTTAACAGGTTTATTTATTGATAAAGGTCCAGTGGTACAAACTAGAGAATTTAACAATAGCATAAAAGTTAATGATGATAAAAATGCTGGTGCTGCATGGACTGGTCCATTTGGTGTAATGGTAGATAGATTGAGCGCATCTGCTTCGGAAATTTTTGCAGGAGCGATACAAGATTATGGTCGTGGTATTGTGATGGGAACTCAAACTTATGGTAAAGGAACTGTTCAGCGTACCATCGATCTTAATGAAATGATTGATCCAACTATTTTACAAAAAATGGCTAACGTTTTAGCGGCTACAAAATCAAAAGTTGTTGATCAAAAAATTCAAAATCCTGGTTCAACAAGCGTAACTATTGTAGATAAAGATGGTATTCCTCAACTTGGGCAGCTAAATTTAACGATGGGCAAGTTTTACCGTATAAATGGGAATAGTACACAACATAAAGGCGTTATTCCTGATGTTACTTTCCCTTCAATTTATCCGTTAGACAAAATTGGAGAAGATACTGAACCATCGGCTTTGCCTTTTGATATGATTAAACCATCTAATTATGTAGCAGTTTCAGATTTAGCTGGCATTAAAGCGAATTTGATAAAATTGCATGATGAAAGAATGACAAGTTCTTTAGATTATAAAGCATTAGTAGATGATATTGCAGAATCTAAAAAACGTGATGGCGAAACTTCAATTACATTAAACGAGGCTAAATTGAAAGCAGAGCGAGATCAGTTAGAGGCGAAAGGATTAGCTCGCTTAAATCAAATAAGAGCTGCAAGAGGTTTAGCTCCAGTTAAAAAAGGAGATAAAGCCACCAAAACAGATTCTTATGATTTTGTAGAAGATGAAAGCTTAAAAATTATGGTCGATTTGATGAAAATGACCGATGGAGCAAAAACAGCTGGTGTAATACAAAGTTTTAATAAATAAGCACTAAACGCAATAAAATATAGCTTTTAGCACACAAAAAAAGTCCAGGCAATAAACCTGGACTTTTTTTATTTATATAGAAATCAATTATTTTTTGGTTTTTTCCATTTGCATAGACATCATTTCTTTCATCGTTTTGTTCATGCCTTCGGTACTTCCATCTAAGAAGATCACATTGCCATCGCTGTTTTCTGCAAAATGTTTAATAGATTCTGTCCACATGGTGAATAAAATTACCGAGATATCTAAATTAGCTTCTTCCATTTCTTGAGCAGCCTTAGTCATACCATGCGCAACTTCTGCTCTAAATAATGCAATACCTTGTCCACGCAATTGAGCAGCTTCACGCTCTGCTGCGGCTGCAATTTTAATCGCATTACCATCAGCTTCTGCGCCTTTAGTTTTGGTAATTAATAAAGCTTGTCCTTCATTTTCAGCGGCAGCTTTTAAGTTATTTGATGCCACTACACGGCTCATTGAGCGCATAATTTCTTCATCAAAAGTAATATCATTCAATTGAAGATCTTGTAAATGATAACCCCAACTTTCTAAAACTTGGTCAATCTGATGTTTTACATGATCTACAATTTCATTTCTCTGTGCTAATACATTAGCTTGTTTTTGTGTGGCAACATAAGCCCTAATCGAACCCTCTATAGTTCTTATTAAGGCTTGCATTAAATTGTTAGCATCAACAAACTTAAATGCAACATTTTTAATCGTTTCTTCATCGTGGTTTAAAACAGAATAAAGTAACATCGCCTTAAAATAAACATTTGCCTGATCTTGCGTAACTGCCTGAAAAGAAAGCTCAACTGAGCGATTTTGAATAGAAATTTTAGAATGTATTTGCTCTATCAATGGAATTTTTAAACTCAGACCTGGTCTTAGTTGTCGGCGGTATTTGCCGAATACAGTAATTACTGCAATTGTGCCTTGTTTAACAGTTACAAACGAACTAAAAAGGACTACTAGCCCGAAAAAGAGTAAAACGTATGGAATGTAATTCATGGTATTATTTGGTTTAAATTAAGCTCAATATTACTGATTTTCTATGTAGATTTATTTAAATATTTTTTAATCAATTGTTTATGAAACTGAAATTAGGTTTACCAATAATTGGCGTAGCTTTACTAATGGCTTGCCAAAACAAAAGCACAGAGACCGATGTGCGTACTGTATTTTTGGATAAAGCGGGAATGGATACTACCGTTAATCCGGGGGATAATTTTTATGAATATGCTAATGGAAAATGGATGAAAAATACCATTATTCCTGACGATCAAAGTGGCTGGGGCAGTTTTTATACGTTGTATGAAGACAATTTAAAGAAACTAAAAGGAATTGTAGAAGATGCAGAAAAGAGCAATTCGGCTAAAGGAAGTATACAGCAAAAAGTAGGTGATTATTATGCCAGCGGAATAGATACTGCAACTATCGAAAAACTTGGAACTGAACCTTTAAAGCCTGTTTTAGCAAAAATTGATGCCTTGAGTAATTTGCCAGAATTGACAACTTTATTGGCACAATTAGCCAAAACAGACGAGGCTGGCTTATTGGGTTTAACTGTTGGGGCAGATGAGAAAAACAGCGTAAAAAATATCGCATCATTTTATCAATCTGGATTATCGTTACCAGAAAAAGATTATTATTTTAAAACTGATAGTGCCTCTAAGGCAGCTAGAGCAGGATTGATAAAGTATGCTACCAAGCTATTTACTTTATCTGGACTAGATACTGCAACGGCAGCTAAAAACGCTGCTACTATTTTAAAACTTGAAACAGAAATTGCTAAATCACATTTAAGCCCTGAAGCGCTTAGGGATCCTCAAAAGAATTATAATAAAATGAGTGTGGGTGATTTTGATAAATTGGCACCACAGGTAAATTTATCGGGAATATTTGCAACTATGAAAGTTAAAACTGATAGTGTGAATGTAGGACAACCCGCATATTTTAAAGCATTAAGCACATTATTGGCAAGCGAACTTTTAGATACATGGAAAACTAAACTCAAGTTTGATTATATCGCCAGAAACGCCAGCCTTTTAAGCAAATCTTTTGTAAATGCAAAATTCGAATATACCAAGATGTTTAATGGACAGAAAAAACAACCAGAAAGATGGAAAGCAATGGTTAATGGAATTGATGCTAATTTAGGCGATTTGTTAGGTCAATTATATGTAGAGAAATATTTCACTCCAGAAGCTAAACAACGCATGGATGAATTGGTAAATAACTTACAAAAAGTATTTGCTACACGTATTGATAAATTGGATTGGATGAGCGCTGAAACAAAAGCAAAAGCAACTGAAAAACTGAATATCTTTTTAAAGAAAATTGGCTATACCACAAAGTGGAAAAACTTTGATGATGTAACGATTAACAAAGGTGATTACTTGGGTAATGCTCGTGCTGCGAGAACGCATGGTTATAATGAAATGATTAGTAAAATTGGAAAACCAGTTGATAAAACAGAATGGGGAATGACGCCTCCAACTGTAAATGCTTACTATAATCCCACGTTTAATGAAATCGTTTTCCCTGCCGGAATTTTGCAGTTTCCATTTTTTGATGCGAATGCAGATGATGCCATTAATTACGGAGCTATTGGTGCAGTAATTGGCCATGAAATGACTCATGGATTTGATGATCAAGGTCGCCAATATGATGCTGTTGGTAATATGAAAGACTGGTGGACAAAAGCTGATGCGGATAAGTTTAAAGCAAAAACTGATAAAGTTGTAACACTTTATAATGGGTTTACACTATTAGATAACCAACATGTAAATGGTAATTTAACATTGGGAGAAAACCTTGCAGACATTGGTGGTTTAGCTATTGCTTATGATGCATTTAAGTTAACGGAACAGGGTAAAGAAGCCACAAAGAAAATTGATGGTTTTACTCCTAATCAACGTTTCTTTTTAAGCTTTGCGCAAGTTTGGAGAATTAAAGATAGAGATGAAAATATGCGTGTGCGTATTAAAACAGATCCACATTCACCAGAAACATTTAGAGTAAATGGTCCAGTTTATAGCATGGAAGCATTTTATAAAGCATTTAACATTCCTAAAACTGCCAAAATGTATATCGCTCCAGAAAATAGACTTGGGGTTTGGTAAACTAATTATATAACACATTAATTTTTAAAGCAGTATCATTAATTTGGTGCTGCTTTTTTTATGAAACAAAAATCATTCTATGCTGTTATACGAGGATAAAATCTAAACTTATGAACGTAAAACGTACTTTCGGAACTATCCTAACTATTTTAGGCATTATTGGATTAATTTATGCTGGTTGGGGATTTGTGCAACATAGCACTGGTAGCCGCGAATTAATTGTGGTGGGGATTATTGGCATTATTTTCTTCGTATCTGGTATTGGTTTGGTAAGAAATACAAAGGACGAGGCTTAATTATTTTAAACTTATTCTGTTGCCTTCAAATTTTAATTGATTTTCAGGAAAATCTTGAGCGGTTAAAAGTTGCATCTTTTTAAATGCAGTAAAGTTTTTATCAAGTGTAAGTCGGCTAATTTTATCCTGTTTTACTGAAACAATATCGGCGAACAGAAAATCACCTGTTGAATTTATTTTTAGCTGTAATAATGGAGCAAAACCGTTTGAACCTTTTAAGCTAAACATGCCATAGGTGCAAAAATTACCTAAACTATAAGCGATGAATTTGTTTTTGTACACTTCAACTGCTCTAGTAACGTGCGGCCCATGACCTAAAACTACATCAGCGCCAGCATCAATTACGCCATGTGCAAATGCATAAACATTTCCACGGTTTTCTTTAAAAAAGATTTCTGTTTTGCGAGTTACATGTTCAAAATTTGCGCCTTCTCCACCGCCATGAAAAGATATAATTACAATATCTGCTTGCTTTTTAAGTGCGGCGATTAACATTTTTGCGCTGTCAATATTTTTAATGGATACCGTATTTTCATTAGGGGCAAAAGCACAAAATGCATATTTAACACTATCTAACTCAAAAATCTCAAAAGGCTTATTTAGTTGACCAGCATAATGTATTTGCAAAGAGTCTAAAATTCTAGCTGTATTTTTTCGACCTTTTGCATTAAAATCACCAACATGATTATTCGCGATGCTTAAGACATTAAATCCTGCTTTTTTATAAATTTCCGCATAGCGATCTGGCATTCTAAACGCGTAACAGTTATTTGGATTGATGCCTTTGCATTTATCAGAATTACCAGAATTTAGAAAACAACCTTCCAAATTCCCAAAAACAATATCTCCTTTTAAAAATGAATCAACTGCTTTGAAACTATTTATTGCATCATCAGGTGGTAAATTAAGTTTATTAGGAAAAGCAGAACCCAACATCATATCACCTACTGCAGTAATGCTAATGGTATCCTTTGTTTTTCGAACTTTTACGCTATCAACTTTGTTTTCTTGTGCGGCTGCGGTAGTTTCACTTTGGCAACTCATTGAAAAATAAGTAACAATAACGGCCAAAAAGGCAACACTAAAAAGTTTATTCATGGTTTTGTTCATAAAAAAATCCCTCTCGGTTTATCGGGAGGGATTAAATATTTTGTGTTAATTCAATTATTCTTCTACAAAATCTTTCTTCGTTGCTTCTAGAATTCTTCCGCCCTTATAAAAAATACGAGAATAATACGGTTCGTTTAAATTGCTAATTACAACACCTCTAGAAGATGAAGCATGCGCAAAGCGATTATCGCCTAAATAAACACCAATGTGAGAAATAGTACGACCGTTACTTCTAAAGAAAACTAAATCACCTTCTTTCAATTCATCTTTAGATAATGGGTTTACTGTACTAAAAATATCACGTGAATTACGTAATATGGTTGTATTGAAAACTTTATCGTAAATAGTTTTGGTAAAAGCAGAACAATCAATTCCCTTTTTTGTATTACCACCAAAACGGTAAGGAGTACCAATCCACTCGTAAATAAATTTATATAGCTTTAAGTTAGAGGTTGCATCTACGGCCACACCCATTACCTGCGAAAAATATTGCGAGGCTAAATTATCTGGGTCTTCTAATTTGTTGGTTTCTTTTGTCTTGTTTTGAGCAAATACAGTAGATAAACTGCAAATGACAATAAGGGTAGAAAACAAAAACTTTTTAATCATGTTATACTGTTAAGTTTGGGTAAATGACACTTACACTTAAACGTACACCACTAGGGCTTATTGTTAGGGGAGCAAAAGTAGATTATTTACAAATGTTATCCAAATGTATTTCAGTTAAAACTAAAAGTTATTAACATTTTACTCGGTTTTAAGTCGAAAATGAGTATTGGAGCAATCTATTTCAAAGAATTTAAATTTAAAAACTGTTAATAATTTATCAAATAAAAGATGAATTCGAAACAGAATAATATTTTTCTATTATTTTTAAGTAATTCTAAAATCTATTGCGATTGGATGAAAGGATAAAATATAAATTATACATATCCTTATATTGCAGTAAAATAAATAGCCGATAAATTTTGATAACAGGGTTAAAATCTAGTGGTTTGCATCCTACACAAGGATAATTTTACACTAATTCTTATCAAAAATTGCATAAAAAAAATTAGATTTGCTCTCACAAACAAAAAATCAATACCTCAACATGAGTGCAGTAGAAATAAATAAGGATACCTATTTGAAGTGGTTTGAGTCGATGTTGCTAATGCGCAAATTCGAAGAAAAAACGGGACAACTATACGGACAGCAGAAAATTCGTGGTTTTTGTCACTTATATATTGGCCAAGAAGCGGTGGTTGCTGGTGCAATTTCTGCAATGGGACCAGATGATTCTATGATTACAGCTTATCGCGATCATGCGCATGCATTAGCTTTAGGTGTGAGCGCAAATAGTATCATGGCTGAGATGTATGGTAAAATTACAGGCTGTTCTAAAGGTAAAGGTGGTTCAATGCACATTTTCAGTAAAGAACATAACTTTTACGGCGGTCACGGAATTGTTGGTGGTCAAATCCCGTTAGGTGCAGGTATCGCATTCGCGGAAAAATATAAAGGAACTAAAAATGTTAATGTTTGCTACATGGGAGACGGAGCAGTTCGTCAAGGTGCTTTAAACGAAGCATTTAACATGGCGATGTTATGGAAATTACCAGTAATTTTTGTTTGCGAAAACAATGGTTATGCAATGGGAACTTCTGTAGAGCGTACCACAAACATGACAGATATTTATAAAATTGGTTTAGGTTTTGATATGCCATGTGCTCCTGTAGATGGTATGGATCCAGTTGCGGTTCATAATGCAATGGACGAAGCAATTCAACGTGCTCGTAATGGCGAAGGACCAACTTTCTTAGAAATGAGAACGTATCGTTATAGAGGTCATTCAATGTCAGACCCAGCAAAATATCGTACTAAAGATGAGTTGGAAGAATACAAAGCAAAAGATCCAATTGAGCAAGTGAAAGAAGTTATTTTGAAAGAGAAATATGCTGATGATGCTTGGATTACTTCAATTGAAGAAAAAGTAAAAGAGATTGTGGATGAATCAGTGAAATTTGCTGAAGAATCGCCATGGCCAGATGCATCTGAATTGTACAAAGATGTGTACATGCAAGCTGACTATCCTTATCAAGAAAATTAATAAAACGCATTTCAATAGATATATATAAATGGCTGATATAGTAAAAATGCCCAAAATGAGCGATACCATGACCGAAGGGGTAATGGCAAAGTGGCATAAAAAAGTGGGCGATAAAGTTAAAAGCGGTGATGTTTTAGCCGAGGTGGAGACTGATAAAGCTACGATGGATTTAGAATCTTACTGGGATGGAACGTTATTATTTGTTGGCGTTGAAGAAGGTAAAGCTGTTCCTGTTGATGCTGTAATTGCCGTAATTGGTAAAGAAGGCGAAGATTATAAAGCTGCGCTTGAAGCTGAAGTTAGTGCTGCAAAAGCAGATGCTCCTAAAACTGAAGAAGCTCCAAAAGAAGAAACTAAAGCAGAAGCACCAGCTCAAGGCGGTTTAAGCGAAGAAGAATTAGCTAAAAAAGGTGTAACGGTAATTCGTATGCCTTTATTAAGTGATACTATGACTGAAGGTGTTATCGCTGAATGGCATAAAAAAGTTGGTGATAAAGTAAAAGGGGATGACATTTTAGCTGATGTAGAAACCGATAAAGCGACCATGGAAATTATGGGTTATGCTGATGGTACTTTATTACATATTGGCGTAAACAAAGGCGAAGCTGCTAAAGTAAATGGCATTATCGCAATTGTTGGTCCAGAAGGAACAGATATTTCATCAATATTAGCACAAGGTGATGCTCCTGCAAAACCAACTGTAGATAAAAGTGCTGATGCACCGGTAAAAGAACAAGTTCAAGCGTCTCCCTCAATTGAAACGCCAACGGCTTCATCATGTGGCCCCACTACTACAAATAATTCAAATGGTGGTCGTATCATTGCATCGCCATTGGCTAAGAAAATAGCAAAAGATAAAGGAATTGATTTAGCACAAGTTGCTGGTAGTGCAGAAGGTGGTCGTATTATTAAAAAAGATATCGAGAACTTTAAACCTTCGGCTGCGCCTCAAGCTGATAGTCAGAAGTCCGAAAGTCCGAAAGATAAAGCTGTTGTGGCTCCAGTAATTCCAACTTATGTTGGTGAGGTTAAATTTACAGAAGCGCCAGTTTCGCAAATGCGTAAAATAATTGCAAAGCGTTTAGCCGAAAGTTTATTTACAGCTCCGCATTTCTATTTAACTGTTAGTATTGATATGGACGGCGCAATTGCTGCTCGTACCGCAATTAATACAGTTGCTCCAGTAAAAGTTTCGTTTAACGATATCGTAATTAAAGCGGTTGCTATCGCCTTGAAAAAACACCCAGCTGTTAATTCATCGTGGGGTGGTGATAAAATCCGTTTCAATGAGCATACAAACATTGGTGTTGCTATGGCGGTTGAAGATGGTTTATTAGTTCCTGTTGTTCGTTTTGCAGATGGTAAATCTTTATCTCACATTTCGGCAGAAGTAAAAGACTTTGGTCAAAAAGCAAAAGCTAAAAAACTACAACCATCAGATTGGGAAGGTTCAACTTTCACGGTTTCTAACTTAGGTATGTTTGGTATTGATGAATTTACATCTATTATCAATTCGCCAGATGGTGCAATTTTATCAGTTGGTGCAATTCAAGCAATTCCAGTAGTTAAAAATGGCGCTGTTGTTCCTGGGAATGTAATGAAATTAACTTTAGGTTGTGATCACCGCGTGGTAGATGGAGCAACTGGAGCGCAATTCTTACAAACTTTAAAAGGATTATTAGAAGAGCCAATCAGATTATTAGCATAAAAAATTCCCCTCTCGAGGGGTGCCTAAAAGGCGGGGTGGTTTTTTACCATTCATAAATAAATTCAAAAAGCTACCTCAAAAGGGTAGCTTTTTTTGTTTCAGTGTTAACTAAAAATAACATTATCTTAGTTAAACTATTTTATTTCAGCGCATATGGATAATGCACTTAATCAGCCAATTCAATTAAACCAACGTACTGTAATTGTCGATGTACTTAGAGGCTGGGCACTTTTTGGTGTTGTACTTATGAATTATTTCGATTTCTTTACCCTTGATAAAGATTGGACAAACTTTAAACCAGACATCTTTACTAATATCCTTTTTTATATCACCAGTATTATTTTTGCTGCTAAATCATGGACATTATTGAGCTTGCTTTTTGGTTATGGATTCGCTGTTCTCATGAATAATATTAAAGAGAAAGGCCATAATCCGTATGGTTTTTTCGCGGGGCGGATGTTTTGGTTAATGGTATTAGCGTTGGTTAATAGCGCCTTATTTTTTGGCGATATCTTAAAAGATTATGCTTTTTTAGGTCTGTTGTTGTTGTGTTTTTATCGTGCTTCGGCTAAAACAGCTTTCATAACTAGTTTAATTTTATTGCTCTCTATTCCAGCACTTAACAGTTATATCTCTTCTTTAAATAATACGGGTTGGAAAGAAATTCCCAAATTATTTCCACTGTATAAAAGTCATAATCCGCTTGATGTTTTAGGCTTTGGCTTACAAGCTACTTATTTGGTGCAAATAATTAGTAAGCCTTATCTATACACCGTTCACGTAGTCATGTTCTGTTGTTTCTTGTGGGGATTTTCTCTTTATAAAATCAACTTTTTTAATCAGCTGGAAACTAAAAAAAGCTGGCTTAAAACTGCATTTTGGAGTAGTTTGATTACTGCAATTCTGTTAACAGGATTTGCAATATTAGATGGAAAACTGAAATGGAATGTTTCGCGGTATTACAACATCAGATATTGGATAATTTTAAGCTCTATGCTTTTTATTGCGACTTCAATCTGCTGGCTTTATATATCAGGAAAACTTAAAAATGCTTTCGCCAGCATGGCTATTATGGGTAAAATGACGTTGACAAATTACATGACTCAAAACTTAATTGGCTTGCTTGTTTTTTCTGGTTTTGGCTTAGGTATTTGGAATACGAAACCACTTTGGTTCTATCTAATATTGGCGATAGTAGTTTATATTATACAAATTTACATTAGCAAATGGTGGTTATCGAAATATAATTACGGCCCAGTAGAATGGATTTGGAGACAATTAAGCTATCGTAAACGTTTGCAACTTAAAAAGTAAAAATCAACCAAATAAACTAAGATATAATGAAAAGAATAATTTTAATCGCACTAGCAATAGGTATAATTAGTGCCTGTAAACAAACCAATAAATCTGAAACTACTGGAGCAAATAAAAATTTTGCAGCCTTAACGGATCAATATTATGAGGAAGGCTTGAAATTGAGTCCTATTAATGCCACTTTTATTGGTGATGAAAGATATAATGATCTTCTGCCAAATGATGGTTCAGAAGCATATGTAGAAGAAACTAAAGCATTTAATCAACGATTTTTAGATAGTTTAGGTAATTACGATCGAAATAACCTAAATGATAACGATAAACTTTCTTATGATTATTTAAAAGATCAGCTAGAAATGAATATAGAAGGATTTAAGTACCACTCCGAATATTTGCCATTTAATCAAATGTTTGCCCTGCCGTTAACAATTGGTCAATTGGGTTCGGGTACAGGTGCGCAACCTTTTAAAACCGTAAAAAATTACCAAGATTGGTTAAAACGTGTTACCGCATTTTCTGTTTGGGCCGATACAGCGATCGGAAACTTTAAAAAAGGTATGCAAAGCGGAATTGTCCTTCCAAAATCATTAGTGGTAAAAATGATTCCACAAATGCAAAGTATGGTAGTTAGTAAGCCAGAGGAAAGTTTGTTTTACGGGCCAATTAATCTTTTGCCAAAGGATTTCTCTGCTGAAGATAAAAAGAAGTTAACAGATGAATATCGTACTGCGATAACAACTGTAATTATTCCGACCTATAAAAAGTTAGGGGACTTTTTACAAAATGAATATCTGCCAAAAGCAAGAACAACTTCAGGTTGGTCTGCTATGCCAAGCGGCGAAGAATGGTATGCCTATTTGGTTAGACAACAAACTACTACCAAAAAAACTCCAGAAGAAGTTTATCAGACTGGATTAAAAGAAGTGGCCAGAATTAAGTCGCAAATGGATAGTATTAAAAACTTGGTTGGTTTTAAAGGCGATTTAAAAGCATTTTTCGAATACATGAAAACGGATAAAAAATTCATGCCATATAAAACACCAAAAGAAGTTTTAGCAGCTTTCGAAAATATACATCAACGTATGATACCGAATTTAAAAAAGATGTTTGCTAATGCGCCAAAAACACCGTTCGAAATTAGACAAACTGAGGCTTTTAGAGCAGCGTCTGCCAGTGCAGAATACAATCAAGGTTCAGCAGATGGTAAACGCCCGGGTATATTTTATGTTCCAATATTAGATGCTACAAAATTCAATACTACATCAGGCATGGAATCTTTGTTTTTACACGAAGCCATTCCAGGTCATCATTATCAAATTTCTTTAACTCAAGAAAATACATCATTACCTAAATTCCGTCGTTTTGGCGGACATAATGCATATGTTGAAGGTTGGGCATTGTATTGCGAATCTCTTGGAAAAGAGTTAGGCTTATATCAAGATCCTTATCAACACATGGGTGCTTTAGGCGATGAAATGCACAGAGCAATTCGTTTGGTAGTAGACGTGGCTATTCACACTAAAAACATGAGTAGAGAAGAAGCCATTAAATATATGATGGATAATGAAGCGATTAGTGAAGAGGGCGCAACTGCAGAAATAGAGCGTTATATGGGCATACCAGCGCAAGCATTAGGCTATAAAACTGGTGCAATGAAAATTAGAGAATTAAGAACCAAGTATGAAAAGGAATTAGGTGCTAAATTTAAAATATCAGATTTCCATACTGAAGTTTTAAAAGATGGTTCTTTACCGTTAAGCGTTTTCGAAACTAAAATGGATGCTTGGGCAGATAAGATGAAATAGTGAAGCTTGTTATCCAGAGCGAAGCGAAGGATCTCTATGCGATATTTAGATTCTTCGCTTCGCTCTGAATGACAAATGTGATGTGGTTATTTTAAAACTTCTTTTTGTACTTTTGCACCATGTCTATTACCAAGCCGAGTTTACCAAAGGGAACAAGAGATTTTTCGCCACAAGAAATGGTGAAACGCAACTATATTTTCGATACCATTAAAACTGTTTTCAAAAAATATGGTTATGCTGAAATTCAAACTCCAAGTATGGAGAACTTGCAAACGTTAACTGGTAAATATGGTGATGAAGGTGATAAGTTAATCTTCAAAATTTTAAATAGCGGAGAATATATAGATAAGAATTCAGTAGAAATAATACAAAAGATTACACAATCTTTCCAAGAAAATAATGTTCAGATTGGGTCATTCGATAATAGCACTAATAAAGTAAGCACTGAGATTCCAGTGTCGCTTGATGATCTAAATATTTTTAATGCATTGAGCGGAGCTGAGAATGCAAAAACAAATTATAGATTATTAATAAATCAACTTACTCCAAAAATTTCAGAAAAAGCACTTCGTTACGATTTAACTGTACCTTTTGCACGTTACGTTGTGATGCACCAAAGCGAAATTTCTTTTCCTTTTAAGCGTTTTCAAGTGCAACCTGTTTGGCGAGCAGATAGACCGCAAAAAGGTAGGTATAGAGAATTTTATCAATGCGATGCAGATGTGGTGGGCTCTCCATCTTTATTAAACGAAGCTGAGTTTATTTTAATTTATCATGAAGCATTAAAAAATTTAGGTTTAAAAGATTTTACCATAAAAATTAATAATCGTAAAATTTTATCAGGCATAGCCGAAATTATTGGCAAACCAGAGTTAATTGTAGACATGACTGTTGCCATTGATAAACTAGATAAAATTGGTTTTGATGGTGTAACTAAAGAATTATTAGAACGTGGTTTTAGCAATGCTGATATTGAAAAACTAAAGCCAGTAATTTTATTACAGGGCGCTAATGAGGAGAAATTGTTGAGTTTGAAATCAGTATTAGCTACCTCAACTATTGGTTTAAAAGGAATTGAGGAAATTGAAACGGTTTTCAACTATGTTTCTAAACTCACAACTCATAATACACAACTCGCAACAACTATCGAACTTGATATTACCCTAGCTCGTGGTTTAAATTACTACACAGGCTGTATTTTCGAAGTTAAAACTAATGAAGTTGCAATGGGAAGCATTGGCGGTGGCGGTCGTTACGATGATTTAACTGGGATGTTTGGCTTAAAGGATTTAACTGGAGTTGGAATTTCATTTGGCGCAGATCGGATTTACGATGTGTTAGAAGAACTCAACTTATTTCCAGCATCTGCAGCACAAGGAACCAAAGTGTTAATTAGCAATTTTGATGAAATAGCTGAGTTATACGCTTTGCCAATTTTGCAACAATTAAGAGCTGCTAATATTTCAGCAGAATTATATCCATCGGCAGCGAAACTTAAAAAACAGATGAGTTATGCGGATGCTAAAAATATACCATATGTGATTTTAATTGGTGGAGATGAAATGAATAGTGGCTTGCTAACATTAAAAGACATGGAAAGCGGAGATCAACAAAAATTAGACATAGCAGCCATTATATCAAAGCTGAATTAATTAAGATTTTCTTCCAACTTTAAGTAAAAGCGGAAAATGTACAGCCATTTGCTCATTATTTCCCCATGCTTTTTTTAAATCTTCGTAAACTAAAGCCATCGGATTTTCTCCATTTGCTTTAATATAATGTTGTAAAGACGACCACGTTTCTAAATAACCGACCAATTGTTCAAAATTCCATTTGGTTAAAATTTCTAGTGCTGGACTTTCTATTGCTGTGAATGGAAAAGGAATGTTAAGGTAATTGTCTTCAATATGCCTTCTTTCTTCATCCCAATATTTGCCTAAAATATCTTCATATAAATAATGAACAACTTTGTCTACCTCAGGGCTTATATGCATAATTCCATAACCAATTGCTGCAAATAAACCATCTGGTTTTAAAACACGTTTTACTTCAGTAAAAAACTCTTCAAAGTTAAACCAGTGTATTGCCTGCGCAACTGTAATTAAATCAAAACTCTCATTCTCAAAATCAGTACGTTCTGCTCTTTCTACCTTGTAAGTAATATTATTTGCCTGAGGAGCATTGCTTAATTGTTGCGCACTAATGTCTGTAGCATAAACCTGCTTAAATGTTTTTGCCAATTCAAAAGCAACTTGTCCGTTTCCAGTAGCACAATCCCAAACTGTATTAAGTTGATTTATATTTTTTAGTAAAAAATCATATAAAGCCTGAGGATATTTGGGTCTGAATTGGGCATAATTATGAGCCTGACTAGAAAAATTGTCTTTCATATTGTTTGAATTTTAGCTACGTTTCATAAAGTTATCTAGGTTTTTCATTGCTGTAGCTTGTATTTTATTTTTTAAAAAGCCTGTCCAACCTAGCAAAATGCCACTTAAACCTAATGCTTGTTTTGCCCAAGTATAAAAATCGAAATGATCTACATGTTTAGTGATTTTCCCGTTTTCTATTTCGAAACTCGCATCAATACGGTTAATTACTTTTTTACCAGTAGATGAAAACGTATAATATGCATCCCAATGAGCTTTGCCAGTAGTTTCATTAGCAGAAACCTCGCTAAATTCTAAGCGCATATCCTTGCTTTTTAAAAGCAACATTTCCCACATCGCTCTTACTTGTTCTGCATTCAGATTTTTAAATACAGCATCACTAAAAGTGGCATTATCTGCATAGCAGGCCTGCATTCCTTTATAATCCTTGTTTTTAAAACAAGTATAAAAAGTGTTAATGAGTTGCTCGTTCGTGTTCATTAGCTATAGTTTTCTTAAATATAGGAAAAATATCGCTGAGCGAAGTTTATTGCCGTTGACTTAAGTCAAGGGTCAGGAATTAATAAGTTTTTCCAGCAAGAATACCTTCAATTTTATCTAAAAGATCATCTATGTCAAAGGGTTTGGCTAAAAATCCATTCGGTTTATGTGGACCATGCTGAACATTTTGAGCGGTATATTTTGCAGAAATCATAAGTACTGGAATATTCGCAGTTTTTTCGTTTGTACGAATTTGACTTAATAATTCTCTTCCATCAGCATCAGGAAGCATAATATCAAGTATCATCATATCTGGCTGAAAAGTATGAATATGCTCCATCATATCTGCACTTTTATTAAGTCCAGAAACTTTGTAGGCTTCGCTTTGTAGAATTAAAGTTATAACATCTAAAATAGCATGATTGTCTTCAATAACTAAGATGTTTTTGTACAGTTTAGAGTTTTTTGCCAAAGCGTTATGATATTTAATCTAGCCACAAAGATATTTAATGCAATGATATTTTTAACTAAATTAATTTAGAGAAAATATGAGTAAATTTATTGTCAGATATTGATAATGAGCAAACATTTATGCCATAAATTATCTTTCTTTATTAAAAAACTAGTGATATGAAAAGAAATGCAACAGCCGTTTGGAATGGCACCGGAAAAGATGGAAAAGGAACGCTAACCACGCAAAGTGGAACCTTAAATCAGACACAATATTCTTTCAAAAGCCGTTTTGAAGAAGGCGTGGGTACAAACCCTGAAGAACTAGTTGCTGCGGCACATTCTGGTTGTTTTACCATGAAATTGAGTTTTAATATTTCGGCTGAGAATATTTCTCCAGAAGAAATTACAACCAAAGCTACCGTTGATCTTAATCCAGAAAAAGGAGAAATTGTAGGCATACATTTAGAAGTAAAAGTTAAAGCAACAGGTTTATCAAAAGAGAAATTTGATGAATTGGTTGCCGATGCAAAAGCAAATTGCCCAATTTCTAAGCTATTAAATGCGACAATAACTATTGAAGCTGAATTATTGTAAATCTCTATTGCTTTAATTTAAAAACGCTGTTATAATTATTTGTAACAGCGTTTTTATTTCACAGTTTTTAACATTAAAGCGATTTAAATATTATTAACTTTGAATCTCGCTAAGTGCGAGGTAATTAAATTTTTATGAAGAAAACCATCCTATTAATTGCGCTATTATTTATAAGTACAGTTTCATTCTCTCAAAATGTTTTAAGTTTATTTGGTAAGGCTAATCAGTTTTTCACCTTGTTAGAGGATGGCAAATTTGACACAGCTCATTCCTATTTTGCAGAAAGTGAGCAAAGTAAAATTTCTGTTGATAATCTAAAACAATTGTGGACTTCTGTAAAAACAAAGTTAGGTAAAACCGAATCTTTAGAAGCTATTCAAAGTAAAGTACAAGGCCAATTTTTTGTTGTAATTGTAAATGGAAAGTTCGAGAAGGATGAGCAAGACTTTATGCTTGCTTTTGATAAGACGGAGAAAATGGTTGGTCTTTTTATGGCGCCAAAAGCTGTTGTATATGCAAAACCTAGCTATGCGGATACTACTTTATATCAAGAGAAATCTGTTTATCTTCAAACGCCAGGTCATCAGCTTGCAGCAGTTATTACTACACCTAAAAATGTAAAGAACTTCCCAATCGTTGTACTTGTTCATGGTTCCGGTCCTGGCGATATGGATGAAACTGTTGGGCCAAATAAACCTTTTAAAGATATCGCTTTAGGGCTTGCTTCAAAAGGAATAGCTACAGTTCGTTACGTAAAAAGAACAGTAATTTACCAAAACGAATTCACTAAAGCATTTACCGTTAAAGAAGAAGTAACGGATGATGCGTTAGCGGCTGTTGCATTGGCTAAAACAGTGCAAGGAGCTGATGTGAAAAACGTGTATTTAATGGGACATAGTTTAGGTGGAATGCTTGCTCCGAGATTGGCAACAATGGCTCCTGATTTAAAAGGAATTATTTTGGCGGCAGCACCAGCTAGAAAGCTGACAGATATTATCTTAGATCAGAATAAATATATGTTTGAACTTGCAAAAGATACAACACAAGCTACTAAAACTATATTACAAGAAGCAACTACTACAATAGAAAAAAGTAGAATCTCTCAGTTGGGGAATATGAAACCAGATTCACTCGTGATAGGTTTGCCAGCATCTTATTGGGTTGATTTAAATTCTTACGATCAAGTAGCTGTTGCAAAAAAACTAAAGCAACGTATTCTTGTTTTTCAGGGAGGGAATGATTTTCAAGTAGCTATGGCTGATTATAATTTATGGAATACTGCATTGGGCAAAAAATCAAATGCAACGTTGAAATTATATCCAGAATTAAATCATTTGATGAGCCCGCAAACGGAGAAAGGAACAACGGCTCAATATCAAGTTCCTGTAAACGTATCAGAAAAGCTAATTGATGATATTGCGGCATGGATTAAAGCGAAGTAAAACAATTAGTATAGCCACTATTAGAATTTTCCTTTAAAAAGCGTACCTTTGCACAAAAATTGTTTTACTGGGAGTTGCGCTTTAAAATCTTGCAATCATTTCATAAACAATAACATATAAAAAGGTTTATGAAAAAAGTTGGAGATTACAGAAAAACATTAGGCGTTACTAAAGCTACAGAGTTAAAAGAAATCAAGAGTATTTATAGAGGCTTGATGAAAGATTGGCACCCTGATAAATTTAGTGCTGATGCAGAAAAACACACTGAAGCTGAAGAAAAAAGTAAAGAAATCATCGAAGCTTATAACTTTTTATTGAGTATTGCACCAGAAACTTTGGAGCATGCTAAAGAAGAGTACATTCAAACAACAACTTTATCAAATATTCAAGATTTTCAATATAAAGATCAAATTTTACGCATTGACTTTTTTGATGGCAGTGGTTACGAATATTTTGATGTGCCAAGAGCAATGTATATCAAATTGGTAAACGCAGATTCGCCAGGAAGATTCGCTAGAAGACATATTTTCAATGCATTTCCTTATCGTAATGTAAGTAAATTGGCAATGGCTTAATCAGCTTAGTGTCTCAAAATATTTATCCCAATTCTTAAAAACGTATTCGTAAGCTAAAACTTCGGGTACGTTTTTGCTTTCTATCTGTTTCCAACTTAAAAGTTCAGCAATAAATGATGGCTCTTCTAAGCTTGATGCAATGCAGGCTTTGGTATAAAAATCTTTTCTAGTAGGATGATTTGGAGTTACTCCGTGATATATTTTCCCGAATGCTTTTTGTTTAATAATTACTTCAGTAATTCCAATACAATCAGCTAAATGAATTAAATTTATTGGAGCTAATCCATTAGCAATATCTTTTTTACCTGCAAAATGTTTTGCCAAATTTCTTTCAGGTCCAATTAATCCCGCAAAGCGGATAATAGTTGCGGTAAAAGTCTGATTTTGCTTTAAAATGTTTTCTGCCGCAAGTATAGCTTTTCCAGAATCAGTGGTTGGTTGA
The DNA here is from genome assembly GCF_014172375.1 of Pedobacter planticolens. Lineage (GTDB taxonomy): Bacteria > Bacteroidota > Bacteroidia > Sphingobacteriales > Sphingobacteriaceae > Pedobacter > Pedobacter planticolens. The sequence goes on from NZ_WNXD01000002.1 coordinate 1,061,143, forward strand.
GGAATGGTATTTTCATTTACAACGAAATTTCCATCCTGATAAACCTTTGTCGAACTAATAAAAACAACCTGCTTAACTTTCGCTTTTTGTGCAGCTTCGGCAATTTTTTCAATTTTGACAGGAAAATCTAGCAGTTGCGGAGAATTCTTTTTCGGCGGAATACAAATAAATAACACATCACAATCAAAAAAATCGACATCATATTCGGTTTTATCTGCTTCGAAATTAACAAGGTAAGGTTGAATATTCTCAGTTTTAAGAATAGCTATTTTCTCTTCGCTAGTTGTTGATCCTTTAACTGAATATCCATTTTCGATCAATTTTTTCGCTAGAGCAAAACCGTACCATCCACATCCTAAAATGCTAATTTTCTCTTTTCGTTCTGTTTGTTGATTTGTCATTTAATAAAAAAGAATTTAGAACAAGATAGTTTAATGAATGCTAAACAGTGTCACTTTGTTGCCAAAAAAGAAAATTGCTAAAGAATTGGATACAACGTAACTTATTCAGGTTTAGAGTATCTTATTTATGTGATTACAAAAGAATGAAGATTTTATCTAATGATATGCTTAATTTTAATCGGAAACTAAAAACAAAAAAATGAAAACTACAATCAAAACCATTGCGTTGCTTTTTGTGGTATTAGGTATGCATGCAGAACTTAATGCACAAGGAGTTAAATTGCCACAAGCAAGTAGCGGGCAAACTATTGTTCAAGATTTAGGACTTGGGAAAATCACATTATCTTATTCTCGTCCAAATGTAAAGGGGCGTAAAATATTTGGAAACTTAGAACCTTATGATAAAGTTTGGCGCACAGGGGCAAACACAGCAACGGTAATTAAATTTACTGATGCGGTGAAAATTAATGGTCAAGATGTTCCAGCTGGCGAGTATGGCTTATTTACAATCCCTAATAAAACAGAATGGACTGTAATTTTAAACAAAACACCAAAACAATGGGGTGCGTATGATTATAAAGAAGCAGATGATATTTTGCGTATTAAAGTAAAGCCAATGACAATAAAAGATAAGGTAGAGACTTTTACCATGCAATTTGCTAATGTATTACCAACTTCTGCTCAACTTGATATGATGTGGGAAAATACTGCGATAGCTGTTAACATTACTACATCTATTGATGAACAAGTAATGGCAAGTATTGATGCAGCAATGAAAACTGATAAAAAACCTTATGTTGGAGCCGCACAGTATTATTTAGATAATGGAAAAGATTTAGCAACCGCTTTAAATTGGATGAATGAAGCTGAAAAGGCAAATCCAAAAGTGCCATATATTAAATTATGGAAAGCTAAAATACAATTGAAAATGGGAGATATTGCAGGAGCACAAGCAACTGCACAAGCTGGTGTTGATTTAGCTACTGCAAATAAAGATGACGAATACGTTAGGCTGAATACATGGGTGTTAGAAGAGGCAAAACGCCAAACCAAATCAAAAAGTAATGATGGCAGCACAACTCGAGTTCGGACTGTAACTACTACAACCAGAGAAGTTAGAAGGAATTAAATACTAATAATTTGCAATGAATTAAAAGGTTGTTGGAGTTTTTTCAGCAACCTTTTTTGTTGATTGTTGAATAATAAGCGATAAGATAACCACCAATAAACAGCCAATAACATTTAACCAAAGATAGGCCACTACTTTGTTGTAACCACAAATACAAACTACAATTTCTGATAAAATTGCAGCATAAAACACAGACTTTCCGTTAATTTTCTTGAGGTAAAAAGCGACAATAAATACACCTAAAATTGTTCCGTAAATAAAAGAGCCAAGTATGTTTACGGCTTCTAATAAATTGCCAATTTTACTTGTAAATAATGCCATAACGATACAAACCACGCCCCACATAATGGTTGCCCAACGGGATGCTTTTACATATTGCTGATCTGTTGCTTCCTTGTTGATTAATCTTTTGTAGATATCTACAACAGTGGTAGAAGCTAAAGAGTTTAATGCACTTGCCGTAGAACCCATAGATGCTAGAAAAATAATGGCAATCAATAAGCCTATTAATCCTTTTGGTAAATATTGAGTAACAAAACTTAAGAAAACATAATTATTATCGTTTGTAGCACCATTTTTTTCTGCATTCTTATCATTCTTAATCATTAAATCCGTTAAGCTTTTTCGAATGCTTTTTGTCTGATCATCTGCTTTTTTTACCGCAATGCGTTGTTGATTAATGGCGGTTTTATTGTTCTCATCCAGAATTTTATCAAGCTTAATTACTTCTAAACGTTTGGTTTCAAAAGATTTGTTATAATCTTCATTTATCTTTTTCAGCTCTGCTTTGTACGGACTTTGCTCTAATTTATTTAACTCGTATTTATTAAAAAATAGTGGTGGTTTGTTGTACTGATAAAAGGTGAAAACCAAAATCCCAATTAATAAAATTAAAAACTGCATAGGAATTTTTACCAAGCCATTCATTAATAACCCTAACCGACTTTGGCTTACAGATGCACCTGTAAGGTAACGTCCCACTTGACTTTGATCTGTGCCGAAATAAGAAAGTTGAAGAAAAAATCCACCAATTAATCCGCTCCAAACTGTGTACGGATTATCCCAATCGAAATGAAAATCAATCGCATTTGTTCTGCCCATTTTTCCTGCAATGGTGATAGCTTTACCAAATCCAATATTTCCTGGAAGGAGATGAACAACCATAATTCCGGCAGCAAACAAACCACAAAAAATAATGCTCATTTGCAAGAGTTGCGTATAAGACACTGCTTTTGTGCCACCGTAAACAGTATAAAAAACTACTAAACTGCCTATAAATAAAGTTGTATAAGTGGTGTCGATATTTAAAATAGTTGATAAAATAATTGATGGTGCATAAATAGTAATTCCGGTAGATAATCCCCTTTGGATTAAAAATAAAAAAGCAGTTAGCGCCCTTGTTTTAAGATCAAAACGTTGTTCTAAATATTCGTACGCTGTATAAACTTTTAACCGATGAAAAATAGGCACAAAGGTGATGCACAAAACAATCATCGCCAATGGCAAGCCAAAATAAAATTGCACAAAGCTCATTCCCGATGAATAAGCCAATCCAGGCGCCGATAAAAAAGTAATTGCACTTGCTTGTGTGGCCATTACCGAAAGGCAAACGGTATACCAAGGCAAACTTTGATTGCCCAATAAATAGGCCTGCATGCTTTGTGCACCACTACTTTTGTAAATGCCATAACCTACAATTGCCAATAAGGTTGTAAATAATACTGCCCAATCTACGTAGCTCATTCGAAATATTTAGTGAAAGCGTAAAACAATGCAATCAAAAAAGCTAGCCATAGAATTAGTAATCTATAAAATTGTTTCCAGGTTTTTACAAATGGAGGTAATTCTTGCTCTGGTTGCTTTTCTTCCATAATTAGGGTTGTTTTGGCGCTAGTAAATTTGCAAATAATCGATATGCACCTGGTACACCTGCGGGTAATTCTCTGAAGAAAACTAAAGAGGTATAAACAAATTTTCCTTTACCATAATTGGCGATAAGTAGAGATCCATCGCTGGCAGTTTCACCCGTATCATTCATGCTTAAAATCGACGTATATTTTGGATCCATATCTGATGCAAAATAAATACCTCGCTCTTGTACCCAACCCTCAAAATCTTTATCAGTTATTTTATTAGGATAGTTTAAAGCTGGATTTGTAGGTGCCAGAAAGTTAATTTTAGCGTCTTCCTCCGTTACTCTTTTATTAGAAACTTTAAAAGGATAAGGACCAATATTTTGTGTTTTTAAACCATTATTTACATTGTATTGGATTAATAAGGTTCCACCGTTTTGTACATACGCTAATAATTTAGGTTGTATTATTTTCACTTCGTTATTAATATTATACAAACGAACACCAGTAACAATCGCGTCGTAAATGGAAAGGTCATTGTTAAGAATTTGTGCGGTAGTTAAGTGCGTTACTTCATAACCAATTTGTTTCAATGCATCAGCTACTAAATCGCCAGCCCCATCAATATAAGCAATGCGTTTGCCAACAATTTTTAAGTCTACTTTTTCTAATCTGGCACTAGCCTGAGGAAAAATAGTGATGTTAGGAATATGCTCGTAACTAATTGTCTTTAAACTTTTATCATCAAAATTTCCATTGGTATTTACCTGTAAAATTAAATTTCCGCTGCTTATTTCATTTCCTGGAGTAACGCTAAAATCCACAATTTGTTCATCGCCTTTTTTCTCTAAATTGAAATCAATTTTTTCAGGACTACTCTTCCATCCCTTTGGTAATTGAGGCGTTACGAAACCAGTACTATTGTTGCGAAAACTTTTAAGATGAACGGTAATGTTTTTAGCAGAATTACCATTAAATAAATAAGCTTTCTCACTCATTGTGGCTGTAACCGCAGGTGCTATAACTAAAGGCTGATAACGTTCACCGCGAATTGGATCTGTAGATTTGAAAACCAGAGGACTATTCAACTCGATTTGCTGGTTGTTAATTGTTAATTGAAGTTTTAAGCTTAACGGTTTTGGGTTTTCTGGAAAGCCAACATCTTGTTGAGAATCTATTACAAATTGACCAACGGGATGATTTTTTGTTAGCCAATAAGGCTGAGTACTATTAGCCGTTGAAGTAGCAACTTTATAATCGGAAACTACCAATTTATTCGATTCGAGTTGAATAGGTTTTTGATTAGCAATTGTTAAAGAAATATCTTTTGCTCTGGCAATTGCCTGAATTTTAACTGGAATTGAATCACCAACGGCATAGGTATTTTCTAAAGCATCGGTTTCTACCCAAACTCCAGCACAAGCCAAAATCAAATCATCCACTAATTTATGATCAAAAGAAATATCCTTTGTCGCATTTTTAAGTTTTAATAAATTGGGTAAGGAAAGCCAAGGTGCGTTAACACGATAATTAGTTTGAATTTCTGATACTAAAGATGCGATTTCCTTATTTTCTATTGTTGTATTTATTCCATCAAAAAGTGAATTTTTAGCAGGTTCGCCGGCAACAGGACTAAAATATTCGAATGCTTCGCCACGTTGCAAAGTAGAACCAAAACCTTGACTTTTATGGTTTGTACGACTAATCGCCGCAATTTCACCATAACTTTTACCTAAAAGCGGATTGTATAAACCCACATCTATTTTAAGCTGGTCGGCGGATGTTGTGTTTGTTCCGCCAAAATTAAAAGTATTCCAAACTATTCTTTTTGCTTGCCAAACCTGCACATATTTCAATTGTTCAGGAAAGCGTTTAGGATCTGCAGCAGCAGAAAAAGCTTCTCTAGCTAAAATTGCTGAACCCGAATGATGACCATGTCCAGCTCTAGCATCTTCAGGGAAACGAGTGATAATAACATCTGGTTTAAACTTGCGAATTACCCAAACTACATCGGCTAAAATTTGTTCCTTACCCCAAATTTTAAAGCTTTCTTCGGGTGTTTTAGAAAACCCAAAATCGTTTGCTCGAGTAAAAAATTGTTCGGCACCATCAATACGGCGAGCGGCCAATAATTCTTGCGTACGAATTAACCCGAGCAATTCTGCTTGCTCGTTGCCAATTAAATTTTGTCCGCCATCGCCTCTGGTAAGTGATAAATATCCCGTTCTTAATTTTTGCTCTTTTGCCAAATACGCTAATAACCTTGTATTTTCATCGTCTGGATGTGCTGCAATATATAATACACTTCCTTTAACACTTAGCTTTGAGATACCCAATGCAATTTCGGCAGCATTCATTTGCTGCATTTGAGCTTTTAAAAGAAAAGGAAATAATAAGAGTAAAGCGAAAAAATAAGCTCGACAGTTCATATGGTTTGGTTATAGCACTAAATTAATTAAAATTTAACAGAACAAATGGCGAGGAAATTTTCTTTACGTAACAATTTGCCTTACATTGTTGTTGCATACCTAAAGAAGGTGATTTTATACCTTTCTCTGTAATTATCCGTTAGTATATGATGAATAAAATAGTTTTAGTTTGCCTTTTGGCCGTTGGTTTCTCTTCATGTAGCATTAATAAACAAGCTCAACAAATTAAGGCATTAGAGCAATGCGATTATAAATTAATTGATGCATCTAACATTACGATTGCAGGTACGGATGTGAAAAAATTGATCAATGAAAAATCAGTTAATCTAGTAAGTATTCCGGCTTTGGCCTTAGGTTATTTAAGGAAGGACATTCCGTTAAGAGCAAATTTAAATCTTCAAATTACTAATCCATCGGGTGCTTTAGCCGCTATAAATAATTTCGAATATATCATTCTAATTAATCGTCAAGAAATTGCAAATGGCTCAGTAGATCAAAGAGTTAGTATTGATGCAGGCAAAAACGTGACTGTACCTATTCAATTAAATGCTAATATTTATCAGTTTGTAGCAAACGGAAAGATTTTAGATGATATTACTGCATTTTTAACCAGCGCAAGTAAGGGCACAGAAAAAAAGGGAATGGTTACTATAAAAATAAAACCATCTATACTAGTTGGGAATAATTTAGTAAAATATCCAGGTTATATCACCATTGATAAAGAAGTAAGTAGTAAGATTCTGTTGTAAAATCTTAAAAGCTCTCTAAATTTCACTCAAATTTAATTATAACCACATAGGCACATAGATTTTTATGAGAGCCAAGGCCTTATAGAATGCCTGAAGGCATTGCAAAAGGTACACAAAGGCTATGTAGAAGATTAATCTTCCTATCCCACAAAGTCAAACATCCTATGTGCCTATGTGGTTTCATTTTTAGACAGTTTCTTAGTTCATCACATTTATTCTTACTTTCATCACATTTCATAAAATGATTTTCTTGTAATTATCATTTTCGGTAATTGATGCAAATTTCTATCTACTAAATAATAGTAACAAACCCGTTACGGTATTATTTTAATCAACTATTTATTTAGTTTTGATGTAACATTGTAAAAAATCTAGTGTCTTTTATCTGTTTACTCCATTTTATGAAGAGAATTTTATTTACCCTTGCCTTAGTTTTATGTGCTAATTTTTTGTTTGCCCAAAAGGGAAGCATTACCGGAGTTTTGTTAGATAGCGCAAATCAAAAACTCACTTTAAATTATGCCACAATTTCTGTTTATAAAGGTTCAGATACAGTTTTAACCACTTATAAACTATCGGATGATAAAGGCGTATTTAAGATTTCTAACCTCGAAACAGGGATAAAATATCGTTTGGTAGTTAATGCTTGGATGTATACGGTTTTGCGTAAGGAAGTAACTTTATCGTCGAATGAACTTAATTTAAACTTAGGGAAATTATTGCTTTCGGGGAAAACGAATAATTTGAATGAAGTAGTTATCAATTCTGAAAGACCACCTATAATTGTTCGAAAAGATACCATAGAATTTAATGCAGAATCTTTTAAAACTTTGCCGACTGCGGTGGTTGAAGATTTGCTGAAGAAATTGCCAGGAGTTGCAATCGCATCAGATGGTTCGATACAAGTTAATGGAAAAACGGTAAGCAAAATTTTGGTTGATGGGAAAGAGTTTTTTGGCGGCGATCAGCAAATGGCGACTAAAAATTTACCAGCAAATATTATAGATAAAATTCAGGTGAGCGATGATAAAGAAGCAAAACGACGAGATCCAGATCTATTAGCAGGGAACACACCTCAAGTCATCAATTTAAAGTTGAAAAGAGCAATTAAGCAAGGAGCTTTTGGTAAACTTTACGCAGGTGGCGGGCCAAATGATTTGTTTGAAGCCGGTGGTATTATGAACTTTTTTAGAGATACTACGCAAGTAAGTGTTTTGGCTTACGGTAATAATATTAATAAACCAGGGTTTAGTATTGGCGATGTTTCTCGTATAGGAGGATTTAGTAGAGCGGGCATTAATTCGATAATGATTAATAGTGAAGGAGGTTTTGAGTTAAATAATATTGGTTTTGGAGGAACTTCCACAGGTGTACAAAGATCTTTAGGTGCTGGTGCAAATTTTAATACATTAACCAAAAATGGAATCAAGATTAATGGAAAATATTTCTTTGGGCAGGCTAAAAGTTTAATTGATCAGCTTGTTAATGTTGACCAGAATTTAGGGAGTGACAAACAGTATACGAGCACAATCTCAAATCAACAAAACAAAAGTTATAATCACAATTTTGGAGCGAGAGCCGAATGGAAAATAGATAGTTTAACAAATTTCTCTTTTGAGCCAACGGTTACGCTTAATACTTTAAGAAATTTAGGTGCACTTCAAACCGAAAATAGAAACACCGCTAATGATCTAATAAATAATGGTGTAAATAATTCTCGTTTACGAGGCGACAATGCAGATTATTCTCTACTGACTAGTTTATGGAAAGATTTTAAAAAAGCTGGACGTTCTCTAAATACCAGTGTTAGTATTACTAAAAAGAATAACTTAAACGATAATTTTAATAACTCAATTAGTAATTTTTATATACCAGCGCCGCCATCAACATTGATTATAGATCAGTTAAGAGATAATAATATTAGAAACTTGGGGGTTTATTTGAATGCAAATTACAATGAACCTATTAGTAAAAAACTACGATTAAGTTTGGCCGTTGGTGCAAATTATTTGGATAATGAAAATGCACTGTCTACTTTTTATAAAAATCCACTTGATCAAGCTTATGATGTAGAAGTGCCAAATTTGTCTCAAACGGTTACGCAAAGCGGATATAAATCGAACACCAGAACAAGTTTACGATGGAAAGCAACAAAAGATCTAAGCATACAGCCAGGCTTTGTTTTTAATACAATTGATTTAAAAAACTCCTTTAGCTCATACCCCTCATTTGAACAACATTATCAGTTTATTGCGCCTTCATTAAATATTACCTATAAAGGGTTTAATTTAGGTTATTCGCCTTCATTTAGAGAGCCAGATGTAAAGTATATTCAGCCAGTTGCCGATAATACAAATCAATTATTTGTGCAAAAAGGTAACCCAAATTTACTGCCAGCTAAATCTTATCAGGTGAACTTAAATGTTTATAAATACGATACAAAACGTTCGCTTAATTATAATCTAAACTCGAATGGAAGTGTTCAAAATAATGCTGTAATTATGGCTAGAACTATTTCTCAATCTGGCGTTCAAACTAATACTCCAATTAATGCTGATGGGATCTGGCGTTTTTATTTAGGTGGAAACATAAACAAAGACTTTAAAAATGGCAAAAGACAATTTACGTTTGGAACAGGGTTTTATTCTAATTTCACCCGCAATATTGTACAGGTAAATGATGTAAGAAGTTACGCTAAAAATATAACCATAGCGCCAAGAATTAGTGGTAGAATTAACTTAAATGATAAATTTGAACTAGGAGAATCATATAGTGTTGCTTATAACAAAAGCACTTATGATGATGCGTTTTATAGAGATTTAAATTTCTATACGCATAACAGTGAAACGGAATTAATTGTTCGTTTACCAAAGAAAATGGTTTGGGAAACCACTTACAAAATCCAACATAACACACAAACTACAGCAGGCTTTAACAACAATGTCGAAATTTGGAATGCTGCTCTTACTTTATTGTTTATGAAGAATGATAGGGCTCAGTTAAAGTTTGCGGTTAACGATATTCTAAATACCAATACAAGAAGATATATTACTATTAGTGAAAACTCTATTCGCGATACACGTACAAATAACTTAGGCCGACATGGTTTAGTAACTTTAACATACAACATCCAAAATTTTGGTGGCAAAGTAGGCGGTAAGGATACGTTTTTTAGGTTTTAATGATCAGACTATGACTGTTTGAGCTATTTGCGTAGCTCATCTCGAACTAAATAAGATAAAATAAGGCATTAGTATAAACCTGAGTTCGATTATTATTTCTTTAGAAATATTGTAAAGCAAAGCTTAAAGCCAAATACACTAACTTGTGCCCTTTGTTGGTTTATTCTTATAACTAGTCTCTTGGGTTTTCCAATATTGCTCTGGCGTTATGCCAATATGAATACAAACATGGTCTACTGTTAGTTCTTTAGGTTCAATAATCCCCAATTTTCGCTTAATGGCTTTCAATTTGCGAAAGCCGGTAGATCTACAACATTTATATAACGCCATAATGTTTTTAGCGTGAACGAAGATTTCTTCATTATCCATAGTAGTTGATTTATTATTTTTTTGTTACTGTTCATTTGTAGTTTTTCTGCTTAATTTAAAGGTGTACACCTATATATGTTCGACAAGAAATGGATATAATCTATCGAACAAACACAATTGTATAGCAAACAATGCCTTAAGTAGAGTAAACTATTGATATAATACGCAAGATGTGAGCCATAATACGATAAGAAATGCCTTAAGTAGAGCAAACTATTGACATAATACGCTAGATGTTGCCCATAATATGGTAAGAAAAGACCTTTTCCTATCAGGAAATGTTCATTTCCTGTCAAGAAAATTGGAAATGAAATAAATGTATATGTGCTTTTAAATAGTTATTAGGGCGTTTTTGGGGTAAAACCGTGTAATAAGTTGCCCAATAAAAGACTATTAATTAGTCTCAGTTCGTCTCATTTAGTATAATTAGTGTTTAAAAGTGACTAAGTGTTATTAAAAGTGTTCATTTAGTATCACGGTGAATCTTGGTGGTAAAGTAGGTGGTAAGGAGACGTTTTTTAGGTTTTAGACAATAGACATTTGACGGTTGTTCATTGACATTGCATAAAAAACAGTTGACAATTGTTCTTTGTTGGTTAACAATTTAAAAAATACAGTTAACAATTGTTCTTTGATGGTTGACATTGTACAAAATACAGTTGACAATTTGCCTTTGACGGTTGACAATGAAAAAAACACAGTTAACAATTTGCCTTTGCAAGCCTTCGGCGGTAGTTTTTACACTATATAACAACCTTACAAGATGGTTAATATTTGATTGGATAGATTATCCTTTGGCAGGGATGCTAACTAAAACAAAGAAGTGGTTAACGCAATAAGACATCATATTTTTGTAATAAAAAGGACTAATTAACTAGTCTTTTGGCTGTTTTAAGCTAATGTTTATTCATATTAGGTTATGCCTAATGAAAATTTATACCCCGAACATGAAAGCTTGTTTAATGTATTTAATTCCATTTATCCGTTAAGTGATGAATTAAAAAAAGCCATTGTTAATGAGAGTAACATTATACATGTTGAAAAGAAAACCCAATTATTAAATGCTGGCGAAACAAGCAATAATATCTATTTTATTAATAAAGGGGCTGCTAGAGTTTACTATTTAGATAAAGAAGGTGCTGAAATTACCTCATGGTTTTTGTTTGAAAATGAACTGCTTATTTCAGTATATAGTTTTTTTACAGGTTTGCCTGGCTTTGAATACCTAGAAACTTTAGAAAACTCAACTCTTATAGTTTTAAAACGTGAAAAGTTAAATAAACTGTACGAAAAATACTTGGACTTTAATTTTATTGGCAGAAAACTTACTGAGTTTTATTATATCCGAAATGAAATTCAAGCAAATGAATTAAGGGTGCTTACCGCAAAACAACGTTACCAGAGGTTGTTGACAAATAACCCTAAGTTATTAAATCGAGTTTCTTTAGGTCATATCGCCTCTTATTTAGGCATCTCTCAAGAAACTTTAAGTAGAATTAGAAAGCAAATTTGATTTTTTGACATTTGTCAAAAGTTGGGAGAGAAACATAACATAGTTTTGAATATAAACATTAACCAAAACTATTTATGAAAAAACTATCACAAACTAGAAGCATTAAAAAGAGCAGGTTCTTCCTTTGTACAATTGTTCTTCTATTATTTATCGGATCTTGTACAAAAGACAACTTTAAAGAGAAAGACCAAGAACCAAAAAAAACATTAGCTGAAAATTCTCCTGATTTAAAAAATAGATTAGCTGAAATTAAAAGAAATTTCTATTTACGAAAATTAGAGGATAAGTTAAAAACAAACATAGATGAAAATTTAATTTGGATGCCCGAATGGGATAATCCACGTATTCAAACTGTCAACGATAGTGTTTCATATGTATTTTATCCATTGATAGGTCACATTTTGAAAGATGGCAAATTGTTAAGGGCTGAAGAATTGGGAGCGAAATCTTACATTATCGTAAAAAACGAAAAATATTATTTTCGTGGTAGGTATTATCAGCCTAATAATCAGAATATCATTAAATCTGACAGCAAGTTAAATGAAATCAATACTAAAAATTTTACAGGTAAGCTTTTTCTAAGTAATTTAGAGGTTAAGGAAAATTATGTCATTGATTATAAAAATGGAGAAATTAGTGATACCTATCATAAAAATGGAGAAATAGCTCTCAAAAAATTACAATCAAATAAAGGAGTTATCTCATTTTTTGAGAATTATTGCCATACAGAAATGAAATCATGTACCTATTATACGTATTTGTCGAGCTGTGGGGGTGGTCTTGTTATCGAATATAGTTATGATTGCCAACAACCTAGCTATTGCCAAAACTCAATTTGGATATTAGGTGATTATAATATAGAGGATGTATGTGAAAGTGTTTGGTTTCCTGATCCACCAGAACCAATAGATCCGGGTAATGGTGGTTCAAATGAAGGTTCTAATGATATCCCCGATGATCCAATTTTACCAGGACAGGAACATCCTGCAATTGATATAAAGAAGTATACAAAATGTTTTGATAATATACCCAATGCTGGAGCAACATACAAGGTTATAGTTCAAGTTCTAGAGCCCGTTCCAGGAACCTCTTATAATTATGGGCCAATAAATGGTGTTGGTCATACTGCTATAACAATGATTAAGCAAGGAAGTAATGGTTTAAAAACGACGCAAACTGTTGGCTTTTACCCTACAACTAATTCATTTAGTAGTCCCTCAAAAATGGTTAACAATTCTGATCAAACAGATTATACAATTAGAATGATATTTGACATGGGAAGTAATTCAACAGATTTTAATAAAATTATATCAAGTATTGAAAATCCACCATCAAATTATCAATTATTAGGAATGAATTGTACAGCATTTGTAGTCGGAGCGTGTGCGGCAGGAGGAATAACCTTACCTAATGCAAACACAACTGTAGGACCTTACCCTGCTGGATCTGGGGCCGCTACAGTCGCAATGACACCAGGTGGCTTAGGCTCTAGTATGCGATCAGCTCATGCTTCAGGCGATAGTAGAATTTCTTCAGGAGCTTCATCCACTGGCAACAATCCAGCAAGTAATGGGCCCTGCAATTAATAATTTAATGTAATATATGAGTATGGAAAAGTTAAAGAAAGTATCTATTAATGAATATCTTAAATTCGTTCTTATAATTAATGGTATATGTTTAATCACAGGCCTTTGGCTTTGCTACAAGCATTACTTTAATAATCCAGAAAAAGGACTTGATGATTTTTTCTTTGCACTATCAATTTATTCTTTGAGTTCATTTTTTGCAGCAATGGCTATTAGAAAATATGGTGTGGATAGCCGAAAGGCGAAACAGTGGTTAATTGCGGGAATATTTTTTGTGGTTTTAAGTGGATTGTACATGTATATAGAAATTTTCAATAGAACATTGTTAATTCCGATAATTAGTGTAATTGCTCTCCATAGTATATTATTTATAGCCACATTAATAGCGTTTAAAAATTTAAAAGCATTCGAATGGTTAATGTATGCCATAATTCTATTATCCGTTATTAGTGCAGTTTTTCCAACTTATATCTTCTTTATGTTGATTATTGGTTTTATTTTTATGCTTACTAATTCTCGATAACCCGCAGAACAATTTCTTTTTAGGTTTAAGTATGCCTGCTTTTCGAGATGCTAACTTAGTGCGTTTCGAAAAGCACTTGTTACAATTAATTCTTGTAAGAAAGGAAGTCAGATAAACTATTATCAAAAGTTAAGATGAAGAATAGAAAAAATGTAAATTTCACTTTATTAAAAACTTATCTTGTTCTTCTTGTAGCTCTACTTTTCTCTTGCTTAAACAATAAACCTAAGCAAGAGCAAAATGTAGTAAATGATGTTACTCAACTCAACCCTATAAAAGTTAGAGGTATAGTAACACCTAAGTCAACTGCAGAAATTATTAATGTTGTTAAAAATCACAAAGGCTCTATTTCAATTGGAGGTGGTAGATTTAGCATGGGTGGGCAAACGGCTACTGAAAATGCAATTCAAATTGATATGCGAAAGTATAATCACATTGTTAGCTTTTCCAAAGAGCAAAAAGAAATTACTGTACAAGCAGGAATTAGATGGAGGGAATTAATTCAGTTTATTGATAAATATGACCTCTCTGTTAAAATTATGCAAACCTATGCAAATTTCACAATTGGAGGTTCGTTAAGTGTTAATGTGCATGGAAGATATGTTGGACAAGGGCCAATTATCTTATCGGTGAAGAGCATAAAAGTAATTTTAGCAAATGGAGATTTTGTAATGGCTAGTGCAACTCAAAATCAAGAAATTTTTTATGCTACAATTGGTGGATATGGTGGGATAGGAATAATTGCAGAAGTGACATTATCATTAACCGATAATTGTAAGTTAGAAAGGAGTGATAAAGTGATGGATATTAAAGATTATTATAAATATTTTACTTCAACAATTAGAAATAATGATAAAGTGGTTTTTCATAATGCAGACATTTATCCAAATACCTATGATGAGATAAGAGCAATTTCCTACAGTAAAACTGATAAAGAATTAACCATAAAAGATAGATTAAAGCCTAATGATGGAAGTTTTGCGATGAATCGTTTTGCAATTAAAACTGTTTCAAGTTCATCTTTTGGTAAATGGATTAGAAAGACAATTATTAATCCGATTTATTATGAAAATAATCCTGTTGAATGGAGAAATTATGAGGCGACTTATGATGTTAAGGAACTTGAACCTAGCTCAAGGAACAAAACAACATACGTTTTGGAAGAGTATTTTGTTCCTGTAGAAAAGTTCGATTCTTTTTATCCTAAAATGATTAAAATCCTTAAGGAAAACGAAGTTAATGTAATGAACATTTCCATTAGGCATGCTAAGCAAGATCCAGGTTCAATAATGGCATGGGCTAAAACAGAAGTCTTTGCATTTGTAATTTATTATAAACAGGGAGTAACTAATAAGGATAAGAAAAAGGTAAAAGAATGGACACAACAATTGATAAATGCTGCGCTCTCAGAGGAAGGATCTTATTATTTGCCTTATCAAATTCATGCTACGAAAGAACAATTTTTAAAAGCATATCCTAATGCTAAAGAATTTTTCAAATTGAAAAAGAAATATGATCCAGATTATAAATTTAAAAACAAGCTTTTTGATGCTTATTATCGAAACTGATTTATTTCGTAATCATCAATCCCAAACCAACAGCTAAAAAACCTACAACAATACTTGCAAGTGCATACGCTATTAAAGTGATGTAATTATTGTTTTGCAGTAAGGAAATATTCTCTGCGGCGAAAGTAGAAAAGGTAGTGTAACCACCACAAAAACCAGTAATAAATAAAAGCCTTACATTCTGATTGGAAGAAATGTTTTGTCCAAAAAACCCAATTAATAGCCCAATAATAAAACATCCTAAAACATTGGTGATAAATGTTGCCAATGGAAAAGTACTCGCATAATATTTTGCGGTTAATACAGAAGTAAGATAACGGAAAATGCTTCCTAATCCGCCGCCAAAGCCTACCAATAAAAGTTGTTTTATCATTATTAAAAGTATTTATATCGGATCCAGTTTTTCAACATTAAGGAATTAAGATAAAGTCGACTACATCTTTACAAATCCCTTAATTCTTCTTCATTCCTTAATGTTTAATATTAGCTAATTATTTCAACCCCAGTCTGTGTTTTCTTAAGGTATCTTTTGCAATATCATAACCTGCATCTGCATGACGGATAACGCCCATTGCAGGGTCATTATGTAACACTCTTTTTATTCGAACGGCTGCATCTTCAGTTCCATCTGCAACGATTACCATCCCAGCGTGAATAGAATAACCGATACCAACGCCACCACCATGATGCAAAGAAACCCAACTTGCGCCACCAGCAGTATTAATTAATGCATTTAAAATTGGCCAATCGGCTACTGCATCAGAGCCATCCAACATGGCTTCCGTTTCACGATTTGGAGAAGCAACAGAACCCGTATCTAAATGATCACGACCAATCACAATCGGAGCTTTTACTTTTCCATCGGCTACTAATTTGTTAAATGCCAAACCAGCTTTTTCTCTTTCACCTTGTCCTAACCAACAAATACGAGCTGGTAAACCTTGAAAAGCAATGCGTTCTTGCGCCATCGTAATCCATTGGTGTAAACTCTCGTTTTCTGGAAAAAGTTCGAGGATTAATTTATCAGTTTCATAAATATCTTGAGGATCACCACTTAAAGCTGCCCATCTAAACGGACCTTTTCCTTCGCAAAATAAAGGGCGAATGTAAGCAGGTACAAAACCAGGGAAATCAAAAGCATTTTTTACACCAGCTTCTAAAGCTCTGCCACGTAAATTATTGCCGTAATCGAATGTTATTGCGCCACGTTTTTGCAACTCCAACATTTGTTGAACATGCTTTGCCATGGTGGCATACGAACGCTTGGTATATTCTGCTGGATTTTCTGTTCTCAACACGTTTGCTTGCTCAACAGATAATCCCTCTGGGAAATAACCAATTAATGGATCATGAGCCGAAGTTTGATCCGTTAACGTATCTGGAACGATATTCCTATCTAGTAATCGCTGTAAAAGTTCAACGGCATTGCAAACTACACCGATTGAAATTGCTTTATTTTCCTTTTTATAAGCTAACGCTTTATCAATTGCTTCATCAATATCGTAGGCAATTTCATCAATGTATCTGGTTTCTAAGCGCTTTTTAATTCGCCATTCTTCCACATCTGCCGCTAGGCAAACCCCTTGGTTCATAGTAATAGCCAAAGGTTGAGCACCACCCATTCCGCCTAAACCAGCGGTAACATTTAACGTTCCTTTTAAATTACTTTGAAAATGTTTTTTGGCAAGAGCCGAATAGGTTTCGTATGTGCCTTGTACAATTCCTTGAGAGCCTATGTAAATCCAAGAGCCAGCCGTCATTTGGCCGTACATCATTAACCCTTTATCTTCTAATTCATCAAAATGTTGTTGTGTTGCCCACTTTGGAACTAATTGAGAATTAGAAATTAAAACTCGTGGTGCATCCTTATGTGTTGGTAAAACGCCAACTGGTTTGCCCGATTGGATGAGTAAAGTTTCATCATCCTCTAAGGTTTGTAAGGCTTTTATAATTAAAGTTAAGGCTTCTTTATTGCGAGCAGCTTTGCCTCTGCCACCGTACACAATTAAATCTTCAGGGCGTTCGGCAACATCAGGGTCTAAGTTATTTAACAGCATTCTTAGGGCTGCTTCTTGCACCCAACCTTTACAAGTTAGCGTGTTTCCCGTTGGTGTTTGTTTTGTTGTTAAATTTAAACCGTCTAGCATTTTTGTAGTCATATCAAGGCAATGTTACAATTCCAAATGTAGGAAATTTATGTTATTTGCTTAGGTTTGCTGTTGAAATTGAAAAAGAAGCACTCACATATTCAAAAAGTTATATCGGTAGTTATGCTCTGGGTATTTTCCCTTGCGATAACGCCTTGGAGTGTTTTGCATCACCACCAACAAATTGCAGATACAGCAGTCGAAAAGCATTGCACCCATAAATTGCATATAAAAACACAACAAGATACGTGTTTAATTTGCGCTGCTCATTTCGAAAAAAACTATACGATTACCACTGCTTCTCACATCACTTATTTAACAAGTAAGTTGATGCCGAAAAATATTGCTGTCGTAACTAGCTCTTACGCAGAGCTTATTTCTACCTCACTTAGAGGCCCTCCAAGTTTTTCATAATAAACTAAATCGTCATGCTGAATTCATTTCAGCATCTTTCATGCGATGTCCAAGCAGCCTAGACCTTGAAATAAACAGCGAAGCTCTCTTGAAGACAAAAATCAATAGAAGCGACTGAAAAATTCAGGGGGACGGAAGAAAAAAATTATTGTTTAATCACGTTTTGATGAATAGATTTTAGCCAAGGCTAATATGCTGTTTATCCTTAAAATATATTATTATGAACAAGATACGCCTATTAATGGTTGTACTATTTGCCTGTTTTACGATACCAGTTTTGGCAACTGAATTAACAGAAGTTATAGGAAAGGTTACCGATGCTACTACTAATGAACCACTTTCTGGTGCTACAATTTATATTTCGGATTTAAAAACAACCACCACTACAAACGCCAACGGCGAATTTACATTTAGAAATATCCCAGCTAAAGGAAAGTTTTTAGTTGAGGTAAGATATGTGGGTTATAAAACAACATCAAAGCAGGTAGATTTAGCTGCGAACAATCAACTCACGTTTGCATTAGAGCAATCTGTAATAGAAAGTGCTGAGGTGGTAATTACCGGAACGCCCTATAGCTCAAATAATAAAACAAACAGTTTAGCTGTAGTTTCTGTAAATAGAGAAAAATTAGCGCAGGCTGCGGGTACAAATATTATAGATGCAATTGCCAAATTACCCGGTATTTCTCAAGTTACAACTGGTGGTGCAATTTCAAAACCATCTATTAGAGGGTTGGGTTATAACCGTGTGTTAACTATTGTTGATGGTGCAAGAGAAGAAGCTCAACAATGGGGAGATGAACATGGAGTTGAAGTAGATCAGTTTTCGGCCAATAGAATTGAAGTTTTAAAAGGTCCAGCAAGTTTATTGTATGGTTCTGATGCCTTAGGCGGAGTAATTAATATTATAGATGATTTAGTGCCTGCGCCTGGAGAATTTAATGGAAATTTTACCACGAGTTATGGTACAAACAATGGCTTAACAGCATCTTCTTTAATGTTGCAATGCAATACCGATGGTTTTGTGTATCGTGGACGTGTATCGTATAAAAATGCGTATGGCTTTAGCTACAAAGATCACACGGTGCCAAATTCTGGCTTTAACGAAACTAACTTCAGCGGAATGTTGGGTTTAAATAAAACTTGGGGCTATGCTCATTTAAGTTTATCAAGGTTTAATACGAATGTTGGTTTGGTAGAAAATGGACCAAATGCCAATGGCGATTATGAAGATGAAAATGGAGCTGTAATTACTAATAGTGAAGCACAAACCAGAAAACTTGATCTTCCTTTTCAAAACATTAACCATTATCGTGCTGCCTTAAATAGTAACATCCTTTTAGGTGGCGGACAATTGAAAACTACGTTGGCTTTTCAGCGAAACATTCGTAAAGAGTTTGAAGAAAGTGCAACTGAACCAGGTTTAAATTTAGGGCTGAATTCTTATACGTATGATGTAAAATATTCTTTTGCAAATGCTGGTGTTTGGGAGCCAACAATTGGTGTGCAAGGAATGCATCAAACGAATGTAAACAGTGGAGATGAGTTTTTAATACCTGATTATGTAAGTGATAATATCGGTGCGTTTGCCTATTTGAAACGCAATTTTGATAAAGGTGCACTAAACGCAGGTATCCGTTACGATTATAAGAACATTGATGGTGATGATTTGATTGCCGATGGAAACCAAGTTTTTACCGCATTCAATAACAAGTTTTCTAACGTATCTGGATCAATCGGCTTTGCATTTGAAATTGCTAAAAACTTAAATTTAAAAGGAAATGCAGGTTCGGGATTTAGAGCACCAAACATTGCAGAGTTGGGAGCAAATGGTCGTCATGAAGGTACATTTAGATATGAAATTGGTAATAGCAATTTAAAACAAGAAACCAGTTTGCAATTCGATTTAGGATTAGAATACAGTGCAGAAAAAGTTACGGTTGGCTTAAATGCATACAGCAATCGTATTTACAATTATATTTATCCAGGTAACTTTAATAACGAAACTCATCCCTTTTTAGAAGAAGATGGTAGTACAACTACACTGCCATTGTACCGTTATGTGCAAACAGATGCAGAATTGTTGGGTGGCGAGGCTTCAATAGATTTTCATTTAGTTAAAGCCTTGCATTTCGAAAATACTTTCGCTTATGTAAAAGGTACCAATCTTGCAAGTAGTACTGCTTTACCATTTATTCCGGCAGCAAGTTTAAATAATGAGCTACGTTTCGAGCCAACCATTAAAGGATTGAAAGATAGTTTTATCAAAGTTGGTTTAACCAATGTGTTTAAACAAAATCGCTTTGATAGTTTCGAGACTGAAACAAATGGTTATACGTTATTAGATGCTGGTGTTGGAACTTCTGTAAAAGTTAAAAATGGTAAAATCAATTTATGGATTACCGGACAAAATTTAACTGATAAACTATATTACAACCATTTAAGTAGATATAAACCTGCCGGGATTTATAATGCTGGACGTAACGTGAGTTTTGGAATTAGCGTTCCGTTGCTATAGTTCATTGGTTCATTAGTTCAATTGTTCATTGGGTCGGCTTTGTCATCCAGAGCGCAGCGAAGGATCTCTATTTAAAAGATTGATCTATCGGTTGGTGTCTCACCGACAGAAATAAATAGTAGCCGCAGAGTTGCAGACTTTTTTAATCAGCGAATCTGCGGCTTTTTCATGCGCTAATACATCAGAATAAGCTATTAGCTATCAACCATTAGCCATCAACCAAAAATAATTTCAAAAATAATTTGGTGGTTTCAAAATAACATTATACTTTAGTGTATTATTTAACTAATACAGTAGAATATGATAAAAATTAACAACCTTAATTTTGGTTACCGCAAAAATCAACTGTTGTTCAAAAATATGAGCATGCAATTAAGCACTGGACATATTTATGGATTGTTGGGAAAAAATGGCGCTGGTAAATCAACCTTATTAAAAAATATAGCGGGATTGGTTTACGCAGACAGCGGATCAATGGACGTTATGGGTTACGATCCTTCAAAGCGTCAACCTGCGTTATTAACAGAAATCTGTTTTATTCCAGAGGAATTTTATTTGCCATCCATTAAAATTGATGCATTTGTAAAAGCAAATGCAGCTTTTTATCCAAACTTTGATCATCCGTACTTTACGGCCTTACTAGCAGAATTTGATATTCCAGTAACCCAAAAATTGATCGATATGTCTTATGGTCAGAAGAAAAAAGTGATCATCGCCTTTGGCTTAGCCACACAAGCTAAATTGGTTATAATGGATGAGCCGACCAATGGTTTAGACATTCCTTCAAAAGCGCAATTTCGTAAAATTATGGCATCGGCTTTAACGGAAGATCGTTGTATTATCATTTCAACACACCAAGTGCGAGATTTAGATAATTTAATTGATACCGTAATTATGCTCGATGAAAATAGCGTAGCCTTAAAAGCATCGGTAGAAGAAATTACCAATAGACTTTGCTTTAAACGGGTAAAAGAACTAGATGATAAAGTAATTTATGCTGAGCCTTCTTTAGCTGGTTATAATGCAGTAATGCAAAACTTTCATCAAGAAGATAGTAAACTTGATTTAGAGTTGCTATTTAACGCGGTATTGGCAGAGAAAAATAAATTAAAACCAATTTTTAACTAAATCTTAAACAGACATGAACAATACATTTAACATACAACGTTTTGGTCTTTTGTTGAAGAGACAATGGCTAGAATTTGGCAAAATTTACTTAATTACTTTAGCGGTTGCACTCGGAGTAATTGTTACCTTTTATAGTTTTTCACTATGGGGATATATTGCAGAAACAAAACCTTTTTATGAGAGAGCACTTAATTTTAGAGAGCCGTTATTTTTAATTTTTGGTTTCTTATTTATCACCGTTATTGCAAGTAATTATTTTGCACACTTAGGGCAAAAGCCAAAGGCGATTATTGATTTAATGATACCTGCATCAACTTTTGAGAAGTTTTTAACTGGTATTTTCTTTACTGCCATATTAAGTACAGTTAGTTTTATATTTATATTTTATGTAACAGATTTAGCATTTTTAGCTAAACTGAGAAGTGTTTATCATAGTAGTTCCACTAGGACTTCTTATACAGATGCGCAAGGTGCAGTAGCAATAGTTGTTGATAATTTAGCTTATTTCTTTTCTAAAAATGGCCCTCATGTTTATAAAGGATTATACATTATTCCATTTTTTGTAACTAGTATATTCTTATTAGGCTCTATTTATTTTAATAAGTTCCATTACATAAAAACAACTATTTCGGCAATGGTTTTCTCTGGCATTTGGACAGCAATTATTTTTAAATCTGGGAAGTTATTATTTGATAATAGAACGCTTATCAATAGAATGGGGAACAATGGTCCTGCAAAAGACAATGTAGAACTATGTCTTGCACTTCTATTGGTTTTACTCACACTAATTTTTTGGAGTATTACTTATGTGCGCCTTAAAGAAAAACAGGTTTAATTTTAAATGGTATAGATATGGAATTTAGAGATAATAAGGCGATATACCTTCAAATAGCAGAGTACGTTTGCGAGCATATTTTGCTTGGCAAATGGAATACAGACGAGAAAGTTCCTTCAGTTAGGGAAATGGCTGTAGAGCTAGAGGTAAACCCAAATACAGTAATGCGTACCTACGAATTACTTCAAAATAAAAATATAATTAATAACAAAAGAGGCATTGGTTTTTTTGTAGCAGATGATGCAATAGCAAATGTAAAAAGCTATCGTAAAACTCAATTTATGGACGATGAACTTCCTGTTGTTTTCCGTAATGTGTATTTGCTAAACATCGGGTTTGATGAATTGGAAAGCCGCTACAACACTTTTGTTAAAGAAACTTTTAATCCTTAAGAACATGAAACTAAGTAATAAAATATTAATCACGTTTGCATTAGCACTAATTCTTATTCCGTTAACGGGGATGATTTATATTTCTCGCGTATATTATAAAGAAGGTAGTGATAGAGACATTGTAGATGTTGTACGTAAAGATGAAAACTTTAGCACTCCAACAGAAAACATGGAGAGTAAAGCTATTGCTACATCATTCGAATCAATAAATATTGCGGATGCCAAAAAAATGGGCATCTATGTAAATATTATTAAAGATGAAAAATTTGGAGTAAAAGTTCCCAAAGAGCTAAAAGACTTTATCAGTTTTAATGTTGATACAAATGGGGAGTTACAAATTACTTTTAAAAATAAACGACCAGAAAATAATAATTATAACACGATATGGGTTTATGCGCCAAACATTAAACAAGTAATTGTTGTTAATGCTAATACTGTAAATTTAGATGCAAAGTTAGATTCTTTGACCTTGAATGTTAAAAAGTCGGGTTCAATTAGTTTGCAGAACGATTTAACATTGAAGGCTTTAACTATAAATACGGAAGAGGTAAAGAATTTATACCTATCAAATGTTGATGTAAAATCTTTAACTGTCAAACTAAATGGTACAGATTTTAAGACACAGAATAATTCTTATGAGAATTTATCTATTGCAGCTTATGGCAAGAGTAAAATAGAGATTAGCAGTTATGAGGATAAAAATACATCAATTAAAAACCTTACCATAAACACTTTCGATTTAGCTGATGTCAAATTGGAAAACACTAAGGTTGATAACTGCAAAGGCTCTTTCTCTGATCAAACAACAGTGCAAATGCCTGCCGTTAATTTAAATCAGATGTTTAAAAAGTAAACTACAAATTCGTCATTGCGAGGTACGAAGCAATCTTTCCTGCTAGATAGATTGCTTCCCTCGATGAAAATCGAGATCGCAATGACGATTTATGTTAAACTAGTACCTCTAATAAACGAAACACTAGCTTTAATATCATTTGCCAAAAGCCGATCCGCCTCATTAAAAGAAACAAGTTCACGATATTTACTCACCAAATTCTCAATTTTAACCGATGATTTTTCTGGTAATCTTAATTCTAGTGCTTGGCTTCCTGTTAACAGTTCTATAGCCAAAATTCGTTCTACATTCTCTACCACTCTAAGACATTTTGTTGCGGCATTTGCGCCCATACTTACGTGATCTTCTTGTCCGTTGCTACTTACAATGCTATCAACAGATGCTGGCGTACACAACTGTTTATTTTCACTTGCAATAGATGCTGCGGTATATTGTGTAATCATTAATCCAGAATTTAAACCAGCATTTTTCACTAAGAATGGCGGTAACCCTCGAGTTCCAGAAATTAATTGAAAAGTTCTTCGTTCGGAGATTGAACCTAATTCGGCCAATGCCAAGCATAAAAAATCTAAGGTTAATGCCAACGGCTGACCATGAAAATTCCCTGCAGAAATAATTAAATCTTCATCCGGAAAGACATTAGGATTATCCGTTACCGAATTCATTTCTGTTTCGAAAACCGATTGAATATAATTGATGCTATCCTTGCTGGCGCCATGAACCTGTGGCACACAACGGAAAGAATAAGGATCTTGCGTTTGCTTGCCTTTTCTGGCTATTAATTCACTTCCTTCCAACCAATTTTTAATAGCACTTGCCGTTGCAATTTGCCCTTTGTGAGGCCTAATCACATGACTTAAATTTAAAAAAGGATCAATTCTACAATCAAATGCATCAATAGAAATGGCTGCAATTACATCAGCCCATGCTGATATTTTTTGAGCTTTTAATAAACAAAAAGTACCATAAGCGCTCATAAATTGAGTGCCATTAATTAAAGCTAAGCCTTCTTTACTTTGTAAAGTAAGTGCCGCCCAATTTAATTTTTTATTTAATTCAGCACTGCTGATTTTTTCATCCTGATACCAAACTTCGCCTTCGCCAATTAAGGGTAAAGCTAAATGTGCCAATGGAGCTAAATCGCCGGATGCACCTAACGAACCTTGTGTATAAATTACTGGTAAAATATCATGATTGTAAAAATCTACCAAACGTTGAACCGTACTTAAAGCAATAGCAGAATGGCCGTAACTTAACGATTGTATTTTTAGTAAAAGCATCAGTTTTACTATTTCTTTAGGCACTTCTTGTCCTGTTCCACAAGCGTGGGATAATAATAAATTATGCTGAAGTTGGGTAAGATTTTCGGCTTCAATTTTTACATTTTGCAAATAGCCAAATCCAGTATTAATCCCGTAAATCGGATCTTCATTGGTGTTTAATTTATCGTCTAAATATTTTCTGCATTTTTCAATTCGCTCAATTGCTAAAGCAGATAATTTAATGCTTTGTTTTTCTTGTAGTATGGTTTCAATAACGGCTAAGGATAATTGCCCCGAACCGATTTGGTAATCTGTCATGTATTTATAGTTGGTGCTCAAAAGTAGGAAAAAAGTTGTACGTTATAAGTTGTGAGTTTTACGTTTGGGCGTTTTTTGAAATAATCCTACAAATCCTAAAATCTTATTAATCCTGGTCTAGCTTTCTAAAATTTCTAGCTGTGTAATAATATCTTCCTCAGTTATTGGATAAGGAACATCGTTCACTATATTTTGGTAAACAGCTTCAAATAAACCAGTGTAATCTCCTTTTTCTGATGGAATAAATTCGGTACTTCTGCCTCCATTTTCAGTAACTAAAGTAAGTTTTCCTGCATCTGCTGGATTTTCTATTCCGTAAGTTTCAGCAGTAGGTTTTATTCCTTTTAGTAACTGTTCTTCCTGCACATCGGCGTGATTTTTACTAAAAGAGCCCATCATCCCATTTAATACAAATGCAGATTGTATATCCGCAACCAGCATACTTGCAGTTAAAAACACATTCAAATCGTTCGGATAACTTAATTGTATAGCGAAATAATCATCCACTTTTGTGTGAACACGATTTTTACTTAATACTTTGTGGTAGCTATTAGGTTTACCAAACAAAGCAATAGCTTGATCTACTAAATGTGGACCAAGATCATAGGATAAGCCACTTGCGGGATAAGGTTCTTCCTTAAAAAACTTAGGACTAATTTCATTTCTATATCGATCATAACGAAAATGAACTTCTACCAATTTGCCAAGCTTGCCACTTTCAATAATTTTCTTTACAGCATTAAATCCACTATCATATCTGCGATTTTGATACACCAATGCTTTTTTGCCTACGCTTTTAGCTAAAGCAAATAATTCTTTAGCTTGCCCTGATGTAGCCGTAAAAGGTTTTTCGACTAAAATATGTTTTCCAGCGTGTAAAGCCAGTTTAGCATACTCGTAATGTGTAAAATTCGGAGTGTTGATAATCACCAATTCAATGGAACCATCAGCTAATAATTCTTCAACACTATTATAACTACTAACTGATGGATAATCATTAACCGCTTGTTTTTGGTTACGTTCGGTAACTGCAACAAAGTTGAAACCAGGATGTGTACTCACAAAAGGGGCATGAAATACCTTGCCAGACATGCCATAAGCCAAAAGGCCAGTATTGATTTTACTGCTCATAACACAAAGCTAAAAATTTGACTTATATGTGCGTTAATCTGTAGGTCATAAAGCTGCTATAAATGTATATTTGCAACATGAAGCCAGCAGAAATACATGCCAAATGGAAAACTTTACAGCTAAAAATTGCAGAGGAATTTGATTCGGATACGCCCGATCTAAAGGTAATTTTATTTTTAATTGGTGTACAAGAATTAGGCAAGGGGCCTGGCAAATACAGCAAAAGACAAAAGGAAGAATTAATGCATATTGCTACCTGTCGGTTGTTAAGTGAAATGGGTTTTTACGAACTAGAAGGGTTAGATCAGGATGGATGGCCGCATTGGAAATTACTTAAACCAATTCCATCCTATGCTTTAATGGAACAAGAATTATTGCTTAAAGGGCTCGCTATTACTTATTTCGAAGATATTTATTCTTAGTATTTAACTAATCACCATTAAGGAATTAAGAAAAGTAAAGCTTAAATTTCCTTAACTTCTTAATGTTAGAGAAACTTTTAAACCTAAAAACCCTGAAGTAAATTAATACAACAGGGTTTTACGTTTATATAGGTAGATATAAATTTTTAGCTTATTTGCCTTGAGCAGCAGCTTCTTTTTTCAATTGATCATTTGCAACAATTACAATCTCAACTCTACGGTTAGCAGCTCTACCAGCATCAGTTGCATTATCTGCAATTGGTTCTGCAAAACCTTTACCAATAGTAATTAAACGAGATGATGGTACACCTTGCGAAACAGCATACGCTTTTACAGCAGCAGCTCTTTTTTCAGATAAACCCATGTTATATTGTTCAGTACCACGGCTATCAGTGTGACCAATAACTTTAATATCAGTACCTGGATATTGGTTTAATGAACTAGCTAAAGATTGAATATTAGTTTTAGCAGCATCTTTTAATGCAAACTTATCGAAGTCGAATAAAATACCACTATCAAACTTTACAATAATACCTTCTCCCTCACGAATAACTTCTGCATTTGGAATTGCAGTTTGTATCTCGGCAGCTTGTTTATCCATACGTTTACCGATAAAACCACCAGCAGTACCACCAACTGCAGCACCAATGATAGCGCCAACAGCAGTATTACCCGCTTTTTTACCAATTATACCTCCAATTACACCACCAGCAGCAGCACCAATACCAGCGCCTTTTTGTGTGTTAGTTAAACTGTCACAACTTTGAAAAGTCATTGCGCCTAATGATAAGGCAATACTTAATGTTGCTATTTTGAATTTTGAAGTCATCATTTTAGTCATGTTTTAATTTAATAAAATGACTTATTCAAAGGTGATGCCAATTCCAGCTTCGCTTTAAAATTAAATGGAATTAATATTTTATAAGTTGATTTACTGTGTTTTAACTTATTGGGATAAACAATTTAAAATGATTGCTGTAAAAACAAATGGTCAATTTGATTCCACAAATTGGGCATCAAATTGACCATAATACTATACAATTGTTACAATAATCTATTCAGAGAAATAAGCTTCCAATTCTTTTAATGAATTTTCATCGGTATGGAAATCTTTTATGATTAGTCCTTTTTCTAATAAAATGATGCGATCGCAAACATCAGTTACATGGTTTAAATCGTGACTAGAGATTAAAGTAGTTAAACGATGTGTTTGTTTTAACGATTTAATTAAACTTTTCAGTCTAATCTGAGTGGTAGGATCTAGATTAGCGAAAGGTTCATCCAATACTAAAAGCTCTGGTTTTTGCATCAATGCTGCGGCAATACCAACTTTATTCTGATTTCCTTTAGAAAAATCTCTAATGTACTTACCACGATTTAGAATTTCCCCATTAAAAAACTCCTCATACTGTCTTAAATAATCCACAACATGCGCCACACTTAAGTTATGCAAACTTCCAATAAAGGTGAAATATTCTTCGGGGGTTAAATAGTCGATTAAAAAACCTTCATCTAAGTAAGAAGCTGTATAATCTTTCCAATGATCGTTCTGCGCTACATTTTGATCTTTAGATAATACTTCGCCGCTATCCGGCCTAATTAAATCCAGCAACATTCTGAAAAGAGTAGTTTTACCAGCACCATTATTTCCAACCAAACCAATGGTTTCGCCAGAGCGAATGTTTAGGTTATTGATGTCTACTACGGTTCTACCTCCGTAAGTTTTTTTTAAGTTTTTAAATGTTAACATATATTATTCTCTAAAGCCTTCGGCTATTTTATAACGTTGTTTTTCAAATCTTTTAACGAGTAGATTAATCCAAAAATTGCGCATTAAAAGAGTAATTAACCCAAATAAGCCAATTGCGGCCAAACCATAATAAGGTTTATTCATTATACCGAAAGGCACATAAATAAGTATTGGAATTAAAATAAAAGGCAATCCTAAAATCCACTGTGTGGCACCTACACCTTGCCAATTAAAACTTGCACTTTTGGTAATATCTAATCGTTTATAGTTCAGTGTAGCAAAATATAATACAATTACTGTGGCAAAGCCGATGTTATATAAATAGGCTGCTAAATGAAGCAATAGCAATTTATAACTCATAAAGCCATAAAAACTAGCTAATACAGTAATAATAGTACAACTTATGGTAAAGAGTAAGAATTTAGCTTTAATGAAATTCTTGAAATCAATTTTATTTACCAAAAGTCCATCAAAGTGGGTGCTTTGCCAAGCAAACATAAACTGACCGTAAGATATAATAGAAATCCCCGTCATGAATACA
This sequence comes from Pedobacter planticolens, assembly GCF_014172375.1. Lineage (GTDB taxonomy): Bacteria > Bacteroidota > Bacteroidia > Sphingobacteriales > Sphingobacteriaceae > Pedobacter > Pedobacter planticolens. The sequence continues at coordinate 1,090,156 of NZ_WNXD01000002.1, forward strand.
GCAGCAAAAAGCATTTTACCAAAATCATCATTTGCAATCATTTTGTCTTTATAGAAAATAAAACCGTAGGCTAAAAAGGCAAAACCCATTAAAATGGAGCCTCTTGAGCGTTTATGGCGAAGAATTAATTTCAATTCTAATGCAGCTAATTCTCCAACTCTTCCAAAACGATTAAGGAAAGCATAATCTGTGCTTACTTTCTTATCATCCTTTGTGCTTAATTCTTCGGTATATAAATTAGCCCGCAAATATTTCGAGTTAAGGACAAATATCAGCCCTGCTGCCAATGTGAAAACTAATGCTAAAAAAGGATATTTTGCAATTGCTACAAATATGAAGTTCGATGCATTCCTCACCGAAATAATTTTAAAATAATCTAAACCAGCCAATACCGCAACAAAACCTATTATACAAATGAAATAGATAAAATTATTAATGGATTTACGCTTTAAGTATAAAACCAAATAATTATTAAAAACGATAAGTGAAATAATAGACAACACATACATTAATGAAGTGATTGCACCGTATGTTGCGCCAATTTTGATAACACTAAAAGGAATAAAAATAAATAGTGGTAATAGATTGAAGAATGAAAACAGCGATTTAATATTTAAGAAATTAACAATCGTTTTCTTAGGAATATTAAGATGCAAATAAGGTACGATACTTAAGGTTGGGAGTTCTTGCATTTGTGTGCGAATGGCAAGATCGAACAAGAAATAGTACAAAATAAAACCATTAAAAACGGTAATTACATTTTGCCCTGGAAAAGCTTTGCCAATAATCATTGCCATCCAAAAGCCTACACCAATTGCAACGACTAAAAAGTAGAGCATAAAAAAACCAAGCAGAATATTTGCGGCAATACTGCCAGCCTTATTTCGGCTGCGCCAAAAATCTTTCCATTGGTGGTTTAAAAAAGTTGATAGCATATTAATAGTTGTATTTGTTTTTCCAATTCTGTTTTAGTTTTTCTCTCAGTTTTTCTTCTGCCGGATTTTTACCCGGATCATATAATTTTGTGCCGCTCAATTCATCAGGCATATATTCTTGAGGAGAGAAATTTCCCTCATAACTATGCGAATATTGATAATCTTTTCCATACCCAATCTTCTTCATCAACTTTGTTGGCGCATTGCGAATATGTAATGGGACTGGCAAATTGCCCGTTTGTTTCACTAAAGCCTGTGCTTTATTTATAGCTTCATAACTAGCATTGCTTTTAACGCTTGATGCCAAGTAAGTTACGCATTGTGAAAGTATTATTCGAGCTTCGGGATAACCAATTACATTTACTGCCGTAAAACAATTATTTGCTAACAATAACGCATTTGGGTTGGCGTTGCCGATGTCTTCTGACGATAAGATTAACAACCTGCGAGCAATAAATAAAGGATCTTCGCCACCTTCAATCATTCGTGCTAACCAATATACAGCTGCATTTGGGTCGCTGCCGCGGATAGATTTAATAAACGCTGAAATAATATCGTAATGTTGCTCGCCAGCTTTGTCATACAACGCTAAATTCTGTTGCGCATGGGCGAGGACATTTTCATTAGTTAATTCAATTTTATTGCCGCCAATTCCGTTAACCGCAATTTCTAAAACGTTTAATAATTTACGAGCATCGCCACCAGATAAACGAATTAAAGCTTCATGTTCTTTTATGTTGATGTTCTTCTCTTTTAAAATCACATCTTTTTTAAGGGCAGTTTGTAGTAAACCTACTAACTCATCTTCGTTTAAAGCTTGTAAAATATAAACTTGGCATCGCGATAGCAAAGCTGATATAACTTCGAAACTTGGGTTTTCGGTAGTAGCACCAATTAATGTAACCAAACCACGTTCAACAGCACCAAGCAAACTGTCCTGTTGACTTTTACTAAACCGGTGAATCTCATCAATAAATAAAATAGGTAAACCTAAAAAACTGTCTTTTAATGCTGCGGCTTTATCAATTACATCTCTTATATCTTTAACACCCGAATTAATGGCGCTTAGGTTAAAAAATGGTCTGTCTAAACTTTGAGAAATAATGTAAGCTAAAGTAGTTTTACCAACTCCGGGAGGCCCCCAAAAAATCATAGACGGCAATTGTCCGCTTTCTATCGCCTTGCGCAAAACTGCATCTGGACCCACCAAATGCTTTTGTCCCACATATTCGTCCAAATTCTGAGGACGCATCCGTTCGGCTAATGGCGGTAGGTTTTGCATAAGTTAAAGGTAGTAATTTTATTATCTGCCTTATCAAATCTTGTTCTTAAAAAATCACTGATAAAGAAATTGACTAAAATAATTTAAAACTGACAAATAGTATTATTTTTGGTTATCAACTACTCAACTATGGTTTATCTGAATAAAAAGATTGTCGATCTACAACAGTTTGCGAAAGAAAAGCATAAAGAATACGCGAATGCAAAACCTTTTCCGAACATTGTGATAGATGATTTTTTTGAAGAAGAATTTTTGTCTAAAGTATTAAATGAATTCCCAGACCTTTCGACTAAAAGTGAGATTAATGTTTTTAATAATCTTAATGAAAAAAAATTAGGGACAAAAGGTGAAGCAGATTTCGGGGAGTATACAAAATTGATTTGCCATTACCTCAATTCTCAACCAATTCTCGAATTTTTGCAAGAACTTACAGGAATAACAGAGACTTTATTGCCGGATCCTTATTTTTATGGAGGTGGATATCATGAAATTAAGCCTGGTGGATATTTGAAAATCCATGCGGATTTTAACAAGCACAATAAAACGGGTTTAGATAGGAGAATAAATCTATTGGTTTATTTGAACAAGGATTGGGAAGAAAGCTATGGCGGTTTCTTTGAACTTTGGGATGAAAACATGGTTAGTGCGCAAAGAAAATTATTGCCAATATTTAATCGTGTTGCAATTTTTTCTACTACAGATTTCTCTTATCATGGGCATCCTGATCCACTTACCTGTCCGCCAGATCGTAGTAGGAAATCGATTGCTTTATATTATTATACCAACGGGCGCCCCGCTAGTGAATTAAATGAGGGCGAACACAGCACCTTATTTGTAAATCGAAAAGGAAAACCTAAGGACATAGCCCCTCCAAAAACATTAGTACCAAAGCTAACAAGTGCAGTTAAAAACTTTACACCGCCTATTATCTTTAATCTTCTTAAGAAAATAATCAAGTAATAATATTGAAGAATTGAACAGAAATTTGGTTTAAACAACTTCAGCCAAGCTTTATTTTACCATTAAGGAATTAAGATAAGTGAAGACTTAATAATTCTTAATTCCTTAATGTTTAGTCAAATCTAAACGCTAGGCTTCGGCTTCTTCTTAAAAAACTTCTTTTTCTTAATATAAGGCTTATCACTTGCGGTAGCAGGTTCATCTTTAGGTGCTTCACCTATAGTTGCTGGCAAAGGCATTCTATCAATTTGGCGTTCAATTAATTTCTCAATGTTAGCCAGTTTGCGTTTGTCTTTATTGTTAACTAAAGTAATTGCAGTTCCTGTGGTTTCTGCTCTAGCTGTACGTCCAATTCTATGAATATAATCTTCAGGATCTTGTGGCGCATCGTAATTAATTACCAAATCAATACCTGTAACATCAATACCACGACTTAAAACATCAGTACCAATTAAAACATCGAGTTTGCTATTTTTAAAATCTAGCATTATCGCTTCGCGTTCTTTTTGTTCTAAATCACTATGGAAAGCAGCAGCTTTTAACCCTATTCTTTTAAAAAGCTTGCCCAGTTCTTTTACTTTCTCTTTTCGCCCTGCAAAAACAATAATGCGTTTATACGTAGCCGATTTAAGCATTTCTGTTAGCAAAGGAACTTTTTGATCATCGTGTATTAAATAAACCTGTTGGTTAATACCTTCGGCAGGTTTAGAGATGGCTAAACTTATTTGCTCAGGATCTTTTAATAACGTCGCTGCCAGCTTTCTAATTTTTGGTGGCATGGTAGCCGAAAACATTACTGTTTGACGTTCTTGTGGTAAGTATCCAACAATTTTCATAATGTCCTCGTAAAAACCCATGTCTAGCATTCTATCGGCTTCATCTAACACTAAATATTCTAATTTATCCATCTTTAATAAACCAGATGATAGATGAGAAATTAACCTTCCTGGTGTAGCAATAATAATATCAACACCTTCACGCATAGATCGTTTTTGCTGTTCGTAAGCAATGCCATCGCCGCCACCATATACTGTTAATGAACTGATATTGGTAAAATACGAAAGCGCTTCCACCTGCAAATCTATCTGCTGTGCTAATTCTCTAGTGGGTGTTAAAATGAGTACTTCGTTATGACGTTCGTGTTTTTGAGTAAGCAAATTCATTATCGGCAACAAAAAAGCACCCGTTTTTCCGGTACCCGTTTGTGCACATGCAATTAAATCTTTTTTAGCTAAAATAAGCGGAATGGCTTGTTGTTGTATAGGCGTTGCGTTTTTAAAACCCATTGCCAGTAAACCCTCTAAAAGATCGGGGTTGAAATTAAAATCTTTGAAATCCAATGTTTTGTGTTGTAAATATTGCGTGTAAATTACCTTAAATTAAAGCGAAAAGCAAATATGGGGTTTTTCTTACGATCGCGTCTTTGCGAGGCACGAAGTGGTTTTATAACTTATTAGGAAGGAGATTGCCACAGTCGGTGAAGAACCTCCTTCGCAAAGACGAGTGTGTTAGTGATGTTTATGTGAACATAAAGTTTAGGTCATATTAATAGTAAGTCCGTAGTGAGTCCGCATCAAGTCCGCATTTTTATGTAATAATGCGGACTCACTACGGACTTATAGTGGTATTAATATTACTTTAACATGAAGCAAACCTTGGGGCAAAAACTTGTACCCTGTTTGTTTACTACTCTAAGTTGTTGTTTATAAAGATTGGGCATAAAAAAGGCTTTTCGATTAACTCGAAAAGCCTTTCATAAAACATGTTAAACTTGTTTATTTATGGTGTGCCTGCCCTTCACGGATTACCCGTTCACAGGACTTTTTTATCGTTAATTAATCCTCTTTTTTGATAGAACAAGCTAGCAACTATTTGGTTTTAATCCGATAGAAATTTATCCACAAATTAACAATGGTGTTAGTTATTTCTTTGTATCGGCATAGCCAAATACTTTTTGCAATAAACCAGTGCTACGGGCGCCAATGTTATCTCTAATTTTTAATTCTTCTTGTGCAACTTGTATAAACATGCCATCAATTGCTTTTTGCGCAACATAGGCAGATAAATCTGTGTTAACAGGTTTTACCAATGGTAATTTATTATAGGCTAATGCTGCATCGCCCCAATATTTGGTGGCGCCAACTTTACTTAAACTTGTAGTAATTACTGGTCTAAATTTTTCCATCAGCTGTGCTGTAGTTACACGTTTAAAATATTCTGTAGCAGAATTTTTATTGCCTAATAAAATATTGGTTGCATCGGCAATAGTCATTTGTTTAATGGCTGATAGGAAAATCGGTTTTGCTTCTTTAGCAGCATCTTCGGCAGCACGGTTAATACTTAAAATTACATTATCTGCTAGCGAATTTAAACCCACACTACGTAGCGTTTTTTCTACTTTTTGCGCTTCTGGCGGAAACAAAATTTTAACCGCCAAATTACCTAAGAAACCATCCTTAGCAGAAAGTCGATCTGCACCTTGCGATGTTCCAATCTCTAAAGCTTGCTTAATGCCTTGTCCAATTTCTAGCGTTGTTGGCGTACCACCCGTAGGTATTTGCTTTAAAATGTTGCCAATTTTATTCTGACTTTGCACATCACAACTGCTTAAACAAATTACCACTAATGCAGTAAAGTATAGGCTGATTTTTTTCATCTTTTCCATAAGTTAATGTCTAATTGAAACGGAATAGATTACCTAAATCAGCGTTTATTTGATGATTTGTTCGCTACCGTTTTCTACTTCGACAATACTAAGCAAATCTTTTGCCATTAATTGAGCAGATTTTGCTAATCGTAAAAACTCTGAACGATACCCTTCTTTATCTTTGCCCATAGCACCCTCTGCTAACGCGATTACCTGTGTAAAACTGCTATTTTGTTTGTACTCAGATTGACGAAGGAGCATACCAAACTCGGCGATAGCGGCGGCAAATCTAAAGTTTACACTTGTACTCGCACTCTGATTATCGTTGATAGATTTTTGTATGCTTTTACTAGTGTTTTGATCTGGTAATTTGTAGCGCAATTTAATGGTTAGCATTTCATCACCTGTGTAAGTGTTGGCAGCTTTTGTAGTTTTTTGATACTTCAAATCATCAACTTTGTTTGCAAAAGAACTTTTTACACCAACGGGGATAATTTCATACAAAGCGGTTACAGTATGTCCAGAACCCATTTCGCCAGCATCTTTCTTATCATCATTAAAGTCTTCATCCTTTAACATTCTGTTTTCGTAACCAATTAATCGGTAGGCTTGTACTTTTGCAGGATTAAATTCTATCTGCAATTTCACATCTTTGGCAACAGTAAATAAGGTTCCGCCAAATTCGTTTACCAATACTTTTCTGGCTTCGTTAATATTATCGATGTAAGCATAGTTTCCGTTTCCTTTGTTGGCTAGAATTTCCATTTTGCTGTCTTTATAATTACCCATTCCGTAACCTAATACGGTTAAAAATATCCCGCTTTTGCGTTTATCTTCAATTAAGCGTTCCATTTCATTATCACTACTTACGCCTACATTAAAATCGCCATCGGTAGCTAAAATTATTCGGTTGTTACCGCCTTTTATAAAGTTTTCGCCCGCAACTTTGTATGCCAATTGCAAACCAGCGCCACCAGCAGTAGAACCGCCAGCACTTAATTTATTTAAGGCATCTTTTATACTTGCTTTTGCATCGCCACTGGTAGAAGGCAACACCAAACCAGATTGACCAGCGTACACTACAATTGCAACTTTATCTTTATCTCGCAGTTGGTCTGTTAATAATTTTAAGGATGAAACTAATAAGGGAAGTTTGTTGGCGCTATTCATTGAGCCAGAAACATCTATTAAAAACACAAGGTTAGATGCTGGAAGATTTTCCGTTGAAATAGTTTTTGCTTTTAGCCCGATTTGTACTAATCTGTGTTGAGGGTTCCAAGGTGCTGGAGCTAATTCTGTTTGAATATTTACAGGATCATTGCCAGTTGGTTGTGTGTAGTTGTAATCGAAATAATTAATCATTTCTTCTATACGAACTGCATCTTTTGGAGGCAAGCTTCCGTTATTAATAAACCTGCGGATGTTGCTATAAGAGGCTGCATCTACATCAATAGAAAAGGTAGAAAGCGCATCTTTTAGTGGGTTTTTAAAACCGTTTTCGTTTACTCCAGCATAGCTTTCGGTTTCGTAATTAGGTGCGCTCATTATTTGCATTCCTGCAACTCGTCCTTGTAAACCGTACACTTGTTGCTTAGATTTTGTTACGGCATTGTAAGCTAATTCTTCTTTTCGTTGAGCTTGCGCTGCTGCTCCAACTATAACAACTTCACTTAGTGCTTTTGCATCGGCTTTAAGTTTAATGGTTAAGTTATCGGCTTTGCCCAATTTTATGGTTTGCGTTTCATAACCTATGAATGAGACCACTAGTTTGGTATCAGTTTCTGGTATGCTGATAGAAAATTTACCAGTTTTATTTGTGCTTGCTGTTTTATTGCTGGGCAAACTTTTTATACTTACACCTGGTATGGCAAGATTATCAGTATTGTCAACTACTACGCCTGTAATAGTTCTGATGGTAGCGGCTTTAAATCCGACTAGGATAAGGAGAGCCAAAATGGGTATCAATAATTTTTTCATGAGTTTTGGTTTTAATAGGAGATGTAAGGTTTATCAGATTTCCATATCCTTATCGGAAAATATTTTTTATACTTGAACAACATTTAGCCGAATACCCAATTTGAAGTTTATAAAAAACACCGCTAAGATTAATGAACAGGATGATTCTGCGCTCCTAATCGCTTATAAAAAAAGTGGTGATTTAGAGGTATTGGGTACGCTCTACAATAAATACATGCATTTGGTTTTTGGGGTTTGCTTTAATTATTTTAAGGATGAAGAGCAAAGCAAGGATGCGGTGATGCAAATTTTTGAGGAGTTGGTAACGAAGTTGAAAATGCATGAGGTGCAAAACTTTAAGAGCTGGTTGCATGTATTGGCTCGTAATCATTGTTTGATGGCATTGCGTAAATCTGCAAAGAATCCGACTGTTGCTATGGAAGATAATTTTGTGGAAAATGGTGATTTTGTGCATCTGGATATAGACGACGCAAAAGAAACGCAGTTAACTGTGATGGAAAAGTGCATGGAAACCTTACCTGAAGAGCAACGTAAAAGTGTAGATTTGTTTTATTTGCAAGAGAAATGTTATAAGGAAGTTGCAGAAATGACAGGTTACGATATGCTTAAGGTGAAGAGTTATATCCAAAATGGGAAGAGGAATTTGAAAATTTGTATAGAGAAAAACAGTGAGCTATAACGAGTGGTTAGATATTGATGTGTTGGAAGATTACCTTGATGGTAAGCTTGATGCCAAAACTATGTATAAGGTAGAGCGACTTTCGCTCGAAGATCCTTTTGTGGCTGAAGCATTGGCGGGCTTAAGTCAATCGCCGAGACGAAGTCAATCTTTATCGCTGTTGCAAAAACAATTACAAGAGCGTGTTGCGCAAAAACCTATAGAGAAAAAACGTTGGACAATTACTTCGCAACGTTTAAGTATAGCCGCTGCGGCTGCGGTATTATTTGTTACAGCAAGTGTTTTATTTTGGATGAAGGAAGATTTTCGTCAGAAAATAAATAATAACGCACCAAAAAATGTACAGGTAAAAGTTGCGCCAGAAGTAAAGCCAAATGCAGAGCTTAAGCCAGTACCACCATTAAATTTGGATGTTGATAAGGCTGTTGCTGTTGCAAAGGTAAATCGTAAAGCGAAAAATAATATTCCAGCAGTTGCTGAAAAACCAACAATTGCTACCGCTGCCCCAGTAGCGGAAGAACCTGTTTTAGCACAAGTAGTTATTCAAGCTGATGCTAAACAAGAAAGCGTTGCTAAAGCACTGCAGGCAGAAAAAAAAGAACAAGAAAGTAAAGCAGTTGTAGTTTCGGCTTTGCAAGGTAGGGTTGCTGGTATGCAAGTTAGTTCTGCTAACGCTAAATCAATTAATGGTAAAGTAGTTTCACAAAGTGATGGATTGCCTATCCCTGGAGCTGCTGTTAGATTAGCAAATGGAAAAGCGAGTACAACTACTAATGGTAAAGGAGAATTTACGCTTCCAATAGATGGTGTTAGTAAGAATAATCAGGTTTCGGTTGCTTATTTAGGTTTTGTGACTAAAAATATAACGGTTGATGCAAATCAAGATGTTAATGTAGAATTACAGCAAGATGATAAGGCCTTAAGTGAAGTTATAGTTACAGGTTATGGTGCTAGACAAGCAAAAAAACAGGCGTTGGGTGCATCGGTTACTACGATAAAATCTACACCATTACCAGAAGGCGGATGGGAAAGTTTTGAGCAGTATCTTAAAAACAATAACCGATTATTTAAAGAAGGAGTGTCGGATAAATCGGTAACGCTTAGTTTTGATGTGTTAAATGGGCGGCCTAGCGGGATTAAAATAGTTCGAGGTTTAACTTCCGCAGAAAACGAAGAAGCTATTCGTTTAGTTAATGCCGGACCGAATTGGATAGTGCCTGCAAATGCACCTACTGCCATGCAGGTAGTTATTAAGTTTTAAATACTCCTATTTATTTCAAATTTATAATATGTACAAAGCCCCTTATTTTGAAGAAAAGGATGCTGCTAAAGTATTGGCATTTATGCAAGCGCATTCTTTTATTACATTAATTGGTTACGATGGTGTTTATCCAGTTGCGACACAAATTCCTGTTCATGTGTATCAAGATGAAAAAGGTACTCGTCTGGTTGGTCATATCATGAAAAAGACGGATCACTATCAGGCGTATGCCAAAAATGATAATGTTTTAGCGCTTTTTGCTGGAGCACATGTGTATGTGAGTGCTTCGGTTTATGAAAATCCGGCAGTTGCCTCTACTTGGAATTACAGTTCGGTACAGGCCAAAGGGAAAATCCGATTAATGAATAATGATGAAACTAGGGAAGTGATTAAACACTTAACAAATAGTTATGAGGATCCAGCAAAAAGTCCAGCTGCTTTTCATAAAATGGATGATGCCTACATTGAGAAAAACCTAAAAGCAATTAGCGGTTTTGAAATACAAGTGGAGGAAATTAATAGCGTGTTTAAATTAAGCCAAAATCATTCAGCAGTAAATCAGGCACAGATTATTGAGCATTTAATAGAAAGCAACGATCAAAATGCGATTGTAGTTGCGCAACAAATGAAAGCGAATTGCTAGTGTATAAAAGCGCTTAACAAATAATAAATTAACGCTGCTAAAACTGCAGATACTGGGATAGTTAATACCCAAGCCCAAATCAGTTTTACAGTTACTCCCCATTTTACAGCAGAAACACCTTTTGTTAAGCCAGAACCAATAATAGAACCCGTAATGGTGTGTGTTGTGCTTACTGGGATTTTTAAATGTTCTGTAAAATATAACGTTAATGCACCAGCAGTTTCTGCCGTTACGCCTTCAAAAGCAGTTACTTTAGTTATTTTAGAGCCCATTGTTTTTACAATTTTCCAACCACCACTTAATGTTCCTGCAGCAATTGCACTGTAACAGGCTAAAGGAATCCAACTTGGCATGTGCCCAGCTATTTCTTCTCCGTTTGCTCCTTTTGATGGAAGTGCTACATGTAACCATGATGGTAATGCAGACATATCTACTCCGCTAGTATGAATATAAACAACAACTGCCGCCGCGATAATACCCATTACCTTTTGCGAGTCGTTACCACCATGACCTAAACTAAAAGATGCAGATGATAATAATTGCATTTTTCTTAACCAAGCAGTAGATTGTGATTGATTAAGGCTGCTAAATATTAAACAAAAGAAACTAACCGATAAAACGATAAAGGCAACCAATAACCATTTAATGTTATGAGATTCTAACATCACACTTAAAAAATGAGATTCGAATCTTGGATGTTTAATCTCACTATAAAACAGCATTTGGTTATAAATAAATACAACCGTAACTATAATTAAAGAAAGTGTAAATATTTTTGGCCAGATGCTCTTTTTAGATGAATGTAAAAGCCAAATGGAAATGGAATAAGAAATAATAGCTCCAATTACGGGTGCTAAAACAATAAAACCAATAATTACCAAAACACCTGTTGGCATTTCTCCTGCTTTACCTTCTTTATACCAGTTTACTACGTTAAAACCAGCATGTGCAATTGCAGCACCAGCAAAACCACCAATTAAAGTATGTGATGAACTTGAAGGAATACCAAACCACCACGTTAATAAATTCCAGATAATGGCGGCAATAACCCCAGACAAAATAACCACCAAGTTAATTTCCATGGTGTTCGCTGTTTTTGCAACAGTGTCTGCCACACCAAAACCAAAAACCCAATAGGCTAAAAAGTTAAAAAATGCTGCCCAAAGTACAGCTTGAAAAGGTGTTAATACCTTTGTCGCTACAATAGTCGCAATTGCATTTGCAGCATCATGAAAACCATTAATATAGTCGAAAATTAAGGCTAATACGATGATAACAAAAAGTAGGGTTAAAGTCATGTTTTTTAAGCGTTTTTAACCAAAATAGATTCCAATACATTCGCTGCGTCTTCACATTTATCGGTAGCGATTTCTAATGTTTGTAAAATCTCTTTTTGTTTAATCAATTCTATTGCGTTAGTTTCAAATTCGAATAAGCGGGCAATCGCTAAATTACAAACGTAATCTGCCTGATTTTCGGCACTGTTAATTCTAACACAAGCATCTGCAATAACGCGGATATTTTTAAAGCTTCTTAATTCTTTGATTGCTTTTTCAAGGTCACCACACATTTCTACTAAAAGCTCTGCTAGTTTTACCATTGCATCACCAATGTTGGTTACATTATAAAGCTCAATATTTCCTGCAGATGCGTGGATATAATCTGCAACATCATCAATAGCACTTGCTAAAGAGTGAATATCTTCTCTATCAAAAGGAGTGATAAAGTTTTTACTTAACTCGATAAAAATGGTGTGTGTAATGTCGTCGCCAACATGTTCAAGTCGTTCAACTTCCTTAATGGCTTCCTTTCTTCTTTCTAAATCATTCGTAGTAACAACAATTAAAAGCGCTTCAGCAATTTTTAAAACATTTGCTCCAGCTTGCTCAAAAAGAGGTTGAAATTTTTTGTCTTTAGGTGTAAAGAAGGTAAAAATACTATTCATATTAAATTAAATATGGTGCAAAGCTAAAGTTACAATGTTAAGTTAATGTTAAGTAGTTGAACTATTTTAATAAAATTAATTGCTTTTTTGCAGAGTAAAGGCAAAGGTTGTGCCTATGTATGGTGTGCTACGAACTGAAATAGTTTGTTGATGCGCTTCTAAAATATGCTTTACAATGGCTAGGCCTAATCCTGTGCCACCTTCTTGACGAGATCTGTGTGAATCAATTCTATAAAAACGTTCAAATAAACGAGTTAAATGTTTTTCTTCAATACCAATACCATCATCAGTTACTTCAATTAAAAATTGATCATGCAATTCGAAAATTTTAATATCCGTAGCGCCGTTTTCATTGCCATATTTAATAGAGTTCTGAATTAGATTAATCATCACTTGCCTTATTTTTTCTTTGTCGGCATAAACAAAGGTTGGTGCAGTATATTTATCTTTAAACGATAGTTTAATTTTATGTGTTAATGCTCGATCTTCTAAACTGTCCATTACTTCCTTAGCTAAAACTACGAAATCAAATTTCTCGAAATTGATAGGGATTTCTCCAGTTTCTAGTTTAGAAATAGAATCTAAATCATTAATTAGATAACTTAGTCGTTCTACATTCTTTTCTGCTTTTTTAAGAAATTTAACTGCCATTTCTGGATCATCAACTAAACAATCTTGTAAAGTTTCTATATATCCTTGAATAGCAAAAAGTGGAGTTTTAAACTCGTGAGATACATTTGATAAAAATTCTCGTCTAAATTGTTCTTGTTTTTTTAGTAGATCAATCTCACGTTTTTTAGCGCCAGCCCATTCTTTCACCTCTTGCTCAACATCACCAATTGGATCAGAACTTTTATACTCACCTATGGCTTCTTTTAAATCTTTGCCAAGTTTTAAATTGTGAATAAGTTTGTAAATAAGCTTAATTTTAGTGTAAATATATTTCTCCATCAGATAATAGAACACTAAAAAACTGGTAACGAAGGAAATTCCAAAGGAGATTAATAGATAATACCAACTGCCCTGAAAGTGGTAATTAACCAAGCCGATAGAAAGCCCAACGGCAAGAGCAGTAATTAAAACAAGTACGCTTAACTTCATAAGGCTAATTTACAAGGAATAAATTAAGTTGAAGAGAGTTGTAATGTTAAATTTTCGCTCATCTGTTTTTTATAATTTGCCTTCCCATTCGGCGTAAAATTGCTCTAAATAGGTAAGCATAAACTGATGACGTTGTTCTGCCATAGCTTTTCCTGCACTGGTCTTCATCAAATCTTTTAGTAAAAGTAACTTCTCGTAAAAGTGATTTAATGTTGGCGCAGTAGTATTTTTATATTCTTCCTTACTCATATTAAGGTTCGGTTTAACTTCAGGATCGTACAAAACCCTGTTTTTATAACCGCCGTAGGTAAAAGCTCTGGCAATGCCGATGGCGCCAATCGCATCTAATCGGTCTGCATCTTGCACAATATCTAATTCTTTAGATTTAAAAGAGATTTCTCCTAAACTTGCTTTATAAGATAGATTTCTAATAATTTCTTGCACATGGTGGATGATTTCATTTTCTAAACCAATACTTTTTAAGAATTCACCAGCTTTTTGTGGGCCAATTTCTTCATCACCATTGTTAAATTTGCTATCGGCAATATCATGTAATAAAGCTGCTAAAGCAACAATCAATTCATCGCCTTTTTCGGTAGCATTAATAGTTTGTGCAGTTTTATAAACGCGTTCAATGTGAAACCAATCGTGTCCAGTTTCTGCATTAACCAAAGTAATTTTAACAAAGTTGATGGTTTGATCGATGATATGCTGCATAAAGAAAAATTATACCGCAAGTTATTCTGAATTTAATTGAAAACCACTTAATGTTGAAAAATTGCTATGCAAATGGACCTAATCTTTCAAATTTATCTTGATTAAAATACAAGAGCTGAGTTACTTCCACCTCTAAAATTAAGGCGATATGAAAAAGCCGATCTAAAGTGATTTTAGTATAACCCAATTCAATTTTGCTATACGCATTTTGCGATATTTCTAACTTTGCCGCTAAATAATCTTGCGTGTAATTTCGAAATTCCCTTACTTTTCTAATGTTACCCGCCACAACTTGCATTTCTGCTTTTACCTTGTCTTTCATCGAATTTTTATAGGTTGATTACCTACATAAACGAAAAAGTGGTAGTAAGAGTTTTAATAAAATTTACGGGCGCTAAATCTAATCTAATTTTGCTTTTGGTCTTTCGTCTTCTGGTCGTCTAGTTCCATCGTATAATTCGTATTCGAGCATACGACAATCTAGTTTTCCGTTATAAAACTCTATTTTTTTATCAGCTTTTAAGCCAATTTTCTTCGCCAAATCTGGATTTCCTGTAAAGATATAACCAAAATATCCTTTGCAATTCTTCTTCATGAAATCGCCAATGCGTTTGTAGGTCAATTCCAATTTGCTATGCACACCCAAACGTTCGCCATATTCTGGATTAAAAACCACTACACCTTTTCCGCCTTCTGGAACTGGAGTTTCTTCAAAATCACAAACTTCGAAAGTAATTAACGTATCTACACCAGCAGTTTTTGCATTTCTTCTGGTTACATCAACTGCATCTTCAGAAATATCAGTCGCGATAATTTGTAAATCCACATTTTTAATTACTTGATCTTTTAAAATTCTTCGCTCTGCAAAAAATACTTCTTCATCATAACCTAAAATATGCATAAAACCATAATTCATTCTATATAAACCTGGTCGGCGATTGGTAGCTATTAAAGCAGCTTCAATGGCTAAAGTTCCCGAACCACACATCGGATTTACAAAAGGAGATTTCTGATCCCATTGGGTTGCCATAATTGTGCTAGCCGCTAAAGCTTCTAACATTGGGGCTTTTCCAGGGATTTTACGATAGCCATGTTTCGCTAAGGTTTCACCGCTGGTATCTATAAAAATGTCAGCTTCGTCATCTTTCCAGTACAAATGAACAACTGTTTTGTTAGCATCAGAACCAGAGTTTGGACGGATATTTTTCTTTTCTCTAAAGCGATCTACAATTGCATCCTTAACTTTTAAATTAGCAAAAAGAGGAGTGGTAATCGTTGGGTTATCTACGTTAGATGTTACCGAGAAATAACCAGCAAAGTCAATTAATTCTTCCCATTCCATCGCAACCAAAGCGGTGTACAATTCGTCTGGAGTGTTCGCTTTAAAGCTGTTTATGCAATATAAAATCTGACTTGCACATCTTAAGTTCAAGTTCAGTTTTATGCATTCTGTTAACGTAATATTTAACTCAACACCTGTTGGAAAAGCCCTTACAATTTCATAACCTAAAGCGGTAACTTCATCTTGTAAATAAGGCGAAAGCCTTTTGTTGCAGGTAATAATTACCTTGCTTTTGGTTTGGAAAACTTGCATCATATTAACCGCAAAGTTACCAATAAAAATAGAGAATTAATTTTTGGACTTGATTTGTATATTATCGACCCTAAATTATCGTTATTCTATAATTAGTTAACTCAAAGTTGTGTGGAAAACTTGATGCTTTTCGATGCAGATTTATCAATAAAATTTTAGAGATTTGGTTTGATAGTATAATTATAAGTTTTGATATGGAAATTAAAGGCAAGGTACACGAAATAGGTGCATTACAACAGGTAAGTGAAACGTTTAAAAAACGTGATTTAATTATAGAATACGCAGAAAACCCAACATATCCTGAATATATTAGGTTTGAGGCTTTACAAGATAAAACAGCTTTATTCGATACATTAAAAGCTGGTGATGAAGTAGAAGTTTCTTTCAATTTACGCGGTCGCCCGTGGACAAACAAAGAAGGTGTAACTTCATATTTTAATAGTTTAGTGGTTTGGCGTTTAACGGCTTTAACCAATACAGCGGGTGCTGCTGCGGCTCCACAATACGCTGCTCCGGTAGATGTTAATACTCCAGCAGGAGAAGAAGACGATCTTCCGTTCTAAAAATCTTTTTTAAGAAAACAAGTTTGTTAATTAAACCGTCCCTCAACAAAGGACGGTTTTTTTGCGTTTAAGCCGTTGGTTGTTACTGTGTTAAAAAGTGTTAAAACACGGTTTTTTGGGTATTAATCATTTATTTTTGAATAGTTTAAATGAAAAAGAGAAGTCTTTGGTTGATAACCGCCTTAATGACCTTAGCATTGCTGGGTGTTTTTGTAATGCAATTGTATTACATCAAGGAATCGTATACACTAAAATCTCAATTGTTTGAACAAGATGTAAACCAGGCGTTAAATGCAGTAGTTAATAAGGTTCAAAAGCAAAATGCTGTTACTCACATCACTAAAAAAGATCTTGATTTTAAAATACAAGGTGAACAAAACGATTTAAACAGGGCTCAAAAATATGTTGATTTAAAAGAGAAATTTAATCTACAGGAAGAAAAAAGAAAGCAAGATAAATATCGACAAATTCTAGCAGCTCTAAATTATCAAGATACATTAATTAGAATGAACTTTGGAGATGCAGTTGTCATTTCTGAAGAAGAATATGCTAATTTGCCAGATTTAGTGCACTCGGGCGTATTAATGGTTACTAAAGATTTGATGGATGCGAATGGCAATGTTCTTCGTCGAGTGGCCGCTTTAAGATATGACCCTAATAGAGCTAGGACCTTTAATTTGACACCAAATACTATGCCCGATACTATTAGGTATTTGGTACAAGACCCTCGAGATTTAAAACCTTTGGGTGTTTCCGTTGCCACTGTTGATGATGCGATGGCAAAGAAGTTTAAAATTGAGGACGCTATCGCACAAAGAAGGTATCAACAGGCGTTACAACAGTTAAATGCCGATACGGTTAATTTGTTAGATGATGGTAGCGTAAATGTGTACCAAGAAGCTGCTAAAGAAATGGCAGATAAAGACGTCCCTTTGATTAAAAGAATACCTAAAAGGGATAATTTGGATACCTTAATTAAAAAGGAACTGCTGATTAGGAACATCAATATCGATTATGATTTTTGGGTAAAATTGGCCACAAAGGATTCGGTGATTTATCAAAATGCGGCTCATACTAGTGGAGAGGTTACGCCATCGGGTCTATACAAATTGCCTTTGTTTAGTAAAGATATTATTAGAGATCCGGGGATGTTGTATGTGTATTTCCCTAAGAAAAACTCGTTGATATTTAGTAATCTATTTGCAACCATGGCATCATCTGCTGGATTGCTTTTGGTGCTCATCTTTATCTTTACGTATACGATTTATGCCATCATCAGACAGAAAAAACTGTCGGAAATGAAAACGGATTTCATTAACAATATGACTCACGAATTTAAAACTCCTGTTGCTACCATTATGATAGCAAGTGAGGCTTTAAAAGATCCAGAGGTTGTAGAAGATAAGAGTAGAATCAGCCGGTTGGCTAACATTATTTATGATGAAAATGTACGTTTGGGAAATCATATTGAACGTGTATTAAGTGTTGCGAGGTTAGAGAAAAAGGAAATAAAACTAGAATTTAATCCTGTTAAGGTAAATGATTTAATTACTGCGGTGGTTGATAGTATGGGCTTACAATTGCACAAAAGAAATGCAACGATAACGCTTAATTTAAACGCAACGGAAGATGTAATTATGGGTGATGAATTGCATTTATCTAACGTGATTTATAATTTGATAGATAACGCAAATAAGTATAGTGTAAATGAGCCTCAGATTATAATAACTACCCAAAGCGACGCTAAAAACTTGTATATTGAGGTATGCGATGAAGGAATTGGAATGACGAAAGACCACACCAAACGCATTTTTGATCAGTTTTATAGAGTGCCAACTGGCAATTTACATGATGTGAAAGGGTTTGGATTGGGCTTAAATTATGTGCAGGATATTGTAAACGAAATGAACGGAACAATAAAAGTACATAGTGAAAAAGATAAAGGAACTACGTTTGAAGTGTGCTTGCCATTTAAACAAAGCAATTAAAATAGAAATATGAAGAAGATCTTATTGGTAGAGGATGATCCTAATTTGGGCATGTTATTACAAGATTACCTACAGTTGAAGGGTAAGTTTGAGGTGGTTTTGTGTACTGATGGCGAGGAGGGAATAAAGGCTTTTACTAAGCAAAACTTTGATCTATGCATTTTAGATGTAATGATGCCTAAAAAGGATGGATTTACATTGGGCAAGGAGATTAGAAAGTCGAATCAGCAGGTGCCTATTATTTTTGCAACTGCTAAAGCCATGATGGAAGATAAAGCTTCTGCTTATGATTTAGGTGGCGATGATTATATTACTAAACCTTTCCGTATTGAAGAATTGTTGTTACGTATTAATGCATTGTTAAAAAGGGCATCGGCGAAGGAGAATACGGCTAATGAACCTGTACAAACTCATTTTGAAATTGGTCAATATACGTTTGATTATACAACGCAGTTGATCCATTTTAATGGTGTGCAGCAGAAGCTATCTACTAAGGAAGCGGAGCTTTTACAATTGCTTTGTTTAAAGAAAAACACGGTTTTAACTAGGGAAGAGGCTTTGTTAAGTATTTGGCATGATGACAATTACTTTAATGGTAGGAGTATGGATGTCTTTTTAAGTAAGCTTCGTAAGTATTTGAAGGAAGATCCGAAGGTGGAGATTTTAAATGTGCATGGTAAGGGGTATAAGTTGTTGGTGAATTAGGTTTCTTTTCTCTTGTCATTCAGAGCGCAGAGAAGAATCTCACATTTTGTCATCCTGGCTTGTGCCGATTTTACATCGGTAGTTTGTCGAAGGTTATTTTTTTTAGCTCGCTGCCGCTATGGCTCTTTCTTTTCTCTTGATAGAAAAGAAACAAAAGATCAAGGCTTAGTATCATCTCTCGGATTAAGCTATCAAAACTTTTAGGGCAACAGAATAAGGTCCCGATGAAGGATCGGAACTGCATTCTGTTTTGGGTTGTGGTTTTTGAACGTGTTTGCAAAAGTTTTAATGCTTTCTCCTTCGGGATGCTACAAGGCCAGTCCTCGCCCTTGGGAATGGTTTGTGGTTTTGGTGAGGTTGCAATGATGAGGGTGTTTAGCAGGTTGCGTTACAAAACCTGCAGCTCTAATAAAAAGAATGGCAGGTGATATCACAAAGATTGTACCTGCCATTTTATTTTTTTGGCTTGTTTCTTTTATCCTACTAAAGCAGAAAAGCTTTAAAGGCATCTTTTGCGTAATCTCCCCAGTCTTTTAAGGCAGATTTTAGTGTAGCGATTAAGCCAGCATTAGTTGTTGCTTTTCCTTTAACGGGCGCTTTTAATTTGTCTTCTGCTACAGGTTGATCGGTTACGCTGGTTGCAAACCATGTGGTGTGTTCGTAGGGTAGGGCAACTCCTAAAATCATCCCAGGTAAACCGGAAAATGATTCGGGACCGCCTGAAATGGGTATTTCATCTGTATAAAAAGCAACTACATAAATGGAATCCATAATTAAGGCATTTGCCCTTCGACAATCATAACCAGCAATGTTTTTAA
Source organism: Pedobacter planticolens (assembly GCF_014172375.1). GTDB lineage: Bacteria > Bacteroidota > Bacteroidia > Sphingobacteriales > Sphingobacteriaceae > Pedobacter > Pedobacter planticolens. Next base: position 1,109,971 of record NZ_WNXD01000002.1, read on the forward strand.
TTTCGTTGGTAATTTTCCAATTAATTTTTCTAGTACTATCTTTTACTAAATAGGTTTCTTCGTACACTTTTTTCTGACTGGTACTTGTACCCGTCACTGTATTGGTAAAAATGATGTTGTTTTGTTGTGCGGCAAAATCTCCCCACATATTGTTAACGGGTACAGTTTCTTCTATAGGCTTAAACAAAGTTTGATCTTTTGAAAACGTTAGTGTGCTTTTTAAGACCCTAAACTGAGGCTGCGTTTTCTGATAGTTTTCGAACATCGGTTTCATGTAACTTTCGTTACGGGCAGTAATTTGTTTCTTAAGGAGAGCAAACATATTTACCCTTTTTTCGAACTCTATAGTGCCTTGTTGTGCGAAACGAGCATTTTGAGCGAACGCTGTTTGCATAGCAATTACTAACAAACAGGTGATTGTAATTTGATTAATTTTCATCTTATTATTTTTTAACTACCCCCATTTTGCTGAAATCCCAACTTACCGAATACATAAAATAACGTTTTATAGTGGTGTAACTTCTTTGGGTTATCAAGTTCCCACTTACGCGTCTGCTAAAGCCTAAATTTTGATTTAGTAAATCATTTCCAGAAAGAGTCATCTTTAAATTATCTCCTTTAAAAAAGGTTTTACTGATTGAAGCATTCCATATTACACGAGAAAAATCTTCATCAAATGATTGTGTTTTGGCAGTATATTCATAATTGGCATCAGATCTTAACTGTACTTTCCCCGGCAGGTAAAAACTAAATTGTCCACTGGCGTCAGCTCCCCATCCATTGTTATTTACATTTTTTTGTAGGGAAGTTTGTTGTGTGTTGTAATTTGGTCCAGCATAAAAATAGAAGTCATATTTTTTCTCTTTGTATTTACTTAAAGAGATGCTAGCAGAATAATTATTTGAAGTTGATTTATTGAGTGCGTGGTTTACATAATTATACGATGTGCTACCTGAGGTATTTAAACTAATACCACCGTTAATTCCTAAGAATTTAATTTTTCTATTAAAATCAAGGTACACACTATAATTAAAAGGTGTTTTACTGTTGAAATTAATCGATTGGTATTCGGTTTTTCCTGTTGATTGATCGAAATTTGTATTGTTTACAATTTGATTTGAAACAAAGTTATATCTACCGCTTAAGTAAATAGATTGGCTGCTTAATACTTTGTAGGAGTTGTAGCTTACATTGAAACTATTATTGTAAGACGGTTTTAAATCAGGGTTACCCAATGGGATATTTAATGGATCTGTATTCACTTTTACGGGTTGTAATTGCTCTACCGTTGGTTGATTTGTATAGCCACTATAGCCAAATCTGAATGAACTTTGTTGTGAGAATTTGTATTGATAACTTGCTTGAGGCATCCAATTAGTAAAGCTTCTTTTGTAGCTTGTACCTGAATAGGCTTCGAATTGATCAAAGTTAACTGCACTTATTTTAGTACCCCAACTTACTACGGTTTTCAGTTTTTTATAATTGAATATTGCACCCGCTTGATTAATTAACTGATCTGCTTTAAAATCATTACTATAATCGGCATCTAAAACATCGTAATTGCCAGGTGTGGATGCGTTAAAAGATTTTCGATCGGATCTGCTATTGTTAATGCTTAACCCATAATTTAAAACTAATGCTAGGGTTTTACTAAGGGGCTCGTTATAGGTAAGGTTTGAACTGAAGACAGTACTTTTAGTATTTACTGTTTTAAATTGGTCTGTAATTTCCGTTTTATAATTTATACCTTCAGGATTAAAGAATTCGTTTTTGGCGTTTAAAAACCCTTCACTATCTTTTTGAGTAATTGCTTGACTTAGTCTAAGAGAATAATTTCTCCCTACTTTTTTTAGTTTTTTGGTATAAAATGCTGAGATATTAAATGCCTTATCGTTTCCATTATTATCTACGCTTCGTTTAGATTTATTTATTAAGCTATTATCACCTCTGGTGCTTGATGAGATAAAATCATTTGTGGTTTCGTTATTTTTCAAACTTCCATCTGCACTTATTTTTAAGTTAGAAGTGGTATCTAATTTAATTTGATAGGTCGCATCTAACTTTTGTCTAAACATGTAATTATCGGTAACCTTATTAGAATTACTATTTGTAATGCTATCTGGCAAATTATTTTGAGTAATGCTATTGTCTGAACCTGTAACACGTAAAGAACCAATTTTATAGTTGGTGTTTAAGGACTGTTTGTCTGAATTCCATTTGGTGTCGTAATGTGCACCACCATTGTGTGCAACAGGAATTCCTTCGCCATAGTATCTCCCACCCCACGAATCTAAATCGTCTCCACCACCACCGCTAATCATCATTCCGCCATCTATAAATTCAACGTTATCGCTTCCACCGCCAAATTTGCCATTGTCTTCCCAACCCAACCCAGTTTTACCAGTATTACTAGATGTACCATAGAGTGAAAACTTTTGCTTGGCTTTAAATTTATTGAACATGGCTTGGCCTTGGTATAAATCGTTGGTCGCTATTCCGGCATCTACTTTTCCAAAGTATCCACTCTTCTTATCTTCTTTCAGTTTAATGTTTAGGGTTGTGGTTTTTTGTCCATCATCTACGCCAGTAAAAGCCGCTTGATCACTAGATTTTTCAAAAAGCTGAACTTTATCTACCATATCAGCCCGTAAGTTTTTAGTCACTAAGGTTGGGTCATCACCAAAGAATTCCTCACCATCTACCAAAACTTTTGAAACAGTTTTACCTTGGGCAGTGATTTTTCCATCCTTATCAACTTGCATCCCAGGAAATTTCTTTAACAAATCTTCTACCTTATCGTTAGGTTGTATAGTATAGCTACCTGCATTAAATTCGGTGGTATCACCTTTAATTTTAATGGCTGCGACTTGCCCTTTAATAATTACCTCATTAAGTAATGTAGCCTTCGTTTTCATGTTAATTTGCTTAAAATCTAGTGTGGTTTTAGCAGAATCTAAGGTGAAAGAAGAAACAAAATCGGCATAGGCTGGATACGTGAGTAAAAGGATGAAATTTCCTTTTTTCATAGCATTAATTGCAAATGAACCATTTGCCGAAGCACGAGTATATTTAAATAATGTTGAATCTTTAGCATTTAAAATACTAATTGTTGCGTTGTGAAGTTTGCTATTATTAGCAGTATCGGCAACAATTCCTTTAATTGAATATGGATTTTGTGCAAAAATTGCCGTACAAAAGCACAAGGAAAGCAAGAGGGCTAGGCTTATAGATCTCATCTGATAGGTTAGTTTGGTTGCCACAAGATATAACTAAATCTTTAATACTAAAAATTTAGTTGAAAGAATTTAACAATAAATAACACTATTTAACATTTATCAAATGCTTATACATTCATCGTTATATTTAAACCACAAATTAGGATTATGAAATTACCATCTTTACAAACGCTCTGGCAAGGAACTAACCGAGTTTCTAAACGATTTCCATTTCAGTTTTTAATAGCAATTATCTCTATTGGAATCTGGTGGCGCTTAATTGATATAAGCTACAACGACCAGGTTTATACACATAACTTAATTACAGGCTTAGCAGTTTGTAATATAGCTTTAACACTTTTACTGGCCACAGATTTATTTTGTGAAAGTCATCATTATTCAAATCTCAAAAAGTGGATATTAAGAATTATTGTGCTTGCAATTTCGACAGGTTTGTATCTCTTGCTTAATCCTTGGGCATATTTGGTAGATGTTTATAGGATATTTCTCTTAGCTTTTGCCTTTCATTTGTTAGTTGCCTTTGCACCTTTTATTGGCAAATCAAATCTTAATGGTTTTTGGCAGTATAATAAAACACTTTTCCTTCGATTTCTAACATCTGCATTTTATGCTGCTGTTTTATATGCAGGTTTGTCTGTCGCTCTGTTAGCAATTGATGGATTGTTTGATGTAAATATTACATATAGAATTTATATGAAACTCCTGGCCTTGGTAAGTGCAGGAGTTACTACCATTTTCTTTTTGGCAGGAGTGCCTGATAATTTCGAAGCACTAAATGAAGAACAATCTTATCCAAAGGGATTAAAGATTTTTACTCAATATGTGCTTATTCCTTTAATGACGATCTATTTAGGCATCCTTTTAGTTTATGAGGTAAAGATTATTTTTCAGTGGACTTTACCCAAAGGTCTAGTTTCTACTTTAATTTTGGGTTATGCAGTATTCGGAATTTTATCGTTGCTTTTAATTTACCCAATAAAAGATAAAGAAGGTAACGGTTGGATGCGACTTTTCTCTAGGTTCTTTTACCTAATGATGATCCCACTAATTGTTCTTCTATTGCTTGCAATTGGTAAAAGAGTTTTTAGCTATGGCGTAACGGAATCCAGATATATTTTAATTGTTTTAGGAGTATGGCTCACAGCAATTACCATTTATTTTTTAATCAGTAAAAAACAGAATATCAAAATTATTCCCATTAGCCTTTGTGTTTTGGCATTATTGGCAACGTATGGACCACAAAGTGCGTTTTCAGTTTCAAGATATTCTCAAGTTTCGAGGTTAAAAATGCTAATAGCAAGCAAAAATAAACAGGAAATCATAGAACGATCTGAAGTAGTAGAATATTTAGTAGATAGACATGGATTAACTTCATTACAAAGTTTTACAAATGCAGATTTAGAAACTATAGAAGCGAAAATTAATGCTAACGCAAAATCAAAAAAATCTTATGATTATGAAATAAAAAGCCAAAAAGTTGATACTGCTTTTAGTATATTAAAAATTAAAGATTCAAGGCATGAAGACTATAATGAACAAGTAAACTTTATTAATAAAGATAAAGGTGTTATCTCAGTAACAGGTTATGATGCAGTTTTTTCGTTTAATGAGTATTCAGGTTCTGCAAGAATGTTTGATGGAACTACCTTTAAATTAGATCAAAATTCAGAAAAGGAAGGGAGTAAAAACAAGTTTAGATTAACGGTAAGTATTGGTAATGAAAATTCATTCGATTTTAATTTAAAAAGCTTGGCAAAAGAGGCTTACAATGAATACAAAACACATAAACTTATAAAAGAGAATTATCGTAGTTATGAATATCCTTCAGAAAAAATGCAATTCATTCATCAAACACAACGATATACCATAAAACTAGTAGTTACTACTATGAATGGCAACTATGATAGCGATAAGAAGGATTTTGACTGGTTTGATTTTCAGGGGTTTATCCTGGTAAAAAAGAATTAGAAAAAAGTAAACAGATGGAATAATGAATTATCTTAAATCTGTGTTTAACTGTTTGCATCTGTGGCTGATATTTACATTTGCAAAACGAAAAATGTATATTGAGCGACCTGTGATTTATTAATAAAATGCTACAACCCATAGAAGAATTAGAACCCGCCCACCTTGCTGCTAAATTTATTAATTTAACATCGAGACATATTTTTTTAACGGGTAAAGCCGGTACAGGTAAAACCACATTTCTTAGAAATCTAATTTCCTTAACCCATAAAAAAGCTGTAATTGTTGCCCCAACAGGTATAGCAGCTATCAACGCGGCTGGTGTAACTATTCATTCGCTTTTTCAATTGCCGTTTGGCACTTTTTTGCCAAAGGTTGTGCCGACTACAACTGTTACAGAATATCAACATTACCATACGCCGAAATCTATTGTGAAGCATTTGAATATGAATGCAACTAAGCGTCGTATTCTGTTGGATTTAGAATTACTAATTATTGATGAAGTAAGTATGCTGCGGGCGGATTTGCTGGATGCAATTGATATGGTTTTACGCTATATCCGTAAAAATAATTCGGCAAGTTTTGGCGGCGTGCAAGTGCTGTTTATTGGTGATTTGCATCAGCTACCGCCAGTGGTTAAGAATAACGAATGGGGTTTGTTGAGTGCCTTTTATAAGAGTGCTTTTTTCTTTGACGCGTTGGTGTTGGAAAAAAATCCGCCAGTTTATATAGAGTTAGAGAAAATTTATCGCCAAGCAGATGAAACATTTATTCATTTATTAAATAATCTGCGCAATAATCAGGTTACTGAGCAAGACATCGCTCTGCTAAAAACCTATTACAAAGAAAATTATCAGCCGGTGCTGACTGATAATTATATCACTTTAACTACGCACAATAGCAAAGCTGATACATTAAATAAAAACAGCTTAACTAAGTTGGATAGTAAGTCGTTTTTGTACCACGCTACTATTGAAAAAGAATTTAGTGAGAGTGCTTATCCCGCCGAAAAAACTTTAGAACTAAAAATTGGTGCGCAAGTGATGTTTATTAAAAATGATCCAACTGGCGAACAACGATTTTTTAATGGAAAAATAGCTGTGGTTACTAAATTAAGTAATGATAGTATTGAAGTACAAGTTGATGGTTCGAAACAAAACTTAGTAGTTGAAAAATATACTTGGAAAAACATTAAATACAACACCAATAAAACAACGAATGAAATTGAGGAAGAAATTGCAGGAACTTTTACGCAGTTTCCATTAAAATTAGCTTGGGCTATTACAGTTCATAAAAGTCAGGGTTTAACTTTTGATAAGGCAATTATTGATATTGGCGATGCCTTTGCACCAGGACAAATTTATGTGGCGCTCTCGCGTTTACGCTCTATGGATGGTTTGGTGCTTACTTCGTTAATTTCAGGCAAGGGAATTAGGCAAGACCAAAATGTAACTTTTTTTGCTAGAACAAAAGAACAGCAGGAAGATTTGATCGTTCAAATTAAAAAGGAAAGCGATGCGTTTTTAAGGCATTCGTTGCTGCAAAGTTTCAATTTTACAGTATTGGATAATTATGTTTTTGAACATGTTTTTAGTTATACAAAAGATGAAAAAAGATCCACAAAGCAAACGCATTTAGCTTGGGCGGTAAAACTGCAACAAGATTTAATGGCGTTAAAAGTAAATGCCGATAAATTTTTAAAACAGATAGAGCGTTTGTTTATCATCGGCAACGCCGAAAGTTTAAACTTACTTTTAGAAAGAACAGAAGCGGCGGTTAACTATTTTAATCCGCAATTAGCACAAATGAGTGATTCTATTTTTGAGTTAATAGAAGTTGTTAAAACTGAAAAGCAGACCAAAGAATATTTAGCGGAATTGTTAGCCATGGAAGCTATGTTTTATGAGCAATTTAAAAGAATTCTTAAAGCAAAATCGATGCTGGCTGCAGCAAATAAAGGTGTCGAATTAACTAAGGAAGAGGTTTTGGCTTTGTACACAAGTGCAAAAAGAGAAGAACAGGTTAAAACGGCGTATACTTTGCCAAATAAAAAGGAATTTAATCCGACTGAAGAAGATGAATACGGTAAGCCAAGGGCGATAAGAAAACCCAAAACACCAGCTGCACCTAAAGAAGATACAAAAGAAATTACGTTGGCATTATTTAAAGAAGGTAAAACATTAGCAGAAATAGCAACAGAACGTAAAATGACACAAAGTACAATTGAAGGGCATTTAGCGCATTTTGTTGCAAAGCAAGAAGTAAAAGCAAACGAGCTTATTTCTGAAAAGAAATTGACAGAAATTATGGGTGCTATAGTTAAACTGAAATCAATTAGAATGAATGATATTCGTGAGCATTTAGGTAAATCTTATGCTTTTGGAGAAATAAAAATTGCGATAGCTGCTTATTTAGCGGAGGGGAATTAAAAAACTATGCTCATTAATTGTTGCTTTTGTTGGCACATATATAGCGTATAAAAACATAACTATAAAGCATAATGCCATATTAATAATGAATAATTTCCATACTAATTTTATAGTTTTTTCTTCTAATTTAAAAAGATAATTATCTTCTTCTTTCCCATGTTTAGTAATTTTAAAGGCAGAGAATAATATTAGATATACTACCGCCATATAAATAGCTAAACAAATCCATATCAAACCCTTATTTATTCCTAAATGATTAAAAAATGGTGATCCTATCACCAAGCTGATTGCACAATTTATTGTAGTAATAAAAAGGAATAAAGTAAGACCAATTATCGAAGAAACTAAAATGGGTGTTGCACTGCTATAACCACCATCCTTTTTAAGAAAATAATTAAAAAGAACTTCATAGAACCTACTTATTGATTTTTTCATCATTTATACGCTCAATTCTCCCTCAAAAACTTGTTCTGCTGGGCCACATAAAAACACATTAGTAAATTTCGAGCCATCGTAATCAAAGTTAATTTGCAATTTGCCGCCTAAAACTTCAATAGGAGTTTCAATATGCCCTGGTTGTTTTTGTTGTGCCATTGCCATTGCTACAGCAGTTACGCCTGTGCCACATGCATAGGTTTCATCTTCTACGCCACGTTCAAAAGTGCGCACAAATAAGTGATCGCCTTTATCCTCCACAAAATTTACATTAATGCCATTCAGTTTATACGTATCGTTATTGCGAATATTTTTACCAGTAGTAAATACATCAAGCGCAGCTAAATTTTTAACTTCTTCTACATAATGAGGAGAACCAGTATTTAACACAAAAGCACTTCCATCAGCTTTAATTGTATCAACATCAATCATTTGTAACTCAACCCAATTGCCTTCTGCTGTAATTTTGGCGTAATGAGGGCCATCAACTGCCAAAAAATTAGTTTCATTTTCAATAGCACCTAAAAATTTGGCAAATGCAACAATGCAACGACCACCATTTCCGCACATGCTGCCTACATTGCCATCGGCATTGTAATACACCATTTCGAAATCGTAATCCTTATGTTGTGTTAAGAACATTAAACCATCAGCACCAATGCCAAAACGACGATCACAAAGTTGTGCTATGAGTTTATTATCGATATTTTTTAACTCACTAACGCGATGATCTATTAAAATAAAATCGTTCCCTGCACCTTGATATTTATAGAATTTTATGTTCATTATTTCTTCATTTAAGCATGTAATATTTGCCAGCATTAAGTGTCAAATCAATGGTTAAATTTGATTTAACATTTTTTAACACAAAATTAGATGTGTTTAGTATACAAATATCGTTTATATGGTATTAAATTTGAGTAAATCATTCGTAAAAAAGAATAATAATTATATATATACAATGAAAAAAATAGGATTAATAGTGTTGGCTGCATTTTTAGGAGGTGCAGTTGCAATTGGCGCTTATAAACTATTAGAGCGCAACAACGATAACTTTTCATTAGCCGAGAAGCAGAATTTGATGTTTGCCAATAACCCAATTAAAGTGGGGTCATCTGGCGCAGTAGATTTTGTGCAGGCGGCTGCGGCAGTTTCGCCAGCCGTAGTACACATTAAAACCACATACGGTTCAAAAGTTACATCTGATGAAGGAAGTGGTGGAGATATGTCTGACATGTTCGATCAGCTTTTTAGAGGTGGAGGTGGTTCAAGGTCAAGAGTGCCAAGGGCAGCTTCGGGTTCTGGTGTAATTTTAACGGCTGATGGCTATATCGTAACCAATAATCACGTAGTAGATAATGCTGATAAAATTGAAGTTATCTTATCAAATAGACGTAAAGTAATGGCAAAAGTGATTGGTAAAGATGCCAACACAGATTTAGCTTTAATTAAGATTGATGTAACTGGTTTGCCTTTTGTTAAAATGGGTAACTCTGATAATGTACAAGTTGGCGAGTGGGTTTTGGCCGTAGGTTTCCCTTTAGATTTACAAACTACTGTAACGGCAGGTATCGTGAGTGCAAAAGCACGCAATATTGGTATTTTAAACCGTGAACAACAACAACCAACCCGAGAAGAGTACGAAGAATATCAAAGAACAGGTAAAATACCAGATCGCCCGGCAAATAACGCTATCGAATCTTATATTCAAACAGATGCGGCAATTAACCCAGGTAATAGCGGTGGTGCTTTAGTGAATACAAATGGAGAATTAGTTGGTATTAATGCCGCAATTGCTTCTCAAACTGGCACCAATGAAGGGTATGGCTTTGCAATTCCAATTAACTTGGCTAAAAAGATTTTAGAAGATTTTAAAGAATATGGCGCTGTAAAACGTGGTTATATCGGTGTAACTTTTCAGGCTTTAGATGCTGATGCAGCTGAACGTTTAAAAATAAAAGACATTAATGGTTTGTATGTAAGTAGTGTACTTCCTGGTGGTGGTGCGGCATCTGCTGGATTAAAAGAGGGTGATATCATTAAAAAAGTTGAGGGTGTAGAAATTTATGACTCACCAGATTTACAAGAAAAAATTGGTCGTATGCGCCCAGGCGATAAAGTTGCTTTAACTGTTTTGAAAACAGATGGTTCTACCAAGAATGTAACCGTAACTTTAAAACCAGAAAGCACAGTTAGCTTAGCATCGGCAAAAACAGTAGAGAGTAAGTCTACTGGAGCAACAATTAGCAAATTGGGAGCAAGTTTTGCACCAGCATCAGCAGCGGTAAAAGCTAAATTCGGAGTTAAAGATGGTGTTGTGGTAACCAATGTAGAGCAAGGAAAATTGTTCGATTATTGGGATGTGAGTAAAGGCTTATTAATTACAAAAGTAAATGGCAAGCCAGTAAATAGCGCAGCTGATATTGAAAAAGCATTGCCAACATCTCCAAATGGTAAAACTACCATTTCTGGTTTTAATGAAAACGGTGGTTCATATACGTTTTCATTCAATTAAAAATTAATATTACATGTTATAACAATTAGGAGTGGTAATGCCACTCCTTTTTTATGCACTTATTTTAAGGTTAAGGCCTTCATTAGTCTTGTTTTTTTCAAGCGAAACTTGAGGTTAATTGTTTGTTATTTGCCTTGTCTTTGCGTTATAAAAACCTCGTTTTGCATCGTAAAAGCATAGTGGTTAAAACGCACTTAGTTCGGGGTTGGTTCGGGGTTAGTTCGGACTTATGACAATTGTATCCGAACCAAGTGCGACTGAAGCCCGAATTAAACTTGAGCCAATAGTTAAGCTGTTACGAACAGAGTATATTTCTTTATATTCTTTCCTAGAAGCATTAGCATTTTATATTAGTTGTTGTAACTTCTTTTTGTTCATTTATCTCATTCGTTAGTTGCAATTATCCTCTTTCAGTGTAAGAATTCTTTTCTATAAATGTTTATTTGTAGTCTGTAAATCCATGGCTTTCTTAATGAATTTTATTCGTCATTTAAACGTATGGATTTTCAGTCCATAGGAGTTAGTAGGTAAGAATTTCAGTGAATTTTTATCTCTTTTTTTTAGAACGTTTCTAAATAGCTTCTTTATTGCGTTTTTATACCTAGTATGTCTATTTTAAATCATATTTTAAATACTTTTGCACTAACTGAATAAAAAATAAAAGCTAATGGGTAGTATCACAAATGCTTTTTCCTCATCAATAGGAAAAAAACTAATAATGGGCATCACAGGCCTTTTTCTAATCTCGTTTTTAGTAGTACACTGTTTTCTAAATTCTTTTGTGTTTTTTGATAAGACAGGAGTTTTATTTAACGAAGGCGCTCATTTTATGGCAACCAACTGGATTATCCGTGCTATGGAAGTGGTATTAATGGCCGGTTTGTTATTGCACATTGTACAAGGAGCACGGTTAACATTCCAAAATCAGGCAGCAAGACCAGTTAAATATGCGTATAACGACGGCAATGCAAACAGTAAATGGTATTCTCGTTCAATGGGTTTGTTAGGTACTTTGTTATTGATTTTCTTAATCGTTCACTTATCACAATTCTGGGTTGTATCTCGCTTTACAGGTATTCCTACTATTGATGCAAACGGACATGAAGATTTATATGCAGTAATGAAAGAAACTTTCAGCAATGTTTGGTTTGTGGTTTTATATGTTTTATCAATGATTTCTTTAGGTTATCACTTATTACATGGTTTCGCTTCAACTTTTCAAACCTTAGGTTGGAATCATAAAAAATACACCCCACTTATTAAAGCAATTGGCGTTGGTTTTTCAATCATCGTACCATTACTTTTTGCAGCAATGCCAGTTTGGATCTATTTAGGTCTTTAAAATAATTTTGAACGAATAAAGCTATATATAATGTCAGCAATAAATTCAAATATACCAGAGGGAGATGTAACCACTAAATGGACGAAATTCAAATCGTCTGTGGCTTTGGTTAACCCTTCAAACAAAAGAACTTTAGAAGTAATTGTAGTAGGTTCTGGCTTAGCTGGAGCATCTGCAGCAGCAACTTTGGCCGAAATGGGTTACAAAGTAAAATGCTTCTGTTTTCAAGATTCACCACGTAGAGCACACTCTATTGCTGCACAAGGTGGAATAAACGCCGCCAAAAATTATCAAAATGATGGCGATAGCACGTATCGTTTATTTTATGATACCATTAAAGGTGGAGATTATCGCTCACGTGAGGCAAACGTATATCGTTTGGCTGAGGTAAGTGCAAATATCATCGATCAATGTGTGGCTCAAGGTGTTCCTTTAGCTCGAGAATATGGCGGTTTGTTAGATAACCGTTCATTTGGTGGTACACAAGTTCAACGTACTTTTTATGCAGCCGGACAAACTGGCCAACAGTTATTATTAGGTGCATATTCTGCTTTAGAACGTCAAATTGGAATGGGTAAAGTAGAAATGTTTACTCGCCATGAAATGCTTGAAGTAGTTAAAATTGACGGAAAAGCTCGCGGAATTATTGCTCGTAACTTAATTACTGGCGAATTAGAACGTCACTTCGGTCATGCAGTGGTTTTAGGAACAGGTGGTTACGGAAACGTATTCTATTTGTCTACCAATGCAATGGGAAGTAACGTAACTGCAGCTTGGAAAGCAAATAAACAAGGCGCATTTTTTGCAAATCCTTGTTACACTCAAATTCACCCAACATGTATTCCAGTTTCTGGAGATCATCAATCTAAATTAACTCTAATGTCTGAGTCGTTACGTAACGATGGACGTATTTGGGTTCCTAAAAAGAAAGACGATACACGTAAAGCATCAGAAATTCCAGAAGATGAAAGAGATTACTATTTAGAGCGTCGTTATCCTGCTTTTGGTAATTTGGTTCCTCGTGATGTGGCTTCTCGTGCTGCAAAAGAAAGATGTGATGCAGGTTATGGTGTAGGTTCTTCTAAATTAGCGGTTTACTTAGATTTTAAAGCAAATACAGAACGTTACGGCAGAATTGAAGCTTCTAAAGCGGGAAATCATCATCCTGATAAGGAAACTTGCATGCGTTTAGGTTTAGCTGTTATTAAAGAAAAATACGGTAACCTGTTCGATATGTATGCGCAGATTACTGGTGAAAATCCTTATGAAACTCCAATGCGTATTTATCCAGCAGTTCACTATACTATGGGCGGTTTATGGGTAGATTATAACTTGATGACAACCGTACCGGGTTTATATTGTGCAGGTGAGGCCAACTTCTCAGACCATGGAGCAAACCGTTTAGGTGCATCAGCTTTAATGCAAGGTTTGGCAGATGGTTATTTTGTTCTTCCTTACACTATCGGACAATATTTATCGAAAGAAATTTCGGTTAAAGCAATTCCAACAGATCATCCAGCATTTGCTGAAGCAGAAGCAAGAGCAAAAGGAATCTTAGATCACTTTATTAATATTAAAGGAACTAAATCTGTAGATCATTTCCACAAAAAATTAGGTTTAATTATGTGGGAAAAATGCGGAATGGCTCGTAATGCTGAAGGTTTAAAATCAGCGATTGCTGAAATACAACAATTGAAAAAAGATTTTTGGAGTGATGTTCGTGTACCAGGATCGGCAGATGAATATAATCCAGAATTAGAAAAAGCAGGCCGCGTTGCAGATTTTATCGAACTAGGAGAATTGATGTGTATGGATGCATTAAATCGTGAAGAAAGCTGCGGTGGTCACTTCCGTGAAGAGCACCAAACCGAAGAAGGAGAAGCATTGCGTGATGATGAAAATTTTGCTTACGTAGCCGCTTGGGAAAATAAAGGTGATGGAACTTTTGAACTTCACAAAGAAGAATTGAAATTCGAAAATATTAAAATAGCACAAAGAAGTTATAAATAGTATTTAGATGGGCAGTATTTAGTATTTAGATCTGGGCATATTCGCTATTCTATCTAACTACTAACTACTAATTACTAAATACCTAATCTCTATACAATGAGTACAGGAAATATGAACTTAACGCTAAAAGTTTGGCGTCAGAAGAACACACAAGACAAAGGGAAAATGGTTGACTACAAAGTTGCCGATATTTCTCCTGACATGTCTTTTTTAGAGATGTTCGATGTTTTAAACGAAGATTTAATTACCAAAGGTGATGACCCAATTGTATTTGATCACGATTGTCGCGAAGGAATTTGCGGGATGTGTTCAATGTTTATCAATGGTCGCCCTCACGGACCGAAAGATGCAGTAACAACTTGTCAGTTGCACATGCGTTCTTTTAAAGATGGAGATACGATTGTAGTTGAACCTTGGAGAGCAAAAGCGTTTCCAGTAATTAAAGATTTAACGGTTGATAGATCAGCATTTGATCGTGTAATTGCGGCTGGCGGATTTATTTCTGTAAATACAGGTAATGCGCAAGATGCTAACAATTTGCCAATTCCAAAATCGCAAGCAGATGCAGCTTTTGAGGCAGCGGCTTGTATTGGTTGTGGTGCATGTGTGGCAACGTGTAAAAATGCATCGGCTATGCTATTTGTTTCGGCTAAAATTTCTCAATTGGCTTTATTGCCACAAGGACAACCAGAACGTTATAAACGTGTACAAAATATGGTTGCACAAATGGATGCTGAAGGTTTTGGTAACTGTACAAATACTGGTGCTTGTGAAGCAGAATGCCCTAAAGGAATTTCTTTAGAGAACATTGCTCGTATGAATAGAGATTATTATTCGGCTAAATTTATCAGCGAAGAAGAAGGATAGGCTTTGTTCATTAGTTCATTGGCCATTAGGTATGCTGGCTAACAAATGACTATTGAACTGAATAATTTGTTTTTATCCTATAAAATTACTAGATTTAAATGTCCGAGACACAGGAGATTTAATAAACGAAAAACCCCGACCATTTGGCTGGGGTTTTTTGTGGAGTATAATCAATGGTTAACAATTATTTAGGGAGTTTAAATTTAACAGGAATATTGTATTTAACGCGTACTACTGTGCCATTTTGCATTCCAGGATTCCATCTTTTGCTTAAACTAAGTACTCTAACAGCTTCTTCATCAGTTCCTGACCCGAGTTTGCGATTTACCTTAATATCACTTAAGGAGCCATCTTTTTCAACAATAAAAGAAAGAGACACCATTCCTTCCACTTTGTTATCAATTGCAGCTTTAGGGTATTTCATGTTTTCTCCTAAAAATTGATAAAACTTTGCCATACCGCCTGGGTATGACGGTGGATTTTCCATGGATACAAAATTATAAACTGTATTTTCATTAACAGGACCAGTAGAATTATAAACTGGTGTAGCTACTTTAGGATTTGAGTCTTTACCAGGAATAGCGAACTTAACAGGAATATTGTATTTAACTCTAACCACTTTACCATTTTGCATTCCAGGATTCCATTTTTCAGATAATTTTAAAACTCTAACTGCTTCCTCATCTGTTCCGCCACCTAGTTTACGGTCAACTTTAATGTCGTTTAGCGATCCATCTTTTTCAACTGTAAAGGAAACAAAAACACTCCCTTGTACATTATTTTTTACGGCACTATCAGGGTACTTCATTGTTTTTCCTAAAAAGTCATAAAACTTGTCAAGACCACCTGGGTAAGTTGGAGGCGTTTCCATTGTAACGAAGTTGTAAACCGTGTTGTCTTCTACTGCTTGGGCTGCCGTTTTATTTTGGCAAAAGCCGAGCATTAACACCGCTATTAGCGATGAGAAAATTAATTTTTTCATGTGATTTTAGTTTTTAGGTATGGGATTTATTTGATTGTCTTCTTTGGTACGTAATCTTTAGTAGAGATAATAATTACTCCGTTTTTTGCTCTTTGTCCGTATAGCGCTGTAGCTGAGGCATCTTTTAAAATACTTATAGTGCTGATTTTATTTGGATCAATTCCTTTTATCCCAGCGTATTCGATGACTTCATCATTTAATACAACTAACGGATGATTTGTGTCTGCTTTATCAATAGCAACCCTACAGATAAACCCTGAGGCCGAAGTTACTGTTTTAACCGTGTCAGGCTTTGTCTTTGCTGAACCAGTTTCTTGAGCATTGGCTTGCTGAAATGAGCATACTAAAACTGTTAGTAACAACAAATAAATTAACTTTTTCATATGCGATTTAATTTAATTTCTATTGATAAGTGTTGCTGTTATTGAGCGAGGTTTTTGTTTTTTCGATGTAATAACTATAGCGCCATTTTCACCACTTTTTCCGTATAGAGCAATAGCATTACTTCCTTTTAGCACAGTAATTCTTTCTACTGTTTTAGGGTCAATATCTTTTAAAATACCCATCTCTTTTATTTCTCCATCTAAAACTACAAGAGGAGGGGTTTTATCGTCAGCATAACCTTTAAAGATAATATCTGTTTTAGCTTCTTGTTTTTCTGTTCCTAATGAAAACTTAATAGGGACGTTATATTTTACTCGAACTACTCTTCCATTTTGCATTCCAGGATTCCATCTTTTAGAGAGTTTTAAAACCCTAACTGCTTCTTCATCTGTGCCATAACCTAATTTTCGGTCTACTTTAATATTATTTAATGATCCATCTTTTTCTACTGTGAAAGAAACAAATACAGTACCTTGTATATCATTATCACCAGCTAATACTGGATATTTTATGTTTTCCCCTAAAAAGTTATAAAACTCATTAAGTCCTCCCGGATAACTTGGTGGAATCTCCATCGCCACAAAATTGTAAACTCTATTATCGGTAACTTCTTCTTTAGGTGCATAACCTGTTATAACTAGGTTTTGCAAAACAGTATATCCTTCTGTGTTTGTTGCGTCTTCATTTTTAAGTTGAGTATCTGTGCCATCAAGTTTAAAAGTTACTTTTAAGCAGTAATTACCATCTTTTTGAAAGAAGTCATCGTAATTAGCTATTTGCTGGGTAACTTCTTCATCGCAACCACCACCTAGTTCGTTTTGTACCACTAAATCGTTTACTTTACCACGACTAACTGTAAAATTAACTACTAAATTTCCTTGTATTTTTTTCTTAACAGCTTCGGCTGGATACTTTATGCCATCTCCTAAGAATTTGTAAAAACTATTCCATGAATTTGCCTTTTCTTTTTCTAAGTTATCGCCACTGGCTGAAGGAGAAATCACGTTACTTTTGGTTACCAGATCTTGCACCTGAACTTGATCTAATTTAACTGCGGATGTTGATGCTAAGTTTACCACGCTTAATGGAGCTTTTATTGCCTGATTTACCACTGAACTCGCATCATTTAAAGGTATTTGATCGGCTACTGCCAAAATCTGATTGTTTTTACGAATTGTGGCGGACGATAAAACAAGTGTTAATGCAAACAAGGGCACAAATAAACCATATTTTAAAATTGCGGTTTTCTTAGAGCGCTGTTTGTGCAGCATAAAAATTCTCTTTTTTATTAAGGATTTAGTGAAAAACCCATTCATTAATGTATTTGGTTTTACTCCAAAAGCTTGACTTAATAATAAAAGTGCATAGGTTTCTTTATCTCCCTGAAATTTAGCTGCGGCCTCATCAGCCAAATATTCGTGTATGTTTTTAACCGATTTTTTGTACAAATAAATAACCGGATTAAACCATGTAATTATTCCTAAAATCTCAAAAAAGATAACATCTAGGGTGTGTAATTGCTTTACATGAATGTCTTCATGCAAATCAACAGTAGCTCTTTCTGGTAAATTTTCGGCTACTGATTTTCGTTGAAAAAAAGAAAAGGCATCATTTGCACTAGCTCTGCTAAATAACAAGTTAATTGCTAACAACTGATAGATGAAGTATAGCAAATAGCAAAGTACACCAAAAATATAAATAATCACAATTAACCGCCCCCAATCGTATTGATCTTGTGTTTGCGGTAAAATGGCATAATTATTTACGACGGCATTTATCTCGCTTACGCTGATATATAGTTTATCGCTTACTACTTTTTCGCTAAATAGTTCGAACCTTAAAAAAGGTATAGCCAAAGAGAATAAGCCCGATGAAACAAGGTATATCCGATTTAATACAAAATAGGTTTCCTTATCTAAAAGTAGCTTGTAAAAACAATAAAATATAATCAAGTAAATGTTTACTTGTAAGAGATAATGCGCCCAACTCATTTTGGTTTGTTTTTAAATTTGTTGATCATTTTTAAAATTTCATCCACATCACTTAAATCCAATTTTTCTTCTTTTACAAAAAACGAGAACATGCTTTCTACAGAGTTTTCAAAATAATTACCTAATAATTTTTCTGTTGCATGGCGCTTGTATTCTTCGCGACTAATTAAAGGATGATATTTATGAGCTTTCCCAAAAGCTTCATGTCCAATAAATCCTTTAACTTCTAAAATTCTAATAATGGTAGATACCGTGTTGTAAGCAGGTTTAGGTTCTGGCAAATAATCCATTACTTCTTTTACGAATGAATTTTCTAGTTGCCATACAATTTGCATGATTTGTTCCTCTGCCTTTGTTAAATCTTTTATTTCCATGATAATTGTTGTTTTTATGGTGTTTGAGCGTTATTTTAAATATGTTAAACAATATTGAATGTCCTAACATATAAATAATTTAACATAAACTTAAAACTAATATTTTAGTTTACAAAACATTTCACTAATTATTTTCTATATTATTGAAAAATAAATCTCATCGGTATGAAAATAGCCTTTCATGGTGCAGCCCGTAACGTTACAGGTAGCAAACATTTAATTACGTTAAACAACGGAAAAAAAATATTATTGGATTGTGGCATGTTTCAAGGTATGGGCCAAGAAACCGATGAACTAAATAAAAACTTTGGCTTTAATGCAGCAGAAGTAGATATTTTAGTGCTTTCGCATGCGCATATAGATCACAGCGGATTAATTCCTCGATTAGTAGCGCAAGGTTTTAAAGGAGCGATTTATGGTACACCAGCCACTAAAGAATTAAGTAAAATATTGCTATTAGATTCTGCGAAAATACAGGCAGGCGATTTAAAATATAAAAATAAAAAACAGCAGCAACGTGGTTTGCCATTAGAAGAAGCTTTGTACGAGGAAGAAGATGTGCTACAAGCAATGGATTATTTTGTGGCAGTTGATTACCATACAGAAACAAAGTTGATAGATGGCGTAACAGTGCAATTTGTAGATGCTGGACATATTATTGGTAGTGCATCGGTGCATTTAACTATTGTTGAGGATGGAAAAACTACAAAATTGAGTTTTAGTGGCGATGTTGGTCAGTATGGTGATTTGCTATTAAAATCTCCGGAAGAATTTCCGCAAGCTGATTATGTTTTATTAGAATCTACCTATGGTGATAAATTGCACAAAGACGAGCAGCCAACTAAGGAAGCGTTATTGGCGGTAATTTTAAAAACCTGTGTACAGAAAAAAGGTAAAGTAATTATCCCAGCTTTTAGTGTGGGCAGAACGCAAGAGATTTTATATATTTTAAATAATTTAGGTTTAGAAGGAAAATTGCCCGATGTTAAGGTATATGTGGATAGTCCATTATCTGAAAAAGCTACACAAATTGTAGAAAGCCATTCGGAAGGATATAATCAGGAAGTTTTGGCGATTTTAAAAGTAGATGAGAACCCATTTGATTTTAAAAACCTACATTATGTAGAAGATGCGGAAGAATCTAAAGCGCTAAATTATAATCCAGATCCATGTATAATTATATCATCATCGGGCATGGCCGAAGCAGGAAGAGTAAAACATCACATTAAAAATAACATAAGCGATAGCAAGAATACAATTTTGATGGTTGGTTATTGCGAGCCTAATTCGTTAGGTGGTCGTTTAAAAAATGGTGCAAAGGAAGTAAGTATTTATGGCGAACAATTTCAAGTAATTGCCGAAGTACAAAGTATACAATCTATGAGTGCACATGGCGATTATGAAGATTTACTCCGATTTATGTCCTGCCAAGATCCTGCTAAGGTTAAAAAAGTATTTTTAGTGCATGGAGAATATGATGTGCAGCAAATATTTGCGCAAAAATTAATTGCTGCCAGATTTTTGAATATAGAAATTCCAGATAGGCACCAGGAGTTTGAGTTAACCTAAATCAATTATCAGATGGTAATTAAGTTATTTTTTATGCCATAAACCACTAAACCAGTTCTTGATTTGATATTCAATTTTGCAAAAAGTGATTCGCGATAATTATCTACTGTTCGTGGGCTGATATTCATTTCTGACGCAATCTCTTTGTAGGTTAATTCGGTGCTGCAATACTGAAGAAATATGAGCTCTTTTTCAGAAAATATAGGCTTTGTATCTTCGTTTTTTAATGAAATTAATAATCTGCCTGACACTAAATCGTTAATGTAAAATCCCTTTTCTACAATGGTTTTAATCGCAGTTAACAATTCAGATGGTTTTGATTCCTTTAACATGTAGCCGCCTGCTCCAGCTTTCAACATTCCGATAATTGCTTTTTCATCTTCAAACATGCTTAATGCTAAGACATGAGCCTGTGGATAATTTTCTTTTAGCCATTTGGTGGTCGCATATCCATCCATAATTGGCATATTAATATCCATTAAAATCACCTGAACGTTTTCAAAGATTTTAATTTTCTCTTGCAGATCTACGCCATTTTTTGCTTCAATAACAACATTGATTTCCTCAAACTCTGCTAATAGATTGGCAAGCCCCGAACGGAACAACGTATGGTCATCTACAACCGCTATATCTATAGTATTTAACATAATTTTATGGGTAAGGAATTTCAATTGAAGTTATAGTTCCATCAGTAGGATTTGAATTTATGGTAATTTTACCCTCAATCATTTTTATTCTATTATGAATTGATGATAGGCCTATTCCTTTATTTTGTGTTTTTGCTGTTTCATAATCAAAGCCGATGCCATTGTCTTTTACGGTTAAGTAAAGTAAATCTTTAATGATATAAACTTCTATTTCTATATGTGATGCTTGAGCATGTTTAATTATATTATTAATAATCTCTTGAAGCAGCCGCAAAATAATAAGGTCTTTGTTTGGCGATGAAATTTCGATATCGAGTAATTCGTTTTTTACTCTTATTTTGTAATTACCTATCTTTTTTAATCGATCTATTTCTTGTTTAATTGCCTTTCCTAACCCCGTTTGAACTATAAGTTCGCCATTCATTAATTTAGCTAAACCTCTTAATTCTTTAATAGAACTATTAACTAAACCTATAGATTCAGACACTTTTTTCTCCAATTTTTGTGGTTCTTTTAAATTGATTGAACTTAAAGTAAGCGCTGTTAAACTTAGTAGTTGACCAATATTATCATGCAAATCTGATGCGATGGTTTGCATGGTTTGCTCTTGTACTTCGAGGTGGGTTTTTAAGAGCTCTGATTCGAATTTTTGATGCATAGTTTTCGTTTCCTCTTTATGAAGTTTTCTGCGATGATTATTTATAACCACCAATAATATTAGCCCAATTGCAACAATAAAGAAAACAAGAGATATTAATATAATTGCCGTGAAGAAGTTTGACTCCTTTGGAGACATAGAAATGATTTGATCCAACATCCGTACATAATAATATTCAAAAAATTCATAATAACATATCTTAAAGGGAAATAATTTTTTTTGCTGTAGGCAATTATTTCCTCATAAAAGGCACTAACACTAGTGCTGGTTGCATAAAAAATAAAGCATCCAGTAATAAACCAGAAAGCAGGTTCTTTTAAGATATCTTTAGGTTCCTCTTGGTGAAATAAACTGTAATAGTATAAAATAGATAATACGATTATAGATCCTCCAAATAAAGTATTAGTAGTAGAAAAGGATTTAAAAAAGCTAACGTTTATCCAGTTCCAAGCATAAAATCCAATCAAAAAGAATAAGAAAATAAGGCAAATGGTTTTTATTCTTTTTAGTTCGATGATTTTAGAAAAGATATAGAGGTGAAATAGGATATACAACATTAAATATAGGTTATAAAGCCATTGCGTATCGGGCCTTAAACCCAAAATCCTGCTCATGTAAAAGCTATAGCTCTCTATGGCTACTGTTAGGGCAAGATAGGGGGCAAACCATTGCCAAAATTTTGGAATGGTTTCTTTAAACAACAGAATGGATGTGAGTAAGCACATCCATTCTGCAAGTAAGGAGAACGGGAATTTAATTATTTCCATTATGGGGTTCCATCATAACCAATATCGTAATTATCATCATCATCGTTATTATATGGTGGGCAAATTTCTGCTTGGTCAAGGCCTTGACCTTCTCCTATATCTCCTTCTCTTATCTCTCTTGATGTTGCAAGTGAGATATAACTTTTGTTATCAAGTATATCTCTAAAACCATGCCCAATTTTAGTATTACAAAGAACGGTTGTAGTCTTATTTTCATATTCACTAGCATTTGTATTCCCTGGCAACGGATCTGAAAGAGGGAAACAATGAGAAGCCAGATAAATTTTAAGCCCAAATGCTTTAATACTTTCTTTCTCAGCTTCTATTGCTTTAATTAGATTAGGGCTTAGTGTTTTATTGGCCATCAATAATTCTAATACTTCATACACGTTAAAATGTGAATATTTTAATGAATCTGTGCCTTTTATCTTTTGTCTATAAGCAAGAACCATATCTCTTACCACATCCCTATCAAATCCTTTTGATCGAAATCCTAATAACTTCTCAGTGCCATTTAATTCTACTATCATAATTTTTTTGTTTAGATGGTTTAATTTGTTAATTCAATATAAAAGTCGCTAATGTTCAGCGTATTAACAACAGTGAAATTACGTATGGATTTACCGTAAAAATACCTTGTTAACTCGGGTGTTTACCTCCTAACTTTTAGCATTACTTCGCTTTAATTTTGGGTATACAAATGTTTATTAACGCTAAAACTCAACAAAATCATGGAGACAAAAAACTTTAAGACACTCGATGAATTTAAAACCGAACTTATTTCAGATTCGGAAATGCAAAATCAATTCAAGGCAGATCCTATTGCAGCTATTAGTCAAATACAACAAAAAAAGCCATTAGATGATGTTTGGATTTATAGGATAGTGGTATTAGCATTAGGTATTACCATTCTTGCTATCATTCTTGGAACTATCGTGTTAATTGCAGTAGGAAGAGTTGAAGGCGATACAGGCGTGCCTACCATTCTAACTGCAATTGGATCTGCTGCCATAGGTGCTTTGGCAGGATTACTTGCGCCAACATCAACTAAAAACAATTAATTATTTCATCAATAAATATGATATGACAATAGACCAATTAAAGGAGGTGATGAAATATCACCTTAAGAGTTTTAACGACGAGGGCGTTGGAATTAATGACCAAACAATTCATAATTCAGTTCTTAGTGATTCTGATGGAATTGGAAATGCTAACTCAAAAACTATTTATCGAGCTTTTATGAGGTGGACAATGACTGAAAATGGGCATGAAGATAAAGTGTGGCCATCAGATTGGTTTGAAAAAGATGTATCGTATTTGGCATCAAAAATTATTTAATTAAGCTGTTATGAAAATTATTTATTTTAAATTATTAGGACTTATTTTCTTTTCCTTTTTAGCATTTATTACTTATGCCCAAGAAAAACCAATAGAGCTTTCAATTGGTAGTATAAAAACAGAGCTTAAGAATAAAGCTATCGATTTTGGAATAAAGTATGTTGAGTCCATTGATAGCCTTATCAGTAGAAAGGGTATATTCTTGGGTGGGAAAAAAAGCCTTTTTCAAGCATCTCCAGAAATTAATGTGCAATCAGGAACTGATGATGCTTTTTCATCAATAGATGTAAAACTTCAAGGCTTATTCATCTTCTTTAAAACGAAAACAGTTGCGGGTGTTATAACTCCATGTTCTGATTGTTTATTTCATACTTTGCCGCTTGCAGCTGGAGTTGAAACGAATAACAGTTTTAATGTTATTAACGGAATTTTGGAAGTTGGGTATGTGCCGTGGTATCAATCTATGCAGAAGGTTCCAAAGCTTATAAAAAGCACAAAAATTGGTGTATTTGTACAAGGAGGTCAGAAATTTGATTGGAACAATGGAGGTAATGCCCCAGTTGGTGGAGAGTTGGACGAGAGTAAAGAGAAAATAGATGAAGCAATATTTAGATTGAAAGGAACTTTTTCCATGGACACAAAGAATCTGTTCCCAAAAAGTTGGGTTGGTTTAGTAGGTTCTACAGATGGTTGGTATGATATTCTAAATAAAGAAATTTATTATACGCTCAGTGGAAAGTTGAGATTTTATTTATCAAGCAATAAGAAAAGATTCTTTGATTTTAAATACCAAAAAGGTTCTGGAGCACCAAACTTTAATCAAGGAGATCAATATGGGATGGGATTAACGGTTACTTTTTAATATCCGACAAGACAAAATGATAATCGCTATTTCATGTCAAAATCATACAGTTATAAACCAGCGAGAACTTGAAATCTTGCGCCTAGTTTGCATGGGCTATAACAGTAGGTAAATTGCTGATCAGCTTTTATTAGCGAACTTACTGTGCAAACTCATCGTCGCAACAAGGTAAAGAAATTGGGTTTAAGAAACTCACACTAATTGATAGTTTGAGCATTTAAAGAAAGAATGCTTTCTGTATAATAAAAAGGCCTCCAAATTTGGAGGCCTTTTTATTTCTAGAAGCTTTGATAAACTTTCAAAGTTTTTTTAAAATTTAGAATTATCATCTTCTTCAATTCGACTATAGCATACTACAAGAATACCGTAAAAACACCTTATTAAAAAGGGCAAATAGGCGTTAAAATTGAAAAAATTACATGGGTAAATTTGATTGTATTAAATAATCACCCCTAAATAAATTAACCATTAAATTAAAAAATCATGAAAAATTATTCTCTCAAAATCGCAATTCTATTCTGTGCTGTACTCGTGTTTTCTAAATGTAAACCTGAAGACGAAGTAAAATCATCAACCTGTACCTTTAGTGATGCAGAATCAAAAGCTTATTACAATACAGCTATGAAATTTGCCAATAGCCCAACACGCAGTAACTGCAATGTTTTAAAGACGGCTTCACTCGATTTAATTAAAAAGTTTGAAAAATGCGATGCTGCTACAAAAGCACAAATTGCTCAATTAACGCAACAATGGAATAATATTGATTGTAATAGTTTCTAATAATCGGCTAAATCATAAAGTTATGAAACTAATAAAAAGCTTTAGAAAAAATTGACTTATGACTCTCAATATATCTTATAAGGCTGAACATATTACCCAACGAGAACTAGAGATATTGTATATGGTTTGCATGGGTTTTAATAGCAGGCAAATTGGCGACCAGCTTTTTATTAGCGAACTTACTGTGTGCACTCATCGTCGCAATATGGTGAAGAGACTTGGTCTAAGAAACTCACACCAATTGATAGTATGGGCATTTAAAGAAAGAATGCTTTCTGTATGAGGGAAATCTCCAATTTTGGAGATTTCCCTTTACTAGTAAATACCCATTTTTAGGTATTGTTTACTGATGCTATACTTTCTTATTTTGATATACGTAATCGACTACCAATTTGTTTAATAAGTTAACCCTTTAATATTAAATCAAAATGAAAAAAATTACCCTCACTTTAGTAGGCCTACTCTTCTCTTTAGGCTTTGCTTTTGCTCAAAATGATGTGATATCAATTGATCTAAAAGGAACAAAGTATACCGTTAGTAAGAAAATCCCAAAGGAAATTATTGGAGAATATTTATATGAAAAGAAAGGCGAACCGAAAGTTGTGTTAAATGCAGATGGAACTGGATCTTTCCAACCACATATGGTTCCACCAATTTCTATTAAATATTGGATTGATTGCGATGCAAAAGGAGTGATAAGAAAAACAGAAGGGATTAATGGTAGATATCAATATACTTTGCTCATTCAATATTTAGATGGAAAAAATGGTAACTACCCAGTAAATAGTTACGATTTAATGGGAGTAACTGTAATAACCGATGAAGGTTGGGCTGTAATATATGGTGAACGTTATAAGGCGTTAAATAAATAGTTAATTAACAAAAAAGCCTCCAAATGCGGAGGCTTTTTTGTTTAAGATTAGAAAATTCCTATTGTCTTGCAGGTGCTGGTTTAGGCATCTCTTTACGTGGTAATTTCTCTGCTCTTTCAGAAGTATGATAAACGAAAGAAGCCACAATTGTAGCTGATTTTTTCAAGTCATCTTCCACTAAACGATCATAAGTATCCATGTTAGAGTGGTGCGTACGTGAATTATAATCCATTGGGTCTTGAATAAACTGGAAACCTGGTAAACCCATAGCATCATAAGATTGGTGATCTGTACCACCAGTATTGCTAATGGTAATTGTTTTTGCACCTAAATCTGCAAAAGGAGTTAACCAGCTTTGAAAGATGTCTTTAACGGCAGCATTACCTTGCAAATAGACACCGCGAATAGTTCCAGTTCCATTGTCTAAATTATAATAAGCACTTAATTTTTCATGCTCTGGTTTCAGTACCAATTCTTTCGCTGGAGTTTCTGGAGTAGTAGCAGTTGCTGGTCTAGCAGCAGCAGCTGGTGTGCCAAAGTGTTCAGCAACATATCCTCTCGATCCAAATAAACCTTGTTCTTCCGAGCTCCATAAAGCAATACGAATAGTGCGTTTTGGTTTAAAATCAATTGCTTTTAAAATGCGCATGGCTTCAATCATTACAGCAGAACCTGCACCATTATCAGTTGCTCCCGTTCCAGCATGCCACGAATCATAATGACCACCAATCATTACAACTTCATCCTTTAATTTAGGATCAGTTCCAGGAATTTCGCCAATTACGTTATATCCTTTTGGATCCTTATCATAAAATGAAGTTTTGATATCCGCTTCCATTTCTACTTTTTCACCACCACGTAATAAACGTAAAATGTGTAAATAATCTTCACCTGCAACTTCTAATTCTGGAGAAACAGGTTTAGCATCTAACTTATAAGAAGCGCCATTGCTCGTAAAGAAAGTTCCGTAACTACCTCTAGCTAAAGTTAATTTTAATCCGATTTTTTCAGCCACTAACATGCTATCTAATGCTGCACGTATTGCGAATTGTCTCATCATCATAGCTCTTTGATCATTGCCTGATCCAGCAGCACGTTGTGGTCTGCCACCAGCACCAGCAGCTTGTGGTTGTGCAGCTGCCATTTCTGTTAATTGCTCATCCGTATATCTTAATAGCTCAGGTTTATCATTACTACGAATAGGTGCTCCTTGATCTAGAATAACAATTTTACCAGCTAATTTGCCTTTGTATTTTGCTAAATCTGTAACGGTATCTGCTTTTATTAAAACCACATCAGATTTAATTAAACCTTTTGTGCCTGGAGTCCATGCCTTAGGCGAAGCGATAATAGCATGATAATAAGGTAATGTGGTAGCTGCATAAAATTTATCTACTTGCCAACCTTTACCAAAGTCTCCCCATGCCTCTAAATGAACATTTTTTAAGCCCATTTCTTTCATGTATTTAACCGCCCAATCTTGCGCTCTTTTTAAGCCTGGCGAGTTAGATAAACGTGGTCCAGAAACATCTGTAATATGGAAAGCAATATCCATAGCTTTAGATTTTTCCAAACCTTCTGTTCTGATTTTTTGAACAATTGCTGAGTTTACAGGCTCTTGAGCAAATGCAGAAAAGCACAAGCCAATGGCTAATGCACTAAAAGTAAATTTTTTCATCATAATATTGTTGTTTTTAATTGAAGATGAAGCTATACAAACCTATTGTTATATTTTGGTCTGCAGGTTTGCGATGGTTTCATCATAATAGTTAGTTAAGTATCATTATTATGGTGAATTTACAGTTAATGATAAATAATTGTACCTTTCTATTCACATTTTTACATGCCATATTATGATTAAAATGAAATACTTAGGTCTTTTATTAGCTGTTATTCTTTTCTCTGAAAATTCATTTGCACAAAAGACAATAACTAGAGATGCTAATATTAGCACGATGGTTAATGAAGTTGCTTCCACTAATTTAGAGCAAACGATTAAAAAACTGGTTTCTTTTCAAACCCGACACACGCTAAGCGATACCTTAAGTAAAACAACAGGTATTGGGGCTGCTAGAACATGGATTAAAAGTGAATTTGAAAAATATGGTGCAGCTGGTGGTGGCAGGCTTCAAGTTTCTTATGATACTTTTACGCAAGCTGCTGATGGAAGAAGAATTACTGCACCCGTTGTACTTAAAAATGTACTAGCAGTTTTACCTGGAACAGATCCGAATGATAAAAGAATGCTATTAGTTTCTGGGCATTATGATTCGAGAGTGACAGATGTAATGAATATCAAAGATTTCGCTCCTGGTGCAAATGATGATGCATCCGGCGTAGCCGCTATGATGGAAATGTGCAGAGTAATGAGCAAGCAGAAATTTAACTGTACGTTAGTTTTTGTAGCCATGGTTGGTGAAGAACAGGGTTTATATGGTGCAACAAATTTGGCTAAACGAGCAAAGGAAGAAGGTTGGAATGTACATTTATTAATGAATAATGATATTGTTGGAAACTCTTACGGAATGGAAACCGATTTAAAAGACAATAAAAGTGTACGTGTTTTTAGTGAAGGAGTTTCTGCTTTAGAAACACCAGCTCAAGCTGCGGCTAGACAATCGGCTGGAACTGAAAATGATGGGAAAGCTCGTCAGGCGGCGAGATATATTAAAGAAGTTGCAGAGCGATATGTTGACCAATTGGAAGTAAAACTGATTTACAGAAGAGATCGTTATTTGCGTGGCGGAGATCACACTCCATTTTCTCAACAAGGTTTTGCCGCAGTGCGGATAACAGAAATGAACGAAGATTTTAATCGCCAACACCAGGATGTGAGAACAGAAAATGGTTTTAAATATGGCGATTTACCCGAATATGTAGATTATAACTATCTGCAAAAAGTAACACGAATGAATTTATCAGTGATGGCAAATTTAGGTTTGTCAACTCAAGAACCTGAAAATGTTGTGGTCCTTACTTCAGGATTAACGAATAAAACTTCCCTAAAATGGGATGCACCAAAAGGAAAATCTCCGGCAGGTTATTATGTGTTGATGCGTGAAACTACAAGTCCTTTTTGGGAACAGAAATTCTTTGTAAAAGAGAATGCAGCAACGTTATCCTATTCAAAGGACAACTATTATTTCGGTGTACAATCCGTTGATGAAAACGGACATGAGAGTTTGGTAGTTATTCCAAAAGCTGGGCGATAAAATAAGTTTTACCACATAGAAACATAGTTGGGTGCTGTTTAGCTAATTTTTCTATGTGCCTATGTGGTTAAAAACATAACCTATCTTAATTCCTATTTCCAGCCTTTGCTTGTCTTGCGCCTTGGTTTTCTTTAAGGTTTAATTTATACACAAATGTTAAGCGATATCTAGCTGCATTTGG
Organism: Pedobacter planticolens; assembly: GCF_014172375.1. GTDB lineage: Bacteria > Bacteroidota > Bacteroidia > Sphingobacteriales > Sphingobacteriaceae > Pedobacter > Pedobacter planticolens. The sequence continues at coordinate 1,139,387 of NZ_WNXD01000002.1, forward strand.
ACTGTTAACTTGCGAAAGTAAATAGTTGCTACCAGTGGTTGTGGTCTCGAACTTTCTCAGATTAAATAAATTAGTTACATCAAATATTAAAGTAGCCTTATCTTTTAAGAAAGTTTTAGCAGCTCCAAAATCTATATTATGTATGCTGGCGGTTCTACTTTGTGCATTGCTTTGTGCACCAGTAAAATTATATCGTCCTTGAAGACTCAATTTTTTAGGTAGTTTTATTTGTGTGCTTATTCTGCTGGTTAAAATATTGCCGCTGTAATAGAAATCCTGATTTGAATAAAAACCTTTTTGTTTAAAATAGTAAGCATTCACTTCCATGCTAAATTGTAAAAACTTGTACGGATTGTATAAGGCCGAAAGCTCTAATCCACCACGTGTTTCTCCATCAATATTTATAGGTGTTGTAATAAATACTCCGCTAGCATTTCCATAGGTATAATCTTGCGTAATGTCTTTGTTGTTTTGGTAATATAAAGAAGGATTAAAAGTCAACTTACCCCAATTTTTTAAAAACCCTAGTTCTACAACATCAGCATAAGATGGATTTAAATTCGGATTACCAACATACTGAGCATTAAAATCTGTTAGTTCGTTAAAAGGATATAATGCAAAAAGCGAAGGTCTATTTATACGTTTACTATAACTAGCTTGCAGCGTAGCATTTGTGCTAAATGGATAAGATAAGTTAAGCGTTGGGAAAAACCGTGTATAGTTTTTATCACTGTTAAATGTCCCAGCTTTATCTTCCAAACCAATTTTAGTTAATTCAGTTCTCAACCCAAATTGGTAACCTATTTTATTCCATTTGCTATTAAATTGTACATAAGCACTTCCAATTAATTCATCATAAATAAGCTGATTATTAATTCCATCCAATATTTCCCAAGCAGTATTGTTTTGTCGCTCAGCTTTAAAATCACTTGTTACGCTACGTTTTTCGGCTTTAACGCCAAACTCTAAATTTGTAATACTATCTAAAGGTTGTACATAATCTGTTTGCAACATAAAATCTTTACTAGAACCTATCGAACTTGTTCTAACACCAGGAAAAGCAGTAGCAGTTGGAAAAGTTTTTTGTGTAGATAAATTCCAATCCTTATCGCTATTCCAGAAATCGTACTGCATATCTATTGTATATTTCTTATTGGGTTTATCGAATGTTTTGGTGTAATTAAATTCTAATTGGTTGTAATTTCTTTTCTCCCACGATTCTCCTTTACGTAATAATGTGCTATCTAATGTTTGCCCTTGTTTCGCATAATCGTATAGCAAACTTGTTTTATCATGATCATTTGTTGTTTTGTTTAAAAATGCGGCAGTAATCGTATTGTGATTATTTAGTATAAAATCTCCCCCAAAATATAACATCTTCGCATCATCATGTCTATCTTCATCTTGCCTTTTATGGAGCAAATTGGTTGTTCCTGCATCATTGGTAGCTTGATCAGAAATATACAATCCATCATAATCAGAATAACGGACACCAAACGTAGAAAACAAGTTAATTTTTGCTGATTTATAGTTTAAACTTGGCGTAATCTTGGTTTCATTTGGTATTCCAGCAACTAAACTTAATTGACCATTTAAACCTGATTTTTTATTTTTCTTTAAAACAATATTGATAATTCCAGCAGAGCCAGCCGCATCGTAACGTGATGAAGGATTTGTAATTACCTCTACTCTTTCTATTTGATCTGCCGGCAATTGATCTAAGGCATTTCCTTGCGTAAATCCAGAACGCCTGCCATCAATTAAAACCAAAACATTGCTATTTCCTCTTAAACTAACACCTCCAGCAGGGTTTACACTTACAGATGGTACACCATTCAATACATCTAATGAAGAACCAGTTTGCGATAAAACATCTTTTCCAACCTGAAATATTTTCTTATCCAGCTTTAAACTAATGGATGGCTGCTCGCCATTTATTGCAACTTCTTTTAATAATGTTGCATCTGGCAGAAGGTTGATAGTTCCTAAATTAACAGATAAATTAGATTTGCTTAGGGTTTTAACTACGGCTTTATATCCTATCAATGAAAACTCTATTGTTGCACTATCAGTCGAAATAAATTCTAGTTTAAATGCACCTTTTTCATCCGTAATTGTTGCGGCTACTAATTTAGCTGTTGCATCCTTTATGCGAACCGTTGCATACATAATAGGATCTTTAGTAGATTGCTCTTGCACAGTTCCGTGTACTGTTATTGATGCTGTATTTGTTTGTTGAGCTTTACTAATTGAGTAACTAAACAAGAGTGTAAGTAAGAGAATAAGTCGTTTCATGGCACAAGTTTACAAGCCATTGTTTGCTTAAAAGTAGAAAACCATGTGAACTGCTCTATGTCCTTTTGAAATGCATTTTTCTCAGCAGGTTATATATTATCTTTGATGAATGAAGAATTACCTTTTTCTTTTTCTAGCACTATGTTGTCTTTGTTCTTGCAGACCAGACATTAGTTTTAAAGATTATCCGCCTGTTTTTAAAACAGGAGATAACCAGTCGTGGGCAAAAAAAGATTTTAATGCTATTGGTTGGGCAACTGATCGTGACTATACCAAAAACAATATCTTTTGGGTAAGAACAAAACTAGATTTAACAAAAAAACCAGTAGGACACCTTGGTGTAAAAATTGAAGCCTTTGGTGCTTTCGATGTGTATTGGGATGGGAAACTTATCGGGAAAAACGGTGAGGTAATTAGTAGCAAAGCTGAAGTTCCAGGTACATCAACAAGTTATTATAGTATACCAGATTCATTAGCCCAAATAGGAAGCCATGTGGTAGCAATCAGAGCTTCGCAGTCTTATTTGCCAAATGTTCAGCGGAGTGTTAATGTAGGTTTAAGCACATATGAAAGTTTACTTAAATTCCCTTTAATCATTACCTCCTTTATGAATTTAATAGCTGGCGCTTTTCTAATTGCAGCCATCTATTATCTTTTCTTATACATTAATAGCAGAAGTAGGCAGTACACCGTTTTAATTTTTGCTGTAATCTGCTTTCTGTTTTTCGCATTGCTGATTTTAGAATACGTCAAGTATTATGTAGAAATACCTTATCCGCGTTTTTTCTTACGATTGGAATTTATAGGCTGGATAACTTTTGCACTCTCCATGTTAGTGCCCTTATATTTTACAATTCAGTTTAAGTTTAAATGGAAGAAAATAGTGATGAGTTTGCTTTTTATCACATTGGTATCCATCTACATTTTAAACTTTGGACATTACGATATCACCGCTATTTATTATAGTCTAACCATGTGGATTTTCTCTTTGATAGTTGTTTTTAATGCTATTTATCAAAAAGAAAAAGGAGCCATAATTGTACTAATAGCTTTACTATTAAGAGTATTGATTAATCAATTTCTATTTTATGATTTTAGCTTATTTATTAGCTTTTGTATTATCGTTTTGTGTATGCTTTACCTTAATACCATTCAAATGAAAGTGATAGAAGAAGAATATCAATCCTCACTTTTACTTTCTTCTAAGCTACAATTAGAACTAATTAAAAAGAATATCCAACCTCATTTTATAAAGAATACACTTACGTCTTTAATAGATTGGGTAGAAGAATCGCCTAAAGAAGGTACGGCATTTATTCAGGCATTGGCCGATGAATTTGATATTATAAACGACATATCAGAACAGGTGTTGATACCGATACGCCAGGAGATTGAACTTTGCAAAAAACATTTATCAGTCATGCAATTTCGTAAAGAGATAAACTATAAATGGGAAGAAAGTGGTATCGATGAAAATGAATTTATTCCACCAGCATTATTCCATACCATTTTAGAAAACGGGATAACCCATAGCAGTCCGTTTGAAGATGGTAGCATGAAGTTTAAATTATCGTTTTCAGCAACTGCTGGATACAAACAATATACTTTTGAAACCTTTGCCAATAATAGAGTTAAACTTAAACCGAGAGCTGGCGGTAATGGATTTGTTTACATCAAAGCCCGACTAACAGAAAGTTATGGAGATAATTGGGAGTTTACATCAAATGAAAATGAACAAGGTTGGATTTCAATTGTTAAAATTTATACCAAATGAGAGTATTGATCATTGAAGATGAAGCCAGAATTGCTAGGCGATTGGAAAGAATGGCAAGTAATTATTTTGAGCAAAACTCTATCATTTCTATTTGCGATTCTGTTCAAAAAGGAATGGACCATATAGAAAATAATGAAATTGATCTTTTGTTATTGGACTTAAATCTAAATGGAGAAAACGGTTTCGATGTATTGGAAGCTGTGGTTTCAAAATCATTTCATACCATTATAGTTTCCGCTTACACCGATAAAGCAATTATGGCATTTGAATATGGTGTGTTAGATTTTGTACCTAAACCATTTGATGAACTTAGATTAGCACAGGCTTTTAAAAGAATAACGAATACTTTAAAAACAACCGATGAACCGCTTAAGTTTTTAGCTGTTAAAAAGGCTGGAAATATAAAGCTGATAGACATTGAAGAGTTGCTTTACATTAAAGGCGCTGGAATTTATAGCGAGCTACATTTACGGAACGGAAACCAAGAATTACACGATAAATCTTTAGAAACTTTAGCGCAACTCTTACCTAATTCTTTTAACCGCATTCATAAATCATATTTAGTTTCTTTAGCATTGGCTGAGAAAATAATTGTTCAACCTGGAAGCAAATACAGCTTGCTGATAAAAAATGGCGAATTATTGCCAATTGGCAGATCTAAATACAAAGAGCTTAAGGAAAAGATAATTTAGCTGCTTTCAGTTAATTAAAGAGTAATTGTCAATTGACATTGCATTAAAAACAGTTTACAATTGTTCTTTGTTGGTCTACAATTACTCTCTGTAGGTCTACAATTACTCTCTGTTGGTCTACAATTACTCTCTGTAGGTTTACAATTACTCTCTGTAGGTCTACAATTACTCTCTGTAGGTTTACAATTGCTCTCTGTAGGTTTACAATTACTCTCTGTAGGTCTACAATTGCTCTCTGTAGGTTTACAATTGCCCTTTGTAGGTTTACAATTGCTCTCTGTAGGTTTACAATTGCTCTTTGTAGGTTTACAGTTACTCTTTGTAGGCCCTTAATCTATAAAATAGAAAAAGGGTAGCATCCGCCACCCCTAACTAAACTAAAAACTAAATTGTACTAAAATCTTTATTATTTGATGGTCTTTTTAGCAACCAGAAAGTAACCTATAATGAATACCACAACGCCACAAATTAAACTGTTGTAAATGGCTTGGTCGAAAATTATCATTTTATTAAAATCACCTTTGGTATGCATAATATTGGTAACCGTTAAGTTTGGATAGGCATAAGGCAAATAATCAACGTATTTCCAATTTACATTAGCGGTGATAATACCCATAATGGTTAGCAAGAAACCAATTCCGAAAGGTTTTAAAAAATCGTTCCACATTAAATTCATCAAAAACTGAATAGAAATAATTCCGATAGCTGATAAAAATAATTTACTGAAGAACCTGAATATAATGTTGTTCGCATTGTAATCGCCAAACTTTAATTCTGGTTTAATTAGCTGTATGCCATGACCCGTTAAGATGATGAATACCCCAAACAATAACATCGTTATAAAGGTTAAAAATACAATGTAAACGTATTTGCTGGCGTAAATAGAAAGTTTTGGTAAAGGCAAAGAAAACAAGCTTTTCCAGGTATCACCTTTATATTCCATGTTGGTAATTGCGTAAGTATTGTAAATTACCAACACGGGTAAAAGTAATACGCCCATTACACCAACAATGGCAGAAATATACCTAAACCACAACATAGGTGCAGGGTTATGAGCTAATTTAGTTGCCTGACTTATAAAGCCCCAGCTCATTAATATACAAATTACCAATGGAAGTAAAATTGCACTCCAAAAGGCAAGCGTTTTTCTCGATTTATAAAATTCTGAGGTTAAGGATACAAAGAATGAGCGCATCAGTTAGTTTTTTGAAGTAATGTCTAAGAATAAATTTTCAAGGTCTTTTCTTTCTTTACTAATCGCGTAAACGGTAATTCCGTTTTGTACCAATAAAGTATTTAGGTAGCCCATATCTTCTTTGTTTTTAAAAGTTATAGAAATGGTATGCTCCTCTTTTTGTACGATTTCTGCACCTGCATTTATCAAAATAGCACTGGTTTTTTCTAAATCGTTAGTTTCTATTTTTATGGTTGGTTTGCTTAAGCTGTGTAAGTCGTTAATGGTACCTTGAAATAATAATTCTCCTTTATTGATAATACCAACATGAGTAGCTGTTCTTTCTATTTCTGCCAAAAGATGACTTGATACCAAAATCGTTTTTTGATGTTTGGTAGCTAACTCAATCATTAAATTTCTAATTTCTATAATCCCGTTCGGGTCTAAGCCATTGGTAGGCTCATCTAATAACAACAATTCTGGATCTGATACCAACGCCAAAGCAATGCCTAAACGTTGTTTCATCCCTAAAGAATATTTGCCAGCTTTTTTATCAGCAGCATCCGTTAAGCCAACTAAACTTAACATTTCGGCACATTTACTTTTTCTAATTCCTAAAAGGATGCAACGATTAACTAAGTTTTCTTTTCCTGTTAAGTGACCGTATATAGCAGGTTGCTCTACTAAAGCGCCCATGCGTTTTAAACTCGCAATGCGATTAGAGTTGATATCTTTTCCGAAAATGAAAACCTGATCTGCAGGAGATTTTAACAAGTTTAATAATATTTTTATGGTTGTGGTCTTTCCTGCGCCATTTGGCCCAAGGAAACCATAAATACTACCTTTTGGTACTTGTAACGATAAATCTTTAACAACGGTTTGTGAGCCGAAATTATACGTTAAGCCTACAGTTTCTATAGCGAAATTGCTCATGCTTATTTTAAAATTGCAGCAGTTGCTTTAACAATTGTATTTGTTGGTGTTGTGTTTTTTAAAGCAACTTCTTCATCATGGTTAGTGGTTGTGCTAGTTGCAAAAGCTAATACCATCATGATAAATACTGGAAATAATAAAAGTAAGAATGGCGATACGTTTGATAACTTTTTCATGGTTCTTCTATTTTTGAGTTTGTGTTGTTTCGTTTTGTTAAACAAATAGAATACTAAAAAAAATACTACTAAAATGTTTTAGACCAAGTGCATATTATTCTAGATAAACGCTTAAAAAGAATAGTTTTGTAACTGGTTGTTTGATTTAGCCTTTTGGTAGAAAAAAAATGCCAGTTCGTCGAAAGTGATAGCTTAAAATAAATGGAATATTTACTTTGGATATAAATAGAAGGCATATTAAAATAATACACGCATGAGAAGTAAAGGTGCAATAATTGTAAATGCGATTTTTTGGGTATTAATTCTTGCATTTTCGCTATTAATGGTACTCAATAGTCCAGAAAAAGTAACACGCTTTGAGCTATTGGTGCAATTTGGCTATTTTGGACTTATTAATGTTTCGATATATTTCATCAATTATCTGATACTTATTCCAAATATTATCCAAAAACAACAACGATCATGGTTGTATCTGATTTCAATTGCAGGATTAGTTGCAGTAACAATGGTTGTTAAGTTTGGAATTGCATTAATGTATCCCGAAGTAATGTTATCACACCGAGGCCCTCAAGGTAAACTAGAAGACATATCTTATACAAGCTTCTTAGTTGGTACATTTCTAATAACCGGCTTTTTTATCGTTATCAGTTCACTACTTAAATTTTCTACAGATTGGTTTTCAAACGAACGCATACAACGCAATCTAGAGAGCGAGAAAAAAGACATGGAATTGCAGTTTTTAAAATCTCAACTTAACCCACACTTTTTATTTAACTCACTAAATAATATTTATTCACTGGCGTATCAAAAATCAGATAAAACAGCGGATGCAATTTTAAAACTATCTGAAATTATGCGTTACATGATTTATGAAAGTAACGATAGTTGGGTAGATTTAAGTAAAGAAGTGGAATACGTTAAAAGCTATGTAGAATTACAAAAATTGAGATTTAAAGATGGTGCAGCAGTAGAAATTACTATAAACGGTGAAATAGATGGACAACAAATCGTGCCACTCATTTTAATTTCTTTTGTAGAAAATGCATTTAAACATGGTATTGCAAACGACCACGATGACCCTATTAAAATAAATATTATTGCTAACCAAAAAATACTTCATTTTAGCGTAAGCAATAAAAAAAGTAAAACCAATAAAGACGCCATGGGTGGTGTTGGATTAAATAATGTAGAACGAAGATTGCAGTTACTTTATCCCGATAGGTATAAATTAAATATTGTAAATTCGGCTACGCATTACACCACAGAATTGATGCTTGACTTATGATATTAAAATGTATTGCTGTTGATGACGAGCCTTTAGCGCTCGATATTATTGAAGATTATGTATCTAAAGTGCCGTTTTTACAACTTGTAAAACGAACTGAAAATGCTATTGAAGCATTACAATTGGTGCAGGCTGGTGGAATAGATTTGGTGTTTTTAGATATCCAAATGCCAGACTTAACTGGAATTCAATTCTTAAAAATTGCCAGCGGTAAATCGAATTATATTTTAACAACTGCCTATTCGCAATATGCTTTAGAAAGTTATGATTTAAATGTATCAGACTATTTATTAAAACCAATTGCTTTTGATCGTTTTTATAAAGCGGTTGAGAAAGTTCATAATCAATTATTAAAATCTGAACCAGCTGCGGTTGCAACTCCAGAACCTGTTGCACAACAAAATAACAATCATAATACTAGTTCAGTGCAAGATTTTATTTTCGTAAAAACGGAGCATAAAATTCAAAAAATTCAGTTAGACAATATTTTATATATCGAAGGATTAAAGGACTACATTTCTATTTTCACTAAAACTGAACGTGTAATTACGCTTCAGAACATGAAGAAGATGGAAGAAACTTTACCGAAAGGAGAGTTTATCAGAGTGCATAAATCGTACATTATTGCATTAGATAAAATTGAAAGTATTGAACGTAGTCGGATTTTAATTGCGGGTAAAACTATCCCAGTAGGAGATACGTATAGAGATGAATTTTTTAAATTAATTGACGGAAAGAATATTTAAGGGAGTTAATGGACGATAGACTATAGTTGATTGTCTTGATGCTTATTAAATTTGACTATGGACAATTTGCCATCAACTATTAACCAATATTAATTCGTTGCTACAGGTTTAACCGTATATCCCAACTTTAATAAACCTTTAATTAAACCATCAGCACCAACTAAATGCCCTGCGCCAACAGCGATAAATAAAGATTGGTTTTGCATCATTTGAGGCAATTGAACAATCCATTTGTCATTACGGTTCTTCAACAATTCATTCATTTCTTCAGTTGTGAAACCTTTTGGATTTGCAAACATCTTTTCTAACTCTTTTAAGTTTTGAGTAATATAAGAATGATATAGTTTTAAAGTCCCTTTCTTTATCTTTTTTGCTTCCTTAACACTTTTAACTAACATTTCTTTTTGTCTAACTAGGCTGTTGCCAAACAGTACTTTAGCTTGGTCTTCAACTGTTTCTAAACCAAATATTTTCTTTTGGTTTGCTTTTCCATAATCTTGAATGTACTGATCAATTGCAGGATTGGTTGCAGTAAAAGTTCTCGGAGCCGAAGCTTGAAGAATTATAGTTTGTATCATTATAGGCTTTAGCTTGTTCATTTTGGTAAGATCATACTTGCCCAATGTTTTCAAATAATCAGCCACTAATTTAAACTCTTTGGGAGTTAATAAACTATCTAACGTATTGTCCTTCATTGTCATATATGGTAATAGCTTCATGGCCATATCTTTGTCCATTACCAATTCACCCACAACCGCTTCAGCCTGATTTAATTTCTCATTTAATACTTTCATGGTATCTATAAAGCCTTTATCAGCAAAGTGATAAGTGCCAAATAAGTATGATGATTTTTTTAAATCTTTACCTGAAATTTCCCATAATAAGGTGTTTTCTGCTTTTTTGGTTTGTGCATTTACGGTAAAACCGATGCTTAAAAAACAGATTAAAAAGTACTTGATAATTCTCATGAAGCTATAGGTTGATTTAATTTTTCTCTTATCGCATTCTCTGCAGCTAAAGTTATTTCTTCTGCATTTTTATCGGTCTGATCAATTGGTTTTAAAACTGTCCATTTAATCGGGTTAGCAATACTTAAAGGAAACTTACCAAAACGAACAATTTTCCAAGAATTTTCAATTGCAACCGGAACTACTAAAGCATTAGGAACTACTTTTAAAAGTGTAGCAATACCGCCTACTTGAAATGTTTTTAATTGACCATCTTTTGCTCTTGTACCTTCTGCAAATATTACTGCGGACCAATTATTTTCTTTCATTCGGCGACCTAATTTTATAATTTCGGCAACAGCTTGTTTGCTGTCTTTACGATCAATGTTTGCACCACCACCATATTTTAAATTAAATGAAATAGAAGGAATGCCTTTTGTTAATTCGATTTTTGAAATAAATTTAGGTTGATACTTGCGTAAATACCAAATCAAACCTGGAATATCATACATGCTTTGGTGGTTTGCCACAAAAATAATTGGTTTATCAGTTGGCAAATTTTGTTGATTGGTAAACGTAACAGAGTTTAGTAAAAACCAGTTGCAATAGGTTAAGAAAAAATTCATAACATCTACCGAAACTTTATGCGCTTTATATCCAAAAAATCGATAGCAAATCCATTGTATAGGTTGGAAAATGCAAAGCAATAAGAAGAAGAAAAAGTGAAATATGGGGGCAAAAATGTAGCCTAGTAATTTTCTCATTTGTTTAGTTAATATAGGGATAAAATTGAACCTTATCTATATATGCTTTTGTTGGTAAAGTAGCTTCTTCTATATTTCCACCCCAATTTACGGATTTTGTTGCCCAAAGGTTAAAAACAATGTGCATTGCTTTATTAGGGATTGCTGTGGTTGTAGAATGAACTATCTTTCCATCTATTTCCCACTTAATTTCATTTGGGTTCCATATAATCGCATAATCATGAAACGCTGCAGTTGTGTTAAAATCAAGTGCTATCACTTTGTCGTGTGATGTTTTATCTATCCAATTATTAAGCGTTATTTCATTTGGAGATTTCCCGCTAATTTCGAAATCTATTTCTTGGTTATTTTCTGCAGGCTGATAAAGAAAAAATGCGGTGATGCATCCTAAAGCATCAGAAGCCTTAATTCTAGCTTCAAATCTACCATATAAATATGCTCTTTTTGATCTTATTTCAGCAGCAGTATATTCCTTTTTATGAAATTTCTCATTAGTTAATGATAAAACTAATTCGCCATTTTCGGTAACCACATTCGCAGGAGAAAAATGTGCTAAATTATTTTCAAACGTATGATTTTCAATCGTCCAATTGGTTTTTAAACCTTTAGTAAAATCATCTGTAAACGTTTCTTTTGTCATTTTTGATAAAACCCCACAGCCACTTATTAGTGGCAAAATTAGTAACGAATAAAGTAAAATCTTTTTGCTCATTAAATTTTACCTTGCTGTAGTAATATTTTGGTTTTTAAAATGGCGGCTACGCTAATACTATCCGTAATTACACCATTCATTACCATCAGATAGGCTTCTTCAAAAGGTAATTTACGAACAATTAATTCTTCTGTTTCTTCTGGAGATGATTCGCCTAATTGTAAATCTTGCGCCAAATAAATGATGGCCAACTCATCACTTACCGAATTTGATAAATGCATGCGCTGAATTTCAGTATATCGTTTTGCAGTCAAACCTGTTTCTTCGGCAAGCTCTCTTTTTGCACTTTCTATTGGGTCTGCATTTAATACGCCACCGCCTTCTACAATTTCCCAACTGTACTCTTTTATCGGGAAACGATATTGCCCAACCAACCATGTGTTTAAATCAGCATCTAAAGGTAAAATGCCAATGGCGATGTTTTTGAAATGCACTTCACCATAAATCCCTTCACCACCAGATGGATTTAGCACTTGATGTTCTGTTAAAGAAATCCAGTTATTATCGTAAATTTTTTCACTATTTAAAACTTTCCAAGGGTTTTCGGTGCTCATAGGTGCAAGATACGGAGCTTTTAATAGTATTGCAAAGCTTGTTTAAGCGTGAAGACCTATAAGGTTTTTAAAACCTTATAGGTTTCGTTAAAAAATTAAGGCTTAGCAGGTGGCGGTGGCGGAACTACAACTTTATTCATTTTTACTTTCGTAAAACGATAATTTAAACTGAAGGTTACATTGCTCGAATTGTTGGTAGAGTAGCTTTGCGATGTAAAATTTGTACCCTGATTAAACGAGTTATTGTTTTTTCGACCAAAAGGATCACTTGTACTTATACGAGCGCTCAATGTATTTTTAAAGAATGATTTTCGAGCACCAAAACTACTATTGATAGAGCCTTTATTACGACCTTGAGCATTGATGTTATTGGCGTAATTTAAGTTAGATTCGAATGCAGTTTTGTAAGGCAATTGCATCGAAAAACCTAAGGATGCTCTTAAACTTAATCCATCTCTATTTAAAGCTGTGTTTAATTTTGAACTGTATTTGCTTTGAATTACACTAAAGTTTCCGTTTGCAGAAATTTTGTTTGTTGGGCGGAAGTTTCCAATTAGCATTACCGCGAAAGAGTTGTTTGTTCCAACGTTATCGAAAGTACTTTCTGAAACGCCATTCTTTTTAACAGTTCGATATCTTTCAATAACACCGCGACTAGTAGAGTAAGAAATACGTGGTGTAAACGACCATTTTTGTCCGAAAGCGCCGAAACTGAAATCCATTTGGTGGGTATAAGCTGGAGATAAATCTGGATTACCAAAAGAAATATTTAACGTATCTGCATTGTTTACTTGCGGATTTAAGGCAAATTCTCGCGGTCTGTTAATACGGACACTATACGTTGCACCAAAATTATATCGCTTTTTGAAAAAATGATTTAAGGATACATTTGGAAATAAACTTAAATAAGGGCTAACGTGATAACTTGTTCCAGTAGAAAGATCGAAATTTACATCGGTATATTCTCCTCTTAAACCTCCTTTTAAACCCCATCCATTTTTGCGGTAATTATAAGAAGCGTAGCCAGAAAGTATGTTTTCGTTATAAAAGAATTTGTTGGTGAGGTTTTGATTGGTGACGAATTGTTCTGTTTGATAATTGAAATTCTGAACCAATAAATCGTTATCGTTTTTACGGTAATTGTAGGCGATACCAAATTCTAATTGATCTCTTTTATTAAAAACGGGTTTATCATAATCTAAATTAAAATTCAACCCACGATTGCTAACTTCATTATCGTTTTGCTGTAAACTAGGATTTAAATTAGCTGGAAAAGCATACGTTCGGTTGTAAGAACGTAAATCGCTATTCGAATTTGTATTTAAGGTAATGCCCATGGTCAGTTTGCCACCAGTTGTATCGGTTTGTAAATTATAGTCGGCGTTAAAAACAAAGTTGTTGCTGTTGCCGTCTCCAAGGTTATGCTGATTGCGCAAACGAGTTGGCGTTAAGGCTTCATTAATGTAATAAAAGTCGTTACCAGAAATGCTATTGCTATTATTGATGTTGTAATTTGTAGAAAGACGTAGGTTTTGTTTTGGCGTAATATCCCAATCTAAACCTAACCTAAAATTGCCACCATCACTTTCGCTGCGGTTATTATTAAACTGATTGTAGTAAAAAGTGGTATCTGGGAAAAAGTTAGTTCGATAACTTTCGCTAGTTCCTATGCCAATGTTTTGTCGGTAGGCAGCGCTACCATTTAAGTTATAATTTTTACCACGATAAGATGCGTTGGCATTAGTGTTTTTGTTGCCTTGTATTCCTGCAGTTACACCTATATTTCCATTAAAGCCAACTTTAAACCCCTTTTTCATCACGATGTTCAGAATGCCTTCACCATCGCCAGAGTATTTAGAAGGTGGATTAGTCATTACTTCAATTTTTTCGATCGCATCTGATGGCAGTACATTTAACAAATCTGCAATGTTAGAAGTCATGTAATCAGAAGGTTTTCCATCTATAAAAACGCGTGTGCTTCTTTTGCCAGAAATAGTTGCATTTCCATCAATATCAACTTGTACCATTGGCACATTTTTAAGCACATCAGTAGCCGTGCTTCCTTCTGCTAAAATAGATGAACCAACATTATAGGTAATTACGTCGGCAGCAAATTCTACCAAAGGTTTGGGTGCAGTTATCACAACTTCGTTAAGGTTACTTTGTTCGTTACCTAATTTTAGATTACCTAAATTTTTATCGAAATCTTTCTCCGTAATGATAATCTCGTTTACAAAAAGATTAGTATAGCCAACATAACTAACCTTTACTTTGTAGGTGCCAGTTTTAAGGTTAATGAATTTGAAATATCCATTTTCATCGGTTTGTATAGTTAATAAAGGTTGCTCGGCAGTTGCCTCGAAAAGAGAAATTACTGCGTATGGAATAGGTAATGCGCCTACTTCTTCAACCACTCTTCCTCTAATAGCACCTTTTTCTGCAGCCTTAGCGCCGAAAGCAAATAAACTCAGTAATGTAACAGCAAAAAAATAGGGTAACAGTCTTTTCAAGATTGAGCTAATATAAAATGGTTAGAGTTAAAATCAGTTTGGTAAATTTAGTAAATTCGTTTTCCTAAATACAAGACAAAGTTCGGGCTTGAAGGTTTAAAAAACGAGGAGTAACTATTTTATTACAGCTATATTATGCTCAATTACAGCGCTATTTTTGATGAAGGTATGACGTATTCGGTTTACCGTGAAGTAGTTTATTTGCGTCTGCAAGATGGTAAAACTACTGGAGAAGATCATTCGCCGGAGATGTTGCATTATACAAAAATGAACAACCACAGAATGAACAGGATTGAGAAAGAGACGTATTTAAATAAAGACCTATCAACTGTAATTTCGACTATAAAAGGGAAATATAATTTTTTGGTAATTAGTGAGGGATGGTGTGGAGATGCTGCTCAAATTTTGCCAGTATTTGATAAAATTGTTGAGGAATCGAGAGGAAAGTTTAACATGAGAGTAGTGTTGAGAGATGAAAATCTTGAACTAATAGACAGTCATCTCACCAATGGTGGAAGAGCAATTCCTGTTTTATTAGTATTGGATGAAAATAAAAACCCAATTTTACCCAAATGGGGACCAAGACCACAGGTGTTCCAAACTTTATTAAAGCAATGGAAAGCCGAAAATGATGATGCGTATGCGGTTGCTGAGCAATTACATCGTTGGTATGCAAAAGATAAAACGCAAACTACACAAGCAGAGTTAGTAGAGTTATTAAAGCAATTGGATTAAATTACCACCTAAGACATCTTAGAACAGCTAAGAAAATATAATATCGCTAAGGTGGTAGAATGACTAATCTACAGTAACAGTCAACCCTTCTTGCTGTAAAATTTTACGATAAACTTCCATTTCGGTAAAAGAACCCTCAAGTACGGCACATTTTCCTTTATTATGTACTTCCAAAGCAATTTTTTCGCCTTGCGCTTCGGTATAATCTAGGTATTTCATCATGCACCAAATTACATGTTCAAAGGTATTTACATCATCGTTCCATAAAATTAGGCGATGAACGGTTTTTAAAGAGGTAAGGATCTCTTCTAACGTAAATGTTTCTTCCTTTGTTTCTGTTGACATGGTACAAAAATAAGCAAATTTTCACTAGTTAATAGCTCATAGTTAATAGACAATGGCTATAAATCATTAACTATCGACTATGAACCAAATTAATTACATTTGTTCTTCAAACCAGATTTTATGCAAAGTTCGAAAATCGCCGGCATCGGTTATTATGTGCCTAAAAATATATATACAAATACCGATTTATCTCGTTTTATGGAGACCAATGATGAGTGGATACAGGAACGTACGGGTATAAAAGAACGTCGCTTTGCGGATAGATTAGAAGAAACTACCACAACGATGGGTGTTGAAGCTGCAAAAATTGCAATCGAAAGGGCTGGTATTACTGCACAAGATGTTGACTTTATTATTTTCGCTACACTGAGTCCAGATTATTATTTTCCAGGTTGTGGGGTTTTATTACAACGTGAAATGAAGATGAAAGAGGTTGGTGCACTCGATGTGCGTAACCAATGCTCTGGCTTTTTATATGCACTTTCTGTTGCCGATCAGTTTATTAAAACCGGTATGTACAAAAACATTTTAGTAGTAGGTGCCGAAAAACATTCTTTTGCCATGGATTTTGAAACTCGAAGTAGAAATGTTTCTGTAATATTTGGCGATGGTGCTGGTGCAGTAGTTTTGCAGCCAGCAAAAAAAGAAGGACAAGGAATTTTAAGTACACATTTGCATAGCGATGGTGCAGATGCAGAAATTTTAGCTATGTTTTATCCAGGTGCACATGCAAATAAATGGATGAAAGATAAACCAGGTTACCCTGACCAAGAGTTGGGTGGCCTATTTATGACGACCGAACAATTGGAAGACGGAGCAGCATTGCCTTATATGGATGGACCTGCGGTGTTTAAAAAAGCAGTCGTAAAATTCCCAGAGGTGATAAGAGAAGCGTTGAAAGCAAATAATTTAACTGAAAAGGATATTGATTTATTGGTGCCACACCAGGCAAATTTGCGTATTAGTCAGTATGTGCAGCAATTGTTGGGTTTAAGCGACGATAAAGTGTTTAATAACATTCAAAAATACGGTAATACTACAGCTGCATCTGTACCAATTGCGTTGTGCGAAGCTTGGGAAGCGGGAAAGATAAAAGATGGCGACTTAGTTTGTTTAGCTGCTTTTGGATCTGGCTTTACGTGGGCAAGTGCTTTAATTAGATGGTAAAGTTGATTTACGAGTTTAGATTTACGAATTACGATTGTTGGATGTTTAATCTAGTTGCCCAAACATGCAACTCACAACGATAATAAAACAATTTATGTTCAAACTAGGTGATTTTGTTCGTTTTGTAGACGAAAAGAGAGAAGGATATGTAACGCGAGTTATTGATGCGCAAACATTGGGTGTAACGGATACAGATGGGTTTGAAATACCTGTGTCGGTTACAAATTTAACACATGTGCATGGGCATGGTTCAAATCGTGTTGCACAAAGTGATGAAAAGCAATCCGTAGTTATTGATGAAGAGTTTAAAGAAACTGGAATTTTTTTAGCGGTTGCTGAAGACTCGAAAGCGAGTTCTGTGGTACATTTTACATTAATTAATAACACCTCTTATCAGCTGTTGTTGAGTTTAAAGACGGATAAAAAAGGGATTTATAAAGGTGAATTTGCGAGTGTAGTACAAGCGAAAACGAGCACGCAAATTTATAGCGCTAATTTAAGTGATTTAGAAATTTGGCCTGATTTTATTTTTCAGGTATTGTATTTTACTACTGCAAATGTTAAACCTGTTGCGCCGTTAAATTTAACTAGAAAGTTTAAGGCTAAGGATTTCAGTGGGGCGAAAAAACAAGTTACAGAAATTAACAAATACGCATGGTTGATACAATTAGATGAACCCGTACAGTTAATTGATGCGCAAAAGTTAAAGGAAAGTTTTTTTAGAGGGGAAACCCAGAAACCAAAAATTTTAAAACCTGCTACCGAAATAGATTTACATATCGAAAAAATAAGAGATGATTATCAGTTTTTGGGTCAATCGGAGATAATTGATATTCAGTTAGGTTATTTTCAGCAAATGCTGGATGCAGCGATTGTTCATCAGATGCCTTCTATTGTGTTTATTCATGGTGTTGGTAATGGTACGTTGCGACATCATATTCATAAAACGATTAGCAAACATCCGCAGGTGCGCACCTTTATGGATGCCCGCAAAGAGAAGTTTGGTTTTGGTGCTACGGAAGTGGTTTTTAAGGCTTAAGCTCCGAATTGACGTAGGTGATGGTCTGTGTGTTTCCATAGCAGAACATCCCATTGTTGTGTGCTCATTTTGCCAAAGATTGGATGTTTTATGGCAAGGTTCTCTTTTTGAGCATCGAACTTGTTAATTAAGCTAATTAGGTTTTGCTTTTCGGTTTCTAAGTTTGGGTCGAAGGTTACTATGAAACTTTTGTGGGTTGGTAGGTTTTTCTCGAAGGGTTCTTCTTTCATTAATTTCTTTTTAATGATTGGACCCAAAATCATAAATATTAAGTTGCTGTGTAATTTTAGTTCGCCAATGCTCACTTTAATGGGGGCTTGTGCATGCAATAACATTTGTGATGGTAGCATTTTGCCCCATTGTCTTTCGCTGGTTTCGGTTATAGATTGAATGCGGTTGATGATTTCTTCACGTTCTGGGGTGTTGAATAATGATTTCATGTTGATTTTATTTTGGTTGTAGGTCTGGTTTTTAGCTTGTGCAGTGTTGTTGTATTCAAATTTACTGAATAAATTGGGAGTGGAGGTGATGAAAGTGGGAGTAATGTTGATGTTTGCGGAAATGCAGATGATAAAAGTAGGAGTAACTATTGCATAAGTCGGAGTGATGTTGTTAAAAGTGGGAGTGTTTTTGTTAAAAGACGGAGTGACTTTGATATAAGTGGGAGTAAAATAGGTATAAACGGAATGTACTTCTGTATAAGTCGGAGTGATTATGATAAAAGTGGGAGTGATGTTGGTTGTTTTATAGTTGTGGTAGGTTTTTTACCACCTAAGAAACCTAAGAGAACCTTAGCTGGGTTTCTCCTAGGTGTTTGGGTGTTTAGGGGTACTTCGCAATGACGAAGTGTTTTAGATTGTTTTGAGTTTATTAAACCTGATAGTAACGGAAATACTTTTTTGTTGCATCATCTTGTTGTTGAATTGCACTGTTTAAAGGTTTCTCGGCTGCGCTCGAAATGACGAAAGACGTTAATACAAAAAGATTGAAGTGGATAGCAGGGCTTGCTTTAATAGGTGTTACTGAGTTGGCTTTTCGAATTATTTTTTACCACATAGGCACATAGTTCTTCATAAGTTTTAGCTATGTTTTTTATGTGTCTATGTGGTTAGGTTAACTTTAACTTCCTTTGGCGGATCTGGTCATTTGTTCTAGCATGTCCCACATTTCTGATGGTATTGCTTCTAATCCATTCATTTGGCCGGCACCTTGTAGCCATTCGCCGCCATCTATTGTAATGATTTCGCCGTTGATGTAGCCTGCAAAATCACTGATGAGGAATGCGGCTAAGTTGGCTAGTTCTTGGTTTTCGCCTACGCGTTTTAGGGGAACTCGGTTTTTGAAATCGAATTTTTCGGCTAAATCTCCTGGTAATAATCTATCCCATGCGCCTTTTGTTGGGAATGGGCCTGGTGCGATTGCGTTGGTTCGGATGCCATATTTACCCCATTCTACGGCTAGGGATCTGGTGAGTGCGAGTACGCCGCCTTTTGCGCAAGCGGATGGAACGACGTAGGCGGAACCGGTAAAGGCATAGGTGGTTACGATGTTTAGGACGCTTGCGGGTTGTTTTTCTTTGATCCAATGTTTGCCAAAGGCGAGGGTGCAGTTTACGGTTCCTTTTAAAACGATATCGATAATGCTGGAGAAGGCATTGGCTGATAAGCGTTCTGTTGGGGAGATGAAATTGCCTGCGGCATTGTTTAATAGTCCGTCTACTTTGCCAAACTTTTGGATGGTTGCTGAGAGTACGGCTTCTACTTGTTCATAGTCTCTTACATCGCATTGCACAGCTAAAACTTGTCCGCCTGTTTCTGCTGCCATTTCATTGGCGGTTTTTTGTAGTACTTCTAATTTGCGGCTGGTGATAACCAAATTGGCACCTAGTTTTAAGAAATAAGTTCCCATGGCTCGGCCTAAGCCTGTGCCGCCACCTGTTACTACTATGGTTTTACCTTTTAGGGCATCGTCTTTTAACATTTCGTTGGTCATTGGTTCATTTGGTTCAATTGTTCATTTGGTTCAATTGTTCATTGGTTCATATGTTCAATGGTCGATTATGCTTAACCTGTTGAAGTTATTAACTATCGACCGTAAACCATTTACTATTTCTTTTGTAGGCTATCGATAATTGTTTTTAGAATTGCTCTGGTGCTTGGTGACCACCATTGTTTTAGCATAATTTCTAGGTCGGCACTTTGATCTGCACTTGTGCTTGCTATTAGTTCTTTTCGGATGTTTAGTTTGCTTTGCGACCAGGTGTTTCTCTCGTACGCCATGTATTTTCTGGCTTTGCGTTCGGCAGCAGTTAAAATGCTTTCGGGTTTTACTAATTCATCTACTAAACCTATGGCTAGGGCTTCTTCTGGATGAAATAGTTTTCCTTCTAATAGGCTTCTTGTTGCATGGGCTTTGCCTAACCAAAATGAGTATAGGCTAAAGATGCTGTTTGGCACGATAATACCAACTGGAACTTCATTTAAGCCAATGATATATTTTCCTTCGGCCATTACGCGGGCATCGCAAGCGAGAGCAATTACGCAACCGCCTGCTGGGCTATGTCCGTTTATTGCTGCTATTAATGGTTTTTTGAAGGAGGTGATTTTGGCAACGAAGTTTAGAAATAGATGCCAAAAACTTTTTGCTTCTTCTTCGTTGTAGTTGTATAGTTCTATTAAATCTAACCCTGCTGAAAAGAAGTGTTCTTTGCCTGTAATTATTGCACCACCAATGTTAGGGTCTGTTTCGATATTGTTTAGCATATCGGTTAGTTCGATAACCATTTCTCGGTTTAATGAGTTTGATTTGGGCCTGTTGAGGCTAATTATTGCTAGACGATCTTTTATGGTGGTTTCTATTGTTTTCATAGGGTTTGGTTAATTTACTTGGTAAGTAATTACTTTTCTGGCGAGATTGCCATCGGCATCTATACCTTCTATTACTATTCTGTATGTTCCAGTTTGGTCTGTGTTGTAATAGTTTAGCGTTGCTTTACCAGTTGCATCTGATACTACGTGAGGATTCCAATACACGGTTGGTCTAAAGTCTGGCTTGTCATCTTGTTTTACATCGTATTTTGGAGAGTAAAATTGGCGAACTATATCATATCCTTTTGGTGTAAAAATGGTGATACCCGGCGCACTTATTTCAGACATTTTTTTGCCCTTACCTCTTTTGGTGGTAATAATTAATATTCCATTATATCCATCTACACCATAAATTACTGATAACGCAACATCAGTAATTACCTCAATGCTTTCAACTTCGGAAACTTCAATATTATCCAAAGAGAAATCACGTAGTACTATTCCATCTAACGATACTGCCATTATAGGAGCAGCCTCGAATCTGCCTTTTGTAAGAATTGGTTGCCCTCTTGTGTCTTCTTCTGTAGATACTGCTACCCCTGGAACACGGCCTTGGAAATATTGAGCTAAGGAAAGAGTATTTTTTAAATCTTCTTCAGTTACCACATAATTTGCTCTGCCTCGCCCATTTAAGTTTGATGAATTTGGTGAAGCTTTATCTTCTTTAGTAACTTTCTGTACAATATTTACAGTTTTTAGTTGGTTTGTTCTGTTTAAAAATCCTTTTTTGTATTGTTCCTCAAAGTAATTATCACTTTCTGTAAGGTATTTTAAAATGGAGGTATTTACATTTGTTTCGATATCGCCATTGTTAGTATTTGCACCGATTGATTGTTGCTGGAATTTATCTAGTACTATTCTAACATCTTTTTTGCCTTCCTTAGTACTGCCTTGTAATACAAATTTTATACTATCTCCAAAACTAACACCATCAAAACTAAAATGACCATTTTCATCAGATGTGGTATTTGCCATTACCATTCCTTTTGTTGTGGAAAGCAACGTGATTTTTCCATTTGCTACAGGTTTTTTATTATTTGTTGTTACTAATCCACTAATTTTCATGCTTTTTTCTGCTGGATAAGTAGGGGTTTGTATAGAGGGGTTATTTATCGCTTTCCAATCTATCTTTCTCCATCCTTGGGTAAGTAAAAGATTATCTAATTCTATATGGGTTTTTAAATCATTATTTGAAAAATAATGATTGGGTTTTTCTATATAACCTGTTAAATCTGAAGTGAGTAAAAGGCTTGTTAATATATTGCTTTCATTTTCTATATCAGGGATAACCACAGATGAATTAGTAACGGCTACTGAAAAGCTACCTTGTGTAATTTTAGAATTGTTTGAAGCTACTAACGTCAAATCCATATTTGATTTTTTGCCATAACTTGATTTTAAATTCTGTAAGTCGATATCAATTTTATCTGCAGCATTATTTGCAAAAGCTACACGTTCACTAACTGGGGTATTATTTGGAGAGAAAAGTGTAATTTGAACAATACCCGATGGGAAATTAATTTTAGGCACAACTACAGTTGCAATCTGCTTGGCTGTAGAAACTTTAGTTGCAAAAAAAATGGTGCCGTTATGTTGTGCTATTAAGTTAAGATCGCCTTGGTTGAGGAGATTCGGACTCATCATGATTTTGATTGCCATTTTTGAGGTGTCGGTATTATTGACAGCTAATGCATATCCGCTTGGTTCTACTTTTGGTAGGTTAATGGTTTTTTCTGTGCCATTTGCAAATTTTATTTTTGCGCTATAAGTTTTCCCTTCGTTTGGTGTTAGCGATAATGTACCCATGCCTAAGTAAACAGTCTCGAAGCTTGAAATCTCGGTCCCATCATTATCTATAATTACTCCATTTACATTTTCTCCAAGTCCGTTGGTATTAATTGCTTTAATAGCAATTTTGCAGGGGAGGCCAGCGATTAGATTTCCTCCTTCTGGGAAAAATTGAACATCGACCGCATTCGATGTTGTTTTTATGGGGATGTTTTTAACAACTTTTTGACCATCTGGCATGGTAATAGTTGCAAGTATTTTTCCAGATTTAGAGAGGTTTGGTTGCGTGTTAATTATAGGAATTTTGATTTCGCCATTGGCATTTGTTGTAGTTTTTGCTTTAGAACTCTTGTTTGTATTTAATTGAATTTCATAATTGACCTCACTGTTTGTATAAGGCTTGCCATCTTTGTTGGTAAACTGAATAGTTGTACTAACTTTTTCAATGAGATTTTCCGTAGTAAATTGACTGCTTGTTTTAGTGAAAACTTTGTTTGCCCAAGAATTTCCAATTTTTATGGTTTTGTCAAAGAAAAATGCTGATCCAGCATTTCGCATCCATTGTGTATAGGCTCTAATACGATAATTGCCCTCATTTAGAGAATCGGTTAATTTAAAATCTCCCCAAGCAATACCACCCTTCATTGATAATTTGAGTTGTTTTTGGATTGAATCCTTTTCATTAATCAACTCAACATAAATAATGTTACTAATTGCTGTTGGCTTTTGATCACGACTATCTATTACATAAGCTTTAAACCAAATATCATCGCCAATGGCATAATAAGGTTTATCCAAGTGAAGATGAATTTTCTCTTGCGGAAATTTTTTTGTGAACTCTTCCAATTTTTTTAGCAACTCTGTAAATGGATCTTCATCTACAATAAATGCAGAGAAGCTAAAGAGAGATAATAGGCCAACAAAACAAACAATTAGTCTTTTTTTCATATTAATTTACTTGGTAAGTAATTACTTTTCTGGCCAAATTTCCATCTACATCTATTCCTTCTATTACAATTCTGTATGTTCCAGTTTGATCTGTGTTGTAGTAATTTAGGTTTGCTTTACCAGTTGCGTCTGATACTACGTGAGGGTTCCAATATACAGTTGATCTTAAATCTGGTTTAGGATCGGGGGTTGCATCGTATTTTGGTGAATAAAATTGGCGAACTTGATAATACCCTTTCGGTGCATAGGTAACTATGCCTGGGGCATATCTGGCGTAATTACTTTCTGTACCAGCACCTCTTTTTGTGGTAATTACGATAACACCACTTGCACCGCCGCTGCCATAAATTGCGGTGTTGCCTATACTTTTTAACACTTCAACACTTTCTATATCTTGTACAATGATGTCGTCTAATTGGAAATCACTTCCCATATTCATTCCATCTAAAACTATGCTCATTGCACCTCCATTCGCCCGTGTAGAATAGGCTTTTCCGTCGCGTATCATTATACCTGCAACCCTGCCTTGTAAATACATGGAAAGGGAGAAAGCAGTTTCTAAATCTTTAGCTGTAACTACAAAGTCTGCACGACCAGCACCATTTAAATTCGATGAATTAGGAGCTGGGTTTTTCTTTTCAACAATGTTAACTGTTTTAAGCGTAATCGTTCTGTCCAATAAGCCTCTTTTAGTTTGCTCATCAAAATATTTATCACTCTGTGCTAAATAAGGCATTAAGGTTTCGTTCACATTAACTTCAACATCACCAGTGTTTTTATTTACAGTAACTACTTGCCCAGGTACCACATCTAGGTCTATTTGTATGTTTTTGTTATTTTTATCGGTGCGGGCTTGTACCACAAATTTGATATTTTCTGTAAAATCAATTTTATCAAAGTTAAAACGACCATTGGCATCACTTAAGGTGTCAACAACAAAAAAGCCGTTAGAATTAGAAAAGAGTACTACTTTTCCTTTAACTACTGGTTTACCTCCTTTGGTAAGCGTGCCGCTTATTTTTAGACTTTTTTCTGCTTGATACGCGATAGCTGAAAATTGGTTATTGATAATGTTGTTCCAATTTATTCTCCTCCACCCCTGTGTAAGTAATAAATTATCTAATTGGGTGCGTGTTTTTAAATCGTTGTTTAAGAAATAGTGATTTGGTTTTTCTACATAACCCTTTAAATCTGATGTAAGTAAAAGACTTGTTAAAATATTACTCTCGTTTTCTAAATCTGGAGCAACTGCAGCTGTATTTGTAATAGCGACTGAGAAACTTCCTTCTATTGGTTTTGCATTACTGGTTGCAGTGAATATTAAATCTACATTTCCTCTTTTGTCATAATCCGATTTTAAATTCTGAACATTTAGGGCAATTTTATCATTGCTGTTATTTACAAAAGCTAATCGTTCTGCAACGGGTAAATTATCGGCAGAAAACAAAGTGAGTTGAACAATACCTGATGGAAATTCGGATTTAGGAGCGCTTACTGAAATTAGTTGTTTTTCTGATGAAAGTTTGGTTACAAAATATACATTGCCATTGTGTTGTGCTACTAATTTAAGTTCGCCTTTATTCATTACATCGGTAGTTAATATTACTTTGATGTTCATTTTAGCGCTATCTGTATTATTTACGGAAAGTACATAACCACTGGCTTGTGGTTTAGGTAAGGCAATAGTTTTTTCAGAACCGTTTGTAAGTTTAACTTTTGCTGTATAAGTTTTGCCTGGCAGCGGATTTAAAATGAAACTTCCCATACCCAAATAAGCTGTCTCAAATTTTAAAATTTCGCTACCTTCATTATCTAAAACTCTACCGCTTACATTTTCTCCTAAACCATTTGCATTAATTGCTTTGATAGCAACTTTGCTCGGTAAACCTTCAACTAAATTTCCTCCTTCTGGGAAAAACTGAACATCAACCTCTGCAGAAGTGGTTTTTACTGGAATAACTTTAACAACGGTTTGTTTATCAGCCATTGTAATGGTGGCAGTAATTTTACCCGATTTGTATACATTAGGTTGAGTATTAAGGATTGCAACATTAATTTCACCATTTTCATTAGTAGTTGCTTTGCCTCTAGTAATATTTCTCGAATTTAATTGTACCTCATAATTGACTAAGTTATTTGCATATGGTTTGCCATTTTTATCTGAAAATTGAATAGTGCTATTTACTTTTTCTGCATTATTTTCGGTACTATATTGATTGTTAGTTTTAGTGAAAACTTTATTCGCCCAAGAATTCCCAATTTTTATTGTTTTATCAAAAAAGAATTCCGGTCCGGCATTTCTCATCCACTGTGTGTACGCTCTAATTCTGTAATTTCCTTCGTTTAACGAATCGGTCAGCTTAAAATCTCCCCACGTAATTCCGCTTTGCATAGGCAATTTGATTTGTCTTTTAATAGAATCCTTTTCATTAATTAATTCTACATATAAGATTTTGCTTAGCGTTGAAGGTTCAGAAGTTCGACTATCAACTACGTAAGCTTTAAACCAAATGTTATCGCCCACGGCATAATAAGGCTTATCTAAATGGAGATAAACTTTTTCTTGTGGATACTTTTTAGCAAATTCTTCGAGCTTTTTGAGTAATTCGGTAAATGGATCATCATCAGTTATAAAGGCAGAAAAACTGAACACAGAGAGGAGCGCAATGGATAGGATTAGAAGTTTTCGTTTCATTGTGTGAAAATAATAAAGCCTTAAGTTACAAAAACCTAAGGCTTAATTGAAATAATGTAATTAAAAAGTTAGTTGATTAATTAAAATGTGTTTTTCCACATCATACTTTCTACTGGTTTGGTAGTTTTATTGTTGTATTTAGCATCGTTTTTAGTGTTGTACATATTTTCTATACTACCATCAACTAAAAAATAAATAAGCTGACCAATAGGCATGCCCGCATAGATACGAACGGGTTGTGCGCAAGAAATTTCTAATGTCCAGGTGTTGCAAAAACCAACATCGCCTTTGCCAGCGGTAGCATGAATATCAATACCTAAACGACCTGTACTACTTTTGCCTTCTAAAAATGGAACATGAGCATGAGTTTCGGTATATTCTAGTGTTACACCCAAATATAAAGTGCCAGGTTGTAGTACAAATCCATCTTTTGGTATTTCGAAATGCTCTATTTTATTGTGTGCTTTAGCATCTAAAACACGATCTTTATATGTAGCCAGGTATTTGCCCAAATGCACATCGTAAGAGTTAGTGCCAAGGCAGTTTAAATTAAATGGTTCTATAATAATGGTGCCTTTGTCTATTTCTTCGAGTATGCGTTTATCTGACAGTATCATTTTATAAGTATTTTGGACTAAATTATGATTAATTTAAGATACTTTTGCATTGATTTTCTAAATAAGAGATGCCAGTAGTTTTTAATAAAAAAATTGATGATCAAACCATACTTTCGGTATGGAAAATTGAGGAAACGGAAGAACAGTTACTCTCTGGTTTACAACTTAAACAGCATGAGCTGGATGTTATCGCTTCTTTAAGTAATGGAAAACGAGCATTACATTGGCTAAGTACGCGTTTATTGCTGCGAACCATGCTCAATACAGCAGATTATATAGATTGTCGAATGGATGATCATGGCAAACCGTATTTAGTTAATTCTGACACTCATATTTCTTTAAGTCATTCGTATGATTATGCTGCCGTAATAATTAGTAAGGATAAAAAAGTTGGGGTGGATATCGAATTGATTAAAATGAAAATTAAAAGCATTAAACATAAATTTTTATCTGATGTTGAGCTTGCTCAAAAACAAATTGGCGATAATACCAATGGTTTATATGTTGCTTGGTGTGTTAAAGAAGCAATTTACAAATGGCATGGCAAAAAGGGTTTAGAGTTTAAACAACATATACATATTAAGCCTTTTAAATTAAAAGATGAAGGTTCATTGCAAGCCTTGGTAGAATTACCAGATGGTACAAAGGAATTAGCCGTGAATTATTTTAAAACCAAAGATGGTTATATGTTGGGTTATGTTGTTGCTTAATTAAAAAGGATGAATAAGGTAGTTAAGTTTATAGATTGGGGTTTAACAGATTATCAAGATGCTTGGGCAAAACAAGAAGAAATATTTGATGAAACGGTTGCCTTAAAAGGCAAAAACAGAACTGAAAACACTGAAATTGAAACTTCGAATTATCTTGTTTTTTGCGAACATCCGCATGTGTATACGTTAGGCAAAAGCGGGCATCCAGAAAATTTATTATTGGATGAAGAAGGCTTAAAGAATAAACTAGCTACTTATTATAAAATTAATCGTGGGGGTGATATTACTTATCATGGCCCTGGTCAGATTGTAGGTTACCCAATTTTAGATTTAGATAATTTTTTCACCGATATCCATTTATATCTAAGAACACTAGAAGAAGCCGTGATTTTAACACTTGCAGATTACGGAATTACCGCTGGTCGCTATACTGGGTTTACAGGTGTTTGGTTAGATGCAGACAATGAAAAAGCTCGTAAAATTTGTGCATTAGGTGTGCGTTGTAGCAGATGGGTAACCATGCATGGCTTTGCATTTAATGTAAATACCGATTTAGATTATTTTAAAAACATTGTTCCTTGCGGGATAGATGATAAAGATGTTACTTCGTTGGAGAGAGAATTGGGTAGAAAATTGGATATGGAAGAAGTAAAAGGAAAACTCAAAAATCATATCGCTCAGTTATTTAAAATGGAATTAATTTAATTGGTTTAAATCTTCATCATAAAATTTTACGTAAATTAAAAGATGAAATTTAGCCTTGGGTTTTTATCATTATGCTTATTATTGAGTTGTAGTAAAAATGCAATCCAAAAGATGTCTCCAACAAATAAATCATCCTTAACTTATCTCGCCCTCGGCGATTCTTATACCATTGGCGAAGCTGTTCCTCAAAAAGAAAGTTTCCCTTATCAAGTAAGTTCGATGCTAAATGAGCAAGGATTAAAGTTTGCTGCTCCAAAAATTATTGCAAAAACAGGTTGGACAACGGATGAACTGCAAGCCGCTATCAAAGCTGAAAAAATT
The DNA here is from genome assembly GCF_014172375.1 of Pedobacter planticolens. Taxonomy (GTDB): domain Bacteria; phylum Bacteroidota; class Bacteroidia; order Sphingobacteriales; family Sphingobacteriaceae; genus Pedobacter; species Pedobacter planticolens. The sequence goes on from NZ_WNXD01000002.1 coordinate 1,167,886, forward strand.
ACTGAAACTTACGATATAGTTACTTTGCTCATCGGGGTTAATAATCAGTATAGAGGAAATTCGCAAGCAGAATATCGCGTACAATTTGCAGCATTATTACAAACAGCTATCGGCTTTGCTGGCGGAAATAAAAAACATGTTTTTGTGATTTCAATCCCCGATTGGGGTGTAACACCTTTTGGAAAAGGAAGTGGGAGAAATACAGCTACCATTGCACAAGAAATTGATACATTTAATGCTATTTGTAAAGAAGAAACTTTAGCAAAAGGTGTGAGTTATATTGATATTACACCAGGTTCTAGAAATGCAGCAACAGATGCTTCTTTAGTAGCTAGCGATGGGTTACATCCCTCTGGTAAAATGTACAGCGAATGGGCAGTAAAAGTTTCGAATGCGGTTGTAGCTGTGTTTAAATAAATTACGACCTAAGACAGCTAAGAAAACCTAAGCTTATTTATAAAAGTATGTGCTAAGATGATCTAAGGTTTCTTAGGTGGTGAAAAAACTAAACCGCTCTAGAAGTAAGCTGATTATAATCCATAATCACAGTTTTTAAAAACTCAAGTTCATTCATCCCGTTAGGCATAACAATACCCAAATGATTAGAAACTCTAGCTGCCATGTGATAAATTAAATCGTGGTTTCGAGTTTTGTAATACGTATTTAAAACTTCGTGAATGAGTTCTATATCTCTATCCGTCATTTGGTGTACACTATCAAAAACTGGATTATATTCTTCGGCAACTGGATGAAAAGCAATGTGTTGAAATTGTGTACGCGGCACAGTTTTAATTAACGTTGTACCCGCAACAATATCGCCAATGCGCTGCTTATTATCTGTAACGGCTACGCAAATTAATGCGCCCAACCATTGCGTTAACGTAAAATCTACTATTCTAAAAACCCACCGTATAAAATACTGTCCTAGGCTCGCTTGTGCGCCATCAAGGCTGATGACTTTAATTTTTAATAAACGTTTACCAACACTTTGACCATTCATGAAAATCTCACACAATAAATCGTAGAATACGAAACCAACCGCGTAAATAATAAATGGAATAAAGCTAAAAATACTGCCACCACTCGATAATCCAATCATTTGAAACAACAGTAAAAAGATAATAAATATTGCTATAAACAAACCGAAATCAATTAATCGAGCGGCAACACGTTCGCCTAAGCCCGCAACGGGATAATCAATATCAATATGTTGACTAGTATTTACTTTAACGGTTTCCATAGTCTCAAATATAATAGGGATTTTTATTTTTTATTGACTAATTGAAATTTTGTTTTATTTTAACAGAAATATTTAACCCGGGAAATTATTTTATGAGAGAAGCGCTGTTTGTGAAGCAGAATTCCGATAAATGGAAAAGCTACGAAGTTTTACAAACGAATAACCCCGATGAATTGGCCCATCGTTTCATAGATATTACAAACGATTTGGCGTATGCAAAAACCTTTTATCCAAAATCTCAAACTACAGGATATTTAAATGGTATTGCATCTGTTTTACACCAATCTATTTATAAAAATAAAAAAGAAGAAAAAGGTCGTTTTGCCCGCTACTGGAAATACGAATTACCGTTATTATTCTATCAATATCGTAAGCAGATAGTTTACTCATTTATTTTTTTCATTATCGCCGCTAGCATTGGAGCATTATCTGCCAAGTATGATGATCGTTTTGTTCGCTTAATTATGGGCGATAGTTATGTAAACATGACGAATGAAAATATTGCAAAGGGAGATCCGTTTGGTGTTTACAAGAAAACAGGAGAATTTCAAATGTTCTTTCAAATTGCAGCAAACAACGTTTGGGTTTCGTTTGTGATGTTTGTAAGTGGAGCACTTTTGTCAATTGGACCAGTATTTTTTCTGCTCAGAAATGGAATTATGCTTGGCGCATTCGAATATTATTTCTTCAGCAAAGGTTTAGGTACGCAATCTATTTTAGTCATTTGGATTCACGGAACGTTAGAAATATTAGCCATTATTATTGCGGGCGGTGCCGGATTAGTTTTAGGTCATGGCCTACTTTTTCCAAAAACGCACACACGTTTAGTCGCCTTTAAAAACAGCGCCAAAGATGCCACAAAAATAGCTTTGGGTATTATTCCAATCATTTTAATGGCTGCATTTTTCGAAAGCTTTATTACTCGTCATACCGAAATGCCAATTTGGTTAAGCATTAGTATTTTAGCTGGCTCCTTAATTTTTATGATTTGGTATGTAATCATTTATCCAATACAACTATATAAACGCACTCAAACAGTAAACTCATGAAAGATAAAGTAGAATTTAAAAAAATAAGAGAATTTGGAGATATTATTGGAGATACTTTTCTCTTCATTAAACAGAATTTTAAGCCTTTAATGGCGGCATTTTTCTCGCTAAGCGGCATTTTTATTTTAGGCGGAATATTAAGTTCAATAATTGCTCAAATGCAGTTAGTTGGTTTAACGGAAAGTGGGGGTTATCCAGGTAGCGGCCCGTTTGCAAAGTATTATAACATGGGATTTAGCTATGTAATAGTTATCATTTTTATGATTTTAAGCTATACCTCCATGTATGTTTCGGTTTTAAGTTACGTTACATTGTATGTAGAAAAGGGAAATTTACCACCAACGGTTGCTGAAGTATGGGCGTACTTTAAATATTACTTTTTCAGAATGTTGGGAAGTGGACTTTTGATGACAATTTTCTTATGTCTATGCTTTGCGTGTTGTTTAATTCCTGGTGTGTACGTTTTCCCAGCAGTAACATTATTTTATGTAGTTATGATTATAGAGAACGGAAACTTTTCACACGCTTTTGAACGATCATTCAAATTACTAAAAAATGAATGGTGGGTAACCGCTGCAACTTTATTAGTCATCTATGTTATATTTTACGCTTGCAGTATGATTGTACAATTACCTGCCATAATTATTGCAATGGTCAGTGCATTTACACATGCAGAACAACCCATTACAAAAACCTATGCTTTTGTTTCTTCAGTATCGCAACAGATTGCTTATATATTTATGATTCTTCCAATCATTTGTTCAACACTAATTTATTTCAATTTAGTAGAACGAAAAGAAAGCCTTGGCTTATTAAATAGAATTGATGGTTTGGGTCAAAATTCAAATCAAGCCGAAACTCCAGAAGAATATTAAATGCGCTTACTGCTGGTTTTCTTTATCGTTTTTATATGGACTAGTAATGCCCACGCGACTGCTGTGCAAAAACCAGTTGCTAAACCTGCCGTAGTTAAAAAAGGTATTATTTTAAAATCAGATAGCAGTAAAGTAGATCTACGAAAATTTGATGAAACGGCAGTTAAAAAATATAGTGTACAAAAAGACTTTATTTATGATGATGTTGCACCACAAAGTTTAAGCTTATGGGATCGTTTTTGGAGATGGATTTGGCGTTTAATCAATAATATTTTTAGTGGAGGAATTACCGGCAGCATTATAAAATATGTTTTAATCGCTGTTGTAATTGCCATAGTTGTATTTGCGGTTATTAAATTAATTGGTTTAGATTATAAATTCCTAACGGGAAAATCTAAAGCAGTAGCCATACCATTTGAGGAAAGTTTAGAAAACATTCATGAAATTGATTTCGATGAACAAATTGATTTCGCTTTGCAAAACGGAAATTATCGCCTCGCGGTACGACTGTTATATTTAAAAACTTTAAAGCATTTAAGCGATAAACAGCTCATTAACTGGCAGCCAGAAAAAACCAATCAGGCTTATGTTTTAGAGCTCGAAAATGAAAACTACAAACAAGAATTTAATACGCTAACTAACCAATTCGAATACATTTGGTACGGCGAGTTTTTTATAGATAAAAGTAGTTTCGAACCAATTAATCAATCCTTTTTACAGTTTAATCAAAAAACGATATGAACAGCGGATTGAGAAGATATTTAATAATTGGTAGCATTTTAATAGTGGGTTATTTGGTTGCACAATATTTTAAACCAAAGCCAACTAATTGGGCGCCCACTTATCTTTCTGAAGATAAAATTCCATTTGGCACTTACATTTTACGCCAAAGAATTAATGATATTTTTCCAAATACAAAAATAAAAACTGTTCAATCTGCTGTTTATAATAACTTAAGAGAGCAACCAAAAGGTCAATCTAATTATTTTATTATTGCTTCAAACTTAAGTGTAGATAAACTCGATTACCGAGAAATGGTAAAATATATGCAAAGCGGAAACAATATTTTTATTGCTGCTTTTCAAATTAAAGGTGGTTTACTAGATAAGTTAAAACTACAAATTGCATCCGATTTCAACTTCCAGAATAAACGAAAATATCCTATCAACTTTGTTAATCCATCCTTAAAAAGAGACCTTGATTATTATTTTGATAAAGGAATAAGCGAGCAATATTTTTTAAATGTAGATACCGCAAGAGCTATTGTTTTAGGGAAGAAGGAAGATAAGTTTTCCAATTTTATTCAATACAAATTTGGTAAAGGCTCTTTGTTTATCTTACCAAATCCACAATTGTTAACCAATTATAGTCTGCTCAAAGAGGATGGTTTGGATTATGCATCTAAAGTGCTTTCTTATTTGCCAAAAGCAGAAACCTTAATTTGGAACGAACATTTTACCCGGCCTGATGCGCAAGATCATTCAGTTTTAAGAGTGTTTTTTAAATACGATGAATTACGATGGGCCTATTACATTGCGCTATTTAGTTTAGTGGCGTTCATTTTATTTGAAATTAAACGAAGACAACGGATAATTCCAGTAATAGAAAGATTAAAAAATACATCTGTAGAATTTGCCGAAGTAGTAGGGCGAGTGTATTACCAGCAGCGCAATAATAGAGATATTGCAGAGAAAAAAGTAAGCTATTTATTAGAGTATATCCGGAATAAATACCGCCTAAAAACTTTGGATTTAAACCAAGAATTTAAAGAATCGCTGATTAAAATTTCTGGTGCAAATGCAGATATAATCGATGAGCTTTTAGAAGAAATAACATACCTTAAAGCGGGGCAAATGGTGAAAGACCAACAGCTAATCCGTCTAAATAAATTAATTGAACAATTTTATAAACAAGACCAATAATATACAACCACATAGACACATAGTTATGTTGACAAAAAAGTACTTAGACGATTTGACTTATGAGATTATAGGAAGTGCTATTGAAGTTCACAAAGTATTGGGACGAGGATTGTTAGAAAGCGTATATCATAGGTGTTTAATAGAAGAACTATTATATAGAAAAATAAATTTTCTTACTGAAATGAAAGTTCCTATAGTTTATAGAAGCAAAGTATTGGATATAGATTTGAGATGTGATTTATTTGTTGAACAATGTGTAGTGGTAGAATTAAAATCAGTGAATGAAATGACAAAAGTGTTTGATGCTCAGCTTCTGACCTATATGAAACTATTACGATGCCCTAAGGGCATCCTTATTAACTTTAATAGCTCAAATATTTTTAAAGAAGGTCAAAAGACTTTTGTAAATGAATATTTTAGTACGCTACCAGATAACTAAACTATGTGCCTATGTGGTTAAAAATATAGGGCTAAATAAAAAACTAAATTATAACAATGGAACAGGAAATGTTTAATCAACGAACCGATTTAAGCCAATTAAGTGCCGCAGTAGATCAAATTAGGCAATCTTTAAGCCATGTAATTATTGGTCAAAAAGACACTATAGATCTTTTAATTGCAGGTTTATTGGCAGATGGACATCTTTTATTAGAGGGTGTGCCTGGTGTAGCGAAAACCTTAAGCGCTAAATTAGTAGCAAAATGTATTTCAGCAACATTTTCTAGAATACAATTCACGCCAGATTTAATGCCATCTGATGTATTAGGAACAGCAGTATTTAGCCCTAAAACAGCAGAATTTCAATTTAGGCAAGGACCTATTTTTGGCAATATCATTTTGGTAGATGAAATTAATCGTGCGCCCGCAAAAACGCAATCTGCGTTATTTGAAGCGATGGAAGAACGCCAAATTACAGTGGACGGAAACACCTACAAATTAGAAGAACCTTTTATGGTTTTGGCAACTCAAAACCCAATAGAACAAGAAGGAACGTATCGTTTGCCAGAAGCACAATTGGATCGTTTCCTATTTAAAATCGAAGTTAAATATCCTTCGTTAGAAGAAGAAATAGAAATATTAACGAGCCAACATCAACAACGAACAGAAGACCAATTAAAAGAAATTAAACCTGTTTTATCGGTGGAGCAAATTAAAGCGTTAAGAGCAACTATCAAATCATTGTTTGTTGAACCTAAATTGCTGGCGTACGTTGCGCAAATTACGCATGAAACCCGACATAATAAATCGTTGTATTTAGGAGCATCGCCAAGGGCATCTTTGGCTATGGTAAATGGGGCAAAAGCTATTGCTGCAATGGCTGGTCGTGATTTTGTAACACCAGATGATATTGTAAAAGTAGCTGCGCCTGTGTTAGCGCATCGCATTATGCTAAGTCCAGAAAAGGAAATGGAAGGGTTAACTACGGCAGATGTGGTTGCACAAATTATTAAAAAAATAGAAGTGCCGAGATAGTAAATGAAGAACCTGTTTAGAAAATATTATACAGACCTATTTTTAGGTAAACGATTATTCATCGCCATTGGCGTATGCGTAACCCTGTTTTTATTTTCTTTTTTCATGCCATTTTTAGGCGATTTACCTTACATCCTTTTTGGCATATTAATGGTTCTAGTTTTACTAGATATCTTTTTACTGTACAGAAATGATAGGGGCGTTTTTCTTCGGAGAGATGTGCCAGAACGGTTAAGCAATGGCGATGATAATGAACTTAAGATTTACCTCGAAAACTTTTATCCTTTTCAAATTAGTGTAGGAATTATCGATGAAATTCCATTTCAATTCCAAAAACGCGATTTATGGTTTACAGCTAATTTATCATCGCGAGAGCAAAAAATAATCACCTATACCTTGCGACCAACTAAACGCGGTGAATATCATTTTGGATTGACGAGATTATATGTGCAATCACCTTTGGCCTTAATAAGCCGTCGATTTAATATTGGGGCTGATAAGATTGTACCCGTTTATCCCTCGTTTTTAAAGTTGAGACAATATGAATTAATGGCTGTGTCAAATCGTTTAACCGATATCGGGATAAAGAAAATGAGACGAATTGGTCATAGTATGGAATTTGATCAGGTTAAGAACTATGTTGCTGGAGACGATTATAGAACTGTAAACTGGAAAGCAACAGCTCGCAAAGGCGATTTAATGGTCAACTCTTTTACCGATGAAAAAGCACAACATATTTATTGCATAATCGATAAGTCCAGGGCAATGAAAATGCCTTTCGAAGGTTTAAGCTTACTAGATTATGCCATTAACGCCAGCTTAATTTTGAGTAGCGTAGCTTTAGTAAAGCAAGATAAAGCAGGGCTGATTACCATCGCCGAAAAAACAGGGAGTTTAGTGCCAGCCGATCGTCGACCAACGCAATTAAACAAAATTATGGAAGTGTTGTATAAAGAGAAAACTCGCTATCTGGAAACCGATATGGAAGCTTTATATATTAGTGTAAGGGCAGTTTTAAAGCAGCGAAGTTTGGTGGTTTTCTTTACTAATTTCGAAAGTATGTCGGCGTTAGAAAGACAATTACCCTTTTTAAAACGCATTGCTAAATTCCATTTGTTATTAGTGGTGTTTTTTGAGAATACCACGTTGAAATCATTAAGTGAAGAACCAGCACAAGATATAGAAGGCATTTATATTAAAACCATTGCCGAGAAATTTGCTTTCGAAAAGAAATTAATGGTTAAGGAATTAACGAAACATGGTATTTTAAGTTTGCTAACTCCACCTCAAAAATTAACTGTTAATGTGGTAAATAGATACTTGGCAATCAAAGCGAAACAGCAGATTTAAATAAATTACTAGCTAAGACATTTTAGAATAGTTGAGAAAGATCTAACTTAGGTTCTCTTAGGTTTCTAAGGTGGTAAACCCCAAACCTAGCACTCTGGTAAACTTAATGGAATATTCGTTGCCAAGCCCCCATCAGAAGTTTCTTTGTACTTAGAGTTCATATCTAACGCAGTTTCCCACATGGTATTTACAACTGCATCTAAACTTACTTTTGCCTTATCGGGATTACTTTGCAACGCCAACTGACTTGCAGTTATAGCCTTGATAGCGCCCATCGTATTACGTTCTATACACGGAATTTGCACTAAACCACCAATCGGATCGCAGGTTAAACCTAAATGATGTTCCATTGCTATTTCCGCAGCCATTAAAACTTGTCGTTGCGAACCACCCAAACATTCTGTTAATGCAGCGGCAGCCATCGCTGATGATACTCCGATTTCTGCTTGGCAACCACCCATGGCCGCAGAGATTGTTGCTCCCTTTTTAAAAATACTTCCAACTTCAGATGCACAAGCAATAAAATGAATTATTTTCTCCTCATCATACCCATCGCAGAAAGCAATAAAATATTGTAAAACTGCTGGTATAACACCCGCCGCCCCATTTGTTGGCGCTGTAACCACTCTGCCAAAAGCAGCATTCTCTTCGTTAACAGCCAAAGCAAAACAACTTACCCAGTCTAAAATATAGTTAAAACCATTGCCACCATTTCTAATAGCCGCTACCCAACTATCGTAATCTGTATAGGTTTGTCCGTTAATTAATCGTTTATTTAATGCCGAAGCTCTGCGGGCAACATTTAATCCACCAGGTAAAAAACCACCAGTGTGGCAACCGCGATAAATACATTCCTTAATCACCTGGAAGTGTTGCAAAATACCCTTTTTGGTTTCAGCTTCTGGTCGCCAAGCAGCTTCATTTTCTAATACCACCTCACTTACTTTTAAACCCGTAGATAAACACCAATGTAAAAGTTCGCTTGCTTTTTGTACGGGAAATGGAAGGTCAACCTGTTCTTTTTCACTTCCATTTTCTCCTTCTTTAACTACAAAACCACCGCCAATAGAATAATAAGTTTCAGAAAAGGCTTTGCCTGTATTTAAGAATGCTTGAAAAGTGACTGCGTTAGGATGAAAAGGTAAACTCTCTGTAAATAGGAAGATTAAATCATCTATATACGAGAAATCGATTTTTTTTTCTCCTCCTAAAAGTAATTTCTGACTAGTTTTAATTTCTTCAACAGTGCTATCAATTGCGTTTACATCAAAAGTTACCGGATCGCCACCGGCTAAACCCAATAAAATAGCAATATCAGTTCCGTGCCCTTTGCCTGTTTTAGCCAAAGAACCATACAAAAGTATTTTTACTTGCTCAACCTCGTTTAATAAACCTTGTTTTTTTAAGGAAGCTGTAAATTGTTGAGCTGCTCGCCAAGGACCTAAAGTGTGTGAACTGGAAGGACCAATACCTATTTTAAATATGTCGAAAACTGAAATTTGTTCGTTTTGCATCGTTAACAAAGCTATATACTTTTACTGATATTTGTGTATTTTGTGGTGCGAAGTTTAAAATCATTTTATGAAAAAAGCAGCATGTATAATTTATTTCCTTTTCATCAGTTTTTTAACTTTTGCTCAAACCTACCAACCACCAACAGATACAAAAGTTGTCGCTAAATTATCCCAATGGGGAGATAAAAAATTTGGATTGTTTATGCATTGGGGCATTTACAGTATCCCAGGGATTGTAGAATCGTGGAGTATTAATTCTGAAGATGCATCATGGATACCTCGCGATAGTACCCGTAATTACGAAGAATATAAAAAGTGGTATTTCGATCTCAATAAACAATTTAATCCTGTAAAGTTCGATCCAACCATTTGGGCTAGCTATGCTAAAAAAGCAGGTATGCAATATGTGGTTTTTACGACTAAACATCACGATGGTTTTGCAATGTTCGATACGAAACAAGGTGAGTATAAGGTAACGAATGCAGCTGTTCCTTTCTCCTCAAATCCAAAGGCGAATATTGTTAAGGAAGTTTTCTCTGCTTTTAGAAACGAAGGGTTTATGATTGGCGCATACTTTTCTAAACCAGACTGGCACAGTGAATATTATTGGTGGCCGCGTTATGCTACGCCAGATCGGAACAACAATTATGATATTCGTTTACATCCGCAGCGTTGGCGACAGTTTAAGCAGTACACTTATAACCAAATTGAGGAGTTAATGAGCGATTATGGTTCGGTGGATATTTTATGGTTAGATGGTGGTTGGGTTAGACCAAAGGCAACTGTTAATGAAGAGGTTTTGTCTTGGGGTGCGCCAATTCCTGCTTGGGATCAGGATATTGATATGCCTAGCATTGCCAAGATGGCTAGGGCTAAACAACCTGGTTTAATTATGGTGGATAGAACGGTGCATGGTGAATATGAAAACTATCAGACACCTGAACAAAAGATTCCCGAAAAGCCTTTAAATTATCCTTGGGAAACGTGTATGACCATGGGTGATGCTTGGGGTTATGTGCCAAATGATAATTATAAAAGCACCAATACCCTCATTCATTTATTAGTAGATATTGTTGCCAAAGGCGGGAACTTTTTATTAGATGTTGGTCCAAAACCTGATGGTACTTTTCCCGATGTTGTGTTACAACGCTTAACTGAAATTGGGCAATGGATGGATATTAATAAGGAAGCAATTTATGCAACCGAGCCAATTGCGCCTTATAAAACTGCTAACGTTTGCTTTACTAAAAGTAAAAACGAAAGTAGTTATGCGTTGTATTTGATTGATGAGAAGGCTGAGCTTGCTCCAACTATTCTGCTTAAATCGGTACCAAAGATGCCTAAAAGGATTTCTTTATTGGGGGTTAAATCTGTTTTGAAATGGAAGCGGGTTGGTAATGATTTGGAGATTGTTTTACCTAAGGATGCAAAAGGTTTGAAGGATGCGTTAGTTTTTAAGATGGAATAGTAAAGATATATTTCTAATACTCGTTATTGCGAAGAAGGTTCTTCATCTGAAGTGGGAACCTTCTTTATTTTAGTAAATACAGAGATAAATAGGAGACTGCCACGCTGCGCTCGCAAAGACGACCGCTTTATACTGCTGCTTACCTAACGCGTTCGTCATTGCTGTAAAGGCACGAAGCAATCTTTCTTGCTTTCTCTTTTTCAGCTCGCCGCCGCTATGGCTCTAAACTTTTTCTTGATAAAAAGTTTAACAAAAATCAAGGCTTAGTATCATCTCTTGGATTAAGCTATCAAAACTTTTAAGGCAACAAGCAGCAGGTTCGATGAAGGATCGAACTGGCTCATTGTTTTGGATTGTGGTTTTTGAAAGTTTGTGCTGAAGTTTGGATTGCTTTCTCCTTCGGAATGCTACAAGGCCGGTCCTCGTTCTTGGGGGTGGGTTGTGGTTTGGGAGCCTCACCCCTAACCCCTCTCCGAAGGAGAGGGGAATTCATGATGGAAATTAATAGTGTTTAACTGGCGGGTGCTAAGTTTCTTCTTGCGCTTGTTCGGTTTCTCCTTGCGTTTGCTAGGTTTCTTCTTGCGTTTGCTGGGTTTCTTCTTGCGTTTGCTAGGTTCTTACTTGCGTTTGTTAGGTTTCTCTTGGCAGGTGCTAGGTTTCTTTTTTGGAATGTTACAACTTAAGTTTATAGTGCAGTTTTGGGTTCTCTAAACCTGATTGTAGTGGAAATACTTTTTTGTTGTGTTATCTATCTGGAGCGCACAGCTTAAAGGTTTCTCGGCTGCGCTCGAAATGACGGAAGACTTTGCCAAAAAAGATTGTAACGGAAAGCGGGGCTTACGTAAATAGATGCTACGGAATTGGCTTTTCTAAGGGTTGGTAGGAATGAGGTTGTTTAACTATTTGTCTTTTGTATTAATGAGTTTATTCATTACTTCTATGGTTTTTGCTTGCGCTGAAATTGTTCCTTCTTGTAGGGTGATAATTTGATGTAAACGCTCTATTTCGGTAAGTTGATTGTATTGGGAGTTGATTTTTACTGCATCTTCTTCGGCTATTGAAGGAGCATTAGCCTCAGAATTACTATATGCTTTTGTAGGCCTGCCTTCTCCTGTAATAATCCAGGTAGGGTTTAGGTCATTGCATTTTGTGAATATTAGATCGTAGTTGATGGTGTTTCTTGTGTACCAATTGGCAAGTGTATTTGTGCCAAGTCCTAAAAATCTAGCCAACTGCGCATCAGATTTGAATTTATAGTGAAACTTTATTCTGCTTAAAATCAATTCTTTATCTAATTTTTCTTTCATTTTGTGAATTATGTATTCTTTTGTTGTTGTATTGTTCGTTTATTGTGAGTACACTTGTGTTGTTGTTATAAATGTAGTAGAAAAAATCAAATTTGTGAATAGAATCTAAATAAACTAAAGATATGGATGAGGCAGTTACACCACAATTAAATACATCAGCAGATACTGAAATCTCTGAAAATATCTTAAACGAATTTAAAACATTTATAAAAATAGTGCCAGCAAATAGGTTAAATAAGAATTTGAGGAAGATGTTATCTGATTATCTTTTTTATAATATGGATGCTTTACCGATAGATTTTAAAGATTTGTTAACGGATTTGTACTGGCTGCATGAGTTGTTGGATGAAATTATGGAGAATGAAATAGGGGTGAAATTGGAGTAATGTTTTAAAAATCGAAGGCAATAATCTTATCGTCCATTAACATTTTATCTACAAATTTTTTATGGTTTTTAGGGCTGCCCACTGCTACCCATGTGCCGCTTATAATACCGTTTGCTAGTTCTTGCTTGCCTCTGTGGAGTTTAAGTTTGGAGGTTCTGATGTTTTCTTCGTAAGCATCGAGGCTTTCGTTTTCATATCGTTTAACTATGCGATAGGTTCTTTTGGTAAAGCGTCTTTCTACAAAATTTTCTACATAGGGGAAAATTAGTAGGGCTAGTAAAACTACGACGGTTACGCCGATGGCTTGTTCGTGATAACCTGCGCCTACTGCCATGCCGATAGCGGCGACAATCCAAATTACGCAGGCTGTTGTTAGTCCTTTTACTTGATTATCTTCTTTAAATATTACACCTGCTCCTAAAAATCCTATCCCAGTTACAATGTTTGAGGCAATACGATCTTGACTGTTGAGTCCTATTTTGGTTGATAAAATTGTGAATAGGGTTGCGCCGAGGCCAATCATAATCATGGTTTTTAAGCCGGCTTGTTTGCTTCTAAACTCTCGTTCTACACCAATTAGTCCGCAAAGTAGGGTGGCTAATAAAAATTTATTGACTTCACTTTGTGTAATGAAATGGCTGCTATCAAAAAAGCTTTGCATATAGAATGGATTTTAGATGATGATCTAATTTCGGGATTATTAGTTAAATAACGCTGATTGTAGCGTAAAGTTTTAGTAAAAGTTAGAGCAGCGCAAGCCGTTGTATTTTTTAGTGCGTGTGCTATTTGGCCAATATTTTTCGTAGCCAATACTTGCTTCGGTTGTGCCGCTGGTGTTGGTGTAATTTAGTTTAGAGGTGGTTGCATCGTGACTTAGGCCTACTCTTACTTTTTCGGTGTCGCTACGTTTTAGAAAGATATCGATAATTAAAGAAAATACTAATGCATCTGAACCCCCTTCTTGATTGGTGCGGTACCAAAGGCCTGTATTGAAGCCTTTGTATTTGAATTGTGCGCCTGCACTTATGGAGCTTACATTGCCCTGTTTATAGTAAACTACGGAAGGAATTAAGAAAGCGCCTTCATCTTCGGTATAATCGTAATTATAACTTAAAGGCATTTTAAAGCTGGCGTTTATGCTCATGCGCATAGGTAATTTGGCTTGCGTACCACTAAAAGATTCGTCGGGCTTATTAATGTGATATACTGCTGCACCTAACATCGCATTGCGATATACAAAGTTTACGCCGGCTGCTGGATCGAAGTAAAAACGGTTAGAAACATCTGGCAATTGTGCGGAAGAAATACTGCCTGGTATATAGCCTAATCTTCTATCAATTTGATCGCCAAAAACTAGTTTACTCCAATCGATAGTGCGGTTGGTAAAACCTGCTTGTATGCCAAAGGATGCTAAAAAATCATCGCCACCTACACTGTACGAATAGGTTGCAGCAATATTGTTTTTGGTTAAATAGGCTGTGCCTTCGGTACTTCTGTTAAATGATAAACCAACACCGCCAGCGAGTTTTGGAACAGCTACATCTACGGATGCGTTGATGTAAGATAAATCTCCGCCAAGTGAAGTCCATTGGTTTCTGTAAATCATGTTTAATCTAAAATCGCCATCGAACTGACCGGTTAAGGATGGGTTTAAATAGATTGGGGCATTAAAAAACTGAGAAAATAGATGATCTTGAGCTTTAGTTTTTAAAACCCCAAAGCTTAACAGTAAAATCCCTATGGCAATCCTTTTCATCATCTTATTAAATATATTGAGCCCGTTCGTTTTGGCGCCGAATTATCGTATGTCATTCCTTTCCACTCTGTGCCGTTTATAAATTCTATATCTATTTTCCAGAAATAAATACCTTGTGGCTGCGGTGTGTTTTTATAGGTTCCATCCCAACCTTCTACAGGTTTGCCATCGTTTAATTGCGTGGTTTCCCAAAGTACCTGCCCCCACTTATTAAATACAGACATGTGCCACGATTTAATGCCCGAACCTATGGCTATAAACTTTTGCAATTGCGAGCTTGTACCTCCCGGGATAAATGAATTAGGCACATACATATAGCCTGGCACACCAATAATTTGTACAAATTTTTGAATGCTATCTGCACAACCATATTCATTGTATGTTCGCATGGTTACTAAATATCTGCCAGTATCTGCATAGGTATGTGTTGGGTCTTTTTGTAAAGAAGCATCGCCATCGCCAAAAGTCCATCTGTAAGTTTTAGGAGCATTTGTACTTTCATCGGTGAATTTGAATGTATAAGTTGGGATGCTAACTACTGGCGCAGGCGACGTTGAAAAATCTGCTTTTGGTGGCCCAACAATTCTTATATAATCTGTAAGTGTTGCTGTGTTTGGACAGCCTAAATTATTATATGTAGTTAGTTTTACGGTGTATGAACCAGCTGGGTCTATGTATACATGCGTTGGTTCTACATCTCGAGAGAAAGTTAGGTCGCCAAAGTCCCAAAGGTAACTTACACCATCTGTACTGGTGTTGGTGAATTTTACGCTTAGTCCGGTGCAACCAATGAGGATATCACCATGAAACTCTGCCTTTGGTTGTGCAAGAACTGTAATTGTTTCTGTAGTGCTGGCATTAGAACAACCATTGGTAGCATCGAGCCTAACAGTGTAGATGCCAGGTTGGGTAAAGGTATGGGTAACTGTTTCTGGTGCTGAAAGTGTATTTGCAGTGCCGTCATTGCCAAAGGTGTAGGTAAATGAATTTGCACCAGAGGTGTTGTTAAAGAAGTGTACCGTTAATGGTGCGCAACCACGTAATTCGTTGCTATTTACTACTAACTCTGGTGTAATTGTATTTGGAGAAACTTGTATGGTGTATTGAGTTACATCTGTGCCACAGTCGTTTTGGGCGGTCATTGTTACGGTGTAGGTTGTAATATTACGTCCTGTGGTGTAGGTGTGTGAAACTGAGTTTTTATTGTTGGTGATGAAAGGAGCGCTTCCATCGCCAAAATCGTAGGTATACGTATTTGTGCCACCTGGTGAGGTATTGCTAAAGTTTACTAAAAATGGCGAACAGCCCACCGTTTTATCTGGAGAGAATACTGAGATTGGATTTGCTTTTATAAACACAGTTGATGTAGTAGTGCTACTGCCGCAAGGTGTTGTTGAGGTTAAGGTAACGGTATAGGTGATGTCTTTTCCGCTAGGGTCTGCTAAGAATCTTATTGGCGGTGGAGTTGCTTGAGTAGATGTTGTGTTATTGCCGAAATCCCATAAGAATGTAGCGTTAGTTAACGAAGTTGATGTATTGGTGAAGGTAACGTCTAATGGCCCGCAACCCTCTGTAGCCGATTGCCTGTAAGATGATGTAATGGTTTGTCGGGTGCTAAATGTATGGGTCATTACATCATCCTGGCAACCGAGACTGCTGGTTACTACTAATTTAATTACAACATTTGTGTTGTCGGTAGGGATGGTGTAACCCAAACTTGGGAAATTAATTCCTGTTCCAATTTGTACGTTGTCTGCATACCAGGTATACGTTGCATTTCGGGTTGGATAGGGTACTGCTTTAATGTTATTGCCATCTAGTTTAAAAGGAACACAGCCTATATCGTTTGTAAAGGTAAACTCTGCTTTTGCGTTGAGGTTTACTGTAATTTTAACTATACCGCTTATGCTCTGTTGGCTTCCTGTGCAGGCACCGCTACTTACTAATCGGCGGTATAAAGTAGTTTGTGTAATTGCTGGCGGAGGATAATTACGAGTATCGGTAGATGGAATTGGATTCCATGTTGTACCATTATCTGTGCTTTGCTGCCATTGGTAAGTGTAATTTGCGCCATCGCCACCGGTTGGTTGTGAACCCGTAAGCTGATTAGGAAGTGTGGTGATACAAATGATTTGATCTGCAGCAATGGTATTGTTTGCAATTGGAGGTAAAACAGTTATTGCAATTGGGTTACTAGGTGATGAGCATGTTCCGCTAGTTACTATTCGGCGATAAGATAAATTAGTAGAAACGGGTATAATAAGATCACGACTAGTTTGACCGCTGATGGGATTCCAAGTTGCGCCGCCATCTGCACTGCTTTGCCAAGTGTAGGTGTAAACGTTGTTTCCGCCAGTTGGTAGCAAACCTACTATTGTAATGGTTTGCCCAGTACATACAGTAGTTCCTGGTGTACTAATGGTATTATTTTGCAGGGCAGATAAGTTGGTAATGGTTACTTCATCACTTGTTGCAGGGCAAGGCGCTAAACCAGAAATGGTCCAACGGAAGATATATGTTTGGCCGCCAACTATGCCGCTAACAGCTGTGTTATATTGGTTTGCATTAAATGTTACTCCTGTTTGCCCAGATATTAATGTCCATTCCCCAATATTTGTTAAGGGATCATTTCCTGCAAGAGTTGTAGTTCTTTCATCACAAAGGATTTGATCTGGACTCGCAGTTGCCGTTACTGCTCCTTGGTTTACAGTTATTGTAGAAATGGTAGAGTTAGCAGGTGCGCATACACCGCTTTGTACTACTGCTCTGTATTGAGTAGTAGCGTTTAAATTGGTATAGGTTAATGAGGTTGTTGTGTTTGCTATTGGTGTTGTGGTTACAAAATTATCTGTAGAACTTTCCCATCTGATTACAGTTCCAGTTTGACCTGTTAAGGTAATTGTTCCAGAGTTGTTTCCTGCACAAACAGTAGAAATGCTAGCTGCGGTTGAGCCACCTACGGATACAGGGTTTACGGTAATTTTAACATCATCAGTTTTTGGAGCGCAACTTGCAGCGCCTGTAATTGTCCAGCTAAAAGTATAGGTGTTGCCAGGTTGTAGACCATGAGCGGTTGTGTTGTATACGGTCTTATCGTCAAAAGTAATACCTCCAATGTTAGAGGTTTCTTTCCATTCTCCCGCACCTACAATAGGTTGATTTCCTTTTAGGGTATAATCATTAGTGTTGCAAATACTTTCATCTGGACCTGCAATTGGTGTGGTAGGTTGAGGTTCAACGGTTATTGTGATTTGTTTTGGATCTCCTGGACATCCTGTAGCAGAAATAGGAGTAATGGTATAGGTTACTGTACCCGATGAAGTGCCTGAGTTTAGTAAAATATCATTAATTGATGAAGTTGTTGTAGCGGTTGGATTATTTGTATTTCCAGTTACTCCTCCTGTAACGGTACTTGTCCATGTGTACTTTGTAGTTATTCCTAAATTAGAAGATAAGTTAATTCCAGCGCTTTGACCACTGCATATAGTTGCATTTGTTGCCGTTGGAGTAAGGATTGGATTTGGGGTTACGGTAACTGTAAAGGTGAAAGGGTTGCCAGTGCAGCCGTTTGCGGAAGGGGTGATGGTGTAAGTTACAGTTGCATTTGCATTAAGATCGCTATTTGTTAAAACATCTGAAATAGTTAGCCCGCTTCCGTTAGTAAAGCCGCCTGCATTTGTGCTGCCTGATGCAGTCCAAGTAAAAGTTGCACCAACACTTGTAGAAGTAATATTATAATTTACACTGGTTCCTGTACAAATAGATTTAGTAGCAGCACTGCTGACAACTACTTCCTTTTTAATCGTAATGATTACATCATTATCTATACGATTACATGGAGCTGGTAGCGAAGTCGTCGCTCTTAAAGTTAATGTTACTTGCCCGGCATTTCTTTCTGCTGTTGTTGGAGTATAGGTTGCATTTAATGTATTCCTATCGGGAGAAAAAATTCCACCTCCGCCTACCCAAATTATACTTGTGGGAGTGCCTGAAACACTCCCATTTAAATTTACTAATGGATCATTGTAACAAATAATTTGGTCTGGGCCTGCATCTACAACTGGTGCGCTTGTAAATGAAATGATTTGGCTTTTTGTAATAGTACCGCAGGTGTTGGTATGAGTAACTGTTACTGTATAAGTTGCATAATCTAAGAATTGAATGGAAGGATATTTTGAACTGACAGTTGTTCCGCCAGTAAAAGCAAAAGCACCACCTGCAACTGACCAAGTATACGTAGCAGGTAAATCTACTTGAGTTCCTGTAAATGAGGTTTTAGTTGGGCCGTTTGTGGTTGGGTTAAAATCGTAAGTGGTTACATTACAAAGAGCAGCATTAGGCGATAAACTTATGGTGGGTGGACCGTTGACTATAACAGTTTGTACTGCCGAAGAAACCGTTCCGCATGATGCTGTTGATATAGATAGAGTTACTTGATAAATACCCGGAGTGGTAAAATTAAACTCTGGTTCAGCGCTGTTTGCATTTGTGCCATTTGCATAACCAACCGCTGGTGATACTGACCAGGAATAAGTGTTATTGGCGTTGCAAATATTATCTATGAATGATGTATTTGTTGGTTTTAAAATGTTTGGAGCACATACTGTTGCACCATTACTTCCATTAAAGTTAAAGCTTGGTACGGGTGGGTCTTGGATGCAGATGGTGTGTTCAATAGGATCTGCGTCACAGACTCCTGAACTAGTTGACTCTAGTCTAACCACATGATTGCCATGAGTTAAAAAAGTCCATTGTAAATTGTAAGATCTTGGCTGATTTACCTTAACAGGAACTCCATCAACAAACCAATTATAAGTTACATTATTAGGTGTACACCCAGGCGTATTTGTATTTGGATTTTCTCCAGAAACTGAGGTGTTTAAAAACGTTTGAATAGTATTTGTACAACCAGTTAATGGAGGCGTGAATGAATTTACTGGTTTTGCAACAACCTTAGCGGTTGAAGAAACGGGAGTTCCGATATCACCACAAAAAGAATTATTTACTTTAATAACTACATCGAAAACATTATAAATTGTACCGCTACTTCCTGTTGAGTTTGATCCGCATGAAGATTGCGTATATAAATGGCGAACCTTGCCCAAATTGCTAACGATTTCACAAAAAGTATAAGAACTTTCTGGTGAACCATCTCCCCAATTAATTTTATAAGTATCACCTGGGAAGTTATTTTGTATTCCGCCAGAGCCAGATGTTACTACTGTAAATTCCAAATATCCCAATGGTAAGCATACAACATTATTTCCAGAGGTTGAGAAAGCTGTAACCGCACTATTATTAATGATGAAATAAGCTTTTGTACCAATGGTTCCGTCAGACATCCTAGCCTTTGTGAAAATGGTATAGTGAGCTAATTGAGCAGTATAAGAAACTATTCCTGAAGAAAAACTCAAATTTGTAGGTGTGCCACCATTTATTTCATCAGTAACAGTTGCGGTAACTGTACTTCCTGTTGTTGATTCGTCATCTAAGAAGAAATTGTTATTTGGTTTACTAGTACAGGTTCCAAAGACTTCTGTATTTGTTGAGCTTAATAATGTTGAATTTAATTGGGCGGTTACTACACCGCCAGCCCTTATCTCAAAAGCAGCAGATTCCGTACTTATATAGGCAGGGTTTGTAGATTCTACTCTAACCTTATAGCCATTTCCAGTAGGTGTTCCAGACGGGATTGTGCCATTTACAAATGCACCATAAAAGCCATTGTAACTACCTATTATAACCCCTGGAGAGAAGTTCCCTGAAGCATTAGATAATCTTAGATTAAACGTATTCCCTTGCGCAATACAGGAAGAATTACTAATTGTAAATGTTGCAGCAATTGTACTACCCGGTGTATAAGGCCCTGGGTCTACTGTTCCTATAGTTAACTGTGCAAACGCAGGAAATGCAAGCGCACAAAAAAAGCTTAAGAGCAGTATACGGGCTAATTTCACGATAAAAACAATAGGTATAGTAAATATAGAGAATTAACTATAATTTTTGAGCACAAAAAAATCCCTCAAAACTTTCGTTAAGAGGGATTTTTATTTTAAAGTCCCCTTTAGGGGATTTAGGGGTTTACATCATACCGCCCATGCCGCCGCCGCCCATTGGTGGGTGACCGCCTGCTGCACCAGCTTCTTCTGGTTCATCAGCTAAAACAACTTCTGTTGTTAACAACATAGCCGCAATAGATGCTGCGTTTTCTAATGCTACACGACCAACTTTAGTAGGGTCGATAACACCAGCTCCAATTAAGTTTTCGTAAACATCAGTACGAGCATTGTAACCGAAATCGGCTTTACCTTCTTTTACTTTTTGTACTACGATAGAACCTTCAATACCTGCGTTTTCGCAAATTTGACGTAATGGCTCTTCAATAGCACGACGAATAATCTGGATACCAGTGTTTTCATCATCATTAATGCCTTTTAAGCCTTCTAATGCTTCAACTGCACGAATAAATGCTACACCACCACCAGCAACGATACCTTCTTCAACTGCAGCACGAGTTGCATGTAAAGCATCATCAACACGGTCTTTTTTCTCTTTCATCTCAACTTCACTAGCAGCACCAACATAAAGTACGGCAACACCACCAGAAAGTTTAGCTAAACGCTCTTGTAATTTTTCTTTATCGTAATCTGAAGTAGTAGTTTCTACTTGCGCTTTAATTTGACCAACACGAGCTTTAATATCTTCAGATTTACCAGCGCCGTTAATTACAGTTGTATTGTCTTTATCAACCACAACTTTTTCTGCAGAACCTAGGTAGGTTAAATCAGCATTTTCTAATTTATAACCTCTTTCTTCAGAAATTACAATACCGCCAGTTAAAATTGCGATATCTTCTAACATTGCTTTTCTTCTATCGCCAAAACCTGGAGCTTTAACAGCCACAACTTTCAGTGATCCACGAATTTTATTTACTACCAACGTAGCTAAAGCTTCACCATCTAAATCTTCAGCAATAATTACCAAAGGTTTACCAGTTTGAACAGTTTTCTCTAAAACAGGCAACAATTCTTTCATGTTGCTGATTTTTTTATCGTAGATTAAAATGTAAGGGCTTTCTAATTCCGCTTCCATTTTATCAGCATTAGTTACAAAGTATGGAGATAAATAACCTCTATCAAATTGCATACCTTCTACTGTTTTTACTTCAGTTTCAGTACCTTTTGCTTCTTCAACGGTAATTACACCATCTTTACCTACTTTTTTCATTGCCTCAGCAATTAAAGCACCAATAACTTCGTCGTTGTTTGCTGAGATAGAAGCAACTTGTTTAATTTTATTGTTGTCATCGCCAACAGCTTGAGATTGTTTTTTCAAGTTCTCAACTACAGCAGTAACTGCTTTATCAATACCACGTTTTAAATCCATCGGATTTGCACCAGCAGCTACGTTTTTAATACCTGCAGTTACAATTGCTTGTGCTAAAACAGTAGCAGTTGTAGTTCCATCACCCGCAATATCCGCAGTTTTAGAAGCCACTTCTTTCACCATTTGAGCACCCATGTTTTCGATTGGGTCTTTTAATTCGATTTCTTTAGCTACTGTTACACCATCTTTAGTGATTGCTGGTGAACCAAATTTCTTATCGATAATTACGTTACGACCTTTAGGGCCTAATGTTACTTTTACTGCATTCGCTAAAATGTCAACACCTCTTTTCAGGGCGTCTCTCGCTTCAACGTTATATTTTACTTGTTTTGCCATTATTAATAGATTTGAGATATGAGTATTGAGATTTGAGGCAATCGTATCGAACCCAAAACATACCTAATTTTAAATAATTTAATTTTTTTGGTTTATAATGTTCCTAAAATATCAGAATCTCTCATGATTAAATACTCTGTACCTTCGATAGTAACTTCTGTACCACCGTATTTGCTGTACAAAACTTGATCACCAACTTTAACACTTAAAGGGATTAAATTTCCAGTTTGATCAGCATATTTTCCTGGTCCAACAGCAACAACAATACCTTGCTGAGGTTTTTCTTTAGCAGTATCAGGGATATAGATACCAGAAGCAGTTTTTTCTTCTGCAGCAGCAGCTTCAACAACTACTCTGTCTGCATTAGGTTTAAAGTTTAAAGCCATAAATACTTTTATTTTTTAGTTTTCTGTAATTGAATTAATTCGTAAATGTAATACGATGAAATGGAATAAACAGTTTTTATGCCAAGACTGTTTTACTTGTCAAATTTGCATTTGATGTCAGTTAATAGATTTTAAGGTATAATTTCAGGTGTCAGACTGGCAGAAAAACAAAAACTCCTTAGCAATTAACTAAGGAGTTTTTACTAATGCTATTCGTGAATATCTGGTTAAGTTTCTAATGTATTTAGCATAAAGACACTTACTTTTGTTTTATAATAACGCCATCATTAATTGGTTCAGGGTAAATATTAAACTTCACCTTGTTTGTTCTGTACTTATTATTTGGTAATACTTCAGTAATATACAAATCATAACTATTATCAAAATAACGATGATGTTTTGCTGCAACTTCCATAAGTTCTTTAAAACTGATATATGCATAATTTGGCATCTTAGATACAATTTCTGCTTTAGGTCCTTTTTTAGTTGTTAAATAAGAAAATGAAACATAACTTTTATATGGGTAAGCACATTTGCAATAGAAAATAAATGAATACTCAAAAAAACTTATTGTTTCAATTCGCAAAACTTGATTGTTTTTCGGCGTGTTTATAGTGTCTGCCAAAAAATAGATTTTTCTATTCGTTTCTTGCGAGAAAACATTGCTTAGCCAAATTGAAAATAGAACTATTAAAAATATTTTTTTCATGATGATATACCTTGTCAGACTGACGGAAAGACAAAAAACTCCTTAGCTTTTGGCTAAAGAATTTTTACTTAAAAGATTAATTTCTTATCGGTCCAATTGTTTCGACGGTGATAGTTTTTCGGGGCTTAAGTGGTATCCACAGCATCATCTCTGTAAGTCGAATTTTATCACCTTCTGGCTCAGCAAATATAAATTGATATTTATTTCTATTCTCTGGTGGTAAGCATTTAAGGGCTAAATCTATTAATTGCATAACTGAAACTGTTTTAAGCTGCCTAAATTTTTGAAAACTAATCCTCTTTTCTTTTTTATCGGCAATTTGATAGTAAAAACCAATCCCGTATCCATAGGGAAAACATTTACACTCTAAACTATAAAACATAAAAGGGCCCTCACTTTCAATACGAAACATTCTATCTTTAATGGGCACCTTCGCAGTATCCAACAGGTAATAAATAGTATCTCTTTTTGCTTGAGCATTTACTTTTTGTAGGTTAAAAAGTAATAAAAACATTGTTCCTAAAATGAATGAATATTTCATAATATATTTATTGATTACACCCTGTTGTTGGAAGCTTATTTGTGGTAGCAATTAAATTTGCTAGATTGAATGTGGTTAAATCAGATGCTGTAATGCTATATTTTGTTTTAACATTTTGAAACACGGCATTAATATTGTTTATCTGAGTCTGTGAAGTACCTGTATCATAAGTATTAAGTCCATATAGCATGGCCGATGCCATATCTTTTGTCGAATAGATAAAGCCTTGTTTGGCATTCCAAGCCTGTAATACATCCATAGATTTATCGAAATAATCTTCTAACATCATGGTATGATTAGAGTAATTAGCTGGCAAATTACCCATTAAATAAAAATTATTTAATCCTACCATCCAATTACTTTCATTGTAAGCATTATAATTATACTGTGCTATTGCTATTTTATAATTAATATATGCGTGTAGGGTTTCGTGTACAACTGTAGCTGCAATTAAGAGTTGCGAACTATTTTGCAACATTTTTTCATTAAATGTAACGGTCGATGATAGTCCTGCACCACTATTTACCGGAGCATTATTGCCAAGCATAAAGGTGCCACCCGTTGTTGCATTGCCCCAAGGCAAGGTATTATCTGTTAGGTAGGTTACAGTTGGTCTTTGAGGAGTTAAAAAAGGCTCAACAAATTTACTCATAATTGGCGAAGTGAGTATTGGTTGAGCAATTAATTTATCTGCACAAGGGAATTTTTTCTTTAATGAATCTGTTTTTAGTTCCAATGGGCATTCAGTTATCCCAGTAGTGCCACCCATGCAGGTATTACAGCTAGAGTTCCAATAAGCATCTCCATTTGGTACATCTGCGCAGTCAATAACTACTGGGGGAATATAATCACCCCCACCACCAGGTCCTTCAGTGCCCCCGCCACTACCATCATCTCCCTCATTCCTAATCTCTGTACAATAGGTTACATAGGTAATCCCTATAAACTGTAGCCTACAGTTAGTTACAGTACTGCCTTCGTAACTGCCGCATACAATCATATACCTATCTGCAAAACCAGAACTACATTGTGTTCCAGAGCCATATACATTGCTAAGTTTCTTGCTCCCAGACTTGACAACCTGTGTTGGCTCGGGCTTCGCTGTAACTGTTATACTGTGGCTAAGTTTGCCCTTATTATAGGTCCATCCATTTGCCATTATCCCCCTTGGATCATAGAACAATACCTTGCCACTAAACTCTCCAGGCCTTTTATAATGAAAGTTTTCCATTTCGGTATTACCTTGGTTTTCCAGTACAATATAACAAAAGAACTCGAGGGCCGCATTTTTCTTATCCTCAAATAGCAGTAACCTTATTTCGTGCTTATTGTTCTGCTGTTCAAAATTTTCCGTTGAAACATTTGTGGTAGAAACTAAGAGTTTTTCTGGGTTTTGTAAGGCCACCTCATATACCTTGTAGTCTGTTTGTTCGTTTACATATACATCTTTCCACATAGGTTTCAACCTACTGAATTGGTTAGTGTCGGCTACTACCAGATTTTTATGATACCAATCTGAAAGTTTATTAATTTCCTGTTTGTTTAGCTCATCAGTTAAATACTGGATGTCTTTTTTGCAGGAATTGATAAATAGAAAAAGGCTTGATAAGCCAAAAATTAACAGAAAGTTAATTTTTTTAAGGGAGAGATTAAATAGTTTCTTCATAGTTTAGGTTTGCTCTTATCTAATATTAAAGATATGAAAACTAAAGGATTAACCTAATTTTACAGGAGAAACTTTAAAAATGAGTATAAAAAAACTCCTTAGCGATTAACTAAGGAGTTTTCATTATTTCGGTTAAGAAAAATTATTTTTTAGTGGTATCTCCAGTTTTAGGAGTTGCAGCTGGAGTAGTAGTTGCAGGTGCAGGTGCGCCGCCACCTAATACAGATGGAGTTGCAGCTTTGTTAATTTGCTCATCTATTTTAGAACCTGTTGCAGTAGAACCGTTACCAGATTTACCAACAGTTGTAAGCGCTAATGAAGCCACTACAATTAAAGTTAATAGCACCCAAGTTCCTTTTTCTAAAACATCGCCTGTGCGTTGTACGCCAAACATGTTACTGCCAGATCCGCCAGTAGCTAAACCACCACCTTTTGGGTTTTGTATTAAAACGAATAAACCTAATGCGATGCAAAAAATAATTAATAAAATGATTAATAAGGTTACCATACTATGTTATGTTGTTAAATTTTCTTTTCTAAAGACTGAATAAGGTCGGCAAAGTAACGGCTTTTTTCTGGAAACTTCAAACTTAATTTTTCATAAGTGTCTATCGCCTTGTGGTAAAGCATTTGCTCGATATAAATAGCGGCCAAAGTTTCAGAAACTAAATCGTAATTATCTTCAGCGCTTTTCTTTGCTTTATTTTCATTGTTGATTTGTTCAGGTTTTGGAGCTCTAATTTGAGGCTCATTCTTAATAAACGAATCAATAATTTCTAATCCTTTTGGTGCAACTTGTCTATTTAATGGACCTTTGCTTGCTTCTTCCGCAACATTAAATGGAGTTTGAATATGAAAAATGTGCTCTACATATTGCTGTTGTAATTCACCAGGAGTAGTTGGAGTTGGATTATCGTTCTTTTTAGGCGTAACATAAGGCTGAAATATTTGCTCATGTTCTTTACGCGTTTTTGCAAGCCACCATAAAAAAGTATACGGAAGCTTATCATCATCGTATTTACTTACTGTTTGCGCTTCTGCTTCTTGATTATATTCTTCAGGTAGCGTAACAGTTGCAGGTTCAGTTTTTTGATTTTCTACAGCTTCTTCAGTACTAAAGCTCTTTTCGAATGCGAAGAAATCTGTAGCAACAATACTTTCAATTGCTAATTCATCAGGAATTGCTTCTGTGATATCTTCTTCGTTTTCAACTTCTTTTTCTGATGGCTGAGCAACAAATGCTGTGGTATTTACTTCAACAATTTCATCAAAAACTTCTTGTTCATCGGTTTTATTTTCTTTTGATGGAGTTGTTTTGATCTCAGCTATTTCCTCAAAAGTTTCCTGCTCGTCTGTTAAATTATCTTCAAATGGCACAGGCTCAATAAACTCAATATCTTCTGCAATTTCAATCTGTTCGCCGTCAAAATTTTCATCCGCCTTGATGGCTGAAGAAGAAAAAGTATTTGCTAATGTTTCGGGTTGATAAATTACTCGATGTACTAAGCCACCACCATTGTATAATGCTGCGGTAGCTAAACTGTTTTCGTGATTAGCCTCATTAATATTGGCTTTTGCCAGCAATAAATGTAGCGGCTGATAATATGGATATTTTTTAACCAACGTTGTCAACATACCTGCATGAGCTTGCGTTACCGTTGCCGGCTTTGCAAGTAAACCTGCCAGTTGTTGTTTCGTGTTTAAATCGAGCTCCATGCCGCTAAGATAATAATTGAAATTTCAATTTCTTTACCATTGTGCAAAAGCCTGGTTAAAAATATTCTCGGTAAGTTTAACATTAACTTTTTTAATGAGTGCTTGCTCTTGCGATTGTAAGGATTGCCCTGCCAAAGAAAAATCTTCAAAAGCAGTAAAACTTTGATCAAAACTTTTGCTTAAACTGCCTGCGCCTTCGGCTTTAGTATTATTGGTGTATTTAACCTGAACGGTAATGGTTAAACGGTTTGCGCCAGCAATTGGTCTAGCGTTGTCTTGTATGGCGATCGGTTTAATATCGTAACCCGTAATTCTGCCTTCAAAAGTAACATCTGCTTCGTTTTGTGTAATACTCAATCTACTTTGTGTACGAATTCGCTCTTTTAAATCTTCTGTAAATAATTGACTTAAATTTGGAACTACTAATGGCGCATTGTTTTCGAAAAACTGAACATTTACAGTTTTCAATCCTTCGGTAGAGGCTCCGTTAAATTTATAACCACATCCGCTGAGAGCGATAACTGCTAAAATGAATAGTACTTTTTTCATAGGTTACAGATTTAATTCTTTGATTTTACGATACAATGTACGTTCAGAAATTCCTAATTCTTGTGCAGCAAATTTGCGTTTGCCTTTATGTTTTTTTAATGCTTTTTTAATTAAATCAGATTCTTTATCAATTAAGGATAATGATTCTTCAACTTCTTCTACATCATGCGCATAATTGTAATCTGTTGGTGCATTTTGCGTCGGATGTTTAATTGTTAATGTTGCTTCGTGATTATTTGGTAAATCAACTTCTTGGTATAATTGATTGATGTATTGAGGATTATCTGCCATAATATGCGACGTATTACCGCCGTTTTGGATGATTTCCGCAACCAATTTCTTCAATTCCATCATGTCCTTTTTCATATCAAAAAGAACTTTGTATAAAATATCTCTTTCCGAAAAATCCTCTTTGCTACTCCCATTTATCGTCATTGGCAAATTATTAGCTTGCTCATTCGGAATATAGTTTAACAAAGCCTGCGCACTTACATTTCTATCTTTCTCTAAAACGCAAATCTGCTCTGCAATATTTTTTAACTGACGAACATTTCCTGGCCAGCTATAATTGCTTAAAATCTGAATAGCTTCAGGCTCTAATTGTATACCTGGACTACGATATTTATCGCTAAAATCTGCTGCAAACTTGCGGAAAAGCAAATAAATATCTTCTTTACGTTCATGTAAAGCAGGAATGCGCAACGGAACTGTATTTAAACGGTAGTATAAATCTTCACGGAATTTGCCCGATTTTACACGATTGTAAACATCCACATTTGTGGCTGCAATAATACGCACATCAGTTTTTTGAACTTTAGATGAACCTACACGCAAATACTCACCGCTTTCTAAAATACGCAATAAACGAGCTTGTGTTCCCAATGGTAATTCGGCAACTTCATCTAAAAAAATCGTTCCGCCATTGGCAACCTCAAAATAACCTTTACGAGCTTCATGAGCACCTGTAAACGAACCTTTTTCGTGTCCAAATAATTCTGAATCTATAGTTCCTTCTGGAATAGCACCACAGTTTACCGCAATAAAAGCACCATGCTTACGCGTGCTCATTTGATGAATAATATGCGAAAAAACTTCCTTACCACTACCACTTTCGCCGGTAATTAATACCGACATATCTGTAGGAGCAACTTGTCTGGCTGTATCTATAGCACGGTTTAATAGCGGCGAACCACCAATTATTCCGAACCTATTTTTAATATCTTGTATATCCATTTGTGTTATGGGTTGTTATTGTGTTGTGAGTTGCATGTTGTATGTTGCAGGTCTGGGCGTATTACTTTATGCATCCAAACTCATAACCCACAACTTGTAACTCGCAACTAATTTTCTATCCTCCCAAGCAAAGTAGCTGATGTGCAACGTTCAATAAAAACGTTCGCATAATCACCAGGTTTTACAGAATCTGTAACTGGGAAAACTACCATTGCATTTTCGTCATTACGACCTCTATATTCTTTGTCAGATTTTTTAGAGAAACCTTCGATTAAAACTTTAACCGTTTTACCTACAAAATCTTCTAAACACGCTAATGAATCTTCTTGTTGTTTTTTAAATATCTCTGCCAAACGACGAGCTTTCACATCTTCAGGAATATCATCTGGGTATTTACGAGCAGCTAAAGTTCCAGGGCGTTCTGAGTAAGAGAACGTGTAGGCGAAATTGTATCTTGCATAATCCATAATGCTCAACGTATCTTGATGTTCTTCTTCCGTTTCGGTGCAGAAACCTGCAATAATATCTGCCGAGATGGCGCAACCCGGAATAATACGACGAATAGCATCAATTCTATTCATGTACCATTCGCGAGTATAGGTGCGGTTCATTAATGCTAAAATTCTCGAATTACCCGACTGAACTGGCAAGTGAATGTAATTGCAAATGTTATCGTGTTTAGCGATGGTATATAAAACCTCATCGGTAATATCTTTTGGATGAGAAGTAGAAAAACGTACCCTCAATTCTGGACTAATTTCTGCAACCAAACTCAATAATTGAGCGAAGTTCATTGATCCTTCTTCTGTTAGTTCATTTTCGTTTCTACGTGTTGCAGGTAAATCAGTTTTATTCGTTAACGCCTCTAATAACGCATCACCAGTTAAGGTATTCATAAAATCTAGCTTATCTGATACTTCAGTTTGGTTAAGCATTTCGCTGCTCCCTTCCTTTCGGGAAGGGTTGGGGATGGGCTTCCAATGGTATGAATCTACATTTTGACCTAATAAAGTAACTTCGCGGTAGCCGTTTTCAAATAATTCTTTTGCTTCTTTGATGATAGAGAATGGATCTCTGCTTCTTTCTCTACCTCTTGTAAACGGCACAACGCAGAACGAACACATATTATCGCAACCACGCATAATGGTTACAAAAGCGGTAATTCCGTTGCTGTTTAAACGAACTGGACTTACATCTGCATAAGTTTCCTCACGGGATAAAATTACATTTACTGCTTTATGTCCATCCTCTACCTGACTAATTAAACCTGGTAAATCACGGTATGCATCTGGACCAACTACCACATCAACTAACTTTTCTTCTTCTAAAAATTTAGCTTTTAAGCGTTCGGCCATACAACCCAAAACACCTACAATTAACTTCGGATTTCTTCTTTTTTCTACACCAAATTGCGATAAACGATTACGCACACGCTGCTCTGCATTTTCGCGAATAGAACAGGTGTTGATGAAAATCACATCGGCCTGGTGGTAATCTCCAGTCGTTTCAAAACCGGTATCAGCTAAGATAGAAGCCACAATTTCGCTATCTGCAAAATTCATTTGGCAACCATAACTTTCAATGTACAGTTTTCTTCCATCGCCTTTTTTTGGAGCGTCAATTACTAAAGCCTCTCCTTGGCGTTCTTCATCATGTTTCTTATCCGTAAGCTGTAAATCAATCATCAAATATTCAAATTTTATGGGTTTCAAAAGTACTAAATTTAATTTGTAAATGACAAATTGTCAGCATCAAAATTCTCTCTCCTTACAAATTTCAAACAAAACAACCAAGATTTGAGTTATTACGTAAATCATTTTATGCCAACTAAAAAACGCAATACAAAAAGAATACTCGGGTGGGTTGGAAGCATTTTGCTAACGTTCATTCTTTTAATTGGGGGAGCAGCTATTTATTTGAGTGCCAAATGGAAACCTTTGTTGACTGAAAAGATTAAGGAGGGAGTGTATACTGGTTCAAATCATTTATATCAAGTAGATTTTAAAGACATCCATTTAAACTTAGTTACTGGAAATGTGGTGCTAGATAGCGTTTTTCTAACACCAGATACGAATGTGTTTAATCAGCTAAAAGCGATAAAAAGAGCACCTACACATTTATTTAGAATTAAATTGGCGCATTTGAAGTTGAGTAGAGTTAGAATTTTAACTGCTTATTTTGACAAAAAAATACAAATAAACTCCATCGTGTTGGACCGTCCATCTATTGATATGATTTATCATAAAGTGCCTAAACAAATAGATACTAGTGCGGTTGAGCAAACACTTTATCAACAGATATCAAAGTCAATTAAATCAATTAGAGTAGGGAGTATTACTATTGTAGAGGCTGATTTTGATTATTATAGCGGGTTGAAAAAATTGCATGGAGTACAACATTTAGCAGTTAGTGCAAAAGATATTTTAGTGGATTCACTTTCGCAAAGAGATACTACTCGCGTTTTTCATTCCAAAAATATTGGCTTCGAATTAAGTGGATATAAAACTACAACTAAAGATAAAATGTACACGGTTAGCGTGGATACCATTCGTGGTTCATTTAGCAAAAAAACAATTAATGTAAGAGGTTTAAAGGTTATTCCATTGTATCCGGATTTAACTTTTAGTCGTAAATACAATGTGCAGAAAGACCGCTATAATTTAAACTTTAACGAAATTAATTTAACCGGTGTAGATTTTATATCCTTAAATAATGATGGGGATTTACATGCCAAACGATTGATAATTGGCCCAGCAAAAGTTGCGGTATTTTTAAATAGAGAGTTACCTCCGCCAAATTTTGATAAAGGAAGAAACTACCCGAACAATGCCTTAAAAAGATTGCAAATTGAAACCTTGATTGATACTTTAAGCATAAACAAAGTTGATATTGATTACACAGAATATAGCGCCAAAACCAAAGAAAGAGGAACATTACATTTAACCAATTTGGGTGGAGATATTTTGAATATTACAAATGATTCCTTGAGGTTGGTGAAGAAAAATCATGCTTATGCCGATTTAACTACTCATGTGATGGGTACTGGAAAATTGAATGTTAAAATCGACTTTAATTTAACAGATAAAGCCGCATCTTTTAGCTACGTTGGTCATGTAAGCCCATTTAATTTAAAAGTATTAAATCCACTTTCTAAATCGTTGGGGTTGGTAACTATTGATGATGGCAATGTGAAAAGTGTAGATTTTAACATCTCTGCCAATGAAAGAGGAAGTTCTGGAACGGTTAAATTTGCCTACAATGACCTAAAAATTAATTTACTGAAAGAAGATGAAAATGGGGTGAAAGAAAAGAAAGGATTATTATCGTTTTTGGCAAATACCGTTTTAATTAAAAATGATAATCCAACCAAAGGGGAAGCACTAAGAACTAGCAATATTACTTTTGTACGAGTGCCGCAAGCTTCGTTTTTTAACCTCATGTGGAAAAGTGTTTTTATAGGTATTAGAGAAACTGTTGGGATTGAAGCTGTGCCAGTAAAACCGATGAAAGAACCTATCTCTAGCAAAAAAGCAGAACGGATTAAAAAACGAGCAGAACGAAAAGCGGAACGAGAAAAGAATTAATTGAGTTTTGCTATCCAGCGTGAAACGAAAAATCTCTCATGCGCTCTATTTAAAATATGGGTTTTATATACATTAAAACTTATTCGAATATTACAGGGTAATAACAGTATGATTATATAGTAAATGTCCCTGTAAGCACCCTGTTAACACCCTGTTTATACCTTGTTAACACCATGTAATTTATTAGTATGGAGATAAGCTTTAATGCGTTGTCTGGGTCGGGATCACATCATTTCTTAAATGGCTATATTTTACTATATTGGAACACACAAAATGAATTCCGATATGGCTGAAAAAGCACCACGAAAATTTAAAGTTTTAAAATGGATGATAAGCATTGTGCTATTCATTTCTTTAGCTTTAGTTGGTGCATCATGGTATATCAGTGTAAAGTTTAAACCCTTAATTAGGCGAGAAATAAAAGAACTGGTACAGAAATCAACTCATGGTTTGTACCGTATAGAATTTTCACAAATACATACCAATTTTATTACGGGTTCTGCCACAATTGGCGATGTAAATATTATGCCAGATACGAATGTTTTTAAATTGCTTGTTGCAGCGAAAAAAGCGCCTAACAATCTGTATTACATTCGTTTAAAAAAACTTTCTATTAAAAGATTTCATCCATACGATATCTATTTCAATAAAAAGGTAGATATAAGCTTGCTTTTATTCGATAATCCGGATATCACAATGGTGAACAAACATTTTGATTTTAACGATAATCGGCCACCTAGACCACGTAAATCGCCTTATGATTACATTAAAAACTTGTTTAAATCTTTAAGAGTTGAGCTCGTAGATTTTAAAAATGTGCGATTTAAATATGTGAACAATAATGAGCTTTTACCCGATGTAGATTCTGTTGCAAACTTGAATGTAACCTTAAAGGATTGGCTAATTGATTCGCTTTCTGCGCAAGATACAACCAGATTATACTTGCTAAAAGATGTGAATATAAATTTGAGTAATTATAGTTATGCTACGCCAGATAGCATGTATCACATCAACGTTAATCAACTAGATTTTAACGCATCTAGCGGAAAAGTAAATATTAAACAATTCGGATTAATACCTCGTTATAGCGAAGCTGATTTTGCTAAAGTTGCAGGTTATGCTCGTGATCGTTTTACTATTCAACTTAATAATATCAGCCTTGATGGCATTGATTTACCTGCTTATATACAAAAAAGAGAATTAATTGCTAGTCAGATGAGTATAGCTGATGGCGGAGTTGCGGTTTTCAATAACAACACGTTTCCAAAATTGGAAAAAATTAAAACAGGAAGATTTCCTCATCAACTTTTGCAGCAATTAAAAGCGCAATTGACCATTAAAAAAATAAAACTGAGCAATATCGATGTCAGCTATACAGAATTTGATAAAAGAAGTCAGCAGCGAGGCAGAATAAGTTTTGAAAAAACTTCTGGAACAATAATGAATGTGACCAATGGGGTAAAAGTGAAAACTATAAATCCGATTATGCAAGCGGATTTAGTGAGTTATGTAATGGGGCAAGGAAAATTAGCTATCAATTTTAAATTTGATTTGAACTCGCCAACTGGCGAATTTGCGTATAAAGGTGCAATTACCAATTTAGATGGACGAAAATTAAATCAGATTACGAAACCTTTGGGCATGGTGCAGGTAAATAAAGGGATGATTAAAAGTTTGGCTTTTGATATCAAGGCAAATCAAGATGTGGCTACGGGGAAAGTAGATTTTGCTTTTAATGACCTTTCGGTGGCGTTGTTAAAAAAGGAAGAAGGAAAGGCAAGATTAGTTAGAAAAGGCTTGCTATCCATTTTGGCAAATGCACTGGTTATTTATTCTGATAACCCTAGTAAAGAAGGAAAATTTACTACAGCACCAATAAATTATAACCGACGACCAACTGGATCTTTCTTCAATTTTATTTGGAAAACACTTTACCAAGGCGTTAAATATAGTGTGGGTGTTACGCCACAAAGAGAAGCCGAAATTAAAGCTCAAGTTGCCAAATTTGAAAAGATGAAAGATGATAGGGATGAGCGAAGAAGGCGTAGGCAAATACGAATAGAGAAAAAAGAACGAGAACAGCGTTAAATTAAAAATCCCTTACATGTTTTATGTGTAAGGGATTTAATATTCTTGTAAACTAATTACACTATCCAGTTCCAGCCAAATCTATCTTCAGCTAAACCGTTTCTAATATCATTTAATTCTTTTGCTAGGCTTGTAGAAACAGTACGAGTGCTTGCATCGCTTAATTTATAAAGCTCACCTTCGTAACCAATTTCGCCAATTTGAGTAACCGTAGCTGCAGTACCCACTGCAAATGCTTCAGTTAATTTTCCATTTTTAGCACCTTCAATAATTTCGGCAACGGTAACTTTTCTTTCTTCAACTGTAATTCCTTTGTCTTTTGCTAAGGCGATGATTGTATCACGAGTTACACCGTTTAAAATGGTTTCACTTACAGCAGCAGTAATTAATTTGCCATCTAAAACGAACATTACGTTAGCTGCACCAGACTCTTCAACTAAAGTATGTGTAGCAGAATCTGTCCAAATTAATTGGTCGAAACCTTCTTTTTGCGCTTCTGCAAATGGATATAACGAACGAGCATAATTGCCAGCGGTTTTAGCATAACCAACTCCACCTTCATTTGCACGCGTATATTTTGTTTCGATTTTAACTTTTAACGCTTTAGTATAATATGGTCCAGTTGGTGTTGCCAATAAAACGAATTTATAGGTATCGCTTGCTCTTACACCTAAAGAAGAATCGGTAGCAAACATTACTGGTCTTAAATACAACGAATAATTTTCTTGTGTTGGCACCCAGCCTTTATCAATATTGATTAAAGCAGAAATGGCTTGCATAAAAATCTCTTCTGGAATAGTAGGCATCGCAATGCGATCTGCAGAAATATTAAAACGCTCAAAGTTTTTGTTCGCTCTAAACACACTGATATCGCCATTTGGCAAACGGTATGCTTTCATTCCTTCAAAAATCGCTTGTCCGTAATGTAAAGCAGAAATTGCAGGGCTCATTGGAATTGGTCCATAGGGTAAAATCTGCAAATTCTTCCATTCGCCATCTTCAAAATCAGCCATAAACATATGGTCGGTAAAAATTTTTCCGAATGGAATGTCTTTAAATTCTGTTTCAGCCAATCTCGGATTGCTGGTTTCGGTAACCTTAATTTGTAAAGTATCTATCACTGCCTTAAGTATTAAATTAAGCTGCAAAATTAAGAAAAAAATGGGTCTAAACCCAAATTAATCTTATTTCCGAAGTGTTTGCAATACACTAAGCACCCATCCTTTACCCCATTCTTGCATTTGTTCTTCAGTCCATAAAAACGGATAGAAAATTCGTTTTTGAAAACGCGGAGGCAAATATTTTTGCCAGTTTGTTCCGCCAGTCGCAGCAATATCAACAGGGTCTTTTTCTAAATAACGCACAGCGGATTTATAATGCGATAATGGCCATTCTACATTCACATACAAGTCTAATTTCCGCAATTCTTCTCCCAACTCATTTACATCTTCGCCTTTTTCGTTTAGTTGATGATATAAAGCGGAGAAATTGCTACGCTCACGTTCTTTTGCTAGTGCTAAAAACTGATCTGCATATTTTTTAATGAACTGTTTTAACGTTAAAGTTTGCTTGCCAGTAGCTAATTCGGTAGCTCCGAACTTCCAATAAATGTATTCGAATTTTTGTTCGATAGTGGAGTTTTTTAATGCCTCACGCTGACTTTTATCTACCAGTTGGGTAAAATCTGTAGCACTAATTTCAATCATTCTATATTGGCCAGATTGAAAACCGCTAGCAGGTAGCAATGACATACGGAATTTTAAGAACTGCTTTTTTTCCATGCCATTTACCATCACCTCAAAAGATGTGGTTAAGGCATTAAAATAAGCGTTAATCCGTTTTACACGCTCCGTAAAAAATTTAGCAGTTAATTCTTGATGGGTTGAAATTTGTGTGCATTCGTGTAAACAAAGTTTAAAGTACAACTCTGTAATCTGATGGTACATGATAAAAATTTCCTCATCAGGGAAAGGTGTTTTTGGGCTTTGTAAACTTAGTAATGTATCTAGGTGAATATAATCCCAATAGGTTAAAAAATCTGCGTACAATAATCCATCAAGATAGGAGGCCATATCTTGCCCCATCGCTTCGTATTTTTCTTGAAGCTTGTTTATTTTGTCTTTTATTTCTGGTGTAAAATCCATGGTTTAATTAAAATTAGTAATAATAAAATAGGCGGCAAAAATAAATGTACCGATAGAATTACTAATCAATTAGCTTGGTCTAGATATAATTAGGCTAATAAATGAAGCCCATTTCCAAGTTTTAAAACCCATGAGTATGTTTGTTACTTTGTCAATCTTTTGCAGATTGACAAAGTTCTAATTAAAAATCGTCAATTATGAAATTATCATTTAATAAATATTTTCCGCTATGATGAAAGTTTAAATATTCTTGTTCACCTCCAAACCACTTAATTACTTCATCTTTCATTAGCCTGCTAGGTTTAATGCTAATTATTCCTTTGTATGAGCTCCATTTCCAATTTCTAAAATCACCAATAAGATTATGTTTTTGAGGATTGGAGTGGATATAATAAATTAAATGCGTGAAGTAGTCATCATCATTCACTAATGCTCTTTTAAAAGGAGTTTGAAAAAGTGTACCAAATCTATTTTGCTGTTTATTAAAAGCTAAGGCATAACTCTGAAAAAATACTCGAAACTGCTTACTTATAATTATATGAGTGTCAATGGTATCTTCAATTTGATTCACCAATCTATAATTGCTCATATTTTCATTAATCCGAATTAAAATATGGAAATGATTATCTAGTAAACAGTAAGCGTAAACATCGGCAACGCCTAAAAGATAAACTCGTAGTTTTTGTAGAAAAAATTCATTATTTCCATCATTAGCAAACATGGTTTTTTTATCAATTGTACGATTGTAAATATGATAAAATTTTCCTTCTTCAAACTTGGTGTAATAATGTTCTTCTTTGGCCATGTTTGCTTTTTAAACTTTGTCAATCTATGGAAGATTGACAAAGTAAGCATATTTAATACAACACTCTAAACTTAATGGTATTCTCGATCTTTTTTAAAGATTTGAATAATTGCTTATCGTATTCTGCATTGATATCAGTTATGGCATAACCTAATGTTTGGTTTGTCATTAAAAATTGCCCAACAATGTTGATGTTATGCTTAGCAAAAATAGTATTAATCTGCGCCATAATTCCAGGAACATTTTTGTGAATATGAATTAAACGATGCGATTTATCAATAGCTGGCAATTGCAAATTCGGGAAATTAGTGCTCATGTAAGTTGTTCCCTTATTCATAAAATCTATTACGCGTTTTGGGATAAAAGAAGCACTTCGTGGATTGCTTTTTGGATCATCAAAAACTACAATTCCCATATCTGTACAGGTTTGAAAAGAGAATTTATTCTTAGCGCTTCCTAAATAACCAATCGTTTTTAGTTTAACAGCACGCTCTAGTTTTTCATTTTCTATTTTTTCGCCATCGGCTAATAAAATCATTCCTACATCGGCAACATATTTTTCTTCAAAAGAAGTTTTATGTCGGATCGAGAAACCGTCTTTTTTAAGCAATGCGATGCTCTCAGCAGAAACATCACCAATTACCAAACACAGAATTCTGTTTTTAGGATAAGAAATCGCTCTTGGCAAATTATTTACATACAAAAACTCATCAAAGCTTGGCGTAACATGGTCGGCTTTTGAAACAATACTTTCGCGAGCAATATTTTCTGTAAAGGCGAAAAACTTCTTAATTAATCCACTTTCGCGAAGCTGAAAATCTGAATAGCCATCACCAATGCCATATAGATCGCCTTTTAAGTCCATTTGGCGCATCAATTTTACTTTCCCACCTTCTTCGCTTAATGGATTTGCATGATCGTAATCTATAATTTTCCCATCACCTGTGGTTACAAAAGTGTTGGCATAAATATTTTCTTTTTTAATGTGATACTGACTTACAACAGGTGTAATAAATTCTTTAAATCCGCCAGAAACAATTAAAACTTCATCCGCATGTTTTTTGAAAAACGCAGCATTACGAGAAAATGAAGCAGAAACTTTCTTTTTTAAACGCGTAATTAATTGCTTTAAATGATCTTCGTTTGCTTCTAATAATTGCACACGTTTTGCTAAACTTTCAGAAAAAGAAAGTTTTCCTTCCATAGCTAAATTGGTATAATCTTCAATTTTCTTAAAAATCGCTTCCTTATCAGGATGTTTGTTTAACGAAATACGGGCCAGCTCATCTAATGCTTCTACTTGTGTAAAAGTGCTGTCAAAATCAATAATGTAAAAATTCTGCTGTTTCATCTAAAATTATTTCAAAGCTTGGCAAACTTCCAGAATGCTCTCTTTTAAAGGTTTAAAATTAATATTAATTGCGTTTTTAACTTTTGCATTGCTATAATAACTTAAGTTAAAACTACTTCTAGCTGCATCTTGAGTTAAAGCTGGTGCTTTTTGAGTAAATAATGAAGCCAGTTTTGCTGCTCTCCAAGCAATACCCAACATCCAAGGTTTTGCTTCTGTTTTTGGAGGTTTTATTCCAAATCCTGTGGCAATTTCGGCAAAAAAATCTTTGTAATTTAAATTATCTGCGGATAGCGTATATCGTTCAGCGAAAACTTCGCTATTCATTAAAAGGATCATTGCTTTTGCAACATCTTCCACATCAACAATTCCTGTTGCGCCATCTGTGTAAAACTTCAAACCATCTTTTACGAGCTTAAAAATTGCTCCACTACCTTCAAAGCCAGCATTTTTACCAATAATTACTGCTGGATTTACAATTACCGCATTTAAACCTTCGGCTATGCCACGCCACACTTCCATTTCGCCTTCGTATTTAGAAATAGCGTAGGCATGAACTTTAGAATCGTATTCCCAAAAATCTTTCTCGGTAATTTGCTCTCCTTTTTTTGCATTTCCTAAAGCAGCAATAGAGCTTACATGCACTAATCGAGCTTGATGCTCAGCGCAAAGATTTACGATATTGGAAGTTCCTTCGATATTGATTTTCAATAATTTAGCCTTATCTTTTGGGTCGAAAGAAATAAAGGCTGCACAATGATAAACTTGTGTAATGTTTTCAAAAGCATCTTCCAAACTTTCTGGCTCATTAATATCGGCAACAAACCACTCCACTAATTTATTTTCTCTCAGTAAATCTGGAATACTAGAAGTCGTTCTTTTTAAAGCTCGAACCTTTAAATTTTGAGCTGTTAACTGTGTAATTAATTCTGCTCCTAAAAACCCTGTAGCGCCGGTTACCAGTATCATTGTATTTTTTTTAGATAGCTTATTAATATATGCGCTCAAAAATAGATATTTGATGCCAAACATTTATACCGCTTTTATGTCTTTATCAGATTTTTTTTCGCCCATTAACCCCGATAAGTTTAGTCCTAAGCAGGGATTTTTAACCAGTCAGCTGGGATTAAAGGCTAATTTTTATACCGATCGTTTTCCTGATTTGGAAGATAAAGCGTATGATATTGCCATTTTTGGAGTAAAAGATGATAGAGGAGCTGTAAATAATAACGGTTGTGCTTTAGGTGCGGATCATTTTAGAGCTCAGTTTTATACCCTAAACGAAGGTGCTTTTACGAGTAAAATAATCGATTTAGGAAATATTATTGCGGGTAAAGAAATATCTGATACGTATTTCGCAGTAAAAACTGTGGTAGCTGAGCTGATAAAATTGAATATTTTACCTGTAATTATTGGTGGTGGTCAGGATATTACCTATGCTCAATATATGGCGTATGAAAGCTTAGAGCAAAAGGTAGATTTGGTAGTTATTGATTCTAAATTTGATTTAGATGAAGACAGTAATGATGGAATTGCAACTGATTCTAATTCATATTTGAGTAAAATATTTTTACATCAACCTAATTATTTATTCAACTTTAGTAATGTGGGTTATCAAACCTATTATGTAAATCAGGATAGCCTAAAAGTAATGGATAAGCTGTATTTTGATGTACATCGGTTAGGTGAATTTATGCCTGATATTTCATTAACAGAGCCGATTATCCGTAATGCGAATATGATGAGTTTTGATATTGGAGCTGTTCGTTCTGCCGATGCCGGTGCAAACATAAATGCTGGTCCGAATGGTTTTTATGGCGAAGATATTTGCAGAATTACCCGTTATGCGGGGATGAATGATAAACTGACTTCGATTGGTTTTTATGAATTTAATCCAGCATATGATCGTAACGGACAAACGGCAATGTTACTTGCTCAAATGGTGTGGTATTTTATAGATGGATTTTATAATCGAAAACAAGATTTTCCGTTAACACCAAAGTCTCAATACATTATTTACCGAACAAGTTTAAAAGATGGTTCTGGCGAAATGAATTTCGTTAAAAGCAAACGTTCAGATCGTTGGTGGATGCAAGTTCCATATCCTACTGGAATTTCTAAAAACGAAAGGTATCACCTTGTGCCATGCCGTTATGAAGATTATAATACTGCCGTTAATGGCGAAATGCCAGATTTATGGTGGAGAACTTACCAAAAGCTAGGATAATTTTACAATAGAATTTCGCTAAAAAATTTTAGGATTACTATTTTTGGTAAATCACCACCTAAAAACCCTATTGATAATGAAAAAAATAATTTTATCTGCTCTTTGCCTATTACCGGTGGGCTTAATGGCACAAGATTTTACTGTAAAAGGTAAAGTTGGTAATTTAAATGAACCCGCTAAAGCATTTTTAGTGTATCGTGTTGGTTCAAACAGTATTACAGATTCTGCAACCTTGGTAAATGGAGCATTTGAATTTAAAGGAACGTTAGAATCTCCAGTTATGGCATCTATTCGAGTTAAACATGATGCAACTCCAGTTGATCCTAAAAAACGTGTTCCATCTGATGTAATTTCTCTTTATTTAGAAAAAGCAACAATTAATGTTGATGCGACAGATTCTGTTAAATATGCTAAAATAACAGGATCAAAAATTAATGACGACAATGCTAGGTTTAAATCTTTATTTAAAACGATGGATGCCGAAGTTGCTGTTTTAATGAAAGAATACAACACATATAGTGTTGAACAGAAGAAAGATACTGTATTTATGAAGCCCTTTATGACTAAATATAATGCGGCTAATAAGGAAAGAGATCCATTGACGAAGAAATTTGCATCAGAAAACCTGGATTCATATATAGGTTTAGTTGCTTTTAGAAGTTCGATGGGATATGATATTGATCCAAAAGTTGTTGAGCCAGAATTTTTAAAATATTCTGCGGCAATAAGAGCTACTCAATATGGTAAGGATATTCAAAATTCTATAAATGGAGCTAAGAAAACTCAAATTGGAATAACTGCTGTTAATTTCACTCAAAATGACAGACATGGCTTACCAGTTCGCCTTTCTGACTTTAAAGGAAGTTATGTATTAGTTGATTTCTGGGCATCATGGTGTGGTCCGTGTAGAGGAGAAAATCCAAATGTGGTAGCTGCTTATAACAAATTTAGACATGATGGATTTACCGTTTTAGGTGTTTCTTTAGATGGTGGAAATACACGTACCACAAAAGAAGCTTGGTTAAAAGCAGTTAAAGATGATGGTTTAACTTGGACACATGTAACTGATTTAAAAGGCTGGGATAATGACGTTTCAAAAAGTTTTGGTGTACAAGCTATTCCATTCAACTTTTTAGTAGATCCTAATGGAAAAATTGTAGCTCGCAATATTAGAGGAGAAGAGTTGCAAACTAAACTAGCTGAAATTCTTGGTAAGAAAGAAGGAAAAACACTAGCTAAATAATTTTCAAATTATAATAAAAAAGCCTCGATAGTCATTATCGAGGCTTTTTTATGTCTTGTTTTTAAAGTATTACATCAG
Source organism: Pedobacter planticolens (assembly GCF_014172375.1). GTDB lineage: Bacteria > Bacteroidota > Bacteroidia > Sphingobacteriales > Sphingobacteriaceae > Pedobacter > Pedobacter planticolens. Next base: position 1,210,268 of record NZ_WNXD01000002.1, read on the forward strand.
ATCGAAACCAATATCTTCTCTAAAATATTTACCATCAAAATAAATACGACCAGCATCTGCAGTTGCTCGTTGTAAAGCATTAAACTGATCATCTTGCAAACTGGTAATAGCAATAACCCTACCACCATTTGTTTTAACAATACCACCTTCTAAATTAGTTCCTGCATGGAAAGCTAAAGAATCACGTAAGTTTTCAATTCCAGAAATTGCTTTTCCTTTTTCATATTCGCCAGGATAACCACCTGCAACTAGCATAATAGTTGCTGCACTTTTCTCACTAATTTTTAATTGGTAATTGGCTAATTTTTTATCCGCACATGCGATGAATAATTCAACTAAATCGCTTTCTATACGAGGAATAACGCTTTCTGTTTCTGGATCGCCCATACGACAATTGTATTCAATTACATAGGGTTCATCGCCAACTTTAATCAATCCGAAGAAAATAAAACCTGTATAATCAATATTATCTTTTAATAAACCATCAATAGTTGGCTGAATAATTTCTTGTTTAACTTGAGCCATAAATGCTTCATTAGCAAAAGGAACCGGAGAAACCGAACCCATTCCACCAGTATTTAAACCTGTATCACCTTGCCCAATCCTTTTGTAGTCTTTCGCTTCTGGTAAAATCACATAGTTTTTTCCATCACTCAATACAAAAACCGAAAGTTCAATTCCTGTTAAAAATTCTTCAATTACAACGGTACTTCCGGCATTGCCGAATTTTCCGCCCAACATTAATTTTAATTCTTCTTGTGCTTCTGCAACGTTATCTAAAATTAAAACCCCTTTCCCAGCTGCTAAACCATCAGCTTTTAGCACAATTGGTGTGGCATGGTTTTGTAAATAAGCTAATCCATCTGCTAAGTTTTCGTTGGTAAAAGATTTAGATTTAGCAGTTGGAATGCCATGACGCTCCATAAATTGCTTAGAGAAATCTTTACTTCCTTCTAAAATTGCACCTTCTTTTTTTGGCCCGATAACGGGGATATGAGCTAATTCTTCATCGTTAGCAAAAAAATCATGAATACCATTTACCAAAGGTTCTTCTGGGCCAACAACCAAAAGATTAATATTTTCTTTTAACGCAAAAGTTTTTACCGCTTCAAAATCATTCGGATTTATATTTACATTTTTGCCATAAGCGCCAGTACCAGCATTACCTGGAGCGATAAATAAGTTTGAGCATTGAGTAGATTGGCTCATTTTCCAAGCAAAAGCACATTCTCTTCCGCCAGATCCTAACAATAAAATATTCATGGAAGCAAAGATATTGCTTTCAGTTAAAAAGAGCGGTAAATAAATCAGCTAATTCCTAAATACTTGTAATTAACTAATTAGATTTCTGTATGTAAAAGATTAAAATTAGATTTGCCGCACGAATGAAACACGTTGTTGCCATATCACTTGTATTTTTTAGCCTTACTCATCTCGCAAAAGCGGAAGATGTAGGGAGGTTAAAACTATTAACAGAGCGGTATTGTAATAAAACTCAAAACGATTCTCAAGTTGTTAATACAGATGTAAATCAGCTAAATGACCAGAGAAATCCATTCTTATTATCTTACAGTGAATTAACTTTAATTGGTTTATTGCCAGAAATTAAAGTTGCAAAACACGTTACGTATAATCACATTGTTGCCGATTTAACAATACGGAAAAAGCCAAAAAACAATAGCCCCTAATTATTTCCCTCTTTAGTACATAAATCCCAGTCTAATCAGATTAGGGAACGGAATTTTATTCCTTAACTGCCAAGTTGACTTACTTGTAAGCAATGGCTTGGTTGTTGCAAATTGAACATTTTAAGTATATTATAAAACACAATCATAAAACATGTTAGGATTTTTAGCCAAAATATTTGGAAGCAAATCAGAAAGAGATATTAAAGCATTACAGCCTTTAGTAACACAAATTAACGAAGAGTACGCAAAACTTTCGTCATTAAGCAACGACGAATTACGCCATAAAACAATTGAGTTTAAAGCAACTATTGCTACGGCATTAGCCGATATTGATGCGAAAATTGCAGATACCAAACTTAAAGCAGAAGCACAAGATTTAGCGTTACATGAAAAAACCGCTTTATACGATGAGGTTGATGCGCTTATTAAAGAACGCGATGTAGAATTAGAAAAAGTGCTATTGCAAATTTTACCAGCTGCTTTTGCAGTTGTAAAAGATACTTCTCGTCGTTTAAGCGAAAACGAACAATTAGAAGTTACCGCTACACAATTTGATAGAGATTATGCAGCTCGCAAAAGCAATGTAAAAATTGTTGGCGATAAAGCATTTTGGGCTAACAAATGGGATGCATCAGGTACAGAAGTAGTTTGGAACATGGTTCACTATGATGTACAGTTGATCGGTGGTATGGTTTTAAATAGCGGTAAAATCGCCGAGATGGCAACTGGTGAGGGTAAAACCTTAGTAAGTACATTGCCGGCTTATTTAAATGCATTAGCTGGACAAGGGGTTCACATTGTAACCGTGAATGATTATTTAGCTCGTCGTGATAGTGAGTGGAATGGCCCGTTATTCGAGTTTCATGGTATAAGTGTAGATTGTATTGATAAACACGAACCGAACTCACAAGAACGTAGAAACGCTTACTTAGCAGATATTACTTACGGAACAAATAACGAATTTGGTTTCGATTATTTGCGTGACAACATGTCGCAAACGCCAGATCAATTGGTGCAACGCAAATTGCATTTTGCAATGGTAGATGAGGTCGATTCAGTATTAATTGATGATGCTCGTACACCACTAATTATTTCTGGACCAGTTCCTTTCGGAGATCAACATGAATTTCATGAGTTAAAACCACGTATCGAACGTTTAGTAAACGCTCAAAAAACGTATGTTTCATCGGCATTAAACGAAGCGAAAAAATTAATTAACGATGGTAAAACTGGAACTGAAGAAGGTGAAGGTGGTTTAGCATTATTACGTGCTCATCGTGGTTTGCCAAAAAGTAAAGCCTTAATTAAGTTTTTAAGTGAAGGTAGTGTTAGACAAACTTTGCTGAAAACTGAAAATCATTATATGGCAGATCAGTCTAAGAATATGCCTAAGGTAGATTCGGAGTTGTTCTTTTATATCGATGAAAAAAATAATCAGGTAGAATTAACGGAAAAAGGGATTGAATTAATTACCCAACAGGGTGAAGATGCTCATTTCTTTGTATTGCCAGATGTAGGTACAGAAATTGCCGAAATCGAGAAGTCGAGTTTATCTAGCGAAGAAAAAATTGCTAAAAAAGATAGTTTAATGCGTGATTATTCTGTAAAAGCAGAACGTATTCACTCGGTAAATCAATTGTTAAAAGCCTATACCTTATTTGAAATCGATGTAGAATATATCATAGATGAAGGTAAAATTAAAATTGTTGATGAGCAGACTGGTCGTATTATGGATGGCCGTCGTTACTCTGATGGTTTGCACCAAGCAATTGAGGCTAAAGAGAATGTAAAAGTAGAAGATGCATCTCAAACTTATGCAACGGTTACTTTGCAAAACTTCTTCCGTATGTATCACAAGTTGTGCGGTATGACGGGTACAGCAACTACAGAAGCTGGTGAGTTTTGGTCTATTTACAAATTGGATGTGGTAGAAATTCCAACCAATCGTGTAATGGCTCGTAAAGATGAGCAAGATTATGTATACCGTACTATTCGCGAAAAATACAATGCAGTTGCAGAAGAAATCGTAAAATTAACTGAAGCTGGCCGCCCAGTGTTGGTAGGTACAACATCGGTTGAGATTTCTGAATTATTAAGTCGTATGCTTAAACTTCGTGGAATTAAACACAATGTGTTAAATGCGAAAATGCACCAAAAAGAAGCGGATATTGTTGCAGAAGCTGGTCAAGCAGGAACAGTAACAATTGCAACGAATATGGCTGGTCGTGGTACGGATATTAAATTAGGTGCAGGCGTTAAAGAAGCTGGAGGTTTAGCAATTGTTGGTACAGAACGTCATGAATCTCGTCGTGTAGATAGACAGTTACGTGGTCGTGCCGGTCGTCAAGGAGATCCAGGAACTTCACAATTCTTTGTATCGTTAGAAGATAATTTAATGCGTTTATTTGGTTCAGAGCGTATTTCTAACATCATGGTAAAAATGGGAATTGAAGATGGAGAAGTAATTCAACATTCTATGATCACCAATTCTATCGAGCGAGCTCAGAAAAAAGTTGAAGAAAATAACTTTGGCGTTCGTAAACGTTTGTTAGAATACGATGATGTAATGAACTCACAACGTACGGTTATTTATGCTAAACGTCGCAATGCTTTATTTGGCGATCGTTTAGATGTAGATATGAACAATATGGTGTTTGATGTTGCTGAAGATATTGTAACCGAATATAAAGAAGAAGGTAATTACGAAGGCTTTAGATTAGAAGTAATTAAAAACTTCTCAGCAGATACTGCAATTTCAGAAAACGATTTTAGCTCGAAAAATATTCATGTTTTAACAGATACTTTATTCGAAGAAGTAACAACTTTCTATGCTCGTAAATCTGAAGGCATTATTAATCAATCAATGCAGGTTTTAAAACAGGTTTTCGCAGAGCGAGGAGAACAAATTGAGCAAATTGTTGTGCCGTTTACAGATGGTATTCGCCATATTCAAGTGCCAGTTGATTTGAAAAAAGCAATTGCAAACAATGGTCGTGAAGTAACGAAAGCTTTCGAACAAACAATTATTCTTGCTTTAATTGATGATAGTTGGAAAGAGCATTTACGTGAAATGGATGAGTTAAAACAATCTGTACAAAATGCTGTTTACGAACAAAAAGACCCATTAATTATCTATAAAATGGAAGCTTTCAATTTATTTAAAAGCATGTTAAATGTGGTAAATAAAGAAGTGGTAAGTTTCTTATATAAAGGTGGTATTCCAGTTCAGCAAGATGCAGATGACGTTAGAGAAGTTAAAGCGCCAAGAAAAGAAAAAAGCAAACTACAAATGTCAAGACCAGAATTTGGTGAACCAAGTAGCAGCGCAATGGGTATGGAAGATACCAGAGAAATGGCACCACCACAACCAATTCGCAAAGAAGCTACGGTTGGTAGAAATGAACCTTGTCCTTGTGGTAGTGGCAAAAAGTTCAAAAATTGTCACGGTGCAAACGGATAATTTGTAATACCAGATAAGAATGCCGAATTTTGTAAAAAGTTCGGCATTCTTTTTTAAATCCCTCGTCATTGGGAGTAAAACGACTGCAATCTATCTTAGTAACTATGATGAAAATTTATCTATCTATTATTTTTCTACTGTGCATCCAATTTTCTTTTGCTCAAACCAAAGGTGAAGTTACGGTTGTTAAAGATCCATTAATAGATAGTTTAATCGCAAAGCGGATTGAATTAAATAAGAAAAAACCGACAACTACCAATCCAACCAGTACTGCAATAGTTTCTGATATGGGTTATAGAGTGCAAGTTTTTTATGGCTCTGATAGACGAGAAGCTTTTAACGAACAAAGTAGATTTAAAGCAATTTACCCTAGATTACGAACATATATTAGCTACAAAGAACCCAACTATTATTTACGCGTAGGCGATTTCAGAACCCGATTGGATGCGCAACGTTTATTAAACGAACTGAAAGCAAATTTCCCGACGCTGTTTATTTTCAGAGAAAAGATAAATGCGCCAGATTTAGATGAGGTAAATAAATAGAGCTCCTAACAAATAGATTTATGAAACAGAAGATACAAGAATTATCCGCTAAAATATATAACGATGTTGTTGGTTATCGCCATCATATTCATGCTAATCCAGAACTTTCTTTTAAAGAATTTCAAACTTCACTGTTTATCAAAGATAAGCTAACGAAATGGGGAATTGAATTTACAGATATGGCAAATACGGGTATTGTAGGGTTAATTAAAGGCAAAATCCCATCAGAAAATATCATCGCCTTGCGTGCCGATATGGATGCATTACCTATTCATGAAGCGAATGATAAACCATATCGTTCTAAAAACCAGGGGGTAATGCATGCGTGTGGACATGATGTGCATAGTTCATCACTTTTAGGAACTGCTTACATTTTAAATCAATTAAAAGACGAATTTGCAGGTACGATTAAACTAGTTTTTCAGCCAGCAGAAGAAGTTTTACCAGGTGGTGCGAGCATTATGATTAAAGAAGGAGTGCTCGAAAATCCAAAGCCGCAAGCCATCGTCGGGCAACATGTAATGCCGTTAATCGAAACCGGTAAAGTAGGTTTTCGTTCAGGTATTTATATGGCATCAACTGATGAATTATACGTAACTGTTCATGGAAAGGGTGGTCATGGTGCACAACCACATCAAAATATAGACCCAATTTTAATTACAGCCCATATCATCGTCGCATTACAGCAAATTGTTAGTCGCAATGCAGATCCTCGTTTACCTTCGGTACTTTCTTTTGGTAAAGTGAATGCAAATGGTGCAACGAATATTATTCCTAATGAGGTAAAACTAGAAGGAACTTTTAGAACACTAAATGAAGATTGGAGAAATGAAGCGCATAAGCTGATGAAGAAAATGGCGGAAGGCATTGCAGAAAGCATGGGTGGAAGTTGCGATTTTACAATTATGCGTGGGTATCCATTTTTAATTAACGAAGAAAAATTAACTGCAAATGCCCGTACTTTTGCTGAAGATTATTTAGGAAAAGAAAACGTGATCGATTTAGATATTTGGATGGCTGCCGAAGATTTTGCGTATTATTCGCAAGTTACAGATGCTTGTTTTTATCGTTTAGGAACTGGAAATGCCGAAAAAGGAACAACCTATTCGGTTCATACACCAAACTTCGATATTGATGAAGATGCTTTAAAAACTTCAACAGGGTTGATGGCTTATATCGCTCTAAAACAGCTCGGAAATTAATTAAGAACCTTCCCGATTTTAAATAGCTATTTTAAAAGGGGCAAGATTTTTGCATTTAAAAAAACATGAAAAAAATAGTTCTATTATTAGCTTTATCTATTTTCTTTTTCAAAGCTAATAGTCAAGAAATTCCACGTTTTAATCCGGATACGATCAAAACTATCCAGCTAGACTCTGTGGTTGTTATCAAAGCACAGCGTTTAAATGTAGAACGATTTATCAACGCCATTATCAACGATACAAGTTTTTATCAGGCATTTCGCAACATGAAAAAATTCTCTTTCATCGCTGAAAATAGAATTTATACCTACGATAAAAATAACAAAGTTGATGGAAAAGTGTACAGGAAAATCAAGCATAATAACGATGGCCCTTACAAAATGGAATATTTGGTAAAGGAAGACAACGGTAAAATTTACAAGAAGAATGGTAAATATCAGTTGTACACCGTAGAAATGTTCGATTTTATTTTCATGAATGCTTACAACACAGATTTTGTGCCAAATGCTCCTGCTAGTGATGGTAAAGGAGGCACGAATGAAAGTTATAAGGATAAATTAAAAACCTTGATTTTTAATCCTGGAAGACCAATTAAAGGCCTGCCATTTATTGGCGGAAAAACACAAATATTTACAGCAAATATGCGTCAATATTACGATTATACCTTTTATAGTGGAACTTATCTAGATTCAATTCCTGTATATCGATTTAAAATTTCTGTAAAACCAGATTTAAGTAGTTGGACAAAAGATGGCTTAATGATTAAAGAATTAGTGACCATTTTTGACAAAAGAAATTTCGAAATTCTTGGGCGTTATGTTGATATGAAATACAGTAATATGTTATTTGACTTTGATGTGCAAATGAATATCGAAATGAGTTATTTTGATGAAGTTAAACTGCCTACTAAAATCACCTATCAAGGTAATTGGGATTATCCTTTTAAGAAAGAAGAAAGAGCAAGTTTCTTGGTGGTGCACAAAGATTATAAGTTAGCTAGAGGAAAGTAAGTCTTAATCTAACACTGCACAACACTCTGTAACGACCTAGCTATTAGCCTCGCAAAAACGTAAAAGATTATTATCTTTAAACGTTTAAACAAAATCCCATTATGCAATCACTTTATCGCACTAAAACAAAGTTGTTATTGGCTATTGCGCTGTTTTCGACTGGTAGCTTGCAAGCTCAAATTTTAACTTCTAAACAAATAGATAGCGTAGCTGAAAAAACCTTAAGTACGTTTAATGTACCAGGCATTGCCGTTGCTGTTATTAAAGATGGCAAGGTTATTCACGCTAAAGGCTATGGCGTTCGTTCCATCAAAACAAATTTAAAAGTTGATGAAAACACACTTTTCGGAGTGGCATCAAACACAAAAGCATTTACTGCTGCGGCTTTAGGAATGTTAGTTGATGAGAAAAAATTAACATGGGATACGAAAGTAATAGATGTAATTCCGGAGTTTAAAATGTATGATCCGTATGTAACTAGCGAATTTACAGTAAGAGATTTGTTAACGCATCGTAGTGGTTTGGGTTTAGGCGCAGGCGATTTAATGATTTGGCCAGATTCATCAACAGTAGATAAAAAACAGTTGATTCATAACCTGAGATATTTGAAACCAGTTTCTTCGTTCCGTACAAAATACGATTACGATAATTTAATGTACATCGTAGCTGGAGATGTAGTAGCAAGAGTTTCTGGAATGACTTATGAAGATTTTATAGAAAGCAAAATTATAAAACCTTTAGGCATGTCGAAAACTGCTGCATCGTGGTATCGTTTAAAAGATAAATCGAATGTAATTGATGGGCATGCGCCTTATGAAGATAAATTATTGCCCGTTGGTTTAAGTTTTGGCGAAATTGCAAATGCTGCTGGTGGAATTTATTCTAGCGTAACCGATATGAGTAAATGGGTTATCGCAATGATTAATGGAGGAAAATACGGTGATAATTTAGATAAAAAATTATTCAGTTCTACTGTAGCAAGAGAACTTTGGACGCCACAAACAATTATTGCAGGCGGTAATCCGAGTAGTTTTAGCAGTTACGGATTGGGTTGGTTTTTAAGCTCAGTAAATGGAAAATTCCAAGCAACCCATACTGGTGGTTTATCTGGAATTGTAACGCAGGTTACTATTTTGCCAGAACTCAAACTAGGAATTATCGTTTTAACCAATCAACAATCTGGTGCTGCATTTAATTCTATAACTAATTCTATTAAAGATGGTTATTTAGATATTAAAGGCATGGATAGAATTAAAACATATAACGATAATAGGTTAAGAAACGAAAAACAAGCAAAAGAAATTGTCGATAAAACTTGGGCAGATATCGCGACAGCACAAAAAGCAAATACTGCAAAACCTGATATTAAAAATTACTTCGGTACGTTTAAGGATGCGTGGTTTGGAGAAGTTACCATTAGTGAGGTAAATGGTAAAATGCATTTTCAGGCAAAAAATTCACCAAAATTAAGAGGCGATATGACTTATTATAAAGGCAATACGTTTATTGTAAAATGGTACGATAGAAGTTTGGATGCGGATGCTTTTGTGAATTTCAGTTTAAATAATAACGCAATGGCGGATGGATTTAAATTGGAAGCGATTTCTCCTTTAACAGATTTTAGTTTCGATTTTCAGGATTTAGATTTTAAAATAACCAAATAAAGAACGATGGACAAATACCTTAAATCAGGAAGTTTAATAGCTGCAATTGCTATTTTATTTTTAAGCATAGCAATGAAACCAAAACATAAAAAAGTAATCTTCTTTGGTGATTCTATCACGCAACAGGGAATGAAAGCGAATGGCTATATCAGTTTATTAAAGAAAACGGTTGATTCTACGAAATTCGAATTAATTGGCGCCGGCATTGGAGGAAACAAAGTGTATGATCTTTATTTAAGATTGGAAGATGATGTGCTCAATAAAAAACCAGATTTAGTATTTATTTATGTGGGTATAAACGATGTTTGGCATAAACTGGGAGCCAGAACCGGAACTGATTATGATAAATATTTGAAATTTTATCAGGCATTAATTAATAAAATTCAAGCTAACGGAAGTAAAGTAGTATTGTGTACTCCTACTGTAATTGGAGAAAAGAAAAATGATGCAAACGAAGTTGATGCAGATTTAAATAAATATGCTGCTGGAGTTAGAGAATTAGCAGTGAAAAATAATCTTCCACTTTGCGATTTAAGAAAAGCTTTTACAGCCTATGAAGTAGCAAATAACTCAGAAGATAAAGAAAAAGGTGTTTTAACAGTAGATAAAGTACATTTAAATGATATAGGTAACCAATTAGTTGCTGATACGATGTTACCTTTTATTAAGTAGAAGTATTGTCGTCATTGCGATCCCGATTTTTATCGGGAGAAGCAATCTTTTCTGAGGGGCAAATGATATAAATTATGATGGTAAGAGGAGGAACAGTTTATATTTTAACAAACTTTACACATACTACACTTTATACAGGAGTTACTTCAGAATTACTATTTAGAATAAAAGAACATAAAGAAAAATTATATCCGAGTTCATTTTCATCAAAATTTAATGTCGATGTGCTAGTTTATCATTCCTCTTTTTTAACAATAGAAGAGGCAATTGCTGAAGAAAAAAGGATTAAAGGTGGAAGTAGAGCAAAGAAAATAAAGTTAATACAAAGTATGAATCCTAATTGGAAGGATTTATGGGAAGAAGTAAAAGAGTGGTAATCTTGACAAGCATGAAAGATTGCTTCGTCATACCTCCTCGCAATGACGATATAACACTATGATAAACCGCGAAACAATAGACAAAATAATGGATACTGCCCGAATAGAAGAGGTGGTAGGCGATTTTGTGCATTTAAAAAAACGCGGTACAAGTTTAATTGGTAATTGCCCTTTTCATGGAGAAAAAACTCCTTCATTTCATGTTTCGGTAACCAAAGGAATTTATAAGTGCTTTGGTTGTGGTAAAGGCGGAGATTCTGTTCGCTTTATTATGGAGCATGAGAAATATTCTTATCCAGAAGCGCTTAAGTTTTTAGCTCAAAAGTATAATATAGAGGTTGAAGAAACAGTTGAAACCGTACAAGATTTAGAAGCACAAAACGCCAAAGAAAGCTTATACATTGTTTCGCAATTTGCAGCTACTTTTTTCGAAGAACAACTTTGGAATAACTCAGAAGGCAAAGCAATTGGTTTAAGTTATTTTAAAGAGCGTGGTTTTAGAGAAGATATCATCAAAAAATTCAACCTGGGTTACTCGCCAGATGTTTGGGATGCACTAACTCAAGATGCAGTTAAAAATAAACATGCAGAAGAATATCTAGAAAAAACAGGTTTATCTATCAGAAATGATAAAGGTAAATTGTACGATAGGTTTAGAGGGAGGGTGATGTTCCCGATCCATAATTTTACGGGGAGGGTGATTGGTTTTGGCGGACGGACATTAAAAACAGATAAAAATGTTCCGAAATATGTAAACTCTCCCGAAAGCGAAATTTATCACAAATCTAATGTGCTTTATGGACTTTTTCATGCTAAAAAAGCGATTAGAGATTTAGATAACTGTTATTTAGTAGAAGGATATGCGGATGTACTTTCTGTCCATCAAGCTTACATAGAAAATGTAGTTGCATCTTCGGGTACATCATTAACAATAGAACAAATACGTTTAATTGGTCGTTTTACACAAAATGTAACCATACTTTACGATGGGGATGCGGCAGGTATAAAAGCATCTTTACGTGGATTGGATATGATTTTGGAGGAAGGACTAAACGTAAAAGTCGTGTCTTTCCCGGCAGGAGATGATCCCGATTCGTATATGCACAAAGTTGGTGCAGGAGCATTTAAAACCTATATAGAAGATAATCGGCAAGATTTTATTCTCTATAAAGCGAATATCCTTTTAGCAGAAGCAGGTACAGATCCGATAAAAAGAGCAGGAATTATTAGAGATATTGTAGAAAGTATTGCCAAAATTCCAGACAATATTAAAGCATCAGTTTTCATTCGCGAATGCAGTAGCTTGCTTCAAATAGAAGAAAGAGTTTTGCTAAGTGAGTTAAACACGATGCGAGCTGCGAAATTTAAAAAAGCATCAGCTCCGCAGGCAAGATACCAACAACAACATCCGGATATGCCACCAGCCGATCTTTTGGCTGATGAGGAACCGCAAGTAATTACTGCTGTAGCTGCAAATGACGAACTACAAGAGCAAGAAATTGTACGTTTATTACTAGCTTTTGGTCATGAATTGGTGAGTTGGGATAAAATTGATAACATGTATATTGGTTCATTTATCATGCAAAACTTAACCGATGTTACGTTTGAAAATGCACTTTGTAAAAAAATTATCGACCATTATAGAATAGAAATAGAAAACGGACAATTACCAACAGCTAACCAGTTTATTAAAAGTGAGGATAGAGACATTGCAGATTTAGCCATTACACTTTCAACTTCTCCTTATAGTTTAAGTGAAAACTGGTATAATAAACATAACATCTACGTAAGAGATGAAACAGTAAATTTAAAAGCAACTATTTTAGGTGGACTTTATCATCTTAAAAAAAGAAAAGTAGATCGGATTTTATTGGATTTGTTGAAAGAAATTAAAACTGAAAACGATGCAACTAATCAAGAGATTTTGATGCAACGTTATGCCTTTATTAAAAATGTAGAGAAAGAAATTTCTAGGTTTCTTGGGTCAGTAATCGTTAAATAATGGCATCACATAACGATTTAGGTGTTAAAGGAGAAACCATTGCAAAGGAACATTTAGAAAAAAATGGCTACGAGATATTAGATGAAAATTGGGTTCATGGTAAAGCAGAAATCGATTTAATAACCTATTTAAATAGACAAATCATTTTTGTGGAGGTAAAAACTAGAAGTTCGACAGCTTTTGGTTTACCCGAAGATTTTGTAAGCGATGCCAAACAAAAACAAATGGAATTAGCTGCAAATGAATATATAGAATTGATGAATCATCAAGGCGAAATTCGTTTTGATATTATTTCAGTTCTTTTTGATAAACAAAATAATCACACTATAAAACATATTGAAGATGCATTCTGGCCTGAAAATTAATCAAATCAAGAACATATTATTTATTGCAATCATCGTTGCTTTTGCGAGCTCTTGTAAAAATTCATCAACTTCATATCGTAGTTTTATTTCTCCAGAGCTTGGACAAAATGTTCCTTTGGGGAATGAATTTGAAGTTAAAATTCTATTTGGAAAAGAGAAAAAAGTAGACTCTGTAGTTTATTTAATTGATACTACAAAAGTAGGTTCAAAAGCAGATACTACTGCAATTAAATTAAAAACCGAAGGATTAAAATTAGGTGGACATTTGCTAACCGCAAAAATTTATGGAGATGGAGAACCTGAAGAAGTAACGGCAAATATTAATGTTTTAGCTGCTAAAGCTCCAATAGAATACACTTACAAAGTAATTAATACTTTACCACATGATACCTCATCTTATGTAGAAGGTTTAGAATATCACGATGGTTTCTTTTATGAAAGTGCAGGAGATTACGGACATTCTAGCCTGCGTAAAGTAGAACCATCAACTGGGAAAATTGTACAATCTACTCCTGTAGATAAAAAATATTTTGCCGAAGGAATAACTGTTATAGGCGATAAAATTATTCAGCTTACCTATCAAGAAAAAGTTGGTTTTGTTTACGATAAAGCAACATTGAAAAAACTTTCTGAATTTGCTTACCTCACTGGTAAAGAAGGTTGGGGTCTAGCTTTTGACGGACAAAAAGTATTAAATACAGATGGCTCAAATACTATTTTCTTTTTAGATAAGAATAATTACAATAGAATTGGATCTATCGATGTTTACGATAATAAAGAGCCAATCGAAAGTCTAAATGAACTTGAATATATTGATGGTAAAATTTATGCAAACGTTTATACCACCGATACTATATTAATCATTAATCCTATAAATGGCGCAGTTGAAGGTAGGATAAATCTCAAAGGTATTTTTCCAGCAGGTGATTATTTTAAAACAGGTGATGAGCGAAGAAATAATGTGTTAAATGGCATTGCTTGGGATGCAAAAGGGAAGCGTCTTTTTGTAACTGGTAAAAAATGGCCAAAAATATACGAGATCAAAATAGTTGAAAGTTCAGCTAAGTAAAATACCGTCGGTTGTCAGTCTGAGCTAAGGGTTTAGTAGGGCGCTCGTCATTGCGAGGTACGAAGCAATCTATCTAGTTAGGAAAGATTGCTTCGCCCCGATGAAAAATCGGAGACTCGCAATGACGAACATTTTCTTAACCTAATGATTGACAGTATAATTTTAAACAGTTTCTTACTCTTTCTTCTTATTCTCGCTTAAATAACCATTGTATATAATCGACTGTTTATTATTGCTCATTACATTTAATGTTGCATAACCTGCTGAAGTTATATTTAAGATCATTCTTACATTATCTTTTACATCTTTTGTGTTAACATTTACATCCCAACCACCTTTTTTGGTTTTTTTAACATCATAGGTGAATTTTTTGGTTGTAAACTTATATCCATTTTCATCAGAATTAGGCGATGCTGAATATGCTCTGCCATAATAGGGCAAATAGACAACTACGCTATCATTAGTAACTCGCACATCATAAGAACTACCACTAAGACTAATACTTCCCCCACCTGCATTTCCTGGCATTTTTCGTAATATGTTATTAATGTCCGTAATATTTGTAGGGATTGCAGTAGTTGCCACGAAAACATAATTTTTGTCTTCAACAATTCGTATGGTTGTTGCTTTATCTGTTTGCGCACTTGCTTTAAAAGCAATAAATGCTAAGGCGAAAAGAGTTACTATTTTAAGCGTTTTCATGATGATAAATTCTTATATAATGATTAAACAAGATAATCAATTAAAAGTTTAATAGAAAACGATCCGAAAATTGGATTAGTACAATCAAATTACACAATAAGGTTGATCAAGGAGAGAAAAATAACTCCCTCCCTGACCAACCTTAAAACTATGATATTGTAGCAGTTAATGTGGTTCCGGTAATAGAAGTACTATAAACTTTTAGTGCACTCGTTGTGCCTCCGTCATTTGGTTGTCTAAGCACAGTCCCCGATGAATTATATTGCGAACTATGTAAACTACATTGAATAAGATTGCTAGCCTGCACCCAATTTAGCGTACCTCCTTGATGAGGGCAAAGAGCTTGTGTAGCTACAAAAGATGAAGTTGCATTTCCCGTAGCAAGA
The DNA here is from genome assembly GCF_014172375.1 of Pedobacter planticolens. Taxonomy (GTDB): domain Bacteria; phylum Bacteroidota; class Bacteroidia; order Sphingobacteriales; family Sphingobacteriaceae; genus Pedobacter; species Pedobacter planticolens. The sequence goes on from NZ_WNXD01000002.1 coordinate 1,225,410, forward strand.
CGAACAAACAATACGCCTCCAGTAGAAACAAAAGAACCTACTGATGTTAATTGAGAATTTAAATCTATATTAACTTTGTTTCCAACAGCGCCACCTCCTGGTGCAGGATCATCTGATTTTCCGCCGCAACTTGATAAACAACTCCCTGTACATATAAGAGCTACACCGAGCCCTAATGATTTAATAAATTCGTTCCGTTCCATAATTGTCTTTTTTTAGTAAATGGTTGATTTAGTATCTGGATTTTTATTTTTGAACAAACTGAAGTTTCGAGAAATTGTAAACCCAAACCTCACGCCTCCATGTAACCATGATTTTTGCGTATTGGCGATAAAACTATTTTCATTTATATATTCTGAGTTCATGAAATTAAGTGAGAATATATGCCCACCAGTTTCAATTTCTATCCCAACTCCTAATGGATTATAAAGCGTAATCGGCAAGTTGTCCGAACGAGATAAACCATTAACCAACGTATAATCGGCCACAAAAGAAAGACGTTTTGTTAGTTTTATCCTTCCAGCAAAACCAATTGAGTATAAACTTTTAGGATCATCAGGATCTAAGGTAATTGATCGGAATAAAACTGCAGGCATTACAGCAAGTGATAATTTGGATGATACTTTTCTCGAAAAAATAGGTTGAATAAAATAAGATAATCGCTCTCCGTAATTCGCAAATTCTGTTGCTGAAAAAGATTTTCTTCCAATTACGGCAGCTTGCGACAATAGCGTAAAATTAATTGGCATGCTGCCATCACTTTTTTGTTGAAGTACTTTCTGTTTTGCATAGAAGTTAAACAATTCATCGTGTTTACTCCTGCCAATTCCTAAGGTTAGGTTATCAGTAACTCCATAATCAAATCCAATGAAAAGATCTGGAGCAACATCAATACCAAATAAAGTATGTGCACCGCCAAACTTTCCGCCAATATCTCCAAAACGGTGACGAATACTGAAATCGAGATCATGCTTTTTCTGTGTTTCAGTTGAATGTGATAGCACGATATGTGTTGCCTTAAAAGTAGCTTCAACTTTGTTAAACTTTTTTGTGCTGTCTAAAGTGTTCAGTAATGAATCTGCTGTTTGTGCGCTCGCCCTTAACGCAAACACAATTAAGATTAGAAATAGATAAATAAATAGTTTAGGCTTGTTCATAATTACTTATTTAGAGGGGTTAATGTGCCTTGAATAGTTACTTTAATAACCTCCGCAATTTTGGTAAAAACCAAGCTCGGGATTTTAATTTGATGTGCAACGCAAGCTACATCGAAGGTTGAATTAAGTGTTGGAACGCCATTTTTAATGGTAATTTTTCCAGCAATAGTTCTCGGCTTATCTACACCATGAACCGTTAGTATGCCCTTTGCCAAAACAGTATATTCACCATCTTTTTTCCAGTCAATCTTTGGTTCAATTGTTCCCTTAAACTTGGCAAGCGGATACTTATCGCTTTCCATGTAGTTTTCGTTGAAATGCTCTTGCATCATTTTTTTATCAAATTCCAAGCTTTTAATAGGAACCTGAATTGCCAATTCTTGAGTTTGGGCTACTAAAACCGCTGTCCCGGCAGCACTGGCTGCTTTAATGTCTTCCACAGGTGTGGATGAAAAAATACTTACTTTAATGTTTTTTCCAACATAAGTTTGTGCGCTCGCAGAAATTACAAATGCGAAGTAAAGCAACAACAGTAAGACCAGACTACTATTTTTTATTGAAATCATAACGTAGTTTTAAGGATACACCACTAGATTTTAAAGGCACATTACCTTCTCCAATTCCACTTAAAGGAATTTTAACATAAGGTTCAATGCCAAAACCCAGTTTTTTATTTTTTAATTTGATATTATAAGTAGCAGATAAATCTATTACACTTAAAAAATGTTGATTCTCATTTATTTTTTCTGAAATTCTATCTTTTCTGCCAGATGCAGCAGTGTATTTGAAAACGTAATTCTCTTTTAGCATCAAATAACTAGATAAACCCGCATTAAGTTCTATACTGCGTTTTTGATTATCAGATATGTTGTATGAGGCTCTTAATGGAATTTCTAAAACCTTACATGCCGCATTAATCTGGGTAATAGTTGCTGCTATGTTTGGGTTGTTAAAAGTGTAATTGTAACCATTAGCCGTATAGTTTTTCGACCCATAAATTAAACCAGTTTGTACACTTAGTTTTTTTGTTAAACCCACACCAACTCCCACACCAAGAGCTAAACTACTTTTGCCACCAACAATAGAATTTGTAGAATTAAAATCTGGACCAACACTTATGGCTAAACTAAAAGGGATTTTACGTTTAATTTTAATATCTCTTATAGCTTTAGGTCCTCTAATATCACTCTCATCTACAGGGGTAATTTCAGGAGTAGCTTGAGCAATAGTAGGTGCTTCAACTTTGTTTATTATTTGTTGTTGAGGTGCATTAACAGCTTCTTGTGGTTTTACTATTGCAAAAGCTTTTTGAGTAGATGAACTATCAGCTTTTTTAGTAATACTAGTTTGTGAAATTAACGGATTCGTTATAATATTATAATGAAACGTTTTTGAAGGGTTAAAATATTTCACCGATTTGCCATTGCTATTCGCTAAATCATTATTCCCATTGTCAGCAATTTTTGTTTCTTCTTTTCCTATCGGATTTGATTTACCGTCTAAACCCTCAACTTTTTTATTTTCTTGTTTCTTTACTGCAATTACATCAGCTTTGCTCTCTATTTTACGATTTATCAAATAAAATCCCAACCCAAAAGAAAGAAATAGCAGTATAATACTAGCATTTCTGTAAAAAACCAGTCTATCTCTTTTCTTCAGCTTCTTCTCCATCTTCAACCATGATTCTTCCTCAAACTCAGGGTACTCTTCAGTTATCCTAGTTTTAAAGGCTTGATCAAAGTCTTTATCATTCAACTCTTTCATTTCTTGTTTTAATAATCTATTTATTGTTGGTTGTGCGTAGGTGCTTCAACTAACAGTTTTTTTAAATTTTCTCTAGCTTTAAATAAGTTAGATTTTGATGTGCCCACAGAAATGGATAACATACTCGAAATTTCTTCATGTGAATACCCATCTATTGCAAATAAATTGAAAACAGTTCTGTATGCATAAGATAGTTTTTGAACTAATCTTATCAGGTCTTCATAATTTAAATGGGAGAGAACGTTTTCACTATCTTCCATTTCGTGTTTACCATTTAGCTCTTCCATTTCTATTTGTTTTATTCGGTTCCTGTAATAATCAATTGATGTATTAATCATAATTGTGCTTAACCACGCTTTAAAAGGACGTTCTGTATCGTACTTTTGTATATTCATAAACACCTTCATAAAGCCATCATTTATCATTTCTACGGCCTCATCTTTATTCTTTGCATAGCGTAAACAAATCCTCATGGCATACCCATAGTAAAGACGATAAAGTTCCTTCTGACTTCGTCGGTCTTTTTTTATACAGCCATTAATTAGTTCAGGTGTTAGCAAAATAATTTCAATATAGATTAGTTCAGATACTAGCAATTACGCCATTTAATTCATAAAGGTTGCCTGCGTATAAGAAATTTATGGATAAATTCTTGTATAAAGAAAAATCGCCATTTAATTGAAAAGAAATCAACTAAATGGCGATTTTAAATTAGTCCGTAGTAGTTTCCATCATACCCGTCATTCCCGTGAAAACGGGAATCGTAATGCGTTAAAAAAGCCTTGCTATTGCATTACGATTCCCAATCGAGTTGGGAATGACGACCGTACAGTAAGACCAGACCAATGAACCAATGGCTTCGGCTTGATTAATGAGATGCTTTACCATCATGCTCGTCATTCCCGTGAAAACGGGAATCGTAATGCGTTAAAAAGTCTCTTATTGCATTAGGATTCCCAATCGAGTTGGGAATGACAACCGTACAGTAAAACCAGACCAATGAACTAATGACTAATAAACTATTACCTCCAGCTTTTATACAAATTAATTAATCCATTTGTAGAGGCGTCATGCGTACTAACAGGCTGATTATCCTTTAACTCTGGTTGTATTTTCTGTGCCAATTGCTTGCCTAATTCAACTCCCCATTGGTCAAAACTAAAGATGTTCCAAATAATACCTTGTACAAATATCTTATGTTCATACAATGCAATTAAGCTGCCTAAACTATATGGAGTTACCTTTTTTAATAGGATAGAATTAGTAGGTCTGTTGCCATCAAATACTTTAAATGGAGCTAGCTCTTTTATCTGACTTTCGGACTTTCCGGACTCTCTTAACTCTTTTATTACTTCTTCTTCACTTTTCCCGTTCATTAGAGCTTCGGTTTGCGCAAAGAAATTAGATAATAATATAGCATGATGATCGCCTAATGGATTTAAGCTTTGCGCAGGGGCGATGAAATCACAAGGAATTAATCGAGTGCCTTGATGTATTAATTGATAAAAAGCATGCTGACCATTTGTTCCTGGTTCGCCCCAAATTACTGGGCCAGTTTCGTAATCAACTGCGTTTCCATTTCTATCTACATGTTTGCCATTGCTTTCCATATCGCCCTGCTGAAAATAAGCTGCAAAGCGATGTAAATACTGATCGTAAGGTAAAATAGCATGTGTTTCTGCATTAAAGAAGTTAATATACCAAACACCTAATAAACCTAAAATCACCGGAATGTTTTGCTCAAATGGAGTGTTTTCAAAATGCTGATCGCTTGCATGTGCTCCCGCTAATAATTGTTTAAAATTATCGAAACCAATGCCTAAAGAAATAGAAAGTCCAATGGCGCTCCACAATGAATAACGACCGCCAACCCAATCCCAAAACTCGAACATGTTTTCGGTATCAATTCCAAAAGCAGCAACATCTTTTGCATTGGTAGAAAGTGCAGCAAAATGTTTAGCAATATCTTCAGTTTTAGCACCGCTGTTTAAAAACCATTCTCTTGCACTGTGTGCGTTAGTCATGGTTTCTTGTGTAGTAAACGTTTTAGAAGCTACTAAAAATAACGTAGTTTCTGGATTTACACCTTTTAAAGTTTCTGCTAAATGAGTTCCATCAATATTAGAAACGAAATGCAAATTTAAACGCGTTTTATAAGCTTTTAAAGCTTCTGTAACCATTACAGGGCCTAAGTCAGAGCCGCCAATACCAATGTTCACAATATCTGTAATTGGCTTGCCGGTATAACCTTTCCATTCCTCAGAGATAATCGCATTGCTGAATTTTTCCATCTTGGCCAAAACAGCATTTACATCTGGCATTACATCTTTCCCATCCACTAAAATAGCTTTATTACTTTGGTTGCGCAGGGCGATGTGTAATACTGGTCTACCTTCAGTCGCATTAATTTTATCGCCACTAAACATCGCTTTTATCGCATCATCTAATTTGCATTCGCGAGCCAATTGAAGGAGTAATGCTAACGTGGTATCGTTAATTCTGTTCTTAGAAAAATCAACTAAAATATCATCAAATAAAATGGAGAACTTTTTAAAGCGTTCTTCATCTTCAATAAATAAATCTTTTAAACTGGTTTCGTTAATATCTATAAAATGATCTGCTAAATATTGATAGGCAGAAGTTGATGTGAAATTAATAGTTGGTAACATAAAAATTGCTATTTTTAATTAAATAATAAATACCTGTACAAAACAACTAAAAATTAAACACTATGTTAGAAAATTTAATAAACTTAGTAAAAGAACATGCACAAGATGCGATTGTGAACAATCCAGATGTGCCAAACGAACAAAATGAAGAAGCTGTTCAGGCAGCATCATCTTCTATTGTCGACGCTTTAAAACAACAAGTATCATCTGGTAATTTGGGTGGTTTAATGGATGTTTTTAAGGGAAACACAGGTGATGTAACTCAGCAAGCCACCACAGGTTTTGTAGAAAAACTACAAGGAATGGGCATTAATTTAGGTGCAGCCGAAGGCATTGCTGGTTCTTTAATACCAGGGTTAATTGAAAAATTCACTCAAAAAACGAACGATCCTAACGATAGCTCATTTAACTTACAAGATATTGCTGGCAAATTAATTGGTGGCGACGATGGTAAATTCGATTTAAGTGATGTAACCTCTATGTTGGGCGTTGGTGGTAATCAAACCCAAGCAGATGGTACAGCAGCACCAAGCTCTGGTGGTATTTTAGGTAAAATTAAAGGGTTATTTAGCTAAAACTTAGTTGTTATTTTTATAAAGCTGTATTAGTTTCTCTATTTAAGGGTGATTAATACAGCTTTTGTATGTTTTAACTATATTTAGAAAACAGTTTAACGATCAAATAAATCGCATCATGATAAAAAAGCTACTCTTTTTAACACTATTAATTGCTCCATTTTTTCTATTTGCTCAAAATAACCCTCAGAAAGTAGAAGTCGCGAAACGTGCTGATGCTATAACAGAGAAAGTAATCAATTGGCGACGAGATTTTCATGAACATCCAGAATTGGGCAATTTAGAAATCCGCACTGCGGGAATTGTTGCCGAACATTTAAAAAGTTTAGGAATAGAAGTAAAGACAGGCGTAGCCAAAACTGGTGTTGTTGGTATTTTAAGAGGAGGGAAACCTGGGCCAGTTGTAGCATTAAGAGCCGATATGGATGCTTTGCCAGTTACAGAACGAGTTCCTTTAGCTTTTGCATCTAAAGTTAAAACGATGTATAACGGACAGGAAGTTGGTGTAATGCATGCTTGCGGACATGATTCTCACGTAGCCATGCTAATGGGAGTTGCAGAAATATTAGCAGGAATGAAAAAGGATTTGGCAGGAACAGTTAAATTCATTTTTCAACCAGCAGAAGAAGGGGTGCCAGTAGGTGAAGAAGGCGGAGCAGAGCTGATGGTAAAAGAAGGCGTTTTAGAAAACCCGAAAGTGGATGTCATTTTTGGTTTACACATTAACTCGCAAACTCCCGTTGGAGATTTAACCTATCGCCCGGGTGGTACAATGGCTGCGGTTAATGATATGAAAATTACCATTATGGGTAAACAAGCACATGGTGCTTACCCATGGAGTAGCATAGACCCAGTTGTAGTAGCAGCGCAAATCATTACTAATTTGCAAACAATTGTAAGCAGAAATTTAAACATTACCGAAAACCCCGGTGTAGTTACCATTGGAGCTATACATGGCGGAGTGCGCTCTAACATTATTCCAGAAAAGGTAGAGATGTTAGGTACAGTGCGTACGTTTAGCAAAGCTGATGAGGCTATGTTTATTGATCGCATTAAAACCATTGTTACTAAAACAGCTGAAGCGAATGGAGCAAAAGCAGAAGTAGCAATTCCATACAGTTCTCATTATCCAGTAACGTTTAATGATGTAGCTTTAACCGAAAAGATGTTGCCAAGCTTACAGGGAACTGCCGGAGCAGCCAATGTAAAATTAAAACCTCCGGTAACTGGCGCAGAAGATTTTTCTTTCTATCAGGAAAAAGTATCAGGTCTTTTCTTCTTTTTAGGGGCAATGCCCAAAGGAGGCGATCCTTTAAAGGCACCTTCTCATCATACACCAGATTTTTTCATTGATGAAAGCAGTTTCAATCTAGGAGTTAAGGCATTGTGCAACTTAACGCTTGATTATATGGCGATGAAGAAATAGAAAAGATGTTGAAATGTTGCAAGGTTTGAAGGCTGAAAAGTTTTGGATGCATAGTAAGTTGCTTAGCAATAGATGAGTAAAAAATATAGTTTGTACGCTTAAAACATTTCAATAGTGTAACTTTCAAACTTTACAACAGTAACATAAACTTAAGCAAAGCTTAAAACCAAATGCACAAGTACACTAGCTTGTACCCTTTGTTGGTTTGTTCTCATTTTCAATCTCTTGGGTTATCCAATATTGCTCTCGCGTTATGCCATAGTAAATACAAACATGGTCTACCGTTAATTTTTTTGGGTGGGTAATTCTAAAGGTTTGCTTAAGCACTTTTAATTCGCGAAAGCTAGTTGTTTCACCACAGTCCAATAACATCATAATGTTATTGGAATAAACGAAAATTTTATTGTTGCTCATAGTAGTTGATTTATTATTTTTTTGTTGCTGTTCATTTGTAGTTTTTCTGCTTAATTTAAAGGTGTACACCTATATATGTTCGACAAGAAATGGATATAATCTATCGAACAAACACAATTGTATAGCAAACAATGCCTTAAGTAGAGTAAACTATTGATATAATACGCAAGATGTGAGCCATAATACGATAAGAAATGCCTTAAGTAGAGCAAACTATTGACATAATACGCTAGATGTTGTCCATAATATGGTAAGAAAAGCCTTTTTCCTGTCAGGAAATGTTCTTTTCCTGTCGGGAAAACTGAAAGTTAAATAAGTGTATATGTGGTTTTAAATAGCTGTTAGGGTATTTTTGGGGTAAAATTGTGTAATAAGCTACCCAATAAAAGACTTTCAAATCCTTCAATTTACTTTCAAATCTTTCAATTATTGATAAATACTATTCAAACCCTTCCAAATCCTTTAATTTACTGTTATGGTCAATTCCGTTTTCTGCGTGCCATAGAATACCATTTAGTCTATTAGGGATTTGTATAAGAGTTGATTAATTATAGGGCAATGAAGAAATAAAACCTAAAACGTTTTCTATATTTGCTAGCATGACTAAAGAATTAATTCAGGATTTAAGGGACAGAGTAACGTCGCTGAGGAGGTATCTTTGACGTTGAAAACCGACTAGAAGATATTCGTATTGAGCAAGAACTTACCTTGCAACCAAATTTTTGGGATGACCCGAAAAAAGCCGAAAAACATATTGCAGAAATTAATTCTAAAAAGATCTGGACAGATGGTTGGCAAAAAGCCAATGCTGCTGTAGAAGATGTGGAAGTGCTGTTTGAATTTTTTCAAAGTGGCGATGCTACTGAACAAGAACTTCAAGAACAATTTGATTTAAGCTTAAAAGCTGTTGAAGATTTGGAGTTGAAGAACATGCTCAAAACCAAACAAGATTCATTAAATGCAGTGGTTCAAATTACAGCAGGCGCAGGCGGAACAGAAAGTTGCGACTGGGCATACATGCTAATGCGCATGTATTTAATGTGGGCAGAGAAAAATGGCTATAAAGTAACAGAGCAAGATTATCAAGAAGGAGAGGTTGCGGGTATTAAATCGGTAACTATTGAAATTGCAGGCGAGTTTGCCTACGGTTACCTAAAAGGAGAAAATGGTGTTCATCGTTTGGTGCGCATTTCTCCATTCGATTCAAATGCCCGTCGACATACTTCATTTGCATCCGTTTACGTATATCCGTTAGTAGATGATACGATACAAATAGATATTAATCCGGCAGATGTAGAATTCGAAACGTTTAGAGCAGGTGGCGCTGGTGGACAAAACGTAAACAAAGTTGAAACTGCAGTTCGTTTATACCACAAACCTTCTGGTATTATCATTAAAAATCAAGAATCTAGATCACAATTACAAAATAAGGAAAATGCTTTACGTTTGTTGAAGTCACAATTGTATGAAATAGAGCAACGCAAACGCGATGAAGAAACGGCTTTAATTGAAGGCTCTAAAAAGAAAATTGAATGGGGTTCGCAAATTAGAAGTTATGTTTTGGATGATAGACGAGTAAAAGATCACCGAACAAATTATCAAACCTCTAATCCTCAGGCAGTACTTGATGGAGATATAAACGAGTTTCTTAAAGCGTATTTAATGGAGTTTTAAGAGAGATGTGAGTATTGAGATATGAGATTTGAGACGAAACAATTCGACAATTTATCAATTCAGCAATGATAATTATTTTTAATACTTTTAAACTGTAATAAATCATCCGATGAAACAACTATTCATTTTTGTATTTTCTCTTTTTATAGTAATGGAAGTAAACGCACAGCAAGTTATTCCACTTTATAACGGTGCAATTCCTGGAGCGAAAACCCCACCTTCAGATTATAAAGAAACATCCGTAGCAGGTACAGACGGTGTGGTGAGAGTTAGTAAAGTTACCGACCCATCGTTAATTGCTTATATACCTGCCAAACCAAATGGTACAGCAGTAATTATTTGTCCTGGTGGAGGATATGGTATTTTAGCCATTGATAAAGAAGGACATAATGTGGCCAAAAAATTCAACGAAGTTGGAATAACAGCTTTTGTGTTAAAGTACCGTTTGCCAAGCGATTTAATTATGGATGATAAATCGATGGGACCATTGCAAGATGCATTGCAAGCTATTTATTTAGTGCGTAAAAATGCCAATGTGTGGGGAATAAATCCTGCTAAAATTGGTATCATGGGTTTTTCTGCAGGTGGACATTTAGCAGCTAGTTTAAGTGTACATTACAACGACATGAAAGTTCAAAATCAAGAGAATATTAGTTTACGACCAGATTTCTCTTTGTTAATTTATCCGGTAATTACTTTTGGAAGCTATACCCATGCTGGTTCAGTTAAAAACTTATTGGGCGAACAACCTACAGATGCTCAACGACGTTATTTCTCTTCCGAACTTCATATCAATGCACAAACTCCGCCAGCATTTTTAGTGCATGCTAATAACGATGGTACAGTGCCTGTTAAAAATAGTTTAGCGTACGATGAAGCTTTAGCCAAAAATAAAGTGCCAGCAGAAATGCATATTTACCAAGCAGGCGGACATGGCTTTGGATTAAATAACAAAACCACAAAAGAAAACTGGTTTGAAACACTTAAAAATTGGATGCGAGCCAATAATCTGTTGTCAGAATAAACTGTGATTGCTAAAAAGAAAATATTCGCAATTATTGGAAGTACGAGGGCGAATTCTTCCAACCTTAGGTTGGTTACTAAAATAAAAACACTCACAAAAGACATTTTCGATCTTACTGTTTTTGAAGGAATTTCGAGTCTTCCACACTTTAATCCAGATATTGACGGTGAAAATCCACCAACAACTATTGCTAACTTTCGACAAAAGATTGCTGAAGCAGATGGCGTAATTATTTGTACACCAGAATATGTTTTCAGCTTACCAGGAAGTTTAAAGAATGCAATTGAATGGTGTGTTTCTACAACGGTTTTTTCTCAAAAATCTGTTGGATTAATTACGGCCTCAGCTTCTGGAGATAAAGCGAATGAAGAACTTCAACTAATTATGCAAACCCTTGAAACTAAATTTAATGAAGATACTGTTTTGCTTATTAAAGGAATTAAAGGGAAAATTAACGATCAATTGGAAATTGCAGACCCAGAAACATTAGCTAATGTGTTAAAATTTATAACTGCTTTTCACAACTTACTCCGATAAAATTTCTTGAAGTTGCTTAAGTTCTTCCACCTTTTCTGCAGAACCTAAATTCTCATAAGCAGAAATAAGATTACGAATAATGCGACGGATAATTTCTGTATTGCTACACGGCGAATAAAACCCTGGTTGTGGCTCTAAATTAAGTTGACGTAAAAACTGATCTACATCGTGTTTGCCAAAAATGGCACCTTTATTAAATGCATTAATGTAAAAGAGCACACCGTATTCTTTTTCAGCATTACTTTCATCTATATAACCCAAAATAAAATGCTGCGGTAAATTTACCCCATAAACAGGAATATCCAATTTTTGAGCTAGCGTAGCATAAATAATCGCTAAGGATATTTGATTTCCTTTTTTACTTTCTAAAACCTGATTTAAGTAAGAATTTTGTGGATCATGATGATTTTTAGTATTGCCACCAAAACCATACTGATTATAAAAAACATGGTTAATGAGCTTAATCTTTTCAATAGAACTCATTTCGTGTTGCAAACCTACCCAAATTTCACGTTTAATGTCTTCAATTTGGTTAATTACGGCTTGCTCATCCAAATCAGGATATTGATAACGATTAATAATTAAAGCGCCCTGCAATAAATCAAAAGCACCACTTTGGTACCATAAATTAAGATCTTCTTTAACGTTATTAAACTGAATGGTGTGAACAATGTTTTCAATACGTTCTTGCAGTAAAGTGTCTAAAGATTGCTCCCAAGCACTTTCTAAATAGGTAATTACTTCGTTTCCATAATTTAACAGACGTTCTTGCACATGCTGATAAACTTCCTCATCAGGATCATCTAATAATTTAACTAAAGCATCTATTTCTGCAAGATTTTCCATTAAAAATGCAAATTACAATTTTCTGTTTGCCTATTTTTGCGACTATGGTTTTTCAATTCTTCGCCGACTATCTACAACATCGTTTTACTGCCAAAAGTAGACACGGTACGCATTCGCCCTTTGTTTATAAGCTAACTGATGAGGTAATTTACGATTATTCTGCAAAAAAAGTATATAACAGCATTGAAGATCAGCGAAAAAAACTTTTAAATGACGATAGGTTAATCACCGTAACTGATTTAGGTGCAGGTTCGCATTTAAATAAAAACCGTACAAAGAAAGTAAGTCAAATAGCAAAGAATGCCTTAAAGAACCCACGTTTAGCACAGCTGATTTATCGATTAGTCGTAAATCAAAATCCACAAAATGTGATCGAGTTAGGTACTTGTTTAGGTATTACAACTGCATATTTAGCCAAGGCAGCACCAGAAGCAACCATTCTAACAATAGAAGGATGTCCAGAAACTGCTGCGGTGGCTTATCAAAACTTTACTGAACTCGGTTTAAACAACATCGAATTACAAGTAGGTAATTTTAATGACCTTTTGCCAAAGGCGATAAACGACGCTGAGAAATTAGACTTTGTTTATATAGACGGTAATCATACCAAAGAAGCAACGCTGAATTACTTTAATTGGTGCTTGCCAAAAATCCACGAAAACTCACTGCTTATTTTTGATGATATTTATTGGAGCAAAGGCATGAAAGAAGCTTGGGAAGAAATTAAAAACCATCCTCAAGTTGCTATTACTATCGATTTATTTTGGATAGGCTTAGTTTATTTCAAAAAAGGACAAGCTAAAGAGCATTTCAAGATTAAGTTCTAATCTCTAGTCATTGCGAGCATAGCGAAGCAATCTTTCTTGCTATTTACCTACCGGTTGGTGTCTCACCCACCGAAATTTTAGCCGCAGATGCGCAGATTATTTCTTTTGTTCATTTTTAATCTGCGCATCTGCGGCTAAAACAATTATCACATCTTTATCTATCGAATGGTATCTTTTATTTATTACCATAATTATAGTTGAGTAAAATTATTTATCTGATAATCAGTTAATTAATCATTATAACGTATTTTTTAGTTGTATAACTGAAAATTAAGTTATAGCTTTAGTCTATGGAAGAATTAACTAAGGCAGAAGAACGCATCATGCAAGTTTTATGGAAACTACAAAATGCATTCGTTAAAGATATCATCGACGAATTGGAGGAGGAACCCAAACCACCATACAACACCATTTCGTCTATTGTTAGGCTTTTAGAAAAGAAAGGGTATGTAAGCTATAAAGCATATGGCAAAACCTACGAGTATTTTCCAGCCATCAGTAAAGAAGATTATACCAAAACCACTTTCTCCAAATTGTTTTCAGGTTATTTCGATAATTCGCCAACAAGCCTATTGTCATTTATGGTAAAAGAAGAAAAATTAAGTGATAAGGATATCGAAGAGTTAAAAGCATTAATTAATAAAAAATCATAGGTATGGAATGGCTCATCTATCTTTTTAAAGTAAGCGTATGCTCTGGGTTATTCTTTGCATTTTATTTACTGTTTTTACGAAAACTAACCTTTTTTAAAGCCAATCGTTTTTATTTGTTAGCAGCATTAGTGTTGAGTTTTGCTATTCCAACATTAAATTTTGAAGTAGAACGAGCAGCTCCAGTTATCGTTAACCGTGTGATTATCCCACAAGAAAACTCAACTGCAAATGGTACTCAGGTTGCAACTCCAATAGTAACTCAAAGTTTTGATTGGTCGTTTTTAGTGATTTCAACCTATAAAGCGCTTGTAGGAGCCTTGTTGTTAATCACCGCATGGCGTCTCATTCAGTTGTTAAGCTTTACTAGACAACCAACTCGTCAAGTTAACGGACTAAAACTAGTATCCAAAACGAACGGATTTACCAATTGCTCTTTTTTCAACTATGTTTTTATAGATCATAATAGCCTAACGGATAAAGAACTAGAGCTTTTGCTGAAACACGAGGAAGTACACGCCAAACAATATCATTCATTTGATAAGCTATTGCTCATGATTACAAAGGCGGTATTATGGTTCAATCCAATTATTTACTTATACGATAAAGCATTAGAACAAACACACGAATACGAAGCCGATGAGGTGACGTCCCAAGATTTTGGAACAGCACCCTATGCTACCCTTTTATTAAAGCTGGCAGTAGCTAGAGGCAACATGCCGCTTATCCACAACTTCGTTAAAAGTCCATTAAAAGAAAGAATAAAAATGTTATACAATTCAAAATCAAAAGACATGAAAAAATTTAGGTATGTGTTGGCAATGCCAATAGGATTAGTATTAGTTTGGGGTTTCGCTGTAAACGTGGTGTATGCTCAAACAAAAGAAGCTGAAGTTAAGGCTCCAGAAAAAGTAGTTGAGCGAGTTATGACAGAGGAAGTGAAAGAAGTGCCAATTAAAGTAAGAGGAGTACAAATAAAAGCTACAGGAAATAAAGCTGTAACTGTTACAGGGAAAAGAAGCGATGTAAAGGAGGTGATAGTTAATGGGGTGCAACTAATGAATGAAAGAACAATTGGAACTGGAAGAATAAATGCTATCACTGTTAATGGAGGCGTAATTTCGGAGGTAAAGCCAGCTGTTAATGGATTAACTGGTATTACGATTACAGGTACTGGAAATCGACAAGCAAATTCGGTTTATGATGGAGTAACAGTAACGGGTGTGCAAAGTATCGCTTCAGCAACAGGCAGAGTAACTGGTGTAAGAGGTAATCAGATTTTTACAACTACAACTGAGCAACCTGTTAGTATTAGAAGTAGAAATGCTACTACTGAAGATGAAATCTATTATGAAAGATATACTGAAATAGGTAGAAATGGTGAAGCACACGATGTAGCAAGAATAAGAACGATAAAAGGCAGTTCTGCATCTGTAGATATTCCTAGGAATGGAAAAGTAATGATTTACGTAAACGGAGTGCCATATACTGAAAGTCAAGCCGCAGGACTTAAAAAAGTAATGATCGAAAAATACAACAGGGTTTCGGCTTACGAAAAGGGAGGTACTGAGTTTGCCAGATTATATCCAGATTTAGTAGGTAAATACGATGGAGTTCTTGAATTAAGATCTAATTAATCAAAAACACTACGCATGGAATGGTTCAATTATCTCTTAAAAGTAAGCGCATGTTCGGCGTTGTTCTTTGCCTTTTATCTATTGGTTTTAAGGAGACTAACCTTTTTTAAAATTAATCGATTTTATCTATTAGCTAGTTTAATGGTGAGTTTTATCATTCCTACTTTGCAGTTTACCATAGAAAGAGAAATTGCACAAAACACCGCAGTTGAACAACCTACTGTTTTGCAAGATGTAGATTTAGGAGGAGCAGCATTTCAAGAACCGATACAAGTTGGAGCAGGGCCTATTGCTAATGAGGTTGAACCTTTTAATTGGTATGGTTTACTTCCATACGTTTATGTCGCTATTGTTATTGGGTTGTTGGTAGTGACCGCATGGCGATTATTTCAATTATACAAACACACCAGAACAAAATCACACGAAGTGAATGGGCTGAAATTAGTCGCTAAAAGTGTAGGTTCTACCAATTGTTCCTTCTTTAATTATGTGTTTATCGATCAAAATAGTTTAACAGAAGTTGAATTACAGGTTTTACTACGACATGAGGAAGTGCATGCAAGGCAGCTTCATTCGATAGATAAAATTTTGTTAATGCTAGCTAAAGCAGTGTTATGGTTTAATCCGATAGTTTATTTATACGATAAAGCATTAGAGCAAACACATGAATATGAGGCAGATGAAGCTACCTCTCAAAATGTAGGAACCGAACATTATGCTCATCTATTATTGAAATTAGCAGTAAGTAAAAATACCATGCCGCTCATTCACAACTTTGTGAAAAGCCCTATTAAAGAAAGAATAAAAATGTTATTTAACTCTAAATCTAAAAACATGAAAAAATTAGCTTATTTACTGGCTCTACCTATAGGTTTGGGCTTAATATGGGGATTTACAGTTGACGTGGTTGATGTATTTCCTAATGCCAAAACAACAAATGAAAAGGAATTTACTTTAATATTGGATGCTGGTCATGGTGGTAAGGAAAAGGGAGCAGAAGCAAACGGTTATAATGAAAAGGATATCACCTTAGTATTTACAACCAAGATTAAAGCCTTAGCAGAAGCCAAAGGAATTAAAGTAGTGACTACTCGTAATAGTGATGAAAAAATAAGCTTAGCGGATAGGTTAAAACCACAAGGAGATTTCTTGCTTTCTATTCATGTAAACAGCGAACCGATTAAAACTAATGGCTCACAAAATGGAATAGAAATGTATACACCAACTTCAGATAGAAAATTGAATTGGTTTAAATCAACTAGCATGACTTATGATTTATACAAAAATCTAAAAACGGTATCAGGTATTAAAACAGGCTATAAACCATTCCAGAAAAAATTATTTCTATTGCAAAATTCAAATGCAGCAGGAGTAGTTTTAGAAATGGGCTATTTAACCAACAAACAAGATTTAAAAACCATTACTAATGAAGCTAAGCAAAACGAATTGGCTGAAGCAATAGTAAATGGAATAATGCATTATAAAGAAAACTTGCGAACAGATGAGGAAATAGAATTGGATTTGAAAGGTGAAACATTACAATCACCACCTAAACCAAATCAACCATTGATTAAAAAAACAAGCACTACGTATAAAGAGGGCCAAAAAGGAGAAAGTATAGTTGTAACAGCTTATCCTAAACCAGTAATAATCTCTTCATCTAGCATAACAGTTGATACAAAATATGATATTTCTTATCTCAAAAAAGGAGTAATTTCAATAGGCGAAAATAGACTAGAAGGTGAAGAAATCGCATTTGATAAGAGGAATGAAATGATAACCGCAAAAAATGCCCAACTTAAATTAAAAGATGGAATTGAGGTTGCAGAAAAGTATATCATTTATGATGCGAAAAAAGGAACATACATCACCAATAAAACCCCTGGAAATACTATTCAAGTTAACTCCGATGCGTATGAGTTGGTTAAAAAATTAAAGGCCAATAATGACTCATTACAAATGAATACAATAATGAATAAAACCCTTATGGTAAGTGGTAAAGTGAAATCAAATATTGATAAGTATTCATTTACTGCCCAAGTGGTTACGGTAGATAAAAATTCTAATGTAATGACTATTCATGCAGGAACTTTAACAACTCCAGAAGGTTATAAGATAAGTGGCGACAAAATTGAATATAATACACTCCTTAAAAAGTATACAGTAACAGAGCCAGTTGGTAGCGTTTATAAATATTAATAAATCGTCATGCCCAGCTTGACTGGGTATCGTAATGCATCAATTAGGTAAACAGCAAATTCTTTCCCAGCATTAGGTTTCCCGTTTTCATGGGAAGGACGAGCAAGCTAAACCACTTTGTCTATCGGTCGGTGTCTCACCGACAGAAATTTCTTTCTACTTAAATCAGAAGCCGCAGATTAAAAAAACATAAATCTGCGCATCTGCGGCTAAAAATACTATGTGGTAAAATCAATTACCAGGTTGATAACTCCGCTCTACATGTTTCAACACATCTTCCTTATAAAACAAAACATCTTTAAACTGCCCTTTGCTATACATTAACGCCTGATCATTAAAATGTTTTGATGTCGGATCTCCGCTATTGCCACCAGCTAAAATAGATTTTGCTTTAATCCTTTTACCAAACTCAACTGCGCAAACAAAGCTATTTCCACTGTAACCGTAACGTTTATTCGTTTTAAAAGTAGTGCTGACAAAAGAACCCAATTGCCCCCACATTGCCGAGCCGAAGCCAACTGGAATACTCGGCGAATTATCATCATACTTTTCGGTAACAGCACCAGTTAAGCGTTGAAAGCGATTCACTTCTCCCCAAGCAATTTGCCATTTCCCAAAGCGTTTGGTTAAATCGGCAAGAGTAGCTTTTAAAGGATCTAATAATTCGTTTGGTCTTGCAACTTTGGCAAATTCTGTAGTAGCCTCCACTTGATCTTTATCTCCCGGATTAATGTAAACCTTACGTATCGCGGAATTTAATCTTGGCGCCCATTCAATGGCTAAAGTAGTAGCTTCAGAACTTTCTCCAGATCTATAATCCCAATCTTTTAGAATGGCAATTGGCGCTTTCAATTCTTCAATTAAAGGATCACTTTGTGGTAATTGTGCATACGCCTTTAATAAAGCTGGAATTAAAACTTCAAAACCAGGCATATAACTATCGTAGCCAGTGGCAATCACTTTGTCTAACGTATATTTTACAGGCCTATTCAATAATTTAACAGCAGCAACGCCTCTAAAATTCTCTCCGTCTGGAGCCATGTAAGTTGGGTAATTAGCCTTAATCGGACTATTTTTTCCTGCCGAGCTAAATGGAGTAGAATTACAGTTTTGTAGCCAGCCATTTGGCGGATTGTACACATGAACCATATCTTTCACTTGGTGTAAACCTTTCCAAGCCGTAGCTGAAATAGAACCATCTACTACCTCACTCCAATTATATTTCTTATCTCGTATTGGAATAAAATTCCCATGCCAATAGGCGATATTTCCTTGCGCATCTGCATAAACCGTATTGTTAGATGCATTTGCTTTTAAATCCATTGCTTTCTGGTAATCTTCAAAACTTTTAGCTTTGGTACGCACCCAGCTTTGCACTAAACTTTGTGTATTTCTATTTTTAGATTTTAAACTAATCCATTTGCCATCCCGTATCGCCATCACAGGCCCATTGTTAGTAAAATAAGTAGTAAAGCTTTTGGTTTTTAAAGTAATACCATCGCGGTAGTGGATAGTAACTTTTTTCTCCACTAGTGGAAATTTCTTTTTATCGTATTCGTAGAATAATCCCTTATCCGTTTTACTTATTTTTTCGGCATACATATCGGCAATATCCACATTGTTAGATGTATGCATCCAACCGCAATGTTCGTTAAAGCCTTGATAAACAAAAAACTGACCCCAAGTTACGGCGCCATATGCATTTAAACCTTCCTCACTTTGCATTTGCACTTCTGGCCTAAAATAAAATGTGGTATGCGGGTTGATATATAAAATTGCATTGCCCGATTCTGTCATTGACGGTGCAAAAGCAAATCCATTTGATCCACTTTGTTGATCTTTTATCACTGGAACATAAGCCGTTGGAGAATGATCGCCAGTATAAAATTTCTGAAGTTCCTGTAAGGTTAAATCTGCCGTATTAATTGCACCAATACTTCCGTCAGTCCATAATAAAGCGTACCAAGGTTTAAATCGATGTAATAATGCAGGTTTAACTTGTGGGTTTTTATACAAATAATAATTAATGCCAGCGGCGTATGCGTCTAATAATTTCTTAAGCCAAGGTTGTGCTTTTTGATAATCGGCCATAGCTTCTGTTGTGTCGATTAATAAGCGAATTTGCAAATCATTAAATAGACTTCGCTCACCATTAATTTCAGCTAATCTGCCTAATTTTTCTACATAATTAAGTTCAACTCTTTTAAAATCATCTTCACATTGTGCGTATAATAATCCAAAAACAGCATCAGCATCTGTTTTACCGTATACATGCGGAATGCCCCAATTATCTCTAATGATGGTAACTTTTTTGGCTTGCGCTTGAAATGAAGCTATTTCAGTTGATGTAAACTTTTGAGCAAAAAGAGAGAACGGCAATAACAACAAAAAGAATAATTTCTTCATGATAGGAGATTTAACAAATTGCGGAGATAGCTAAATTGAGAAATCTTTTTAAGAGAAAAGAATTTAAAAGGAAAAGCCGCAGATGCTCTTTGTCATTCAGAGCGCAGCGAAGAATCTCTTTTCTTACGAACTAAAAGATTCCTCGTTCCTCGGAATGACAAAGTAGTTTAAAACGCCTCTGCTAGACTAATATACATTCCACTTTGGCGTTTTTCATTTGCTTTTTTCTCTCCAATACCATAATCTAAGCGAACACTTAAACCTTTAGCGGTATCAAAGAAATAACGGCCACCAACACCATAATTAGGTTTTAAATCATCAAGAGAGAAATTGCCATTGGCGAAAACTTTTCCTCCGCCAGCAAAGGCAACAATACCAAACCTGTTCATAAAGCGGTAGCGTAATTCTGCTTGTGCTGCCAATAAATTTTCACCGCGATAGCGGCCAGTATAATAACCACGCATCATTTCGTCATTACCTAATTGTGGCAACAAGTAAAATGGTGTTTGCGTACCCTGCACAGTATGATACAAACCTTGTACACCTAAAACTACTTTTGGTGCTAACGACCAAAAATTACGCACATTTACCTTTATTTGACTGCCCGTAAAATTGCTACCGCCAAAAACATCGGGTGCATATTGATAGGTTATTCTGCCAAAAAACCCCTTTGTTGGGTAGTTGTTAGAGTTTCTAGTGTCATAACTTTGAGATAAACCAAGGTACATTACCGAGCCACCGGCTCTATCGTATAAAACGGGAGATGAACTATAAATGCCGCCAGTAATTTTATCGGTAAAAGTATAATTTTCAAATCCTAAAGAAAGCCCAGTATATGCATTTTTAACAAACGTTTTTTCTGCATCAAGTAAGATCTTTATTTGTTGTTGTACTAACTTGTCTTCATCACTTTTTTGAGTGTTATTACCTATGCCGTAAAAATTGAAAGGTGTTTTTTTAAATCTTAATTCTCCAATAAAATGATACGTGTTGCCAGGTGTCCAAGCATCACCTTTTAAAGCTATGTTATAGGTTTTTTTAGTAGAGTAAGATGCCGTTCCCGAGAAATTAGAGCTACGGTTAGTCGTGTCTTTTCTATCCATATAAAATGAATACAGCGCACCTAAACCAAATTCAAAACCTGTTTCTTGCGCATAACCTAATACAGGTATTGGCATAAAACTAGCTTTACGAGTAGTATCTTTTTCGTTGGATAATAATTTTTGAATTAGTTTTTTTTGCGCCCAAAGGGGATGAGCTAGCATTGCCAAAAGCAAAAAGAGGAAGATTTTTTTCATCGGTACAAATGTAGGATAAATTTACTTTGACAATCTTTTACAGATTGTCAAAGTTTGAAACGATTTGAGGCTAATAAATTTTGAAATGCTTTTTAATGTTTAATAGTGAATTTGATAGTCGCTAATATTAACTATTAGTTAATTCTTGCTCATCAGTAATTTTTCATCCCAGATTCACAAATACCTATTAAATGGATAACTGTTAAGGCGCATTTAGTCTGGGTTAGTTCGGACTTAGTTCGGAGTTAGGTCGGGGTTGGTTCGGACTTATGACAATTGTATCCGAACAAAGTGCGACGCAAGTCCGAATAGACTCCAATCCAATTATAATCCAGATATCATGACAATAACGAAATGGTTATTAACTATTAGTTAATAATACAAAGCTGTTCCGCTTTCAATTACCAATTGATGGGGTCTTGATAAATGAAGCGATTTATAGGTAATAAACTTTGTCAATCTGTAAAAGATTGACAAAGTATGGCGAAATGCTTTTTTGCAATTGCAATTTGCGTTAGGGATTGAAATGGAAATCCTTTTTGCTGTCATCCTGAGCGTAGTCGAAGGACAAGCAAAAAGATTGTAATGTAAAGCCCGCCCGAACGCCCAAACTCATTTTTCAATTAACAGTTAACAAATGAACTAATAACCAATGAACTTTCGGATTGCATTCGAAATATGTACTTTTGCATCCGAACAAAAAAATATACGAATGAGTACGACAAGAGGACCGATATCGAAATTTATGGAGACTAACTATCTTCATTTTAACGCTGCGGCGATGATGGATGCAGCTAAAGGTTATGAAACCCATTTAGATGAAGGTGGAAAAATGATGATTACCCTTGCAGGTGCAATGAGCACAGCAGAATTGGGTATTTCTTTGGCAGAAATGATTAGACAAGATAAAGTGTCAATTATTTCGTGTACTGGTGCAAACTTAGAGGAAGATATTATGAACCTTGTTGCACACTCTCACTATAAACGCGTTCCAAACTATCGCGATTTAAGTCCGCAAGACGAGTGGGATTTGTTAGAAAACCATTACAACCGTGTAACGGATACCTGTATTCCAGAAGAAGAAGCTTTCCGTCGTTTACAAAAACATATTCACAAAATTTGGAAAGATGCAGATGCTGCAGGCGAGCGTTATTTTCCGCATGAGTTTATGTATAAAATGCTGTTAAGTGGAGATTTGGAGCAATATTATGAAATTGATCCTAAAAACTCATGGATGTTGGCAGCGGCCGAAAAGAATTTGCCAATCGTAGTTCCGGGATGGGAAGATTCGACAATGGGAAATATCTTCGCATCGTATGTGATGAAAAAAGAATTAACAGCTACTACTATGAAAAGTGGTATTGAATATATGGGTTATTTGGCAGATTGGTATATTGCTAACTCTGCTGGTAAAGGAATTGGCTTTTTCCAAATTGGTGGGGGTATCGCTGGCGATTTCCCGATTTGTGTAGTTCCTATGTTATATCAAGATATGGAAATGGAAAATATTCCTTTCTGGAGTTATTTCTGCCAGATATCTGATTCTACGACTTCTTATGGTTCTTATTCTGGTGCAGTGCCAAATGAAAAAATCACTTGGGGTAAATTAGATATTCATACACCTAAATTTATTGTAGAATCTGATGCTACAATTGTGGCGCCATTGATTTTTGCTTGGATATTGAAGATGTAAGCTTTTGCCGCTGATTGGCAGATTAAGAATTAAATTCATGTCAATCTGAGCTTGTCGAAGATTTTTATATAAGCCCTTCGACAAGCTCAGGATGACAATCGATTATGATCCACGTACATGAAAAATTAAAATCTGCGCATCTGCGGCAAGCAAATCAACACCATATTTGCTTATTGTTTAACTTCCAAATTTTTTTCAAAAAGATAAGCGTAAGAGAATCAGCAGTATTTTAAAAATTGCTGGTTTTTTATCATTTAAAGCAGAAAATCTAATAATTTAGAATGATTATAAATTGTATTTCAGTGTCATTAATATGTCATTGGTATCTTAATAAATTTTACTTTTGTTCAAATCTTTCTGAATGGCTTAAGTCAAATCATCATCTAGATTTAAAATTAATTTCAAAAAACAGCATAAAATACTCATTATGAGGAATATCTCATTAATTTTTAAGAAAGTTTGGAAGTCAGCATTCGTTTTTGCGTCCTTATCTTTTTTAATTGTAACTGTTACTCAGGCGCAAGATGTAGTTGAGGGAAGAACATTGTTTAAAGATAAATGTGCTTCTTGCCACGCACTTGACCATGATATTACAGGTCCAGCGTTAACCGCAAAAGTGAACGAGCTTGATGAAGCGTTTTTAATCCCGTGGATTAAGAATAACGTTGCTTTGATCGCTTCTGGTAATAAACAAGCTATTGAAGCTTCTAAGTTTTCACCTTCAGAAATGAAAACTTTCCCTACATTAACTGATGATCAAATTAAAAGTATCATCGCTTACGCTAAGGTAGGAGAACCTAAGAAAGTTGCAGAAGCAGGTGCTGCTGTAAAAGACGAAGGTACTTCAAGTCTTTCTATTGTTGGTATAATCGCCATCATTATCCTATCTATTATTGTATTGGTTGTTTTAGGCCGTGCAGTAAAAATGTTAGAGCGTTTAATTCTACAAAAGCAAGGTATCGCAATTGTTGAAGAAGAAGGTGTATCATTAGCTACAGGCGTTAGAAGATTATTTAAAAACAAGAAATTTGTTGCTTTCTTCGTATTGTGCTTAATCATTGTATTAGGTTCTTTCGGTTGGATGGGTATGTGGGAAACGGGTGTACATACGGGTTATCAACCTGTACAACCAATTAAATTCTCACACGAATTGCACGCTGGTATCAATCAAATCGATTGTCAATATTGTCACTCTGGTGCATTTAAATCAAAAAACTCAACTATTCCTTCGCTTAACGTTTGTATGAACTGTCATAAAAACGTACAAGCTAGAACAGAAGACGGACAGATTTCTCCAGAAATTCAGAAAATATACAACGCTTTAGGTTACGATGCTGATAAACAGACGTACGATAAAGCTAAAGAAAAACCAATTGAGTGGGTTCGTGTTCACAACTTGCCAGATTTTGCTTACTTCAATCACTCTCAACACGTAGTAGTTGGTGAAGCAGCAATCAGAAAAGAAAAAGGTATTGATCCAAAAGATCCAGTATGTTTCGCTTGCCATGGTCCAGTAAATACAATGGAAGAAATTTATCAGTATTCTCCATTAACCATGAAATGGTGTATCAATTGCCATAAGGATGCAGATATCTCTGGTAAGAAAAATGATGCTTTCTATGCGAACATCATTGCAGCGCATGAGAAAATTAAAAAAGGCGAAAAAATTACTCCAGCCATGTTAGGTGGTTTAGAGTGTGGTAAATGCCATTATTAATTAATAGAGTTTAGTAAAGAACGTTCGATAAACAGTAATAGAGCTTAAATGGAAAGCAATAAAAAATACTGGAAAGGCTTAGAGGAGCTTAAAAACACTCCCGCTTTTGTTGAAAACAACAAAAACGAATTTGCAGAGCCACTTCCAATAGAAGATGTTTTAAGTGAAGCAGGATTAAGTACCGTTACCCCACGCCGCGACTTTTTAAAAGCCTTAGGTTTTGGGTTAGGTGCAGTAACCTTAGCAGCTTGTCAAACAACACCTGTACACAAATCAATTCCTTATTTAATTAGACCGGAAGAGGTTGTGCCAGGTATCCCTAACTATTATGTTTCGACTTTTAAAGGTCAAAGCGTATTGGTTAAAACGGTAGTTGGTAGACCAATTAAAATAGAGGTTAACCCAAATGCTGGTATATTTAGCACAGGTACAGATGCACAAGCGCAAGCTTCAGTGTTAGATTTGTATGATGTATCTAAATTAAAAGCGCCTTTGCTTAAAAAAGCAGAAACAACTTGGAGTAAATTAGACGAGTTTGTAAAAGGCGAATTAAACAAAGCACAAGCATCAGGTAAAAAAATCCGTATTGTTTCATCTAGCTTAAATAGCCCATCGGCTAAAGCAGTTGTTGCAGATTTCGCGGTTAAATATCCTACTACAAAACATGTACAATACGATGCTGTATCTTATACAGGTATCATCAAAGCAAATGAAAATAGCTTTGGTAAAGCAGTATTGCCAAAATATAACTTTGATAAAGCAGACTTAATTGTAAGTTTTGCTGCCGATTTCTTAGGAACTTGGATTAGTGGAGAAGAATTTACTGCTCAATATGTTTCTAACAGAAATCATAAATCGTTAGAAAAAGGTAAAATGTCTCGCCATTTTCAGTTTGAAACCGGAATGAGCTTAACTGGTACTAACGCTGATAGTCGTATTCCGATTAAATTATCTGAAGAAGGACCAGCATTAATTACCTTATATAATGCAATTACTGGCAGCAATTTAGCTGGTGGCACATTAGGTAACAACACTAATGCCGATAAAGCTTTAAAATTAGTTGCTAAAGAATTACTACAGAACAAAGGAAAATCTCTAGTGGTTTCTGGTTCTAATGATGTTTCTACTCAAACTTTAGTAAATGCTATTAACGTTGCTATTGGCAGTTATGGTACTACTATCGATTTAGATAATTCGAATAAACGTTACGAAGGTAATGATGCAGAATTTGCAGAATTAATTAATGAAATGAACAGAGGAGAAGTTGCTGCGGTATTCTTCTTAAATTCAAACCCTGTTTATGATGCAACTAATTCAAAAGCATTTACTGATGCATTAGCTAAAGTAGCTTTAAAAGTTTCTTTCTCAGACAGAGTTGATGAAACTTCTGATCTTTGTGATGCTGTTGCTATTACACCTAACTATTTAGAATCATGGGGTGATGCAAATACATACGAAGGTTTCTATTCTATAGTACAACCAACAATTAACCCAGTATTTAACTCACGTCAAGCAGAACAAAGTTTATTAATTTGGTCTGATGGAGCTGTTCAAGATTACTACAAATATGTACGTAACAATTGGGAAGCTACAGTTTTACCTGCTGCAGGCAAAACTTGGAATGATGTGTTACAAAGCGGAGTAGTTACTTTAACTGCAAAACCTGCTGGCGC
Organism: Pedobacter planticolens; assembly: GCF_014172375.1. Lineage (GTDB taxonomy): Bacteria > Bacteroidota > Bacteroidia > Sphingobacteriales > Sphingobacteriaceae > Pedobacter > Pedobacter planticolens. The sequence continues at coordinate 1,251,596 of NZ_WNXD01000002.1, forward strand.
TTATACATTCGCTCTTTCTTTAGATGCTGTTGCTACTTCAATTGCAAATAGCAGTAAAGCTTTAGCTAAAGGAAATGGAAAAGATACGTTAGAATTACATGTTTACGAAAGCATTCCGATGCGTGATGGTAAACATGCTAACAATGCATTCTTACAAGAATTACCTGATCCAGTTTCTAAAGTAACTTGGGATAACTATTTAGCTATTTCGCCGAAACAAGCTGAAGCATCTGGTTACAAAGAATTTGATGTTGTTACTATTAAGGATGAAAAAGGAACATCAATTGATTTACCTGTTTTAATTCAGCCAGGTCAGGCAATGGGTACTGCTTCTGTAGCTTTAGGTTACGGCCGTACTAAAGTTGGTAAAGCTGGAAATAACGTTGGTCAAAACGCTTTCCCTTTTGTAAGCTTTAACAACGGTACGTTGAAATATGCTACTGTAGTTAAGTTATCAGGAACTGGAAGAACAGATGAGTTAGCGCAAACACAAACGCACTATTCATTTGAAGGTAGAAATATTATTCGCGAAGCGAGTTTAAAAGATTACTTAAAAGACCCAGCTGCTGGATCTGGTAATCACCATAAACATAAAGTTTACGATTTATGGACAACAGATAAATACGAGAAATTAGGTAATGACTGGGTAATGGCAATCGATTTGAATGCTTGTACTGGTTGTGGTTCTTGTATTGTTGCTTGTAACGTAGAAAATAATATTCCTGTTGTAGGTAAAGATGAAGTTCGTAGACGTAGAGAAATGCACTGGTTGCGTATCGATCGTTATTACAGCTTTAACGATGAGAAAACAGGTGAGAATGTAACTGAAGAAAAAGAAATCGCTCACATGAGCAATTTAGATAATGTTTCAGTTGTTCACCAACCCATGTTATGCCAACACTGTGATCACGCACCTTGCGAAACAGTTTGTCCGGTATTAGCAACTGTACACTCATCAGATGGTTTAAACCACATGGCTTATAACCGTTGCGTAGGTACACGTTATTGCGCAAACAACTGTCCATACAAAGTTCGTCGTTTCAACTGGTTTAACTACTGGAATGATTCACGTTTCGATAACTACTTAAACAATGAGTTTACACAATTAGTATTAAATCCTGATGTGACTACACGTTCTCGTGGGGTAATGGAAAAATGCTCTATGTGTATTCAACGTATCCAAGCTGGTAAATTAACAGCTAAAATGGAGAAACGTGCACTAAAAGACGGAGATATCAAAATGGCTTGTCAACAAGCTTGTTCAGCTAACGCGATTATCTTCGGCGATAAAAACGATCCAAATTCAGAAGTATCGAAATTATTGCGTAGTGAGCGTACCTACTACGTTTTAGAAGAAATCAACGTACAACCAGGTATTGGTTATATGACGAAAATTAGAAATATAGATTCAGAAACTAAAGAAGTACACGCGTAAGCGCATACTTAGCAATATAAATTATGTCAGGACATAACGAATCAATTTTAAGAGAACCATTAATTACCGGTAAAAACATTACGTATGCTCAAATTACGGATGATATTTTACTACCGGTAGAAAACAAGCCGAACAGGGCTTGGTGGATTGGCTTTATCATCGCACTTTGTGGTGCTACACTTTGGGTAGTTGCCGTGAGTTATACTTTTTGGTTCGGTATCGGATCATGGGGTTTAAATAAAACAGTTGGATGGGCTTGGGATATCACCGGTTTCGTATGGTGGGTAGGTATTGGTCACGCAGGAACGCTAATTTCTGCAGTATTACTACTCTTCCGTCAAAATTGGCGTAACTCTATTAACCGTTCTGCAGAGGCGATGACTATTTTCGCCGTTATCTGCGCCGCAACATACGTAGTATCTCACATGGGTAGACCATGGTTAGCTTATTGGGTATTACCTTTACCAAATCAATTTGGTTCACTTTGGGTAAACTTTAACTCGCCATTAGTATGGGATATGTTTGCAATCTCAACTTATTTCTCAGTATCACTATTATTCTGGTATACAGGCTTATTGCCTGATATCGCGACGATTAGAGATAGAGCAGTAGGTATGCGTAAAAAAGTATATACTGTCCTTTCTTTCGGTTGGGCTGGTAATGTAAAAACTTGGCAACGTTTTGAGGCCGTATCTCTAATCTTAGCAGGTATTTCAACTCCACTAGTACTTTCGGTACACACGATTGTATCAATGGACTTTGCAACTTCGGTAATTCCGGGATGGCATACTACCATTTTCCCTCCATACTTTGTGGCTGGGGCAATTTTCTCAGGCTTTGCGATGGTGTTAACCTTATTATTGGTTGCACGTAAAGTATTAGGTTTAGAGAATTATATCACTATGTTCCACATCGAATCGATGAATAAGATTATCATCTTAACAGGTTCAATTGTAGGTGTGGCTTACTTAACTGAGTTCTTTATCGCTTGGTATTCTGGTTCAGAATACGAGCAATACGCCTTCATTAACCGTTCTACTGGTCCTTATTGGTGGGCATATTGGATGATGATGACGTGTAACGTAATCTCTCCGCAGTTGTTATGGTTCAAAAAAATCCGTACCAGCATTGCAGCTACTTGGATATTATCTATTGTTGTAAACATCGGTATGTGGTTTGAGCGTTTCGTAATTATTGTAACCTCTTTACACCGTGATTATTTACCATCAAGTTGGGCAATGTTTTATCCAACATGGGTTGATGTAAGTGTATTTGTAGGATCAATCGGAGTATTCTTTACCTTATTCTTATTATTCTTAAGAGTATTGCCATCTATCGCGATAGCAGAGGTAAAATTATTACTGAAGAGTGCGAGTGAGCAATCTAAAATGGAATTAATCAAAGACGGTCACTTGGATAAAGAACAAGTAGCTGAGTACATAGAGTCTTTAGATAAATTTGATAGTGTTAAACAAGAAGAATACGCAAAAATATAACAATGAGTAATATCAAATATATTTTAGGCAGTTTTGGCGATCCTGATGAAATGATGCATGGCATTGATAAATTACAGGAGAACAACATCAAAATTCATGATGTTTATACGCCAATGCCTATACACGGCATTGAAGCCAAATTAGGAGTTAAAAGATCTAGATTAGATATCGCTGCATTCTTTTTCGGTATTACCGGAACAATGACAATGCTAACTGGAGTTTATTTAGCTACAACAGTAGATTGGCCAATAAACATTGGTGGTAAAACTCACTTTGCTTTGCCAGATTTTATTCCAATAACTTTTGAGTTAACGATTTTATTTTGTGCTTTTGGCCTAGTAGGATCTTACTATGCATCTACCCACTTGTTTCCGGGAAGAGCACCAAGAGTAATGGATTTACGTGCAACTGATGATCGTTTTATCATTGCAATTGATGCAAAACAAAATACAGAGCATACTAAAATTGACGAACTATTAAAAGGTGCTGGTGCTTTAGAAGTAAAGCATAATGAAAGGAAGTATATTAGCTATGAATAAGAAGAGTATAGTTTACGGCACATTTATGGTGCTTGTTACTGTAGTGATGCTTTCAGCTTGTAGAGATAAACGCAGCACAGGCTTAGAGTATGCAAGAAACATGTATGATCCGATTGCTTACAATCAGGATCAACCAAACAAAAACTTTGCAAATGGAGCAACTGCACAAACTCCACCAGCAAATACAGATCCAATTGGATTTGTAAGATATGAGTACGCTAATACCAAAGAAGGTTATGAAGCTTCTGCAGCATTAGTGAACCCGTTACCTTTAACAGAAAAGAACCTATTAGAAGGTAAACACTTCTTTACCGTATTCTGTGCTCCTTGTCATGGAGATAAAGGAGATGGTCAAGGTCATATCGTAAAACTAGATAAAGGTATTTCAGGTGTTCCAGCTTATCATGGTGCTGACGCAGTTTCATCACGTGGTGGTGCAATGGCAACAATGCCTGCTGGTAAAATTTATCATACTATTATGTATGGTTTAAATGCAATGGGATCTCATGCTTCACAACTTACGCCAACAGAAAGATGGAAAGTAGTGATGTATGTTCAACAATTACAAAAAATAAAATAAGAAAAGCAGATTTAAATGGGAACTCATCATTATAATTTAAGTGAACAATTTGAGTTTACAGGAAAAGCAAAAATCCTGAGCATCATCGGTATCCTTGTGGGTATTGGAGCGATTGCTTTTGGTTTTATGACTGATGCGCATGAGCGTACTTTCGCGAACCTGTTACTAATGGCATACTATTTTGCATGTGTATGTATGTCTGGGGCTTTCTTTTTAGCCGTTCAGTTCGTTGCACAAGCAGGTTGGTCTGCATCTATACTTCGCGTACCGCAAGCAATGGCAAAGGTTTTACCTTTAGCTGTGATTATCTTATTGGTTGTTGTAGGCTTAGGTTTATATACACATAATTTATATCACCATTGGAATGCGCCAGGTATTACTGATCCAAATTCTGCTAACTACGATAAATTGATCGATGGTAAATCGGCATTCTTAAATGTGCCTTTTTTCATGGCAAGACAGGTTATCTTTTTAGGAGTGTATAGCATTTTTGCTGTGCTTTTATCAAAATGGTCTAACAATGAAGATTTAGAAGGTGGATTAAATTCATACCGTAAAAGCTTTAAATACTCATGTGTATTTTTAGTAATATATGGTTTTACTACACCAATATTTGCTTTTGATACGATCATGTCATTAGAAGCACATTGGTTTTCAACTATGTTTGGTTGGTATAACTTTGCTGCAATGTGGGTGAGTAGTTTAGCTACCATTGCTGTAATCATCATTTTATTAAAGAAAGCTGGTTACATGAGTTGGGTTAACAATAGCCACTTACATAACTTAGGTCAGTTTATTTTCGGTTTCTCTATTTTCTGGACGTATGTATGGTTTGCTCAATTCTTATTGATCTACTATGCAAACATGTCTGAAGAGACCGTATACTTCTACAAACGTTTTAATAACTATGAATCTTGGTTCTATATCAATTTAATATTGAACTTCCTTTCTCCATTGTTATTATTAATGGATCGTGATAACAAGAGAAGTGAGAATGTATTATTGGGAGTATCTATTGTGGTTCTTTGTGGACACTGGGTAGATTATTACCAAATGATTATGCCAGGTGTATTTGAGTTTGGACCAAAAAGTGGAAGTGGATTTGGAATTATAGAAATAGGAACAGCTTTAGGTTTCTTAGGTTTATTTACATTTACCGTATTAACTTCGCTAAGTAAAAAACCATTGATTGCTAAAAATCATCCGTTTTTACAAGAAAGTTTAAACCACCATCTATAATAGATAGGGTTTAGGATTATATAAATTAATATTATAAAAGTACAGCGTACTACTTTTAAGAAAATGAGTTTAAAAAAATTAATAAGTACTAAAACAATGGCAGCTTTAGCGGTAATTCTTACTGCGTTTGCAAGCACCAGTGCTTTTGCCCAAGAAGCCGCCGCAGTCGCTACAGCTAAACCTGTAGATATGGGTCCGATCTATAAGTCAACGTTATTCTATGTATTGTTATTCTTGCTATTGTGCTTATTCATCGCGATAGTTGGTAAAGCAATGAAGGTTTATGAATTAACTCGTGAGAGTGAAGGTAAATCTGAAGGAATTAACTGGGATTTAGTTAACGGAATTATATTCATAGTATTTCTACTAGTAGGTTTATACGGTGTATATTGGGAATATACAGTTCATGGAAACATGATTTTACCTGATGCTGCATCTGAGCATGGTAAGAAAATTGATGAAATGTTTAACATCACATTAATTATTACCACCATTGTATTTATTGCTACGCACATTGTATTATTTGGTTTTGCTTACTTATATAGACATCAAAAAGATAAAAAAGCATATTACTATCCACACAACAATGTTTTAGAACGTATTTGGACGGTTATTCCTGCATTTGTTTTAACCATTTTAGTATTAATGGGCTTTATTACTTGGAGATCGATTTTCTATAAAATTGAAGACCCTAACCATAAACCATTGAGTATTGAAGTAACTTCTTCTCAGTTTCAATGGGATGTTCGTTATCCGGGAGCAGATGGTATAGTTGGTTTAAAGAACTATAAACTAATTACCGCAATAAATGCTTTAGGTATCGATTTTAATGATAAACACAACTTAGATGATCAAGTTGCTGATGAAATTGTACTTCCAGTAAACAAACCAGTTCGTTTTATTTTAACAAGTAAAGACGTTATACATAGTTTTTACTTACCTCATTTTAGAGTACAATTAAATACTGTACCTGGTATGACTTCTTATTTTGAGTTTACGCCTACCATTACTACTGATGAAATGAAGGCTAAAACTAACGACCCTAATTTCAAATATCTATTGCTTTGCGCAAAAATTTGCGGTACTAACCACTTTAACATGCAAAAACCAGTTAGAGTTGTTTCGCAAAAGGAATATGATGAATGGGTGGTTAAACAAGCAACTTATTTAACTAACGATTTGAGAAAGACCTTTAAATTACCTTTACTTGCTGATCCGGCTGCAAAACCAGCAGCAGCTGATACTACAGCAAAAGATACTACTGCAAAAACAAATCAATTAGCTTTAAAAAAATAATAATACTGGAGAGCCCTTATTATGTCAACTATATCACTACAAGATACACACCACCACGATAATCATGATGATCACGGTCATGAGCATCACCAAGATACGTTCTTAACTAAATACGTTTTTAGTCAAGATCATAAAATGATTGCCAAGCAGTTTTTAATAACTGGTATTATTATGGCAGTTATTGCTATGGGTTTATCTATTTTATTTAGATTACAATTAGCATGGCCAGATAAAAGCTTCCCTATTTTAGAAACATTTTTAGGTAAATGGGCAGCTGGTGGCAGAATTAGACCAGATTTTTACTTGGCGCTAGTTACAATACATGGTACCATTATGGTATTCTTTGTACTAACCGCAGGTTTAAGTGGAACGTTTAGTAACTTATTAATTCCATTGCAGGTGGGAGCAAGAGATATGGCATCGCCATTCTTAAACATGCTTTCTTACTGGTTCTTCTTTACTGCTTGTGTAATTATGATGGGTTCATTCTTTATACAAACAGGTCCTGCAAGTGCTGGTTGGACGGTATATCCGCCTTTATCGGCTGTTCCAAAAGCAATCCCGGGTTCTGGATTAGGTATGACGATGTGGTTAATTAGTATGGTGCTTTTCGTAGCGTCATCATTAATGGGTGGTATTAACTATGTTAGTACAATCTTAAACATGCGTACCAAAGGAATGGATCTTTGGAAAATGCCTTTAACAATTTGGGCGTTCTTCTTAACCGCAGTCTTAGGTATATTATCATTCCCTGTATTAGTTGCGGGTGTAGTATTATTAGTATTCGACCGTAGTTTTGGTACAAGTTTCTATCTATCAGACATTGTAATAGGTACACAAATTTTACCTAACGAAGGTGGTTCGCCAATTTTATGGCAGCATTTATTCTGGTTCTTAGGTCACCCAGAGGTATATATTGTAATTATGCCGGCAATGGGTATTTCATCAGAAATTATTTCTGTAAACTCTAGAAAACCAATTTTCGGTTACCATGCCATGATTTATTCATTAATTGGTATCACAATATTATCATTTATCGTTTGGGGTCACCACATGTTTGTAACAGGTATGAATCCGTTACTAGGTGGGGTATTTATGATCACTACCTTGATTATTGCGGTTCCATCTGCAGTAAAAACATTTAACTGGTTAGCCACGTTGTGGAGAGGTAATATTAGATTTACGCCAGGAATGTTATTTGCTATCGGTATGGTTTCATTCTTTATCTCTGGTGGTTTAACTGGTATTTGGTTAGGTAATGCAGCGTTAGATATTAACTTACACGATACGTATTTCGTAGTAGCTCACTTCCACTTGGTAATGGGTTCTGCTGCAATATTTGGTATGCTTGCAGGTGTTTATCACTGGTTCCCAAGAATGTTTGGTCGCTTAATGGATAAAAAATTAGGTTATTTACACTTCTGGATTACGTTTACTTGTGCATACTTAGTATTCTTCCCACTGCACTTTTTAGGTTTAGATGGTGTACCTCGTCGTTATTACGCATTTACAGAATTTGAGTTTATGCAAAAATGGTTAACCGTGAATGTATTGGTAACTTGGTCGGCAATTATAGCTGGTTTAGCTCAAGTAGCATTCTTGTTTAACTTCTTCTATTCGATATTTAAAGGTAAAAAATCAACTCAAAACCCTTGGGGTGCAAATACATTAGAATGGACTGCTCCAGTTGAGCGTTTACATGGTAACTGGCCAGGTGAAATTCCAACAGTATACCGTTGGCCATATGATTATAGCAAACCAGGTGCTGAGGAAGATTTTATTCCGCAAACTATTCCTTTCTCTCAAACCATGAGCTCTAACTTGCCACATGATTTTGAAGGAAACACAGAAGCTGAAAAAATTCAGGCAGATTGGGAATTTAATAACAAACCCGCCAAAGACACAGAATAGCAGGTATTATTCTGTATAATAATATAGATAAGGTATCTGCTGAAGTAATTAACTTGCAACAGATACCTTATTTTTTTAATCTATCACACATCAAATGATTGCTAAATCTGAAAATAGATTTATTAGATTAAACTTTATTAGTATTGTTGTAACACTAATGGTCATTTTGGCTGGAGGAATTGTTCGCAGTACTGGTTCTGGTATGGGTTGTCCTGATTGGCCAAAGTGTTTTGATCAGTATATCCCGCCGACTTCTGCATCACAATTACCAGCTAATTACAAAGAAAAATTTGTAGCGCAACGCTTAGCTAAAAACGAACGGTTTGCTAAGACCTTAGAAAAACTAGGCAAGGCTGATTTAGCAGATAGTATTAGACATGATGCTTCCATTGCACAACCTGAAGCTTTTAATGTTGCAAATACTTGGACGGAATATGGAAATAGATTAGTAGGTGTAGCCGCAGGTTTTTGTTTGGTTCTATTGGTTTTTTATTCATTTGCGTTTAAGAAATCAGCTAAAAGGATTATCGTATTAAGTGTTCTGAATCTATTACTTATTGGTTTTCAAGGATGGTTAGGCGCCATTGTAGTATCAACGAATTTAACACAGTGGGTGGTAACGGTACACATGTTATTGGCCTTGGTAATTTTGGGTATTTTAATTTATACCTATAATTATGCTAAAATGCTGCACAAAGAACGCAGTGTAATCATGTACCGTATTTTATGGCTAAAAGGATTTTTGGCTTTTACCATTATCATCACCATTGTACAAATTATATTAGGTACAGAAGTGCGTGAAAGCGTAGATGTAGTTGCCAAATCACTGCAATTTAATGGGCGAAATACTTGGGTTAGTAAGGTTGGTTCTATATTTTCTTACCATAGGGATTTAGCAATTTTGGTAACCATTTGCAATTTTATAGTGTACAAAATGGTGATAGATCGTTTTAGTGGTAAAGGTTGGCCTTTATTAACTGCTAATTACATCATGATAACATTGGTAGTACAAGTTGCTTCAGGCTTTTTACTGTCGTATTTATCATTACCGCCATACGCACAAGCGATACATATTTTATTTGCCACGATATTATTTAGCCTACAATATTATTTATACCTATTAGTTTACCGTACAGCTACTTATAAACCCAATTAAATTGAAACAATTTTTTTCAGACTTCTCGAAACTAATCAAATTCAGACTTACCTTTTTGGTAGTGTTTTCTGCATCGGTTACGTTTTTAATTGGTTCTAAAATTCAGATTGATAGAGGCATAGCACCAGGGATTAACTGGACTAATTGGCTGATTTTAATTGTGGGTGGATTTCTAGTTACAGCTGCTGCAAATTGTTTCAATGAAATTATTGAAAAGGATTTGGATAAGTTGATGACCAGAACCAAAGATAGACCAATGCCAGCTGGTAGAATGACAACAGGACAAGGCTTGGTACTTGGTTTAATTATGGGAATGGCGGGTACTTCGTTATTGGTGAAATTGAATCCAGAAACAGGTATACTTTCTGTTTTCTCTATTTTATTATACGCCTTTGCTTATACGCCATTAAAAAGAAAATCGCCAATTGCTGTATTTGTGGGAGCAATTCCGGGTGCTTTGCCACCACTTATCGGCTATATTGCTGCTATTGGAGGACAATCTGAAGTGGGATATGTTCCTGTTGATTATCAGATTGCATTAATTCTATTTTTAATCCAATTTGTATGGCAATTCCCTCACTTTTGGGCTATTGCTTGGGTATTAGATGATGATTATAAAAAAGCTGGTTTTAGATTATTACCAACCAAAAAAAGAGATAGAACAAGTGCTGTATTTACTTTTGTGAGTACATTGATTTTGATACCAGTAAGTTTATTGCCAACTTTTTACGGTTTTGGCGGATATTATATAGCTGGAGTATCTATACTAGCTGGACTTGTGTTTAGCTATTTTGCCTACCAAATGATGGTGAAAATGGATTTGCCGAGCGCAAGAAAAGTGATGTTCTGCTCGTTTTTTTACATCCCCTTGGTACAAGTGGTTTTATTATTTAATTTGATAGTTTAACAATATTAAAATGGTGCATACTTTGCAACAAAAAGAATTTAAGTTTGATGCTAAACCCAAAAAGTTTGTGGTGTGGTTATTTGTAGTTTCATCTACCATTATGTTTGGTGGTTGGACAAGTTATTATATCGTGTTCGCAGCATCTAAAGGAAAAGGTCATGGCTTAGTATTGCCAGATGCTTTTATGTATAGCACCGCAGTTTTAGTTGCAAGCAGCGTTACTCTTTTCTTAGCTTCAAGAGCGTTGAGAAATGGGAATAAAAAATCGCAGCAATTATTTTTATGGATTACTCTAGCATTAGGCTTAATTTTCGCCTATTTGCAATTTCAAGGCTGGACAGGATTATACCGTAGTGGAGCGGTTTTAATCAATAATAATGCGGCAATATCTTTAATTTATATTGTATCGGGTTTCCACTTATTACACATTTTTGCAGGTATTTGCTTTATCTTAAATACTTTAATTGGTTCTTATAAAGAGATTCCATTAGAGAAAGCCGTTTATCGTCAAGAAATTACCTCTATTTTTTGGCATTTTATAGATATATTATGGATATATCTGTATGTTTTTTTACTTTTGAACAGTTAGATTTTTTAACAAACTATTATACTATTACTAAATGGATTCATTATCGAAATTAGACCAAGTTAAAACCACTCCATGGGCTGGCGGACATTCTCCCTGGAACGTAGAATATGGTAAAATAATGATGTGGTTTTTCTTATTATCAGATGCCTTTACATTCTCGTCATTATTGGTTTATTATGGTGCGCAACGTTTTACTAAGTTTACTTGGCCTGCACCAGACAAGGTGTTTCAATCTATTCCAGGTATAACCGATCACGGTGCTCCACTTGTATTTGTGGGTTTAATGACTTTTATTTTGATTATGAGTTCGGTAACCATGGTACTAGCGGTAGAAGCTGGTCATCGCCGTGCAAAAAAAGAAGTAATTGGATGGATGATTGCAACTATTATTGGTGGTTTAATGTTCTTAGGCTGTCAGGCTATAGAATGGACACACTTACACCATGAAGGTTTTTGGTGGGGTACTATTCCATCTGCAGAAGAGTTAACCCATTTCTTTAACGGCCCTGTTTCTACAGTTGCTGCACAACAATTTGCAAACTTATTCTTTACTATTACTGGTTTCCACGGTTTCCACGTATTTAGTGGTGTGGTTATCAATATCATCATTTTATGTATGACAATTAACGGAACTTTCGAGAAACGTGGTCATTATTTAATGGTGGAAAAAGTAGGTTTATATTGGCACTTTGTAGATTTAGTTTGGGTGTTTGTATTTACATTCTTCTATCTAGTTTAATTACTCTTTTAAAAAAAATATTATGTCAGAACAACACATACATACTACTGATGAACATGCACACGGCGAGCATGAAGGAATGACGAAGAAAAAGATCTGGAAAGTTTTCGGTATTTTACTACTGATTACTGTGATTGAGTTTATCATCGCTTTGTGGGCAATTCCTCAAGGCCACCTTACACAACATACAGGTAATTATATTTATATCGGCTTAACCTTAATTAAAGCATTTTACATTGTAGCTTACTTTATGCACTTAAAGTTCGAAAAACGAGGACTACAATTAGCGCTTACGGTTTCCTTTATATTTATTATTTATTTCATTACGTTAATGCTTATTGAAGGTGGTTATCTTCACGTTCACATGCCAAAGGTTTAATGAATTATCCCATAAAAAAAATATTAATCCTGGTCACCATATTAGCGGTACCGGGATTTTTATATTATTTACTTCAGGAAAAGGGAAAAAACAGATATAAACCCTTAGCTATTTATGGTGCAAAACAAGTTGCATCAACCTTTCATTCGGTAAGAGGTAAGCAAATACCAGATACCATTTATCACAAAGTGGAAGACTTTAAGTTAGTTAACCAAAAGTCTGATACAGTAAGCTGGAAAAATTACGAGGGTAAAATTATCCTTGCTCATCTGTTTTATACTAGCGGAGGAAATTACGGAATTGATGTTGCTAATAAAGCATTGGGAGTTCTGAATAAGGAGTACGTAAAAAATACCATGGTCCATTTTATAGGTTTAACTATGGATTCTGAACATGACCAACCAGCTGTTTTAGCAGATTATGCAGATAAGCTAAAAGCTAAAGCGGGTAAATGGGATTTGTTGACAGGCGATAGCACAGTAATTAATCAATTCATCAAAAAGGGATTATTATTAGATGCATTGAAATCAACAGAAAACGGACAAACTAAATTTACGTTTAGCAATATGTTTGTTTTGTTAGATCCACAGCATAGAATAAGAGGGTATTACGAAGCCACAAATCAAGAAGCAATATCTAAACTAGACGATGAAATTAAAGTTTTGATTGCTGAAGAGTTAAGGAACATGAAAGATGGACGATAGATTAGTCAATAGTCAATAGTCAATAGTCAATAGTCAATAGTCAATAGTCAATAGTCAATAGTCAATAGTCAATAGTCAATAGTCAATAGTCAATAGTCAATAGTCAATAGTCAATGAAATTTGGCTAAACAAGTTAGGACAATTAATATGAATACCTCAGTAGAACAAAAATATAATAAATGGATAATTGTATTATCTGTAGCAATACCACTAGTTGTTGCCTTGCTTTTTGGCATTAATTTAAGAAAGCTAGGTTATGATGTACAACCACTTTCTTTTTTACCACCAATTTATGCAACCATTAATGGGATAACTGCAGTTGTATTAGTTCTTGCAGTTTTGGCTATTAAGAATGGCAAACGAAAGCTGCACGAAAACCTAATGAAGTTTGCAATATGTCTTTCTGTTTTGTTTTTAGGGATGTATGTTGCTTACCACATGACATCAGATTCTACTAAATTTGGCGGTGAAGGTGCTATCAAATACATTTACTATTTCATTTTAATAACACACATCTGTTTATCGGTTATCATTATCCCGTTTGTATTGGTAACGTATGTGAGAGCCTTAGCTCAACGTTTTGATAAGCATAAAAAAATTGCGAAAATCACATTTCCAATGTGGTTGTATGTAGCAGTAACAGGTGTAATTGTATATCTCATGATATCGCCATATTATAATTTTTAAAAGCAGTTTTATTTTTTAATGGGTATATTTGTTGCCATGAAAAAAGGTATAGTTTTTCTATTTATTATCCTGTTAAGCTTTTCATTTAGCCCAGCGGTAAAAGCACAATGTTCTATGTGCACCATTAATGCCGAACAGAGCACTAAAAATGGGAATACACAAGGAAAAGGGCTTAATTCTGGCATCATTTATCTTTTAGTAATTCCTTATATTTTAATGACAGGAATTGGTGTTTTGTGGTATAGAAATTACCGTAAGAAAGTTGCATCTGCACCGATAACTAACTAATTTTTCTTCATCAAGCTTTTGCTGCCATGGGTCATTCTACAAAGAAAACACCTAAACTCTATGCGCTTCTAAAAGGAAAATGCCCGCATTGTAGAAGAGGAGCAATATTTACAGGAAGTATTTACGGTTTCAATATTCAACGCACCAATTACAAATGTGCTCATTGCGGGCAACGGTTTGAAATAGAACCGGGCTATTTTTATGCAGCCATGTACGTGAGTTATGCCATGAATATGGTAGAAATGATTACTATGGGTTTTGCCACTTATTATCTCTCTGATGGAAGATTAGATTTCGACTCATTGTGGCTGTATGTAGGTGTCATTTTTTTAGGTTCACTTTTTTTATCTCCCTTAAATTATCGATATTCACGTATAATTTTACTGCATTTGCTATCGCCTAAAATTAAGTACAATGCAAATTTTGATAAGCCATGATTAAACCTAAAACCTTATCCTTTTTAACTGAACTTTCCAAAAATAATAACCGCGAATGGTTTGCAGAAAACAAGTATTTGTATGAGGAAGCAAAAGCAGATTTATTTCCATTCATAGCGCAGCTGATAAAAGAGCTTGCTGCAATTGATCCACAGTTTTCTGCAGATACAGAGCCTAAAAAAGCATTAATGCGTATCTATCGCGATGTACGTTTTAGCAAAAACAAAGATCCTTATAAAAAGAACTACGGAATTGCTTTTGATGTAAAAGGATATGGGCCAAATACAGCCGCATATTACCTTCATTTGCAACCAGGAAACTCTTTTTTCGGCGTAGGCTTTTGGCAACCAGAGTCTTCCGTATTAAAAATGATTAGAGAAGAAATTGATTACAATACTTCCGAATTTTTAGACGTTATCAATGCAAAAGAATTTAAAAATACATATAGACTTAGTCAAGAAGATAAACTGAAAAAAGCACCAAAGGGATATGAAGTTACACATCCAGAAATTGAATTATTAAAGTTGAAAAGCTTTATTGCAATTTATTCAATAGCGGATGAAGAGTTTTTTAAACCTACCATCGTTGATAAGTTAATAACTGCTTTTAAAACTATCCAACCATTTGTTCTATTTTTGAGAAAAGCCACCACAGTATAATTATGAGAAAAATCGCCCTGCTTGCAATATTAGTATTATTTGTTACCGCTATTAGTTCTTGCGTAATATTATCACCTAAAAAATATAAAGCCTTATTGTCAAAACAAGATTCATTAAGTACTGGCTGGACAGAATCTCAGCTTAAAAACGAAAGTTTAGAACAGTTAATTGCTCGTTTAAAAACGGATACTACAAACTTAACTGGGCAATTAAACGACTTAAAATCTCAATACAGTGAAATGGATGCCAACTATAATAAGTTACGCAGCAATAGCTCTACAGAGATTAATAAACTTTCTGATGATTTAAAAAAACGTGAACAGCGCTTAAAAGAAGTAGAAGAAGTTTTACGCAAACGCGATGAAGCCACAAACCAATTAAAAGCAAAACTACAAGAAGCATTGCTGGGCTTTACTAAAAGCGGATTAACAGTTGAAATTAAAAATGGCAAAGTATATGTTTCGTTAACGGATAAATTATTATTCCCATCGGGTAGTATTATTATTGATGAAAAAGGTAAACAAGCGTTAACGCAATTAGCCACCGTATTAAAACAACAACCAGAAATTAATATCGCGGTAGAAGGTCATACCGATTCTCAAAAAATCACTAACCTTGGACAAATTAAAGATAACTGGGATTTAAGTGTGCTTAGATCTACATCGGTAGTTCGGTTTTTAACAGACGAGCAAAAAGTAGAAAGTGTTAGAATGACGGCAACAGGTAAAGGAGAGTTTCAGCCTTTAGGTCCAAATACAACAGCAGAAAGTCGTAGCAAAAACCGTAGAATAGAAATTGTACTTTCTCCTAAATTGGATGAATTGTATAATTTGATAAAACAATAATTGTTTTATCATTCATAGTTAGTTTTGTCATTCAGAGCGCAGCGAAGAATCTATTATTAAACAAGCTAGAGATTCTTCGCTGCGCTCTGAATGACAATAGCAATAGGAGGCTTTTTCCCGCATTACGATTCCCATTTTCATGGGAATGACGAGCAAAATTCTTCGCTGCGCTCTGAATGACAAAGGAGGCTTAAAAAGGACTTTTTAAATCTTTAAAATTACCTAAAACCAAATCTTTATCAGATAATAAAAATTCGTTTGCATTAACTTGCTCGCTCCAATTTATATTTAATGTTGGGTCGTTCCACATTATGCCGATTTCAGAACTCTTATCGTAGTAATTAGTTACTTTATACGTGAAAATGGTATTGTCTTCTAACGTAAGAAATCCATGTAAAAAGCCTGGGGGCATCCATAGTTGTTTATGATTTTCGCCACTTAATTCTAGTGCAAAATGCTCGCCGTATGTAGCTGAGTTTTTACGAATATCAACAGCAACATCTAATACACTTCCTTGCAGTACACGAACTAATTTGCCTTGTGCAAAAGGAGGTGCTTGCGCATGTAAGCCGCGTAAAGTTCCTTTTTGAGAAAAGGATTGATTATCCTGCACAAATACAGCATTTATACCTACTTCCGAAAATGATTTTGCACTATAACTCTCGTAAAAATAACCGCGTGGGTCTTTCCAAATTTTCGGTTCAATTACAAGAAGGTCTTTTATTGGGGTTTCTATGATGTTCATATTAGGCTACAAATTCCATTAATGTGCGAAAAGCAACAAATCTATTTTCGAATTTACTTTGCAAATCTGTTTGCAAAGTTGGGGCGTAATTTTGCTGATAATCTTCATAAGCTTCCAGCGTTTCTGCAACATATTGTGTACAATACGTTACTCCCTCATTTGGCGAATCTAATACCTTTAATAAACGATTGGAAACAAATTTTCCAGTTGCCATTACCTCAGGAATATGGATTTCTAACATCCATTGCAACCACTCTTCTGCAGCTGCATCTTCTATAATTACGGTTACATTATATAATAACATGGTACAAAGATATAATTAAGTGCCTACATTATCACCACGGATATTTCTAAAACGTTTCCGCGCTTCTGCATTAAACATACTGCCTGGGTAATCATTCATTAATTGTTGATACAATTTCTTAGCCTCATCGGGATTATTTAGTTTTTTCTCTAAAATATCCGCCAGTGTAAACAAGGCATCATCAATCCAAATGCTATTATTTTGAGTTGTAATTAATTCTTTTAGCACAGTAACCGCTTTATTTAGCTCACTAGTTTTGATATAAATTTTAGCTTTTGCCATTAAAATATCATCTATTAAACTGTTGTTCGGATAGGTAATATCAATGCTATCTAATTTACGTAATGCTTGGTCGGAAAGGTTCATAAACTGCAGCATTTCTGCATCAGCATACATTTTTAGCGCTAAACTATCATTCTTGCTTTGCAAATTATCTGATAATAAAAGACTTAAATTCAGAGCATCGTTTGCAATTAACTGCGTGGTAGATGCTTTTAAAACATCTGCTTGAGATTTAGCATAATCAAAATCGCCCACATAAAAATTAAGTCTTGCGGAGCGATACCGGGCTTCATTACCAATGGGTTGATTTTCGAATTGCTTAGCCACTTGTTCATAAACCAAAATTGCTTCCCATGGTTGCTTGGTTAAAATGTAAATATCACCTAAGTCTATTTTTACCTGACCAACATCAGCATTAGAAATCCCTTGAATTTTTAAAGCTTCTTCCAAAGTGGCTTCTGCTTTCTTCAAATCATTTAAATAATAAGCTTGCAAATACGCAAGTTTTTTTAAAGCGAAAAGTGTTTGTGGAATCTTACCATATTTAGTTAAAACATCTTCGTATTCAGTAGCTAATAGCTGAATTGCCTGTTTATCAAATTTTCCAGCAACTGCTAATTCATATTTGGCATCAATAAGTTCAATCTTAGCTTGCACATATAGCTCGTTCTCTGGTCCTTTTGTTAAAATATATTCGTACGCTTTTATGGCAGTAGAAAATGCTTTGTTTGCGGTAAAAGTATCAGCTGTATTAAATAATAATGTTCCATCACCTTTGGTACGTTTATCTTGTGCAATTAATTGCCTTAATGCCATCTCGTAATCTTGCTGTTGGATATATTGCCAGGTGAGTAGTTCTGTATAAATTTCCGTTTGTGGATCTTTTTGTATCTTTTTAAGTAAAGCTGCTTGCAATAATTGATAATCAGTATTGTCTTCAAACACAGAGGATAAAACGTTTTCTGCTTGTGGTAATAATTGAGGAGTGATAGGCAAAGCATTCAAATATTCCTCTATGAGCATTTTTTTATCTTTTTTAAATCGATAAATACTCAGCAATTCATAAACAAACATTTGCTCATCACCAAATAATTTTCTGCCTTGCAAAAAGGCTACAATTGCCATATCATATGCTTCGAAACGATAAAAACTATTGGCTAATTCTCTAAATTTATACTCGTCTTTTGGTGTGTTGTTTATCGCATCCTGAAATAATTTGTTGGCATCAACTATGCGACCATTTTCTTGATAAACCCTACCTAATGCAACTGTATATTGTGTTTTTGTTGGATATTGTTTAATCAGTTTTTTAAGGAAGCTTTCTGCCTCAGTATATTTTTTTATTTTAATGAGCGAAGTAAAATAAAGCTCGAAGTAAGTATCGTTTTTAGTGGTGTTAAATAATTTCTCTAATAAAACTGCCGCCTTCTCATACTCTGCTTGTTGGTAATACTGATACGCCAAAGCCTCATCCACATTATCTTGCGCATGCAATAAAAAATAAGAGCAAGTTAAAAAGCAGATTAAGATAAATTTTTTCATTAAAATAGATAAACTTGTAGTTTAAATTTAAGTATTTAGTACACAGTTTAGGCTTGCTTGCTAAAATAACGAAAATTGTTAAAGCGTATTCTAAATGTTACTCATATTTTATTTGATTAAAGTGCAATGTTGCTACATTGAGACTTGGAACACTGTTTAGAGATAAGTAACAATATTACTATTTAATGCCTTTGCCAAATAGGGTTGCTTATTTTTGTATACGATTTAACTATGACGATGATTGTGAAGAGATATGTTTGGATAATGCTTGTTGCACTCTTTTTTGCCTGTAAACAGGAGAATAAGGTTGCAATTATTCCTGTTGATGATTTTTTTAAATCGCAAGATAAAGCTACATATCGTATTTCTCCCGATGGTAAAAGTCTTTCTTACTTGAAGTTACAAGACAAAAAGCAAAATCTTTTTGTAGAAGATATTGCTACAGGAAAAGTGGTTCAGCTGACGCATTTACATGAAAAAAATATCAATTTTTATTCGTGGGTAAGTAATAACGAGTTAATTTATTACAAAGAAAAAGCTGGGGAACGTTTTCAGTCTGACCTTTTTATTATTAATAAAGAAGGTACAAAAGAAAGACAATTAGGAAGTAACGAAAAGAGCAGGATTAGAGTTTTAGAAGATCAATTAATTGAAGATAAGTTTTTGTTGGTGCTTTCTAATAGAAGAGATTCTACTGTTTCTGATGTTTATCGTTTAAATGTTAGAGATGGAAAAATGGAGATGGCAGCCCAAAATCCAGGTAATATTACCAATTGGATGACAGATTCGAGAGGTAAACTTCGCATGGCAGTTTCAAGCGATGGCGTAAATGAAACCTTGTTGTATCGAGAAAATGAAGAGCAAGAATTAAAACCAATTATTACCAATAACTTTAAAACAACGCTATTTCCAGTTGCATTTTCTGAGGATAAACCCAATATTATTTACGCTATATCTAATGTAAATAGAGATAAAAATGCCTTAATAGAATTAGATTGTACTACGGGAAAAGAGAAAAGTGTACTTTTTGCAAACGATACCTTAAATGTTGTTGATGCACAATATTCTAGGCAAAAAGGCAAAATGGCTTATGTAGTTTATGAAACCTGGAAAAAGGAAAAACATTATTTGGATGATGATGCAAAGATTCTTTATCAAAAATTGGATAAACTATTGCCAAAAACAGAATCGCGAATAATTGATAGAGATAAAAACGAAAATGTATTTGTAGTTAGAACATTTACCGATAGAAACCCTGGATCTTATTATTTATATAGTGCTAATTCTGGTACGTTAAAAAAACTAAGCGATATTAATTCTGCAATTAATGTAGAGCAAATGTGCGAAATGAAACCCATTAGTTATATAGCTAGAGATGGGTTGAAAATAAACGGATATTTAACATTGCCCTTAAATACAAGTGCTAAAGATCTGCCTGTTGTAGTAATGCCACATAATGGCCCTGGACTACGTAATACTTGGGGATTTAATGCTGAAGTACAATTTTTAGCGAATAGGGGTTATGCGGTTTTGCAAGTAAATTACCGTGGATCTACAGGTTATGGAAAGAGTTTTTACGCTGCTGGATTTAAACAATGGGGTGCTAAAATACAAGACGATGTTGATGACGGCGTACAATGGTTAATTAATAGAAAGATTGCTAATCCTCAAAAAATAGCAATTTATGGTAGTGGTTTTGGAGGTTATATCGCTTTAAATGGTGCTATTAAAAGCCCGAAATTGTATAAATGTGCAGCATCAAATTCTGGCGTACTTAATTTATTCAGTTATTTAAAATCAATTCCACCGTACTTTAAATCGAATTTGCAAATGTATTACGATGTTTTAGGCAATCCAGATACGGATGTAGATTATATGCGCCAAGCATCACCAGTGTTTCATGCCGATAAAATTAATATTCCTATCTTTATTACTCAAAATATTAAAGACCCACGCATTAACTCAAGTGATGCGATACAATTCGTTAAAGAATTGAAAAAGCGTAATGCGCCAGTTACTTATTTTGAAAAGGAAGAAACTCCTTTTGCTATGAACCGCGAAGAAAGCCGTCAGAAAGTTTACACCGCTTTAGAGCAGTTTTTAGAAAGTAATTTGAAGAAGAAATAACCCGTTAAATCAACAATGGTTTCAGAAAAGGATAGTGGTTATCGAAAGAATTTTTCACTGATAGTAACGTTTATTGTCTTAATTTCTATCCTATTTATCCTTTCCCTTTTTTTAGCTTTTAATTTCAGTAAAAAGAATATTGAAAATGATTTTGTATCGGCCAAAGCCAATGTACTCGAAGAAAGTATAAAACCATACAATGATTTCTTTTTAAATAAACTGCCCGAAATTTCATATTACAACGGTTATTTAGATTCGGCAACGGCTTCTAAATTTGTTGATACGGTTTTACTGCAATATCCATTTGTGTCTAAAGTGATTTTTTACGATACACAGGTAAAAAATGTAAAATACGAAGAAAACGGGCTTAACATAGGCGATTTTTCCATAGGGATGAAAAACGTATATCAGTTTGGAAGCCTTGTGCCTAAAGATTCGATAAAGCTTTTTGGAGAAAATGAAGTTAGGAAAAATGTTAGTCTTGATGATTTTACAGCACTTTCTATCAAACTCATCAACTTTGTGCAAAAATTGGATACTACAAAAGTGCCAAGTCAGGAAGAGCTATTTAGTAATTTCACAAACATCCGTTCTAATCACATCGATTATTTTAATATTCCTAGTCATGAGTTGTTAAAAACCTACAAAAAGATGGTAACAACGAAACTAGAATCTGATCCTGTTTACGAGCAGGATATGCTTTCTTTTCAGTTAGATCCATATAAAATCAAGATTAAAAACTCCAGACCGTTATTATATCAAAATATTAGAATTGAACCAGTTACGTATGACCCTTTAGATACTTCATCAGAATATATTACTGGAGAAATTACGCTAGGAGGGCCTTTTTCAGATTATAAACTGTATTTTATTTCATCCAAATCATTTGTAAAAAAGGAGATATTCAGTTTTTTCTTGCCAATAGCAGCATTGTTATTGCTGGTTTATGGCGTATTGATATTGGTTGCTTTTTTAATTTATCGAAACTTAAATATCAACCATAAAATGTTTAAGCTGCAATATGACTTCGTTACAAATCTTACGCACGAGTTTAAAACGCCAGTTAGTGTAATTAAAATTGCTGGAAATAACATTAAAAGTGCGGCAAGTTTAACCGAACGGGAACAACAATTGTATGGTAAAATATTAGATGAGGAAGCTGATAAACTGAATGGTTTGATGAATAAATTGCTGGCGTTTACGCAGATAGAAAATAAGGCAATTACTTTAAATCAGGATGAAGTAAATATAGAGGAGTTTATTGAAAGTACAATTGATGTACACCAATTAAAACATCCAGATTTTGAATTTACCTACGAAGTTTCGGGCTTTAAAACATTTATAACAGATCCAGTTTTATTGGGTAGTTTGTTTGATAATTTAGTAGAGAATTCCTACAAATATTCTCCACCAGATCGTAAAAAACTGCACATTAGTGCTCGGTTAATTAAAGATAGGATTGTACTTCGATTTAAAGATGCAGGGATTGGTATTCCATCCTCAGAAATAAATAATATCTTTAAAAAGTTTTATCGTATTCAAAACCGATACAACCAAAATGGAAGCGTAGGTTTGGGCTTGGCTTTCTGTAAGGAACTTGTTAACTTTATGAACGGCGATATCTCGGTAAAAAGTGTTGTAGATAAAGGAACAGAATTTAAAATTGTACTACCCTATATTAATTGAAATGTTGTAAGATTTTATTGTTGTAATGTTGTTGTACAGCTTTCCAACTTTTTAACTTTCCAACTTTAAAACAAATAAATATGTCTAAAGGAATAAAAATACTGATAGTTGAAGATGATGAAAATTTACGTTTTTTAGTCGTTCATCGTTTGCAAGCAGAAGGATATCAAGTACTCGAAAATAGCGATGGTATAACTGCTGTAGAAACTATTACTGCTGAAAAGCCAGATATTGTGTTGTTAGATTGGATGTTACCTGGCAAAGAAGGTGCAGAGGTTTGTGAAGAGGTTCGCAAAACAGGTTATGAAGGTTTAATTATCATGATGACTGCAAAAGCGCAAGATGTAGATAAAATTGATGCGTATAATTTTGGCGCTTCAGATTATGTAACTAAACCATTTAATATGGATGTTTTAGTAGCGATGTTAGATAGCAAAGTTAAATTTTTGCTGAATAATGATCGTTCAGAAATTCATCGTTTTGGTAATATGGAACATCATCCAAATATTCATACGTTATATCGTGATGGTAAAAAAATTGAGCTTACTATTTTAGAAAATAGAATATTATTATACTTTTTGCGTAATCCGAATAAAGTAATTAATCGCGATGAATTGATGCTGGTAGTTTGGGGTTATAACTCTGACGTAAATACGCGTACACTTGATATGCACATTGTTAGATTGCGTAAAAAAATAGAACTTAATCCAGATAACCCTCAGTTATTGCAAACAGTACGCGGTATAGGTTATCGCTTTAACGCGGGGTAGTTAGAGGTAAAAGGTTGAGGGTTGTAAGGTCGGTCTACCGCCATCCTGAATTTATCAGTTGCTTCTATTGATTTCTGTCTTGAAGAGAGCTTCGCTGTTTATTTCAGCACATTTTCCATCATAAAAGACTTTGAAATGAACTAAGGTTAATAGAACTACAAATTTTAAATGGGGTGCCTTTTTACATTATTGCATTAGTTTTGCTCTTTTTGATATGTAACCACAAGTGGCATAAATTAAATATTATACATAATATTAGGCTTTATTTCTATTTTTGATAAGTGCATTCATTCGCTAAGTTTATCAAATCTATATTTTTTGGCAATTATTTTGTCGGTATACTCGCTGTTGCATTAACCATTGAGGCTTGTTTGCAATTAGGCTTACCATTCCCTTCTCTAACTTATTTTTTGTTATTATTTATTTCGCCAACTGTGTATTATACTTATGCGTATAGTGGGCAAACTACATTAAATGCTTCAGGCAATTTAAGGGCTAAATGGTATGCTAACAATAAAACATTTGTTAAATACAGTCAATGGGTTTTGTTTGCAATTTCTATGCTATTGGCTACCTATTTATTTATTAAAAATTTAGATAGCATTTTAGCATTACCTAAAGATTATTGGTTAAGTATTTTTGCTATTTTATTTGCTGGAGGCTTTTACTATAGTTTATTGCCAAAGTTGTTTTTTAATTTAAACCTACGCAACACAGGATGGTTAAAAGCTTTTATAATTGGTTTTGTATGGGCGTGTTGTGCTAATGTGCTCTTACTCATCATTCTTAAAATAGAATTAGGTATTAATGATAACGATTGGCCTTTGTGGATTTGGCTTTTTGTTAAGAATTGGATGTTTTGCACTGTAAATGCTATTATATTTGATATTAAAGACTACCCAACAGATGCAAATAAAGACCTGAGAACTTTTGCTGTTCGCTATGGTTTGCGAACTACCATTTTTTATATTCTTTTACCACTTTTAGTAATTGGATTGCTTTCATTTTACATTTTTGCATATTATAGAGACTTCAATTTTTTGCAATTATTTTTTAATACTTTACCTTTCGTGGCTACTATAGTCGTAGCATTTAGTATGCGTAAACGACAACAAATTTTG
The DNA here is from genome assembly GCF_014172375.1 of Pedobacter planticolens. GTDB lineage: Bacteria > Bacteroidota > Bacteroidia > Sphingobacteriales > Sphingobacteriaceae > Pedobacter > Pedobacter planticolens. The sequence goes on from NZ_WNXD01000002.1 coordinate 1,276,059, forward strand.
TATTATTTAATGGTTGTTGATGGATTAATATTATTTAAAGCCATTTGTGGTATTTTAGGGATAGTTTTATATGCATTCTAATTCACAGTTCTCTTATGATAAAATTGCCAAGAGGTACGATTTTTTGAGCCGATTGGTATTTTTTAAAGCACAAGTAAATGCCCAAATTAATCAACTTCCTTATTTAAATAATTGTACACATATTCTAATTGTTGGTGGTGGCACAGGGTGGATATTAAAACATTTGGATAGCCTTAAACAAACAATGCAAATTGTTTATGTAGAAACGTCATTAAAAATGATTGAATTGGCAAAAAAAATAGAAACTAAAAATAGGGTGCATTTTGTGCATGTAGATATTGAAAAATTTCAACACTCAAATCTTTTCGATGCAGTTTTAACTCCTTTTCTATTCGATAATTTTGATAATGAAAAAGCAAAAAATGTATTTAATAAAATAAACACTATGCTAATACCCAATGCTATTTGGCTTTATACCGATTTTTATGTGCCAGAAAAAGGGGGGGCTTGGAAAAAAGCAATTTTAAAATCAATGCACATTTTTTTTAGAGTTATAAATGTTGTAAACGTAACACATTTGGTTAATGTAAACTCTTTTTTTGCAAATGTCTTTACTAAAATAGAAGAAAGAGGGTATTACGCTAATTTTATTAAAGCTATTATTTATAGAAAAACTAGCCCCTAGTTAACTCAAATATTGTAATTTCTGGTAAAATTCCTACACGTCCCGGATAGCCCAAGAAACCGTAACCTACATTTACATATAATTGCTGCGCTTTTTCTCTGTAAAGTCCTGCCCATTCTTTGTAAATATACTGCACTGGGCTCCACTGAAATTCTTTTAACCTAACGCCAAATTGCATACCATGAGTGTGACCGCTAAACATGGCATCTACATCTTGATATTTTTCTAAAACTTCGCCACGCCAATGTGATGGATCATGAGAAAGGAGTAATTTAACAGGTAAATCTTCGGTGTTTTTATATGCTAATTCCATCTTTCCATATTTAGGAAAGCGACCCATTCCCCAATTTTCTATACCCAAAATTCCAATTTCTTCGCCATCAACTTTTAAGCGTCTATTTTCATTCATTAATAAATCATAACCCATTAATTTATGGGTGGTAATCATGTCTTGTAGGTTTTTAACCTTAGCAGGAGAACTTTCCTTCCCAAAATAATAATCACCATAATCGTGGTTACCTAAAGTAGAATAAACACCTAATGGCGCTTTAACTTTAGAGAAAATATCTTGATAATCTTTAACCTCATTGGTTAGGTTATTTACCAAATCTCCAGTAAAGAAAATAAAGTCTGGTTTTTCTGCCAAAAGCATTTCTACACCCCCCTTCACAGCAGTTTTATTGTAAAAACTACCCGAATGGATATCGGATATTTGCCCTAATTTAATGCCGTCAAAGGCTTTTGGTAAATTAGGAAGAACGAGTTTTACTCTTTTTATTTTATAATCGTATGCGCCAGAAATAATGCCCCAACTTAAAGAACTTAAAGGAACTGCCGCTGCTACAAGTCCAGCTTTTACTAAAAAAGAAGAACGACTAATAGGCTCGTCAATTGGTTGCTTAGTTGTTTGGCTGTTTGGTTGTTTTGTTTTAGCTAAGCGGATTAATTTAATGGAAAATCTCCTTAAATCATCGATTAATAAAAATGGCAGCATGAAAACTTTTCCAACAGTTAACAAGAAAAAAGCAACTAAAATAATTGCTCGTGCCGTTAGAAATAAATTGAGAAAAATGGCCGAAAAAACACCAATTATTAACAGAATATTAATCGTCCACCAAGTAATAGTGAAATTTCTGATTCGCTTAGCAGACCATTTTTTGAAAACGCTAATAATGGCTTTGTAGCAGTAAAAATCTAGTAAAAGAACTACTAGGCAAAGTATAGTTAAAAATCCTGTTCTTCCCATTTGTGGTGTAAAAGTAGTAATATAATAAAGATTAAGGAGTAGGTTGCTTACCGAAAATCATCTTCGTCCTCGTCGGTTAAATCTACGTTGAAAAGACTATCAAACATATCCGAAAAACCGAAACCACTAGTTAAGTAATTTTTGCTCAATTGTGAAAATTCTGCTAAGCCATGTAATACAAATTCCATCAATAAAAGCGTTTGGTTTTCGCTTAGTTTGGGGTGAAATTTCTGAACTAATTCATTTAATCCCTCCACATCCATTAACCTTTTTTTGTATTGATCCAACTTCAAATCATCAGCAATATCTATCGTATTACCTTCGGTAAACCATTCGGTAATTTTTGTATATGGATTAGCAGTTTTGCTTTTTTTAGCTCTTTCTGGATCTGGGAAATAACGAGCAAATAAATGCTTAATTGCTTTTCCTATTAACGTATGTGCAACTTTGGCCGGACCTTCTAATTCGCCCTCGTAAACTAATTCGATTTTACCGGTAACCGCAGGGATAATTCCACTTAAATCTGCTAAACGCACAAAAGTTGATTTTTCATGATTAATCAGCATTCTTCGCTCTGCGTTACTAATTAAATTCTCATATGCTGAGATAGTCAAACGAGCAGAAACACCAGATTTTTGATCAATAAATTCACTTTTACGTGCCTCAAAAGCAACTTGTTCAATTAAATCTTTTAGTAATCCATCAACTTCAATTAAACGTTGTTCATCAGTCAATTTTGCTTCTTGGAAAGTAATTTTTCGAGAAATTTCTACAGTTTTTGGATAATGTGTTAAAATTTGACTTTCAATTCTATCTTTTAGAGGAGTTACGATGCTACCGCGATTGGTATAATCTTCTGGATTTGCAGTAAATACAAATTGAATATCTAGTGGTAAACGCAATTTGAAACCACGAATTTGAATGTCTTTTTCTTGTAGCATATTAAATAGGGCCACCTGAATACGAGCTTGTAAATCGGGTAATTCATTAATCACAAATATTCCGCGATGCGCTCTTGGAATTAACCCAAAATGGATTACACGTTCATCATTATACGTTAATTTTAAAGTTGCTGCTTTGATCGGATCAACATCGCCAATTAAATCGGCAACGGTAACATCTGGTGTAGCCAATTTTTCTGTATAACGGTCATTACGGTGTTGCCATAAAATTGGTGTGTCATCGCCTTTTTGTGCTATCTCGTTTTTAGCATACCATGAAATAGGATTTAAAGGATCGTCAAAAATCTCACTTGCTGCAACGTAAGGAATATATTCGTCTAACAAATTTACCATTAAACGAGCAATTCTAGTTTTCGCCTGACCACGTAAACCTAATAACAAAACATTATGTCTTGATAAAATAGCAGTTTGCAATTCTGGGATAACGGTTTCATCGTAACCAAGAATTCCCTCAAAACCAAGCTCTTTTTGTTGAAGTTGTTTAATCAGATTTTTTCTTAATTCGTCTTTAACGCTAAGTGAAATATAGTTGGAGGCTTTTAATTCGCCTAATGTTTTAATATCCATTTGATGTATAAATGTTTCTGACTTTTAGTTTCCTCTAAAAGTTTTTCTTCTGTTTTTAATATAATCTTCAAAAATGTATTCGCCCAAACCAGTTAATGAACTATAAAAAGCTCTACCACCATTAACTTGCGTAAACTGTCTTACAAACTGTTGCAAATAAGGGTCTTGTGCAATCATAAAGGTAGTAATTGGAATGTTTAAACGTTTACATTGCGCTGCCATATTTAAGGTTTTTCCAATTACTTTTCTATCCAAACCCATACTATTTTTATAATACCGACCATTTTCCTTTAAACAAGTTGGTTTTCCATCGGTAATCATAAATATTTGCTTGTTATGAGTTTTTCTACGACGCAATAAATCTGTCGCTAATTCTAATCCTGCTAAGGTATTGGTATGGTAAGGGCCAACTTGTAAATAGGGTAAATCTTTAATCGTGATAGGCCAAGCATCGTTTCCAAAAACTACAATATCTAATGTATCTTTTGGATATTTGGTTTTAATCAGCTCTGCTAAAGCCATTGCAGTTTTTTTTGCAGGTGTAATTCTGTCTTCACCGTATAAAATCATAGAATGAGAAATATCTATCATTAACACAGTTGATGTTAACGTTTTATAATCTTTTTCTTCGACTTCTAAATCCTTTTCTGTTAGCGTAAAATTACTAATACCATGATTTATTTGCGCATTTTGGATCGACGCCGTCATGTCGATTTGGTCTAAACTATCGCCAAAATTGTATTCACGGCGATCGGCATTTTTTTCTTCTCCAATACCTGAAATATTACTGTTATGATTTCCTTTTCCAGCTTTTTTTAACTTGCCAAATATTTCTTCTAATGCAGATTTTCGAATGGTTTGTTCAGTTTTTGCAGTGATTTTAACTTCACCATTTTCCTCTTTGAGATAGCCTTTTTCTTTCAAATCCTCAATGAAATCGCCCATAGCATATTCATTATTGGTGAATTTGTATTGCTTATCAAGCTCGTTCATCCAGGCCAAAGTTTCTCCAGCATCGCCAGCAGTATAATTAAGTAGTTCGGTAAAAAGCTTAAGCAATTCATCGAAACCACCTTTTGGCAATTCGTTTGGTAAAAATTTTGAAAATTGAAATCCTCTCATGTTTATGATAAACGCAGTACCGAAGGTAAAAGTTTGAGAATGAACTAATGTTATGGACTTGTAAAAATAGCTTGCTATATTTAAAGATGAAAAAATTAATACTAGTGCTGATTTGCTTATTTTCCTTACAAGCTCAAGCACAAAAAGTTGATGATAAACAAGCTGTTTTGAACCTTTTAGAGAAGCAGCGAGCCGATTGGAATAAAGGTGATGTTGAGGCTTACATGCAAGGTTATTGGAAAAGCGATAGCTTATTATTTGTAGGGAAAAGCGGACCAACGTATGGATGGCAAAAAACATTAGATAATTATAAAAAAGGTTACCCAGATAAAGCTGCGATGGGTTTTTTAATTTTTGGAATTAAAAAAGTAGAGTTTTTAACTAAAGATAAAGCTTTTGTTTTAGGAAGCTGGAATGTGAAACGTGAAAAAGATGAATTAAAAGGTTATTTCACGCTTTTACTGCGCAAAATAAATGGCGTTTGGAAAGTTGTAGTTGATCATAGTAGTTAACGTAAAAAACAAAAAAGGTCAAAACAATTATTGCTTTGACCTTTAAACTATCTTTATAAAGAATCTATTTTGGACTTCCGTTTTTTAAAGCTCTTTCTGCTCGTTTAACAGCTAATTTTTCTCTCCATTGCGCATAAGGAGCTTTAAAAGCCATTTTCAATAAACTATCTACACCACCTTTAATGGCCAAATTGAAAACGCTTGCTGCTTTTCTACTTAAAGATGCATCCCAAGCTCTTAAACTTAAAGAGAAAGAACCGTCCAAATATTTCATCCAGTGCCACATACCAGTTGGCATAAATAAAGTATCACCGTGTTCTAAAAAAACTTCGTAACCTTCTACGCCATTTAAGGCAGGGAATTTTTCGAAATCTGGATTAGCAACATCATAATCTTCTAATGCATATGTTGCATTTGGAATACAGTATAAACGTTTTTTCCATTTATTATCAAATAGAATGATGTGCTTTCTTCCACCAAAATGAGTATGGAAAAGATGAGGTAAATCTATATCGTAATGTAAAAAAGTAACAGAGTTAGAACCACCAAAAAACATGGCTGGCATGCTTTCTATGAAGCCACCCATTAAATCTTTAGGGATTTTAATATCGTTAATTAAACTTGGAACATGCTTAAACAAATTAAAAAAGAAGATCCGTAACTCGGTAGGCTCTCTTTTAATCAAGTCCAAATAATCGCCAAATTTCATGCTAGCAATAGATGCATTAATTGGTTTTGTAGGATCAGCCTTAGAATTATCAACCAAATTAACTTCAATATCGCCACCAATTTCCTTTAAATAATCGGTCGTCCATTTTTCACGGGCTGGCCAATCTTTTGTTAATCCTTTAATTATTAGTGGTTTTCTAGCGTCCAAATAGTTTTTTTTAAAATCTTCTGGGCTAATGGTTTCAACGGTGTCAACTGGTTTTAAAATAAAGCTCATAGTATGGCAATAAGATTAAATTTTGTGGTTAAGCAATCAGCTATCCAAATACAAAAATGTAAATTAAAATTTAAAATGTGTAGGCATTAGTTATAAAATGTTAAGACGATGATAATTTGATGTAAACTTAAAAAGTATCAACTCGGATTAAGTAACTTTCGCTTTGCGGATAATTTTAGAAAAATAGCGTGGGAAAAAGCGTTTAAGCAATACTCCTTTTACTTCTTTACCGCCAATATAAACCTCTTCTTTTTTTGCTTCAATTGCTTTCACGATTTGTTCAGCACAAACTTCTGGAAGCATGCCATTTTCTTGTGCATCATCCATAGTGCCTTGTGCAGCACCATTTGCGGTTACTGCATTGATCGTTACGTTTGTTTTGATAAAACCTGGGCAAGCCAACATAATATGAATGTTGGGATTGTCTATTTCTATGCGAAGTGAATCAAAATAACCATGTAAAGCGTGTTTTGATGCGGAATACGCAGAGCGGAAACGAGTGCCAAATTTACCTACTAAACTACTTACACAAACAATACTACCACTTCCTTGCGCTAATATTTGAGGTAAAACAGCTTTACTTAAAATTACTGTTCCCCAAAAATTAACATCCATTAAACGCTTTTCGGTTTCTAAATTAGTTTCTAGTGTTAAACTTCTTTGACTAATTCCGCCGCTGTTAATTAATATGTCGATTTTTCCAAAAATTTTGATGGCCTCATCGGCTTTGCCTTTTAAGGAAGCGTTATCGGCTAAATCTAACGATAAAACATGTACATTAATTTGATCTTTGCAATTAGATTTAACTCTAAAAAGCTCATCGCGGTTGCGGGAAGAGATAATTAATTTTACGCCAGCTTTATTGTAAGCATACACTAATGCCTCACCAATTCCTGACGAAGCTCCGGTAATCCACACGATTTTATTTTTCATTTGCCTCGAATATGGAATTTTTTAATGCATCATTTTCTAGAACTTGTTCTTCCATCGATTTTTCTGTAATTACTTTTTCTTTTTTGGCGGTGGTAAATTCGAATTTTTCATCGTATTCTGGTCTTAACGTTCCCATCCATCTATCCCAAAATAAAAAATACAACCCATAATTACCTTTAAAGTATTGATGATGCATATTGTGAGCCGTTCCAGTGCTTATCCATTTGCCAATTTTGCTTTTGTGAAATTTTGCGGGAAATAATTCATAACCTAAATGGCCATACACGTTATAAACAAACACAATGGTAAAAAATACGGCTAAATGTATTTGATGAACTGGCATGATAAAAATAATAACCACAAATATACCAGTTTCTACTACAGCTTCTAACGGATGAAAAGAGTAAGCCGTCCAAGGTGTTGGGCTGGTAGATTTATGGTGAATTAAATGAAAAAGTCGAAACAATTTTGGGTGATGCATCATTCGGTGAGTCCAATAGAAATAGGCATCGTGAATAAGCAACATCAATGGAAACGCTAAAAAGAAATACACCCAGCCGTAATCGCTTACATTTTGATAAAGTAGTGTATAAGGTCGTATTTTATCATTTTCTAAAAAAATTACGGGTAAAGCTCCGAAAATCACGATGGTAATAATCGAATAGAAAATATCTCGTTTATGATCAGACATTTTCGGTATTTTCTTTTGCAAACGTCTTCCACTAAATCGTTTATCAAATAATACATAGAAAATTAAAAAAGCAATTCCGGCGATTAAAAAATAACGGGTTCCTACATCAAAAATATATTTGAGAAAATTTTGTGGGGTCATAATGGCTATTAAAAGAGGGTGTTGAACAAAAATAAGTAAAATGCGTTACATTATTTTATTCGTCAGTTGCAAAAAGTTCTGATGCAATACCATCTGCAAATAATTTCCCTTCGTGAGTAAGATGAATGATATTGTTATTTAAAACTAATCTTCCATTATCAATAAATGGTTTGATTTGTTTAAACGTTTGCTCAGCATAATTTTTGCCAAAATCAGTAGTTATTTTTTGTAAATCTGTTCCCCACATGGTGCGAAGAGAAGTCATAATATATTCGTTAAAACGATCAATTTCGCTTAATTCTTCAATGTCTTCTGCTAATTTTTGCGAGGTTAAAGCACTTAAATATTTTGCATTATTAGCTATGTTGATATATCTGTTGAAACCATCAAAACCATGCGCCGAAGGTCCAATACCCAAATATGGCACGCCTTTCCAGTAATTAGTGTTATGAACTGCATATTTGCTAGGCAAACTATAGTTCGAAATCTCATAATGCTCAAAATTATTCTTAGTCAATTGATCAGTTAAGATTAAAAATTGAGATGCACTTTGTTCCTCATTTATGGGTGTTTGTTTACCTTTTTGTATCGCGTTAGCTAAAGCTGTACGAGCTTCTACCGTAAGTGAATAAGCTGAAATATGCGGGGTTTGTAAGGATAAAATGGTTTGAATATTAGACAATAATTTTTCGTCGGTTAGTAATGGATAACCGTAAATTAAATCTATACTTAAGTTCTCAAATCCTGCATCTTGACTTCTTTTGATACAGTTTATGGCTTCATCCGCATTATGCGCTCTGTTCATCCAAACTAAATCTTCATTAAAAAAAGATTGAATGCCAATGCTAAATCTATTAATTGGAAGTTGGCGTAGTTCGTTTATTTTTTTGGCATCAAGATCATCAGGGTTAGCTTCAATAGTAATTTCGGCATTGGCCGAGATAGAAAAACATTCGGTTAGTGTATCGAAAATTTGTTGAAGTGAGGCCGCAGATAACACAGAAGGAGTGCCGCCACCAAAATAAATGCTACCAATTTGTTCCGTAATGCGATCTTTTTTGAGTCTAATTTCTGTACAAATTGCATCTGTCATCTCATCCACATACTTAAAAGAAGTAGAAAAATGAAAATCGCAATAGGTACAAGCCTTTTTGCAGAAGGGAATATGGATATAAATGCCAGCCATTGCGCAAAGGTAAATTAATTTAGCGCCACAAGCCATTATCGATAGTAAGTTAGCATTTAAAAGAAGTGCTTTTTGTGAAAACAAAATAATAAAGCAGTAAATTTGTCGTCATTAGGCATAGTTCTATAGTTGTTTATCTGCGATGTTAAAAAAAGTTTTTTTACTTATTTTATTGTGTTTTAGTACGTTATTGGTGTCGATAAAAGCGCAGCAAATACCTTTAGCAACTGATAGTATTTCTGGAGTTTCTTTACCAACAGATAGCCTAGATTCCGCTCAAACTATAACAATTATTGCAGAAGATACCATTACTCCACGTAGTTTAAGATTACCCGATTCCTTAACAAAAGCACTTATTACAGATAGCTTAAAAAAAGGATTTGGTTATCCAAAACTCGATTTTAAGGTTCTAGTAGATGATTTTCTACGCAATTCTGTAAATAAAGGTCCACGTCAAGTAGGAGATGCATTAACCAAAGGCGATGTTTGGATATTAGCATTTATCGCTTTCCTTTTGGTGCTATTTGCAATTCTAAAAAACGTGTTTTCTAAACAAATGATGGCAATTATTTTGTCCTTTTTTAGCAATAGAGCATTAGGTAATTTAAATAAGGAGGATAACCTATTTACTTCTTGGCCTTTTCTGCTACTTTTTGTTCAATTTGGGTTTACCATTGGGATGTTTTTTTATCTCGTTGCCCAATATCAAAAGCTAGATTATGTCGCAAATGGCTTCCAGTTTTTTGTAACAATTTCAATAGTCATTATAGTTTTATATGTATTAAAAATTGTGCTATTACGCTTACTTGGCTATATATTTAATATCCAAAAACCAGTAAACGAATACATCTCTATATTATATTTAAGTTATTTTAACGCCTCTTTATTGTTCACTCCATTAGTTATTGCGTTTGCGCTATCTCCACTAAAACATGGCTCCTTTTATGTTGCAGCAGCTATAGTTTTAGTATTAGTTATCTTTGTTTTTCAATTTATTAGGGCAGGAGTAAATATTTTATCTCATTATAGGTTTTCAAAAGTCTATTTATTTTTGTACTTTTGCACCCTCGAAATTTGCCCTATATTAATATTAATCAAGGCAATAGGATTTTAAAGAGGTAATTAGTTAAAATGCAGGAAAAGATAGAAGATAGGTTACGTAAAGTTAAAAGTATACTGATCACTTTACCAAAGCCCGAAACAGAAAAATCACCTTATTTTGATCTGGCTAAAAAGTACAATTTGAAAATCGACTTTCGGTCATTTATTCACGTTGAGGGAGTTCCTGCCAGAGATTTTAGAAAAGATAAAATCAATTTAGCAGAGTTTACTGCTGTGGTTTTTACAAGTCGTAACGCAGTTGATCATTTTTTCAGAATATGTGAAGAAATGAGATACGAAGTGCCAGCAGACTTAAAATATTTCTGTATTTCAGAATCTACTGCCTTATATCTTCAAAAATATATTCAATATAGAAAACGTAAAATTTTCTTCGGAAAGCAGACTGCTTCAGATTTAGCAGAAGTTTTGAAAAAACACGCTGGAGAGAAATTTTTATATCCTTGTTCTGATGTAGCTACTGAAGACACTATGAATTTCCTGCAAAAAAATGGTTATGATGTTACTCCTGCAGTTTTATTTAAAACGGTAGTTAGTGATTTATCCGACTTAGCAGAGGTTTTTTATGATGTAATTGCGTTTTTCAGTCCATCAAGTATACAATCCCTTTATACTAATTTTCCAAATTTTAAGCAAAACAATACTCGGATAGCTGTATTTGGCCTAAATACCAATAAAGCTGCAACAGATGCTGGGCAAATTGTAGACATTGCTGCGCCTAGTCCGGAAGCACCTTCTATGATTATGGCGATAGAAAATTACATTAAAAAATCTAATAAGTAATTTTTCATAACATGTGCCGTTACTTCATCAATATTTGAAGAATTTCTGCTCGTAAAAACAATTTTCTTCACCTTAAATCTTAGTTGAGATGATGGATAATTTAAACTAAATAACTTATTTTTAATCGGTTATAGTTTAAATATTTATTGCAAGGTGAGGCGGATTTATTTGTATAAATAATTGTTTTTATCAAGGATTTTCGATAAAATTGCTATAAAATAATATGATACTGCATTAACGGATTTTATGAGAAAAATATACTTTCTTAATTTTTTGATTATCACTAGTTTGCTGATGAGCTGTAAAAGCGGACAAAATGGAGAGCTTGTCGGGGCATACAACAAAAAATTTAAGAACAAAACAATTCCTTATGGGATGGTTTTTATCCCGCCAGGGAGAACTTTAATCGGTATGACTGATGAAGATATTAGTTTTTATCAGGGTACACCAAGCCGTATGACCTCGTTTGCTGCTTTTTATATGGATCAAACGGAAATTACAAACGCAGAATACAGACAGTTTGTAAATTGGGTTAGAGATTCTGTTGCAGTAACCTCTTTAGGTAGATCTGGTGCGCCAAACTTATATATGCCACAACCAGCCGCCGCTGCAGGAACCACAGCATCTGGTCAACAAAATATTAACTGGAAAGCTATAGGAAAAAGTGGCGTGCTTTGGGGGAAAAATAGTGCATACAAAGCTAGATTGCAAAATATGTATTATTCGGGTAACGATGCCTTACCAGGTAAAAATGAATTTGATATTCGTAAATTCAGATATGCATACAGTTATTTAGATCACGATTTAGAAGCGGCAGGTAGAAACGATCCAAGTAAAAGCAGACAAGATTTCATACAAACATATACTGATAATCCTACACCAGGTAAAGCAAATGAGCATCCTTCGGTTAGTATATATCCAGATACTTTAGTTTGGAAATTGGATTTTTCTTATGCTCAAAATGATCCAATGGTTGATTCTTATTTTAACCACCCATCTTATGATGGATATCCAGTTGTTGGTGTAACATGGGATCAAGCAACAGCTTTTTGTAATTGGAGAACTGTTTTATATAGAAATATAGCTGCAGCAAGAAAACAACCAGAAAACGTAAGATTAAAATATAGATTGCCAACAGACCAAGAGTTTGAATATGCTGCCAGAGGCGGAAGAACACAAACTAAATATCCATGGGGTGGTCCTTATATTAAAAATACAAAAGGTTGTTTACAAGCAAACTTTAAAGTAGGTAGAGGTAATTATACTGATGATGGTGGATTGTACACTGTAGATGCTAGAGCTTATATTCCGAATGATTACGGTTTATACAACATGGCAGGTAACGTAGCAGAATGGACAGTAACAGCTTATAACAGATCAGCAACAAGTTTATTGTCAGATTTTAGCCCCAATTATGTAAATACAGCTAAAGGAGCTAAAGTAGTAAGAGGTGGCTCATGGAAAGACATAGGTTTCTTTTTGCAAAATTCTGTAGGTACATACGAGTATCAAGATAAAGCAAGATCTTATATCGGTTTCCGTTGTGTTTCTGATTATCCTGGCAATGCATTAAATTAAAAAATCAACAAACAACAAAATAAAACTTTAAACAAATTATGGCAGCAAGAAAACAACCAGGTTGGTTACATGTGGCAATTTCCTGGGGAGCGAGTATAGTAATTATCGGTGCATTATGTAAAATTATTCACTTTGGTGGATCATGGGCAAACGTAATTATTGGAGTGGGATTAGGTGTAGAGGCATTATTATTCTTCTTAACAGGATTTTTTCCGCCAGAACCAGAGCTGCCTTGGGAACGCGTTTATCCTGAATTAAACATGGGGTTTGCAGGTGAATTGCCAAAAGCTACAGCTAGACCAGTTGTTTCTTCGGGATCTTCTTCAACTGCTGCATTGGATGATATGTTAGATAAAGCTAAAATTGGACCAGAATTAATCGAGAGTTTAGGTACTGGCCTACGCACTTTTGGTGATAAAGTAGCCACAATTTCTAACGTTAGCGATGCTGCAATTGCGACAAATGAATTTACTGGAAAAGTAAAAACAGCTTCGTCGAGCTTTGATAATTTAAGTAATGCCTTTGGTAAAGCTACTGCCCAGTTAGTAGAAATGGGAGAAAGTAGTGTTGATTCTAAAGCTTACCATGATCAAGTAAATAATTTAGCTAAAAATTTATCAGCCTTAAATGCGGTATATGAATTAGAGTTACAAGATTCAAGCGCTCATTTAAAATCAATGAATAAGTTCTATCAGAACTTATCTTTAACTATGGGTAATTTCAATGAATCGATGGAAGACTCTAAACAGTTTAAAGAAGAAGTAGGTAAATTGGCTAAAAACTTAGCGTCATTAAATGCAATTTATGGCAATATGTTAACCGCTATGAACCAACCACGTACATAATTAGTTTCTATTATTTAAATCAGTAAACAAAAATCTAATTTAACATGGCTGGAGGAAAAGAAACGACAAGGCAGAAGATGATTAATATCATGTATTTGGTATTGTTAGCTATGCTTGCTTTAAACGTTTCAGACGCAATCTTAAATGCTTTTAAGAATATTAACGATAGTTTAGATGCCTCAAAAACGAATGTAAGCTCGGGCTTAGATCAAACTTTTAGTGCATTTGAAGAAACAGAATTAAAAAATAAACCCGAACGTGCTCAACCACTTTGGGATAGAGCTCAAAAAGTAAAAGCTTATGCTGAAGAGTTGAATAAAGAAATTCAAAGACTTAAAGATGAGTTTAAAGTGAAGGGCGATGGAATTGATCCAGAAACTGGAGATTTTGTGTTGAGAGACAATTTAGATATTGCTCAAAACATTATGATCAATAAAAAAGAAGGAGAAAAACTAAAAGCAAAAATTAATGATACTAGAGCGAAATTAATTGCATTATTAGATGAAAAAGATAGAGCAAACGTATCATTTTCTTTAGAAGCTAAAGATCCTTTAAAAGCTGTAAATGGAAAAAAATGGGAAGATGTTAATTTTGGAGAAGGAACTCCATTAACAGCTGCAAATACCATTTTAACCAAAATACAAGCAGATTTAAAAAATGCAGAATCGGAAGTAGTTCGAAAAATCTTCGGTAAAATGAGCGAAACTACAATTATCATGGATGAGTTTAAAGCTGTTGCTGTACCTTCTAGTAGTTATGTAATTCAAGGTCAACCTTACAAAGCTGACATTTTCTTAACGGCAAGAGATACGAAATCAAATCCAGAAATTACGGTAGGTGGTAGCTCTTTAGGAGTTGTAAAAGGTATAGCTACGTATACTGGTGGTACAGGATCGGTAGGTGAATTTACTTGGAAAGGGACAATTCGTGTTAAAAAAACGGATGGTACTTTTGCAACATATTATACTGAGCCTATGAAATATCAGGTTGCAAAACCATCTGCAACGGTATCTTCAACTAACTTAAATGTAATTTACGCAGGTATTCCTAATCCGTTTTCGGTTTCGGCACCGGGATTTTCTTTAGAAAGTATTAAAGCTACTATTTCAGCTGGCTCAATGACTGGCGGTGCTGGCAAATACAATATTAATGTGCCAGGTAGTTTAATTGGTAATGAAGTAACTATTAGTGTATCTGGAAATAGCAATGGAAAATCGTTAAGCTTAGGAACTAATAAATTTAGAGTAAAAGGAATTCCTAATCCAGTAGCAAAATTTGCCGGTAAAATGGGAGGAATTATTTCTGGAAATACAATTGCACGAGAAGGCCAAGTTTCGGCAGCTATAGAAAATTTTGAATTTGATGTCAAAGTAAGAGTTACTAAATTTAGTGTAACAGTTGTTAGACCACGCCAAGATGCACAGGTTTATTATTGTACTGGTGATAACTTTAATGCGCAAGCTAAAGCTGCATTATCGAATTTACCATTTAAATCGGTTGTTTATATTGATAATATTGTTGCTCAATTGCCAGATGGACGTACGCCAACTTTAAATTCAATGGTATTTACCGTAAACTAAAAATTATGAAAAAAATATTTTTTCTAGCTATATTTCTTTTAACAGTGGGTTTCGCTTATGCACAAAATCCAGTTACTCCTCCGACAACTGCGGATAAAAAAGTAACGCCTAAAAAGAAAGGCCCAAAAAAGGATGGCTTTATTTATAGAGAGGAAAGCGTAGCTGATACCGTTGTGCCTTATGCTCCTGTGAATAAAGAAGACGTAGTTTATACAAAGAGAGTATGGCGTGAAATAGATCTTCGCGATCGTGGCAACCAAGTATTGGCATCTCCTAAAGTGAGTTTATTAGGGGTTATTTATGATGCAGTTAGCAATGGCGAATTAGATCTTTATTCTAGTGAGGATGAAGATTTTAAGGGTGAACCGCTAGGGCAGAAAAAAGGTAATGATCCAAAGATCACCAACAGCTCTGCAGCTGATACCGCTTTTTTAGGTGTTAATCCTGGTACAAATGAAATTAACAGAGCAAATAATGAATTTTTTGCTGCAAGTTTTACCACGTTAAGAATTAAAGAAGATTGGATTTTAGATATTAAACGAGGAATTTTCGAACCAAGAATAATTGGTATTGCTCCAGTTAGAATTGATGTTAAAACTCAAGTTGATAATAATGGAAATCCAGTTCCTGATCCTACAACAGGTAAACCAAGAGCCGATACATTAAAAACTGTAGCCGGCTGGTTATACTTTGATGATTTAAGAGAAATTTTAGTGAAGCATAAAGTTGCTAATAACCAAAATGATAACTCTGGAATTAACTTCGACGATGTATTTACTAGAAGATTGTTTTTTAGTAATATCACTAAAGTTTCTAATGCTGCTGATAATAGAATTGAAGATATTTTATTTAATCCTAAAGAAAGATTATTAGAATCTGAACGTATTAAAAAGGCAATGGCCGATTTTGAACAAGGTCTTTGGGAATATTAAAAGAAATTAACGTCATGCTGAATTTATTTCAGCATCTGCTTAAACTAATCCTGAAATAAATTCAGGATGACGACACAAGAAGCCTCGATTTATTCGGGGCTTTTTTATGCCTTAAAATAATCGGTCAATGCAATAATTTGCTTTTTGTTTAGTACTTGAGCTAACTCTTCTTCCGTTGCTTCTTTTATTTTCTTAACGGATTTGAATTTTACTAAAAGCTTATCTGCAGTAGTTTTTCCAATGCCGGGAATTATTTCTAATTCTGTTTTAAGTGTTCCTTGATCTCTTTTTTTACGATGGAAAGTGATCCCAAAACGATGCGCTTCATCTCGTAATTGTTGAATGATTTTTAATGTTTCAGATTTCTTATCAAGATATAATGGGAAACTATCTCCAGGATAATATAATTCTTCTAAACGCTTCGCAATGCCAATAACAGTTACTTTTTTGTGAATACCTAATTTCTTTAAACTGCTAACCGCAGATGATAATTGTCCTTTGCCACCATCAATAATAATGAGTTGAGGTAACGACTGTTCTTCCTCCAACATTCGTTTATAACGTCTATAAACGGCTTCCTCCATAGTGGCAAAATCATTTGGGCCTTCTACAGTTTTAACATTAAAATGGCGGTAATCTTTTTTGCTTGGTTTGGCATCCTTAAAAACTACAATAGCAGAAACTGGATATTTACCTTGGAAATTCGAGTTATCGAAACATTCAATATGTTGAGGAAGCTGGGTAAGTCTTAAATCCTTTTGCATCTGAGTTAAAATACGATCGGTTCTTAAATCAGGATTTAGTTTTTCATATTGATTTAATTTCTCTCGCTTAAAAAACAATACATTCTTCTCCGACAGTTCTAATAATTTCTTTTTTTCGCCAAGTTTTGGTACGGTAAATTTTAAATTTTTATCTAATAATGGAATGGTGAAAGGAACAATGATCTCTTTTGATGTACTGCTAAACTTGGTTCTAAACTCAGTAATCGCAATCGTTAATAATTCCTCATCAGTCTCATCCAATCGTTTTTTAATTTCTATAGTTTGCGTCTGAATAATACTTCCATTCACCACTTTTAAATAGTTTACAAAAGCATAACGTTCATCAGATGCAATACTTACCACATCTATATTTGTAATGGCGCTATTTACTACCGTAGATTTACTCTGATATTTCTCTAAAAACAATAATTTCTTTTGGTAAGAATAGGCAAGTTCAAAGTTTAAATCTTCCGAAGCTTTTTTAACAACCTGTTTTACCTCACGAATTACGTTGCCAATTTTTCCATTTAAGATTGCCGTAATTTCCTCAATGTTTTGGTCGTAATCTGCTTTGCTTTGGTAATTTTGACATGGGCCTTTACAATTTCCTATTTGATATTCTAAACAAACTTTAAATTTTCCATCGTTAATATTTTGTGGTGTTAGTGGCAGATTGCAAGTTCTTAATGTATACGTTTCCTTAATTAAATCTAAAATAGTGTGCATCATTCCTACCGATGCGTATGGTCCGAAATAAGTAGAACCATCTTTAATCATTTTGCGTGTCCAGTAAATACGTGGGAAATCTTCTTTTTTAATGATAATCCATGGATAGGTTTTATCATCTTTCAACATAATGTTATAGCGAGGTTGATGTTTTTTGATCAAGCTATTTTCCAATAACCATGCATCAATTTCAGTGTCAACTATGGTAAAACTTATCCGTCTGATTTTAGAAACCAAAACTTTGGTTTTTCCATTAATCTGATGTTTATCTTGATTAAAATAAGAGCCTACACGATTCCGTAAATCCTTCGCTTTGCCAATATAAATCAGCAAATCTTCCTCATCAAAATACTGGTAAACTCCAGGTTTATGCGGAATATCGGCTAATGCCTTTTTATGATCGAAAGCACTCATTTATAACGTAGTGATGATTTTTTATAAAAACTAGAAACCTAATTTCTTATCGAGTTCAGTTGTATCCTGTTCTGGTTGCTGGTATTGATTACAATCGTAAATAATAGAAACACCATTTTTAGGAGGTTCAAAATCAGCTTTACTTATTTTTAAATTAGGATTTGCATACACTCGTTTCATAAAACCTGCATAAATAGGTAGTGCAGAATTTGCGCCTTCACCATCTCTAGTACTTGTAAAATGGAAAGCTCTATCCTCGCAACCTGTCCAAACTCCAGCTACTAAATCTGGTGTAATTGCCATAAACCAACCATCTGAGTTATTTTGCGTTGTTCCTGTTTTTCCACCAGTTGGTGCATTTATCCCATATTTATAACTTAATCTTGAACCAGTTCCACCAGTAATTACACCTCTTAACATTCTGGTCATTACATAAGCTACTTCTTCGTTCATAGCTACTTTTATAGTTGGTTTACTATCATAAAGCACTACGCCATTTTTGTCTTCAATTTTTAAAATATAGGTAGGTTGTGTCCAAACACCTTTATTAGCAAAAACTCCATAAGCACCAACCATATCATAAACCGATGCATCAAAAGCACCTAAAGCAATAGATGGTACAATTGGAATATCTGAAGTTATACCCATTTTTTTTGCTTCTGTAGCTACCGCTGTCGGACCAACTTGTTTCATTAAATAAGCTGCAATGTAATTTTGAGAATAAGCTAAAGCCTTTTGCAAGGTAATAGGCCCAGGTATTGTTCCAGAAGAACGAGGAGTCCAATCAGGGCTTCCTGGATTTGAAATGGTTACGGGTTCATTTTGAACAGTATAACAAGGAGAATATCCATTTTCTATAGCGACTGTGTAAGTAAATGGTTTTGCTGTTGACCCAACTTGACGAGTACCCATTTTTACTTGATCGTATTTAAAATGCTCGAAATTAATTCCTCCAACCCAAGCTTTAATGTAACCAGTTTTAGGATCCATCGCCATCATCGCATTGCGCAACAATAACTTATAATATTTAACAGAATCAATAGGTTTCATCAAGGTATCGATATCACCTTTCCAAGTAAAAATGGTAAGCCTGCTCGGCGTATTGAAATCGGTTTTAATTTCTTCGTCAGATTTTCCCTCTAATTTTAATGCTTTATAACGGTCCGAACGTTTTATACCTTGGTCAATTTGCAATTCCATTCCTTTAAAAGGATTACGCCCTTTCCAACTATTGGCAAATTGCTGTTGTAAAGTTTTCATGTATTCTTTTTGCGCTTGTTCAGCATAAACCTGCATATCGTAATTAATGGTTGTCGTTATTTTTAATCCATCTCTATCTAAATCATACGGAACGCCATTATTTGTGATAGAACGATCTTCTAAAATTTTTCTCACTTCGGATTTTAAAACGGCTCTAAAATAAGGGGCAACACCATCATTTGTAGTGGCAGCATTAAAATGCAAGTCGAGTGGTTTTTCCTTTTCTATCTCAAATTGTTCAGCAGTAAGCAAATCTGCTTTAACCATTAGCGCCATTACCGTATTCCTTCTAGTTAAAGATCTTTCTGGATTTTTAGTTGGCGAATACCGAGTAACACCTCTTTGTATGCCAACCAAAACAGCAGCTTGTGGCACAGTTAATTTATCCGCAGTTGTATTAAAATAAACTCTTGCAGCAGATTTAATACCATAGGCTTGATTACCAAAATCAACGGTGTTTAAATACATAGTGATAATCTCTTCCTTAGTATAATTGCGTTCTAGTTTTACTGCAATTACCCATTCTTGAAATTTTTGGATTATTCTTTTGAAGTAATTCTTTTGTCTGCCTTCCTCAGAAAATAAATTTAATGCCAATTGTTGAGTAATGGTACTTCCACCTTGTTTTTTGCCCAATAACGCATATGCGAAAATGGTAAACGTACGTTTAAAATCTATACCAGAATGAGAGAGAAAACGAACATCTTCAGTCGCAATTAATGCATTAACTACATTTGGAGATATTGCGCTATAGTTAATATTTGAACGATTTTTAACAAAATAAGTTCCTATTACTTTACCATCTTCAGAAATAATTTCTGTGGCTTCATTACTTTTTGGATGTTCGATAGCTCTAAAAGATGGAATTTCGCCAAATAGCCCAAAACCTATTGAAACAATGAATAAGGCAAAAAACACCATGCCGCCAATGAGCAATTTCCAAAGTCTGCGGTTATATTTCTTTATGTTTTCTGGTGTTAGGGATGCACTCATTTTTATTAATAATTGTTCTTGAAAAACTCAATATACCTATTTAATATTTCTCTATTCTTAATTTTGTCGAAGTTCTCTTTGCTAATATAAAAACCTTTATACGCTGTCAAAGGAACCTTCATAATTTTTGTTAATTGAGAAGTAATACTTTCTGCATAAGTTTTTGCCTCACTTAAGGTGGTAAAGTTACCTACAAAAATTAACTGATCTTCATCAAGCTCTAATAATTGATGTTTTAATCCTGAACCAGCATAATTACCTCTATTAAATTGACCAACACCAAAACGAGATGAGCTTACACTTAAACTCATATCATTAACGCTAATTACATAATAATAAATATCTGATTCCGCTTTGCTGAAAAAATTATCTACAGGTTTAGCTATAGGTTCATTTTTAACTTCTTGCGATTTTGCAATAACCGGTGCATATGGAGTAGGAGTTACAGCGGGTGTAACCGTAGGAGTGACAGGCTTAACTACTGCAGGTTCTGATTTAGGTATTACAGGTTCTAGTTTATTTACTGCAACAACCGTATTTTCTCGTTGTGAAATAAAACGAGGTTCTGTCGGATCGAAATCAATTAGTGCAATTTTTCTTGCTTTAAATGAAGATAAATTTGCGTTGATGTAGGCAATATGATCCAAAACCAATGGATTTATGAGTTTATCATTTGGATATTTAGAAATGATGGTATTAAAAGCTAACAATAAACTATCTACATTTTGTGTACGGCCAATGGCGATGGCTTTTAAATAATCGTATTGAGCTTGCAATGCATTTCCTGGAAACCGCTGATTCGTTTCATTTACATAAGCAATTACTGCAGGAAAATCTTTTTTCTCGTAGCTATCAAAAACAGTATTATAAATTTTATTTATTTCTAAATCTAAAGCATTCTGTTTCGCCGAAAAATTAGGATCTAATATTGTTTTAGCATAAACAGAACTTGGATATTTAGCCAATACCATGTTTTTATACATCTCAGATTTAGCTGGGTCTGTTTTTGAATAACCAAGATATAAACTATAATAAACTACTTCTAAATGATTGTTTTGAGGATATCTAGTCAATAATTCTTCATAAACTTTAACGGCTTCTTCTTCATCTTCGAGCACTTGCTGATAAAATCCTGCAATCTCAAAATACGCATCTATTATTTTTTGATCAGATTTAGCCATCTGATCTGCTGTTAAAGGCAAGAGAGCTGTATATTCTTTAATTCGTGTTTCTTTATCAGCATTTGCTGTCTGAATATTTGTTGGATTAGTCGAATTGTCAATTACTGCAGACTGATTTTGTTGATTAACTTGTGCAGATGATTTCACACTTTGTCTCCAATTATCTTCTAAAAGCCTATTTCCCCAGCGTTTTCTGAAGTCTGTAAATCCCTTGCTAATTGCATTGTTGTTGCTAAAATAAAACTTGTCGTTGCTTTGCGTTTTTGTAGGATCATCGAATTTTACAACCTTACCATTATCAATCGTTTTGGTAGTTGTAACTTCCTTTTTAGGCTCAAATAATTCACTTAATTTCTTTTCGCGAGCTTGTTCTGGTAAACGAGCAATGAGTTGCAACGTATCTTCATTTGCAATTATCTGATACCGTTGAGTTAAATATTCTAAATTTTCTGCTTTTTTAAGAATGCCCTCATAACCTGGATAATTTTTAGGCAAAGTAGTTACTGCACTATCATAATATAATTTAGCATTCACATAATCGCCTAAATTTTTAAAGTTAAGGTCGGCAAGTTTTAAATACGATAAACCTTTTTGGTATTGGTTAGTTATGCTTTTTTGAGCAGATAATTTGTAATACTCCTCGGCCTTTTTATAATCCTTATCCGCAAAATAATCTTCAGCTACCTCATAATAAATTTGGTCAGTATAATCGAAATTTTTATCGTCCTTCAATAATTTAAGTAATTGTTGTTTGCGATTTGAAGTTTGGTCATTCAATAAATCATTAACACGGATTTTACTCAGCTTTGCATTAAAATACATTTCAAAAGGCGCATTGCTATTCTCAACTTTGGTATAATTGCGCAAACTGGCATCGTATTCCTTATTATATTCGTAAAGTTGAGCTAAAATATAAGGCCATCTCGTTCTACTTTGTATTTTGTTGGTTTCCTTTATCGCTTGCTCCAAATAGCCAATTGCCTCTTTATAATTTTGCTGATAAATACTCATTTGTGCTAATGTAGCTAATGGTTCAGCTTTTTCACTTTTAACTGAATCTAATGTCGCTTTTACAGTATCTAGGGTAAGTTCGGCTTTTTCATAATTATTCAATTGCATTAAACTACGAGCCTTCCAAGTCATAGCACTTAAAAAGACGTTTTTATTGCTTTTGTAAGTTTTTGCAGTGTAATCAAAATATTCTACGGCAGTAAAATAGTTGCCTTTATAAAAATTTGTTTTACCTAAAAGGATGTATGCCTCATCAATATAATTGCTAAAGTTTTTTTCGCTGATAATAGTTTGAGCCTTTTGGGTAATCTCATCTAATGACTTAACATTGCCAGAAGAAGTTGCAGAGTTTAGAAAATCAGAGTTAACTGGAGCGATATAAACCGCCAAAAAATCATCGTAATTATCTTTATAGGTTTGAGAAAGATCATCCTGATAAGTTGTTAGCAAAACATTTGAGTTATAAATGTAGTTGTAACGAGCAGATAGGTTTTGCAGACTTCTGTTTGTAGCATTATCTTTTTGCGTAGAACAGCCAATAAATATGGCCATGCTTAAGCAAGAGAGGATAATTTTTGCGCTTAGTTTTGCGTAGTTGTTCAAGAATTTTAAGAATTGCGTATAACTTTACAAGATAACAGAATGTATGCAAAAATATTTTATTTGACAGTAAATTTTTAATATTTGAACTTATATTTTTAATTGAAATAGTTATTATGACAAACTTTGAGGATAACGACGAGGGTAAACAAGCGAATAATTTCGCTAAATATACGGGTATAGCTTTCCAGATGTTGGCTACAATTGGCTTGTTTACATTTATTGGGTATAAAATTGATGAACACAGTGGAAACACAAAATCAATATACACTGCTATGCTCGGTTTGTTAGGAGTTATTATATCTTTATACATGGTAATTAGATCGTTAACAAAAAATAAGCAAGACTGAGTTTGTACGTATGTTGTCGTATTAATTGTAAAATGCCAAGCTTAATATCAACACATTCTTATACCTTTGCCCTAAACAAATAAATTTTGAGTTTACCACGTTTCATTTTATCCTATTTTTTATTTACGTTATTATTAATAGGTATAATTATAGCATTGCCTTACATTTTTCCAAATGTGAACCTATTCATTAGTAAATTTTGGGTAGTTTTTGGGTTTATAGCTGGCATTACTTTTATCGCCTATATTGTAGCTTATTTAGGTATAAAACGTAATCCGGAAGTAGGGGTTATGGCAATGATGGCATCGATAGCTGTTAAGATGTTATTTTCCATGGCTTTTGTGCTAATTTATGTGCTTAAAACACCCGTTAGCAGCCTACTTTTTGTACTAGATTTTTTTTCTTTATATTTCTTATTTAGTGGCTTTGAAATTTACGCATTGTTATGTAACTTGCGCCACTCAATAAAAAAGTAAAAAACATAGAATAAATGCACTTCAGTCATATTTTTAAATCAAGAATAAATGTACTAAGCGTTGCTTTTGCGCTTTTTTTAGCATTTTTTAGTTTAAATGCTGCTGCTCAAGCTCTGCCAGATACCACGGTAAAAGCAGAAAATCATACAAAAATTGTTGCAGAAGAGGCAAAAGAAAAAAAGTTTGATATTACTGCCTATATTTTACATCACATTGCAGATTCGCATGGTTTCCATATGTGGGGTGAGGGCGAAAACTCTGTTTCTATATCATTACCAATAATTTTATGGACAGATAATGGTTTAGTTACCTTTATGTCTGGCGATTTTCATCACGATAGTGAGGGAAAGCATGTTGTAGAAAAAAACGGTCAGCGATTTGTTAATCACCACGAAAAAATTTACTACGCATCTGCAACAGCTAATGAACACGGTGAGTTTGTAGAAGTAGGTGCTAAACATAAAGTTGCAAATCTTGCTCCTTTAGATTTTTCAATCACTAAGAACGTATTTACATTAATATTCTCTGGAGTAATTTTAGTTATTTTATTTGTTAACGTTGCAAGATCTTATGCTAAACGTAAAGGTAAATCTCCAAAAGGATTTCAATCTTTAATAGAGCCAGTTATATTATTTATTAGAGATGATATCGCTATTCCAAACTTAGGCGCTAAACACGAAGCTTATATGCCTTATTTATTAACTATATTTTTCTTTATATGGTTTAATAATATATTAGGTATGGTGCCTTTCTTCCCAGGAGGTGCAAACTTAACAGGAAATATTAACCTTACATTTGTTTTAGCGGTTTTAACCTATATTATTACTACGGTTAAAGCAAATAAACATTACTGGAAACATATTTTTTGGATGCCAGGTGTTCCTGTTCCAATGAAAATATTTTTAGCACCTTTAGAGTTTTTAGGTACGTTGACTAAGCCAGTTGCATTAATGATTCGTTTGTTTGCGAATATTACAGCGGGTCACATTTTAGTACTTGCGTTATTGTGTTTGATCTTTGTTTTCAAATCAATATTTATTGCCCCAGTTTCGGTTGTGTTTGTGGTATTCATTAGCATGATTGAGTTATTGGTAGGTTTTATACAGGCCTTTATTTTTACTGTATTAACCGCTTTGTTTATCGGCTTAGCCGTACAAGAACATGGCGAACATTAATTAGAAACAATATTGTTTACATATAAAATTAAATTAAAATGGTAGTAGGAAGTATTGCTGCAGTAGGTGCAGGTTTAGCTGCAGTAGGTGCAGGTATCGGTATCGGTAAAATTGGTGGTTCAGCTTTAGAAAGTGTTGCTCGTCAACCAGAAGCTGCTTCTAAAATTCAAACGATGATGTTAATTGCTGCAGCATTTGTTGAAGCGGTTGCTCTATTTGCAGTTGTGGTATCTTTCTTAGGAAACAACCCAACAGCTTAAAAAAAACGAAAACATTTTGGAGCGGTTGGCTTCAAAATGTTTTTATTACACATTGTAAATAATAATAAAAACAACATAATATGGATTTATTTAATCCCAGCATTGGCTTAATAGTTTGGAGTACAATTGTATTTCTTTTACTATTTTTCATTTTAGCGAAATTTGCTTGGAAACCAGTAATGGTTGCCATAAAAGAACGTGAGCAATTTATTGATGATTCTTTGAATAAAGCAGAATTAGCTAATCAAGAAATGGCTAGATTAACGGCTCAAAATGAAGATTTAATGAAACAAGCTCGTGCTGAGCGTGATGAAATTCTGAAAGAAGCCAAAAAACTGAAAGACAATATTGTTAATGAGGCTAAAACTTCAGCTCATACAGAAGGCGCTAAATTGATTGAAAAAGCTCGTATAGAGATTGAAAATCAGAAAAAAGCAGCATTGGCTGAATTAAAAGGTCAGGTTTCTACATTATCATTAGATATTGCTGAACGTGTTTTACGTAGTCAGTTAGATGATAAAGCAAAACAACAAGACTTGGTTACGAGCTTGTTAAAAGATGTTGAATTAAATTAGAACGAGATACTAGATATGAGATATTAGATTTGAGAGCAATATTTGTGTCTCACATCTCACATCTCACATCTCAATACTAAATATATGTCAGGTAAAGCAGGAGCTAGATACGCAAAATCGTTAATTGATCTTTCTACAGAGCAAAACGCTTTGGAGGAAATTAAAAACGATATGGTGTTATTTGAAAAGATCGTTCATGATAATAGTGAATTAGAAGCGATCCTTAAAAATCCAATTGTTCCTTTAGATAAGAAATTAGGGATTTTGACGGATGTTTTTGGTAACAAAGTTCATAAAATTACCAATAGCTTTTTAAAACTAGTAGTAAATAAAGGTCGTTCGGCAATCTTATTTGATACTGCAAAACAATTTGTTGCACAATACAACTTAATCAAAGGGATTGTAACTGCTGAAGTAACATCTGCAATTGCACTAACTGATACAAGCAGAGCTGAAATAGTTAGCTTGGTTAAAAAGGAATTAGGGGCTAAAGAAGTTATTGTTAAGGAGAAAATTGACGAGAAATTAATTGGTGGTTTTATTTTAAAAGTTGGTGATAAGCAGTTTGATGCTAGTATTGCCAGCGGTTTAAGTAAACTGAAAAAAGAATTTGCACAAGGTGTAGCTTAATTGCTGAAAAAGCAAGCGAAGCAATACTGAACGCTAATATATAAACCCGATTGAAACGGACACGAAGTAAAGTGGAAAGCGGGACTGAAATAACAAAAGAGTACAAGATTTATATTTTCAAAAAGAAATCAAAATAAAAATTATGGTAGAGGTAAGACCAGACGAAGTTTCGGCAATTATCAGACAACAATTGTCAGGCTTTAAATCGGAAGCTGAATTGGAAGAAGTTGGTACCGTTTTACAAGTGGGTGATGGTATTGCTCGTGTTTACGGTTTAACTAAAGTTCAAAGTGGTGAGCTAGTTGAATTTGCAAACGGGTTGCAAGGTATCGTTTTAAACCTTGAAGAAGATAACGTTGGTGTGGTTTTATTAGGCCCATCAGACGAAATCAAAGAAGGTGATACTATTAAACGTACTAAAAAAATTGCCTCTATTAAAGTTGGTGAAGGTATGTTAGGTCGTGTTGTAAACACACTCGGCGAGCCTATCGATGGTAAAGGACCAATTTTAGGACAGACTTACGAAATGCCTTTGGAGCGTAAAGCACCAGGTGTAATTTATCGTCAGCCGGTTACTGAGCCTTTACAAACAGGTATTAAAGCAATTGATGCAATGATTCCAATTGGTCGTGGTCAACGTGAGTTGGTTATTGGCGATCGTCAGATTGGTAAAACTGCTGTTTGTATCGATACTATTATCAATCAAAAAGAATTTTACGAAGCAGGAAATCCTGTATTCTGTATATATGTTGCTTGTGGTCAAAAAGCAAGTACAGTAGCAAACGTTGTACGTACGTTAGAAGAAAACGGTGCAATGCCTTATACTGTTGTTGTTGCTGCATCTGCTGCTGAACCTGCTCCATTGCAGTTTTATGCTCCATTTGCTGGTGCTGCAATTGGTGAGTTCTTCCGCGATACTGGCCGTCCAGCTTTAATTGTTTATGATGATTTATCTAAACAAGCTGTTGCTTACCGTGAAGTGTCGTTGTTATTACGTCGTCCACCGGGTCGTGAGGCTTATCCAGGTGACGTGTTTTATTTGCACAGTCGTTTATTAGAGCGTGCTGCAAAAATCAATCAGAATGATGAGATTGCAAAAAACATGAATGATTTACCAGAATCATTAAAAGGAATTGTAAAAGGTGGTGGTTCATTAACTGCTTTACCAATTATCGAAACTCAAGCTGGTGACGTTTCTGCATATATCCCAACTAACGTAATTTCAATTACTGATGGTCAGATTTTCTTAGAGTCGAATTTATTTAACTCTGGTGTACGTCCGGCAATTAACGTAGGTATCTCGGTATCACGTGTAGGTGGTAATGCACAAATTAAATCAATGAAAAAAGTAGCTGGTACATTGAAATTAGATCAAGCTCAATACCGTGAGTTAGAGGCGTTCTCTAAATTCGGTTCTGATTTAGATGCTGCTACAAAATCTGTTTTAGATAAAGGTGCTCGTAACGTAGAGATGTTGAAACAAGCTCAATTCTCTCCATTTACTGTTGAGAAACAAGTTGCGATTGTTTATTTAGGTACTAAAAACTTAATGCGTTCAGTTCCTGTAAACAAAGTAAAAGAATTTGAAGCTGAGTTTTTACAAGCATTAGAATTACGTCATCCAGAAGCTTTAGCTTCTTTAAAAGCTGGTAAGTTAGATGATGCAGTTGAAGTGTTAGAAAGAGTAGCAAAAGAGATTTCAAGTAAATATTAATTAGATAGAGGTATTTAGTATTTAGATATGAAGTCTAATTACTAAATACTAACTTCTAAATACTAAAAGATGGCTAATTTAAAAGAAGTAAGAATTCGTATATCATCGGTACAATCTACCCAGCAGATTACCAAAGCTATGAAAATGGTTTCGGCTGCGAAGTTAAAGCGTGCTACCAATGCTATTGTGGCTTTACGCCCTTATGCTACTAAATTGAAAGAGATTTTAGGAAATCTTTCTGCCAGTTTAGAAGGTGCTTCATCTCCTTTTATTCAGGAACGTGAGCCTAATAAGGTGTTAATTGTTATTGTATCATCTAACCGTGGTTTAGCTGGTGCTTTTAACATGAACGTAATTAAAGCTACGAATAATTTAATTGCCGAAAAATATAGTGATCAGCTTAAAAACGGCAATGTGAGTATAGTTGCTATTGGTAAAAAAGCGCAAGATTTTTACGAAAAACGTAACTACAAAGTAGTTGGAAACAATAACGAAGTTTACTCGGCTTTAACTTTCGAAAATGTAACTAAAATTACTGATGCTATCATGGCTAGTTTTGAAAAAGAAGAGTTTGATAGAGTAGAATTAGTTTACAATCGTTTTAAAAATGCTGCAGTGCAGATTTTAACTACTGAGCAATTATTGCCATTGCCTAAAACAGAAACTGATGAGGCTGTAAAAGCATCGAACGTTGATTATATTTTAGAGCCAAATCAAGAAGAAATTGTAACACAGTTGATTCCGAAATCAATTAAAACTCAATTATATAAAGCAGTATTAGATTCTCATGCCTCTGAACACGGTGCTCGTATGACATCAATGGATAAGGCAACAGAAAATGCTGGAGATCTAATTAAAGCATTGAAATTAGCATATAATCAAGCTCGTCAGGCTGCAATTACAACAGAGTTGACAGAGATTGTGAGTGGTGCAGCAGCATTGAACGGATAAAAATAGTGTTCATTAGTTCAATTGTTCATTGAGCTAAGCTTAAAATATAAAAACCCTTATCTTAATTGATAAGGGTTTTTTGTTTTTAAAACATTTCTAACTCCTATCTTTGATGAAAACAAAAACCAATGAAAAGACAGTTTATATTTTGGATGCTTAGCATTCTCCCAATTTTATCTTCTGCGCAAGCACTTACTCCAAGTAGAGATTATACCAATGCTGTTTTATGGCAACAGTATAGCGGCGAATATAGAGCATTATCTTTTCAGGCCTATAATTTTGCTCGTTTATCGTTAAAAGAAGCATTATGGAATCAGGCGAATACTAAACCAAATTGTGTAATTGTAGACGCAGATGAAACTATTTTAGATAATTCTGCTTTTCAAGGACATGAGGTGAAAAATGGAGTGAGTTATGTACAAAAAGATTGGACTCAATGGACTTCTTTAGCACAAGCTGATACTGTTCCTGGAGCTTTAGCATTTTTGAAATTTGCTGCCAGTAAAAATGTAGAAACTTTTTATGTAACCAATAGGGAAGCAGCAGATCATGATGGTACATTAAAAAACTTACAAAAATTTGGTTTTCCTTATGCTGATGAAGCACATCTGTTGTTAAAAACTACCACTTCGGATAAAGAACCTCGCAGACAAAAAATACTAGAAAAATATAATATTTTGTTATTATGTGGAGATAATTTAAGCGATTTTTCGAATGTATTTTACCGCGAAGGAAAAGATACTAAAGAACAAGTTAATATGCTGCAAAACCTATTTGGAACTCGTTTTATTGTATTGCCAAACCCTATGTATGGCGATTGGGAAAAGCTTTTATACCAAGGTGATAAGTTGAATGAAGCGGACCGAGCAAAACAAAGATTTGATAAGCTGAAAACTTATTAAATTGTATGCTAATTTTAGCTAATTAATATTATTTTTGTAGCAGAAAATTTTAAAAGAAAAAACAATGGGACATTCTGAAGAAAGAGAAAAAAGCATGAAGACTGCTAATCAAGTTTCGATATATAAATCATTGCTAGTTGGTATATTGATTAGTGCAGTAGGTGTTTTTGGACGCTTCGCTTTCGATTCAACTGCACTTTCAATTGCATGTTGGGGTATCTTATTAATTGGCACTATCTGGAGCTTCAGAGCTGTTTTTAAGATTTTAGACGCAAAATAAATAGACCATTTTATAGGTATAAATCCTTCTCGATGTAAAATGGGGAAGGATTTTTTATTTCGTATTATTTCTGTTACGAGCAAAAAATTAAGGTTACTTCTGCATCATGTCGGCATTAAGCAATACCGGCCGGTACAAATAAATTAAACAATCTTTTAATGCTGAAATTGCTATGGGTGAACTATATCAATTGGCGCTAAATTTTAGAAACCTTAAACAAATAGAAATAATGAAAAGATATTTATTTTGTGCCGCTATCATCATAGTTATGTTTGGCTGCAATGCTAAGAAGATGGATTATGCAAGTTCAGAAACCAACGCTGTAGAAATTGTTGATTCAGCAGGCAGTTCATCAACCGATACAACTGCAAAAATCATAAAGACTGCAGATATGCGGTTTCGCGTTAAAGATGTTCAAAAAACAAAAGAACAACTAAGCGCTACTATAAAAGCACAAGGTGGAACAGTCGCCGAATTCTCTATCCAAAGCTCAATTCAAGAAAGTGATAAAGTAAAATACAGTACTGATTCACTAAAAGAAATTACTTCTTACCGCAAAGAAGGTGTACTCATTGCAAAAATTCCTTCGGAAAAATTGGATGATTTTACAAATACTGTTGCAAAAATGGCTGTTTTTGTTGATCATCAAGCAATGAAAATGGATGACCAAAGCATAGCCTATTTGGCAAACAAATTAAAAGTGCAAAACAGGGTTGATGCGATGAATACTATCAATAAAACAGCAACTCGAAAAGGGAACAATGTAGAAACATCATTGTATATAAAGGACGATTACGTAGATAAGAAAATCGAGAATATGAATATCGATAATCGCGTAAAATTTAGTACAATTACGCTTAATTTCTATCAAGATAATACGGTGAACACCTTAATTGTTGGCAATGATAATTTATACGATTATCGCCCTGGTTTCTTCCAACGGTTAGGTTTAAACATTATTGATGGTTGGGTATATTTTAAAGAATTTCTTTTAGGTTTATCACGGTTATGGGCAATTATTGTAGTGGGTTTTGCAGTATTTTTTGGAGTTAGGTATATGATTAGAAAGCGTAAAAGTTAACCTATATGAGATTATTATTTATCTTTTTAAGCACATTAATTCTCAGCAGTGGCATAGCGTTATTGATTGCATACATCCAAATCAGTTCTCCTTGGCCAGCTCATGCTGGAGTTGATGAAAGAGGAATGGCTTATGTTTTTTTACTCGGAATTAATATTGCCCTCGTACTGGCTTCGAGTACTATATTTCTTAATTTAATAGAAAAGATAAGGAATGAAACTTTATATTCTTTCTTCAGTTTTTTTGCCTTACCAATTATATTAACAGTTAATATTTTATCAATAGTTGGTTTTTCAGTATCATATGCAATAGTGTTTTGGCCGTTCTTTGTTGTGTTAACACTACATTTTATTTTTTATCGGAAATACGTTAATGCTAAATTATCACTTAAAGATAAAATATAATATTTCCTGAAATCAATAATTCAAAACTTTCCACTATCGGCTGGTGTCTCACCTGCCGAAATTTGTTAGCTAAAAATGGTCGGTGAGACACCGACCATTAGGCGAATAGATTCATACCTAAAGAGATAATATGGATATCATTTTAATCTATTCGTGTAAAAGCAGTATAAATAAGGTATAAATAGTCAAAATTTGTTGTTTTTGTATTATTTCTATACCATTCGCTACAAAACCTGTTTAATTTGGTCAAACCCTGTAGTTTTAAGTACGTTTCGATACGGAAATTTGGTTTTTCCCGATGGGAAATGTCAATCTCCCATTGCGCAATGGACATTTCCCATCACGCAAAGGACATTTCTCGTTGCGCAAAGAGCATTTCCCATCACGCAAAGGACATTTCCCATTACGCAAAGCCCTTTTCTCATTGGGAAAAACGAAAAAATAGAGGTGAAAAAAAAATTAAACGCTAAATTTAAGGGTCAGATCTTTTAAAAAGGGCTAAAATAATTGACTTAGGGAAACAATCTCTTAAAGATGTCTTCTAATAAAATGCCAAGCGATCTCTTAAATGAAAAATGATGAGTGGTCTTTTACCGACGATGCCCATTGCTAATTTAATTTCAGGGTGTTTGAGATAGGCACTTCTTAACAATGGGTGATATCCGCACCAGCGCATAATGTCTGCAGGGTAAATAATTTCGATCTTGTTGATTTGCCATCGGTCAGCGATTTATTGAAAATTTAATTTGAGTAGTTATAACATAGCTTTTATGGCTTTACTTACGAGTGATTGAATTCAGCATAGCTTCGCTAAGCTTATTCTCAAATAGTTGACAAGTCAAACTCTCTAAAAAATCTAAAATATATTAATATATAAGTTTTTGTAAATGTGAATGTTATGTTGTTAGAAATAAAAAATAAAATTAATTCTGTGGAATTGGTACGGTTTTTACATCTGATTGGTATAACACACAAATTTAAATATCATAACATGAAAAAATTAATAGCACTAGCCTTTGTTGCCTTATTTAGTGTAAGTGCCATGGCTCAACAAGTAGATTTAAGGAAGAAGATTAATGTAAGTGGCTCGGCAGAGACAGAAGTTACACCAGATATAATCTACATCGGTATTTCTTTAAAAGAGTATTTGAAAGATGGCAACAGTAAAAAAAGAGTAGAAATTACAGAATTAGAAAATCAGTTGTATAATGCGGTGTTAAAAGCTGGAATTGCAAAGGAAGATTTGATGATTAACAATGTATCAAGCTATAACTATGCTACTGAGAAAAAGAAAAATCCAGATTTTTTAGCGAGTAAACAATATCGCTTAAAAGTAAGTGATTTGAACAAGTTTAATGAAATTATGAGTGCTATAGATGTAAAAGGGATTGCTAGTACAAACATTGAAAGCTATGATTATAGCAAGATGGAAACGCTGAAAAAAGACCTTAAAATTAAAGCATTATTGGCTGCACGAGATAAAGCAAATTACATGGTTACGGCACTTGGTGAAAAATTGGGTGGGGTACTAGAAATACAAGATGGTGGCGACAATGTAGTACAACCTGTATACAGAAACTACATGATGAAAGCTGAAATGGCTGACGCTGCTGCTCCTGCTCAAGAAATTGATTTCAAAAAAATAAAGCTAAATTTTACTGTAAATGCAGTTTTTGAGATTAAATAGCTAATTATTTAAATTTAATAGCATTTTTAAAACCTACCAAACATATTGGTAGGTTTTTTGTTATCTTAACAAATAGTTAACCTTTAAAATCAAAATCACATGAAAAAATTTATTTACTCTCTCGTTCTAATTTTCACATTGGGAATTAGTACCAACACTGTTTCGGCAGCCACTACAAAAGAGCCAAAAACTGAAATGACTGCTGAGCAAAAAGTGCAGTTTGAAAAAATTGTAAACAGAGTTGAGGAGATCCGTAATATGGATAAATCTAATTTAACTAGAGTTGAGAAAAAAGCATTACGCAAAGAATTGAGAGAAATGAAAGATAAAGCTCGTGCTTTGTCTGGCGGTGTTTATCTTTCTGTGGGTGCAATTATCATCATCATTTTATTGTTGATTTTGATTTTGTAAGAACGTACACAATCCTATATATAGAAAAAGTCCCCCGATGTAAAATCGGAGGACTTTTTCGTTTGTAAGGTTTCTATTGTTTTGCCACAGATTAACAGATTATTTTACTCTTAAAATCTGTTAATCTGTGGCTTTCTATTAATCTATAATATCAAATCCTGTATACTTTCTTAATACTTCTGGAATAATAATTCCATTTTCTGTCTGATAGTTTTCTAAAATTGAAGCAACAATTCGAGGTAGGGCTAAAGCACTTCCATTTAAGGTGTGCGCCAATTGAGTTTTACCTTCTTTGCCTTTGAAACGTATTTTTGAACGGTTACTTTGGAAAGTTTCCACATTTGAAACCGAAGATACTTCTAACCAGCGTTCTTGCGATGCGCTCCAAGTTTCCATATCGTAGGTCATGGCAGAACCAAAACCCATATCGCCACCACATAAACGTAAAACGCGGTAATGTAACCCCAATTTTTGTAGAAGTGATTGCACATAAGTACTCATTTCTTCTAAGGTATCATAAGATTTATCTGGGTGAGTAACCTGAACCAATTCTACTTTATCAAATTGATGTAAGCGGTTTAAGCCACGAACATGAGAACCGTAAGAACCTGCTTCTCTACGGAAACAAGGAGTATATGCTGTATTTTTAATTGGTAAATCTTCTTCCTTTAAAATTACATCGCGGTATAAATTTGTAACTGGAACTTCTGCAGTTGGAATTAGGTATAAATCATCTACTGTTGAATGATACATTTGTCCTTCTTTATCTGGCAATTGACCAGTACCAAAACCCGAAGCCGCGTTTACCAAATGTGGAACTTGCATTTCTTTGTAACCAACTGCGATTGCTTCATCTAAGAAAAAATTAATTAAAGCACGCTGTAAACGAGCGCCTTTTCCTTTGTAAACAGGGAAACCTGCACCAGTAATTTTTACGCCTAGTTCAAAATCTATAATATCATATTTGGCTGTTAATTCCCAATGCGGCTTTGCATTTGCAGGCAATTTTGCTGGCTCACCATGAACTAAAACCACTTCATTTTCTTCTGGTGTTGTACCTGGTTTAACTAAATGGTGAGGTAAATTAGGTAATTGAACAAGTAAGTTAAATTGACTTTGTTCTAGTTCTGTTAATTTTTCACCAAGTGTTTTTATGCTTTCTTTTTGAGATGCTGTTTTAGATTTTATCACTTCAGCTTCTTCTTTTTTGCCAGTACGCATTAACTCACCAACTTGCTTTGCAGCTGCATTAGCTTCTGCCGTAAGGTTCTCTAACGAATTTTGAGTTTGGCGACGTTCTTCATCTATGGAAATGATTTGATCTACCAATTCGGGTTGTTTGAAATTACGCACATTTAAGCGCTCTAAAACTTTCTCTCTATTTTCGCGGATATAGTTAACTTGCAGCATTATTTTATTTTTTCACAAAGATAGAAAGAGTTTTCAGTTCTCAGTTAGCAGTTCTGAAATCTCATATCTAAAATCTCACATCTCAATGGATGGAAAATTATATCTCGTACCTACTCCGATTGGCAATTTAGAGGATATGACCTTTAGAGCCATCCGTATTTTAAAAGAAGCGGATGTAATTTTGGCTGAAGATACTCGGACAAGCGCACCAATGTTGAAACATTTTGGCATCGATAAAAAGGCATATTCGCATCATCAACATAATGAACATAAAGCAACTTCTGAAATTATCAAATTTCTAAAAGAGGGTAAAAATGTCGCTTTAGTATCCGATGCTGGCACTCCTGCGATTTCTGATCCTGGTTTTTTCTTAGTCCGTGAGGCATTAAAAAACGAGATAGAAGTGAATTGTTTGCCAGGGGCGACGGCTTTTGTTCCCGCTTTAGTTAACTCTGGTTTACCAAGTGATCAATTTGTTTTTGAGGGATTTCTTCCTGTTAAGAAAGGGCGACAAACGCGTTTAAAGTTATTGGCTGATGAAGAACGGACGATGATTTTTTATGAAAGTCCGCATCGTCTATTAAAAACATTAGAAGAATTTGCTGAATTTTTAGGTGAAGATAGACAGGCATCCGTTAGTAGAGAGTTGACAAAAATTTACGAGGAAACAGTTCGTGGTACAGTTATAGAAATAAAATCACATTTCGAAAACAATATATTAAAAGGAGAATTCGTAATTTGTGTTGCTGGGAAACCAGAAAAAGAAAAAGCAGTAAAGAATAAAGACAAATACAAACAAGAAAAATAATGATTTCAATAGATAGATTTTTAAGCGACGAACAAGACCCAAAAGCGGTAGAAAAAGTAATTGGGAAATTAAATGATTTGCTAACCAGTGGGGAAGAAATTTTATACCTCGCTGTACAAAAAAAACCAGCTGTAAACTTGTTGCCAGATAGCATTGCAATTAGCAATAAACGTATTTTTTATTGTGAACCTGGAAATTTAGGTTTAACCATGAATTTTAAAGATATTTCTTGGAAAAACATTAAAGAAGTCTCTTTTAAGGAAGAATTTTTTGGTTCTAAATTTATTTGTGTACCGCAGCATGGCGAAAATATTGTAACAGAGTTTATTCCTAAAATACAGGCTAGAAAACTGCATCAAGCAGCAAATGAACAATTAGAAGCGTTTAAAGAATTAACTAGACAACAGAAACTAGAAGAAAATCGTGCTTCGGCTTCCGCGATTAATGTACCACCTGTTACTAATATTTACGATTTACCTGTTGAAGAAGCTATAGTTATTTCTCCGCAAGAAATTGAAGAGCAAGAGGATGAAACTACATTGAAGTTGAGAAAATTGAAAACATTGTATGATAAACAGCTAATCACTCAGGAAGAATACGAGAGTAAAAAAGCAACTATTTTAGATAGTTTATAAAATTTTAGAGAGTCGTCATTGCGAGAAGGAACGACGAAGCAATCTTTCCTAAAAGGCAAACCACGACATCAATTCAACATGAAAGATTGCTTCGCCACGAGAAATCGTGACTCGCAATGACAGCCGACATATAAATACAATGACCAAAAAACAAACTTATCTCCTTGCCCTTTTAAGTGCATTTATACTATGGCTAGCATGGCCGCCACATATTTGGCTAGCGCCTTTGCTGCTTATTGGTTTAGTGCCATTGTTTATTGCATTAAATGATATTACTAATAAAAACGATAAAAAAACTGGCAAACGTGTTTTCTTAACTGCTGGATTAACCTTTTTAGTTTGGAATACCGCTAGTATTTATTGGGTTTATAATGCAATTAGTGCGTCAAATACTGGCTTTGTTGGTGCAATAGTTTCTTTGCTGGTATCGCTTATTCCTTATGGTTTAGGGGCGCTATTAATGACTTTTGCTTTTTGGCTTTATTATCAATTAAAAACAAAAGCGAATACCAAAATTGCTTATTTAGGATTGATTTCCTTCTATATTTCGATGGAATACCTACATCAAAGTTGGGATTTAGCTTTCCCTTGGATGACTTTAGGTAACGGATTTGCAGGCATGCACCAATTAGCGCAATGGTACGAATATACAGGTGTGTATGGTGGTTCATTATGGATTTTATTGAGTAATATTCTTGCTTTTGAAGCTTACAAAGCCTGGAAAAATAATGATCCAAAATTAAAACCTACTTTAAGTTGGTTATTGGTAATTATATTACCTGTCGGATTTTCGTTATACACTTATTATAGCTACAAAGAAAAATCTGTTCCAGTTAATGTGGTGGTGGTTCAACCGAATATTGACCCTTATGAGAAATATGGGTCAATTAGTCCTGAACAACAATTAAATATCCTTACCCATTTATCGGATTCTGTTGGTCAAGTAAACACTGAATATTTCATTTGGCCAGAAACAGCCTTGCCAAGATATGCTGACGAAGAAAAAATAAGAAGTAATCCAGACTTTTTACAAGCGCAACAATTTTTAAGCAAGTACAAAAATGGAACGTTAATTACAGGAATTGAAAGTGTAAAATGGTATAATGCGAAAGAGACTATTTCAGCTAAACAAGCTAAGGATGGCACTGCTTGGTACGATAATTATAATGCCGCAATGCAAGTAGAAAATTCTGCGGAGGTTGCTTTTTACCATAAATCGAAATTGGTTCCTGGAGTAGAAAAGATGCCTTTCCCTAAAGTATTTTCTTTCTTAGCTCCTGTTTTTGAAGGTTTAGGTGGCAGTGCATCTGGCTGGGGTTGGCAAGAGAAACCAGCAGTTTTTTATTCGCAAAGTGGAATTGGAGTTGCTCCTGTAGTTTGTTATGAATCCCTTTGGGGAAGCTGGATTGGTGAATCCGTAAAGAATGGAGCTCAGTTTATTGCAATTATTACCAATGATGGTTGGTGGGGAAATACTTCAGGCAAAGATCAACATCTATTGTATGCAAAACTTAGAGCAATAGAAACACGCAGATGGGTAGTAAGATCTGCAAATACTGGTATTTCTGGGTTTATTAATCAAAGAGGTGATTTAGTTAAACAATCTAACTGGTGGACAAGAGATGCATTAAAAGCTGATATCAATTTAAACGATTCGATAACAACTTACGTTAATAGTGGGGATGTATTAGCACAGATATTTTCAGTTTTAGCGGTTTTATTGGCGTTAATTATTCCTTACAAGAAATGGATAAAAAAATAAATTTTATCGAATAGTAATGCAAAAGAAAGAAACGTTAAGATGGATTTTACTTTTGGCAATAGTTGCCTTAAATATTGGTTGCGATCAGGTTTCAAAAAGTATTGTACGACAAAAAATTGACTACGATGAAAATATCAGCATCATTAAAAATCATTTTATATTAACCAAAGTAGAAAATACAGGTGCTTTTTTAAGCGCAGGAAACAATTTGCCAGAAGCTGTTCGATTTGTTTTACTCAGCATTTTACCAGTTCTGGTTTTAGGCTATGGTTTATTTTATCTCCTCAGTAAAAATAATTTACCGAGAAGTATTCAATTAGGCTTATGTTTTTTAATTGGTGGAGGAATTGGCAATGTATATGATCGCATTTTATTCGGCTCAGTTACAGATTTCCTGCACATGGATTTTGGCATTTTCAGAACTGGCATTTTCAATTTAGCAGATGTTTCTATCATGATAGGCATAGCTCTCTTATTTATCCAATCGCTAAAAAGGAAAATTAGTAACCCATCTCCAGTAGAAAACAATTTTTAGCATTAAGGTAATTTCTTAAGTATCATTATTTATTCGAATCGCAAACAATTTAAGTTCTATTAATGTTATTAGATTTCGTAAGCAAAAAACATAACAAACAATTAACTAAATGTTAATGCCCTCTTTTTATATTAGACTATAAATTACACCTATAAAAACTAACATCATGGCAAACGAAAATCAAGAACCAGAAAAAAAAGGATTTTTCGATAATTTGAAAGATCAATTTGAAGAATTGAAAGATAAAGCTGAAGATCAGTTTGATAACTTAAAAGAACAAGCTGAAGGAAAATGGGATGAGTTGAGTGAAAAAGCAAAAGTAGCTGCGACAGAAGCCAAAGAAAAACTAGGCGATTTAAAAGATCAAGCCGAAGACAAATGGGATGAATTTAACCAAAAAGACGGCGAGCAAAAAGACGCTTAATTTTTAGTCACATTTTAAAAAATAAAAAAGCCCTCAACTATTTGAAGGCTTTTTTTATGCATATAATTGATTGGGCTAAGCCATATATTTTCCAACAATAGGCATTCTTCGGCCCATGCCAAATGCTTTAGGCGAAACTCTTAAAATTGGAGGTGTTTGATACCGTTTAAACTCCGCCAAATTTACCATTTTAAGAATACGTTGCACTAAAGCTTCATCAAAACCTTGCGCAATAATTGCTTTTGAACCTTTTTGCAATTCAATATGTTGAAATAAAATTTGATCAAGAATACCATAATCAGGTAGTGAATCAGAATCCTTTTG
Source organism: Pedobacter planticolens (assembly GCF_014172375.1). Lineage (GTDB taxonomy): Bacteria > Bacteroidota > Bacteroidia > Sphingobacteriales > Sphingobacteriaceae > Pedobacter > Pedobacter planticolens. The sequence goes on from NZ_WNXD01000002.1 coordinate 1,315,651, forward strand.
ATCTGGTCTTAATTCTGCCGAAGGTGGTTTTACAATCGTATTTTCAGGAATAACCTCTCCATCCTTATTAATATAGCGTGCTAATTCAAAAATCTGCGTTTTATACACATCACCTATTACGCCAATTGCGCCACACATATCTCCATATAAAGTGCCATAACCAACTGCGCACTCACTTTTATTAGAAGTATTGAGTAAAATATAACCAAACTTGTTAGACATTGCCATTAATACAATCCCACGGCAACGAGCCTGAATATTTTCTTCCGTTAAGTTAGCAGCCAAACCAGTAAAAGGTTTCGCTAACATACTATCAAAAGCATTTGCTGCTTCTTTTATTTCTATAATTTCATGCTTACATCCAATAGTATTCACTAGATCTAAGGCATCTTTTACAGAATGATCTGATGAATATTTAGAAGGCATTAATACCGCCATTACATTTTCTGCACCTAAAGCACGACAAGCTAATGCACAAACAATAGCAGAATCTATTCCGCCAGAAAGGCCTAAAACTGCTTTACTGAAACCAGATTTTCTGAAATAATCTTGAATACCCATAATCAATGCATCATGAATTTGAGTAATATCACTTGCTCTATCGGGTTGAGGATATTTATTCTTTACATTTTGTATTTCATCCACATCAAATACCTGCAAATCCTCCTCAAAGTATTTCATTTCTGCCTTAACCTCTCCAGTTTCATCAAACACCAAAGAACCACCATCAAAAATTATCTCTGTTTGTGCGCCAACTTGGTTGACATAAAATAAGGGTAATTTATACTTTTTGGCATTATCAGCTAATATTTGAATACGGTCTTCATCGTGGCGATAATTAAATGGAGATGCCGCAATATTAATCATCACATCTGGCGATTGCTTAATCAATTCATCCATCGGACAAGAAACATACAACGGATTATCATTAATATTCCAAAGGTCTTCGCAAATGGTTAGTGCTATCTTTTTTCCTTTAAATTCTATACATTCAAACTTCGTATTGGGTTCAAAATAACGATACTCATCAAATACATCATATGTAGGTAGTAATGCTTTTTTAGTGATTGCTTTTATCTTTCCATCCTCAATAAAATAAGCCGCATTGTATAAATCTTTACCCTCTAAAACTTCATTTTTAATGGGCAAACCAACAATACAAGCAATATCTACACAATGTTTCGCTATTTGCTGGGCAGCCTCTTCACAAAGTGATATAAATTCCGAAAACTCTAAAAAATCTCGAGCAGGATAACCACAAATTGCTAGTTCTGCAAACACAACAATATCGGCTCCTTTAGCTTTAGCCAAGGTTATGTTTTCTATAATTCGCTGTGTATTTTGTTCGAAATTACCAATGTGATAATTAAGTTGGGCGAGTGCTATTTTCATTAAATGATATTGAGAAGAGTAAATTTATTAAAAGAATACGCCTAAATTGATGGCTACATAATGGTTACGAATGTTATTATCTCCGGTCGAAATATTGGTAAACCCATTGTTCAACGTTAAACCCGTCATAATACTAGTTTTGCCATCAATATTAAATTCTGCACCGCCACCAATAATCAGTCCTGCTCTATAAAAACGTGTCCAATCAGCCGAATTTACATCGTCTGCTAGTGTTGTTCCATTTGATTCTGCATCCTGTTTAGCTCCAATTCTAATATCATTAGATAAACCAAACTGACCAAACCAACGAATATTACCAATGTTTGCTGTTTTTAATTTAACGGTTAATGGAATCTCTATATACTGCATTTTATATTTGAGATTATAACTTACAGGATTGCTACTACTTACTGTTGCATGATAAGGCAAAGCATTTATCTCAGTGCTTTTACCATTTATAGTAGTAATTGTTAAACCTGTAGAAAAGCTATAATTCTCTGCAAAATTAAAATCGCCAATTAAGCCATACGAAAAACCTAAACTTACGCCATTGCTCTTGCCATTTTCTGCTTTTATATAGCCAAAGTTCGGGTGCGCAGTTAAGCCAAGTCTAAAACCATAGTATGGCGAAGCATTTTGTTGAGCATACAAATTGAATGTAAAAAAAAGGAATAGTATTGCGGTTACTGTTTTTTTCATGTTACTTGTGATTATATTTGTTATTCATGGGTTATAACGTAAAATATCTTTCCAAAGGCATACCTTCGGCACAAATTTATCTATTTTTTCTGTGTGTAGTGGTAATTTTTTCTTGCAAACAGGATAAAAAACCAGATATCAGCAACATCAAGTTGGATATAAAAATACAGCGGTTCGACCAAGATTTATATCAAGGTAAGGGCAAAGACATACAACAAACCGATAGCTTTTTACAACAGAAATATGGATTTTTTTACGATGACTTTGTACACAGAATGGTGGGCAACCCAAGTTTAACAGGCAAAGACGTATTAACAGGTTTGTACAAAGATCAAGCGTATACAGATTTAAATAGCGAAGTTGATAGCGTTTATCCAAACCTAAAAACTGTAGAAAAAGATTTAACACAAAGTTTTAAATACATCAAATATTATTATCCTAAAGCAAAGGTTCCTCATTTTATTGCTAATCTATCAGGCTTTGCCTACCAAATTACAACTGGCGATGATTACATGAGCATTGGGTTAGATATGTTTTTAGGCAGAGATAGCAAATTTTACGGCGCCATTGTACAAAGCATCCCTATGTATCAATCTCGAAGATTTGAACCGCAATATATTGTACCAAGAGTTACAGAAGTTTATGCCAGAGAAGAGTTATTTAAAGAGCGGGATGAAGATCAAACTTTGTTGGCAAAAATGATTTACAACGGTAAAATTCTCTACTTTATGGATCAGGTTTTACCAGAAACAACTGCCGATACCGTTAAAATAGGTTATACTGGTAAACAGTTAGCATGGTGTACAAATTACGAAGGTAACATTTGGGGTTTCTTTTTAGAAAACGATTTATTGTACCAAAGCGATAATCAAAAAATACAAACCTATTTAACCGATGGACCTTTTACACCAGGTTTAGGAGAAAAAAAATCATCAGCACCAAAGTTAGGCGTTTGGTTAGGTTGGCAAATTGTAAGAAAGTACATGACAGAAAATCCAACCATAACCTTACAACAATTAATGGCAGAAACAGATGCTCAAAAGATATTAACTAAAGCAAAGTACAAACCTAAAGAAAACCAGTAAAACAACTGTCAGTTAACAGTTTTCAGTTTGCCACCCTGTCATCCTGAGCTTGTCAAAGGACAGTAGGCAATCTCCACCAATGATCTAATGAACCAATGATACAAATGAACCACTAAACCAATGAACCAACCAAAAACCAAAAAGAAAATCGGCATTGTATTATCTGGTGGAGGCATTAGAGGTATTGCACATCTAGGAGTTTTAAAAGCCTTTATGAACGCTGGCATTAAGTTTAGTCATGTAAGCGGCACAAGTGCAGGTTCTATTGCTGGTGCATTTTACGCTGCAGGTATCGACCCAGAAGAAGGGTTAAATATCTTTATGAAAACTAAACTTTTACGATTTATCCGCCCAGCCTTAGGCTCTTTAGGATTAATTAATATTGAAAATGTGAGAGATATTTTACAAGAATATTTCCCCAGCGATAAATTTGAAGACCTCAAAACCCCATTAACCATTTGCGCTACAAACTTTAGCGAGGGCAACTTAGTTTACTTTACAAAAGGCCCATTAATTAGATCAATATTGGCATCGAGCTGTATCCCTGGTATTTTCAAACCAATTATGATCGAGAACCAAATGTATGTAGATGGTGGTATTTTAAACAACTTTCCAGTCGAACCTTTACTTAACAATTGCGATTACATTATAGGTTCTTCCTGCAATCATTTAAAACCAGTTGATAAGATTACTAAAATCTCTCACCTCATGCAACGAGCAGGCATAATGTCCATTAATCATGATATGGAACGTAAAGCTAAATTCTGCGATTTATTAATCGAACCCAAAGGAATGGGAGAAATCAGCACATTCGACATGAAAAAAGCAGAAACCATTTATTGGTTAGCACACGAAGAAGCTTTAAAATCAATTCAAAAAAGTGAGAGTTTTCAAGAATTGATAAACTCTTAATATTTCAAAGCCACTAACTTATTTCCCTCCAAAACCGGAATAGCCTTACACACATCCAGTTTCAAACAAAACTGCACATCCTCCTCAATATTCAACGCAGCCAACCTATGGCTGTGAGAAGACTTATGCAAATACGTCCTCAAATCATCCTTAGCCATTAAATACATATCCTCAGCAACTACACAAGCATCATCACTATGCTTAAAATCATTACGCAAAAAATGCACCACAGCACCAGCAAAAAGCGTATCCTCTAAATTGAAATTATCCTTCCAACCAGAGCAAAGCAACAACACATTTTTATCCTGTGTTTTTAACCAATTACATAAAGAAGTTAAATTTAAAAAAGAACCAACTACAACTTGGTGCGCTCTAGCCTGCGCCATGTGCATCGCCTTAGTACCGTTAGTAGTAGTCAGCACAATTGTTCTACCGTTTACCTTTTCATGAGTATAAGAAAAAGGTGAGTTACCAAAATCATACCCCTCCACCACTTCGCCGTTACGCTCTGCAGCTAATAAATAACCCTTATCAGCATAAGCCAAACAATCCTCTACATGCTCAACCGGTATAATAGCTTCGGCACCATTATGTATGCCATACGTGATAGATGATGTTGCCCTTAAAATATCAATTACTACAACAATACTATTTTCAATAGCGTATAAATGTAACAAGGCAGGTGTTAAACAGACTTCAATGGTTCTAGACATTTCGAGAGATATGAGATGTGAGATGTGAGATACCAGACCTGCGACTTTCCTCAAATCTCAAATCTAATATCTCATATCTAATCCCTATTTATAAAATGGAAACTTAACTATTTTAGCTTTAATCTTGCTATTTCTAATATCGATAAAGATTTCTGTACCCTCTTTAGCAAGATCTTTTGTTACATAACCCATGCCTATCGCTTTCTGTAAAGATGGAGATTGCGTACCCGAAGTTACCTTACCAACCACAACACCTTCAGCATTTACAATCGGGTAATCATGACGCGGAATACCACGATCTATCATTTCAAAGCCAATTAATTTACGTTCAACACCAGCCTCTTTTTGCGCTAATAACGCTTCCGAATTAGTAAACGATTTCGTGAATTTAGTAATCCATCCTAAACCAGCTTCCATCGGCGATGTCGTATCATCAATATCATTACCATACAAACAGAAACCCATTTCTAAACGTAACGTATCACGAGCTGCTAAACCAATTGGCATAATTCCGTATTCAGCACCAGCAGCAAAAATGGCATCCCAAATTTGCTCAGCGTATTTATTCTCAAAGTAAATTTCAAAACCACCAGCGCCAGTATAACCAGTTGCCGAAACCATCACATTTTCTACCCCAGCAAAAATTCCTTTTTTAAACGAATAATATTCCATCGATGCCAAATCAATATCCGTTAAACTTTGCAAAGCATCAGCAGCCTTAGGGCCTTGTATAGCCAAAAGCGAAGTCTGATCCGAAATATTATGCATCTCTACACCCGCCGTATTATATTGCTGTATCCAATTCCAATCCTTCTCAATGTTCGATGCATTAACCACCAACATATACGTTTTCTCGTCTATCCTGTATACCAATAAATCATCAACAATACCGCCCTCGGTGTTAGGTAAGCAAGAATATTGCACCTTTCCATCGTATAATTTCGATGCATCATTACTCGTTACTCGCTGAATTAAATCTAAAGCACCATCGCCCTTTAAAATAAATTCGCCCATATGACTTACATCAAAAACACCAACTCCGTTTCTAACTGTAGCATGTTCTGCATTTATACCCTGATATTGTACAGGCATATTATAACCTGCAAACGGCACCATTTTAGCACCTAATGAAATGTGTTTCTCTGTTAATGCGGTATTCTTCATTGTAATTTATATAATCTTAGCGGGCAAAAATACTAAGAATAGCGCAATCTTTTTAAGTTAAAATAAGTATATGTAGCATTAGTACAAGCTAAAGGTTAAAGCGGTCGTCATCCTGAGCGTAGTCGAAGGATCTTTTTACCATATTTGAAAAACAAAGGCAGTATTCCATCGCTAGTTCAGTCCTGCTTTCCATTACAATCTTTTTGTGTCATTGTCATGCTGAGCTTGTCGAAGCACTGCAACACAAAAAGTATTTCCATTCCAATCAGGTTTAACAAACTCAAAACAGTGCAATAAAATAGCAGCCGCCCAATAGCACACACGTCATTGCGAAGAAGGTTCTTCACCTTATGTTCTAGTAAAGTAGAACCCTGCTCGTCATTCCCGTGAAAACGGGAACCCTAATGCGTAAAAAAAAGCCTACCATTGCATTACGATCCCCAATCAAGTTGAGAATGACGGGTAAGACTCCTACTTTGTTAATTAGCATGAAGGAGATTGCCACGGCTTGAGAAGAACAAGCCTCGCAAAGACGACCACCCTGCAACCCTTCCCAAATCACAACCCTTTCCCAAGAACGAGGACCGGCCTTGTAGCATCCCGAAGGAGAAAGCAGTAAAACTTGTGCAAATACTTTCAAAAACCACAGCCCAAAACAATGAGCCAGTTCGATCCTTCATCGAACCTGCTGCTTGTTGCCAAAAAAGTTTTAATAGCTTAATCCAAGAGATGATACTAAGCCTTGATTTTTTGGTTACTTTTTTATCAAGAAAAAAGTTACTTGACCCTTCGGCTGTCAAGAGCCGAGGCAAGCCTGTGCGTTGGTGAGCTAAAAACAACACCCTTCAACAAGCTCAGAATTGACAAGTATGGACGATAAAAAACAATCACAAAAAGAAATAAATTATACAGAATATTTTAACTTTAAACAATAAGTCCCATTATTTACTGCATAAATTAGGACACAACAACCAAATAAAACCACCCAACCCTTATGGCAGAAATAAAGACGAAACAAACCAGCGCAAACGTTCACGACTTTATCAACTCATTCTCCAATACCGAGCAGAAAAAGAAAGACAGTTTTGAATTAATAAAACTAATGCAAAACCTAACAGGTTACGAACCAAAAATGTGGGGACCAACCATTATCGGATTTGGAAGCTATCACTACAAATCCGAAAAAAGCAGACAAGAAGGAGATTGTCCACTTGTAGGTTTTTCGCCTCGCAAAGCAGCCATTTCATTGTATGTATATACAGGAGATCCTCAACACGAACACTTACTAAAAAACCTCGGGAAATTTACAATGGGCAAAGCCTGCATTTACGTTAAAAGACTTTCAGACATAGACCAAACTGAACTAAAAAATCTAATGGAAGAAACCATTACCTTTTTACAAACAAACCATGCATAACATCGAAGCCATAAAAGTAACAATCAACGAAATTGACCAATTACAAAAAATTGGAAAACAAACTTTTTCTGAAACATTTTCTGCTTCCAACTCGGAAGAGAATATGAACAATTATTTAGAAGAAGGATTTTCTATTGACAGATTAACGACTGAACTAAACGATGAAAATGCAGCATTCTTTTTTGCAACGTTTAACAATAATATAATTGGCTACTTAAAACTAAATTTCGGCACATCTCAAACTGAAATAAAAGACGAGAAAGCCCTTGAAATTGAAAGAATTTATGTGCTAAAAGAATTTCATGGAAAAAAAGTAGGACAAATTCTATATGACAAAGCTATTGAAGTAGCGATACAGAAAAAAGCTGATTATGTTTGGTTGGGAGTTTGGGAAGAAAATCCAAGAGCAATAAGTTTTTACAAGAAAAATGGTTTCATTGAATTCGACAAACATATTTTCAAACTAGGAAATGATGAACAGACGGACATAATGATGAAATTAGAATTAATAAAAAACTAAAATTATGACAGAAGTACAAAAATCATTGCCAAAATGGATACTCATTGTATCTGGGCTTTTTGCAATAATGGAATTGATGGTAAGTATATCCTTATGGATTGCACCACAATCAGTTTTAGAAACCGTTGACCTTACTGCAAAAGGCGTCGACTATGTAATTTACATGTGGGCAGGCAGGCAATTTGCCCTCGGGTTTATCTTTGCCTTTGCAACATTCAAAAAATCAATCCCAATGCTAACCATTGCTTATATTTTCTTCTTAGTAATGTTTATTGGCGATCTCATTATCGGAGTTTTACAAAAAGAAAGTTCATTAATTATCAGCGCAATAGTGATGTGTATTATTTCATCAACATTGATATATGTATTAAATAAGAAGAAATAATTTTGTTTAACCCCATGTCGTCATTTCGACCGCAGTGGAGAAATCTTTGAACATGTAGACTGAAATAACAAGTTGTTAGAAATGTTAAGCTCAATGCATCATAGCCTAATTAACTAAAATATAAAATCACTGCCAACTAAAAATTACAACCATGCAAAATGAAATTTTAGCACAAGTACTAGAACAAAACCGAATGGATTGTTCACATTTCTGCAAAAATATAACCGCAGAAAACGCCGATTATCGCTTAACAGATCAAACCGCATCTGTCGGGTTTATATATAGACACATTGGCGAAACCACCCATTTAATTGCTCAGTTTTTCGGCTATAAAACCGAAATAGAAGGAACAACAATTGGACAACTAGATTCAGGAAAACAATACGATTTAGAAACAAGTCGTAAATATTTTGAAGAAGGCTACAACACCCTAAAAAAAATGGTTACCGAAACATCAGATAAAGAATGGCTCGAAGAAATAGAAACCACCTGGTTCGGAAAAATACAACGAATAAAACTCTTTTCAATTCTATTATTTCACAACTCCCATCATTGCGGACAAATATCATCAGCAATAGTAAAAGGAAGAAAATGATACGTTTAGCTAGTGGAATAAAATAAACGCAAGGTTTTGGGTGGTCGCCATCCAACCTATCCAAAACCACAACTCACCACCAAGAACGAGAACCGGCCTTGTAGCATCCCGAAGGAGAAAGCATTAAACCGAGTGGTTTTTCACCACAAGTTCAAACAAACAATTTAAAAACAATAAACCAACTTGTTTAAACTTGTGCAAACACGTTCAAAAACCACAGTTCAAAACAATGAGCCAGTTCGATCCTTCATCGAACCTGCTGCTTGTTGCCCTAAAAGTTTTGATAGCTTAATCCGAGAGATGATGCACAGCCTTGATTTCGTTGGTTACTTTTTTATCAAGAAAAAAGTCACTTGACCCTTCGGCTGTCAAGAGCCGAGGCAAGCCTGTGCGGCGGTGAGCTAAAAACAAAATAGATCCATCGCTGCACTCTAGAGATAACAAAAGAAACCTAATTACTCATTAAAACCTCATAAATCCCCAACATCCGCTTTGCATTCCCATTAATATCATGATCTCGTTCTACTGTTTTGCGGGCATGTTTGCCAATTTCTCGCCAGCGGTTAGGCTGAGTAATACATTGTAAAATAGAACGGTAAAACTCATCGGGCGTATCGGCTATGAGTATGTCTTTTCCATGTTCGCAGTTAATGCCTTCGGCAGCCATAGTGGTTGCGATAATACATTTTTGCATGGCCATGCCTTCAATAATTTTTACCCGCATACCACTGCCAGATAGGAGGGGCACAATCATTATCGCTTTAGAATTCATAAACTCTACCGCATCAAAAACTTCTCCTTCTACTATTAAATTATCCGAATCGTAATCGAAAAATTGTTTTTGCATGTTCTTGCCTGCGATGTAAAAACGCAATTCGCCGCTTAGTTTCTCTATATCTGGCCAAATTTCATCCAAAAACCACTCTAATCCTTCTTTGTTTGGTCGCCAATCCATTGCGCCTAAATGAAACAAGGTTGGGAAACTAGTTTTTTTGATATCTACTTGGTATTTCTCGAAATCTATAGCTACCGGAAAAACATCTAACCGCGTTTGACAACCCAAACGTAATATGTTTTGCCTATCTGGCTCGCTTATAGCAAATACTTGGTGAAACCGATTAATTTGTTCGGTTTCATAAACCTTTAATCTACGTGATAAAAACTCTAAATATTTTCTACGAGGTGTAAATTGTTCGCGAGCGGCTAAGCGTTCCCATACATCAAATTCTATGTTGTGTGCTCTGTAAATCAGCTTTGCTTTGCTATGCTCTTTAACAAGATCTAAATAAGGAACAACAAACAAACCTTCAAATTGGATGATATCGAACTCATTTTCTCGTAAAATATTCTCTAAAAGTTTAGCTGCATCATCATCGTAAAAGCGTGAAACATTATACGATTGGTTGGAGAAAATATTGAAGAATGCACCCCAAATATTTACTTCGGTATCTATATTAAAGGAGTGAAAATTGATTTGCTCGAAAACCGGATCGTAAATATCATCTACATCCACCTTGTGTTTTGAGGCATTAATACTGAACAATGAAACCTCTACATTTAAACCAATTAGACCTTTTATAGTGTTGTACACCACAATTGGGTAACCGCTATTTGGCGGAAAAGGTACTCGATTGGTTAGAATAAGGATTTTCACGCTATGAAATTACGAATTATAGTTCTTGTTCAAAAGGGAGTCGTAATTGTGGATCGCTAATAGTAAAAGTTTTACGATGGAATGGCGATAGTCCGTTTGCTATAACTGCTTTTCGGTGAGCTATTGTTGGGTAACCTTTGTTTTGTTGCCAATTGTATTGAGGATAATCTATGCCGAGCTTAGTCATAAATTCATCACGATGCGTTTTTGCTAAAATGGATGCTGCCGCGATGTTTAGATATTTTCCATCGCCTTTTACAATGCAACTATGTGGTATTTGAGGATAGGTTTTGAAACGATTTCCATCTATACTTAAATATTGCGGCTGGATGCTTAGTTTTTCTATCGCCCTGTGCATAGCTAAAAAGGAAGCATTTAATATGTTAATTTGATCTATTTCTTCATGATCTACTGTAGCTACTGCCCAAGCTATTGCCTGTTTTTCTATAAGTGGTCGTAAGTTTTCGCGTTGGCGATGTGTGAGTTTCTTCGAATCATTTAATCCTTCTAGGTAAAAATCTTTTGGCAAGATTACGGCAGCGGCAAATACTGGTCCGGCAAGGCAACCTCTACCTGCTTCATCGCAACCTGCTTCTATAAATTCTTGCTGATAACTGTTTAATAACATAATTAAACACTAACGTTTTGTCCTTTTACATCAAATGCATCGCGTAAGCCAATGGCCAATAAATTGAAAGCATAAACGGTAAGCATAATTGCCAAACCTGGTAAAATGGCTAAATAAGCAGCATCCATAATAATGTAGCCGTAATGTTCTTTTATCATGGTTCCCCAGCTTGGCATGGGTGGTTGTGCACCAAAACCTAAAAAGCTTAAGCCGGTTTCTAATAAAATAGCTGATGCAAAGTTTGCTGATGCGACAACTAATATTGGTCCGGCGATGTTGGGTAAAATATGTTTTGCAATAGTGCGACTTGTAGAAAAGCCCAATGCCTTGGCTGCTTCTACAAATTCTACTTCTTTTAGCGCCATCACTTGTCCGCGAACTAAGCGTGCAACATCTACCCATGTTGATAAGCCAACGGCGATGAAGATTTGCCAAAAGCCTTTGCCTAATGCAAAAGATATGGCGATAACTAGCAATAAAGAGGGCAATGCCCAAATTACATTCATAAACCAACTAATACTTGCATCGGTTTTGCCGCCAAAATAACCTGCAATTGCGCCTAAACTTACGCCAATACATAGTGAAATTAATACTGCCATTAACCCTACAGAAAGCGAAACGCGGATGCCTAAAATTAATCTACTTAACAAATCTCGTCCGTAAATATCTGTGCCTAAATAAAAAGCCTGTGTATAACGATTTGCACCAGAAACTAAAGGATAAGCAATTTCTTCGGCTTGTTCATCATCGCCAATGTACTCTCTGGCATATACTTTATTTCCCACTGGGCGATAAGATGTAATTGGAATGCTTTTAAAGTTGGCTTCTTGCCCATACAGCATTTTCTCAAATACGTTTACCTTTTTTATGCTGTTATTTCTGCTAATGATTAGAAAATTGAAAGATCTGCCAGGTTTTTTATTAGTGATTTGCAGATGCATTGTATTTGCATAAGGCGTTTGATCTGGCGTAATTAAATAGCCTAAAATACCCATTACCATTAATAAAAGAATAAATATCAATCCTCCAAACGCTAGTTTATTGCGTTTAAATCTATTCCATATTTTTTTTGAAGGACTGTTATTATTCATACTTATTTAACCATTCTACCTTTCCAGTGGTATTTCCCTGAGTTTCCAGCAATACCAATATAAACGAAATATAAAACATGTAAAAGATTCATTATTGGAAGTAAAACTAACAATTGTTTCCGTTTAAAGAAATTGGTTACACTAGTTAAAAAGATTAATTCGATACCAATTTTGCAAATCAACTGAAAAAGTAAAAACCATCCACTTTCTCCATGAGGGAAAATAATTGCCAAAAGCGCATTTATAATAATGCTGAGGTTAAATAACCAAATACTTATGCCTAATACAATAACTAGTTTGTCTTTATAGCGTGTGCTTTTAGATGCCCAACGTTTACGTTGTTGTATAAATTCGCTTACTGTTGGTTTTGCATGTGTATAAACTACTGCGTCTATGTTTTTTAAGAAACCTATTTTCCCTTCGTAAATAGCAGCCATTTTATGTAAAAGTAATTCATCATCGCCAGAGGCTAAATCATCAATTCCCTTAAAACCCCCAACTTCAAAAAATGCTTCTCTTTCGTAAGCTAAATTTGCTCCGTTGCAGGTACTGGGATTGTTGTTGCCAATGGTTGATGCGCCTAAACCAATTAAATAAGAAAACTCCAAGGTTTGTATTCTTTCGAAGAAACTTTTCTCCTCAAAATACGCCACAGGCGATGAAATCATTTTAAAATGATTGGTTTCGTAATAATTGACAATGGTTTTTAACCAATTAGGCCCCATTCTACAATCTGCATCGGTTGTAATAATGAGTGTGCCGGTTGCTTCACCTATCGCAGTTTGTATTGCTTTTTTCTTGTAAGAGTTTAAAGCGTTAGCTTCATTAAGTTGAATTAGTTTTACTCCTGCATTTGCATAAGAAGCTATAATTTGTGAGGTTTTATCGGTAGAATGATCATCAATTACAATAATTTCTACAAGGTTTTTATCGTAATCTTGCGCTAAAAGATCATCAAGGGTTTTACCTATTTTATCTTCTTCATTACGGGCAGCAATTAGTATTGATACTTTCGTTTTTGCAACGTTATCATTTCGTTTATACGGGATAATTTTTGTCCAACCTCTTATAAATGTGCCTACGACAAACATATAAATTAAGGTTAAAAAGACGGTAAAATAACTAAGTACGCTGATTACTTCCAAAGAAATTGAGTTTAAAAACGAAATACGACCCTAATATAGCAGGAATTATGATATTGATGAGCCAAATACTTGCAATACATGCCACAACAGCGGTATTTTGTTGCGTTATATATTTAAAGAAAAACAAGGCTGTGATGCTTCTAATGCCAATATCTAGCAAATCTAACGATGGTAATGACGATTGAACAAAGAATAAAATACTAACTAGCATCATGATATCTAAAAAATGAAGTTCAGGAATTAGCCACATAAACATGATGAAATATTGTGTGCTAAAAACTAAATATCGAGCTAGGCAAAAAAGTAAAATTTTAAGTAATTCGGCTTTTTTGTATCGAGCTAAAATAGAATAGAACTTTTTATACTTTCTGGTAAAACGCATGGATAATAAAATGCCATTTAACCATTTAATGTTGAAGAAGAATACGATAAAGAACAAGCAAAATCCAATGGCTATGGCACAAACTGCTAAAAATAAACGATGGTCTAACGGTGTAAATCTGTAAATGAAAATACAAACTGCAATTGCACCAAAAACGTTGGTTAATACTAACTGACCAATGTTACCTACAGCCATAGCTACTACACCAACTATTCGCCTTTTGGGTGAAAGAAAAAATACTCTACCGCCATATTCCCCTAATCTATTTGGAGTGAAAACGGCCCACGTTAATCCGCAAAAAACAGATTCGATAGCTAACCATAAACTTATCGGCTCGACTTGTTTAATTAATCGTTTCCATTTTATGGCTTCTAAACCCCAATTTACTAACATTAAAGCAGTAACAATAGAAAGTATTGTCCAGACTTGAGCTTTGGGCATTGCATTTAATAACGAGATAAATTTCTTTAAATCGTTATTAGCGATCAGTTTTACATAAATAAACCAAAATGCAAAAACTACAATCGCGATTTTAATACTGATGGAAAATATTTTTTTGTATTGAGGTGTCAAATTTTTGCTTTTTGATTGTGCAAATATGCTTAATATTGTTTTATGTTGGTTGAAAAAAAGGAACGCGTAATTATGGGTATCGATCCAGGTACAGCCATTATGGGTTACGGTATTGTTTTAGAAAAAGGAAATAAAATAGAGTTGGTTGACATGGGCATTGTAAAAATGAATCATTTAGATGATCACTTCTTAAAACTTCAACGCATTTTTGAGAAAACAATTGCTTTAATTGACGAATATAAACCTGATGTTTTGGCTATTGAGGCTCCATTTTATGGTAAAAACATTCAGGTTATGTTAAAACTAGGTAGGGCTCAGGGAATTGCGATGGCTGCTGCTTTATCGAGAAATATTATGGTTACTGAATATGCCCCTCGAAAAATTAAACAATCCATAACTGGTAAAGGAACTGCAAGTAAAGAGCAAGTTGCTGCCATGTTGCAAACGTTGTTAGGTTTTAAAGAAACTCCAGAGTTTTTAGATGCTACCGATGGTTTGGCTGTTGCAGTTTGTCATTCGTTTCAACGAATAAATACTAGCACTACTGGTAAATCTTATTCAGGTTGGGATGCTTTTGCGAAGGATAATAAGAAAAGGATTAAGTAAGAATTTTTATCGCATTACGATACCCAATCGAGTTGGGTATGACGAGTGTAAAGGAATTAAACCGGTTTATCTACTTGATAAACAAAATTTAACTTAATAGGCTCCCCGTAATAAGCCACTTCCAACTCTCCAATTTTTTTAGCACCTAATTTTTCTGTTGCTTTTTGCGATCTGAAATTAGTTTCGTCAATGTGCAAGATTATTTTATCTACAAATTGAAAAGCATAGTCAAACATTAAGTTTTTTAACGCTTTGTTATGACCTTTGCCCCAATACTCTCTTCCAATAAAAGTATAACCAACAGCTACAGAACTGTTTTCTTCATCTAATTCGTAATACCTAGAACTTCCAACAATTTTTCCAGTTTCTTTTTCATACACTAAAAAAGCTCCTTTGGATTCCATCGCACCCTTAAAGAAATTCTGAAATACTTCTCTTTGGTAACGATTTTTATTAGGATGTTGTTCCCAAATCAATGGGTCTGAAGCTACTGCATATAACTTTTCAAAATCATCCGCTTGTAATGGAACAATTTTAATCAGCTCATTTTCAAGCGTAGGTTGTAAATCGAAATTCATCAGAATGTATTATTATTTTTTTGGAAATTTGTCTAGGCATAACGTCATGCTGAATTTATTTCAGCATCTGGCTTGCAGGAAAGACCCTGAAATAAATTCAGGGTGACGACCGATTTATTTGCTCAACTTTTTAATCGGCTTTAATAGCAACTTTTTAAACTCAACTTCTGAGCCTTCTGCTTGTAATGCAATCTGACCTTTATCTACTGTGCAATTTGTTCCTTCGTTAACTAAAACTCCATTAACCCAAACCTTCACTGAATTTTTAAAGCATTCAATTACCATCGTATTCCATTCACCTAAAGGTTTTTCACTACCATCAGTTAGGTTTTTAATTCTGCGTAATTTATTGCCATTAACTCCCCAATTTTCCTTCGGTCCACGACGAGCCTCCATATCAGGAACAGTAATATCTTCTTCAATGCACCAAAAATCGCCAGCATCTTGATGTTGCATTTGCACTTCTAAAGATTTTGGAAACATACCATACAAAGCTCTTGGTGTTGAAGCATGAATTAAAACACCACAATTTCCTGGTTTTCCAGCAAAGCGATATTCTACTTCCAAACGGTAATTCTGATAAATAGCATCCGTAATTAAATGACCTCTCGGATCGCCAAGACTAACCAACATTCCATTTCTCACAATAAAAGCATCTGGAGTTTTTGGATCTTTATCTTTTGCAGGTACATCGGCATGCCAGCCGTTTAAAGTTTTTCCGTCAAAAAGACTTTTTTGTTGAGCGATAGCTGGAGATATAGATAATCCAGTTACATAAAAAATTAGGATGAGCTTGAATTTTTGCATGATTTATAAGATTTGGTCTTCCCCAAATATAATCATCTAAATTAAAAAAGCCACACAACAATTTGCTGTGTGGCTTTATAAAATCGTAATTCGTAAATCTAATTAATCTTCTACTGTTTCATTATTTATTCCGATTTCGTCTTTCACTTCTTCTTTGAAATAACTTTTTTGGAATATTAAAATAGCAATTACACCAACAGAAATCGCTGCATCTGCTAAATTAAATACCGGGCGGAAGAATTCAAACGATTCGTTGCCCCATATTGGAAACCAAGATGGAAATGTTCCTTTAACAATTGGAAAATAAAGCATATCAACTACTCTTCCGTGGAAAAGGGTTTCATATTTATAAATCACACCATAAAATACCGAATCGATAATATTACCCAAAGCTCCGGCAAAAATCAAAGCAACGTTTAATATTAATCCACGGTGATATTTGCGTTTAATTAAATAATGCAAGCCATATCCAATTCCAGCCACAGCAAGTACTCTAAATAAAGATAAAGCCAGCTTGCCAAATTCGCCGCCAAACTCTAATCCAAATGCCATACCGTTATTTTCGGTAAAATGGATAATAAACCAATCGCCAATAATTTTAAATTCCTGACCTAAAAACATATGTGTTTTAATCCAAGTTTTTAAAACCTGATCAGCGATTAATACCAGAAAAATAAGTAGTAAGGGTTTTGTATATCCTTTCATTAACCTTGTTTCAATTTAGCTTCCATACTTAACGTAGCGTGAGGCACAGCACGTAAGCGTTCTTTTTGGATTAATTTTCCAGTTTCTCTGCAAATACCGTAAGTTTTATTTTCAATACGAACCAAAGCAGCCTCTAAGTTGTCAATAAATTTCTTCTGACGAGCAGCTAATTGGTTAATTTGTTCTTTTTCTAAAGTAGCAGAACCATCTTCTAACGTTTTGTAAGCACCAGAAGTATCTTCTGTTCCGTGCGAATTTGGGCTACTTAACGATGAGGTTAGTGAAAGGAACTCTTCCCTTGAACTTTTTAGTTTTCCTTGGATCAGCTCTTTAAACTCTTGTAATTCGCTATCAGAATAGCGGGTTTTCTCAGTTTTTTCCATATTATTTATTGTTTTGCAATCGAAATTTGTAGTTCAACATCTTCAATTACTATTTTGTTTCCATTATCTATGCTTTCCGATAAAATTAAATCGTCAGCTAAAATTTCTGCGCAAATGTATGCTTTGTTTTGCATTACTGCGTCTGTTAGTATATTATCGTGTTGTAAATTTACAGTTATGCGATCCGTTACCTCAAAATTCAACTCTTTTCTTAAGTTTTGAATACGATTAATTAGCTCACGCGATAATCCTTCTTGTTTCAACTCTGTTGTAATATTTACGTCTAAAGCAACAGTTAAATTCCCTAAGTTGGTTACTTGCCAACCCGGTATGTCCTCAGCAATAATTTCTACATCCGAAAGAAGTATTGAGTATTTAGTATCTAGTACAGAAATCGAGCCATCTCGCTCAAATTTCGCTAAATCTTCTTGCGACATGGTATTAATTGCTTCCGTTACCAATTTCATATCCTTACCAACTTTTGCGCCTAATGCTTTAAAGTTTGGTTTTACTTTTTTCTTAATAAAACCAGCGGTATCTTTAATAAAATCGATTTCTTTAATGTTGGTTTCCGATAAAATTAAATCTTTAACCAACTCAACTTTGGTTTGAAAACTATCATCCAAAACTGGAATAAGCACTTTTGCCAAAGGCTGACGAACATTAATGCCCATTTTCTTGCGTAGTGATAAAACCATCGAAGAAATGTTTTGTGCCAATTCCATGCGTTCATTTAAATCAAAGTCGATTAATGTTTCATCAACTTCGTTCCAAATGGTTAAGTGTACAGATTTTGCTGTATGAATTTCAGGATTTGCCTCTGTTAATCTAATGTACAACCAATCTGCAAAAAATGGAGCAACTGGGCTCATGATTTGAGAAATGGTCATTAAACACGTAAACAACGTTTCGTAAGCAGCTTTTTTATCTTCCGTCATTTCGCCCTTCCAAAAACGACGACGAGATAAACGGATATACCAATTACTTAAATGTTCATCAACAAAAGTTTGAATAGCTCTAGCAGCTTTAGTCGGCTCATAAGCTTCGTAACTTTCATCAACTTCTTTAATTAATGTTTGCAGTAATGATAAAATCCAACGGTCTAATTCACTTCTTTGAGCTATAGGAGTTTGGTTTTCTAAATCAATTTCAAACTTGTCGATATTTGCATAAAGCGCAAAGAAAGAATAGGTATTGTAAAGTGTTCCGAAGAATTTACGACGAACTTCGTCCAATCCTTCTAAACTAAATTTCAAATTATCCCATGGGGAAGCGTTTGAAATCATGTACCAACGCGTAGCATCTGCGCTATAAGTAGCTATCGTGCTAAATGGATCAACAGCATTGCCTAAACGTTTAGACATTTTATTGCCGTTTTTATCCAATACTAATCCGTTAGAAACTACATTTTTATACGCAACACCTAAATTATTTACATGTTTGTTGATGGCTTTAATTTCATCGCTACTTTCGCTTAACATTACAGCGATTGCATGTAAAGTAAAGAACCAACCACGAGTTTGATCAACGCCTTCGGCTATAAAATCTGCTGGATAAGCGTTTTCAAATTCTTCTTTGTTTTCAAAAGGGAAGTGCCATTGTGCGTAAGGCATTGCTCCACTATCAAACCAAACATCAATAAGGTCTAATTCGCGAGTCATTTTTTCGCCTTTGGCTGATGTTAAAATTACATCATCAACATAAGGACGATGCATATCTTTTAATTCAAAACCTGCAGGCATAAAACCAGCATCAATAGATTTTTGGATTTCTGCATTCAGCTCTGCTATAGAACCAATACATTTTTCTTCCAAACCATCCGCTGTGCGCCAAATTGGCAAAGGTGTACCCCAGTAACGGGAACGAGATAAATTCCAATCTACCAAATTCTCTAACCAGTTTCCAAAACGACCAGTTCCAGTAGCTTCAGGTTTCCAGTTAATGGTTTTATTCAGTTCTACCATTTTCTCCTTAACGGCTGTAGTTTTAATAAACCAACTATCCAACGGATAATATAAAACTGGTTTATCTGTACGCCAGCAATGCGGATAAGTGTGAACGTATTTTTCTACTTTGAAAGCTTTGTTTTCTTCTTTTAATTGGATGGCTAATTCTACATCAACAGATTTCTCTGGAGCTTCGCCATCTGCATAATATTCGTTTTTAACGTATTTTCCGCCATAATTCCCACCTAAGGCTGCAATGAATTTTCCTTGTAAATCTACCAAAGGAACAGCATTACCTTTATCATCTAACACCAACATTGGTGGTACTTCTGGAGTTGCCATTTTAGCAACTCGAGCATCATCTGCACCAAAAGTAGGAGCAGTGTGAACAATACCAGTTCCATCTTCCGTAGTTACGAAATCTCCAGAAATTACTCTAAACGCATTTTCTGGGTTTTGGTACGGTAATGCATAAGGTAATAATTGTTCGTATTTAATGCCAACTAAATTAGCACCTACAAATTCGCCTAATATTGAATAAGGGATTTTTTTGTCTTCTGCTTTGTAGTTGGTAAAATCTTCATCAGCGGCTGCTAAAAAGTATTTACCTGCAAACTGTTTGCCTACTAAAGCTTTTGCCAAGATAACTTGTATTGGCTCAAACGTATATTGATTGAAAGTTTTAACTAAAACATAATCGATTTTTGGGCCAACGGTTAATGCAGTATTACTTGGTAAAGTCCAAGGAGTGGTTGTCCAAGCTAAGAAGTGAACTGTTCCGAAAGCTTTTAAAGCAGCAGGTAAAGTTTCATTAATTGCTTTAAACTGAGCAACAACAGTTGTGTCACTTACATCACGGTAAGTTCCAGGTTGATTTAATTCGTGAGAACTTAATCCGGTTCCTGCAGCAGGCGAGTAAGGTTGTACGGTATATCCTTTGTATAATAATCCTTTTTCGTAGAATGATTTTAAAATCCACCAAAGGGTTTCGATATATTCATTGTGATATGTAACGTAAGGGTTTTGTAAATCAACCCAATATCCCATTTTTTCGGTAAGGTCGTTCCAAACATCAGTGTAACGCATTACCTCTTCTTTACAAGCAGAGTTGTATTCTTCTACAGAAATTTTCTTGCCGATATCGTCTTTAGTAATACCTAATTTTTTCTCAACAGCAAGCTCAATTGGTAAACCGTGAGTATCCCATCCGCCTTTGCGTTTAACTTGGTAACCTTTTAGGGTTTTGTAACGACAAAAAATATCTTTAATAGCACGAGCCATAACGTGGTGAATGCCAGGCATTCCGTTTGCAGAAGGCGGACCTTCATAAAAAGTAAAAGGCTTAGCTTTTGAGCGAGTGCTGATACTTTTTTCAAATATCATTTTCTCCTTCCAAAATTTAAGTATTTCTTCTCCTATTTTAGCTAGTTCTAAAGTTTTAAATTCCCTATACATCAATCAAGTATCTTCAAAAATTAAGGATGCAAAGCTAAGGTTTTAGAATGAATTTTGGTAGTTTTGAAGTCAATTTGTTTTATGGAAAAACGACTAAAAACCGGACTTATATTTATGGTTGCTGCAGTGGTATTAATGCCTGCTGCAATTTTGCTTAAAAACAGCAATGAAACATTGACTATTGCACTGCTTATTTTTACCATGTTATTAGAACTTATTGGTTTAATCTTTGTTATTATGAGCATGTTAAAGCGAAAGAAAATCTAAAGCTCAGAGATATGCTAAAAGTTTTGAAATTGCAGAAAGCCGTACTCGCCATTATTTTGGGGATTTTGGCTCTTATTGCTGCTCAAATTATGAGTAGTAATAAAATAGCAGGGAGTAATTTTGTGCTTGGTGTTTCTGGAGCACTTTTAATTATCGGTTCATTGTTATTTCTTTATCCAATTTTATTTGCAAAAAAAGTGGATAATGAGGGTGAAGAAGTTGAACTGAAACCTGTTGAAAAGGACGAAAATCTACTTTAAAATTTAATGATCTATCTTTTCTTCATTTCTAGCAACTTCTTCTGCAGGAATTAATTTACGTGTTTTCTTAGCATCTAACCACAGCATTAGTGCTGGCAATAAGGTTAAATTGAACACTAAAGCCACAATTAAGGTGATGGAAAGTAGTAATCCTAAAACTACAGTGCCACCAAAAGTAGACGCTGTAAAAATTCCAAATCCAAAGAATAAAATTAATGCGATGTGTGTCATGCTTACTCCAGTTTCACGAATGGTATCTGAAACCACCTTTGCAACACTGTAATTTGTTAGTGTTAATTCTTGCTGATAGCGTGTTAAAAAGTAAATAGTTTGATCGGAAGCTAAGCCAAAAGCGATGGTAAAAATTAAAATTGTTGATGGTTTAAGGGGGATATGGAAAAAGCCCATCAGCCCTGCTGTAATTACCAAAGGGACAATATTTGGTAATAAAGAGATGAACATAATACCCAAACTTTTAAATTGTGCTAAACGTAAAAGAGAAATTAAAACAATTGCTAATCCGATGCTCTCGAATAAATGTTTTAACAAATAATCTGTTCCTTTTGAGAAAATAATACTTGATCCTGTTAAGGTTACATTGTAGCGTTTGGGCGATAAAATAGAATCGATGCGAGGTTTAAGTTCTACTAAAACTGCATCTAAACGTTTGGAGCCAATATCAGCCATTTGAAAACTAACACGAGCAGTTTGTTTATCCTTATCTACAAAATTAGTTAGCATGTTTCCGTTACCTTTACCAGAGTTGGCGGCATAAGCTAAAATGAAATTCTTTTCAATATCAGTTGGTAAACGATAAAATGCAGAATCGCCATTATAAAATGCTTGAGATGCATATTTAAGCCCAGTATTTAAAGAAATAGAACGTGAAAATTCTGGATAGGAAGCAATCATCCTTTCCATTTTATCAATTTTATTTAGTGTTGAAATACTTAAAATTCCGTTCTTTTTCTTAGTATCGACACTAATTTCTAGCGGTAAAATTCCTTCAAAATTCTTTTCAAAAAACTTTAAATCTGTTAAAATTTGTGAGCTTTTGGGTAAGTCATCTACTACATACCCATTTATATTTATTTTGTAAATCCCGATAAATGAAATGGCAGTTAAAATGAATGTTGCAACATAAATTAACACACTTTTTTGTTGAACCAATACATCGGTTTTTGCCAATAAATGATCTAAAAAATTAGGTATGTGCGGCGTATTTGCTTTACCTTTTGGTATTGGTAAATAGCTGAAAATAATTGGAATTAAACATAAACACATTAACCACGTAAACATTACATTTAAAGCAGCTACACTACCAAATTGCATTAATAATTCGCTGCCTGTAAAATACAATACACCAAAACCAATGGCTGCGGTTACATTCGCAATTAATGTGGTAACAGCAATCCTTTCAATCGTAATGGCTAAAGCTTTTTGTTTATCGCCATGTTTTTTAAGTTCGTTATGGTACTTATTTAACAGTAAAATACTATTTGGAATGCCAATAATTACAATCAGTGGGGGAATTAACCCAGTTAAAATGGTAATCTCATAACCAAATAAAACTAAGGTGCCAATACTCCATATTACACCCATAATTACGACTAGAATAGGGAAGAATACGGCGTAAAAACTTCTAAAAAAGATTAATAATATCAATGCAGAAACTAATATTGATAAGCCTAAAAACAACACGAACTCATTAGAAACTAGCTTGCTCGTTGCGGTTCTAATAAATGGCAAACCAGATTTATGAACTTGTATATTGGTGCTTTTTTCAAATGCCTGAGCTTTTGCTTCAATCTCTTTTAATATCGGATTTCTATTAACGGAATTTAATATTTTAATATCGAAGGTAATGGCCATTAACGTAGCATTACTTTCTTTGTTGAATAATAGTCCGCTGTAAAAAGGCATTCCCTGTATTTTGCTTTTAAGCGAATCCATTTCTCCATCAGTTTTTACCAAACCACTTGGAATTGGACTAACCACAAACTTTTGATTAACCGTGTCTTTTTGTAATTCGAACAGCTTTCCTATAGATAAAACTCCTTTTATTCCTTTTAATTTTTGGATTTCATCTGATAATTGTATCCACTTATTGTAGTTTTCTTTTTTGTAAATGTCTGGGCTTTGAACACCTAAAACCATCACACTCCCATCTTCGCCAAACGTCTTTTTAAAAGTGTTGTACTTAATAAAAACCGAGTCGGTTAGCGGTAAAATTTTACTGCCAGCATAAGAAAGTTTTAAATTTCGGGCATGCCACGCCATAAATAGGGTAGCGACAAGAAAAAAGAGGATAATAAGAATTCGGTTTTGAAGTATAGCTCTAGAGAGTTTAGCCCACATAATCAACTGCGTTTTAAAAAGGTAAAGAAAGTATAAAAATGGCTCAATTGCAAAATCTACACCGATATTTCACTCTAGTTTAACATAAAAAAAGCGGTATTGTTTTGTATAGAAATACATCTTCCCACAATTTTGGTGTATTTTAGCATCATCATGAAAAGGTTTTTAAAGAGTTTTTTTTATGCGTTCAAAGGTTTAGCGTATGCTTTTAAAACACAACTAAACTTTAAAATTCATTGTTTTTCTGGAGTTTTGGCAATAGCATTAGGACTATACCTCAATCTATCGATTACAGAATGGTTGTGGATTATCCTAGCAATCGCATTTGTCCTTATTATGGAATTAATTAATACAGCGATTGAGGTTTTGGTAGATTTAGTCTCACCACAACAACATACAAAAGCTGGAGCAATTAAAGATATTTCGGCGGCTGCGGTTTTAATATCAGCTTTGCTTGCGTTAAGTATAGGATTACTTATTTTTGTTCCAAAGCTGATTTAATAGATGCTACACAAAACCCGTGGAATTGTTTTAAAAACTACTTTGTATAGCGAGAGCAGTGTAATTGCTCAAGTTTTTACGGACAAATTTGGCATACAATCGTACTTGATTAACGGGGTAAAAAAAGCAAAGGCGAAAATACCAATGAATGTTTTGCAACCTCTGCATTTATTGGATATGGTAGTTTATCATAAAACAAATACACAAATTCAACGCGTAGCGGAAGCCCGACCATCACCTGTTTTTCGTTCCATTCCTTATCATGTAATTAAAAATACAATTGTTCAATTTTTAAATGAGGTATTATATAAAAGTATCCGCCAGCAAAATACCGATGAAAACCTTTTTGATTTTATTTACAATGCAATTAGCTGGTTTGATGAAACTGATGAACCGAACATAAATTTTCATTTAGCTTTTTTGCTAAAGCTATCGCGATTTTTAGGTTTTGCGCCACAAGCTCAAACTCGTAACGATCAAAAATATTTCGATTTACAGGAAGGAGATTTTACTTCTATACCTCCAATTCATCCTTACTTTATTAATAAAACTGAGGCTGATTGCTTTTTATTATTGTTTACTACACCATTTGAAAAATTAAATGAAATAAAAATTGATAACAAAATTAGGCGGCTAATTTTAGATAAAATATTGGTTTACTATATGTTACATACAGCTTCTTTTGGCCAAATTAAATCTCATCAAATACTGGAAGATGTACTTTCTTAAAAAAAGTAAAATTATTTTTGCAAAACAGATAGAAGACACTATATTTGCATTCCCAAAACGAAGGAACATTTATTTAGTTTTTAACGTTAGGGAAGCCAAAAGGGAAATTAGATGTTGGATAACTAAACTAATTAACTTTTAAAAGACCGGGAAATTAGCTCAGCTGGTTCAGAGCACCTCGTTTACACCGAGGGGGTCGGGGGTTCGAACCCCTCATTTCCCACTAAAAGCCTTAGAGAAATCTAGGGCTTTTTTTATGTTTAAAATTCTATCCTTAAGCATGTTCTACCTTTATATTTTATATTCTAAAGCTCGAGATCGATATTATGTTGGTTCAACTGGAGATTTAGTAGATAGGTTAAAAACTCATAACTCAAACCACTCAGGTTTTACGGGCCATACAGGCGATTGGGTTGTTGTTTACAAAGAAGTTTTCGATGCAAAAGAAAAAGCTTATGCAAAAGAACGGGCAATAAAAAAGTGGAAAAGCAGGAAGATGATTGAAAAATTAATTAGCTCAGCTTGTTCATAGCATCCCGACATTTCAGTCGGGAGGGTCGGGGGTTCGAACCCCTCATTTCCCACCAAAAGCCTTTCATTGCAAAATGAGAGGCTTTTTTTATGCCTAAAGCCCTCATACAGTTTTTACAAATTACCGAGAAAACACATTAAGATTTACCATTTAATCTTTGCTTTCTGCCTAGTTCACCTTTAATTCTGCTATGTAAATCAAGCATGCCTTTAGGAGATTCAGTTATATCAACTAGGGAGTAAGTCCGCATATAGTCCGCGTATAGTCCGCATTATTGCGTAAAAATGCGGACTATACGCGGATTTAATATGGTCTTACTATCACCTTAACTCGAAGCGAACCTTAAGGTAAAAACTTGTTCTCTTTTTGTTTAACTTGTAACCTGAGAAGTTCTCGATAATTAATTTGCCTTTGAACTGTTAATTCAGCTGTTATATTATATCTCTTTTTTTACAATACTTTTTTTGA
Organism: Pedobacter planticolens; assembly: GCF_014172375.1. Taxonomy (GTDB): domain Bacteria; phylum Bacteroidota; class Bacteroidia; order Sphingobacteriales; family Sphingobacteriaceae; genus Pedobacter; species Pedobacter planticolens. The sequence continues at coordinate 1,341,601 of NZ_WNXD01000002.1, forward strand.
TGCATTAAACCATCTTTGGGTACGAAAAAGCGTATTTAAACACATTATTAGCTAAAAAATGTCCATCCTTAGTTAATATCTGCGTTTTAATTCTGACTTTGTTTTTCTATTTTTAAAGTCATGAATATTAAGTTTGGAATACTACTTTTTTTGACGTTAATCTGCCTTCAATTACAAGCACAACAAAAGCACGAAACCTATACACAAAAATTAGAAGGCACAAAACTTTCATTTGAGATGCAAGCCATACCTGATGGTGATTTTTTAATGGGCAGTAAAAATGGCAATGCCGATGAAAAACCAATCCATAAAGTAAAACTCGATCCCTTTTGGATGAGTAAAGTGGAAATAACTTGGGATATTTTTGAACCTTTTCTCTACAAAGATTACGAAGTAAATAATACCGCTTCAGTTTCTGCGCAAGTTGATGCCGTTACGCGACCAACAAAACCATACTTAGATATGACTTTTGGTATGGGTAAACAAAATCATCCAGCATTGGCAATGACTCAATATAACGCGATCCAGTTTTGTAAATGGTTATATGCCAGAACAGGAGTTTTTTATCGTCTGCCAACCGAAGCAGAGTGGGAATATGCCTGCAAAGCAGGAAACAATGAAGATTATTACTTCGGTAATGACAGTAAAAAACTAAACGAGTATGCTTGGTTTAGTGCAAACAGCGAAAAGAAAACGCATGAAGTCGGCTTAAAAAAACCAAATGCTTGGGGTTTGTATGATATGCTTGGTAATGTTGCCGAATGGACATACGATGAATACAAATCCGATTTTTATGCAAGTTCTGGTCAAACAGAAGTTAAAAACCCAGTAGCACTTGCCGATAAATTGTATCCGTTAGTTATTCGTGGGGGTTCTTATGAAGACGATGCAAAAGCACTTCGCTCTGCGGCAAGAAGAGCATCTGATCCGGTTTGGAAACAAATTGACCCACAAATTCCTAAAAGCAATTGGTGGTTTCCAGAGGCGCCTTTTATTGGTATACGCTTAGTACGACCAGTTAATACACCAACAAAAGAAGAAATTGACGCCTACTATAACCGCCCTCCTATAGCAGATTATTAACCAAAACACACAAATAAAACCTAAACTAATGACTGATAACGACAAAATACGTAATGAACGTAGAGAGTTTTTAAAAACCTCTGCTCTTGTAGCAGGCGGTGTAATGATGAGCGGCTATTCTTGGGCTGGCATGCCTTCTTCTTCTAACGATGATACCATTAAAATTGCTTTAATAGGTTGTGGAGATAGAGGAACTGGCGCTGCTTTTCAAGCTTTAAGCACCAAGTTTAATTTAAAATTGGTAGCAATGGCTGATGCTTTTCAAGATCGCTTAGATAATAGTTATAAAGCAATTTCCACTAAATTCGGAGCAAAAGTTGATGTGCCAAAAGAACGTCAATTTGTTGGTTTAGATGGCTATAAACAAGCTATTGCATTGGCAGATGTTGTTTTGTTGGTAACTCCTCCAGGTTTCAGACCAATTCATTTTGAAGAAGCAATAAAACAAGGGAAACATGTTTTCATGGAAAAACCTGTGGCGGTAGATTCTCCAGGAATTAGAAAAGTTTTAGCGGCTGCAGAATTAGCAAAACAGAAAAAGCTAAATGTAGTGGTTGGCTTACAACGCAGGTATCAAACCAATTATAGAGAGGTTTTAAAGCGAATTGAAGATGGTAAAATTGGGGATATTGTTTCTGGCCAAGTGTATTGGAATAGTGGTGGCGTTTGGGTAAAACCACGTACTGCAAGTCAAACTGAAATGGAATATCAAATGCGCAATTGGTATTACTTTAATTGGTTATGTGGCGATCACATTGTAGAGCAACACGTACATAATATAGATATTGCCAATTGGGTAAAAAATGCATATCCTGTTTCTATTCAAGGTACTGGAAGTAGAGCTTGGAGAACTGGAAAAAATTACGGAGAAATTTACGATAACCATGCAGTAGAACTTACTTACGCAGATGGATCTGTAATTTATAGTCAATGCCGACACTTTGAAGGCACAAATAATCGTGTGGATGAAAGTTTCCAAGGCACAAAAGGCAAGGTTTATCTTTCGGCCAATAATTCTGGAATTTTATGGGATCATAAAGGCAAGGAAATCTATAATCATGATAGAAAAGGAAATGCAAATCCCTACCAAACAGAGCACGACGAATTATTTGCAGCGATTACAAATAACGAATATAAATTTTGGGATGCAGAGCGAGCTGCTAAAAGTTGCTTTACCGCAATAGTTGGTCGTTATGCAACTTATTCTGGAGAAGTTATTAAATGGGATGATGCCTTAAAAGCAGAAAACAGCCTTTTCCCAGAACAATTAAGTTGGGATGCTAAACCAAAATCATTGCCAGACGCAAATGGACTTTACACCATAGCTATGCCGGGTAAAACCAAAGTGTTAGGTCAATCGTAAAACCTTAAATGCAATCACGTTTAAAATACTTTTTATTAGTACCCTTTATTTTTCTTTCCGCGACAAATCATTTGCCTTTGCGGGAGTTTAAAATGAGTGGTTATGCACAAGGAACAAGTTATTCGATCAGCTATTTTGCTATCGATAGTCTAGTTACTCAAACGCAAGTAGATAGTATTTTAAATGTGATTGATTTATCCATGTCGCTGTACAAACCTAATTCAGCCATCAATAAATTTAATAAATCTGAAACAGGAATAGAATTAGATTCTCATTTTGCAAAAGTAGTTCAGAAATCATTTGAGATTTTTAAAGATAGCAAAGGCATATTCGATATTACTGTGGCGCCTTTAGTGCAATATTGGGGTTTCGGACCTAAATCATTAACAGAAAAACCAAATACGCAAACCATCGAAAACATTATGCAATGCGTTGGAATGGATAAACTTGAGCTCACAAAAGATTACCTCACCAAAAAGAAATCCTGTATCAGCATAGATTTAAATGGAATTGCACAAGGCTATTCGGTAGATGTAGTGGCAGATTTTATGCTCACCAAAGGCATTAAAATATTTGTCGTAGAAATTGGTGGAGAATTACGTGTGAAAGGACCTAAACCAGATGGTAAAACGATGCGTATTGGTATCGAAGGACCAAGTGAAACCCCAAATGCAGAACCAAGCATTAAACACATTATGTCATTTACAGAAGGCGCCGTAACCACATCGGGTAATTACCGTAAATATTTAACTAACGGATCAAAAAAAATCTCTCATTTAATTAATGCTAAAACGGGTTATCCATTAGATAACGAAATGATAAGCGCAACTGTTTTTGCACCCGATGCTATAACTGCAGATGGTTACGACAATGTACTGATGGGCATGACTGTAAAAGAGGCACTAACCTTTGTAGAAGCACATAAAAATTTAGAAGCCTACCTTATTTATAAAAAACCGGATGGTAAAATAGCTGATACGCTAAGCGCTGGTTTTAGAAAGATGATTATCAATTAAATGTTATTTAATGTTAATTTCGTAATCATCAAATCCCAATTTTCTATTTTTAAACCATTATGATTTTTATAGAGAATGAACATATAAAAGTATCTTTTGCGGCAAAAGGCGCAGAGTTACAAAGTATTTTAGGTACAAATAGTTTAACCGAATACATGTGGAGCGGCGATGCCAATTATTGGGGCAAGTTTAGCCCTGTTTTATTTCCAATAGTTGGAGCATTAAAAGACAATACCTATCAATTCGAAGATAAATCCTATCAATTATCCCGACATGGGTTTGCCCGAGATATGGAATTTGAATACCATCATATCAACGAACAAGAAATCCTTTTTACACTCACACATAGTGATGAAACTCTAAAAGTTTATCCTTTCGAGTTTAAATTAAGTTTGCGTTATAAGCTCTCAGGCGCAAGTTTATCGTGTACGTATGAAGTAACTAATCCAGCAGAAAAAGAATTGTTATTCTCTATCGGTGGTCATCCAGCGTTTGCTGTTCCTTTAAATAAACAAGGCACATATACCGACTACTTTTTATCTTTTAATAACGACATTGAATTAACATATTATCACATTGTGGATAATTTAATTTCAGATAAAAAATCTGTTTTAAAACTAGATGAAGGCAAACTTACCTTACAACACAACTTGTTTTACGATGATGCTCTAGTCATTAAAAACTTAAAGAGTGATAGCATTTCCATTTTAAACACTAAAAATTACAACGGTTTAGCATTCAATTTTAAAGACTTTCCTTACTTCGGTATTTGGGCAGCAAAAGATGCAGATTTTGTGTGTTTAGAACCTTGGTGTGGCATCGCCGATGGCATAAACCATAATCAACAATTAAAAGATAAAGAAGGTATAGTTACGTTAGCCGCGAAACAAGAATGGAAGAGAACTTGGCAAGTAACCTGTTTTTAAAAAAGAGAAAAAGATGGCGGGAAATAGAGAATAGGAAATAGACTGGAAACTAAACATCACAACTATTTCCCATTTTCTAATTCCTATTCCCCGTAAAAAAATATAAACAATGGATTCGAGAAGAGACTTTATAAAAAAAGCAGCATTATTATCAAGTGTTTTTGGCGCTGCAAACGTAATTCCAATGTCTATACAAAAGGCAATGGCCATAAATGCCGAACCCGGCAGCACGTTTTATGATGCAGAACATATCGTTTTTTTGATGCAAGAAAACCGTTCGTTCGATCATATGTTTGGTAAAATGAAAGGAGTGCGTGGCTTTAATGATCCGAGAGCTAAAACACTACCCAATCAAAATAAAGTATGGTTGCAAAGCGATGAAAAGGGAAAAACTTATGCACCATTTCATGTAGATATAAATAAAACCAAAATTACATGGCAAGGTGGTTTGGCACACTCATGGTCAGATCAAGTTGCGGCAAGAAATAAAGGGAAATACGATAAATGGGTGCCAGTAAAATCGCTAATGACTTTAGCTTATTACAAGCGAGAAGATATTCCTTTTTATTACGCAATGGCTGATGCTTTTACAATTTGCGATCATCATTTTTGCTCGTCGCTAACAGGAACAACACCAAATAGACTATTCTTTTGGACTGGCACAATTAGACCAGAACAAAATGGAAATTCAGTTGCGGTGGTTAATAATTCGCAAGCAGAATCGCAGGATAATGTATTTGTAGACTGGCAAACTTTTCCAGAATTGTTGGAGGATAATGATGTATCTTGGAAAGTTTATCAAAATGAATTATGGACTGCCGGACTTAATAGCTTAGATAAAGACGGAGAAATTGACGATTGGTTGGGTAACTACGGCGATAATCCTTTGGAATATGTTAGTCGCCATAACGTTAAATTATCAGCTTATTTCCGTAAAAATGGAGATAAAACCAGTCACCCAGTGTTGACAGTTGATGAAGTTTTAGCAAAATATAATCAGCTCTCGCAACGCGAAAAAAATCTAATTAATAAAGCATTTACCACCAATATTGATAATCCTGATTATTTAAAATTAGCACCTTTTACATTCACAAACGACGAAGGCAAAACAGAAACGCTAAACATCCCGAAGGAAGATGTTTTTGAACAGTTTAGAAAAGACGTAGATACTGGAAAGTTGCCAACGGTTTCATGGTTAGTTGCTCCTCAACGTTTTTCAGATCATACCAGTTCGCCGCTATATGGTACGTGGTATGTTTCGGAAGCGATAGATATTTTAACCAAAAATCCAGAGGTCTGGAAGAAAACTATTTTCATTTTAACATATGATGAAAATGATGGTTATTTTGATCATTTGGCACCTTTTGTGCCACCAAAGCCAGAAGATCTATCGACAGGTAAAGTGAGCGAAGGATTAGAACCTTGGGCCGATTATGAGTTTAAAAAAGGTAGCCCGATAGGTTTAGGTTACCGCGTACCCATGATGGTTGCCTCGCCATGGAGCAAAGGTGGCTATGTAAATTCGCAAGTTTTTGATCATACTTCTTCATTAATGTTTTTAGAAAATTTCTTGAGCCATAAAACTGGGAAGAAAATTAAAAGTGATAACATTAGTCCTTGGCGCAGGGCGATTTGCGGAGATTTAACATCCATATTTAGACCGTATACTGGCGAGAATATCAATACTCCAGCAAGGCTGAAAAGAGATAAAGTAATAGGCGATATACAAAATGCAAAATCTAAACCTGCTCAAGTAACGCCAACAGCATTATCAACAGCAGAAATTGAGAAGATAAATTCGTTGCCGCCATTTCATAAAGAAGCATCTGAATTTGCACCTGTACAAGAAAAAGGAACTCGATTAGCTTGTGCGTTACCCTATCAATTGTTTGTAGATGGAGCATTGAACGAAGATAAAACCGCAATAAACTTAAACTTCGCCTCTGGTAAAACCGCTTTCGGGCAAAAGTTAGCTGCCGTTGGCGCTGCATTTAATGTGTACACGAAAGGGATTTACAAAAACGACCCGGGTAAAACTTGGTCGTACGCTGTTAAAGCTGGAGATAAAATTGAAGATAACTGGGAAATTACAAACTTTAAAAATGAAGTATATGATTTAGCGGTTAACGGTCCTAATGGTTTTTACAGACAGTTTAAGGGAACTAAAAATGATCCTGCTTTAAATGTAGAATGCTTATATGAGCAAAGCGGAATAGTAAAAAAAGTTACTGGTAATTTACAGTTAGTACTCGAAAACAAAGGAAATTCTCCTTTAGAAGTTCAGATTAAAGATGAGGTTTATCAATCGAATAGTAAAAAAATAACTATTGCTGCAAATAGTAAAAAAACAATCACTTTAAATCTTCAAAAAAGTAAAGGGTGGTATGATTTTGTGGTTTTAGTACAGGGTAGTAGTGAGTTTTTAAAACATTATGCAGGGCATGTAGAAACAGGAGAAGATTCTATAACTGATCCTTTTATGGGAGGGATTTTGTAAGAATTAACACGCTCGTCCTTGCGAAAGAGGTTCTTCACCGACTGCGGCAACCTCCTTCATACTCATAATCGTCCCGTCATTCTCAACTCGATTGGGAATCGTAATGCAGTAGCAAGCCTTTTTCACCGCTTTACGATTCCCGTTTTCACGGGAATGACGACATGACAAAGGACGATTTAAAATAGTTTATTAATTTTGCTCTATGCAACCTACTATACGACAAATTAAGCCAAGCGATGATGCAGCGTTAAGCACTCTAATAAAAAGTGTTTTAACAGAATTTAAAGCGAATAAGCCTGGTACCGCTTACTTTGATGAAAGTACAAATCACTTATCAATTGTGTTTGAAAATCCTAAATCGGCTTATTGGGTGATAGAAGAAAATGGAGAGGTAATTGGTGGTGGTGGGATTTTTCCGACGGCAAACCTGCCAGAAGGAACATGTGAATTAGTGAAACTTTATTTATATCCAGAAGCTAGAGGAAGAGGGTTGGGTAAAGCGATTATGGATAAATGTTTTACATCTGCCAAAGACTTAGGTTATCAAAACATCTATTTAGAATCTATGCCAGAACTAAACCAAGCAGTAAGCATGTACGAAAAGCTGGGTTTTGAACGCCAATGTAATGCGCTAGGTAATTCAGGGCATTTCGGTTGTGATATTTGGATGGTGAAGAAGTTGTAACAAGTTATATTTTGTCATCCAGAGCGAAGCGAAGGATCTAAATCTGCCTATTAGATTCCTCGTGCCTCGGAATGACAAATCATTTTATAATAACTCCTTACTCCAATAACAAATCATCATCCTCATCGCCCAAGCTCAATTGGATATTATCATTACCAGAAATTCCTTCGATAGAGCCACGAATATGAGCTGCATTTAGCAACACTTTTTCTAATTGTTTTTCTCTGCTTTTCCATAAACGCTCCATTGCATCGCGTTCTCGCTGAATAGATAATTTCATGCTCATAAAACCTTCGCGGATAGCTTTCCATTGTTCAGAGAACTCGTTTCCGTTTAGGTAATCATAGAGCATGTGCATTTTATCGCCTTTGTTTTCTTGCGTTTTAGTAGCGCCAAATAGCTTTACAATTCCATCTCTTAGGATGTAAGAAACCGCTTTAACTTCATCAAAAGAACAAATCCAAACGCCATCTCGTTCTCCAAAGCAATCCATCCCCTTTGGGTAAGCTTGTGTTACAATTACGGCAACATCTACACCCATACTCCTCATATCTTTTTTCAATTTCTCTATCCATTCCATCGAAAAATCTTTAGTGCGTTTACTCTCGTAAATAATTCGGCCGCATTCTTGTCCAAACTGATTACGCACATTATGCACACAATCCGCCCCGCGAACACCTTTACCAACTTCCTCAATTAAATCGAATGGAAACGTATTTCGCAATAATTCTTCTAAAATTAATTCCTGTACTTCGCCTTGCAATTGCATAGAACCTTGCTCGGCTTTACGCTTCATTTCTTCCGCCAGTTTCTTCTGATCGTCTAGTTGTTTTTCTAATTCTTTTACGCGAAGCTGATGCTCGGTATCTTTTAAATTATTCTTCTCTAACTCTTGCTTGCGCACTTGAGCAACTAATTCTTCGCGTTGTTCTTGTAGTTTACGTGATATACTTAATTCCAATTCGGCTTCACGAGTTTTAATCTCTTGTTCCTTCTTTAAAAATTCAATCTCTTTAGTACGAGCCAGCTTTAGTTTTTCCTCATTCTCTTTGTTCGCATCTTCAGACATTTTCAGTTTATTCTCGAAATCTGCGCTAATTGTTTTACGTAAATTTTCGGCCATAGATGTTTGCAAAGCAGCTTTTTCTTGAATCAGTTTCTGCTCAAAAGCAACTTCTTGTTGCTTCTTTTGTTGCTCAAAAGCTTCAGCTTTTTTTTGGAACTCCTCCTCTTTTTGTTTGGTAAAAGAAACCATCTTCTCTCTCAAATCCTGTTTGTATTCTTCTGCCATTACTTCTTCAATAGGAAAAGTATGGTTGCAATTAGGGCATTTTATTTCTGTAGACATGTGCTGTGTTTTGGTGATCCGAATTGTTGGATGAATTCAAAAATACAGAAATTATGGATAGGATTTTACAGCCGAATGTCTATTTTTGATAGCCAAGCCAAACCCAAATGTTCCGACAAATAATTAACGCGTATAAAACCTCTTTTTCTGGATTAAGTAGAGAAACTTGGCTATTAAGTTCGGTTATTTTACTGAATCGCTGCGGATATATGGCAGTGCCATTTATGGGTTTGTATGTTACGCAATCTTTACATCGTCCAGAATCTGATGCTGGAATAATTATTTCTTTATTTGGTGTCGGAGCAATTCTTGGTGCAACTGCAGGAGGAAAGCTAACTGATATGTTTGGTTTTAGACCCGTTCAAATTTTTTCATCCTTAATTGGTGGTGCACTTTTTTTAGTGTTTTCGCAAGTAAGTCATTTCAGCACACTATGTGTTTTAGCTGTATTAATAAGTTTTTTTTATGATGCATTTCGCCCTGCGAACTTTACAGCAATTGCTGCCTATGCTGCGCCAGGAAAAGAAACACGTTCTTATTCTTTAAATAGATTAGCAACTAATATTGGTTTCTCTTTTGGTATAACAATGGGCGGAATAATTGCTTCTTTTAACTATAAGTTATTATTTATTGTAGATGGAGTGGTAAGTATTGCTGTTGGCATTGCCATATTTTTACTCTTGCCCGCCGTTAAAGGATTTAGAAAAGCAGTAAAAGAAAAGTTAATTGGCATCACCGTTAGGAAACCTTGGGAAGATGCGCTGTTTGTGAAATTTATTTTACTTACCACCATTTTTGCGACTTGTTTTTTCTTAATGTTTAGGGTTGTACCAGTATTTTTTAAGCAAGAATGGCATATAAATGAAGCCACTATAGGTTTAATACTAGGGGTAAATGGAGCAATTATCGCTTTGCTAGAAATGGTAATGATTAGCAAACTAGAAAATAAACGTTCTCCTCAATTTTACATCATAACAGGGGTTTTAATTACCGGATTGTCGTTTGCAGTATTAATGATACCTAAATTTTTACCAATTGTTGTAGCGCTGTTAAGCATAGTTTGCTTTACATTTGGTGAGATGTTTTCTATGCCTTTTATTAACACTTTCGTTATTAAAAGAAGCAACGAATTTAATAGAGGAATGTATGCTGCCGGTTACATGATTAGCTGGTCTATTGCTCAGGTTGTTGCTCCAATTGCAGGATTTTATTTAGCAGAAAAATTTGGCTATAACGTGCTCTTTATTTGCATGACGGTTATGCTGATGCTTTGTGCTTATGGTTATAGCGCACTAAACTATAAAGAAGAAATTCCAAGATAATTTCTAAAACAATCCTGCTATTTTTTTGTTCATATAGGATATGAAGAAACGGATACACATTTTAGAAGACGATAAAGATATAGGTTACATTATCGAATTTTTATTGAAAGATGAGGGATACGATTTACAGCTTTCCTCCACATTTAAAGAAATGAAAAAGAAATTAAAGGATTCAATTCCTGATCTTTTCATTCTAGACGTAATGCTTCCCGATGGAAATGGCATTGAAATTTGTCACGATTTAAAGAACGACATGTTCACGAAACATATTCCAGTAATCGTAATGTCGGCCAATATTAGGAGTAAACAAATGAGTGAAATGGCTGCGCCAGATGATTACATTAGTAAGCCATTTGATTTAGACGATATCGAAAATAGGATCAGAAAATTAATAGATAAAAAACCAGTGTCATAGACTAGGTTTAAAAGGATGAACACAGAAATATAATAGTTGTGTTTGTCCTTTTTTATTTATGGCGAAAAATTATTGCGTAAACTGCCACGGCAAACGATCAATTTTATCGCCAATCAACTGTACACTTTCTGCAGTAAGTTCTTCTTTCGAATATTCTTCCATCATCCAACCACCATCTTTTTTGCGGATAAAACCAATCGGTTTATTGTCGACCGTAACTCGATATAAATTTCTTTCTATCGGTTTTACTTTAACCATTCTTTCGCCTAGGCTATACACCAAATGTTCTTCCATTCGGTAAAACTAATTTTTTCTTTTAAACTATTTAGGCTTTTGTTATAAAAGCTGCCGTCATCTCGACTGAAGCGCCTGTCTGCGGTAGGCAGGCAGCGAAATGGAGAGATCTTTCTCCGAATATACATCCAAAGATTTCTCGGCTGCGCTCGAAAGGACGACAACAGCAACAAAAAGTATTTCCGCTAAGTCGGGTTTATTTTACAAAACTTGTACTGCTATGTAATTTTCACTTTCTACATTATTTCCTAATTTGCAGCCTCAAATTTAACAATGGCAGCCGAAGAAAGTCTTTATTACGTTAATCAAGTATTCGATAAAGTTTCACTTCCCGCAAAGGGATTAACAGAAACGCAATTTGATGAATGCACTTTTACCAATTGCGATTTCACGGAAACAGATTTCTCAAGTTGTGATTTTATCAAATGCACCTTTGATAGATGTAATTTAAGCATGGTTAAATTCGGGCCTATTGGCTTTGATAAAGTCCAGTTCAGTAATTGCAAAATGATAGGCGTAGATTTTTCGCACACTAAAGATTTTCTGTTTGCGGTAGATTTTACCAATTGCATTTTAGATTACGCAGCTTTTATGAAGAAGAAAAATCGTAAAAGTCACTTTACTAATTGCTCGCTAAAAGGCACCGATTTTTCTGAAGCAGATTTAACCTCAGCCGTATTTGAGCGTTGCGATTTAAGCGCTGCCGTTTTTATGCGAAGTATTTTAAACAGCGTCAACTTTACATCGGCCATTAACTTTACCATAGATCCCGAAAAAAACCTACTCAGAAAAGCAAAGTTCTCTGCAGATGGTTTAGCAGGCCTGCTAACCAATTATGGCATTGTTGTTGAAGAGAGCTAACAGAAGATTTGATACTAAAAGCAAATCGACACCGTTTCAATACCTACGTATTTAATCTAAAAATATACATGAATAACTTTAAAAAACTTATTCCGCTCTTATTATTAGCGGCTTTACCTTTCCTATCATCTGCTCAAAAAGCTAATTGGCAAAACCTCGATCTTAAAAAGGATTCTATTTTTGGTATCAGTACCGAAAAAGCATATACTGAATTATTAAAAGGCAAAAAATCTACTCCAGTTATAGTTGCCGTATTAGATGGTGGTGTAGATTTAAACCACGAAGATTTAAAAAGAGTAATTTGGATTAACAAAAAAGAAGTTGCTGGAAACGGTGTAGACGATGATAAAAATGGTTATGCTGATGATGTACACGGCTGGAACTTTTTAGGCGGTAAAAATGGTTCAATAGAATTTGAAGCTTTAGAACTTACCCGTTTAGTACGTAGAGATAATGTTCGTTTTGCAGGAGTAACTGCAACAACTGTAGCCGAAAAAGATAAAGCGGATTATGAAACGTATATTAAAAATAGATCAGAAGTTGAGAAAGAATTAGCTACAGCAAAAAGTAGTTTAGATGGTATTTCTGGTTTTAAATTCGTGTTAGATGCTGTTGTGAAAAAAATTGGTAAAGAAAATCCAACTCAAGCAGATTTCGAAGCATTTAAATCTCCAGATCAACAAGAAACGAGAGTTAAAGAAGCCGTACTTGACGTATTAAAAGAGATGGATTTTAAAACTTTCTACGAAACTCAAATTGAAGAAGGCGTAAAATATTATACTGGTCAGGTAAAATATAATTACAATGTAGATTATGATCCAAGAGCAATAGTTGGCGATAATCCTGACAATAGCAAAGAACGTTTTTACGGAAATAACGACATAAAAGGCCCTGATGCTTTACATGGTTCACATGTTGCTGGTATTATTGGAGCAGATCGCACCAACAAAATTGGTGTAATGGGCGTAGCCGATAATGTTCTAATTATGGGTGTGCGCAACACACCAAATGGCGATGAAAGAGATAAAGATGTTGCAAATGCTATCCGCTATGCGGTAGATAATGGCGCAAAAGTATTGAACATGAGCTTTGGTAAAGCATATTCGTGGGATAAAGCTGTGGTAGACGAAGCTGTAAAATATGCAGTAAGTAAAGATGTATTGTTAGTTCACGCTGCGGGTAATGAGAATGCCGATATTGATGTAGAAAATAATTTTCCTACTAATAAATATTTGGATGGTAGTTTGGCTAGCTCATGGCTAACAGTTGGCGCATCTGGCCCAAAAGATGATGAAACTTTAAAAGCAGCATTTTCTAATTATGGTAAAACATCGGTTGATGTTTTTGCACCTGGCGTTCGTATTACGTCTACTGTACCAGAAAATAAATACATTGAAGAAGATGGAACAAGTATGGCAGCACCAGTTGTAACAGGTTTGGCAGCTTTAATCCGTTCGTATTATCCGAAACTAACAGCAGTTCAAGTAAAAGAGATTATTATGAAATCTGTTGTAAAAGTTAATCACAACGTTTCAACCATGAAAGGTGCAGAAACAGTAAGTATTCCCTTTGCAGATTTATGTGTAACTGGCGGAATTGTAAATGCATATAACGCTTTAAAATTGGCCGCGACTTATAAATAGAGTTTTCAATTGATATAGAATTTAGCCTCGATAATTTATCGGGGCTTTTTTGTGGTTAGAAGATGAATGTTATTCAGCTTTTTTTAACGGATTTATTATCTTTATCATTAAACAATGATCGCCTTGAAAAAATCTATACTCTTCTGTTTCGTTTTAATTCTTCAGTTTTTAGCGCTATCTACTATTAGTTGGGCGCAAAAGGCAAAACCAGATACCGTTAGAAGTGGAATTTACATTACCAGTATACACGACATCAATTTTAAGGATAAAGAATACACAGTCGACTTTTGGCTTTGGTTAAAATACAAAAACAAAGATTTCAACTTTGTAGAAAATCTAGAAATTCCTCAAGCCAAAACGGTAGATAAATCATTTTCAACTATTGATACAAGCGGAACCGAAGTCTATCTTTTAATGAAGGTGCAATGTATCATGAAAGATTCATGGGCAATAGATAATTTTCCGTTCGACCACCAAACCTTAAGGCTTTCTTTAGAAAATTCTCAATTTGATTCTCAATCACTCGTTTTTGTTGCCGATACTGTTGGTAAACAATTTGATCCGAGATTTACATTGAGAGGATGGAAAATAGACAGCTTAAAAATTTCCTCAGGTATTAAATTATACGAGACCGCATTTGGAGATACCACCATTAAAGTTCCGCATACAGAATATAGCAATTTCAAAGTTAGGGTAAGCATAAGTAGAGATGCGATGGGGCTTTTCTGGAAAATGTTTCTAGGAATGTATGTTGCATTTTTAATTGCTTACATGTGTTTTTATATTCATGCAGATAGCATCGATTCTCGTTTCGGATTAAGTGTAGGGTCACTTTTTGCCGTAATAGGTAATAAGTATATCATAGATGGCTCTTTGCCAGAATCTACCACATTTACTTTGGTTGATACACTTCACGGCATCACATTGATATTCATTTTAGTGGTAATTATTTCCACAGCATTCTCTCTCAGAATGATTAAAAAAGGCAAAACAAATGAGGCTATAAAATTTGATAAGTTCTTTGCCATTGCTTTGCTAGCAGCTTACTTAATTTTAAATGCATATTTCATTTGGCAAGCTACTCACGTATAATGATAGCTCGTTTCACTCAAAAGCAATAATTACTATGCATGCATAAATAATTTTAAAATTGGTTGTTGCAGAAAAGATAATTTATTAGATTTGAGAAACGGCAGTACTAGCCAAGTTAAAAATCATCCCATGTCTACAGCCATCACCAGAGTATTTGATCTTTTAAAATACAACCTCGATAATTTTCCGAAGCCAGAATTTATTAGCGGAAAAATTAATGGTAAATGGAAAAAATACAGTACACAAGAATTTTGTGAAGTAACGGATAACCTTAGTCGCGGCTTAACCACTATAAAAATTGGCAAAGGAAGCAGAGTTGCGGTCATGTCGCACAACAGACCTGAATGGAATATTTGCGATTATGCGATTATGCAATTAGGCGCTTACCAAATCCCATTGTATCCAACTTTAGCAGAGCATGATATTAAATTCATTATAGAAAATGCAGAAATTACCATCGTTTTTGTAAGTGATGAAGCAATTTATAACAAAGTAAAAGCAGTTGCTAAGGATTTAAAACATCCTATTAAAATCTATACGTTTAACAAAGTTGATGGCGCTGATAACTGGCAAGAACTCATTGATGCTGGTAAAGCTAAACCAGAAATAGATTTAGAAACTTATAGAGAAGCAGTAAAGGGCGAAGATATTTTAACCTTAATTTATACATCTGGTACTACTGGTACACCAAAGGGCGTAATGCTTACGCATGATAATTTGGTAATGAACTTCGAAAAATCAGCCATTATTTTCCCTAAAGAAGTAAAAACAGCATTAAGCTTTTTGCCTTTGTCGCACATTTTCGAAAGAATGATTTCTTACCTCTATGTCTATGCAGGGGTTTCTATTTACTACGCCGAAAGTATGGATACCATTGTTGCCGATATTCAAGAAGTGAAACCGAATGCATTTTCTACCGTACCTCGCTTGTTAGAAAAAGTGTACGATAAAATCATGGAAAAGGGTAAAGACTTAAAAGGCATTAAAAGAGGTATTTTCTTTTGGTCTTTAGCCTTAGCCGAGAAATTTGATTTTAAAAATGGATGGTGGTACAATTTCAGACTAAACATTGCCCGCAAACTAGTATTTAAAAAATGGCAAGAAGCTTTAGGTGGCCGTATTGTAGTATTGGCATCTGGTGGTGCGGCATTAAATCCGAAGTTAGCTCGTATATTTTGGGCTGCAGGCATGCCGGTTTTCGAAGGCTATGGTTTAACAGAAACCTCGCCTGTAATTACGGTGAATCATTTTGGTGCAACCATGTTTGGTACGGTTGGCCCTGTAATAGAAGGCGTGGAAATTAAAATTGCCGAAGACGGAGAAATCTTAACGCGTGGTCATCATATTATGAAAGGCTACTATTTAAGAGATGATTTAACTGCTGAAAGTATTGATAAAGACGGATGGTTTCACACTGGCGATATTGGCGAGATTTTAGAAGGTAAATTCTTAAAAATCACTGATCGTAAAAAAGAAATCTTTAAAACTGCTGGAGGGAAATACATCGCTCCGCAAATGCTAGAGAACAGATATAAAGAATCTCCTTTAATTGAACAGATTATGGTGTTGGGAGAGAACAGGAAATTCCCAGCAGCTTTAATTGTACCTGCTTTCCCTGCCTTAAAAACATGGTGCGATAAAAAAGGAATTCCGTACACCACCAATGAAGAAATGATTTTAAATGAGCAAGTAATTGATAAATTTAATCGCATAATTGCTACTTTAGGAACTGAATTTGGTAAGTGGGAGCAAGTGAAACGGTTTGCATTACTAGCAAAAGAATTTAGTATTGATGGCGGCGAGCTTACTCCAAAATTAAGTTTTAAACGCAAAGTTATTCTGGAGAAAAATAACGACATCATCGAAAAGATTTATAAAGATGCAGAGAATTACAAAGGTTAAAACAAAAATTACATCATTTACCTACGCAGTACTAGCAGCAAGCTTGTTATTAAGTTGTGTTGGCGGTCAGTTGGGTAAAAATAACAGTGGTGAGTTTAGAAACGGAATGGTGGTTTCTGCAAATGAAGTCGCTTCAGAAGTAGGTGTAGAAATTCTAAAAAAAGGCGGTAACGCAGTCGATGCAGCCGTTGCAGTTCAATTTGCATTGGCCGTTGTTTATCCAAATGCTGGAAACATTGGTGGCGGTGGTTTTATGGTATATCGTTCTGCCAAAGGCGAAATCAACTCATTAGATTTTAGAGAAAAAGCAGGTGCAAATGCAGGGAGAGATATGTATTTAGATGCTGCGGGAAATCCGATAGTTGATAAAAGTTTACATGGCCAATTAGCAGCTGGCGTACCCGGTTCTGTAGCGGGCATGGCCGAAGCACATCAAAAATATGGTCACTTAAAATGGGAAGATTTAATTGCTCCTGCAATACACTTAGCACAAGATGGCTTTAAATTATCTGCTAGACAAGCCAGAGAATTAAACGGATTAAAAGGTACGTTTACGAAATTAAATCCCTTAGGTACGGCATTAATAAAAGAAGCTAAATGGGCCGAAGGCGATGTTTTGGTGCAAAGCGAATTAGCCAGTACTTTAAAGCTAATTGCTAGTCAAGGCCGAAACGGTTTTTACCAAGGCGCAGTTGCCGATTCTATCGTTGCCGAAATGCAACGTGGTGGAGGAATTATTACAAAACAAGATCTTGCCGATTACAAAGCGATATGGCGCAAACCTGTAACAGGCGAATATAGAGGGTATAAAGTAGTGACTATGCCGCCACCATCTAGTGGGGGAATTGCTTTAATTCAGTTACTAAAATCGGTTGAACCTTATCCTTTAAATAAATGGGGTTTTAATTCAGATTCTACTGTTCAATTAATAGTTGAGGCAGAGCGAAGAGTATATGCAGATCGTGCTGCGCATTTGGGTGATCCAGATTTTTATCCTGTTCCGCAAACAAAGTTGATAGAAAACGAATACATTAAACAACGCATGAGCACGTTTAATTGGCAAAAAGCAAGTACAAGTGCAGAAATTAGTGCGGGCGAAATTGCACCAAAAGAACACGAAGAAACCACTCATTTTTCTATTGTAGATAGAGATGGAAATGCAGTTGCAATCACCACAACTTTAAATGGCTCGTACGGTGCAGGTGTTGTTGTAAAAGGTGCAGGTTTTCTATTAAATAATGAAATGGATGATTTCTCTGTTAAACCTGGTGCACCTAATATGTACGGATTGGTTGGCGGAGAAGCAAATGCTATTGCACCAAATAAACGCATGTTAAGTTCTATGACGCCTGCAATTTTATCAAAAGATGGCGAATTGTTTATGGTAGTAGGTACACCAGGAGGTTCAACAATTATCACATCTGTTTTCCAAACTATTTTAAACGTAGTCGATTTTAATATGTCGATGCAAAGTGCGGTAAACGCAAAGAAATTTCATCACCAATGGTTACCAGACCAAGTTGAAGTAGAAGATAAAGCATTGGATAGTTTAACTACAGAAAAACTAAAAGCAAAAGGCTATAAAATCGTTCCTCGTGGTGCAATTGGCAGGGTAGATGCTATTCTGAAAACTAAATGGGGTTATTATCAAGGTGGCGCAGATCCGAGAGGAGATGATAAAGCGGTGGGTTGGTAGCCTAAGCATTTTCAAACTAAAATTCGGCACATCTTCTATGCGAACTGAAGCATGGTTTGAGTGTGGGGGTGAAGCTCCAAAGGAGTGCCAATGGTACAATCTTTACTGAGGAGAAAAATAACCTGAGCGCAGGTATGAAAGATTGCTTCGTCTCGATGAAAAATCGAGACTCGCAAGGACGAACTTGACAATAAGCCGTCATTCTGATAAAGCGCTCGTCATCCTGAGCGTAGTCGAAGGATCTTTAATGAAACTCTGAAAAGCTAGTATTTCTTGTATCCTTGCCAGTGGTTCTTAAATAAACACCTCCTTCTTATGGAGGTTCTTCGCCGACAATGGCAACGCTGTCTTATTAATGTTATTGCTATACTTCCTCATACATCTGCTTTACAATGTCGCATGTATGCGATACAATGGTCTTTGTATCTCTTACAATGACGTTTGTTTGTCATACAATGTCGCATGTATGCGATACAATGGTCATTGTTTCCCTTATAATGGTCATTGTATGCGGTACAATGACGTATGTTTGCTTTACAATGACCTTTGTTTCCCTTACAATGGTCATTGTATGCGGTACAATGTCATGTTTTTGTCATGAAAATCAATAGTTCTTTCATGCTTAGTTGTAGTTATTCATGCTTGTAGGTGCTTTTTTCGCACTTTCTGATACTTTTGTTATACTTACCAATATTTCTTCCTTACTATCATATCCATCCAAATCCATCCTTTTCCATCCAATACTACTCAATACCACTCAATTCTTCCATGCCGTCATTCCCGCAACAGCGGGAACCACAAATTTCGATAGCTATCGGGATGGAAACTTAAAGTGGTAAACTACTCCCATCATTTCCTTGTCTTTCACAATAGTTACATACTTCAAGTGACAAAACTTGCCACTAGTCCAATCAATTTTTGATTAAAATCTGTACTTTCATTAAAAAATCATCCGCCATGCGTAAACTATTATTTTCGCTTCTCATTTTAACACTCACAACTCAAGTAGCTAATGCGCAAAGCGATGAAGCAAGTAGTGTAAGCCCATTTATTAATCAGTACCAGGCAGATGAAACTATGCTTGGGCGTAAATACACTTTAAAACGTTCTGAAGAATATTTTCAAAGAATGGAACGTTTTTATACGGATTGGTTAACTAAACTGAAAACGCTGCCTTTTGCTAAACTTAATGTTAATGAACGTGTAGATTATACCTTGCTTAAACGCGATATTAATGCAGATTCTAAAACTTTAGAACTATCATACACCGAATTTAAAAACACAAACTTTACCATTCCTTTCGCAAAATCGATATTAGATTTTGAACAGAAAAGGAGAGTAGGCAAACAGCAAAATGGTAAGGAAACTGAACAGGTTTTTAGCAAACTAAAAGACGATATCGATAACGCGACCAAAGCAGTACGCAATCAGCAACTTATTGTAAATCCTGTGCAAGCAAATTGGGCACAACAAACGGTTAATCAATATTTAACTGTTTTTACAGAAGCCTACAAATTTTACGATGGTTATGATCCTCAGTTTACAAAAGCCACTAAAAGCACCTACCCAAACGTAGTAACAGCATTAAAAGATTATGCGACAGAGTTAGGCAAAATTGCAAAGCTATCAAACGTAAAAGATGATGGTAGCGGAATTTTAGGTAATCCCATTGGGAGAAATGCTTTGTTAAGTAATTTGAAAGATGAAATGATTGCTTACACACCAGAGCAAATAGAAGCTATCGCGATGCGAGAATTTGCATGGTGCGATGCAGAAATGTTAAAGGCATCACAACAAATGGGTTTTGGGAATGATTGGAAAAAAGCTTTAGAAAAAGTAAAAACAGATTATCCCGAATTGGGCAAACAACCTGAACTAGTTTATGAATTAGCTAATGAAGCAATTGATTTTGTAGAAAAGAATAACCTGATTAAAATTCCTGCAATGGCTAAAGAAGGCTGGAGAATGAGAATGTTAAGTCCGCAAGAACAACAATTTGCACCTTTCTTTTTGGGTGGTGAATCTGTTTTAATCGCTTACCCAACAGAAGATATGAGTGAGGATGCAAAAATGATGACCTTGAGAGGAAACAACAGACATTTTTCTAGAGCTGTAGTTTTCCACGAATTAATACCAGGCCATAATTTGCAATATTATATGCAAAGCAGATATAAACCCTATCGTAGAGGTTTTGGTACTCCTTTTTGGACAGAAGGTTGGTCTTTATATTGGGAAATGTTGCTGTGGGATAAAGGTTTTGCAAAAACACCAGAAGATAAAATAGGGATGTTGTTTTGGAGAATGCACCGTTGCGCTCGTATCATTTTTTCTATGAATTATCATTTAGGAAAATGGACACCAAAACAATGCATTGACTTTTTAGTAGAAAGAGTAGGTTTTGAAAGAGCAAATGCAGAAGCAGAAGTACGTCGTTCTTTTACTGGCGGATATGGGCCGCTTTACCAAATAGGATACATGCTAGGCGGCTTAGAATTTAGAGCATTACATAAAGAATTAGTAGAAAGCGGTAAAATGACAGACATCCAATTTCACGATAAAATTTTAAAAGAAAATAATATGCCTGTAGAAATGGTTAGAGCAATTTTAACTCAACAATTATTACCAGAAAACTTCACTACTAATTGGAAGTTTGCAGGTTTAATTCCTTAAAAGAAAACAAAAGGAACATTTGTTTGTTTGCCCCCGTTCCAACACTTTTACTTATTTTTTGTATAGCAAACTACACACTTTTTAACATTTTTTAACAATTGAATTGTGCTGTAAAATGACTTAAATTCCTGTAATAAAGCAGGATAAAAAGCATGTATTAATTTTTAAGCCCGCTTTGGTATAGCGATTGACTATTGCATTGTAAATAGCAAAAACGCTTAAAATTAATATTATGAAACTAAATCTCTTAAAATGTTTACCAGTTGCTTTAGCTGGTTTATTTATTGGTGGTGCTGCACAAGCACAAGAACCAACAACATCAACAATGGCTCCTTTTAGAACATGGTCTATCGGAGTTAACGCTGGTGTAATTTCTCCAATCTCGCCACTTGGCGGACAAAATGATTACTCTAACTGGGAATCTAGTCTGGGATATGGCATATACATCAAAAAACAAATTACCCCATATTTCTCTTTACGTTTAGATGGTAATAGAGGTAAAGCAAAAGGTGATAACGTAGAGCCATTTAACAGTGGCGGAACAAATGCTAGCCCATTTAAATCTTTTTCAACTGATTTAAACTATTCAGGAAGCTTAAATGCTGTGGTTAATATGTTTAATTGGAGCATGTTTAAACAACAAAACAATGCACAATTATACGCATCTGTTGGTGGTGGTTTTGCAAATTATACTACAACTACCGTAAACTCTGGTGGTACAACTGTAGAAAACGCAACTGTGAATAGAATGATTATTCCAGCAGGATTGGGTGCTAAATTCCGTTTATCAGACGCGGTAAACCTTGATTTAGGTTGGACCATTAGTTTTGTAGACGGTGATACGTTTGATGGTTATGCAAGAGGAGCTAATGATAAATATAACTATGCTTATGCAGGTTTAGAATTTGCCTTAGGTAAAGGAAAACAATTAGCTTTTTATAGCCCTACTGCAGCTACATATGATGAAGCTTTGGCAGCTAAAAACATCGCCAATGGCTTAAAATCTGATTTAGATGCTCAAAAAGCTGAAAATGCAAGATTACGTTCAGAAATGGGCGATATATTAAAAGATAGTGATGGTGATGGTGTTGCAGATAAATTGGATAAATGTCCGAACACACCTGCAGGTACCGTAGTTGACGGTTCAGGTTGTCCGTTAGTTACTCCAAAACCACAGATTATTAAAGAAACTAAAGTAGTAGTAACCGAAGCAGATCGTAAAGTTGTTGCAGATGCAATTAAAAACTTAGAATTTGATTTAGGTAAAGCTACTATCCGTTCTAAATCTTATGCTACTTTAAATAGAGTTGCTGCATTATTGGTAGAGAAAAACTTTAGCTTAAAATTAGCCGGTCATACAGATAATACAGGTTCTAATGAGTTGAACATGCGTTTATCTAAAGATAGAGCAGAATCTGTAAAAGCATATTTAATATCGCAAGGTGCTAATGCAAGCAGAATTGAAGCAACAGGTTATGGAGAAGATCAACCAATTGCAACAAACAAAACTGCAGCTGGTCGTCAACAAAATAGAAGAGTAGAATTTACTTTATACTAATAGAAAATCATCCCTAAAATTAAAAAGCGTGCCGACTTTATGTTGGTACGCTTTTTTTTATTCCCCTCTTGAGAGGTGCCCGAAGGGCGGGGTGGTTTAATACACGCGTCTTTGCGAGGAGTCTGTTGTCATTCAGAGCGCAGCGAAGAATCTCCTTTTATTGTTCAATTTCTCGGAAAGAGATTCTTCGCTGCGCTCTGAATGACAAATTATTTTATAAAAGAAATTTTTAGAAAAACAATGCCATCACATTTCGGTAACAACAGCCCTTCTTTTCGTTTTACTTCGCTGCGCTACGTGCTCACTTCAATAAGGTTTAGTTAACAAAGGCAGCAGTTCTTTTGAAACAAACTTTACCAAACCTCCCAATTTGTAGCATTCGTTTCATTTCTTGTGGTTGGAACTTGCAGACCAGCAGTTAATTCTACTACTCGTTTATTTACGTATTTTTTCAGATCAGTTACCGTAGCATGTGGATTAGCCTTCATGTATTCTAAAATACTATAACTGAAAACTCCATTTTGCAAATCGTTCTTTTCTAAAGCAAACTGAGTTCCCGCCGCTGCGGATATAATTGTTGAACCTGTACTTCTACCAACATTGGCAAAGAGCTGTTGCATTAATTCTAAACTAGTTTTCATTCCAGCTTTTTTTGGGCCGGTGTTAATTACTTTCACACCTTTTCCGCCCTGTGTTTTATTAGTAGCCAGAACATTCTCTGCACTTTTATACTTTAACAACTCTTCCTTATCTACTTCTCCGCTATGGCAAGCATCAATTAGCATCAGTTTTTTTCTAGCAGGAATATTGTCCAATAAATCTTCTAGCATATCATAAGGCAATCCATTTTGTTCAGGTTTGTCAAAATTTACATTGTAAGTTGAAAGAAAATAATCAAAATCATCATTTAATAAACCATGTCCAGAATAAGCAATAATAACTTTATCGTTAACAGAACTTCCTTTTAGTTTTTCTTTTAACTGTTTAATATTTGCTGTAATTACTTGTTGGTTAAATAAGGTGTCGATAATTAAATTTTCACCATATTTTAACTTTAAAGCATTCGCTTGGTCCCTAATATCTTTAACACTCCATTGCAAATTATAACTATTCTGTTCAAATTTATCAATGCCAATACCTACAAAATATAGTTTTTCTTGAGCATTTTTTTCTGGTATATAATTTACTTTTAGAGGTATTCGATAACTTTCAGTTCCATTCACATTCGTAATAGAAGTTTCAATCTGATTTTCTCCATCAGATAAAGTAATAGTAAGTGTAGTATCGATAGTTTTCGAATTTTTCTTTTTTAAACTAATACCTCTTAATCCAAAAACTGGACTTTCATTTACCCAAACATTAAATCGATCTAGATTATAAGTATCATCAGTTCCTTTAATTTTTAAAGTTAAAAGCTGTTTTTTTTGCTCTGTTTCAATTATATCTCTATTGATAAAATCAGCTTCTGGTACACTATAACCAGCTTTAAATGAAGTAGTGTCTATTCCTAGTTTTGTAATACGTTTTTGATACGCTTTTTTATAAGATTTGATGAGTGCGGTATCTCTACTGCCAATTGATTCAAGTACTTTATC
Source organism: Pedobacter planticolens (assembly GCF_014172375.1). Lineage (GTDB taxonomy): Bacteria > Bacteroidota > Bacteroidia > Sphingobacteriales > Sphingobacteriaceae > Pedobacter > Pedobacter planticolens. Next base: position 1,365,567 of record NZ_WNXD01000002.1, read on the forward strand.
TGGTCGATTGTATTTCACATCCAACTGTTCAAAAGTGATTATTTTTTGGTCTTTTGTTAGGTAATGTATGTACTTGGAAGCATTAGAAGAACTTTTGTAATAACCAGAGGGTGTTATGGCAATGTAATCTAAACTATCTATACATAATAAAGAATATTGTTTAACGCCTGTAGCTAGATTAAAAAACTTAATTTCTGGACTAGATTTCGCTATTAGTTTATTAGTAGAGAAAGATAATGCACTTAACGAAGTATGTCCCCCCATGTCAACTTTTTTAATCAATTTCCCATTGGCATCCCAAATCCGATAAGCATCATCAGCGAGGCTGGTTAATAACTTATTGTTAGTTGGAAAAAATGTGATTGTTCCAAACAGACCGCCATAACCAGCAAACGAGGCAAATGGTTTTCTGGTTTTAAAATCCCAAACTTTAGCAATTTCATAGTGATTGGTAAATGAAGCCATTCTACTTCCATCAAAATTAAAGATAACACCTCTTAAATTTTCTGTATCATCTTTTGCTTTTATTTTATAGAGGAGTTTACCAGTAATCGGATCCCAAACTTTAAGTTCATCACCGCTATAAGTGCTCGAAACAATATGCTTGCTATCAGGTGTAAATTGTACAGTCAACCATTCAGCTTTATCTTCTTTAAATTTATGAATGATTTCTGCCTTAAATGGGTCAATTAATGCAAAAGTACTGTCTCCGTAACAAACCAAAAGCCGATCATTCTTTTTGTTAAAAGAGATGGACTTTATATTGTTACTGAGATATTTAGCGCCAGGCAGTTCTGAAACTTTTGTCTCTGTCGATAAATCCCAAAAGTCAATACTATCATTACTGTTAACAATTGCTATATACCGATCATCTGTGGTAAATGCATAGATTTCTTTTGTATCGGCAAAGCTATGTAGCCAAACTCTATCAAAGGCATTGTTAATATTTAATGTATAATACGGATAGTTTTTTTTGTTAAATGATACAATATATTTTCCTTTTGGAGAATAATTTAAGCTTTCAAAATTTTCTGCAGGTGTATTGATTGTATAATCTATAGTTAAGGTTTCCGTATTCCATAATTTATGATAATTGCTATTGGTACCAATTAAAAGAGTTTTCGCATCTGGTGATAAGGTTAAACTTTGAAGATCGATAGTATGGCCATTAAGAGTACTTATAAATTGCCCAGTTGTTATGCTGTAAATATCGATAGCATAATTTTCTCTCTTATCATCACTAACTTGAAATGCGACATAATCTCCATGTTGACTAAATATACCATCCCAATAATTATATTTTTTTGATTTCAAATTGAGTTTTATCTTTTGTTCACCAGTAACTAAATCAGTTATCCAAAATTCTCCATTTAAAGAAACCAATATTTGATTGCTTTGTGGGTCATATCCTTTATAATCTCCTTTTATAGAATGATGGAGTTTTCCTGTACTTATTTCTATGAAATTGGTTGCATGGCTAACCTTTGACTGTGTGATATAAAACTGATTGTCTTTTGTAAATTGACCACCACTTGCAAATGCATCTGTACCCTTAGTTTCGTATAATTGCTTACCCGTTTCTAGATCAAATACATCTAAATAAAACCAAGTACCACTCCATCTAAGTAAATATTTACTATTTGGGCTTGCTAGTATTTCAGTAATTTCTTTTCCATTGCGCTTTGGGAGTTTGTTTAACAGTTTGCCATTAATCGAACTGTAAATAGCAATGGTACTATCTTGAGTATTTGTAATTATCTTATTTCCATCATACGTATATCGAGCGAAATCACCAGAGCGGGATTCTCCATAAATAGAGTATGATCTTTCTAGTTGTATTTTTAATTTTAATTTTTTTGTTAAAAGACTCCAAATATATAGTGTGCCAGAACCATCAGCAGTCAATACATCTTTACCATCTTTACTAAATTCAACAGTGCTAAATCCTAAAATGTCTCCTTTAAAGTTTGTTATTAATTTGCCACTACTTGTTTCCCATATTTTTACAGTTGCATCACTTGCAGTTGTTGCCAACAGCTTTCCATCTGGGCTAAAGGCAATTTCCTCAATTCCATCTTTATGATCAGTAAAATTGTATAACATATTGCCAGTTTTTACATCCCAAATTTTTACGGTCTTATCCGAAGAACCTGTGGCAATTAATTTTCCATTAGGGCTAAATTTGAAACTCTTAATAAAGCCATGGTGTGAAATTGGCAAAACAAGCTTGGGGTCTTGTGCTTTTAAGCTAAGGGCACAAAGTATAAATGCTATGGTAACAAGAAGTTGATAGAAACTGGTTATAGAACGCATATGCATAAAAGAAAAATTTATTTTTCAGTTTACAAGTTAAGTGCAAATAATTGCCTAAGCAATACCTAATTGTGGGTATAGTGAGAATAAACTAAGCAAAATCATTTCAAAAAAATATTTTCAAATTCTACTTGCATACTAAATTCTTTATACATAAATTTGTTATGCAAGCATAGTAATTAATGAAGCAGAAAGAAACAGTAGATTATTTTTTAAAGGTGGTTTGGCAAAACGTTTCCAACACCTACAACCAAATTGCAGGTGGTTTTGGTATTACGCAAGCCATAGGTTATGTACTCATTAATATTGAAGCAGAAGGAACAGCCGTTTCTGCTTTGGCGGCTTTGCTTGGTGTTAAAGCTACGAGTTTATCTAGAATGTTAAATAATATGGAAGAGCTGGGTTTAATTTACCGCGAAACTTCTACTGGAGATAAACGTTCTGTAAAAGTTTTTTTAACTCCTTTTGGGATAGAAAAAAGAAAATTAGCAAGTAATGTCGTTATTAAGTTTAATGAATATTTAAATGATAAACTTAGCGTAAAAGAAAAAGAACAACTGATTTCAACCTTAGATAAAGTAAACCAATTAACCTTGGCTTACGCCCCTACAAAAGATCATGATGAAAAGAATAAATAAAGTAGTAGTATTAGGTTCGGGCATTATGGGTTCCCGTATTGCCTGCCACTTCGCCAATATTGGTGTAGAGGTTTTGCTTTTAGATATTGCTCCAAAAGAACTAAGTGTCGAAGAACAGGCAAAAGGATTGGTTTTAACTCATCCAACAGTTAAAAACCGTATTGTGAATACGGCTTTACAAACTGCTGTTAAAACCAATCCATCGCCAATTTATTCGCAAAGTGTTTTAAAAAGAATTAGCACGGGTAACTTTGAAGATGATATGTCTAAAATTGCTAATTACGACTGGATAATTGAGGTTGTAGTTGAAAATTTAGGTATCAAACAAAAGGTATTTGAGCAAGTAGAACAATTCCGTAAGCCAGGTACATTGGTTACGTCTAACACTTCGGGTATTCCAATTCACATGATGGCGGAAGGAAGAAGCGATGATTTTAAAGCGAACTTCTGTGGAACGCACTTTTTTAATCCACCACGCTATTTAAGATTATTGGAAATTATTCCAACCCCACATACCAAACCAGAATTGGTAGATTTTCTAATGCATTATGGCGATAAGTTTTTAGGTAAAACTACTGTTTTATGTAAGGATACGCCTGCGTTTATTGCCAACAGAGTTGGAGTTTATTCTATTATGTCTTTATTGCACTTGGTAGAAAAAATGGATTTAACGGTTGAGGAAGTAGATAAATTTACTGGTCCGGCTTTGGGTAGGCCAAAATCTGCAACTTTCCGTACAACTGATGTGGTTGGTTTAGATACCATGATTAAAGTATCAAAAGGGTTGTATGATAACTGTCCTGATGATAAAGCTCACGATTTGTTTAAACTTCCTGAATATGTTCAGAAAATGGAAGCTAACAATTGGTTGGGCGATAAAACCAAACAAGGTTTTTATAAAAAGACAAAATCTGCCGAAGGCAAAACAGAAATTTTAGCGCTTGATTTAAAAACGCTAGAATATCGTCCGCAACAAAAAGTTAAATCGGCGACTTTAGAAATGACTAAAACCATTGAAAAAGTTGCAGATAGAATGAAAATTTTCGCAACTGGAAAAGATAAAGCTGCTGAATTATTCAGGGCTTCTTTCTTTGGCTTGTTCGAATATGTTTCAGATCGTATTCCAGAAATTTCTGATGAATTGTATCGCATTGATGATGCAATGCGTGCGGGTTTTGGCTGGGATTTAGGTCCGTTTGAAGTTTGGGATGCAGTTGGTATTTCAGCTTCGCTAGATGGAATGAAACAATATGGTCATACACCAGCAGCTTGGGTAACCGAAATGTTAGCGGCTGGACATACTTCATTCTATAAGGTAGAAGATGGCATTAAAAAATATTACGACATCCCATCTAAAAGCTACAAAGCAATTCCAGGAGCTGATGAATTTATCATTCTTGATAATTTAAGAGCTAATAAAGTGCTTTGGAAAAATGGTGGTGCTTCAATCATAGATTTGGGTGATGGAATTTTGAATGTTGAATTCCACTCTAAAATGAATACAATTGGTGGAGATACTTTATCAGCTATAAATAAAGCAATTGACATGGCAGAGAAGGATTATCGCGGTGTTGTAATTGGAAACGATGGTGCAAACTTCTCGGCTGGTGCCAACGTAGGAATGATTTTTATGATGGCAGTTGAACAAGAATGGGAAGAGCTGAATATGGCTGTTCGCTTGTTCCAAAATACTTCGATGCGCATTCGTTACTCATCCATTCCGGTTGTGGTAGCTCCTCATAATTTAACTTTAGGCGGTGGTTGCGAGTTTAGTTTACACGCCGATTTCGTTCAGCTTAATGCAGAAACTTATATGGGTTTGGTTGAGTTTGGAGTAGGCGTTATTCCGGGTGGTGGTGGAAGTAAAGAGTTTGCATTGCGAGCATCTGATGAATACAAAGCCGATCAAATTGTACAAAACACCATGAAAGATCGCTTTTTAACTATCGGGATGGCAAAAGTTTCTACTTCTGCAGTTGAGGCATTTGAATTAGGGTATTTGCAAAAAGATAAATATGCCATTAGTATGAACAGAAGCCGTTTAATAGCCGATGCAAAAGCAAAAGCAATTGAATTGGCGGATGCTGGTTACACCAAACCGGTTCAACGCAAGGATATTAAAGTTTTAGGTAAACAGGGTTTAGGAATTGTTTATGCTGGTGCAAATACGATGTATTCTGGTAATTACATTTCTGAACACGATAAAAAAATCTCTGAAAAGTTAGGTTGGGTAATGTGTGGTGGAGATTTATCATCGCCTACAGAAGTTACCGAACAATACCTTTTGGATTTAGAAAGAGAAGCATTTTTGTCGCTTTGTGGAGAACGTAAAACGCTAGAAAGAATACAATCGATAGTTACAAAAGGAAAACCTTTGAGAAACTAGAGGTAATTAGTATTTAGATGTTAGTATTTAGAAATGCATAAGTATAAAGAATTGAAAGTTTGGCAAAGGTCAATTGAGCTAGTAACAGAAATTTATACTGTTACAGCTAAATTTCCAGATAAGGAAAGATTTGGATTGATTAGCCAAATAAACAGAGCCTCTGTTTCAATTCCCTCTAATATTGCAGAAGGTACAGGTAGAAATTCAACAAAGGAATTTTTATATTTTCTATCTATTGCACACGCTTCTTCATACGAAACAGAAACACAATTAATTATCTCTAAAAATTTAAATTATTTAACCATAACTGAGTTAGATGTATTAACAGAAAAGCTAAATGAATGGCAAAAGATGAGTTACTCATTTCAGGCTAAGCTACGGACCTCTCTAAATACTAATATCTAACTACTATATACTAAAAAATGGAAGCATATATAATAGCAGGACTTAGAACAGCGGTAGGCAAAGCACCACGAGGTGTATTTCGTTTTACAAGGGCTGATGAATTGGCGGCAAATGTAATTAGAGAGTTAGTGGCTTCGGTTCCGAATTTGGATACAGAACAAATTGACGATGTAATTGTAGGGAATGCAACTCCGGAGGCAGAGCAAGGATTAAATATTGCTCGTATGATTTCGTTGATGGGATTGGATACTGATAAAGTTCCTGGAGTAACCATTAATCGTTATTGTGCATCAGGATTGGACACTATTGCAACGGCAGTAGCAAAAATTAAAGCTGGAATGGCAGATTGTATTGTGGCTGGTGGAGTAGAAATAATGTCGGGTATGCCATTTGGCGGATGGAAATTAGTTCCAAACCCAGAAGTTGCCAAAACAAACCCAGATTGGTACTGGGGGATGGGTTTAACTGCAGAAGCGGTTGCTAAAGAATACAATGTAAATAGAGAAGACCAAGATGAGTTTTCTTTTGACTCGCACCAAAAGGCAATTGCAGCCATTAAAAATGGACACTTAAAAGCTGGAGTTTTGCCAATTACGGTAAACGAAAACTATTTAGATGCGAATATGAAAAAGCAAACTCGTTCTTATGTAGTAGATACTGATGAAGGTCCGAGGGCAGATACAACAGTAGCAGCTTTAGCTAAATTAAAACCAGTTTTTGCAGCAAATGGTGTAATCACAGCTGGTAATTCTTCACAAACATCAGACGGTGCTGCATTTGTTTTGGTGGTTTCTGAAAAGAAAATGAAAGAATTGGGTGCTGAGCCAATTGCTCGTTTGGTAAGCTATGGTGTTGCAGGTGTGCCACCACGTATTATGGGAATTGGTCCAATTGAAGCTATTCCGAAAGCATTAAAGCAAGCGGGTTTAAAACAAGATGATATCGATTTAATTGAATTGAATGAAGCTTTTGCATCACAATCTTTAGCTATCATCAGAACTTTAGGCTTAGATCAAAGTAAAATCAACGTAAATGGTGGTGCAATAGCATTAGGTCACCCACTAGGCTGTACTGGAGCGAAATTATCGGTGCAAATCTTTAACGAATTAAAAAGACAAGAAAAAAAATACGGAATGGTTACCATGTGCGTAGGCACAGGGCAAGGAGCCGCGGGTATTTTCGAAATATTTTAAGAAATAAAGCAGGTAGCTTGAGTTTTAATCCTTGCTCCTTAATCATTAAAAAATGGAAACTACAGACAAAAAAACAATTAAAGGTGGCGAGTTCTTAATTACTGAAACCACTTACCAGGATGTATTTATTCCTGAAGAATTTGATGAAGAACAGCAAATGATTGCGCAGACTTGTCGTGATTTTTTAGCAGCAGAAATTAATCCAATTTTAGACAGGATTGATAGTCAAGAAGAAGGTTTGATGCCTGCCTTGATGGACAAAGCTGGCGAACTAGGTATTTTAGGAGTTTCAATTCCTGAAGAATTTGGTGGCTTTGGAAAAAACTTCAATACTTCAATGTTAGTTGCTGATGTTTGTGGTGCTGGTCACTCATTTGCGGTTGCCTTATCTGCGCATACAGGAATTGGTACTTTGCCAATCCTTTATTATGGTAATGACGCACAAAAATCAAAATACATCCCGAAATTAGGAGCAGGTGAGTGGAAAGCATCTTACTGTTTAACTGAACCAAACTCTGGCTCTGATGCAAACTCTGGTAAAACCAAAGCTAAGTTAACTGAAGATGGAAAACATTATGTCATCAACGGTCAAAAAATGTGGATTACCAATGGTGGTTTCGCAGATATCTTTATCGTGTTTGCAAAAATTGATGACGATAAGAATTTAACAGCTTTCATTGTTGAGAAAGATTTTGGTGGAATTACGATGAACCCAGAAGAACATAAAATGGGGATTAAAGGTTCATCAACTCGTCAGGTATTTTTTAATGATTGCCATGTGCCAGTTGAAAATATGCTTTCTGATAGAGAAAACGGATTTAAAATCGCAGTAAATATTTTAAATATTGGTCGTATAAAATTAGCTGCTGCGGCAATTGGCGGTTCAAAAGGTGTGTTGAACCTAGCTGTAAATTATTCGAACGAACGTGTTCAGTTTGATAGACCAATTTCTAAATATGGTGCAATTCGTTTTAAATTGGCAGAAATGGCGGCTAAAATTTATGCAGTAGAATCTGCAAACTACAGAGCTGGACAAAACATTGATGACGCTTATGATGAGTTGGTAGCTGGCGGAATGGATGCGAGTAAAGCAAAGCTGAAATCGACCGAACAATTTGCCGTAGAATGTGCAATTCTTAAAGTTTGGGGTTCGGAAGTATTAGATTATGTAACGGATGAAGGTGTGCAGATTTATGGTGGAATGGGCTTCTCGGCTGATGCACCAATGGATAGATCTTATCGTGATGCCCGTATCAATAGAATTTTTGAAGGCACGAATGAAATCAACAGACTGTTGACCGTTGATATGATGTTAAAGCGTGCGATGAAAGGCGAATTAGATTTGATGACACCTGCAACAGCAGTAGCAGCAGAGCTGATGTCTATTCCAGATTTTGGAGAAGAAGACACCACTTTATTTGCTGCGGAAAAGAAAATCATTCAAAATCTAAAGAAAGCTACCTTGATGGTTGCTGGTGCTGCGGTTCAAAAGTTAATGATGAGTTTATCAAAAGAACAAGAGATTTTAATGAACATCGCCGATATGGCTAGTTATGTATACATAGCCGAATCAGCTATGCTAAGAACTGAAAAATTAGTTTCATTAAAAGGAGAAGAAGCTTGTAAAGGCCAAATCGATATGATGAAAATCTATTTTGTTGAAGCAGTTGATGGTGTAAATAAAGCTGGAAAAGAAGCATTATGGGCATTTGCAGAAGGCGATGAACAAAGAATGATGTTGGTTGGTTTACGCAGATTTACCAAAATGGAGCCATTTAATGTGAAACAGGCTCGTCAGAATGTAGCGCAACAAATTATAGAAGCGAATAAATATATTTTTTAAGGTAAAAGGTTGAGGGTGTAAAGGTTTAGGGTTTGAGCATTTAGCTTAAACCCTAAACCTTTTTTGTTTGTCATTCAGAGCGTAGCGAAGAATCTCTAAGAAGCTGTCCAAATTTCATAATAATGTTCCCAGAACACCATTTTGTCGACAGCTATAGGTATTAAATTAGCATTTACCATTTTATTTATACTCGGGATCTATTCAACTAGTTTCTCTCAATGGATCACTCCTCCATCAGCTGGTTATATTCCATTGTTTCGTTTGTATAAAACCACAAATGGTAAACACCATTTAGCAAGTACGATTGAAATGCAGAATTTAACTTCAACACTAGGTGGTGGATGGATTAATGAAGGCTTGATGGTGTTTTTAAAGGAAAGTGGAACAAATCCAATTTATCGATTTTATAGCCCTTCTGGAGATAATCATTATTTTTCTACTAGTTCAGTAATTCCTGCGGGTTATATATCTGAGGGGATGATTGGTTATGGCGCCTCTGGTCCGATACCAGTAGATGCGGGAAAAAGTGTTTATCGATACTTAAGAATTAAGGGTGGTTCAGGACATTTTTATACAACCAACTATAATGAACTTGGAGGAGGGAATTCTACTTGGTCATATGAAGGAATAGCATTTTATTTATACTATTTATCAAGTTATTAATTAAATATGTTGTAACATGCATTTGTTAAATTTGGTTAAAAATTGCGCCATCGGCAATAAAAGCTTATTTTTGTGCAATTATGTTAAAAACCAAAATTTTATTAGGTCTTTTTTTAATCGTTGGGGCTTTCTCATCATGTAAAAAAGACACTTTCGATGCAGAAAAACAAGCAAAAATAGACGATGCTTTAATTGTTGATTTTATCGCAAAAAATAGTATTGTAGCGGTTAAACATAGTTCAGGTTTGTATTATCAAATAATTACACCAGGAGATGGAAATATTGTTACAACATCAAATACTGTTTCAGTTACTTATTCTGGTAAACTTTTAAATGGAACTGAATTTGATTCATCGACAACTTCTTTTTCTTTGTCTGGTAATTTAATTCAGGGGTGGAAAATTGGTGTACCCTTAATAAAAAAAGGTGGGAAGATTAGATTGATTATCCCATCAGCTTTAGCTTATGGTAATACATCTCCTGGAGCAGGAATTCCAAAAAATGCAGTTTTAGATTTCACAATTGACTTAATCAATGCACAATAACATACAAATGCGCAAAAAACTAACTATATATTCTTTCGCCTTATTAGGCATTTTAGTGCTGCTTAATTCTTGTAAAAAAGAATATGAAACTATTGAAAGCATTGATGATGCTAAAATTCAAACTTACATTAAGCAGAATAATTTAACCATGACAAAAGATCCTTCTGGATTTTATTATCAAGTTGTTGACCAAGGAACAGGAGATATTATGTTGAATAAGGATTCTGTTCTCTATGATTTTAATATCAAATCTTTAACGGGCGTATCTTATCAAGCAAAAAACACGAACAGTAACTTTGGAAATTATTTAGGTTATATCACTCCAACACCTTATAGAATAGCATTGACTAATTTAAAAAGAGGAGGTTCTGTTAAAGTAATTTTCCCATCTTATTTAGCCTTCGGGAAAAATGGAAGTGGAAATATTCCTTCAAATGAAGTGCTCATCTCAGAAATATCTACTTATCCTCAAAAAACACAATGGCAATTGGATGATGCTAGAATAGTAGCTTTTCTGGCTGCTAAAGGGATAACAGCTACTAAAGATCCATCAAGAGTTTATTATCAAGTTTTAACACAAGGAACAGGAACAGATGTAATAGATCAAAATTCTACATTAGTTGTTAAATATACAGGAAGGTTATTAGATGGAACTGTTTTTGACTCAAGCACGGCATTTACTACTACATTAACTGGAGTGATAGCGGGTTGGGGAAAAGTCCTTCCATTATTTAAAAGTGGCGCAAAAATTAGGATATTTATTCCTTCAAACTTAGCATATGGAGCAAGTGCAACTGGTAGTATTCCTCAAAATTCCGCATTAGATTTCGATATTGAAATTGTTAGTGTAACCAACTAAACAAATCTAAAATAGTTGAAGCCATCAAGTTAAGTCTTGATGGCTTTTTTATGTCAAAATATTTTAAAATTATTGTTGCTTGTAAAGTGAATCTAAAGCATCATCTAAGTTTACATAAGCAAATTTGTAACCTGTATCTAATAGTTTTTGCACCATCGTATTGCTGCTCATTAAAGGTAAAATACTCATTTCGCCAAGTAGCGTTTTTAAAACAAATTTAGGTACGTGAACTGGCCAAATTGGCCGATTTAATTTTTGCCCAATAGTTTTAGTGAACAACTTATTTGTAACTGGAAAAGGAGCACAAGCATTATATGCTCCAACCATTTTAGTATCTTCAACTGCTTTAGTAAATATTTTTACAATATCATCTAAATGTATCCATGGCATCCATTGCTTACCATTGCCTAATGGCGCACCAACAAAAAGTTTAATTGGTTTTTCCATTGCTTGTAAGGCTCCACCTTCCTTACTTAAAATTAAGCCAATTCTAATTTTAACTACTCTAATGCCTAAGTCTACTCCTTGGTTTGTGGCGTTTTCCCATAGTACACAGCAATAAGAAAGGAAATCGGTACCACTGTCACTTTTTTCAGTTAAAACTTCATCACCTCTATCCCCATAAAAACCAACTGCCGATGCAGAAATAAAAGTAGTAACTGGTGCCTTTGTTTCTTGAATGGTTTTGTATAAAAGTTGAGCAGACATCACTCGACTATCAATAATTTCTTGTTTACGTTTGTCTGTCCATTTTTTATCGGCAATGCCTTCTCCCGCTAAATTTATAATGGTGTCTATTCCTTTTAGTGCACTTGCATCTATGGTTTGATTGTAAATATCCCACAAAAATACTTTAGCATCTTTTATACTAATTTCTTTCCTCGATAAAACAGAAATCGTATGACCTTTAGCCTGTAAAGCGGGAATAAGTTGCCGTCCAATTAAACCACTTGCACCCGTAATTAGAATATTTTTCGCCATAATTAATAAACGGTTGAATTAGCTCGTTGGTTTTGACAATATAGTAATTCAACCGTAAAGAAAATTGATCAAATTAATTGGACCCACATTAATATAGGTAATTTGTTTAGCTGATCGGAAAGAAAGAAAATAACGATTTAATCTTGGCAAGTTATTTACCAATGCAGAATAAAAGTCTTAATTCTCGCTCTTTCTCCTACATTCCTTCCAGACACGTTCTAGAAAATGTGGTTTGAGAAGAGCAAACATAGGGGGGACCTTGAACAACACTAGAACAACATAACTTTTATACTGACATCTTGAGACATTTTCAGAAATTTCAGGACATTAAATCTGGTTCGAGAGGAAACGCCAACAATATGTTATCAGTATGTAAAAAATAGAATGTTTAAACGTGTAATTGCAACAAATTGTGCAAATTGCGAACCAATATAAATGGCTACGGATATGAGCAAAAGGATTTTAGTTTGGTTTAGGAATGATTTACGCTTGCATGATAATGAAATGCTGGTAGAAGCCATTGCCAAATCTGATGAAATCTTACCTGTTTATTGTTTTGATCCTCGTCAATTTGAACTTACACGCTACCACAGTATTAAAACTGGAGCAACTCGAGCTCAATTCTTAATAGAGAGCGTTGCAGCTTTACGTCAATCATTTCAAGAACTTGGTGGTGATATTTTAATCCTAAAAGGAAAACCTGAAGAATTTTTACCAGATCTAGTTAGTCAGTATGAACTTGCAGAAGTTTATCATCACCGTGAAGTGGCGAGTGAAGAAACTGCGATTTCTACTCATGTAGAAGATTTGCTGTGGAAACAGCGAGTAAATTTGAAACATTTTATTGGTCACACGCTTTACAATAAAGAAGATTTACCTTTCCCAGTTAAGGATATACCTGATGTATTTACTCAGTTTAAAAAGAAAACTGAACGTGATGCTATAGTTAAACCTTGTTTTTTAACACCAGATAAAATCGACTTTGTTAGCGTTGCAGATTGGGGTGTTTTACCCGAGTTGAATGAGCTTGTGGTAAATGAAGATTTAGATGGTTTAGCGCAAAACACTGATTTTAAAGGTGGAGAACAGGAAGCCTTTAAGCATTTACATGATTTTTTGCATACAGGAGAAGACATGGCTTTGGCAAATGCATCCTTAAAAAAGAATGAAATTGTTTCTAAACTTTCGCCTTGGCTTGCTTTGGGTTGCTTATCACCTCGTGAGGTTTATTGGAAGATGAAAGAAGCCGAAGCTAATTATGGCTTGAAACCTTATTTTTATCAGATTGTACTTGGACTTTTATGGCGTGATTATTATCGTTTTATGTTTAAAAAACATGGTAATACCTTTTTCAAGCCAGAAGGTTTTGCAAAGGATGCTAATGTAATTACACTGGCGGATAGTAATTTACTGCACTCATGGAAAACAGGAAATACTGGTCATCCTTTGGTTGATGCGATAATGCATGAATTAAATGCAACAGGTTATATTAATAGCGCATCACGACAATTAGTAGCAACTTATTTAATTTACGAGTTAAAAGTAAATTGGGTTATGGGAGCCGCTTATTTAGAAGAAAAACTAATTGATTATTGTCCGGCAAGTAATTGGGGTAACTGGGCAACTGTTGCAGGTGTAGGTAACGATCAACGCTTAACAACTAGTTTCGATTTCGAAAAACAACTAAAAATTGTAGACCCGAAAGGGGTTTATGCTCAGAGTGTAAGAGCTTAAGTTATTTTTTGTTAATCTTCCATCAATTTTTATTGATTTTATTGTTAAGATTGTTGTCATTTCTTAAGGTAAAATCCTAATTTTGCAATACTTATCGTAAAAACACACAATGGATAACTTATCTTATCTCAATGGCGCCAACGCCGAATATATCGAGTCCTTATATCAAAGCTATAAAGAAGACAGAAATTCGGTAGAATTTGGATGGCAGAAATTTTTTGAAGGCTTTGATTTTGGAAGAGGCGCAGAGGCTACTCACGTAAGCAATGAAGCTCCGGAACATTTTTTGAAAGAAATTAATGTTTTAAATCTAATTAATGGATACCGTCAACGTGGGCATTTGTTTACTAAAACAAATCCTGTAAGAGAAAGGCGTAAACATTTACCAACTTTAGCTATAGAAAACTTTGGTTTGGCACAAGCTGACCTTGATACAGTATTTAATTCTGCTATCGAAACTGGTATTGGTGCACCAGCAAAACTAAGTGATATTGTTGCTTTCTTAGAACAAACCTACTGCGTTTCTATTGGCGCAGAATACTTATATGTACGTGATCCAGAAATTTTGCAATGGATTCAAACCAAAATGGAAAATGAGCGCAATACACCTAAGTTTTCTATTGAGGAAAAAAAACGCATCCTTACTAAATTAAATGAAGCAGTAAGTTTTGAGAATTTTTTGGGCACCAAATTTTTGGGACAAAAACGTTTCTCATTAGAAGGAGCTGAAGCATTAATACCTGCACTAGATTCTGTAATTGAAAAAGGTGCAGAGCTAGGTATCGAGGAATTTGTAATTGGAATGGCGCATCGTGGGCGTTTAAACGTGTTGGCAAACATTATGCAAAAAACCTATAAGGATATTTTTGCAGAGTTTGAAGGCAAAGGGTATAGTGCAGAATCTCCTTTTGGTGGCGATGTGAAATACCACTTAGGTTACTCTACCGACGTTACCACAACACATAGCGGCAAAAGTGTTCACTTGAGTTTATGCCCAAACCCATCGCATTTAGAAACTGTAAATGGTGTGGTTGAGGGAATGTCTCGTTCTAAAATAGATTTCAAATACGCAGGAGATAATAGCCGTTTGGCACCTATATTAATACATGGCGATGCCTCTGTGGCAGGTCAAGGCATTGTATACGAAGTAATACAAATGGCAGGTTTGGAAGGTTATAAAACTGGTGGAACTATTCACTTGGTAATTAACAATCAAATCGGATTTACTACAAATTACAAAGATGCTCGTTCAAGTACCTATTGTACAGATATTGCTAAAGTTACTTTATCACCAGTTTTCCATGTAAATGGAGATGATGTTGAAGCTTTAGTTTACGCTATTAATTTAGCGATGGAATATCGTCAGAAATATAAAAATGATGTGTTTATTGATATTTTATGCTACCGCAGATTTGGACACAACGAAGCGGATGAGCCGAAATTCACTCAGCCATTATTATACAAAGCGATAGAAAAACATGCAAATCCGCGTGATATTTATATCGATAAATTAACGAAAACAGGTGAGTTAGAAGCTGGTTTAGCTAAAGAAATGGAGAAACAATTTAAAGGCCTTTTGCAAGAGCGTTTAAATGAAGCTAAAGAAATTACATCAACTTATCATGATGTTAAGTTTGGTGGAGCATGGGCAGATATGCGTATCGCGACAGCTAAAGATTTCGAGGTATCTCCAAATACAGCGGTTAAAAAAGCAACTTTCTTAGAGGTTGCTAAACGTATTTCTACTTTACCTGCAGATAAAAAGTTCTTCAAAAAGATTGAAAAATTATTTGATGAACGCCAAAAAATGGCAACAACCACTCATGTATTTGATTGGGCAATGGGCGAACAATTAGCTTACGGAACTTTATTGGCCGAAGGTAAACGTGTTCGTTTAAGCGGGCAAGATGTTAAACGTGGAACATTCTCTCATCGCCATGCGGTATTAACTTTAGAAGATAGTGAAGAAGAATACACTCCACTAGAACATGTTTCTGATCAACAAGCAGCTTTTGATATTTACAATTCGCATTTATCAGAATACGGTGTTTTAGGTTTTGAGTATGGTTATGCTATGGCAAACCCTAATGCATTAACAATTTGGGAAGCACAATTTGGAGATTTCTTTAACGGAGCTCAAATTGTAGTTGACCAATATGTTGCAAGTGCAGAAACGAAATGGCAAAGAGAAAACGGTTTGGTAATGTTGTTGCCACATGGGTATGAAGGACAAGGACCAGAGCATTCATCTGCAAGGATTGAGCGTTTTATGGAACTTTGTGCAGATTACAACATGCAAGTAACTAATTGTACTACTCCTGCAAACTTCTTCCATGCCATACGCCGTCAGTTTAAACGCGATTTCCGTAAGCCATTAGTGGTGTTTACACCTAAAAGTTTACTCCGTCATCCGCTTTGCGTAAGCCCGCTTGCAGATTTTACTGATGGTAAATTTAAAGAGGTAATAGATGATGCAAATGTAAAACCTGCCGATGTAAAACGTGTAGTATTTTGCAGTGGTAAAATCTATTATGAAATGTTGGAAACACAAAAGGCAAATACAAAAGGTGATGTTGCTTTGGTACGTGTGGAACAATTGTATCCAACTCCTGTTGACCAAATGGAAGCGGTTTACAAACGTTATAAAAATGCTACCGATGCAGTTTGGGTACAAGAAGAACCTGAAAACATGGGTGCTTGGCCTTACTTATTGCGCAGATTAAGAAAAACTTCATTTAACCAAATGGATGTAATTTCGAGAAAAGAAAGTAGCAGTACTGCAACTGGTTATGCTAAACAACATGCTAACCAACAGGCTTATATTATTGCAACTGCTTTTGATGTTAAAGTAACTGAAAAGGTGAAAGAGATTGTGGCTAAGGCTTCGAAGAAATTAGTAAATATAGATTAGATGATAGTCCATGGACTATCGTCTATAGACCATTAACCTGAATAAAAAAACAGATATTTAAATATTATGGGTTTAGAAATAAAAGTTCCGCCAGTTGGCGAATCGATTACAGAAGTAGTTTTATCGCGTTGGGTTAAAAACGACGGAGATTTTGTTGAAATGGACGAAATCATTGCTGAGTTAGAATCTGATAAAGCTACGTTTGAGCTAACTGCTGAAAAAGCGGGAACTTTAAAAATTGTAGCTGCTGAAGGCGATACCTTGCCAATTGGTGCAGTAGTTTGTTCTATTGAAGAGGGTGGCGCAGCAGCTCCCGCTAAAGAAGCAGCAAAAGCTGAAGCTCCGGTGGTTGCTGATAAAGTAGCTGCTCCAGTTGCAGAAAAAGCTGGTGACAGCTATGCTAGTGGAACACCATCGCCTGCGGCTGGAAAAATTTTAGCTGAAAAAGGTGTTGATGCTGGTGCGGTAAAAGGTACAGGTGTTGATGGCAGAATTACGAAGGAAGACGCTATTAAAGCGGAAACTCCAAAAGCTGCAAGCCCTAAAGTTGAGGCGCCAAAAGCTGCTCCAGTTGTAGCAGGAGCTAGAAATGAACGCAGAGAAAAAATGTCGCCATTGCGTAAAACAGTGGCAAAACGTTTAGTAACTGTGAAAAATGAAACGGCTATGTTAACCACTTTTAATGAGGTGAACATGAAGCCAATAATGGATTTAAGAGCTAAATATAAAGATCAGTTTAAAGAGAAATTCGGTGTAGGCTTAGGCTTTATGAGTTTCTTTACTAAAGCGGTTTGCGAAGCAGCTAAAGATTTTCCAGCAGTAAATGCTCGTATAGAAGGTGAAGAAGTTGTTTATAATGATTTCGTAGATGTTTCTATTGCGGTTTCTGCACCTAAAGGTTTGGTTGTGCCAATTATTAGAAATGCAGAAAGCATGACCTTAGCACAGATTGAAAAAACTGTGATTGAGTTGGCTACTAAAGCAAGAGATAGCAAATTGACGATTGATGAAATGACAGGTGGAACATTTACCATCACCAATGGTGGAGTATTTGGTTCGATGATGTCTACACCGATTATTAATGCACCACAATCGGCTATTTTAGGAATGCACAACATTATTGAGCGCCCAATTGCAGAGAATAAAGAAGTTGTTATTCGCCCAATGATGTACGTTGCTTTATCTTACGATCATAGAATTATTGATGGTCGCGAATCGGTAGGTTTCTTGGTAAGAGTTAAACAATTATTAGAAGATCCTGCTCGTTTATTATTAGGCGTATAATTTTTCCTACAAGGATAACTCCTTTGGAGAAATAACATATTTAGCCCTAATGCTTACACATTGGGGCTTTTTTTTGAACTTTATTCTAAAATATTTAATGAAAAAATTAGCACTAAGCTTATTGCTTTTTATGGCAATTGGAACCATCTCTGCACAAACCAACATTCAAAATTCTGGTTGGTTAGGTTTGTTTAATAGTACTAAATTTAATGAAAAATGGGGGTTCGCCTTTGATGCTCAGTTTCGCAGTTCAGATAATTGGGAATACGTTAGAAATGTTTTAATTAGACCAGGCATAACTTATTACATTAACAATAAAAATAATGTAACAGCTGGTTATTTATATACAACTACTTATAACAAATTAGTAGGAACTTCAAATAATACGTTAACAGAGCATAGAGCTTGGGAACAATATGTGCTATCTCACAAATTAAGATCAAGTTTTGTTAGTCATAGGTTTAGGTTAGAGCAACGCTTTATAGAACAGGCCAATGGCGATGAAATTTTTGCTCAACGTTTTCGCTATTTTGTTAGATTAATACAACCATTGCAAGGAAATGTAGATGTGTTTAATGAAGGTGCTTTTGTTGCTTTACAGAATGAGGTTTTCTTCAATATCCAAAATAAGGAGAAGTTAAATAATAGCCTGTTTGACCAAAATAGATTTTACATTGCTGGTGGTTATCGTTTTTCTAAAAAGGTTGATATCGAAGCTGGTTATTTAAATCAATATACCAATGGCATAGCGAGAAACACATCAAACCGTGTTGCCCAATTGGCTTTATACACTAGGTTTTAATTTATTTAAAGTCATATTTATTGTTGTGAATGTTATAATGTGTTAAATAGGACAAAGAAAAGGTGCTTTTTACTCATTTTTGGAGTATGAAGAAATCTTCCATTATGATATTTGCATTGCTGTTTGGCAAAAAGGTAACTGCACAAGAAATTATCCCTAAAACCATTACTCAGCCTAAAATTGCCAAGAGCTTATTTTCTAAAGATATTAAAAGGAATTTTTCTAGACAGGGTGAATGGTTTTTTCATTGGGGTTGGAATTTTTCTTGGTATGATACTAGTAATTTGAACTTTAAAGGACCAGGTTACAACTTTACACTGAAAAATATTACAGCTAAGGATAGACCATCTAAATTATCTACAGATTATATCAATCCGCTGGAACTAACTACACCGCAATTTAATTTTCGGTTTGGTTTCTTTATTAAAGATAACTATAGTATTTCATTAGGATGGGATCATATGAAATATGTAATGGATATTCCGCAAACAGTAAAGGTAGATGGATATATTAATTCGACTATTTCTAATCCAGCAATACCAACAGGTGCTTATGCGGGGGTTTATAACAATACACCATTAACTGTTAAAGCTGATATGCTAAAGTTTGAACATACGGATGGTTTTAACTACGTAAGTACAGAATTAGAACGATATGATGATATTTGGGTAGCCAAATCACAAAAGAACATGCTGACGATGGAAACTGGTGTTGGAGTTGGTTTAATGATACCAAGAACGGATGTGCGTTTATTTGGTGTTGGCGAAAATAACTTTTGGAATATTGCTGGTTATGGTATTTCTGCAAAAGCAGGATTAAAATTTCACTTCACTAGAAAGTTCTATATTCAAAATACAACAAAGGTTGGTTATACGGATTTATCGGCTATTCATACTACCGGAAGAAATGATATTGATAAAGCTAGCCAAACGATTAGGTATTTAGAGAACTTTACAGCGTTGGGATTTCAGTTTTAAGAGGGTCACCTTTACGTCATTAGCTATTGGTCACTGAAATTATTTAAACCTGTGATTAATGTTTTAAAGATTTCTCCTTGTGAAGAACTTGTTCGAAATGACGTGAACTACAGTAACAAAAAAGCTCCCCAGTTTTTGTAACTGAAGAGCTTAGCTTTCGTGTGTGTTAAAAGCGTTTATATTTTGCGTACTCGGCCAGAGCCTATTACTGTTTTATCTACAGTTGCGTTGCCACTATAATTTACACTGCCCGATCCACTTATTACAGCATTAATTTTGCTGCTTGCATTTACATTTACGCTACCCGAACCGCTAATGGTGGTTGAAAGCGTGCCTACAGAAAATCCATTTTTAGTTAATGAACCTGAGCCGCTAATGGTAATGTTTGCTCTATCGGCACTGCCAGAAATATTTAAGTTTCCTGATCCGCTAATCACGCCATTAAAATTATCTACATCTATATTGGCTAAAATACTGCCCGATCCACTTAGGGTTGCTGCAAAACCTGCTCCTTTTACTGCTCCAGTTAGGCTCATTTTACCCGACCCACTCATGGTTAAGCTTTTAATTGTTTTTGCGCTAACGTAAGCTGTAATTTTTTTGTTTTCGTATTTGTGGCTCCAACTTGTCCAGCTTGTCTGTGGTCTGATGATTAAAACGTTGCCTTTTACTTCTGCAATTAAGGTTGCAATTGCATCTGCATCGCCTTCAAATCTTAATCCTTCTGTGCTACCTAAAGTAACTACTACGTTTATTGGCCCACCAGCGGCAACTCCATTAAAGTTTTTTACTTCTCTATCTTGTTTTGTGAATTTAGATAACCCAATAACGATTGGGTAGGTTGCCAAAACAGGTTGTAGGCTTATTGTGGCTAATGCCAAAATGAAGCCGAATGTGATGAATAGTTTTTTCATGTTTTAGAGGTTTTTCTTATTAGACGTTAGTTGTTAGTGAAACGTTGCATCTGATGGTAAGAAAATTCTTTTTACCCTGCTTTTTTAATGTTTACGTAAAAGTTAGGCTCTGTTTTAAAGTTATCCATGTTTACTGATGCATCAATTTTAATAGTTTTCCAATCGTTGGTTGGTTTAATTAATGTATAACTATCTGCTTTTAGCGAAACTTTTACTGGCATATCGAAACCTTTTACTTCGGTTATCCAACGGTAAGATAATACGCCATTATTAATTTTATATTCCAATACTGGGATTTTTGAATAACGCAGATATTGATCAAACACCTTATCTAATTTTAATCCGCTTTGCGTAGCAATGTAATTTTCTACTTGTGCAGATGTTACGGTTTTATGGTAGTAAACCTTGTTCAAACCTCTTAAAATGCTTCTAAACTTTTCATCGTTATTTATTAGTTGGCGGATGGTATGGATCATATTTGCACCTTTATAATACATATCGCCACTGCCTTCTTTATTTACATTGTATGCACCGATAATTGGTTCTCTGTTTCCAATTTTTTTTCTAATGCCTATTACGTAAGCCTCTGCAGCTGCTTTTCCTTGCATTGATTCGGTAAACAAGGTTTCCGAATAATTTGTAAAACCTTCGTGTACCCACATATCGGCCAAATCTTTGGTGGTAATGTTGTTGCCAAACCATTCATGTCCGCTTTCATGTACGGTAATAAAATCCCATTTTAAACCGTATCCTGTTCCAGACAAATCGCCACCTAAATAACCTTTTTTAAATTGATTACCATAAGCAACTGCACTTTGATGTTCCATACCTAAATGTGGCGCTTGCACTAATTTATAACCATCTTTATACCAAGGATAAGGGCCAAACCAGTGCTCAAAAGATTTTAGCATTGGTTTTACATCGGCATCCCAATGTGGGCGGGCAACTGCGCTATCTTCTTTTAACGACCAAAAATCTATGGTTAACGGCCCGTTTTCGCCAGCATAAGTATCTGTCCAATGAGCGTATTTGCCAATTTGAAATGACACATCGTAATTGTTAATTGGGTTTGCCACAAACCAGTTGTGTTGTTTATAGCCATCAGGTTTATTTACCACACTACGCAAACGACCGTTTGAAACTTCATCTAAATCTTTTGGTGCAGAAATACTGATTAGCATGCTATCTACCTCATCACTTTGGTGATCTTTTGTTGGCCACCACACGCTTGCACCTAAACCTTGACAAGCTACTGAAACGAAAGGATTGCCAGATTTATCTTTCTTGAAAATAAAGCCGCCATCCCAAGGTGGGTTACGTGCAATTGGTGGATTACCATTATACCATACCGTGAAACTATCTTTACTGCCTTTTTTAATAGTTTTTGGGAAGGTGATAAATACTGCATTGAACTCGCGAGTGTACGGAATTTCAGCTCCTTTATATAGTACCTTTTCTATTTTTAAGTTGGCAAAAAGGTCGAATTGTAGTTTGGTAAAATCCTGCATAGCAGTAAATTTAAATTCATTACTGCCGCTTACCGATTTATCATCTAAATTAATTTTCACATCGAGGTGATAGTAATTAATGTCATAGCAAGTGCGTAAAGGAGTAAGCATTCCCCTTAAGGTATCTGCTCTGGTATAGGTTTCTTTAGCTACACCAAGCTGTGCTTTTGAGGTATAGCTAAGTAATAGTAGTAGAAAAATTGGAAGAACTAACTTTTTCATTGTGGTGTGTAATTATGGTTTTAAGACATTTATGGTTATAAATGAACTGTTATTTGTATCGTGGTAAATTTTATGGGTAGCTTTTTGAAAATCTTTTGGCTCTGCCTGATAAACATCCATAAATTTTTGAGGGTTTCTGTCTGCCAAAGGGAACCAAGAATTTTGAATTTGGATCATGATTTTATGTCCTTTCTTAAACGTATGGGCAACATCTGGCAACGGATAATTCACTTTAGTAATTGCACTAGGTACAAAAGGTTCAGGTTTTTCGAAGCTGTTGCGGTATTTACCTCTCATAATTTCTCCGCGAACTAGCATTTCATATCCACCCATTAATAAGTTTTTAGGATTTGGAGTAGGGTTCGGTGAATCTTCCGGATATACATCAATTAATTTAACTACATAATCGGCATCGGTACCTGTAGTAGAAACTACCAAGTTGGCTAAAACTGGTCCAGTTAAGGTAATATCTTCTGTCAAAACATCAGTTTGATAGGTTTTTACATCAGGTCTGCGAGCTGCAAAACGCTGATCATCTATCATATATTCACGAGTGCGTCTAGCCTGAACACCATCTTGGTAAGGAACAGGATTTGCAGGATCGCTCACATATTCATCCCAGCTATCTGTTCTGCCAACTTTTTCGAAAGCTAATTTCCCATTGGGTTGTAAATACAAGTTTTTGCTTTCCGTATCTGCAGGTGGCCAAGTGTTAAATTTCTTCCATTGGTTGCTACCAGTTACAAATATATTGGCTTCGGCAGGATTAAAATTGCCTTCTCCTTTTAAGTAATACTTAAAGAAAGGTAGTTCGAAATTCTCTTGGTAATAAGTACTGGTGGGTTGTCCGAATTCAATATCTCCAAAACTACTTCCAGTGCTACGTACCCAACCACCATGAAACCATGGGCCAGCAACTAAAATATTGTTTGCCGATGGGTTTTGTTTTTCAATTGCTTTATAAGTAGCAAAAGTTCCATAGGCATCTTCTGCGTCAAAAAAACCACCTACAACCATTACTGCAGGTTTTACATTGGTTAAATGAGGTAATATTAACCTGTCTTTCCAAAAGGTATCTAAGTTGGTATGCGTAAATAAATCATTCCAGAATTTGATGCTATCGCCCATGTATTTGTGTTTAAGATTTTTAACCGAACCTGCTTCCAAATAGAAACGATAGTTATCTTGTATAGGGAAATTAAATCCTTTTGGGCCTTTATCTGGTGTAATAGGTTTAGGGCGAGGAACGCCAAAAGTAGTCATGAAGCTAAACGCATCATTTAAAAATAGTACACCACGGTGGTGGAAATCATCTCCCATAAACCAATCGGTTACGGGTGCTTGTGGCGAAACTGCTTTTAAAGCTGGGTGTGCATTTGGTAAGGAAGTAGTTGAATAAAAACCAGGATAAGAGATACCAGAAATACCTACTTTGCCATTATTATTTTGTACATTTTTCACTAGCCAATCAATGGTATCGTACGTATCGGTACTTTCATCAATCGCCTTGTTTCCTTTTTCTTTGGTTTGCGGTCTAACATCTTCAAAATCTCCTTCGCTCATCCATTTTCCACGTACATCTTGATAAACGAAAATAAAACCTTCTCTCATCATAGCTGGAAAATTACCCAAACTCATTTTGTATTTATCTTCGCCATAGGGCGAAACAGTATACGGAGTACGGTTTAGTAGAATAGGATATTTTTTAGTTTGATCTTTTGGGATATAAATAGAGGTAAATAACTTCACTCCATCTCGCATCTGTATTTGTCGTTCTATTTTAGTGTAATGACTTCTTACATAAGCCGAATCTGTTTCTTGTGCAGAAACTGAATACGAAATTGAAGCGATAACGAGGAATAAGAATAATTTTAAACGGTTCATAGTAGCTAGTATAGGTTACAAAGCATAAATATAAAGAAACAATTTATCAGGATTTAAAGATTATAGGATTTTCGGGATGATGCAACCAAAACTTTACAACTAATTGAACAGGATTTGAGGATTATAGGATTTGCAGGATCAAGTAATCTCTCACCAGAACTTTACAACCTTCCAACATTCAACCTTCCAACTTTCCAACCGATTACGTAACTTAGCCGCATAAAATTTTAAAAGATATGCAATACGATGTAGTTGTTATTGGCTCGGGTCCGGGCGGTTATGTAGGTGCCATCCGTTGTGCACAATTAGGCTTAAAAACAGCCGTAGTAGAAAAATATAAAACCTATGGCGGTACCTGCTTAAATGTGGGCTGTATTCCATCAAAGGCTTTATTAGATTCTTCGGAGCATTTTCATAACGCCGCACATACCTTTACAACACATGGTATTAATTTAAAAGATTTAAAGGTTGATATGAAACAAATGATTGCCCGTAAGGACGATGTTGTTTCGCAAAACACTGCAGGTATCACCTATCTTTTTAAGAAAAATAAAATTGATGCCTTTGAAGGTGTAGGTTCATTTGTAGATAAAAACACCATTCTAGTTACCAAAGCAGATGGAACAACAGAAACACTTTCTGCTAAAAATGTAATCATAGCTACAGGTTCTAAACCTACTGCATTACCGTTTTTACCAATCGATAAAAAACGTATCATTACCTCTACCGAAGCCTTAAATATTAAAGAAGTACCTAAAACCATGATTGTTATTGGTGGTGGTGTAATTGGTTTAGAGTTAGGTTCAGTGTACGCTCGTTTAGGTACAAAAGTTTCAGTAGTTGAGTTTATGCCATCTATTATTGGAACCATGGATGCAGGCTTAGGTAAAGAATTACAACGTGTGTTAAAGAAATCTTTAGGCATGGAATTCTTTATGGGTCATAAAGTAACTGGAGCAACAGCTAAAGGTAAAACCGTAACCGTAACTGCCGATAACGCAAAAGGAGAACCTGTTAAATTTGAAGCCGATTACTGTATCGTTGCCGTAGGCAGAACTGCATATAGCGAAGGTTTAGGTTTAGATAAAATCGGGATTACAGTAGAAGAAAGAGGAAAGAAAATTCCAGTAAACGAGCATTTAGAGACTGCTGTTAAAGGTGTATATGCCATAGGCGATGTAATTACAGGTGCTATGTTAGCGCACAAAGCAGAAGATGAAGGTATATATGTTGCCGAAACTATTGCTGGACAAAAACCTCATATTAATTATAATTTAATACCAGGTGTGGTTTACACTTGGCCAGAAGTAGCATCTGTTGGTCAAACAGAAGAGCAATTGAAAGCCGCTGGTGTGAAATACAAAACAGGTTCATTCCCTTTCAAAGCAAGTGGAAGAGCAAAAGCAAGTATGGATACCGATGGTTTCGTAAAAGTGTTAGCCGATGAAGCAACCGACGAAATTTTAGGCGTACACATGATTGGTCCACGTGCTGCCGATATGATTGCAGAAGCAGTAGTAGCAATGGAGTTCCGTGCATCTGCAGAAGACATTGCAAGAATTTGCCACGCACACCCAACCTATACAGAAGCTATAAAAGAAGCAGCAATGGCTGCAACAGAAAACAGAGCAATACATATTTAAGAAGCCCGAAAGTTTATAGTCGGAAAGTCCGGAAGATATATTTAATAAAAAAGCCAGTAAGCAATTACTGGCTTTTTTAGTTGCGCTTTGTCATCCTGAGCTTGTCGAAGGAAATCTGTGCATCTGTGGCTTTTTTATTGCCAAAAATTAATACAATGATAACGTATAGCAAATATACGTTTCAACAACTCAGAATATTTTTGCGGTCAGATAAACAGATAAAAAATGACCGTAAAAACAAAACTATTCACCGCTATTGCATTTTGTGCTTTAGCATTAAGTTCTTGCGAAAAGAACAACACCGATCCCATTGTTGATCCTTCTGAAATCATTTTCCCTGAAGACATTTCTAGTTTTAAAGAAGTTGCTACAATAGACTTAGGCGCAGCAACTGCATCAGAGATTTCAGCGTATGATCCATCAACCAAAAAACTATTTGTAGTAAGTAATGATGGCGGTACAAAAGTAGAAGTAGTAGATTTAAGTGCATACCCAACAGTTACCAAAATGCAAACACTTACATATCCAAATAACGCAGGCATAAATAGCGTGGCGGTTAGCAACGGATTATTAGCTATTGCTTTAAATGGAGTAACACCACAGTCCAATGGAGATGTTGTAGTGTTAAAAACAGCTACTTTAGCAGAGGTTAAGAAAATCTCAGTAGGTGCAATGCCAGATATGGTAACGTTTAGTCCAGACGGTAATTATATTATTTCTGCAAACGAGGGCGAACCAAATGATGCCTATACAATAGATCCAGTTGGTTCAATTTCTATCATCGATGTAAAAAATAACTATACCACTAAAACCTTAGACTTTGCAGGTTTCGAAAGTGCTAAAGCATCACTAGTTGCTGCAGGATTAAGAATTTATGGTCTAAATGCAAGCTTCGCACAAGATATCGAGCCAGAATATGTTGCAGTTTCATCAGATTCTAAAAAAGCATTTGTAACACTACAAGAAAACAATGCAGTTGCAGAAGTTAATTTAGTTGCAGGAACAATTACTAAAATACAGCCGTTGGGTACAAGAGACATCAGCCTTGCTGAAAATGCTTTTGATGTAAGCGATAAAGACGGCAAAAAACAACTAGGTACTTGGCCAATTAAGGCATACTATTTACCAGATGCTATTTCTTATTTTGTTACCAATGAAACTGGTTATTTAGCGTTAGCAAATGAAGGCGATACCCGTGGTTGGACTGGATTTAACGAAGAAGTTCGTGTAAAAGATTTAACCCTAGACCCAACAAAATTCCCAACTGCAGCAACCTTAAAACTAGATGCTAACCTTGGTCGTTTAACCGTAACAAAAGCTTTTGGCGATACCGATGGCGATGGAGATTACGATGAGTTATTCTCAACAGGCGGCAGAAGCCTAAGCATAATTAATGCAACCACAGGTGTATTAGTGGCAAACATTGGTAAAGATTTAGAACAAAGAGTAATCGATGCAGGTAAATACGATGACGATCGTTCAGATAATAAAGGCGTAGAAGTAGAAGGCGTAACCGTTGCACAAGTAAACGGAAGATCATTAGCTTTTATTGGTATGGAACGAGTAGATATGATTGCAGTGTATGATGTAACCATCCCATCAACACCAAAATTTAAACAATTATTTGCAACCGGCGATGCACCCGAAGGCTTACTATTTGTAAAACCAAAAGATAGTCCAAACGGCAGAAGCTTACTAATTGTATCAAATGAAGATGACGGAACAGTAAAGTTCTTTCAACCAGATAAATTGTAGAGATTACAAATACATAATTAAAGCCAGTAAGAAATTACTGGCTTTTTTATTTACACCTTGTCATCCAGAGCGCAGCGAAGGATCTCTCTTTTACCATATAAGAAATATAAGTTCATTTAAGCTCATGACTTATATTTCCTTAAACCCCTTATATGGTCAAACAAAACAACACTATATATTATATCCAAATGATAAAAACTCCTTTCTATTCCCAATAGATTTAAGGAACTTTGCAACGCACTCAATTGCAACATTTCACACAATAAACTATGCCCGAAACTTCAGTTTTACAAAACCCTTTTCAAAATCATCCCTACAGTAAGAAAAGAGTAAGACTTGCTGTTTCCCTATTTTATTTCGGGCAAGGAGTTTGTTTCGCTTCATGGGCAAGTAGAATTCCAGATTTAAAATCTGCCATGCAACTTTCCGATGCACAATTAGGAAGCATCTTACTCGCCTTACCCTTAGGTCAATTGATAACAATGCCTATTTCTGGTAGATTAACTACTATTTTCGGCAGCAGAAGAATGTTAACCATTGCCACACCATTGTATGCCTTGGCACTAACAATATTAGCTTTAGCAACTGCAGGTTGGCAATTGGCTATATTTCTATTCCTATTTGGTATAGCCGGTAACCTTTGCAACATCGCTCTAAACACACAAGGCGTTGCAGGCGAAACCTATTACGGTAAACCCATCATGACCTCCTTTCACGGCGCATGGAGTGTTGGTGGTTTTTCAGGAGCATTAATAGGTTTATTGATGGTCAATTTGCACCTCACACCCTATATCCATTTCTGGATTATTGCAATTTTGGCATGGGCACACATCGCAATTAACTACCGCTACTTATTAGGTTGGCAAAAGCCTAAAGAAACCGAAAAAACAAAGCTATTTACCAAACCTCAAGGCGTACTCGTTCAATTAGGTATTATAGGTTTTTGCAGCATGGCAACAGAAGGCGCCATGTTCGATTGGAGTGGAGTTTATTTTAAAGAAATTGTAAAAGCACCCCATGCGTTAGTTATCCTCGGCTACACTTCCTTTATGATTATGATGGCAACCGGACGCTTTTTAGGCGATAAAGTAATTGCCCGTTACGGAAGAAAAAGAATGCTGCAAATCAGCGGCGTAATCATTTCAACAGGCATGTTTATCTCTGTCCTTTTCCCTTTCATTGTGCCCGCAACCATAGGTTTTATGCTCGTAGGTATCGGTGTATCTGGTATCGTACCAATGGTATACACCATCGCAGGCAGCAACAAAAAAGTCTCTCCAGGTATCGCCTTAGCAATGGTTTCAGGCGTTAGTTATTTTGGCTTTTTAATGGGGCCACCATTAATCGGCTACATTTCAGCCCTATCCAGCTTACGTTATTCTTACGCAGTAATCGGCTGTTTCGGTTTGCTAATTTCTATACTAGTAGCTAAAATTAGCGCTATAAAGTAATTAAGTTTATAAGGCGGTCGTCTTTGCGAAGGAGGTTTTTCACCGACTGCGGCAATCTCCCTCATGCTTAAAAAATTCTCGAAAAACTAACCCAAATACCTTAGGTGTCCTCAGGTTTCTTAGGTGGTAAAATATTTGTAAAACAGCGCCAGCATTTCATCGCAAAATCAGTCCTGCTATCCACTCCAATCTTTTTGTGTCAACGTCTTTCGTCATTTCGAGCGCGGCCGAGAAACCTTTAAACAATGCAAACCAACAACAAGATGATGCAACACAAAAAGTATTTCCATTACTATCAGGTTTAATAAACCAAAAACAGCGAACTAAAAGAAACCCAGCTAAGGTTCTCTTAGGTTTCTTAGGTGATAAAAAACCTTCCGCAACCATAAAACAACCTACATCATTTCAGAAACTACCATCATCCATTCCGAAACTGCAACAAACCATTCCGAAGCTACAATAGTACATTCCGAAACCGCAACAAACCATTCCGAAATTGCAATAGTATATCCCGAAACTGCAACAAACTATTCAGAAACTACAATAGTATATTCCGAAGCTGCAATAGTATATTCTGAACCTGCAACCATCCATTTCGAAACTACCATCACACATTCCTAAACTGCAACCATTAATTCAAATACCATCATAGTAGTTTCTAATTTTAAAACACTACATTTAAATAATCACCCCCAATTATTATACTTTCACAAGTATTCATGGCATAATACTAACATACAAGTAAACAATAGCAAAATACATTGCTATTTAAACAACTACACTATGTTATCATTAAACCTAAACACTATTTTCAAAGCCAGAGGCATCGAAAAACCCTACTCCTATTTAGTAAAAGCAGGCATTAACCCACGTTCTGCCAACGGCCTATTAGCTAGTACACCCAGAGCTTTAAAACTAGACCACATCGAAATCATTTGCAAGCTCCTCCTCTGCACACCCAACGACCTCCTCATCTGGACACCCACCAAAGACCAAACCTATCCAGAAAACCATCCATTACATGCCCTCAAAAAACCAGAAGAACAAAACAACATACATGAACTACTTGCCACAATGTCCTTTGAACAAGTAAAAGAAATAACCCAAACTATAAACAACATAAAAAAAGCCCTTTAATCTTTTAGACTAAAGGGCTCGCTTTATTTGTGTGTTGTATTATTCGCTAACTTCTGCTTTAACGGTTTTCTTTGCTGCTTCTGGTTTTTTCTTAAACCAACCTTTAATTAGTTTAGAGTTTACATCACCAAGTAAATACATACAAGGCACTAATATTAAGGTTAAGAAAGTAGCAAAGGCTAAACCGAAAATCATGGTCCATGATAAAGGTCCCCAGAATGCTACGTTATCTCCACCAAAATAAAGATGCGGATTAAACTCTGTAAATAACGTAGTAAAATCTAAGTTTAAACCTACTGCCAAAGGAATTAAACCTAACATGGTAGCTGTTGCAGTTAACAATACTGGGGTCATACGTGTACGACCAGCCTCAATAACGGCTTCTTTTATTGGCATGCCTTGTTCAATTAACAGGTCTGTAAATTCTACGAGTAGAATTCCGTTACGAACCACAATACCAGCTAGCGCTACGATACCAATACCACTCATTACAATAGACATTTCCATACCAAATATGGTTATACCTAAAATAACACCAATAATACTGAATAAGATTTCGCTTAGAATTATCATTGGTTTGGTGATAGAATTAAATTGAGCAACCAAAATAATTAAGATTAACCCCAATGCAATTAACATTGCTCTACCTAAAAAGGCTGCGGTTTCTAATTGCTCTTCTTGCTCACCCGCCATTTTAACTTCTACACCTGTAGGTACTTTAAAGGTGTTAATTTCACTTTGTATTTTAGCTACCACCTCATTAGGATTAGCAGATGCTAGTACATTTGAAGATAGGATAATGATACGTTTTTGTTGCTTACGTTTAATGCCACCATAAGTATTTACATAATCTATATTAGCAAATGATGATAATGGAACTTGACGAATAATGCCGCCCATACCCATATCGCGATAAGTCATTTTCATGTTTCTTAAGGCATCGAGGTTGTTGCGCTGATTTTCTTGAGAACGTAGGGTGATGTCGTAATCTTCATCAACATCTCTAAACTTAGATACATCTTTTCCGAAAATGGCGGTACGCAAATCCCCTCCAATCTGACCAGAAGATAAGCCTTCTCTATTTGCTCTTTCACGGTCAAGGTCAAAAACAATTTCGGGTTTGTTGTTTAAGAAATCTGATTTTAACTCTTCAATTCCATCAATTTTTTTAGATACAATGAATTTTTTAAGGTTATCGGAAGTTTTAACCAAAGAATCTAAATTATCACCTGTAATTTCAATACTGATTGGTTTTGCTGTTGGTGGGCCGCCTTGTTCTTTTGCAACTGTAATTTCTGCTCCAGGAACACCTTTAACTGCCTCTCTAATTTTACTTAAATAGCTAGATGTTTCTGCGCCAGTTCGTTTACCGTACTCTACAAAGGCAACTGTAATTTTTCCTTTGTTTGTGTATTCTCCTTGGTCTTCATCTTGTGGATCTGTTACCCCAACTGTTACGTTAGAGATGATAGAAGAAACATCTTTATTGTTTTTACCAACTACGTCTGTTACTTTTTTCTCTAGCTTTTGGATAACTTCATTTGTATGTGCTTGATCGGTTCCGATTGGAAGGTTTAAATACACATATATAAAGTTAGGGTCTCCCTCTGGGAAGAAAACTACTTTAGGAGGAACAACGGTCATTAAACCTATTGTAAACACCAATAAACCTACTGTTCCCCAAAGCATCGCCCTTGGCCAATTTAATGCTTTGGTTAATAACCTAGCATAACTTGTTTGAAAACGTGGCCATAAATTGTTTTGGAAGTTTTTAACGGCATTTTCTAAGAAGAAATGATTTACTAGATAAAGTATAATCATTAAAACCATGAAGTTACCAAAGCCAAATGCATATAAGTAAGCAAGCACAGTTATGCCTGCCATAATTAGCACGGTTTTCTTTACTTTTTTATCAAATTTAGGTTTATGTGTTTTGTGATCTTCAATCTCCATAAAATCTACCGCAAAAACAGGGTTGATGATATAGGCTACTACCAGCGAAGCTAATAAAGTAATGATTAACGTTACTGGTAAAAAGAACATAAACTCGCCAATAATACCTGGCCAAAATAGCAATGGTACAAATGGAGCTAATGTTGTTAATGTACCTGAAAGTACTGGCATAAATACTTCGCCAGCGGCTGCTTTAGCTGCTTTAACAATAGGCACTTTACCGTTGTTAAATATACGGTGTGTGTTTTCTATTACTACAATTGCATCATCTACTACAATACCCAAACCTAAAAGGAAGGAGAAGAGTACAATCATGTTCATGGTAAAGTTAAAGCCAAATATACCGCCTAGTGCAGGCATGGTTATAAAGGCAATAAACATTGATAATGGTACTGATAATGCAACAAATAGTGCATTTTTAACACCCATGAAAAACATTAGGATGATGGTTACCAATATAAAACCGATGATAATGGTGTTAATTAAATCGTGTAAGGTAACACGAGTTTGGTTTGATTGATCTCCAGTAACGGTAATGTTTAGGTTTTTTGGCAATGAGGTACCTTTCATTTCTTTAATCAACGAATTGATTTTATCTGAAGCCTCAATTAAGTTTTCGCCACTACGTTTTTTTACGTTTAAGGTAATTACGTTTTTGCCATATAAACTTGCATAACTGTTTTGCTCTTTAAAGCTATCTTTTACTTCGGCAATATCTCTTAAATATACAGAAGAGCCTGTTGGTGTTTTGATAATCAGGTTTGCAATTTGATCTGCGTTTGTAAATTCTTTTTTAACGTTCAATGTTCTACGTAAACCATCCATTTTAATGTCTCCACCAGAAATAGTTGCATTTTCGTATTTCACAGCATTTTCAATATCTGTAAAAGATATTTTGGCTGCGCTCATTTTATTTAAATCTACATTGATTTGAACCTCTTGCTCTAATGCGCCTACAATGTCAACACCAGATATTTCTTTAAAGCTTTCTATTCTATCTTGCAGTTCTTTTGCATATTTCTTTAGGCTTTTAAGGTCATAATCTCCAGAGAGATTAAGATACATAATTGGCATATCTGCAAGGTTAATATCACTTACAGTAGGGTCATTAGGTAAATCGTTTGGTAAATCTTGTTTTGCTTTATCTACCGCATCTTTTACACGTTGTTTCGCGTCTGCTACTTCTACGTTTGTATTAAATTCGGCAGTAATTATTGAGAAATTTTGGTATGAATTAGAAGTAACCTTTTTTAATCCCTTTGTTGATTTTAGTTCTTTCTCAATTTGTTTGGTAACCAAAGTTTCCATGTTTGCAGGAGATGTACCAGGGTAAACGGTAGATACAAATATCTTGGGAATTAAAACCTCTGGAAAATTCTCTTTTGGTAAACCTTGATAGCCAAGATACCCCATAATGGCAATGATAGCCGTTAAGACATAAACGGCTGTTTTATTATCAATTGCCCAGCTAGAGGGACCAAATTCTTTTTTAAAATCGTCTTTCATCTATTTTAAGATTAAGCGTAAATATTTTTAAGTGTATTTTGTGATTAGAATTTAACGGTATCTTCTTCGTTTAAATTCTGAGCGCCAGCAGTAACTACTTTATCGCCAACTTTAAGGCCAGATAAAACTTCTACCCTTCCTTCGTAAGTTTTACCGGTTTTAATGATGACTTTTTTAGCTATTCCGTTAACTGCAACGAATACAAAATCTCCATTTTCTGCTTTTTGAATAGCCGAGATAGGTATTACTATTGCTTTTGCGTTTTGATAATCAACAATTTTTAAAACCGCTAACATATTAGGGCGATATTTTTTGCTTGATGGCAAGTTAATTTGAACTTCAAAACTTCTAGATGCAGGATCAATAGTTTTAGATGCATAATTTATCTTAGTTCTTAAACTATCTGGTACATCAGGGAAAATAACATTTACTTCATCACCTTGGCTTACTCGGCCAGCATAAGTTTCTGCAACTTGTGCTTTAGCTTTTAAATTACTTGCGTTAATTATTCTAATGCCAGACATTCCTGGAGCTACAGATTCACCAACTTTTAAGTCCATTGCATCAATAGTGCCGCTAATTGGAGCTTTGATTTTGTACATTGCTATTTGAGAACGTAAGGTTGCAATTCTATTTTCTGCTGCTTCTTTTTGAGTTTTAGCATTGATGTATTGTACTTCTGTACCAATTTTTTGATCCCAAAGATTTTTTTGTCTGTTAAATAAGCTAGTAGCCAAAGTTAATTGAGTTTGTAACTCAGCTATATTTTGTCTTAAAACTTTATCATCTATTTGTGCTAAAACTTGACCTTTACTTACGCCTTGACCAATTTTTACATACACAGCAGTAACTGCACCTTGCGCCTCAGGATTTACCTGAATATTTTCTTCGGCATCAATTCTACCTTGTATTTCTAAATAATTTTTAAAGTTAGTTTCAGCTATTTCATAAACAGAAACATCTCTTGCAACGGTTTTGGTTGTATCACTTGAACCAGCTTCGGTTTCTAACTTCGTAATTTTCGCATCTAATTCTGTACGTTGTTTTTTAAGATCCGCTAATTCAGCTTTTGGATCTTTTGGCTTTGAACATGCCGCTAAAAATGCGATTGCTGCTATAAATAATATTCTTTTCATTATAAATTGTTTGTAAGGTTAGTAGTTAATGTTTCCTAAAGCTTTATCTAGATTTACTTTGTTAATCAGCATATCGTATAAAGCATTTATATAATTGTTTTGAGCTTCTTTTAATGAAGTTTCTGCAGTGGTTACCTCTAAACTAGAGCCAACACCTTGATCGTATTTGATTTTAGTAACACGTAAAACTTCTTTAGCCAATTCCATATTTCTTTTTTGGTTTTCTAAAGATTTTTGACCGTTTAGATAGATGGTTTGTGATTGTGCAACTTCAAGTTCAATAGCGTTTTGAAGATTGATTAAGTTGTTGTCTGTTTTTAACGACTCTAATTTTGCATTACGCAATTGATAAAGTTTCTGACCACCAGAAATTAAAGGAACTGATAACCTCAAACCAATAACTGTTGTAGGGAAACGTTTATCATATAAGTTTGAAAATTTATCGGCTTGGAAATTTGCAGAAGTACTGCCGAAAGCAGATAAAGATGGTAAAAACAAGCTTTTATATCTTTTTACATCTAATTCGTTTAATTTCTTTTGAGTTTGCAATAAAGAATACTCTATCCTTTTGTTATAAACGTCATTTGTGCCTATTACAGGAGTTTTGTCTACATTAACATCACTAATTTTATCTGTTAAGGTAAGAGAACTGCCAACAGTCATCCCCATTTGAAACTTTAACAAGTTCACGTTTAAGGCTAATAATCTAATTACATTTTCACGTTCAGTAAGTAAATTATTGTTTAAAACACTTAGTCTGTCAACATCTATTTTTTCTACAAAACCATTTTTAAGCATTTGCTCTGTATCATTTAATGATTTTTTTAAACGCTCTAAATTGGCATCAATTAAAGAAAGTTGCTCATTGCTTACCAAAACAGAATAATAAGCTTTGGTTACTGCAACTGTAGTTTCAATTCTAGTTCTGCCAGTTGCTTTTACAGAAAGTTCTTTATAGGTTCTTGAAGCTTTTAAGCCTACTAAATAGCTACCATCAAATAATAATTGATTAAGTTCTAATCCAACTCCAGAGTTGTATTTAACGCCAAACTTAACTGGGATTTGAGTGCCTGGTGCACCAAAAAATTCTCCAGGAAGCAAACTTGTAGGAACTTTAAGGTAATCTTGGAAATTTGCATTTGCACTTAATTGAGGTAAGCCAATACCAATAGTTTGTTTAACTGTGTTGATTGCAATTTGCTCATCAATTTTTGCATTTTTAATATCCGATTGATGTTGTTGCGCATAAGAAATAGCATCTTGTAAGCTAAAACTTGCAGTTGTGTCTTTTTGCTGAGCCATGGTAGGGAAAGCCAAACTCAAGCTAAAAAGTAAAATGTAAAGTTGTTTTTTCATAAAAGTTATAATGCTTGCGTCGATTGTTGTTTGTAGTAATTAATTTTTTCTAATCCTTTTTGGTTACAAACACCGTAAAGGAAATGTTCAGTAATCTCAGCCATTACCTGAGCAATGTTATATTTATTCTTAGTATAATGATCGTGTTGGTTAAAAAGTAAATCAACTTGATCAAGGCGCATTTGTGTTAAAATATCTTTATTAATTTCAGGACGATAAAGACCTTCTTTAATGCCACGCTCTAAATTTTCAAAAATGCATTTGCCTAAATTATTTTCTTTAAACTCTTTAAAATGCAACCAAGCTTTTGGATGATATTTTTGCAAATCATAAAAGAGCTTCGGATTCATACTCGTTAATAGCTCGTGGATATTGGTGATTGCGAAAAATATTTCATGAACTGCATTTTCTGCATTTGATGCACAAAAATCCATTGTGCAATTTTGATTGGTGAGTTTATCTTTTATCAGAATGTTTACCAATTCGTCTTTATCGCTAAAATGCTGATAGATGGTTTTTTTAGACATGCCCAAATGCTTGGCAATATCATCCATGGTTACACTTTTAAAGCCATACTGACAAAAAAGTTTATCCGACTCCTCAATTATATATTCCTTTACTTCCAATTTTGCTCCTTAATTTTTAGTAAAAACTAGCCCCAAATTTTTCTTATTAAAATTTCAATCTCTTCGGCTATCGTAGTTTCTACTTGTTTATATTCCAACATGTTCTTTAAAATGATGGAGCAAAACTATGGAAACTTTTTTTAATTCCAAAGTTTCCTAATTAATATTTTTATTTCTTCAATGAGCGTTTGCTCTGTCTGTGTTGTTTCCATGATACAAAAAAACATAATTATGTAAGGCGGAAATAGTCTTAATCGGTGAATGGAGGATTTGAGTAGGTGAAATTCTGAAGAAATCGGGTTACAGGTTGCGGGTTAGGAGTTACGGGACTAGACGTACAATCATAGTTGGTTAATAATTTAACAACTCAAAGATTTATTTTATATTCGGCATGAGAAGAGAGAAAGCACCCAAACCTGCAATTCATAACATAAAACCCACAATCCAAAAATGAAAAAAGGAAGAATAGAGGCATTTAGCGATGGGGTTATTGCCATCATTATTACCATTATGGTTTTGGAGTTAAAAGTTCCGCATGATAAAAGTAGTTTCAAAGATTTATTGCCATTATTGCCAGTGTTTTCGAGCTATGTACTCAGTTTTATTTACGTAGGTATTTATTGGAACAACCATCATCACATGTTTATGGTGGTAAATAAAGTAAACGGAGCCATACTTTGGGCCAATTTGCATTTATTGTTTTGGTTATCGATGATCCCTTTTGCTACCGCTTGGATGGGCGAAAATCATTTTGCACCTGCACCAGTTGCCACGTATGGCTTTGTTTTATTAATGAATGGAATAGCCTACACTATATTAACATTGGTTTTAGTTAAACATCATGGAGATGAATCGGTACTATCAAGAGCGGTTGGTGCCGATTTTAAAGGAAAAATGTCTATCGCTTGTTACATTTTAGCTATTCCAAGCGCTTTTATTCATGTTGGTATTTCTGGCGGTTTATTTGTGCTAATTGCGCTAGTTTGGCTAGTGCCAGATAAAAGAATTGAAAAAGTTGTTCACGAAGAAAATTTAAAGACTTAAAAGCATAAAATTTATCTATTACATTTGCGCTTTAATTAAAACTATGTCCATTTTGCAAGAAAATGTATCCTTAAAAAAGTATAATACTTTTGGTATTGATGTTAACGCAAGTTATTTCGTCGAAGTTAAAAATGGAGAAGATTTAAGGGAAGTTTTTAGTAATCCGATTGCAAAGACCAAAAAGCTATTGGTTTTAGGAGGCGGAAGCAATATGCTTTTCACAAAAGATTTTGATGGTGTAATATTAAAAGTAAGCATTCAAGGTATTACGTATCAAACACAGGGTGATGATGTGATGGTTACTGCTGGTGGTGGCGTAGTGTGGAATGATTTAGTAAGCTATTGCGTTGAAAATAATTTCGCTGGAATAGAAAACTTAACCTTAATACCAGGTACAGTAGGCGCTTCGCCAATACAAAACATTGGGGCATATGGTGTAGAATTAAAAGATGTTTTTTCTTCTTGTATGGCATTTGAAATCGCCACTGGCGAAACCAGAACATTTACCTATGCAGATTGTAATTTTGGATATAGAGACAGTGTGTTTAAAAATGAATTGAAGAATAAATACATTATCACTTCTGTACAATTTCATTTGAGTAAGCAGGCAAAATTGCAAACACATTACGGCGCTATTACTGCAGAACTGGAAAAAAGAAATATCACAAAACCAACAATTGCAGATATTTCTAAAGTTGTAGCTGATATTAGAGTAAGTAAACTGCCTGATCCTAAAACAATTGGCAATGCAGGTAGCTTTTTCAAAAATCCAGTCATTGAAAAAAGTGTTTTTGATGATTTGATTAAGAAATTTCCAGAAGTAGTGAATTATCCTGCGCCAAATGGAAAAATTAAACTTGCTGCTGGTTGGTTAATTGAACAGTGTGGTTTTAAAGGAATTGTTGTTGGAGAAACGGGTACTTGGAAAAACCAGGCATTGGTATTGGTTAATCATGGTTATGCTAGCGGACAAGAAGTGTATATTTTTTCGGAACAAATAATTAATACAGTATATACCAAGTTTTCGGTAAAGTTAGAACGAGAAGTAAATATATTGTGACATGTCCATTTTTGCTTAATTAGATAAGATTTCTCTTTAAAGTAAAACTCATTTTCCTTTTTGGTATCATAGTTGTATAGGTTTTAGTAATTACAAACAGTTAGCTCGAACCACATCAGCTTCTGTTTTCTTTTTTAAAACTTAAAACTAAAAACTATGACACAGCTTCAATTTAACCACCAATTGCATGATTATTCTGGTTCGTTACAGTCCTTCGCTTTAAATTTTACGAAAGATATTGAGGATGCCAATGATTTGGTACAAGATACCATGCTGAAAGCGGTTACCTATTATAGTAAATTTAAAGAGGGTACAAATTTAAAAGGCTGGTTATTTACCATTATGCGCAATACGTTTATTAATAACTATAGACGCATGGTAAAAACCAATACATTAATTACACAAAGCGAAGATATATCTTCAGCCAACTTACATTATAGTGCAACTAGAAATGAAGTAGAAAGTAAATTTGTAATGGGCGATATTCATAAAGCTTTAGCAACATTACAACCAGAGTATTATGTTCCGTTTATTAAATATTTCGAGGGTTTTAAATACCATGAAATAGCGGACGAATTAAATATTCCAATTGGAACAGTAAAAACACGTATTCACGTAGCACGTGGTATTTTAAAGAAATATTTAAAAACGTATGCAAAAGATCTTACAATGGCAGATGCATAATTTTAAAGAATTTACCAATGAAAAACAAATAGAAGGGCTCCTAAATGGAGCCTTTTTTTTGTTTGATAACCAAAGGGTTGATAGTATAAGGAAAAATTTGTTATACATTCAATATGAAATCATCGCGTCATTGCGAGTCTCCGATTTTTCATCGGGGCGAAGCAATCTTTACTGACTAGGTAGATTGCTTCGTACCTCGCAATGACGAAATGCACAAAGAAATGCCATTTATTAACCGAACTCCAGATTACTACCTAATAATTTATACTATTTAAACCGCTTCAAAATCATACTTTTGAAAATCTAAAATTTAACACAAGTATAAATGAACTATATTTTTTTGTTGCTTAATCTGTTTCTATTTCTTATTCCAATTTGTCTTTCTTTCGATAAAAAAGTTTTTCCTATTGGGCAGTTAAAATCCACTGTTGCGGCCACATTAATTACAGGTATTATTTTTTCTGCCATAGCCATATTCTTTACTCTTTTTAAAGTTTGGAGCTTTGATTCAGTCTTTTTAAGTGGAGTTTATTACAGAGGGCTTCCCTTAGAACACTATCTTTTTTCATTTACTTTCACCTTTGCTGGATTAGGTATTTATCAGTATTTAAATGCTAAATTTCCTAATAATCAGTTGCAAAAGTTTAGTTTATCGGTTAGCAATTTGATGTTAGGTGTTTGTGTGGCATTTTTGTTTTTCGCTTATGCAAAATGGTACACTGTGGTTACTTTCTCCATTTTATTAATCTTGCTATTATACATCGAGTACTTAAATAAATTGAGGTTTATGTATCGGTTTTATAGGGCTTACTTGGTGTGCTTAATCCCCTTTTACATTTGTTACGGCATCATTTGCAATTTGCCTATCATTCAATATCAAGCAGCTGAAACAATTAAATTAAGGTTACAAAACATCCCATTGGAAAACCATTTTTATATAATGGGGATGCTTTTATTGGCAGTTTATGTATTTGAGTTTTTCGAAAAAAGAGCAACAACCAAATAATGGATTTGCCTATTTATAGTAAACAGCAACTCGCTTTGCGCAATGGACAAGACAAGCCACAAATTTGGGTAGCTTATAAAGGATTAATTTATGATGTTGGCAGCAGCCGATTATGGAAAAACGGTAAACATTATGAACATTGGGCAGGGCAAGATTTAACAGACGAGTTGCCAGATGCACCACATACCGAAACTGTTTTTGAGAAGTTTGAGATAGTGGGCGAGTTAAAATGAATTTGCAAAATAATAGTCAGCAATTAATATCATTAACATAAGATACCTAGTTGAATGAAAAGAAAAGAATTTTTAACATCGGGCCTGTTTGCAGCAGGAATTGCAATGTTGCCCTCTACGGTTTCTGCCAATAATGATCGTGTTAAACGGTCGTTTCGTTTTGCATTTATATCCGACATTCATGTTAAACCAGGGGTAGTGCCAGAAGCGGGCATGGCCAAGGCAATACAACATGTACAAAATTTAAAACCAAAGGTTGATTTTATTGTAAACGGTGGCGACTCGATTATGGATGCTTTGGCTGCAACGAAAGAATCGGCACAAATCCAATGGGATCTTTTTCATAAAATTATGGAAAAAGAGAATAGTTTACCCGTTTATCCCTGTATAGGTAATCACGATATTTATGGTTGGTTTCAAAAAACACCAGATTCTACGGATCCTCTTTATGGTAAAAATTGGGCAGTAAAAGAGCTTAAAATGACCGATCGCTATTATCATTTTCAAAAAGGCAAATGGGATTTTATTGTTTTAGATAGTACACAGCTTAATCCAGCTGGCGGCTATGTGGGTAAAATTGACGAAGAGCAACTGGTATGGTTAAAGAATAAACTTGCTGAAATTCCTAAAGATCGATTTATTGTGATTGTTTCTCATATTCCAATATTATCTATTTGTGCGGGTTTGTTTTTTAATAAAACAGAAGCAAATGGTGATTTGATGATTAAACGAAACCTAATGCACTCTGATTTTTTGGCAATTAAGGCTTTATTTAATCAATATCCGAATATAAAAACTTGTTTAAGCGGTCATGTTCACTTACAAGATGAGGTTCATTATCTCGGCATAAAATACTATTGTAATGGCGCAATCTGTGGAAATTGGTGGAGTGGTGCTTATCAGGAGTTTGATCCAGCATATGCTGTATTTGAGTTTTTTGATGATGGAACCTGTAGCAGAGAGATGGTGAATTATGGATAATTAAGCTGCATTAAAAAAGCCCAAGTCTATTTTGAAAGACTTGGGCTTTTTTAATGCATATTTTGTATTAATCCTGAATAATCTCAAAACTACTTAAGTTTACAAATTGTTGTAAACGAGCAGCTATTGTAGCTTTATCTAATTCTAATAAACGTTCAGTTCCAAATTTTTCTACGCAGAATGAAGCTAAAGCAGAACCATAAATTAACGCGTTTTTCATGTTATTGAAATTCACTGTGCCAACTTGAGCTAAATAACCAATAAAGCCACCAGCAAAAGTATCGCCAGCACCAGTCGGATCAAAAACATCAGCTAATGGAAGAGCAGGAGCAGAGAAAATTTTATCCTCATGGAATAACAAGGCACCATGCTCGCCTTTTTTAATGATTAAATATTTTGGTCCCATCGTTAGAATTTTATTAGCAGCCTTCACTAATGAATATTCCCCAGATAACTGGCGAGCTTCCGAATCATTAATTGTTAATACATCAATCATTTTAATGGTTTCTAATAAATCATCCATCATAATATCCATCCAAAAGTTCATGGTATCTAAAACAATTAGCTTCGGACGATTTTTAAGTCTTTTAATTACCGTTTGCTGAACTTGAGGAGTTAGATTGCCCAACATTAAATATTCGCAATCTTGGTAGCTTTCTGGAATAATCGGGTCAAAATTTTCTAACACATTCAATTCTGTAATTAAAGTATCACGGCTATTCATGTCATTGTGATATTTTCCACTCCAGAAAAATGATTTTTCCCCCTCTTTAATCTGTAGGCCTTCAGTATCTACACCATGTTGATTAAGGATATTAATATTATCTTTTCCGAAATCATCTCCAACAACGGCAACAATTTTTGTTTTATTATAAAAGTAAGAGGCAGCTAAACTTGCGTAAGTTGCAGCGCCACCAACAATTTTATCAGTTTTTCCGAAGGGAGTTTCAATGGCGTCAAATGCCACAGTACCTATGATTATCAGGCTCATATATATCTTATTAAAATTATTTTAAATTTTTTCTCTACAAATATTGCATAAATAATTTAAAAGCCCTAATATTGCATTCCCAAAACGAACAAGGCTTTATGTTCTTTACATCAATCCAAAGGCGTTTTAGGAATAACCAGTACTCCTTCTTAGCTCAGCTGGTTAGAGCATCTGACTGTTAATCAGAGGGTCGCTGGTTCGAGCCCAGCAGAGGGAGCTGATAACCAATAGGTTAGCCCCGTTCAGTCCGAACGGGGTTTTTTATTTGCACACAATTTGCACACAATTTTTCCCTAAATAAAGTTTAATTTTTTTTCCACATTGGTATTCAAGCTGGCCATTATCTTGACTTTGCTTCATCATTTCTTACATCACTAAATTTAATATAGGTTATAACCTTGGGTATAATCCATTACTAAAATGCCATGTCTGCAATTTTGGACACAGAATTAGCTGATGTGCCAATCCAAATTTTGCTGGGAATAATTAATATTCTGCATGGCTATAATAAAATTGAGGACATCTTTTCAATTTCAATTAGGAGAATTCTGGCAAACGGTGGGTTTGCAGCAAGATGTACCAATGCATGCGCATTGGAAATCTTGCCGTCCTTAAGGCCGGAGAATTACTCGGAACTCGTAATTCTAAAAGTAATGTGAAATGTCAAGGAAAAAGACCAGTGATGATGAATTGTTAAGACACAACCTGATCATTCGGGTAAACGATGGGTTGCATCAAAAACTTTCAAAACTTCTAGCTGAAAGCGACTGCCAGAGCATTGCTGAAGTCGCAAGAAAAATCCTGACCGGCCAAAAGATCAATTGCTTTTATAAGGATGCAAGTATGAATGCACCGATGGAGGAACTGGCCCTGATCCGAAAGGAATTAAAGGCAATTGGGGTAAACATCAATCAACAGACCAGGTATTTCAACGCCTGTAAATCGGAAGGCGAAAAAAATTATCATGCAGACCAGACCGTGATGCTCTACACCAAGGTTGAACTGAAAGTCGAAAGGCTGTTTGAACTCATCTCTAAACTAGCGGAAAAATGGTTGCTAAAATAAAATACGGGAAATCCATCAGGGGAATTCTGATCTATAACGAAACCAAGGTAGAACAGAAAGAAGCGAGCATTATTATGGCCAGCGGATTTGCAGTTGATATAGACAAATTGAACCTTGATCAAAAAATACAACGCTTTAAAAACCTCACCGATCTAAATCCTACCGTCAAAACCAATTCGATGCACATCAGCCTAAATTTTGATGCCGCCGATAAATTGGACTTGCATAAGGTACAGCAGATTGCCCAGGTCTATATGGAGCAGATCGGTTTTGGCGAGCAGCCGTACATCGCCTACCAGCACCTGGATGCAGCCCATCCGCACATCCATATCGCAACGACCTTGATGCAGAAAGACGGGAAACGGATGTATACCCACAATATGGGCAGGCTTGTTTCCGAGCCAGCGAGAAAAGCCATCGAACTGGAGTTTGATCTCATCAAGGCCGAGGGCAGAAAACTAGGCAATCAGCTAACGATCAAGCCTGCTAAATATGGGCAGAAGCCAACCAAACAAACCATCAATTCCATAGTGGTCTCGGTCAGGCGGCATTATGCATTTACCTCACTTGCTGAATTCAATGCCATACTCGGACAGTTCAATATCAGGGCAGATCGTGGAAAGGAAGAGACGACAATGTTTGAAAAAAAAGGATTGCTGTATTCCATACTTGATGAAAAACGAAATCCGATTGGCGTACCAATAAAGGCAAGCAGTTTTTATGACCAGCCGACACTAAAGAACTTGGAGAAGGATTTTCAAGCAGGTATGGTAAAAAGGAAACCGTTTAAGGAGAATTTGAAGAAACGGATCGATTGGGTGATGCAGAAGTACAATAGCTTTACAAGGAGCACACTAGTCAATGAACTGGCCAAGCAGCAGATCGCATTGGTGTTTAGGCAGAACGAAAAGGGAATGATCTACGGACTGACCTTCGTTGACCATAAGCTTAAAACCGTTTTTAACGGTAGCGATATTGGAAAGGATTTTAGTGCTCGGGCAATCACTGAAAAGTTTGCGGCACGGGACCATATCAGAACCTATCTCAAGCCAAACCAAGCAACCCATTTTCTTGGAAACCCTTTGGAACCGTTACTTGAAAAAGCAGATTACGATGCGCCAACTATCATCGGTAAAAAGAAGAAAAAGAAAAAATCCAACC
Source organism: Pedobacter planticolens (assembly GCF_014172375.1). Lineage (GTDB taxonomy): Bacteria > Bacteroidota > Bacteroidia > Sphingobacteriales > Sphingobacteriaceae > Pedobacter > Pedobacter planticolens. The sequence continues at coordinate 1,410,417 of NZ_WNXD01000002.1, forward strand.
AGCAAAACCTATAACCATGAATACAGGTGAGGACATACAGGGGCTAAGGAAGATCATCGATTTTACCAGGCTCATCAGTTTATTTATCCTATCGATCCATTTCTACCTGTGCTGTTACAAGGCATTTGTCCTGTGGGGATTTACGGCAGACATTACCGATCGGATCATTGAAAATATTTCTAGGACAGGACTATTCATTGGTATATGGCGGGCGAAATTTGCTAGTTTATTATTGTTGGTTATTTCGCTCATAGGGGTAAAAGGCAAAAAGGATGAAAAGATTGAGATCAGAAGTATTATTGTGTTTTTGTTAACGGGTCTACTCCTTTATTTCATTGCGGTTCTTGTTTTTTATTTACCAGCAAAGACCTCTCTCATTGCAATATGTTATACCGGTATCACATCAATTGGGTATATGCTTATCCTTACTGGAGGAGGACAATTGAGCAGATTGATCAAAGAAAAACTAAACAAGGATATTTTCAATGAGGAGAACGAAACCTTTCCCCAGGAAGAGCGATTGCTCGAAAATGAATACTCCATCAATTTGCCAGCCAAGTACAGGTTAGGGAAACAAATAAGGGACAGTTTTATCAATGTAATCAATCCATTTAGGGGGCTTTTGATTGCGGGAACGCCGGGAGCAGGTAAAAGTTATTTCGTAATTAGGCACATCATTGATCAACATATTAAAAAGGGTTTTTCGATGTTCATCTATGATTTCAAGTTTGATGACCTGAGCAAGCTGGCTTACAATAAACTAATGATTTATTCTGGAAAATATTCGATTAAGCCAAAATTCTTTGTCATCAACTTTGATGACCTCAATCGTACCCATCGATGTAATCCATTGCATCCAGAAAGTATGGAGGATATTACCGATGCTACTGAAGCTTCAAGAACAATTATGATGGGGCTGAATAGAGACTGGATCAAAAAGCAGGGAGATTTCTTTGTGGAATCGCCAATCAACTTTTTGACCGCCTGCATCTGGTACCTGCGTAAATATGAAAACGGTAAATATTGCACGTTGCCCCATGTGATCGAACTGATGCAGTCGGACTACGATCAGCTATTTGCCGTACTGGAAACCCAGGATGAGATCAAGGTTTTGATGAATCCTTTTATTTCAGCTTACCAGCGTGATGCTATGCCACAACTTGAGGGGCAGATTGCATCCGCCAAGATAGGACTTGCTAGGTTGGCTTCTCCCCAGCTTTATTATGTTTTGAGCGGTAATGATTTTACACTTGATGTCAATAATCCCAAGGAGCCAAAGATAATCTGCGTTGGTAACAATCCACAGAAATTGCAGGTCTATGGTGCAGTGCTGTCGCTTTATATTTCGACTATGATCAAACTGGTCAATAGAAAGGGACAGCTGAAAAGCAGCCTGATCTTTGATGAGTTTCCTACGATCTATTTCAATAACATGGATAGTTTGATTGCTACTGCTAGGAGTAATAAGGTTTCTACGGCACTAGCTGTCCAAGATTTTTCGCAGCTCAAAAAGGATTATGGTGCAGAACAGGCAGATGTAATCACGGGCATAGTTGGGAATGTGATCTCTGGACAGGTCACAAATTCCACGGCAAAAACCTTATCGGAGAATTTTGGTAAGATTTCCCAGCAAAAGGATTCAATGAGCATCAACAGTTCAGACACCTCGATTACCAAGGCAACACAAATGGATTATGCCATTCCTGCAAGCAAGATTGCAACCCTTTCTTCGGGAGAATTTGTGGGTGTGGTAGCTGATAATCCCGAGCAGAAGATCAAGCTAAAAATGTTCCACTGCGAAATCCAGAACGACCATAAGGCGATTGCGAAAGAGGAAGCTAGTTATATGGATATTCCGATTATCAAAACTGTTTCGGCAGAAGATGTAACCGAAAACTACAACAGGATCAAGACGGAGATTATGGATCTTTTGATGGAAGAGCTCAAGAAATTACCTCCAATCCAGGCCAAGCCCGATGAAGCTAATAAAGCTAAGGGAGATGGCACACACAAGGAAAAGGCGGTTTCTTTCTAAAGAATTCCATATTGGGTATTTCTATTATTAGGCTTAGTTTCACCAAAACTAAATCAATGTTAGAGATACTTAGCCAAAGATTACTTGGCAAACTGGAAAGCGAACTGGAGGAAATTTATCATGGGGAAGAAATCCTTCAGGAAAAAACCAATTTGAGCTTAAAAAAATCTACCCATATCATAGGGATTTTAAACAATCATGTTAATTCCAATGGCTTTGAAGACCAGGAGCAGGAAATTAATTATTTTCGGATTACGCTACCAGGTTTTTATAGCCTTAAGATATATTATGATGAAGTTTACTTCATTGAACTTAGGACACCAATCGGCGGCCACAAAAGATTGATCAACTTTTATCTAAGAGAAATAGAAATTATTGAACGGTTTTTTGATAAGCACTCCTTTTTTTATGGTTATTACAAGATGGGTGCGACTGATTTAGACCAATCATTCTTTGTTTTAGATTCAAAGAAAGATAGCGTTCTTTTAATGGGTCTTGCAGAGGTTGAAAGCAATACCTGCACTTCAGTCAGTTATTTGTTTGCCAAGTTCAAAGGGTATGAATTACTTCTACTAACATTAAAGCATAGGGTTACCGACCAGGTCAATGGAAATATTAATTTTAAAAATAATGTTAAGAGCTTGGATAAATTAATCTGGACTGGTGAAGTTATTAACCTTGTGGAAATTGCCTTTGGGATATATCAAATGAAACAGGTCAACAACGGTTCAGCTGGGATAGGTTCAATCTGCCGCTGGCTTGGGGAGTGCTTTGATGTGAATTTAGGCGTTCCATCTAAAAGATGGTCAGAAATTGCTCGTAGAACGACAATGAGCCATACTAGATTTATGGATCAAATGAAAAAATCGATTATTTCAAAAATCGATGATGATTTAGCCAGAAAAGCAAAAGAAACAAATTGAATTTTTACATTAAATTATGTAGGGCTGTATCTTTTTGATCGCCTCTATAGTTAATAAAATAATTTTTTGTTCCGTGGCACCACTCTCCTCCAATCTCATTGCTAGCCTATCCTCACGATCGCGCTTAAAAAAAGTAACAGTAATATCCTCGTTTCCAAAGGTGAATAATTCCGTCGTGCCATTTTTTGTCTCATCCATTGATTTCTCAACGAAATAAAACTGAAGAGGAACTATGGAAAGCTCAGAGTTAAGCGCACCCTTATTTATACCTCCATTGTTAACAATCCTTTCGGATGGCAACGGGCTTTCTGATACTGCTTGTAATGCGGTTGTCAGTCCAATTGGAGTTATGAGGTTAAGCAAAATGGCAAGGTTAAATATGGAAAATCTGTCGATGAAGTCATTAAAGGATTTTTCATATTGATCCGTTCTAACCGGGACATTATGTGTCCCTTGAAACTTAATCAACTCCCGAAGTGACAATGAACCCGATCTTATCAATGAACAAAGTATATAATTGTAATATCTAGCTGTAGGGCCTGTTTTTTGATCATAAATTGTAAATTCATTATTGGTGTCAATATACTTGAATTTTATCCCTGAGACAATCTTACCGATCTGCTGATATAGTTCCCTATCGGGGTCAAAATTAAATGGTGATTTTGAACATAGTTTTGAGATGTAAGCATTATAATTGTTGATTATGCCGTACTTATAAAGGAACATTGACCTGAAATTCTCATTGTCGCCCACGAAGATGATCTTATCGAATCCAAATTTGTTTTCTTGGGTGTCCATATCAATATGTGAACTGAAAATAGAAATGATCCTGAACAAATGATCGGGGTCTATTCGATCCATATCATCCACAACCAGTACATTTTTGGATTTTCCACCAGTTGACAAAATAGAAAGTTTTTCCTGTATAACAGAAGTCACATAATCATTATTGCTGTACTTTTTGTAGCTTTTGATGGTCTTTAAAAAAGCCCTTACAGAAAGTAATGGATCTCCCAAATCATTATAATCCTTTTGATTTTTTGCCAGACTTTTCTCCATCACCTCGGCTACTTCTACTACTGATTTTCCAGTATCACTGAAAAGGTTGATCATCTTTCCGACCGTTTGATCAAGGTTTTGAGAAAAAGAAAAAACATATTTAGTCAACCTATCGATGTCTGGGACAGTAAAGGCATTTTTGCTTATTAGCTCAAGAATGATGTCGTATTTAAGGATTTCAAAAATGTCTGAATTGTCATGCAATACATAGTTTACTGGAAATATCCTAAAAACGTTATAGTCTTCCCTTGTGTCGAAATATGCTTTAAGAAATGTGGTTTTGCCACTTCCAAATGGCCCGGAAAACAGTATCTGATTATTTTGCTCGTCCAGTAAACAGGCATCAAATTTGGATTCGAGGTTTTGATAGATTAGTGGTTCTTGTAACTGCATGTTGGAGGTTAATTAGTATAAAGGTAGTTATTAATTCCATGCAAGATTTCCTTCGAATTATTTGTATCTAAAAGTTCTACAACTTGTAGGTTGTTTCCTTTTTGATTTCTGCCAATACCGGAAAGCTCTGCACTTTTGAAATGTAGGTCAGCGGCGTGATGTTCTCCCTTAAAAACCTGTTATAATCATTTGAACTGAAGACCATGATCTTTAGGATAAAATCAAACTCTCCCATGATGTGGTTACATTCCATGATCTCGGGATGTTGCGCTACCATTTGCTGAAACTCAACAAAGGTCTTTTCATGGTGGTCTTTTAACTGGATGAGCGGGTATGCGGTGAAAAAATCACGGACTTTCTTCAGGTCAACAATGGCAACGGTTTTTTTGATATAGCCAAGTTTTTTTAACCGTGCCACCCTTTCATTGATGGGGTTATGGGTGCGGTGTGTCTGTTTTGCCAGTTCGCGGTTGGTCATCAGTCCATCGGACTGCAACAGGTTCAAGATCTTGATGTCGGTCTGGTCGAGTTTATAGGAATCCATTATCAGCCAAAGTTGTTGGTTAAGTTTTGCCTTAGGTAATAATAGTTGGTCCAAATATATATAATCTTCCAGCAGATTTTCAAAATATGGCTAGATTTCTACGTTTTCACTTAGTGTATAATCAACAATAAACAGGTCAATTTCAAGGTCTTGAAAAAATTTTATTCTGTCAGGATTTGCAAGGAAATAGATCTGCCAAATAAATGGGATGTTTAGTGCCTAGAAACTCAAACCTCGAACCAAAGTTGCAGCAAAACCAAATCGCTAAGAACAATCCGCTGAAATTTGAAGCAACAAAATAAGCAAACTAACTTATATGTCAACCCAACAAAAGCACAATTTCGGGGCAGGACCATGTATCCTGCCGATCTCTGTTATGGAAAAAGCAGCCAGTTCGGTAATCAACTGGGATGGTAGCGGACTTTCGATACTAGAGGTTTCCCATCGCAGCGCAGAATTTGAGGAAGTTGTGGCTAAGACCCAGCTTTTGGTGCGTGAACTGCTATCGGTGCCAGAAGATTACGAAGTGCTTTTTTTACAGGGCGGGGCGAGTACGCAGTTTTCAATGGTGCCACAAAATTTATTACAGGCCAGCGGAAATAAAAAGGGCGCTTATTTGGATACGGGGTATTTTGCCCAAAAAGCAATCGAGCAGGCAAGGCATTTTGGCGAAGTCCAGATTGTTGCCTCCTCTAGGGAAAAGGGCTATAATTATATCCCTGACAATTATTCCTTGCACCATGATGCTGCCTATCTGCATCTGACCTCCAACAATACCATCGAGGGAACAGAGATTTTTGAGTTTAGGAATTTTGGGGTGCCGCTGGTGTGTGACATGTCCTCTGATATCTTTTCCCGTGAAATCAAGGTGAGTGATTTTGATCTGATCTATGCCGGGGCGCAGAAGAACATGGGGCCAGCGGGAATGACTTTGGTCATCATTAAAAAAACACTATTAACAAAAATAAAATATCCATTGCCAGCGATGTACGACTACCGTACTTATGCGGCTAACAACAGCATGTACAATACCCCTCCTGTATTTTCGATCTACGTTTCAATGCTCAACCTTTTATGGCTGAAAGACCAGGGCGGGGTTTCGGCCATAGAAAAACAGAACATCAAAAAAGCAGAACTGCTCTATGAGGCCATCGATAAGAGTGAGATCTTTTATGGCACTGCTGACGGGGGGCACCGATCGCGGATGAACGTGACCTTCCAGTGCAGGGACAAAAAGCATGAGAATGGGTTTTTGAACTATGCGCAGGAACGTGGAATTGTCGGGACCAAGGGATATCGCAGCGTCGGCGGTTTTAGGGCTTCGCTGTACAATGCACTTCCTCTTTTCAGTGTAGAGTTTCTGGTGAAGACCATGGCCTATTACGAAAAGATGCAGGAAATGAAGAATGCCAACCAGTCCCAAAAAATCGGCGCATAATGGCAACGATCAAACCATTCAGGGCAGTTAGGCCAAGTACGGCGAGCTTACGTCCACTTGATTTTCTGCAGGGGAAGGCAAAAGGGGGATTGGAACTGGACTACCTGAAATTTAGGCTGGAAACCAGCGCAGATCCGAATTCTCCGACCCTTAGCGATTGCAGGGAATTTCTGGATTCGCTGCTGGAAAATAGAAGCTATGTACTGGAAAATGAATTATCACTCTATGTCTATGAAAGGATCACCGACGGACATTCAAGGACTGGGGTGTTTGCACTTACAAGTTTAAATGATCTGCAAAGGGGTGAAATCTTTACCCATGAACTGACTTTGGAAACCATGGAAGAAAAGATAACTGACTATCGCATCCAGGTTGGACTAGAAGGTGCAGCAATCTTGCTCACCCATGAACCCAACGCATTGATTGATGAGCTGATCAGAAGGGCGCAAGGTTCCAGGCAGGTATTTTCCTATGCCTATGGGGATAGTTACCATAAGTTCTGGAAGATTACAAACCCCTCGCAGCTGGAGGAATTCCAGTTGGCCTTTTCATCTTTGAGACAGGTCTACCTTGCAGATGGCCACCACAGGTTGGGATCGGCAGATAAACTCCATAGGGTATCTGCCCAATGGATCTCTTCACTATATATGTCTAGCAACCAGCTCGATATCCAGCCCTTTCACAGGTTGGTCCTACCTAATAAGGATTTCCATCTGGAGAAAGCATTGGAGCGGATCGGGGAATATTTTTTCATTTCGACCGTTCCAAACAACATTGCCTATAGGCCCAATAAAAAGCACAGGATGGGGATGTGCATCGCTGGGAAATGGTACCAGCTGGACTTAAGGCCAGAGCTGAAGTTAGACCAACCGATTGATGTAGCGTTTTTGCAGGACAGGATACTCTCTGGCATCTTTGGCATCAGTGAACCAAGGACCGATGTGCGTCTGCGCTGCCATGCGGACAGGGACTTCAAAAAACTGTTGCTGGAGATTGCAAGGGAACCATCGGCTGTGGCATTTACACTTTTTGGCCTGGGTATGGAGGAATTTCTTCGTCTTTCGCTGATGGGGAAGCTATTGCCACCAAAATCAACTTCGATCGGTCCAAAGCCCATGTTTGGAATGCTGATGCATTGCACGAGGTCCGTACTAACAAAGGGAGGAGTGCAATGAGGAGTATCCATATCGACCATTCAATCACCAACCGCTCGGAGCTTTCCTTGCAAAGGTATCTCTATGACATTTCAAAGCTTGAACTGATCAAAGCGGATGAAGAGGTGGTACTGGCCAGGAAGATAAAAGAGGGTGATGATGCGGCGCTGGCAAAGCTGGTGCGTTCGAACCTGCGTTTTGTGGTTTCCTGCGCCAAGAAATACCAGCACCTGGGATTGCCACTTGCTGATCTGATCAATGAGGGGAATATTGGTCTGATCAAGGCAGCTAGGCTATTTGATGAGACCAAGGGTTTCAAGTTCATTTCCTATGCGGTCTGGTGGATCCGTCAGTCCATAATGATGGCGCTCAGCCTAGATGTGCGGATGATCCGGTTGCCGCAGAATATGGTAAAGATGACCGCAGAAATTAGGAAGACCAGTGAAAAACTGGAGCAGGTGCTGGAAAGGGTTCCCACCCAGCAAGAAATATGTGAACAGCTGTATGTGCCAAGCGAAAGCATTGCAATGGATTATGCCTTTGGAAGAACTGTTGTTTCATTGGATTCAACAGTTAGGGAAGATAGTGATATGCAGCTCTGGTCTGCGCTGGAAGATAAAAATAGTATTGCTACAGATGAGTTGGTGAATACCGAATCCCTGGACATGGATATCAAAAGATTGCTTAGTACTCTGAACCAGAGGGACCAAAGGATCCTGATCGATTTTTTTGGGTTTTCGGGCAATATGCCAAAGAGCCTAGATGATATTGCCATCGAGATGAAACTTTCCAGGGAGCGCATTAGACAGTTAAAGGAAGCGGCGCTGCAAAGATTGAGGAATAAGGCTGGAGAAAGGAGATACAGCTATGTCTAGTGATATGCTATTGGATGTAGAGTTTGCATTGGCATTGGTGGTAGCTGGCTGTTTTGCACTGGTGGTGAAGATCTACCGTAAAAAAAACAAGCGTTCTGAAAAAGAGGATGAGGATACCAACTGGATATAATTATGAGAGAAGAAAAGATATTGGTGATCGGTGCTTGCGGGCAGCTTGGTCGTGAACTGACCCTGGCATTAAAGGAAAAATATGGTAAAAAGGCGGTTATCGCCTGCGACAGGTTGGAGCCTGCAAGGGCAAAGGTCAGTGAGGTTAAATATATTCGACTAGATGTGATGAACAAAGCGCACCTGCAACTGGTGATGGTGGATGAAAAAGTGACCCAGGTCTACCTTTTGGCAGCAATGCTGTCGGCTAGTGGGGAGAAGGATCCCTCGATGGCCTGGCAGGTGAACATGGATGGACTTTTGAATGTGCTGGAGCTTTCGGTTAGATATGGGATTGCTAAGGTGTTTTGGCCGAGCAGCATTGCGGTCTTCGGACCAGAAAGTCCTAAGATAAATTGCGGTCAACACGCCTTTACCATTCCCACAACGGTGTACGGGATCAGTAAGCTTTCTGGGGAATATTGGTGCAGGTACTATTTTGAGAAGTTTGGACTTGATGTGAGGAGTTTGCGCTATCCGGGACTGGTTTCCCATAAGGCTTTGCCGGGCGGCGGGACAACGGACTATGCGGTGGATATTTTTTATAAGGCGAACGCTGGTGAAAAGTTCAGTTGTTTTTTAAAACCTGATACGGCGCTTCCGATGATGTTCATGGATGATGCGGTAAGGGCAACCTTGGAGCTTATGGATGCACCGAGGGATAATATTTCGGTGCGTACCAGTTATAACCTTTCTTCGGTAAGTTTTACGCCAGCAGAACTGGCGGCAGAGATTAGAAAGGTGGAGCGGGATTTTCAGATCGTCTATTTGCCTGACTTTAGGCAGGAGATTGCCGACAGTTGGCCAGCATCTATCAATGATGACAGGGCTCGGGAAGATTGGGGCTGGTCACCGAGGTTTGGGACAGTGGAGATCGTAAAAGTGATGCTGGAAAATGTGAACGTTGAAAAGGTGGTCGAGGTTTCGGCAACATAACTGGCTTTATTCTTTTAGGTTAGAATTTAGTAGTTAAATTAATTAAGATGGGGTATGGTGGATGCCTGCCCCTTTTACGCTAACCTTTAAGTAGATGATATTCCGCCTGCTTTGGCACTTCGGGACAGTTGCCGGATCCTGACGGGAAAAGGAAACCACCAGTCACCTCCTCCATAGGGCGATTGGCTGGTTTTTATTCACAGATAAGGGCAAATAGGACTTGCCATTATGTTTTTACAGACTATATTTTCTTCATATATTGTGCAATGCCAAATAAATTTTAGTTAAGTAAAGGGGCTGAACGGATGTTCGCCCCTTTTTTGGGAGATAATAGGATATTCCATTTAGAATTACTTTTAAGCCGATGTATGCTTTTCAACTTCTCAATATTGACCATAGGGACTGTTTATTTTGAATTACGTAATTCAAATCGTAATTTGAAACAGGTACAAAACCCTTGATGTTTGTATCAAAAAAAAATATGATTTTAACACACAGGCAATTTAGGGAGCAGATTACTGAAATTAGTAATATCCTTTTGGAAGAGGGAAGGACTAATCTTGTACTGAGAAAGCACCGAAAGGACAAAATTATTGCTGATAAGGAATATTATAAGAATTGGTATGATGGGTGCTTCATTGATTTTCCATTGCACACAATAGCTCGGTACGATGAGATTTTCACATCAGATTCGTTCATCTTAAACTATAAGATGCATTTTTTCTTAGCTCAGCAGGTCAGGGACTCTAAAGAAAAGGACGAGATACTTAACTTCGTTGAAGCTTATGATGAAGAGAGTGCCAGATGTGATCTGGATGATTTTATTGATGAGCGACTGATGAATTTTATTCATTATTTCAAAGAAGCTATTTCGCTACTCAAAAAGGGATCTTATTTTTCCCACATTAAGGACACCAATGTGATTATAAGAAACCTGCTCAGTTATTACCAACAAGTAAAATTGGATGAAGGCATACAGATTTCCTTTTTTCCGGGAGTAAAATTGCCATTTAAGATCTCTTCGATTATGCTTGATATCTTGATTGCGATCTTAACCGACAAACTACAGATGTTGGAACAGGAATATGTGGTGGATAAACCTGCCATTGTCAATCTTGTCCCTGAAGAATTCAAGATCAACTGGCTTGGTAGCCAAAAGGATTTTGCCGAACTTTTAGTTGAACTGGAAACAAGAAATTTTATCTCCTACCCAGATGGGGAAAGCTATGCCAGTAAAGCCAGGAGATTAGCTGGTATATTTGATTTTTCAGCGTCCCAAAGGAATAGTGGTTCAAATATTTCTGGTAACCTAACCACTAACCTAAAGCCAACCTACAATGTTGATAATGGTAGGAATGAATATTTTTTTGAAAAGGAGAAGTATAAACGAAAATTTGATAAGATACCAATTAACCTGACTTTTAAAAAAGTCTAGCTAGCCATCATTTGCTAAAATTTGTTGCGCAAGTTAAAAAAATAATGCCTGATTTATTTTTGGTTAGTCCAACATATAATTTAGCTCAACAACGGTTTATGGGTAAATCGTTTTAATGGTTTGTGTGAAAACTAAGTGTTTATTGTTAGCAAATTAATGCCTAATATTGGAACAATTTTGCTAAATTTAATAGCGAAATAAATCCATGGAAACTTATAGCAGATATACCGATGAGCAGCTTGCAGGCCTTTTAAGGTCGGGTGACAAGTATGCATATACGGAAATCTATGAACGCTATAAGGCGCCGCTTTTTTCCTTTACCTATCGCAGGCTGGAGGATGTGGCAGAATCCGAGGATGTTGTTGCCGAACTCTTCCTTTCGCTCTGGGACAGGCATTCCAATTTCAACCTGACTGGCTCTTTGGCCTCTTATCTGTTTACCGCTACCAAGAACAGGGTGATCAAGGTGATTACCCATAAAAAAGTGGAGAGCAGGTATATCGATAGTTTTAGGGAATATATGGAAGAGGGGGTTGACAATACGGACCATCTGGTCCGTAACCGTGAGCTTGCGGCGATCATTGATGCGGAGATCGAGAACCTGCCCATCAAGATGAGGCAGGTGTTCCAGATGTCAAGGCAGACCAATCTTTCCCGCAAGGAGATTGCAGCGGAACTTGGACTTTCCGAGGAGACGGTAAAGAGCCATATGCACCATGCGCTTAAATCGCTTAAAACCCGCTTGGGGGCTAATTTCTATGTGATTTTCTTTTAATCAGAAAATTATTTACAATTTTTTCATTTTTATTTAACCCTAGCTTAACAGCTAAGGGTCTTTACTATATCAGCCCGTAAAAGGGTTGTGTGTATATGGAAAATAGAGAAGAACAGATTTTAGAAAGGTTTGCTGCGGGAACTGCAACTGAACAGGAAAAGGCACTGGTTTCCGATTGGGTGCTGCTTGGCAGGTTCCCAGATCTGGATCTTTCAGAAAAGGATATCAATGCTTCCCTTGCTAGGATTGAGGCTAGATTGGCGCTGGTAAGAAGTGTGAAGAGATTCAGGCTTTGGCCAAGAATCGCTGCGGCTGCATCTATTGTTTTAATAGCCTCGGTGGGAATTTACTTCTACCAAAAATCAGCTGCTGTTCAAGATTATGATCAGGTTGCGCTACAGAACAAGATCATCCCTGGGAAGGATAAGGCAATTTTGACCTTGGCCGATGGAAGCAAGATCGATCTAACCGACGCAATGGCTGGTGGGCTGGCACAGCAAGGTGGAGTTAAGATTTCCAAGACTGCTGATGGACAACTGATCTATGAGTTTGCTGAAGCTGCAAAAGGAACTACGGGATTTAATACTGTTTCTACTCCCAATGGTGGCCAACATCAGATTTCTTTGCCTGATGGCAGTAAGGTATGGCTGAATGCGGCCTCTTCGTTGAAGTTCCCTGTAAGTTTTGCGTCAATGAGTGAAAGAAGGGTTGAACTTTCTGGTGAGGGATATTTTGAAGTGGCCAGGGACAAGAAACATCCTTTTGTGGTTTCCTCAATCGGTCAGACGGTTGAAGTACTGGGTACCCATTTCGATGTGAATGCCTATGGCGATGGCGGAAGGTTGAGAACTACTTTGTTAGAAGGTTCTGTAAGGCTTGCCATTGGGGACAATGTTTCCAAGGTGCTGGTTCCGGGGCAACAGGCTAGTTTTGGCAAGGGGACTGGTATTAAGATTTCCGCTGTTGATGTTTCTGAATCGGTGGCCTGGAAGGAAGGGTATTTCATGTTCAATAATGAGAGTTTAGAGAATATCATGCTGAGCGTTTCACGCTGGTATGATGTGGACATAGAATTTAAGGACAATGATATAAAGGATGATCCATTCTGGGGAACGGTTAGCCGTTTTGCCAAGGTGGGTGATGTACTGAAGGTTTTGGAGCGAACGGGCGAGGTTCACTTTAAGATTGAGGGGCGCAAGATCATCGTTTCAAAATAAGTTGGGAATTAACCAGCCCAATGTATGAATAACCAATAAATCAAATTGACAACTTAAACAAACAAGACATGAAGAACCACGAAAAAGACAGTTAAAGTGATGGAAATGGTCTGAAACAACAAAGACTTCGAGTTGTGATCGAAGCCTTCAATCTGTTAGACCGAAAATAACGAGTGCGAACAAGTTTTTTAACAATTTAACCAGACAAACAAATGTATAAAATTTATACTAGAAATTTTTGTTGGCCTAATCGCCACGTTCCAAAAATCCTGCTGATCATGAAACTAACTGTAATCATTATGATTGTATCGCTTATGCAGGTAAGCGCGGCCACTTTTGGCCAAAATGTAACCCTTAAAGAGAGCAGAATGCCGCTTGAAAAGGTGTTCAAGGAAATCCGCAAGCAAACAGGGTATGATATATTCCTTTCAGCCAAGCAGGTGAAGCTTTCTACGGTGGTAAATGTTGATTTTGCCAATGTGCCCTTGAAACAGGTGATTGATAAGGTGCTTGCTGGGTTACCATTTACCTATTCCATCGAGCAAAAGACGATCGTGATCAAGGAGGTAGAGAAAAACCTGATTGATAAGATTGTCGATTATTTTGCTGCCATTGATGTAAGGGGAAGGGTTTTGGATGAGAACGGGAAGCCCCTTGCTGGCGCGAGCGTTATGGTGAAGGGAACTGGTGTAACTGTTTCGAGTAATGAGAATGGGGAGTTTTTATTGACTGATGTTGATACGAAGGCGGTAATTGTAATATCATTCGTAGGATATAAAGTAAGAGACATAAAAGCGTCAAATGACTTAGGTACGATTTTGATGGAGGTGCTAACAAGTGATCTTAGTGAGGTTGAGGTAGTCAACACAGGTTATCAAACTCTTTCGAAAGAAAGATCAGTTGGGTCTTTCACTAAAATCGATAGCACCTTAATCAATAGATCAGTTAGCACTAATTTTATCAACAGACTTGATGGAATAACGAACGGTTTAGTGTTTGATAAAAAGAGCTCTGGAGGTGGACGCCAACGCTTACAAATAAGGGGAGTAAGCACTATAAAATCAGATAATAGCCCACTGATTATTTTAGATAATTTTCCTTTTTCCGGGGAAATTTCGAATATCAATCCCAACGATATTCAAGATATCACAGTACTAAAAGATGCAGCTGCAGCTTCTATTTGGGGTACTAGGGCAGGTAATGGGGTTATCGTAATAACAACAAAAAGTGGTAGATATGATCAACCACTTCAAGTTTCGGCAAATTCTAGTATAAATATAGAAGAGAAACCCAACCTGTCATACTTTCCACAAATAAGTAATTCTGAATTTATCGACTTAGAAAAGGATTTATTTTCAAAGGGTTATTATAATGGTCAACTTGACTATCCCGCATTTTACATACAATCACCTGTAGTTTTACTGCTAGCGAAACAAAGAAATGGGCAGATAACTGGAGCTGAAGCAGAAAATCAAATAAACTTGCTAAAAAACAATGATTTAAAAAATGATTTTGATAAATATGTTTACCGATCTGCAATAAATTTTCAAAATTATTTAAACTTAAAGGGTGGTGGCCCATCTATGAATTATTCCTTATCACTTGGATTAGATAATAATCGTTCTAATACGAATGATAATGGTGGCTTCGAAAGGTATACAATTAATCCAAAAGTTAGTTTCAGCCCATTTAAATTTCTTGAATTAAATACTAACATATCATTTGCAAGAACTAAATCTAGATCGAATGGGATTTTCTATCCAATTTCTCCCGGTAGCTATGCTTCAAGAACCGGTTTATACCCATATGCTCGATTGGCAGATGATATTGGTAATCCACTTTCTATTCCCTATCAATATGGAAGCAATTACGTAGATACGGCAGGTAATGCGCGACTTTTAGACTGGACTTATAAACCTCTTGATGAGATGAGGCTATCGAATAATAGTACTGTTTCTAATTTTTATCAAATTAATGTTGGTGCTAAGTTAAAACTCGCTAAAGGACTAATTGGTTCATTTAACTATCAATATACGGATCAATTAGCGTCTATAAAAAGTTTGAGGTCTAAAGAATCTTTTTATACAAGAGATTTAATAAATACTTTTACACAAATAAATATTGATGGAACCTTAACAAGGATAGTTCCATTAGGGGATATTGTTGATCTATCTGAAGATAATACAATAAGTCAAAATACAAGAGGACAAATATCCTACACTAAAAATTTTAGCGACAAACATACCATCACTGGTTTTGTCGCTGGCGAGACGTCAAAATTCGGCAATAAATTTAATAATCATCGTCTATTTGGATATAATGATGACATATTATCCTATTCTTCTGATATGGATTTTAAGAATTATTATCCAACTCAATTAGGAGGCTCAGCAATTATTGCCAGTAATGTCCAACTATCAGAAGGAGCAAAAAAGAATTTAGTTTCTTTATTAGCAAACGTTTCCTATACTTATGATAACCGTTATTCATTCTATGGGAGTGCCAGAAAAGACGGATCAAATATTTTTGGAGTAAAGACTAATAATAAATGGAAACCACTATGGTCGTTAGGGGCAGGATGGGACGTTTCTAATGAAAAATTCTATCAATCCAAGATTTTAACTTATCTTAGACTAAGAACATCATATGGTTACTCCGGAAATGCTAATAATTCGATTTCTGCATTACCGACCATAAGATATAATTCAGACAACAGTATTTATACTGCTAATCCAGAAGCTTATATCGAATTTCCATCAAATCCAAATCTGAGATGGGAGGAAGTAAGAACTTTTAATACGGGTATTGACTTTTCAGTTTCTCAAGGTAGAATCGATGGCTCAATAGACTATTTTACAAAAAGATCCAAGGATTTAATTTCACCTGCCTTAGTAGACCAAACTACGGGTTTTACCCAAGTCGATATAAACTATGCAAACCTAAGTGTTAATGGCATTGATTTAAATTTGAATTCAAAGAATTTAACAGGAGTCTTTAAGTGGTCTACTATGTTTAATTTTAGCTATTCTAAATCTATAGTTACAAAATACTACAGCTCAAATGTATCCTCTCGCCAGTTTGTAGGAAGCACAACCATTTCTCCGTTAGAAGGGAATATGGCCTATGCAATTTACAGTTACAAATGGGCGGGTCTCGACCCCTTAAATGGCGATCCGCAAGGATATTTAAAAGGTCAGATTAGTAAAAATTATAATGCTTTGATGAGCGATTCAATTCAGAATCAAAAATACCATGGCTCTGCTATACCATTGTATTTTGGAAATATTCTAAACACTTTTAAATGGAAGAACTTTTCTGTTTCAGCCAATATTACGTACAAATTTGATTACTATTTTAGGGCCCCTAGTTTAGGTTATTCTGGCTTATTTGCAAATTGGAACCTTGCTGGTTCAGATCAATTTAGTAAAAGATGGATCAAGACGGGCGATGAGAATTCAACTAATGTGCCATCAATGCGTTACCCTGCAAATCCAAGTAGAGATATATTTTACCAGAATTCAGAGGTAAATGTGGAGCGCGGCGATAATATCAGATTAAAGGACATTAAATTGGCCTATAATTTTGGAGGTTTTGGAAAAAATAAATCTACTATAAGAGGTATGACAGTTTTTGTACTAGCTGAAAACTTGAATTACATGATTTGGAAAAAAACTAAGTCTAATTTTGATCCAGATTATTTAACAACAGTATTCCCGCAATCCAAAAGCTTCTCATGTGGAATTAATATCAGTTTATAATTAATTGAAATGTTATTAAAAAATTTTAATATGAAACGTAAATTTTTAATGTATTTGTTTTTACTAGGCGTACTTTTTTCACAAGTATCATGTAAAAAATTATTAGAAGAAAAACCTATTAAAGCTCAAGTTGTGCCTACTACGACTGCCGATTTTCAGGCTATGCTTGATGGGCACATAATTATGAATGACAGGTATCCAAATCTTCAGGTAGTAGGAGGTGATGATTATTATGTTACAGATGCTGATTTTGACGCTTCCTATGAACTGGATAGGGATAATTATATTTGGAATAGTTCATCTTTAACTGCCGGATATTCAGCATGGGGAGTTGCATATAAGGCTGTGCAAACTTCAAATCTGATTTTAGAACGATTGCCAAATGTGAATTCAGTCGAAGTGAATAACATAAAGGGGCAGGCCTTATTCTTTAGGTCTTTTGCATTTTATAATGTTGCACAAATCTTTTGTAAGCCATATTCCTCAACGTCGAGTACAGATCTTGGGATACCAATCGTTACAGAAAGCGCTATAGATACTAAGATTTTTAGATCTACTGTAAAGGAAACCTATGATCGTATTGTGTCTGATTTGAAGAAATCCATTCCCTTATTGCAAACGGCAGTACCTGCCTCTACACGGCCAAACAAAACTGCAGCTTACGGCATGCTTGCTAGGACTTATTTAGCAATGGGAGATTACACAAATGCAGGGTTATATGCTGATACCTGTTTAATGCTAGCGGATAAATTAATTGACTTTAATACATTAGATCCGAATTCTGATGCGCCAATTTCGAGGTTCAACACAGAAACACTGTTTTATTGCATAGCACTTCAGTCAGGTATAGCAAGTCAGTATGCAGCTAGGATTGACCCGGATCTATATAAATCTTATGATCAAAATGATCTCAGAAAAAGTATTTACTTTTTAAGCAATGGGGATGGAAGTTTTCAGTTTAAAGGTAGCTATGATGGCACCACGAGTGCCTCTGCCCTATTTCTAGGTATTGCAACAGATGAAATGAAATTAATATCGGCGGAATGTTCTGCAAAAAATGGTAATACGAATCTTGCTATGGCTACTTTAAATTCACTGCTAGTAAAAAGGTGGAGAATAGGGACTTTTGTGCCAATGATTGCCACAAGTCCAGTTGAAGCATTAAGTAAAGTTAGAACCGAAAGAAGAAAGGAGCTTATATTTAGAGGGCATCGGTGGTCTGATATAAGACGATTCAATTTAGAAGGAGCTTCTATTTCTATTACTAGAAATATTAAAGGGATTAAGACAATTCTAGCACCAAACGATTTAAGGTCGGTCTTCTTGCTACCATACGATGTTGTAAGCATTAATGGTATGCCTCAAAACCCAAGATAATTTGCAAAACTAATTTTTATGCGCGTTATCACGCGGTTTTTAATTTGAAAATATACATGAGAAAAATAATTATATTAATACTATTACTTGGTAACATTACAGTTGGGTTTGCTCAAAACAAGTTCTTCACAAATTATAGTGAGTTACATATTGGGAATCGTATGCCTAATATTAAATTGGATTTTAAGGATAGCAAATCTGTGAATGTAGTAAGCTTTGCGGACCTAAAAGGTAAACTTGTAATTTTTGATTTTTGGAGCACTTACTGCCCAGATTGTGTTGCATCATTTCCTTATATGGAAGAATTACAAAATAAGTTCAAGGACAAGATTCAAGTTATTTTAGTGAATTCAGTAAACTCAGATGAGGATATCAACAAGCTTTTTGAAAATACCCTTCCGTCTTTTAAAGGTAAATTTATTCCTAGACCAAAGCTACCCTCGATACAAGGCATAACTGGAAAAAATCTATTAAAATTATTTCCTCATCTAGTGGAACCTTTCCATGCCTGGGTTGATCCAACGGGTATTGTTAGATTACTGGGCTCCCAGATAAACAGCCATAATATGGATAAGATTTCTGAGGTTATTGAGGGTCGCGCAGTAACTTTTATAGATTATAATAAAAATTATAATGGGAAAGAGCCATTCTTTTTAGGTATTAACAAAAAATTAGAAATCCTGAAATCAGGTTCAATTATAACAAGTTATTCCCCGGATCTTGCTGACCCATTAGGCAAAATTTTTGAAAACCGGATTGACAGTTTAGCAGGAACAATTCGAAATTCTCTAATTAATTTTCGCCTAGTTGATCTTTATCAATATGCTTTTTCTGATCATTTAAAGTATTTCAACAAAATTAATTTAAATGCAAATCGTACAAATCAAATTGTATTGTTTGTAAAGGATACGTTAAATTATTCAATAGCATTTAAGGATTTTAATAAGCTTACTGATCTAGATTTGCAAAAATCGAGTTATTCTTATGAATCTATACTTCCACAAAAAACTCCAAACTCCGTACGAAAAGAATACATGCTGCAAGATCTCAACAGGTATTTTAGCTATAAGTTGGGTGCTTTCGGTGAACTCAAGAAAATTGATGTAAAATGTTTAGTGCTAATTAGAACTAGCAATGTTGATAAATTAAAAGCAATAAATACAACACGTGATGTCAGAGACACATTAATCGAGAATAAAGCATTTCGAATATATAAAGGATGTGAAATGCGTGAAGTAATAAGGACAACTATATTTGATGATGAAAATAATCCTCTTCTAAAAGATAGAATTTTATTAGACGAAACTTTTTATCAAGGTAAGATAGATATGATAATGCCAATCATCTTAAGTAAGCAACATATAACCTTGGATGACCTGAGAAAAAGTTTAATCAAATATGATCTTGATATCGTGGAAAAAACAAGGTTGGTTGAAAGAATAGTTATCTCAGAGAAAATAATTCCATAAACTTTATTTAACACAAACATTATGAAAAATTTAATATTGTTATTTGTGTTGTCGATGTGTTCAATAGAATACTGCAGGTCTCAAATTGAAATCCCGGTGAATATATCTTATGCGGCTAAAAAAACATCTGGTAATACGGCTACAATTTTTATAAAGGCAACCATTGATAACGATTGGCATATTTATTCAAGTCTACAAAATAATGGTGGACCATTAAGGACTAGCTTAAATTTTGCTAAATCCGAAAATTATAAGTTGGTTGGTCAAGTTGCTGAGCCTATACCAATTAGAAAATACGAAAAAACTTTTGGGATTGAAGTATTTTATTTTGAGAAAGAAGTAATTTTTAAACAAAAAATAATTTTGAAATCAAAGCGTGCTATTGTCAAAGGGAAGATAGAATTTATGGCCTGTGATGATCATCAGTGTATGCCCCCCAGAGAGGTAAATTTTATTATCCCGATAAACTAACATCTAATTTCATTTTTGTATTAATACTCAGAGTTTCAACTATGGATCTCATTAATTTTAGTTAGTAATAGTTAATTAATTTCGGGAGTGTTGTCGGATGGCAGCTCCCGATTTTTTGTTGATATTTTTTGGGGGGGTGTATGGATAATTTTTGCTTTTCGCACCTAGTGGTGCATTAATCAGCTTTAATTTGGCGGTATTACAAATTAAAGCTGAATTGTTATGAACAAGAACAACAACATCGATTTTGCCAAGGCAAGTTTTAAGGATTTTGAGAATATCGCTGGATTGGATCCTTACGAATGGGCTCATTTATGGAAGGAATACGTGGCCTTTCGTTCTAGGGCTGGAATGTTCAACTACCGTCAGGAAAACCTTTCTGGTTGCGGGCCTGAAATTGAATTGGATATTTTGGGTAATGGGCACCGGAAGTTTGTGAGTTTGGTCTCCAATGATTATTTGGGTTTTACCCAGCACCATAAGGTGAAGGCCGCAGCTATTGCGGGGATTGAGAAGTTTGGTTCAGGTGCCGGTGCTTCCCCTGCCATTGGTGGACATTATTCCTTCCATCAGGATATCGAGGACAAGATTGCCAAGTTCTTTAAGCGGGATGCAGCGATTGTTTTCACCACCGGTTACACGGCAAATTCATCTTCCCTGCAGGCACTTTTGAAAAAAGAGGATCTGGCAATCTTGGATATGGCGGTACATACGTCCGTTTATGAGGGTTGTCTATTGACCAACGTGAAAACATTTCCGCATAACAATCTGGAAGCTTTGGAGAATGTGCTGAAGAATACTTCGGGTCAGTATCGGACAAGGTTTGTGGTAGTGGATGGTGTGTACTCACAGGATGGTGATTTGGCTCCATTGGATAAAATAGTTAAGCTGGTAAAATCATATGGTGCATACCTTGTTGTAGATGATGCGCATGGTACTGGAGTAGTTGGTAAGACAGGTCGCGGAGTGATTGAAAAGTTTGATCTTTTTAAAGAGGTGGATATCATTACGGGTACTTTTTCAAAGACTTTTGCCCATGTTGGAGGTTATCTGGTTGCCTCTGAAGAACTGGTTAACTACCTGAAGTTCCAGTCCCGTCAGCATATCTTTTCTGCAACCTTATCACCTGCTTCTGCATGCATCTTGCAGGCGATCGATCTGGTGGATTCGGAGCCAAAGTGGATGGAGAAACTGTGGGACAATATTGAATATTTGAAAACTGGACTGCAATCCTTGGGGCTTGATGTGGGGCCGACTTCCTCTGCGATTATTCCGGTGAAGATTGGTGATGTAGATTTAAATGCAAGGATTTGTGGGATGTTGTTGGAGGCTGGTATTTATGCCAATCAAATCAATTATCCAGCGGTTTCTAAAAAGGATGCCAGGATAAGAATGAGCGTAATGGCCACCCATACCCATGTGATGCTGAATCGGGTGTTGAATGCCTGGGAGGATGTGGTCAAAAAAACAGGGATCGTGCAGTCGTAGTAAATGTTGGTATTGGTTTGGTTAGGGTTTTATTTTAGAATGAGTTGTAAACTACTATAGGTTTTGGCAAGACAGAAAAGGATCAATCAGCGCGGTGAACAGACCAGAAGGAAACTGCTGGATGCTGTTGCGGAAATTATGCGGGAGCATGGTTTTGTTGGACTTACTGCCGCGCAGATTACCAAATGGGCCTTGAAGGATAAGAATGCGATCCCAAACCATTTTGATTCTTTGGTGAACCTAAAAAAAGCATATATCAAGGAGAAGGATTATTGGCCGCCGTTCTTTGAGCGGTTTAAGCTTTCTTCTGATGCCGATGCGATTGAAATGGAGGGTTTGTTTGCCGAGGTGATGAAGGAGAACTTTAGGTTTTTTGAATCTAATGAGGAAATGCAGAAGATTATCCTTTGGCAGATTTCCGAGGAGAGCCCGCTGTTGCGGAGTATTTCTGAGGCGAGGGAGAAAGAGGCTGCAAAACTACTTTCGATGACCGATCCCTTCTTCCGGTTTACCGAAATCAATTACCGTGCGGTGATGGCATTGCTTCTTGGCGGAATCTATTATATCGTGCTGCATTCCAATACCAATAAAAGCGTGGTCTGTGGATTGAATATCCATGTGGAAAAAGAAAGGAACGAATTACTTCGAACCATCGAGCAGATTGTTTCTTGGGCCTGGAAGCAGGCGACACATCATAAATTAGGTGAGCTAAATGCTAAAAAGATGAACTATGAATTTGAAGGCCTTGAAAACCTGGCCAGCCAGTTCCTTAAAAGAGCCAAGGAAGGAAATAAGGTTGATTTCTCTTCTTCGCTGCTGATTGAAGAGCTTAAACGGGTGGAAGAGGTTTTGCTCCGTCAATTGTTGGCTATTACAGATAGTGGCCATATCGAAAATTTCCTGAAGATCAATCTGCACCGTCTGGTTGGTATAGCCGATAACTTTTATGATGGTGGAAGGGAAAGTTTCTTTGTGGAAGCAAGGCTCGTGCTGGCTACGATTCACAAAGTTTGTGGTCCAGTAATGGAAATGGTCCCCGGTTCGCTAAAGCTCCCAAAGCTTTTTGTGGTGGAAAAGTCAGTGGAATTTGATAAGAGGGCAATCGAGATTGCAAATGTTCTGAGTGTGGCGAAGATGGATAAGCTTTTGATCAGGATTGTGCTTACTCCTTTTAGAAGGTTTTCTGAAGAGAAGCGGAACTTGAAATGGAGTGATTATAGGTATCTGAATAAATATGCACTGCATCTGGAAGGGTTGCTTTTTGGTGGAGAAAAGGTTACGGTAAGCGAAGACCAGATAATTGATGTGCTGATCGAATTAGGCCTAAACCATGTGACGCTAATCTCCTTTTTTGCGATGCGGTTAAAGGAAAAAATGCTGGGGCTAAGGTTTATCGAGCGAAGTGATTTACTGTTTGAGGCGAGAAAACGTGTCTCACAGTTGAGCCTTTTTGTCATGATGTGCTATGAAAGGGATAAGATGAGTACCTCGGCAGAAATATTGAAGTGGCTGGATGCAGAGATCGAGGCGCTGAGGGAAGAACCTGCCGAAATAGGTCTGAATGTAATGAAGATCAGAAGCCGGATGCGGGTGTTGGAACTTGCCTTTTGGCAAAAGCTTCAATATGATCATGGGGTTTATGAGGAAGATAACCTGGATGTTTTTACCGATAAGATTGCTCATAATTTTTCAAGCAAGGGACAGGAAGTTCTTTCGGGTAAAAGTATTAAGAGCAAATTGTACGGTAAGGAGCTTTCGGTGATTTCTGCTACGGAAAAACTGCTGGTAGAGATGCTGGAAGACGTTCGAAGATTTTTATAAGATCGTTTGTTTAGTTTAGGATGGGGCAATAGTGGTGGTTCGCTATTGCCCTTTTTTATGGATCAATGTAGTGTTCCAAGTCATTTCTTCCCAAGAAATAAACATATTCATAGATCAGGGTTTTTGTGAAGCCCTCCAGTTTTTCAAGGTCGCTGGTGCGCTTTTGCAACAGTTCGGTGAGGGTATGAAACCCATAAAGTTCACAGACTAGCTTGAGTTCCAGGCTGAGTTCCAATTTTTCTATTGGAGTGTTTAATAAATGTTCGTTTAATTTGGGCTGCATAATCTTGTATTCCTGTTGCCCCCTACAGAAACCTTTTTAAACGATATAGCGCGGGACACAAGTCATATCCGCCCTAGAGGTCCCGCTAAGAACCCGACAAACAAGATAAACCGTGCCCGCGCTTTAGCGCAGACGACCAGTCTATTCTTTCTTGTTTGTCTTTTGAAATTTAGCGGGTTTCTAGAACAAGTAAAAATAGCTATCGCTATGAATATTTTAACAGTCCAAATATACTAAATCTTGTAGAAACCTACTGATTTTTCTTGGGGGTGTATGTGCGGTACATACACTTGATGGGCGAAGTTTTATTGGGCTTTTTTGCTTTGTAGTTTATCGCTCTTTCTTTTTTAATGCCTCAGGATTAAGGTCGGAACTTAAAATGATGAATATGACAATAGAGAAAAGTATGGAGCTTTTGGGGAAGCTAAAAGCTGAAATGGAATCTGTGAAAGAAGTTGGTGTTACCCCTATCCAAAGGTTGAAGGACAATTTGTCGCTGGTTTCTGGTGCACTTGCCGAGCTTAAAAAAATGGTCTTGGACCTTGGTTTTGTTTCTGTAGAAGAGGAGATTGAATTTTTCAAATTGGTCAAGCCCAAGTTCTACAGTGAACTGGTTTATGCGACCGAGGTTTTTGGTTTTGAAAAGGATAGACCGGTGTTACCGGGTGGTTATATAGAATATTGTAACCAGCAGTTGGTTTTTATATCCCGATTTTTCCGCCAACATGAAATGTTGTACCAATATTACCGCCTTGGAGCTGTTGAAATGGATTCTATCTATTTTCTAAGAGGTGCCAATCTAAATGGGGTAATGGGATTGGGAGTTCCTGAACTTGACCCTACTTTTTGCACGGCAGGTGATTACCTGTTTTCAAAATTTTTGGCCTATGAGCGTATGGAGTGCTGGGTCAAGTCTGAACTTCAGGCTCCTATCAATGGCGTTGTTGCTGAGCAGGTCAGGAGCAAGAAAGGCCGGGAACTGCGATGGACGGGCGATGCGAGCAACTTGATCGAAATTCTTTACGGGGTTTTTGAGACCAGGCAGTTCAATGGTGGCGAGGTAGATATCGCCGATCTGGTAGATGTTTTCGAGCAGCTATTCCATGTGAACCTTTCCAATTATTTCCAGCGGTTTGCCAAGATCAAGCAGCGCAAACTGGTTTCCAAGACCAAGTTTCTGGATGAGATGGTGGTTGCCGTCGCTAAGCGAATAGATGATGCGGATGCGTTTGTGCCTTCTTGGGCGAAATAATTTGATGGTTGCTTTAGGTTGGTTTTAGCTTTTTTCATAGTTCTTTTTGGGTTTATATGCCAGGTTATAAACCCATTTCGGTTTTGGGTCTTCAGAGTTTTGGATGTGCTAAGGGCAATTCAGCGCTTAGGAAAAATATAAGGATATGTTACAACAGTTTACTTGGGGGCAGTTCCTGCTGGCTTCGTTCATGTTAAGTTTTTTATGGTACTGCTTTGTGATCTTGGTCTTTTACCGCAAAGAGGTATTTGGACTTTTGGGAAATGGTGGTTCAGAGCCGTTGCCGCACCGATGGGAAAAGGGCGTAGAGCATTTGGATTATGACAGTGATGCAGTGTCTGGGAAGGGTTTGGATGTTCAGGATTCCTTATTGGGGAAATCGGCAATTCCAGATGGGATGTCGGTAATTGGAATGGGCCAGCTTTCCTTTTCGGGAAGTTCGGATGGAAGGTATGGGCAGGTTGGTCTGGTGGCAGACGTGATCCAGGAGCTCAAATTGATATTTGGCAAACTTGAGTCCGAAGCAGGTTCAAAGCTTGACTTTTTTAGGTTCTTGGAAAAAGTGAAGGAGGATTATGGCAAGATCGGTGCGCATCCGAATGTGTCAGCTATCAATGAGTTTATCGTTTCGCATGTGCCTTTCCATCTTTCGGCAGAAGAGCTGGAGAATTTGTGGTATTAGGTTTTATTTAAAAGGATTTTTTATGAAAAGATTAACTGAAAAAAAAGAGTTGGGGTTTCGGGTTTTGGTGATCGTGCTATGCTCGGTTTTGGTGCTGGTTTGCGGGATATGCTTTGCGCAGGATGGTAATGCGGGAATCCAGGAGGCCACTAATAAGGTGAAGGGCTATTTCGATACGGGTTGCGATTTGATGTATGCCATTGGTGCAGTTGTGGGGATAATCGGCGCGGTGAAGGTGTTCAACAAGTGGAATGCTGGTGAGCCGGATACGAGTAAGGTAGCTGCGGCCTGGTTTGGTTCCTGCATTTTCCTTGTGGTAGTGGCAACGGTGCTGAAATCTTTCTTTGGGATTTAATTTATTGGTTATGGCTAGTGTATATCAGATCAATAAAGGGGTTTCTAAACCGATTGTATTTAAGGGATTGAAGGCTCAATATATTGCTTATCTGGCTTTGGGGCTGGTGTTTTTATTGGTGTTATTTGCGGCGCTATATATTTCAGGACTTTCTTTATTTGTGGTGCTGCCGTTGGTGCTGGGTTTGGGTTCGGCACTGTTCTTTACCGTCTTCCATTTATCGCATCGATTCGGGGAACATGGCCTTGGCAAGTTTTTGGCAAAGCGTGGTCTGCCACGGTTTATTCGATTCAATTCTAGGCGGATTTTTATTTCTTTGAAGGGAGGTGGTCATGAAAGAGGCTAGGGAAATTCTGCCGATCTATAAGATTGAGCACAACTGCATTTTGTCTCGTCAGGGAGATATTACCGTTGGCTTTAAGGTTTCGTTGCCTGAGATCTTTACGCTATCGGATCGTGATTATGAGAGCTACCATCAGGCATGGATTAAGGCAATCAAATTGCTTCCCCAACATTCGGTATTCCATAAACAGGACTGGTTTGTTGCGGGCAGTTACAAGGCCGACTTTGATGGGGCGCGGGATAGTTTTTTATCCAGGTCTTCTGAAAGGTTTTTTTACGAACGGGAATGTTTGGACCATTGTTGCTATATCTTTTTGACCAAGAAACCATTGGGCAGGAAACTGTCTTCTTCGGTGTATAGCAATGTTCTGCGCAAGAGCATCGCCCCGGGCCAGGTGATCCAAAAATCTTTGGCTTCGGATTTTTTGGATTCGGTCGGTCAGTTTGTTAGGGTGATGGAGGATTCTGGTTTTGTCTCTTTGCATCGGCTTTCGGATGATGAATTGGCGGGTACTGCAAATGTTCCAGGGGTGTTGGAGCGTTACTGTTTTCTCCTTGAGGAAGGTCAGGCTTCGGTTATACGTGATATCCATCTGCGTGATGGGATCAGAGTTGGCGATAAGGCGCTTGAACTCTATACGCTTTCTGATGTGGAAGATCTGCCTTCGCTTTGTGGAAGTAGGATCAATTATGAAAAGTATTCTACCGATCGGACCAAGTTTTCTGTTGGGTTTGCCTCGCCCCTTGGACAGCTTTTGCCCTGTAACCATATCTTGAACCAGTATGTGTTTTTGGGTGATCCTTCCGCTACGTTGAAGCGGCTGGAGGCGAAGAAACTTCGCCTGCAATCCTTGTCTGGATATTCCAGGGAAAACGCGATCTCTAGGGATTCGGTCAATGATTTTCTCAACGAGGCGATTGCCTCGGGCAGGCTTCCGGTAAAGGCGCACTTTAATGTGCTGGCCTGGAGTGATGATGAGGCTGGGCGGGCAGACTTGCGTAACCTGGTTTCTTCTGCCATGGCGCAGATGGATGCAGTGGCCAAACAGGAGACCGACGGGCAGGCGCAGATCTGGTTTGCGGGACTGCCAGGCAATGAGGCGGACTTTCCGATGAACGATACATTTGATACTTTTTTGGAACAGGCGACCTGCTTTTTTAATCTGGAAAGTAATTATAGGAGTTCTGTTTCGCCCTTCGGGATCCGTTTGGGCGACCGTTTGTCTGGTCGTCCGGTGCATGTGGATATTTCTGATGAACCGATCAGTTTGGGTTTTGCGACCAACCGCAATAAGTTCATCTTGGGACCATCTGGTTCGGGCAAGTCATTTTTCACCAATCATCTGGTCCGCAGTTACTATGAGCAGGGAGCGCATGTCGTTTTGGTAGATGTTGGACATAGTTACAAAGGATTGTGTGATCTGGTAGATGGCTATTATTTTACCTATTCTGTCGAATCGCCGATTGCCTTTAATCCCTTTTATCTCTCTGATGGTGATGTGATGGATACCGAAAAAAAGGAGAGCATCAAGACGCTTTTGCTTGCGCTTTGGAAAAAGGACGATGAAAGTTTTAGGCGCTCGGAGTATGTTGCTTTGAGTAACGCTTTGACCTTGTACTTTGAGCATTTGGAATCTCGAGGTGATATCTTTCCCTGCTTCAATACCTTTTACGAGTTTTTGCAAGATCAGTACCAGTCGGTGCTTGATACTTCCAAGGTCAAGGAAAAAGACTTTGATATGGCTGGATTCCTGTATGTTCTTTCTCCCTATTACCGAGGTGGCGAGTTTGATTATCTGCTCAATGCCACCGAAAACTTGGACCTGCTTTCTGAGCGGTTCATTGTCTTTGAGCTGGACCAGGTGAAGGACCATCCGATTTTGTTTCCGGTGATTACGCTAATTATTATGGAGGTATTCATTTCCAAGATGAGAAAACTCAAAGGGGTACGCAAGGTGATTTTGCTGGAAGAGGCCTGGAAGGCCATTGCAAAAGAGGGAATGGCCGAATACATCAAATATCTTTTTAAGACGGTGCGTAAGCATTTTGGTGAGGCGATCGTGGTGACCCAAGAGGTAGAAGATATCATTTCCTCTCCGATTGTCAAGCAGGCAATCATCAATAACTCGGATTGTAAGATCTTACTCGACCAGTCAAAGTATCAGAACAAGTTCGATCAGATCCAGGAACTTTTGGGATTGACCGAAAAGGAAAAAGCGCAGGTACTTTCAATGAACAAGGCGAACGATCCAAGGAGAAAATACAAGGAAGTGTTTATCTCTATTGGGGGTCAACTTTCCAAAGTGTACCGCACCGAAGTTTCGCTGGAAGAGTACTTGGCCTATACTACCGAAGAGCGCGAAAAGGTAAAGGTGCATGAATATGCCAGGCGATATGGCTCTATCCAAAAAGGGATTGCGGTACTCGCAAATGAACTCAAAACTAAATCAAAATAACTATGAAAAATTTTAGGATAATGATAAGTATGATCATGTTTTTGATTGTGATTATGCTGGGGTGCTCATCGGACAAGGTCAGGGATTTTATACCCGGAACTTATGTGAATTCTGCGGGTGGTGAATTTTCGGTCGCAAGTGATACGCTTGAAGTTGAACTTATAAAGGGGAATAATTATGTGATCCATCGCAGGACTGGTTTTAATCTGGTGACGGACGGCAAGCTAGGTAAACGAGAGTATGAAGTAGAAAAGTGGAGTGCGGTCTATAGTTCCAATACGCAGGTTTTGACCGAAACCAAAAAAGGTAAGCTCATCTCATTCTTTCCCGATAGCGGCTTGCTTCGTGTTGGGCAACGGTCGTATAAAAAGATGGATTAAGAAGGAAAAAGATATTTGGCTTTGCTGGAAAGCTCAGCTTAATACCAAAGCCAAAAGAAATTAACGTAAAAAATATTAAAGAAATAGAAATGAAATTTTTAAAGTCTATGAAAAAATTTATGGTCATACTCCCCTTGAGTACCATGACGCTGTTTGTAGCATTGCCCGTTGGGGCAAATGCACAGGTGGCGGTATTGGAAGTGATCAAGGCAGGAGTGAAAAAAGTAATCAAGGCGATGGACCTTAAAGTCCAGCGTTTGCAGAATGAATCGATCTGGCTACAGAATGCGCAGAAGGTGCTGGAAAACCAGTTGTCTAAACTGAAGCTGACGGAGATTTCAGATTGGACGCAAAAGCAGAAAGAGCTTTATTCGAAATATTACGAGGAGCTTTGGAAGGTGAAATCTGCCATTGTCTATTACAAGAGGCTCAAGGAACTGTCCGCTCGGCAACTGGATATCGTGGAAGAATATAGATGGGCCTGGAACCTGTTCAACAAAAGCGGCCATTTTTCGGTTGATGAACTTGCTTCTATGGAAAAGGTGTATTCGGGGATATTGACCGAGAGCGTAAAAAATGTTGATCAAATCCTGGTGGTGGTGAATTCCTTTAAGACCCAGATGAGTGATGCGGCTAGGCTGGAACTGATCTCCGAGGCGGCAAAGGAAATGGAGCGCAACTGGTCTGATCTGAAAAGGTTCAATAGGGAAAATAGTCTAATCAGTATCCAGCGTGCCAAATCAGTAGATGAGGCAGCTAAACTAAGGGAGCTGTATGGGATCGAGGATTAATTGTTTATTCAAGTTTGTAGTGGTTTCGCTGGTTTTAGTTTGGGGCTTGGTTCTTGGCTCACTTCCTTGTTCTGCCCAGACTTATAATGAGATCTTCCGCCAAAAGAAAACGCAGGAAAAGTATCTGCTCAAACAGTTGGCTTACCTGAAAATGTATGCGGGCTACCTGAAGAAAGGTTATGATGTGGTTTCTGATGGATTGGGTACAATCAAGGGATTTACCTCTGGTGAGTTCGGTCTTCATGAAGCGTTCTTCGGTTCGCTTGCTTTGGTAAATCCGCTGATCAAAAACGATTATAGGGTAATGGAAATTGCCTCGATGCAGGGAAAGATTTCTAGGGCTTTTAATCTGATGCTTCGTTTGGATTTAGGGAGTGAAAATATTTCCTATATCCGCTCAGTGCGAGATGGGGTGATAGCAGAATGCAACAAGGATTTGGATGAACTGCAACTAGTGGTTTCAGCTTCGGAGCTTGAGATCAGCGATGAGGATCGGCTTTTAAGGCTTGCCAAGGTACACGGCTCGATGTCGGAAAAGCTGGAATTTGTCTTAGGGTTTTATGTGGAAGTCCAGACCATAGCGCAATCTCAAAAGGATGGAGACAAGACAATTCAAAAATTAAGGAGGATATATGAACAGAATTAGAAACACAGGGATTTTAGGGGCTTTGCTTTTGATGCTTTACGGTAATGTTTGCTTTGGCCAATCTTCCGAGGCGACGCAGTTGCTACTCAACGTGGAAAAGCTATCACAGCTGAAGAATATTTTGACCGATATGAAAAAGGGGTATACCATTGTTTCTAATGGTTACCGTTCGGTAAAGAATATTGCAGAAGGGAATTTTTCTTTGCACGAAGTTTTTTTAGATGGATTGATGCTGGTGTCGCCGGAAGTAAAAAAATACGCACGGGTGGCAGACATCATTACCTATCAGAAAAACATTGTCTCAGAGTATAAGCGGGCGTTGAAGGCTTTCCGATCGGCTGATGTTTTTTCGCCAGATGACCTTGAATACGTTGGGCTGGTCTATAAGAACCTTTTTGACCAGAGTTTGCAGAATTTGGAGGATCTGACGATGGTGATTACTTCTTCCAAACTGCGAATGAACGATGATGAAAGGCTTCGGGCAATTGACAGGATATTTCTAGATACCCAGGACAAACTGATGTTCCTGCGGAATTTCAATTCGGAGGCCAATATGCTTTTATTGCAGAAGAAAAAGCAGAAAAAAGAAATTTCCCAGCTCAAAGGCCTTTACTGATTTTAAACTAAAGATTATGGATAGAAAGATTTTTTTAAGCGCCGTTTTGGTGCTGATCGGGATGGTATTGCCGCTGGTCTCCTTTGGGCAGGGTGTTTCCGACTCGCTTCGGGGAATGCAACCTGTGCTGGACAAGGTGTACGGGGAGATGATGCCGCTATGTTCCCGGCTCATCGACGTGGGTCGTGGGCTAGCTGGATTTGGTGCGCTGTGGTATATCGGCTCAAGGGTGTGGAAACAGATTGCCCAGGCGGAAGCGATTGATTTTTATCCCCTGCTGCGACCATTTGGTTTGGGGCTTGCGATACTGATGTTTCCGATGGTGATCAGTCTGATGAATGGGGTATTGCAGCCGACGGTTTCGGCAACTGGTGCTATGGTAAAGGATTCCAACAAGGCGATTGAAAGGTTACTCGCTGAAAAGGAAGCGGCGCTGAAAAAGACCAAAAAGTGGCAGGTCTATGTTGGCGAGTCGGGTGATGGTGACAGGGAAAAATGGTATAAATATCGACATCCGAAAGATCCAAATGGTGATGACGAGGGGTTTTTGGACGGGATTGCCAATGACATGAGCTTTTACATGGAAAAGCAGCAGTATAATTTTGAGAACTCGATCAAAAAGTGGATGAGCCAGGTACTGGAGGTTTTGTATGCGGCAGCTTCGCTTTGTATCAATGTGGTACGGACGTTTATGCTGATCGTGATGGCCATTCTTGGACCACTTGTTTTTGGCTTTGCGGTTTTCGATGGCTTTCAGCAGACCTTAACGGTTTGGATTGCCCGCTATGTGAATATATTTCTCTGGCTTCCCATTGCCAATATCTTCGGGAGCATCTTGGGCAAGATCCAGGAAAACATGCTCCGTTTGGATATCTCCCAGATCGATTCCGCTGGGGATACCTTTTTCTCCTCGACCGATATCGCTTACCTCATTTTTCTTCTGATTGGCGTGGTTGGTTATGCCTGCGTACCCTCGGTAGCCAATTATGTAGTTCATGCGGGAGGCGGAAATACGGTGGTGCAGAAAGTGAATTCTATCATTTCGGGAAGTTCTTCTGTTGGGATGCGTGGGGCGTCGGCAGGTGCTGGAATGGCGGCCGATGGTCTTGGTGATCTGGCCAGAAAGGTAAGCCAGGGTTATGCAGCGCAGAGTACTGGGGATTATTTTCCGGATGGTGGGAGTTCGCACCAAAGGGACAAACTTTCTGGCAAGTAGGTTTTTGCTTTTAATTAATACTTAAAAAGATGTTTACACAATTTAAAAATATAGATACTGCCTTTAGCCACATCAAGACCTTTTCGCTGTTTTTGATCTGTGCATGCGTACTTGTTTCAAGCTTTGCGATTTACAAGAGCTTTGATATGGTGCGAACTAATAATGCCAAGGTGTATATTCTGGCAAACGGCAAGGCGATAGAAGCCTTTTCGGCCGAGCGCAAGGATAACATTGGGGTTGAGATCCGCGACCATGTGAAGATGTTCCACCACTGGTTTTTTACGCTAGACCCAGATGAAAAGGTGATCCAGCGCAATATGCTATTGGCGTTGAATTTGGCCGATCAGAGCGCGAAGAAAAGTTATGATAATTTGAAAGAGCAGGGGTATTTTACCAATTTGATTTCTGCTAATATCTCCCAGGAGATTACCGTCGATTCGATGGAGCTGAACCTAGATGTGTATCCCTATTACTTCAAGTGTTTTGCGACCCAGCAATTGGTTCGTTCAACTTCGACGATCGTTCGGCGGCTGGTGACCCAAGGGTATTTGCGCAATGTGTCTCGATCGGACAATAATCCGCACGGGTTTTTGATCCAGCGCTGGGAAACGCTATTGAATGAGGATGTGGTAAAGCCCTAAGCTATGGGATGGTTCAAGAGAAAGATGGGTGAAGACAATGGTGCTTCGCTTGATATGGTGTCTGAGCGTATTGCTGGTTCGATACTTCACTGGCAGGTCCGGTTTTCAGCAAAGCTGAATGCCCTAGCCAAAAAAATAAACAAAAGGCTTTTGATGGCTTTGATGGTGATTGCCGGGCTGCTATTCGGCGGCTATTGCCTATGGCTGGTTTGCAGCCTATTTAGATAACCAATTATTTACACAAATCAATTTTATATGGAAAGAGTTAAAAAAACAAGGGACAAAAGGAAGATCCTTTTGGTGTTGCCTCTGATGCTTTTGCCTTTTATGGCGCTTGCATTCTATGCGATGGGTGGCGGTCGTGGCGAAATGATTGATTCATCACTTGCGAGCAAGGGAATCAATACCGCTCTGCCAGATGCAAATTTTAAGGTGGAAGAGCCCGTGGATAAAATGGGGTTTTATGCCAAGGCTGGAAAAGACACTTCGGGCTCTTCGGGAGGTCTGGGGATTTCTAGCAAGCTGGGTTTTGGAGCCGAGGATGAAAAAACCTCGGAGATCAATGCCAAGCTGGAAGCGTTGAACAGGGAAATCAATTCAACACCAGTTAATGCGGTTGCTGGAGGGAAAAGTTCAGCGTATGCCCAGGCCACAAAACAGAACGATGCAGGAATAAAAACAGATGTGGACCGATTGGAACAGATGATGAAGTCCATGAGCGAGGGCAAGCAGAAAGATCCTGAAATGGAACAAATGAATTCGGTTTTGGAAAAGATACTGGACATCCAGAATCCCGTTCGGGCCCAGCAGAAAGTTTTGGGCAGGATCTATTCGGGACAGGATCTGGAAAAGTTTTCTGCAATCACTGCGGTGATTGATGGGAACCAGAAGGTGGTGCAGGGTGCTTCTGTAAAGTTGCGGTTGACCGATTCTGTGCTGCTTTCTGGGGTGATGATCCCAAAGGGACACTTGCTTTTCGGCTTGTGCAAAATTACCAATCAAAGGTTGCTGTTGGACATCAAGAATGTGCGTTTGGGGAGCCAGATTATTCCGGTTGATCTTTCTGTGTATTCGCTGGACGGCATGCCAGGGATTGATGCGCCGGATGCGGTTTTTCGTGACGCAGCTGGAATGGGCGCGGCCGATGGGATTTCGGGTGTTTCGGTCTACGGCATGGAGGGAGTTGGTGGAGAACTGGCTGGCGTTGGGATCGATGCGGCAAAGGGACTGCTATCCAAAAGGGTGAGAGTGGTCAAAGTGAAATTGAAAAGTGGCCTGCAGGTCTTGCTTCGGAACAACGAAAAAAATCGATAAGTGGGCAGGCTGGAACAGCAGTTAGCGGGAATCGGGTTTTCGAATGAGATTGACCATGGACTGAGCATGAAGACCTATTCGCTCCTTGCCTTTGGCGAACCTATTGAAATTGATCGGTTGGTCGAAGAGAAACGGGTAAAGTTTGTGCTGGAACTGGAGGGAAAGGATTCTGGAAATCTTGAACTGAGTGGCTATGAACTTCATTTGCCAAGAGATATAATAACCCCGCCACATTTTAACAACGGCACCTCTACCAGTGAGATTGAAGAAATGCTCAAGCAGATCGATTTTCCAACGGAGGTGCCGGAAAACTTTATGGCATTCCAGGATCAAGATCCAGCATTCCATCAATTGGCCATGGTGTTCAAAGAGATGGACAACCTGGAGTTTTTTATGGTGGATATGATTGCTGAGTTTGGCGATTGCAGGGAAAACGCCAATATCAAAGAGATGACAGATAGCCTGCTGGTCAAATATGGCATGGGCAACGGGCTTGAAAAGTATCTGCTGAAAATGAACGAGGAATACTGGAGGGATAAGTTCTACAATATCATTCCCTTTCCGGCAGAGCTCCATATCGGAGCAATATTGAACAGAATTAGTGAACCGGGTGCCTTAGAGACATTGAGTAGTCTGGTGCAGGGCAACCCACAAAACAAATTGATTATGAACTTGAATAATTTAGAGAACCTCCGTGAGGAGATGTCGAATCTGGGCTTTAAAAAAGAGCTCATCGAGCAGATGGAAGAAAAGATGAAGGCGAATGTGGCGGACTTCAAGTTGTATGATTCGGTCGAGGCCACTCGTGGTCGGGTGGATATGACTTTGTCGTTTAAGCAATCGAGCCAATCGGATTATTATTATCTGAACAAGTTTGAGGTCTGTCATGAAAAAGGACAGCCGATTAAAGCAGGCGATAAGATTATGGTTTTGACCCAGACCGAGGGGGCGGATAAGGGAATGACAAAGGTTTTTGTGCACGTTTCAGAGGCCATTGCTTTTTTCAACGGCCAAAAGGAAATGTTCAAGGAGCAGAACGGGGTGAGCAATCTGGTGATTGGGAAAGATGCCAATTCTGCTGTAAAGCTGGCGACAATGGAAAATGGGAAGGTAAACTATATCCAGAAGGAGTTTGGCCAGACCTATCGTACCTCTCCGATCAACCAGACCATTTACGTGGAAAAGGGTAAAGGGTTTTCAGCAGAGCAGGCGGTAAACTTGATTCAAGGTCGTGCGGTTTACCGTGATGACATGGTTTCCCAAGCTGGCCAACAATATAAAGCCTGGATCAAA
The DNA here is from genome assembly GCF_014172375.1 of Pedobacter planticolens. Classification (GTDB taxonomy): domain Bacteria; phylum Bacteroidota; class Bacteroidia; order Sphingobacteriales; family Sphingobacteriaceae; genus Pedobacter; species Pedobacter planticolens. The sequence continues at coordinate 1,446,020 of NZ_WNXD01000002.1, forward strand.
TTGGACTTTGATGTGCCCAAGGATAGGTTTGGTAATTTCATGATCAACCAATATACCGATCCGGCTTACGGTTTTGATTTGTCGAAGGTACTGGATAAATTTGAGATCAAGGAATTGGGTGATCCTGCAAAACGTGTGATTTTAGAAGGCAGTATTCGCAATGGGAATCGTGCTTTGGTTACCGTTGAGAAAAATGGCGAGCCCGTAAAGCTGGAACTGGAAGCGGTTCCTCGCTACAGCCAGATCAACCTTTATACCAAGGAAGGTAGGCCAGAAAAACGCGAACAGTTTTTAAAGCAACCTGATATGAAGCAGGAGTATGCGCAGAGCAGGAACAAGGCGCAGGAGAAAAACAAGAAGCAGGGACAGGGATTGGGCGTTTAGATACTCTAAATAGTAAAGGGCTTGCCAATCGGCAAGCCCTTTTTTTAATAAACCAGATCAAGTATTCCGTTGCCGTTTCTCTGATCGATTACCCTTGCGATTCGCCAGATAAAATAGCGGCGCATGGGGATTGAAATCACTTTAACAAACTCACCAGTTTGAAAGCCTTCGTTGATCCTGCACGAAATTGTTGATAATGTGAATGGATCGCCTTGGTAATGGATTGTTTTTTCCATTTTTTGGTATTTAATTTATTGCGATCTTATTTATTGATTAGAAATATAAATATAGCCAAAATTTTTGATACTGAAAAATCGTGGAATTCGTGTATAGTTACCTATCCGACTGCTCCTTGGAATTTGATTGTTTTAAGTGCTGAGGTACTGCTTCGATCAGAAATTAAGTCCTTTTTGATGTATGCTTTCAACCTTGATTACATGATCAAATTCACATTTGGTACAATGCTCTATCAGTTCCCCCTCAGTTTTACTGTGATAAACTTCTATGCTCATGCTTCCACATTCAGGGCATCGTGGATCGTGGTCAAAACCAAGATACTTCATGAACAGATTTTCAAATATCGAAACCGTGGTAGCAGCCATTATAATGCATATTTTTACATCTGGAAAGTTTTTATGCGAGGAATGGACGATCTCAGAAGCATAGCTCCATGCCATGTCCACCATTTTTCTTGCGTGGCTCCTTAATGATGCATTTTTTTGATCTGGGGCATATTCCTCAATAAATGCGTATGCAATTCCCTTGAAGTCAGCTTTCTTGAGTTCTTTTTCCGCTACGAGTATTGGGTTTCTCTTTGTCAGTTCGATTCCCAGGGCGATCAGCGCCTCTCTGCAGGTGAGCCCAATGGCCTGCATTTCCTCAGGCTCCATTCCGATGTGCACTCTGTCTGCTGCAAAGGTAAGTTTTCTCCGGATTTCGTGTACCTGCTCCAAATCCAAAGGTATTTCGTCCAGAACGTTTTTAGACCTTTCTTCATCTTTTTGCAGTCTTTGCATTATGCCCAGGTGAAAAGAATAAACTTCATCGACAGAAAAATAGAATGCATCTTGAGGATAAAGGTTCATTGGCACCCTATAACCTTCAGCTATCCACCAAGCACCCTTATTTGTTTTCACGTTCCAAATGTGAACGGTAACATCATGCAAATCATAGGTGCTTTCCAGTTGGATATTCAAAACCTTATTGATCTTGTTCTCCTTCATGTAGCGCTTGATGCGTTTTTCCGTGTCTGTGTATTCTTTGGGCGTCATTTTAAATCCTTTTTTAAATGTAGGAATTTTACAGAGTAGATGACTAATTTATCATATGACTATAAGCTCATTCAAACCAAAACCATGGAATGCGCTGTCATTTGAACAAAAATACCTCATACGAATTTTTAGGGCAGGAAATTTATGGGCTTTGGTGGTTAATTTTTTTTGGCATTTGGTTTTGAAAAGACCTAGTTTCACAAGCGAATCTTATAAGTTTACCGAGTCCCGCTGTAGGGCAAATCGGACATGGAGGCTAACGGTCTATCAATGGATTATGTTAGGCGGGTAGAAGGTTTACCAACTAAGATTTATGAAACTGGTTACAGTTATTGGACGGGAAGCGTACTTCAATACATCTAAGGGAAGACCTAGAGCAAGATTTAGTGCCCGTCCATTTTTTTCCTTTTGTAACTTTAGGAAAAAGGCTTAGTTTCACTCCGTGCCAAGTCATTTGCTTCAGACTGGCAGAAGAACAAGTCGCTCATCAAGGCTAAGGGCCTAACTTTGGATGGTGTCCTGCCGTGTTGTAGAAGTCTATAGTTTGGCCAGTAAACTGCTTATTGTGGTTATTGGGCGGGAGTGCATTTCAATACATCTAAGGGAAGACCTAGGCAAAGATTTAATGCCCGTCCATTTTTTAATTTTTATTTAAATTTTATTGCTGAGAACAGGACGTTTAGTAATATGTCTCAGATTTCGTTTTGCAGGTTTTTCTAAAAAGACCTAGTTTCGCTACGAACTTATTGGAAAGGTTTTCGTCCAGTTGAAGAACAAGTCTGCCAGCAAGGCTAGCGGCCTATCAGTGGATAATGTCCAACTGGGTTTTGGAAGCTGATCGCAATGGTTTGTAAACCGTATCGGTTATTGGGCGGGAGTTGCATTGATAGACATCTAAGGGAAGACCTAGAGCAAGATATAGTGCCCGTCCATTTTTATTTTTCCATTGCTTTTTTTAAGCTTTAAAATTCTTTCTTGCTCAAAATAAACGAGTTGTATATTTCTTAGCTATTGTGTCTTGACAAAGTTTTACGAACGGACTTAGTTTCGCCGCGAGCCCAATAGGTTTTCGACTAGCTGCCTTGGAACAAACGCATTGATTAGGTTAATGGCCTTTGCGGAGATCGTGTTCGGCATCGCTTGGAAGGTTATCTAATGGGTTTAGAAACTGCAATGCGGTTATTGGACGGGAAAGGCACTGCAATCCATCTGAGGGAAGACCTAGAGCAAGATTTAGTGCCCGTCCATTTTTGTTGATTTTTATTTTAAGGATATGCCCGCACAACTCAAGGCCGATGAATATACCTACTTTATCGGAACCGACATTTCAAAGAACAAGTTAGACCATGCGGTCTATAAGGGAAGGACGCTCCTTTTCCATCAGGTGATCAAAAACGATGTGGCGGAGATTACAGCCTTTATGGAGAAGGTGAAAAAGATCAGGAACTTTGCGATGTACAGGGCAGTGTTCGTGATGGAGAACACGGGGTTCTACGGTAATCATTACATGGAGGTGCTGAGCGAGATGAAAGCAAATATCGTGGTAGAAGATGCGGGTCATATCAAAAATTCCCTTGGACTGATCCGTGGAAAGAACGATAAGATCGATGCTATGCGGATTGCCGAATTTGCCTATAAGTGCAGGGAGGATCTGAGGCTGTGGATTCCAAAAAGGCAGATCATGTTGGAGCTGGCAAATCTAGCTACCCTGCGTTCTAGGCTGTTGAATGTGAGGGAGGCGATTGCTGAACCGCTCAAAGAACAGCAGCAGTTCATCAAGTCAGGGATTGCTGGAACGGCCAACCAGTTGTGCCAGCGCAGTATCGATTCTATTAAGGCCGATATTGCCGATGTGGACAAGGTCATATCAAGGCTCATCGCTGATGATAAGCGGTTGTCAAGGATATTTGCGCAGATGGTGTCGGTTCCCTGTATCGGCCCGGTTACTGCGGTACAGATACTGATCAGTACCAATGAGTTCAGGGATATCAGGTGTCCAAAGAAGTTTGCCTGTTATGCCGGGATTGCACCCTTTGAAAAGCAGTCGGGAACGATGACCTCCAGGGCAAGGGTATCCCATATGGCCAACAAGAAAATGAAATCGCTTTTACACATCTGCGCGGTATCGGCGCTCAGGGTAAAATGGGAGATTGCAGATTATTATATCAGAAAGACCAAGGATGAGGGAAAACACAAGATGCTTGTGCTGAATGCGGTTCGTAATAAGCTTATTTTGAGGGTGTTTGCCTGTGTGATCCAAGACAGGTTCTATCAGGAGAATTTTGTCAGAGGCGGTGTTCCTGAATTCTTTGAAATTCCCTCGGAAGTGATTAGGATTGAATAGGAACTGCTATAGGACAAAGTGTACATCAACTGTATCATCGATTTTTGTGGAACGTATCGTCAAGGTTAGCTGAATTGGCTATTTATAGGTTTAAAAAAACTGGTCATAGGGAAATGACTTCTTGATAGCCGATTACTGGATTGGATAGGCTAAGGGAGATTTTATAATTGGCGTCGATGACTAAAGAGAGTCCAATCGTATTTTTACCACTGGTGATGGGAATGCTCAATTCAATCACTTGGTCATATACCCCCGTGCTGTTCATAACCTCAAATAGTGGCAGGATTAGGTTGGGCTGGTTTTTCCCGCCATGGGCGATCAGTAAAAAAACTGCGGTGCAGGGTATGGTCGTATTCTGGGCAAGGAGCGTGCTATAGATGGTATTCAGTTCTGGCATTGGATTTACTTCAATGGTGGTCTGCTTGGAATCCCTATCATAGCGGCCTATGTTTTTTGCCTTTAAGGCAAAGCCCGTATTGTGGACGCTCAGCAGCAATTCTTCCCTAACGATGCCATTTAGCACCCCTGCCTGGTAGGCATTTCCAAGGCATACTGCATTTTCCATGAATTGGTCAATGATGGGGATTCCGGTAAACAGCTCATTGATGATCTCCTTGACGGTGAATATCTTTGCGCCCTGCCCGGTGAGCATCACCGCATCTATATGGTGCATTCTTCTTGGAGAGCCCTCGTCATTGGAACCCGCTCGCATGATGTTGTTGATGTGGCGCATGACTTGGACATTAAGGTGCGAAGTACACGCCCTGAAATCATCTCTTGTAAAGGGAATGCTGTAATCAATCAGGTTCCCATGGCCATCGTCCTGATCTGCAATGATAAAGGATTGCTGCTCGGAACTGCTCAGGACCTTTTTTAAGCGCTCTGCCTCCATCATCACTTTATTAAAGTCGAAGCCTCTCAACTCCGGATACTTTTCCAGGAGCCGTTGGGAAGCGAGGTTGAGTATGGCATAGTCATAGTCCACTCCACCCACCGTATTATCCCCAAGTATGGCCTTGGTGTCATACACCCCATCTTCGAATTCCTGTACCGATAGATCGAGCGTACCTCCACCCAGATCGATCACGATGAACTTTACTCCTTCCTTATTTGCTGTTTTACCGCGAAATGCCTTGGGCAGCAGGTAGCAGGGCGAAGTCCCTTCGTCATGCATCCTCATTACGTTCAGTCCTGCCTGGGCGAATGCATCCTTAAGCGCCCTGGATTGCCGCAAGCTAAAGTTAGCCGGTTTTGCAACGACGACTTTTTTGAAGCTGCACCCGAAAAATTCTTCTGCACTAATCTTTAGTGAGCGGATGATTAAGCTGCCCAACTGCTCCGGTGTATATTGGCTGCCAAAGATCTCAAAGTTCTTCCCTGCGCCCAGCTGCCGCTTGATGTGGCTGATGCTGATAATCTCCGATGAATCCACATGTTTTAGCGTGGGGTTGCCTACGATGTAATTTCCAGTATTAAAGAAGCTCAATACAGAGTGCAAAAGGAAACCTCCACTAAGTGCTGGTACCAGTTCTACTTGCCCCCGCTGGCTCATCAGTCCGCACATCGAATAGCTGGTTCCAAAGTCTATCGTCAGGATGGGGTCTTGCGGCAAGAGAACTGCATAGTTGTGTTGAGAGGGCTTAGGTCTAATCTCATTTCCTGCGACTACAAACTGGTGGGTTATTTGCTGGTTTTCCAACAGTTGAAGAATTTTTTTATACCTGTCCCCCGGCTGTAGGAAATGTTCGTAGGCTAGCCTTACATCTGCATTATTGGTCAGCATAGCACAAAGTTCGTCGTAGGCGATAACATAGATATTAGGGATAGTTTCCCTGTAATAATCGATCAGTTTTTCAATCTTATCCCGTCCTCCTTTTAGATAGCCGGGTGATAACACCGAGTTCGTCACAAAGATATATTGGTCTGGCAGCGGGTAATTGCCAGACTTGAATTTTCTCATTTCAGCAATAAACTGTGTACGGACCCATTGATACTGGTCATGGTCATGCACGTCACGTGACTTGAACTTTGCTTGCACGATCCATAGTCCGTTATGAAATGTCGTAGGTGAGTGGAAATTTGCCCTTCCCTGAAAAGTTAGCTCTCTTGCTCCATCTGCCCCAAGACCGAATACCAATGAGCTGTTTCCCAAGATTTTCTGAAACAAGGCCTGTACGAGGTTTTCAAAATCTCCTGAATTGAATTCGTAAAAGTTATACGACATACTAGCACTTATTTTTAATGGTAAAATGTTGTGTTTAGTGGCATCTAGGATCAGTAGGTTCGTACAACGTATACGTGGACTAACCGATACCCCTAAAACAGAACGCACGATATTCCACTGCCATTGCGCAATTTATGTACAAGTTTTGTATTCCGCAATTAATCTTTGGTAATCCCCGGTCTTACTAATTTGAGTTGGACAAATTTGACAATAAGAACCTCACCTTAGATTTTCAGTGAGGTAAATTACTATACAACATTTTTATTGCTCAGCTGCATTCTGATTCATCCAACCTTTTTGAGTAGCAAATTTCTGAACAATTGATTTTTCGAAAAGACCAAGCCCTAAAGGGTTTGCTGAAAAAATCTTCCCTGCTCGCTGCGCTCTCGAGGTTTTTTTTCGCAAAGTCTTGTCTTGCAAATCAATTGTATCAAGGTGAGGGGGCTTAACAAAAAGCCAGGAGGCGTTAGCCGACTGACCTAAATAATTAAGCCATGATACGATTAAAAGACAGAAGCCCACCGAAAAAAAGCAGTGCCAAAAAATTAACTGCTCGAATTAGAAAAACTATGCCCATTGGGCAATTAATCAAAATTATCCACCCACAATTTTTAAAAACAGAAATCATGAAAACGTTAGATTTAAAAAGAAAAGCAGACAACAACGGTTCAAACGGAACAGCTACGGCAGTTCAAACGGTACAGGCTAAAAATGGAGCTATGCCAAATAGCACAACATTTGACGATAAAAAGGAGGATGCCAAAAAAGTAGATACAGCGCAGGGCTTGCAGGTTGCCGAAACCCCGAAACCACAGGCGGAAGCACCAAAGGCAGAAGAGAAAAAAGACGAAGCAAAACTAGTTGCACAGGAAACAAAACCAGCATTGAATTTAGAGGGTACGTTGAAACTTGTTGAGGAATTGCACAGGCGTAAAATCCACCGTGATAATTTGCTTTCTACCATCAACACTTTAGACGGATTTAAGGTTTTGGTACAGGATGAAAACGAAGACATCGACTCGGTACAGTTCCAAGGCTGTAAATTGACTATCGAGGATGATGATAGAAATTCGTTCATAACCAAAAACCCTGCAATTATTAAAGCGGTTGCCGAGTTCGTGAATAAACTTTGTGTTGACAAATTAGCTGAAATTGAAGCTAATATTGTTATCCCTGCTTAAATCCTTTTGCCCTTTGCCGATTGGCGGAGGGCATTTTTTTTATTAAAATTTGCCCATATGAAAAAGTACCACACCCTTTATTTAATGGTTAGGGTAGTTGCAGAAACTGAACTAATCACCATTTCCGATGCCGTCCACGAGGTGGAAATCCATTCTCGTTTGCATCTTCCCGATACCCCAAATGTGAAGATATTGGAAACAGAGATATTATTAACCCGAGTAACCAACCCAAATAGAATTAATCATGGCACACAATCTTAATTTTAATGAAGCCACGCAGAAACACAGTTTTTTTAGCGTGAAGGAAAAAGCCTGGCATAACCTCGGACAGATCATAACCGATTACCCGACCAGTGCCGAAGCCATCAAACATGCTGGGCTGGATTACTTGGTAGAGAAACGCCCTTTATTTACCTTTCATAGTGAAAACCATAAAGGTGAATCGGATTTGATTATCCCCGAAATAGAAGTCAATAATTTTTATGCTACGGTAAGGACCGACACCGACAAAGTTTTGGGCGTAGTGGGTAAGGATTACCATATTGTACAGAACATTGACGCATTTGCATTTTTTGATTCCATTGTTGGCGGAAAAGATGGGATTCTATATGAAACCGCTGGCGCACTTGGCAACGGAGAAAGGATTTTTATCACGGCAAAACTGCCCGATTATATCCGTGTAGGTAAAAATGATTTGATTGAGCAGTATCTGTTTTTGACAACTTCGCACGATGGTTACGGAAGCATAACGGCAGCGTTTACGCCCGTTCGCATCGTTTGCCAAAATACGCTAAATGCAGCGATACGGAATAAAAGCAATTGCATTAAAATTCGCCATACTTCCAGTGCAACCGATAGGTTGAAACAGGCTCAAGAACTGTTAGGCATTACCAATTTGTTAGCGGTAGAAATGGAACAGCTGTTTAATCAATGGACGAAAATTCGCATTACGGATTCAGAGGTGAAAAAATTGGTGCAGATTGCAATGGCTCCAAACAAGGAAACCTTGCAGAGCCTTCAAAGTAATAGGCAAGATGAACTTTCAAGCATTTACAACAATTCGGTTAGTGCGGTTTTAGATTATGCAAATTCGCATCCTTCTCAACTAGAAGCCACCACCCAAGGCACTTTATATGGTGCATATAATGCAGTAAACGGTTATTTTCAGAATGTTCGAAATTACAAAGATGAAGAGAGCAAATTTAAAAGCATTATGTACGGCACGGCATTACAGCGAAACCAAACCACATTTGATTTGTGCCAGAGTTTTGCTAAAAGTGGCGTAAGGGCTTTTAATTAAAGTTTATTAACGATCTAGAAAACGTCTATAGTCATATGGGCGTTTTTTTTGCGATTAAGTGTTTGATAAGTGAGTTTATAATATAGCAGTCATTATAAAGCAGTAAAAAATGTTTACAAACATCAATTGTTTAAATTGCGATAAGAGTGATAGCGATGTGGGTGAATGCTAAAAATAATAGTAATTCAATTAAGTGTATTCCCCCGCAAAAATGTATATTTACATTAAACTTTTTATTATTGTTCATTCCTCTCGATATAATGTTTGTTTTACTATGGCTCAGATTGACATTTTTGGCTCTTATAATAACGTTGGTATTCAGAAAATTACCGATGGAGAATATAATTTTGAACCTAATTTCTATAATAAAAATGAAGCTGATCGCCTTTATAACGTTTTACTTCAAAACGTATCTTGGAAACAAGAATCTATGAATATTTATGGAAAGAAAATAAATCTACCTCGATTGACCGCATGGTATGGAGACACAGAAAAATATTATTCATTTTCTGGAATTCATCTACAACCTTTACCATGGTTACCAGAGTTATCGAAAATCAAAGAAAAAATTCAACAATTTGCAAATGCAGAATTTAATAGTGTATTATTAAATCTATACAGAAATGGTAATGATTCTATTTCTTGGCACACAGATGCAGAGTCAGAACTTGGAATTAATCCAATTATTGGTTCTGTAAATTTCGGTGAAACTCGAAAATTCCAGTTGCGTCATAAAAGGACTAATGAAAAAATAGAAATTGACCTTAATCATGGAAGTGGGTTGGTTATGCAAGGCTCGTTACAACACCATTGGCAACATCAAGTGCCTAAAATAAGTAGACCAGCCGAACAGAGAATTAATTTAACGTTTAGATTTATAAAAACTTTATAATGCCATATAATTTTAACCTCCCAATTATCACAGATTTGACAACAGCTCAACAGTCTGCTCTCAATGATCCTGGAGCAATTTCTGTTTCTGGAGGTCCAGGTACGGGTAAAAGTGTGGTTTCATTATGGAGACATATCCGAAACTATAATATTGGCACCAAGCGCAGTTTACTTTTAACCTATACTGTAACGTTGGCAAAATATCTTTCTTCTGCAGTTGCAGATGAAAATTTAGAAGCTAGTCAAAATGTTAAAAGAACATATTATTGGATAGAGCATGAACAGGAAGACTTTGATGAAATTATAATTGATGAAGCACAAGATGTAGAGCCGCTTAAATACAAATCAATTATAAACCATGCCCCAATTATATCTTATGGCGCAGATGATCAACAGATAATTTTTCCTGAACAATGTACCAAGGAAATTGAACTTGAAAGGATGTTTCCACATAATGAGCCATATTTACTAGACGAAAACTTTCGAAATTCTTTACAAATAATGCGCTTCGTTAGGTCTACTCTACCAGGTAAGCTAATTACACAAACTACATTTAATATTTTATTAAGAAAAAATAGGACTGGGAATAAACCAATTGTTTTATTAACGGATGGTTATTCTGCAAAGCAAGACAAAGGGATAATTGACATAATCAATAGATTTAGGTCCGCAAATCATAACATTGCTATACTTAGTCCTTTCAAAAAGGGTGTTAATTATTTTCATGATTTAATTGAAAGAGCAAAAATTCCCTGCTCAAAATATGTGAATGATGATGATGATTTGCCCCTAATAGAAAACGTACACGTCACAACATTTAAGTCATGTAAAGGAACTGAATTCGATACTGTGATTATCCCTGACTTTCAAAAAATGAAATACAATCTAAGATACATGTTTGTAACAGAGGAGAATGATTATTATGTGGCTTTTACAAGGGCGAAAAGAAATCTGTTTTTGCTTAGTTCGTCAGTGCCTGGATTTATCCATTCATCTACTTTTGATATTGAAGAATTAAAATAATGAAAAATAGAAGTTTATATCTTCCGATAAAATCTACGTCATTACCCCATTATTTTGGAAAAGGTATAGTTTTGCCTTCAAAATTTTATAATAATAAACCCTCAGATATACAAGACATCTTTGGGAATCAATTATTTCTTAGCGAGCATAGGTGGTATAAGGATTCTGATTGTTCTATTGAAATTATCTTAGCCGATACTGAGGAACCATTTTTGATTTTCGAAAATGGTTATTACCTCCTTAATGGCGCGTTGCCGATTTCAAGAATTAAAAACGTATTTTTCTTAGATGAGAATCAAATGAAAACTACCGAATATAATATCAACGCTGGTGCTGGCTTTCTTCCTCAGAAACTTATAACAATAGATAGGTATAGTGGGCCTTTTCATCAAATACCTAATTTAAATAGATTAAGTAGGGAAATTAATGATAATCTAGTTGAAAAAATAAAAAGGTTTGACATATTATTAGGTGGAGTTTCGTTTATGCGGATTTTGCAAGATAAGAATGAGAAGTTTCCTGTTGATTACTATTCGGTGATAGGTTTTTTTAATCCATATATGCTTGATTTGGCGCAAGTTTCGTCAAGTTTTAAGGCATCTATGAATGGGGATAGACTTACAAGTATTTTTACCGGTAAAAAATCTAACGAATACATAGAGATTTTGAAATCTTACATTTTTGATGAGGTCGATTTTGATGATGTCGACAAAGTAGCTAAACATTATGGCATCAAAATTCAGAGACAATTTGGGTTAGTCAATCTAGAAAATATACCAGTTGATTCTCCAATTTTCACCTTAATTATACTTGCAACATATGGTAATTCAAAATCCCAATCGATCGATGATTTTATTTATCAATTAAAGTCGAATAAGTTTTCACAGCAAAAAGCACAAGAGCTGGCTTTAATATTTGGCTTGAACATTCGTTATAGCGGACTACGCAATAAGTATAAAGTTGGTGGAAATGAGATTAAATTTAAAATGGATACTTCATTGGATTATTATATCTTAGAAAGCATATTTCAATATGTATTTTATGGGATAAGAAGTTCAAGACCATTTCCATATGTTGATGATTTGGGAAGGGCTAATAAATCAAACTCCATCACAAAAGATGAAAAGATAAATTGGCAAAATTCTTTTAACCCAATTCCCAACGAGGATTCACTGCAGAATTCCGATTTAATTTTAAATGAACTACTTACACCTTTACTTGAGAAGATCAAAAATAAAACATCCGAATTTCAAGAGGATATTTTACAAATTGCTACAAAGACCATTGAGGATAGTTTAAGGTCTTTACATATGGATTTCCAGAGGAAAACTGAGAAATTATTATCAGAAATTAAACAATTGAAAGATGTAATTGCCCATAAAAATGATTTGTTAAATCATATCTCTAATGACGTCTTACGAAAAAATACTGAAAATAAAGACTATGATGAACTAGAGAAATTAGAGATTAAAGATTTAAAAAAGATTGCAAAGCAAAAAGGAATCGCGTCAAGTAAAATTAATTCTATAAAGCAGACTAAAAGTGGATTAGAAGAACTTATTAAGCTAATTAACAATACTCAAACCTTACTTTAATGACTCTCCTAGACCGATTAAGTGATGCTGCCACTAATGCAGTTAATTTAGAAAAGTTCGCTTTAAACAATAGCCAAGAAATACACGATTGGTTTAATCTTGAGCCGCATTCTTTCATTAGGGAGAATCAGGAAATCATTAGACAATTTGTTCTTGGGAAATGGCAGGTGATTCGGAAACTTGACCCAAACAAACGCTCAAACCTTTCTTTATTCGCGATATTGCTTGACGTATGTGAAAGAATAGGAGATTTGGGATGTTTCCTTCGGTTATACAGTTTGTTATCCCAAACCCCATTTGATTTAGGAAGTCGGCTTAAGGCATCGGCCTTGTTTATGGTTAATGTCTCAACTGCGGAAGATTATCTCGACCGAGTTCAACCTATATATGAGTTGTTGAAATTCGCATATGAAGAGGAAGAAGAAAGGCAAGACCGGGTGTTGGGAACATTTATTAATTATTTTGCCCAGGTCGTAATTAATTTTGGGCAATTTAATCCTGGGATTGCGAAGTCGATCATTGAAAAGATTAAAACAATTATCAAAGAGGATGAATTTTCTTTCTTAAACCATCCATTAATTTTTAGTGTAATTGAGACAGATCTCACAGATTATGAGATAGCGTATAGCCACATAAATTTATTACTAGACACCTACCTTAATCGAGCGATACATAGCCCACAAACAGAGTACGGACTGTTAAAAGAAGCTGATAGTGCATATAGTATAAGTTTAGCTGAAGTTAATAAAGAATTTGATGCGATACGAGCAATTTCTGTAGCAAAGCATTTGTCAAATCCCAATAAAGAGCAAGCATTTAGGAGCTTAATAAATGGCACCAAGATTATTGATGATGAATCGCTGTTGTATGCATATATGCATGCGTTAGGCCCGATGCATTCTGCAAAACTAACGTCTGCATTCCCTTTTTTGGATTTCAGTACTTTTAAAGAATCTGTGGGAATTGTTGATTGGGGGTGTGGTCAGGGTACTGGTTCTATGGTGTTATTAGATCATATTTTATCAAAAGGAATCCCTTTGAATATCGAAAGCATTACGCTAGTTGAGCCCTCTACTCTTGCATTGAAAAGAGCAAGCCTACATGCTGATAAATATATTGATACGACACGTTTAGTAACTATAAACAAATTAATTAATGATATTGTTGTTGATGATTTCAATCCGAAGGAGGGAATATATATTCATTTATTTTCTAATATCCTTGATATTGAGCAAATTTCTCTTAAATTTTTAACTGATTTAATTAAGCAGGTGTTCAAAGGCGTCAACTATTTTATTTGCCTTGGACCTTATCAAAATGATATTAAAAGGGATAGGCTGGATGCATTTATGTTGGCGTTCGTTGATAATCATTTGGAGCAATTAGCCATTGAGAACAATAGGGCATATGAATGGTTAGCTGAAAAAAAATGGACAAGAGTAATGCGTGTTTTTAAAGCTAAAATTTAATAAACTTGAAACTACTAAATAAATTACGTTCACAATAAATTACATTTAAGAATTATTCAATCATTATGCCCTCAGTGCGAAGCATACATCAACAGTTAGGTTATGATATTTCAAATGGCCTGTTTAATAGTGATGACGTAATTTTACAAAACGAAGGAAAGTTAAGTAAACTATTTTCTAAAGATTTTCTGAAGCCTAATTCGATTTTTTACATAGGTGACCGACCTTTTGTACTTTTCTATGAAAATCCAGATGACAAAAGCGAATTATTTAAAGCAATATGGAATATAAATGAAGTTCCTGTAATTATTATTTTTGAAAATAATACCACAACAATTTACAATGGTTTTGAATACCTTAAGGAAACCAAAAGCTTATCAGTATTAGGTGGAGAGAATGAATTAAGTGATTTTGAGTACTTTAAAATCGTTACAGGACAAACATGGGAAAAGTACGAATTGTCATTATCATATAAAAAGAGAGTTGATTTTAAGCTGTTAGAGAATATAAAAGTAGCCCGATCAATATTAATTAATAAATGTGGCCTTTCCAATTATTCTGCAAATGCTTTATTAGGAAAAACTATTTTTACGCGATATTTAATTGACCGTCAGGTCCGTATTGGTTTTAACTCAGAGCCCAAAGTATGGACTACTGAAGATTACTGTAATGTCCTTAATGATTTTGACCACACTTTAAATTTCTTCTCTCACTTAGAGCAAAAATTTAAGGGAAATCTATTTGAAATAGATGATCCAGCCCAGAATCTTAATCAAAATGCCCTAAATGTAGTTATTGACTTACTTAATGGTGTTGAATTGATTAATTATCAAACGTCTATGTTTGATGTCTATGATTTTTCTATTATACCTGTAGAGTTTATAAGCAATGTCTACGAAATGTTTATTGGCGAAAAAGAGCAAGCAATAAATGGGTCATATTACACACCACTATTTTTAGTAGATTATATTAATTCCCAAACTGTCAAGAAATTTTTTGAGTTGAGTCCTAAAAGCACAAGCTGCGCTGTACTTGACCCAGCCTGTGGTTCTGGAATCTTTCTTGTTGAAACTCTGCGTGTAATTATTGAAAAATATAATCTGGATAATCCATCCCAATCAAGAGGATCAACTAAATATCGAAATGGTCTAGTCCAGCTGACGAAAACCAACATTTTTGGAATCGATAAGGATGAAAGCGCATTAAGTGTAGCAATATTTTCAATCTATTTGACTTTGTTAGACTATCAGAGTCCTCGGGATATTGAAAATTTTGAGTTTCCCGCTTTGTTAGGTTCAAACTTCTTTGCGGGAGATTTCTTTATGGTTTCTAATAGTTTCAATGAAATATTAAGTAAAATTAAGTTTAATTTCATTATTGGAAACCCTCCATGGAAAAGAGGAGGTGGTAAAGGAAAAAATTTAGAACCATACGAGCTTTATATAAAAAATAGGAAGACGTTTGAAAGTAAAACTGAAACCATTGCGGCGATTAGTAATAAGGAAATTGCGCAAGCATTTTTGTTAAGAGCGGGAGACTTTTGCAACAGTGAAACAATTGTTTCTTTCATTGTAACGAGCAAGACATTATATAATTTAAATGCAAAGGACTTCAGAAAATATTTTTTTAAGAATTTCTTCATTGATAGAATTTTTGAGTTGTCACCTGTGAGACGAGAAGTATTTGATAAATCTAATGATCCGGCAATTGCTCCAGCAGCAGTAATATTTTATAGATATGCGCATCTTAAATCGACAGATGAAAATTTAGTTGAGCATTTTTCAATAAAACCTAATCGTTTTTTTTCGCTTTTTAAGTTATTCCTCATACAAAGGAACGATGTCAAAAGTTTGAAACAGTCTTTACTTTTAGAGTATGATTGGATTCTGAAAGTTTTACTTTACGGTAATTTTAATGACTTTTATTTTATAAAACGTTTGAAGGAATACTATACCACAATCTCAGAATATGCTTTATTAAAAGATTGTTTGATAGGGCAAGGTGTTATCCTAAATGGAAATCGCAAACTTCAGGACGCATCATATCTGATTGGAAAAAGATTTGTCAGAACTAAAGAGGACGTAGAAGCTTTTAATATAGATGTTGATGACAATAGACTTTGGACTGAGCCCCTTGCATTGTATCCTAGAGATCGAAAACTTTTTAATCCTCCTCAACTTCTAATTACTGCTGGAATTAGTACAATGTTCAGAGGTGTTTCTGCGATAAATTATGAAAAGGAAATTGTTTTTAAAAGTTCATTAACGGCTATTCAATCAAGTGATATAAATTTTTTAGAAACTGCATGTGGATTTTTAAATTCCTCGCTATTTTCATATTATGCTCTTATAACAACCTCTAGCGCTGGCGTGGAAAGAGAAGAAACGCACGATAAAGAGAAATTAGGTTTTCCATTCAAAACAGATATTGCAGTGGCTTCCATTGTCAAGGAAATACATCAAATTAAAACAAATCTAAGAGAGGTCAGTAAAAAGATCATGTCAAATGAAAAGGATGACATCCAAATCCAATTAAGAAACAAAATTAGTGAACTTGATGTAGAAGTATTAAACTGTTTTGGTTTGGACGAAACTGAAGAATCACTTGTTGACTATGCTATCCAATTCTCAATTCCATCATTAGTTAAATCAAATTCGTCAAAGCTATTAAATGGAGATTTAAAATTTAATGATCCATATTTAGGTCAATACATTAAGGCATTTACAGATAAGTTCGTTGAATCTTTCCTTTCCGTTGGAAAAAATTTCATGGTTGAGGTATGGTATTCAAAACATTTAATTGGGATCTTTTTCAAAATCCAAGAAGGAAAAAAGCTAAATGAAACTAAATGGGTTAATAAATATGACAGTGATATAATAAAATCACTTATAGGATTGGGGCATGAGAAGATTACTGATCTAATTTTTATGCAAAAGGATGTAAGAGGATTTGAAGAGGATAGTTTTTATATATTCAAGCCAAATGAAAAGAAAGTATGGCACAAAGCCATGGCATATCTAGATTTAAATGATTTTCTGGATGCTATTCTTAAAGCTGGGGGTCAAGAAGAATGAAGAATTTCTTTGGACGATTTGATGCTAGTGTGTTTAAACAAAATGCAAAATTATATTATGAAGGGGAACTAGTAAGTATCTTAAATAAGATATCACAGTGTCACTCTATTTCTTTGTCTTTCAATGATCTATATCGTAATAATGAAGATTCAATTAGAGATCAATTACATTGCAATTACTTAAATAATACTGAAATCAAAAAAAAAATAGGCTTAAGATATCATTTCGAATGTGAACCAAAAGAGTTTGGTGTCGGTGAGGGTTATTTAGATATTAAAGTTTTTAATGCAAACATCTTTAAAAATCCAAGTGAATACTTTATAATAGAATGCAAAAGATTGAATAGTTTAAATTTAAAAGGACGAACGGGTCTTAATGCGGAATATATTGAGCATGGCATAATGCGGTTTGTTAAGGAAAAATATTCCTGTTATCACCGTATTAATGCAATGATCGGTTTCATCGTTAGTAAGCTGGACTTGGATGAGAATATTAATAACATTAACCATCTATTAATAAACGAGTTTCCTGATTCGAATACAACAGACGTTATCAAGCCATATTCAAATCAATCTTCCCAACCATTTATTTCGAAACATTATGATGTAAGTAAACGACCATTTAGACTATACCATCTAATGTTGGATTATTCCTCTAACCTATTGTCTGCTAATTAGATCTGCTTACATGAAAAAATGATGTAAACTATTTAAAATTTGGTTGATTATATTAAACCTGCATCAATAAGCAATTGACACAGAAATAATCTTACAAAGCATAATGAGTTATTCATTGAGTCTTATATATTGAATTTGTGAACATTGAAAATATACTTATTTGTGATAGGCTTCTATTCCCTGCGGAATCAATTAATTACTTTTTCGAATGAATGGCTAAGAATTTGTTTTCTACTCCATTCACAATATTTCCATTTGTTTCCTGTACGCCAGACTTAACCCACTTTAATAACTCGGACTTTGAAAAATAGAGCCTTTTCCCTTTTTTGCAAAATGGGATCTCCTTTAGGCTTACCTTGCTATATAATGTTGGTACAGCTAAGGTTACAAGCTCGGAAGCTTGCTGAATGGTCAACAAATCTTGCTCAGGAAGATTATAGCCAAATTTCAGATCCGTTAACATTTTCTCGATGGATAATAGCTTGTCATAAAGTGTAACTATAGCCTCGGGCAATTGATCAAATGTTGGTTTTTCCATATCATCTTGTATGGATCAAAGATTGCACTTGAAAACCTAACGATGGCTTTATAAACCTGGTTATAACCCTAAGTAATAAAATCCAATAACTTTTCCGCCACCTCATGTTTTACCTTTTTCTCAAAACCTGCCCAATATTTCTGGGTCGTTAACAAGGTGGTATGGCCAAGTGCCTCCTGCGCAAATTCCAGCCCAGCTTCACGGGCAGCCATTGTTGTAAAGGAATGTCTTGCGTACATCGTTCCAATATTGAAGTTGATACCTACCATCTTTGTAAGTCTTCTCATGTGCTGGTTGACGAACCTGATGAAGTTCTGGTTGGTGCGGTGCTTTTCCTTTGCGTCCATCCCATGCTCAAAGATCGGAAATATGTAATCCCTATCGTCACCGTTTTTTCTGCCGTATTTTGCGATGAACCTTGCGACCGATGGAGTGATTGGTACGACGATTGGCGCAGGATCTTGGCCCGTGGTGTGGAGTGTCTTCTGGCGCAGGAAAGTAAAGTAGTCATCGGACAGGTTTTTGAACCTGAGTTCTGCGATGTCCCTAAAGTTCATTCCGTTGCACTGGTAGCTGAAGAACCAATAGTCCCTTGCCTTGATGATAAATTCATCATCGGTCTGATAAGTGTACAGGGTTTTGAGCACATCCTTTTCTATTGTCTTCTTGATGTTCCTTCCGTTTGGGATCCTGTATTTCTTGAACGGATAGAGTTCTGGCGGGATATCCCCATTGGCAATGGCAGAGTTGAACAGTTTTCTCAAGGGCCTGAGGTATATTCCAACGGTGCTTCTGCTTTTTTCCTTCCCCGTCATCCAGCGTTCGTATCTGTGCAGGAAATCCAGGTTGATCGTGTCGAACGAAATCCGTTCTACGACGTGGGTCCTGTCGATATTAGCAAACTGTAGGATAGAGTTCATGCTGCACCTATAGTTGGAAGCGGTGCCGATCCTTTCCTGCCCTTCCAGTTCTGAGATATACTCACAGTAATGGGCGATGACGTTGTTGATGCTCCCCCTGTCACGGAAAAGTGCACGCTCGAATTTTTCAAATGAAAAGAAGCGCAGGTCATCGGCCGCCTCGATCGCTTTTGATTCAATTGCCTTTAACATGGTCTGTATCTTCTTGAACCTACCGCGTGGTGCCTGTTCGACGTATCCGTGTTCAAACTCTTCCTTTGTAGCCGAAATTCCGGTTTCGTACATCTTGGTCCTTCCGTAATAGACACGAAGCTTTACTGGATACCTATTATTGTCTAATATCCTTCTGGTATCGTGGTAGAGTGAAACTAAAGCCTTTTTCATATCGTGATTGTTTTTGTATTTTCATTTGCACAAAATTTGCACAAAGTCTCCATAATTAACCCAAAAATGGTATAGACAAAGATAAAAAATAAAAACGTAAATACCTGATAAACAGAATACTTATAGATATTTATAAACAACACAAAACAGGATTTTGCCCTGTTAATCAGAGGGTCGCTGGTTCGAGCCCAGCAGAGGGAGCCATTTAAAAGCCTTACAGCAATGTAGGGCTTTTTCATTTCTATAGTTTCTTTGTTTTATTAGTAAATTCTTAGTTCGTTTTTTTGCAAAAGCGTCGGTGATACACCAGTTTTGGGAGTGTTGAGTAGGTAAGTAGATGAACTTTAATTAACGAAAATTAATGCATTGAATGTTGAAAGATATTTTAACTTAGGTTTTTTTTCGTTTTCTAGGTATACCCATTATGATTTCTGCTAGGAATTTATTTCTCAAATTGTTATCCCTTTCTAATTCGTCTTTTGGAAAATGAGGTTTGTGAATTTCGGTTATCAGTCTGGAAATTTCTTTGAAGTGGACAAGCTCTCTGCTGACTGCATTTATCTTTTCAATCATCTCCACATTTGTTTTGAGTAATTGCTGTAAAATTTGGTTATCTGGGAGATTTCCTGTTTCTTTCATTTTTGTTGCAAATTATTCCATTAATATTTATGAAAAACAGATTGGAGAAAAATTTATTTCTTTTCTCTATTTGTTTATATTATAGCTGAATGATTATTGAATTTTTTGTAAGTAAATAAGAGGCATTTCGACCAATGGTTAAAACTCTAGGAAATGAGAAATATAAAAATCGCCGTTCTACTATCTTTGGTATTTGTTACAGTTTTTGCATTAGGTACAACAAGCCATAAAGCCGGAAAAAGCGCAGTGCCATTTAAAGTCATTGAGCTTTTTACTTCAGAAGGATGTTCAAGTTGCCCAGCTGCAGATGAGGTTGTGAAAAAAATAAGCCAAGAATTTCAGGGAAAGGATGTCTTTATCCTCGCTTACCATGTAGACTATTGGGATAAATTGGGCTGGAAAGATCCTTTCAGCAGCTCAGCCTACTCTGCTATACAATATAGATACGGTGAGCAGTTTAATCTTTCATCAATTTATACGCCACAACTCGTTATAAATGGAAGTGTGCAGTTTGTTGGTTCAGATGAGCGCAGATTGAGAAACGAATTGGGTAAACAAATTTCAACAGCTAAGTTGCCAAACCTTACTATAGATGAGGTTATCCTAGATAAAAAAATAGCTAAAGTTGTTTTCTCAGTTACAAATGCGAACCAAAATGATGAAATCAGAATTTCGCTTATTCAAAAATCAGCAACATCTATTGTAATCAAAGGTGAAAATAAGGGAAGAATATTATCGCACGTTCAGGTAGTACGTGACCAGCAATCAACAACTGTTGGTAATTTGGTGAAAAGCGTTTCGTTGGTTCTTCCAAAGGAATTTGACCCAAATAAATTTGAACTGATCGGTTTTATCCAAGAGCAAGGCACAGGAAAAATCATTGGCGCAACCAGAAAAAATTTCTGATGATAACTATTCTTTAAAGATAACTTCAAAAAATATACGATTTTGCTGTAAGGTTTGCTAAAATCTTCCGACTAAGTGCAGATAATATCTTATATTGAATAACATGAGCACTGAAACCCAGCTACTGGCACCGAACCTCTGGGTGAAAAATTATTCTGATTACCTATATGGTTACGCACTATCGAGAATTAATGACCATCAGCAAGCAATGGATCTTGTGCAGGATACCTTTTTGGCAGCGCTGCAAAAAGTAGATGGATTTGAAGGTAAGAGCACCGAAAAAACGTGGCTTACTGCAATTCTAAAATACAAGATCATTGATGTTTACAGGAAAAAATCATCTGGTCTAAAGAGGATTGAAGAAAATAGTGAAATGGAACAGCATGATTTCTTCGACAGCAATGATGGGCACTGGAATAATGCTCATCGTCCTGCTGATTTCGTTAACACTAAAGATCCACTAGCTGAAAAGGAATTTGAGAAAATTATGGATCATTGTCTTAAAAAACTGCCCACACTATGGTTTGCTGTATTCACCCTAAAACATGTAGAGGAAGAACTAACCGAAAAGATCTGTAGTGGATTGGGCATTACCTCGGCAAACTTTTGGGTGGTGATGCATCGTGCAAAACTAAATTTGAGAAGTTGTTTACAAAAAAACTGGTTGTAATAATTATAGAGATGAATAAACTGAAAGCGATAGCCTACAACTGCAAACAAGCCACATTCTTGATCGAGAAGAAACAGCTGATGCCCCTTTCTTTTAAAGAGAAAATGGAACTGAAAATCCATCTTACAGGGTGCGCAGTATGCAAACTTTATGAGCAACAAAGTATTTTTATCACAAAGTTGACAAGACATATTTTTAACAGCAATGAAAATACAGCTTACAAACTATCTGATGATTTTAAGCAGCAACTGCAAGAAACCATAGAAAAAGAGCTTGATAAAAAATAATTTCAAAAATAGCTAACATTTGTTGTAAGGTATTGGCACTCTGGCCTACCAAAGAGGAAAAACTTAAATAGTTTAACTCAATTACATCGAAATGAACAAAGTTATTTTATTACTGATGGTATTTTCGGC
Source organism: Pedobacter planticolens (assembly GCF_014172375.1). Taxonomy (GTDB): domain Bacteria; phylum Bacteroidota; class Bacteroidia; order Sphingobacteriales; family Sphingobacteriaceae; genus Pedobacter; species Pedobacter planticolens. The sequence continues at coordinate 1,467,926 of NZ_WNXD01000002.1, forward strand.
AATTACCATTGATGCAACTTTTGCACAGAACGCCAACGAGCGTAAAAAAGAATTTAATATCGATAAATCTACCTTAGCCATTGATGGTTATGATCCTGTTGCTTACTTCACCACAGGAACTGCAGTTGAAGGTAAAAAAGAAATGACCGTGTTAAATAGCGGTATCACCTATCGGTTTTCTACCAATCAGAACAAGGAGCTTTTTAAGGCAAACCCTGCCAAATACGAACCGCAATATGGCGGATGGTGTGCCTATGCCATGGGCGAAACAGGAGAAAAAGTTGAAATAGATCCTGAAACCTTTAAAATTCTTGACGGAAAACTGTACCTATTCTACAACAAGTTCTTCAACAATACCAAAAAAAGTTGGAACAAGGACGAAAAGAGCCTTAAGGCCAAAGCGGATGCGAGCTGGGCCAAATTCTTAAATAAATAAATTCATATTTAAAAACCTTCATTATGAAACGCACCTTATTTGTTGCCGCATTAACTTTATTCATCCTGTTTAACGCCAGTGCACAAAAATCAGAAATCTTCGCCCCAGCCGGCAAAGCCATTAAGGGATATGATCCCGTTGCATTCTTCACCCAATCCAAAGCCATAAAGGGTGCCGATTCACTTTCTTACCAATGGAAAGAAGCAACATGGTTTTTTTCAAGTACCGAAAATCTGAACGCTTTCAAAAAAAATCCTGAAAAGTATGCTCCACAATATGGAGGATACTGCGCATACGGTTGCTCTGAAGACCATAAAGCACCAACACAAACCGATACTTGGACAGTGGTAGACGACAAACTCTATTTTAATTACAATGGCAAAGTGAAAGAGATGTGGATGAAGGACCAAAAGCAGAGAATCAAATCGGCAGACGAGAAATGGCCTACCATTAAAAATAAAGGATAATGAGAAACGTACTGTTTGCACTATTACTTGTGTATGGAAACGTACTGTTTGCACAAGACACCACCAAAATAGCTTTAACAACCGGTGTAGGAATAATAAGCATGCCTGGAGCATTGTCAAAAGTGCTCAAATCGTCGGTTACATTTAATTCGGGAATCGAACTGAAGTTGAAAAAGAACTGGTTCCTCCAAGGAGATGTAAGCTTAAATTCCATCGGATATAACCAGATTATTCGAGATAACCCTAATAATTACCTATTTGAGGATGCTAATAGTTCTCTATTTCAGGTTGGTGTTAGTGGCGGTTATTCCTTTAGATTTTTGCCCTCGAAATTTAGCCTGGACTTATATGCCGGACCAGGATTTCAACGCTTTGGTGAACCTAGGGTAACCAACAACAATGCAGCTCAGATAACTAAGCAAAATATTGTTTTTAGTAACACTGTTTTTGCAAAAATTGGAAGTAGGCTGTCCTATAAAACAAATTCCTCATTACTACAAACTATTTATATTGAGGCAACCTATTTTACTTCACCTCTCCACGTACAAGCCTACCGTTTACAGGGGTTTACCTATTGTGTTGGTACCAAATTTAGTTTAATGTAATCCACTGTCCCATGAAAGCTAAAAAAATAATATGTTGGATTCTTCGCCTAGTGGTTGCAGTAATCCTTTTACAGACCCTTTATTTCAAATTTACCGCTTCGCCAGAATCTGTTTTCATTTTTACCCAACTAGGGATAGAGCCTTGGGGAAGAGTTGGAACAGGAATTATCGAACTGATTGCCTCTATCTTGATCCTTTTCCCGAAAACCACCGTTTATGGTGCACTAATGGCAATGGGCACTATGGCTGGAGCCATCTTTTCGCATCTCACTAAACTTGGTGTTGTTGTGGCAAATGATGGAGGCGAACTTTTCATTCTAGCCTGTATAGTGTTTGTCTGTAGTTCGGTTCTGGTATATGTAAATAGAAATCAATTGATTAGCTTATTTGTACGATCATGAAGTTACTACAGCCATTAGAAAATTTACTTGCACAACTCGGAAAAGTATTGGAAGAATTAAGTATTGACGAGTTTACCTGTGCTATCGGCGTTCTGTCCAATTCGAGTATTGGCCAGCATACCCGTCATATATTAGAGTTTTTTATCGAACTGAATAATGGCTATGATTCGGGAACTGTAGATTATGACCAACGCAAGAGAAACCATACCATCGAATCGGACAACAGTTTTGCACTTGAGCAGTTACAGCTTATTGTTTCAAATCTTTCGAAACCAAACCGGGTTTTGATATTAAAAGCAGATTACGATTGTTCAGGCCATGTTGCTGATGAAATGTTGGATGGTGATATTACTACAAATTACTTTCGTGAACTGGTCTATAATCTGGAGCATGCTGTACATCACATGGCCCTGATCAGAATTGGAATAAACGAAGTTTCAACTATTGAACTTCCAGCAATGTTTGGCGTAGCTTGTTCTACCTTAAAATTTAGGGCGGTATGTGCACAGTAAGTTATATTCCTACAGCAGATGGATTTTTTCTTACTTCCAACAGAGATGAAAAGAAGACCAGGTCAAACGCAATACATCCAACTGTTTACAATAATGGTGAGTTCAAAATTATCTATCCAAAGGATCCAGATGGAAAAGGAACATGGATAGCAATCAATACAAAGGGAATTGCTGCGGTGTTGCTAAACGGAGCTTTTGTTAAATACAAAAGCAAATCTTATTATCTAAAAAGTAGGGGATTGGTTTTGATGGAAGTTATAAATACACATAGTCCAAAAGATGAACTCGCCACCATGATTCTAGATGGAATTGAACCCTTTACGCTCATCATCTGCAGCAAGCAATCGCTAATCGAGTTTCGGTGGGATGGTGTGCTGAGGCATATAAAAAACCTTGATCCAAAAAAAGCTGGTATATGGTCTTCGGCTACGCTTTATGATGAACATGCAGTATTGAAAAGAACAGAATGGTTTAAACGCTGGCAACTACAAAAACCATCTCCGCTAGAAGATGAGGTTATGGATTTTCATCACTTTGCTGGAGAAGCATGTTTTGAAGGACTGATTATCAATCGAGAAAAGGTAAAAACGGTTAGCGTTACCTGCTTAGCTCTAAAAGAAGAAAAAATTTCCATTACCTATAATGACTTGCAGAATGAAACTATTTATGCTATTACGGAAGTGCTATATTAAGCTTACAAATTGGGAATATTGGCCAATGGAAGTCATCTATCTCCCCATTTTTGGTTATTGGATCTTTCTGGGCATAAAGGCAAGGTCATTGTTCTTTTTTAGTGCAGCCAACCCTAAAATTGAAAATGCAGGTTTTGCCATGGAACGTAAAAGCCTGATCTATCAAACTATGCCTAAAAGGAGTTATCCCAGTACTGTATTAGCTGAAGTTGGTGCGGGCGAAGATAGGTTATTGGAACTGATGAAAAACGCGGGACTTCAATTCCCTATTATCGCGAAACCGGATGTTGGTCAGAGGGGAATACAGGTTAAGCTGATTACTAACAAAAAAGAATTGGGTACATACGCTGACCAGCTATATACAGATTTTCTCTTGCAAGAATACATTAGCTTCCCTAATGAAGTAGGGATTTTTTACTATCGAATTCCGGGAGAAAAAACAGGTAAGATTTCTGGTATTGTTGGTAAAGAATTTATGGAAGTTATTGGCGATGGTACTTCAACAATACGCGAACTAGTAATCAAAAATAACCGTTACCTGTTTCAACTTAACGAATTAGAAAAAGTAATGGGAAAAGAAATTGAACATGTACTTAATGTTGGAGAAACCCAAGTGCTTGTTCCGTACGGCAACCACTGTAGGGGTGCTTTATTTTTGGACTTGAGCCATCTCATTACAGCTGAGCTAACCGCTTCGATAGATACACTCTGCATGCAAATCCCAGAATTTTACTTTGGGCGTTTGGATATCAAATACAATACTTGGAAAGAACTTTGCGAAGGCAAGAATTTTGTAGTTATCGAACTAAATGGTGCTAGTAGTGAGCCAACCCACATTTATGATCCCAAACATTCGATATGGTTTGCATGGAAGGAACTCATCAGGCATTGGAACATTCTTTACCAGATTAGCATGATAAACCAGAAAAACAATAACCTTAAATTAATGGGCTACGCGGAAGGAATGGCATTGATTAGGAAAAACAGTGAATATGTTAAATTAATTGCCTAGTTATGAAATACCTCAAAATATTTGCCGCTGGTCTGTTCATCAGTTTAATAGGGTCTATCCCAGTTGGAACCCTAAACATAAGCGTTGTTGGATTGATTTTAAAACATCAGGTTGCTGATGCAATTGCTTTTGGAATAGGAGCAATTATCATGGAAATGCTGCTGGTGTGGGTTGCCATTATCATTATGGGTAAACTTGGCAAGCTGAAAAAAATCCTGACTTTGCTAAATGTCATCATGTGTACAGTACTTTTTATTCTGGCTACGTTGAGCTTTGTTGCAGCGTTTCAAATGGAAGAACTGAAAGATGTTATTCCTTTTAGCAGCCATTATCCTTTTTGGGCAGGAGTACTCTTGAGTTTTTTAAATCCCTTGCATCTTCCGTTTTGGATGGGTTGGACAGTTGTTTTAAGGAATAAAAACCTGCTCGTGGAAAATAGTTTTGGATACCGTATGTATATTCTTTCCATTGGCATAGGCACAAGCATTTCATTTGTGCTTTATGGCCTTACTGGCAACCTGTTTATCGATTTTTTAAAAGCCAATCAGTACATCTTTAACTGGATTATTGGCTTTACCTTATTATTTACTGCCTTGGTCCAAGCCTATAGGCTGTTAAAACAAGTTTTTATGCTGCAAAAATCTGTTCCCCTAACTTAAAGAAAATGAAAAATACTCTCCTTTTAGCGATAATACTATTACTATTTTTTAGCTGTAAAAAAGAAAATACACCTACACAATCCCTAAATGAAAAGGTAGATGCCACAGCTACCATAAAAACTGTAGGGAATTTTAGTAACGGACCTTACGGAACAGTTTCTGGATCAGCCAAAGTGTACATGGTAGCAGATGTGCTACAATTGGCTTTTGAAGATTTTTCTAGCAGTAATGGACCAGATCTGAAAGTATATTTGAGCAAGGAAATCAACCCTGTTAATTTTATTAATCTCGGCAATTTGAAATCAGTAAGCGGAAATCAACTTTATATGCTACCTGCTGGTACGGTTGCTAAAGATTATAAATATGCCTTGGTTTATTGTCAGCGATATAGTCATCTATTTGGCTCGGCAGAACTGAAATTTTAACTTCCTATACACTAAAAGACAAATTAAATTAATAATATGTTGTTCACAATTTAGCTATTAAAAATGGCTTTAAAAGATGTTTTTTGATTGCTTTTATTTTAGAAAAATGATTAAAAACTCTGCCAAATTACTCAAAATGACAAATAAAAACCGCTTTTAGAGCATCAAAAACAGCGTTTGGAGATCGCAATTGAAAGGATATCCACTCAGATATTCTCCATCTAACCCATCACATCTATTTTTCGAATACTAAATAAAGTCCAGCAATTTTTCTGCAACTTCCTTCTTGATCTTGCTCTCAAAACCTGCCCAGTACTTCTGTGTAGTGGCTAGGGTCGTATGTCCAAGTGCCTCCTGTGCAAACTCCAGGCCAACCTCCCTTGCAACTATGGTGGTAAATGAATGACGGGCGTACATTGTGCCAAGGTTAAATGAAAGACCGGCCATCTTGGCCAGTTTCCGCATGTGCTGATTTACATACCTGATAAAGTTCTGGTTGGCACGGTGCCTCTCCTCGGGAGGCATTCCCTGTTGAAGTATGGGGAAGACATAATCGTTGTCATCTCCATCCCTCTTGCCATATTTTGCGATGATCCTTTCCACCCCGGCAGTGATCGGAACCACGATTGGGGTAGGGTCTTCCTTTGTCGTGTTCAGGGTCTTATGCCTCAGGAACGAGAAATAGGTGTCTGTAAGGTTCTTGCACCTCAGTTCTGCAATGTCCCTGAAGTTCATCCCATTGCACTGGTAGCTAAAGAACCAGAAATCCCTTGCCTTTATTATGTTCTCATCCTGGACCTCCATGGTGTAAAGCAGTTTGAGCACATCCTTTTCAATATTCTTTTTGATGTTCTTGCCCGTTGGGATCCTGTATTTTTTGAAGGGGTAGACATCTGGATCGATATCCCCGTTGGCAATTGCTGTATTGAACAGCTTCCTGAGTGGCCTCAGGTATATGCCAATGGAACTCCTGCTCATGTTCATTTCCAGTGCCCAACGTTCATATTTATGGAGGAACTCAGGTGTTATTACGTCAAACCCAAGTTTTTCAACTCCTTTCTTCCTGCCCTGGTTAACATACCTGAGAATTGAACTTAAACTGCACTTATAACTTGAGGCCGTGCCGATGCGGTCGAGGCACTGAAGTTCCGAAATATAATCCTTGTAATATTCAATGACGTTGTTGGACATCGGCTTATTCCTGAATAGGGCCTTTTCAAATTTCGCAAACGTGAAAGACCGCACGAACTCTATTGCCTCCATTGCCTTTGATTCAATTGCCTTGATCTTTAGTAGTAGCTCCCTGAACCGTCCCCTAGGAGAAGGGTTTATATAGGCCTTTTCAAAATCTTCAACGGAGGCCGATAAGCCAGTTTCATACATCTTTGCCTTTCCAAAATAAACACGTAGCTTTATTGGGAACCGTCCATCGTCCAGTGCCCTTCTGGTATCATGGTAAATAGAAATCGATGCTTTTTTCATATCTCAAAAAATTTAATGTCTTCGGAATATTTGCACAAAATTTGCACGGAAATTTTAACAACAACCCAAAAAATCGTATGGTCAAAGATAAAAAATAAAATTGTAAATACCTGATAAACAGAATACTTATAGATAAATATAGATATCACAAAGTATGCTTGGAGCGCTGTTAATCAGAGGGTCGCTGGTTCGAGCCCAGCAGAGGGAGCAATAACAAGAACAAGCCTTACCATGCCCGGTAAGGCTTTCTTGTTTTTAGAGATTTCCCTTATTTTCTGCTTGAAAGGGATCAGTGAGGGATTTAATTTCAATTCAACGATCGATACTCATTAGGAGAAATCCCAACATGCTGTTTAAATGAACGGCTAAAATGTTGTGGATATTTGAAACCCAATTCATAAGCAATCTCGCTAACCGATTTTCTTGTATCAAATATTTTCTCTTTGGCAATATCCATTAATTTCAAATGAATATATTCTTGTGCCGATTTTCCCGTGTCTTTTTTAATCAAATCGCCAAAGTAGTTCGAAGATAAATTAAGTTGCTCGGCGCAATAACTAACAGAGGGTAAACCAATAGTTTGTGGTTTATCAGATTGGAAATACTCATTAATCAAGGTTTCAAATCTTTCTACAACACCTTTGTGTACCGTTTCTCTGGTAATAAATTGCCTATCGTAAAAACGAACACAATAATTAAGGAACAATTCAATATTTGCTACAATTAATGTTTTACTGTGTTTATCAATGGAATGAGTTAATTCAAATTGAATTTTTGAAAAACAATCTAATATAATTTTTCGCTCTGCTTCAGATAAGTGTAACGCCTCAAAAACATCGTAAGAAAAAAAAGTATAGTCATTAATATGGCGGCCTAATGCAGTACCATGAATTAAATCGGAATGAAAAATAAGTGCATGTCCTTGTGGTTGATAATATTCTCCATTGTTTTCTATGCCAATCACCTGTCCTGGCGCAACAAAAACTAAAGTTCCTTCTTCGTAATCGTAATAATTACAGCCATAACGTAAATCGCCACATTTAATATCCTTTAAAAAAACGGTATAAAATCCATAACTCATTCTGCTATTCTTTCTCGGCGTTGCTTTTGAAAGATCGACCACACTTACCAAAGGATGCAGCGTTTCATTGTTATTAAATGCATTGTATTGAGCAATGGTATCAAACCTTACTATATTTTCCATACTATTCGTTTTACTAAAGTAAAGGTAAGCCATCAAATCCTTTTTTTATTACCAGCTCGTGCAAATCAGTAATAATGGTAGGTAATCCTGTAATTGGTATAACAACTGATACAGAAATAGATAAGACATTTGTATCAGTGAATGATTACAAAAAGAACAAATGGAAAACACTACAAATTCAGTTGAAGAAATTTTAGAACTATCGCTAGAAAAATTCAGATGGAAAACAACTGGACAAATAGATAATGTAGCAAACTTATTTGATGATGAATTGGTTTTTGTCCATATCACTGGTCATGTAACTAACAAAACCGAATGGATTAATCAGTTGAAAACGAAAAGCTTTGTATATAATAAAATTGACCCACAAGAACATAAAGCCGAAGTATATGGCGATACTGCTGTATTGGTAGGCAAGGGTTGGTTTACTGTTAACGAAGGTAGCGTTTATAAGTTAGTTTACACAGAAGTTTACACGAAGAAAAATGCAGAATGGAAACTCGTTAATCTTCACACTACATCATATTATTAAACAATAACAAAATGGAAAATATAAAATTAAATAACGGTATAGAAATGCCCATTTTAGGGTTTGGTGTCTTCCAAATCACAAATGCCGAAGAATGCGAACAAAGCGTAGTTGATGCTATAAATGTAGGTTATCGTTCACTCGATACGGCTTCTTCATATTTAAATGAAGTTTCGGTAGGTAATGCCATTAAAAAAAGCGGTGTTGCAAGGGAAGAGCTTTTTATTACAACCAAACTATGGGTTCAGGATGCTGGTTACGAAAGCACTAAAAAAGCTTTTCAGAAATCCTTGGACAGATTACAATTAGATTATCTAGACTTATACCTTATTCATCAACCTTATGGAGATGTTTATGGCTCTTGGAGAGCGATGGAAGAATTGTATGCCGAAGGAAAAGTTAAGGCTATAGGTGTAGCTAATTTTCATCCCGATAGGTTAATAGATTTAATATTGCACAATAAAATTATCCCTGCGGTAAATCAAATCGAAACACATCCTTTTCATCAACAAATCGAAACACAAAAATTTTTGCAAGACAATAATGTGCAGATTGAAAGTTGGGGGCCATTTGCAGAAGGGAAAAATGATATTTTTAAAAATGAATTGTTGTTTGCTATTGGAGAAAAATACAACAAGAGCGTGGCACAAGTTATTCTTCGCTGGTTAACACAACGTGGGATAATTGTAATCCCGAAATCCGTTAAAAAAGAAAGGATGGCAGAGAATTTCAACATTTTCGATTTCAATCTTTCAGAAGATGATTTGAAAACCATTTCAACGTTAGACACTAACCAAAGTTTGTTTTTCGACCATCGAAACCCTGAAATGGTAAAATGGTTGAGTGGCAGAAAACTAGATATTTAAAATATAATATATCATAAGATATGAAAACAAGAACATTAGGAAATAGCGGATTAGAAGTTTCCGCATTAGGATTAGGTTGCATGGGGTTAACCTTTGGTTATGGACCAGCAACAGATGAAAAGGAAGCCATTAACTTAATTAGAAATGCTTATGAATTAGGTGTAACATTTTTTGATACTGCCGAAGCATACAGCCAAGGAGGTAATGAAACCTTGTTAGGCAAAGCAGTTCAGCCGTTTAGGGATAAAATAGTGATTGCTACCAAGTTCGGGTTTTTAGATGGCGATGCAACCAAAGGTGTAGATAGTCGCCCAGAAAGAATTAGGCAAGTAGTTGAAAATTCATTGCGGTTTTTAAATACAGATTACATCGACCTTTTTTACCAACATCGTGTTGATCCAAATGTACCTATAGAAGATGTTGCTGGAACCATTCAGGATTTAATAAAAGAAGGTAAAATCAAACATTGGGGATTATCAGAAGCTGGAGTAGAAACCATCCGCAAAGCACACGCTGTACAACCTGTTGCTGCATTACAAAGTGAATATTCTCTATTTTTTCGTGAACCAGAGAAAGAAATTATTCCAACACTCGAAGAGTTAGGAATTGGATTTGTTCCTTTTAGCCCATTAGGTAAAGGGTTTTTAACTGGAGCGATAAATGAAAACACACAGTTTGATAAAGATGATTTCAGAAATAGTGTACCCCGTTTTTCTGAAGAAAACAGAAAGGCTAACCAAGCATTAGTAGACTTATTAAAAAACATTGCTACCGAAAAAGAAGCTACGCCAGCACAAATTGCTTTAGCTTGGTTATTAGCTCAAAAACCTTGGATTGTACCCATTCCAGGAACAACAAAACTGCATCGATTAGCAGAAAATGTGGGCGGAGCCGATGTTCATTTGAGTAATAAAGATTTAGAAAATATTAAAGCAGCACTTGCAACTATTGAAATCGTAGGAGAAAGATATCCAGCGCATTTACAAGCAAGAGTTGGTAAATAATTGTATATGAAATCGTCATGATTTTTCAAAATCACCCAGTAACAGTGAAAAATCATGACAGCTTCATCACCCTAAAAACAAAACTTAACAGATGAAAAAGAAAATCACAAGCTATTGGAGTGCTATATGCTTATTAATCATGCTCTCCTCATCGCTTTATGCACAAAAAACAACCAATCAGAAACCTTTGATTATTAAAGAGCAAGGTGCATTTTCTGCTGGTGGTACGGTGGTTAAAAGCGAAGGTACATTCGACCCGCTAAAACCTTGGAATGTTCAGCAAGGTGGACAAACACGACACGGAGATCACGCTGATGTATTTTATCAAATCCCAGCAAAAGCAAAGCATCTCTCAATGGTTTTCCTACATGGCTACGGACAATCTAAACGTAGCTGGCAAACCACAGCCGATGGCAGAGAAGGTTTTTCTGATATCTTTTTAAGAAAAGGTTATGGAGTATATTTAGTTGATCAACCCGGACGCGGTGCTGCTGGGCAAACTACAAAACCTACACAAATTACGTCAATACCAGATGATCAAACTTGGTTTACACAATTTCGAATTGGCTTGTATCCAAATTTCAATAATGGTGTTCAGTTTCCGAAAGACAGTTTATCTATGGATAATTTTTTCCGAATGATGACCCCGAATACTGGAAATGTAGACGAAGTAACCATTGTGAATGCCATGTCTGCAGTGTTTGACAAATCTGGAGAGGGCATACTCTTTACGCATTCTGCAGGTGGTTCGCCTGGCTGGAAAACTGCCATCAAAAATAATCGCGTGAAAGCAATTGTTGCCATTGAACCAGGGGGATTTGCTTTTCCGGAAGGAGAAGTGCCAGAAGGCAATCGAGGAGGAAAAGGTTTGCCGTTAAATGAGTTTATGAAGCTAACTAAAATTCCAATCGTTGTTTATTTCGGCGATTTTATTCCAAAGGAAGAAGCTAATGCGGCCTCATTAAACTTTTGGCGCAATGTACTTGCCACAGCTCGTCAGTGGGCCAAGGTAGTAAATGCCCATGGTGGCGATGTTACCATTGTTCATTTACCAGAAATAGGCATTAAAGGAAATACGCATTTTGTCATGTCAGATTTAAACAATAAAGAGGTAGCTGATGTACTAACAAAATGGTTAAAGGAAAAGGGATTAGATAAATAGAAACGATATGAAACAAATAAGAGTTTTTGGTTTTATACTAATAATGATAAGTGTTTCGTTAGTGGTAGGCTCTACAAATGCACAGCAAATGAAAATATTAGATCAAACTTTAAGTATAAAGGAAAAAAGTATCATTACCATTTCTTCGCTTACCGCGATTGGCAATTTGCCCAAACTAAAAATTGCCTTAAATAAGGGATTGGAGGCAGGTTTAACCATTAATGAAATTAAAGAGATAGTAGTGCACACCTATGCGTATTGTGGTTTTCCGCGTAGCATTCGTGGTCTACAAACTTTTATAGAAGTGCTCGAAGAACGCAAAGCCAAAGGAATTAATGATGTTATTGGAACTGATGCATCGCCTATTGCTAACAACACCAATAAATATGAGCGTGGCAAGAAAATTTTAGGCGAATTAACCAAAACGCCGCAACCCGACAAACTTTCGGGCTATTCGGCATTTGCACCAACCATGGATGCCTTTTTAAAAGAACATTTATTTGCTGATATTTTCGAAAGAGATGTGTTAACCTATGCACAAAGAGAACTAGTAACCATTTCTGTAATCAGTGCCATTGGCTATGCAGAACCAATGCTACAAAGCCATTTATCCATTTCATTAAATCTTGGTATCACACCCAATCAACTGAAAGAGTTTGCTGCAATTATCCAAGAAACCGTTGGAGAGGAAAAAGCTAAAGCAGCACAACAAGTTTTAAGCAAAGTTCTCGAAAACCGTAAATCTTAATGAAGCACTTTAAATAATAAAGAATGAGAAAAGTAACTTTAATAACCGCATTAACGCTATCAATGGCATCAATTGATACAGTAAAAGGACAAACTACAGAAAAGATAAATCTACAAAATCCCTATACTTTAGTGTACGATGGCGCCATTACCGAAAATGTGGCTGGAAAGGTAAACATCCACCCCGAAACGTATAAAATTAACGAACTAATCATTGCTTCCAATGTTTACACACCACCCAATTATGATCCAGCTAAAAAATATCCAGCTATCGTAATAGCCCATCCAAATGGAGGTGTAAAAGAACAGGTGGCAGGTTTGTATGCTCAACGCTTAGCAGAACAAGGATACATTACCATTACAGCAGATGCAGCTTATCAAGGAGCAAGCGATGGCTTTCCACGTAATGTAGATAAACCTGCTAACCGTATTGAAGATATTCATTCTATGGCCGATTTCATTTCTCACTATGCAGGTGTTGATGCCACAAGACTTGGTTTATTAGGTATTTGCGGCGGTGGAGGTTATGCTGTAAAAGCTGCCCAATCAGATAAACGATTTAAATCAATTGCTACATTAAGCATGTTTAATTCTGGAGAGGTGAGACGTAATGGTTTTCAGAATTCAGCACTTAACACCATACAAGAACGATTAAAAACAGCGTCAGATGCGAGAGCGCAAGAAGCTGCAGGTGGTGAAGTGATATATGCAGGTACAGCCAATCCAACAGATGAAGAAATTGCCAAAATTCCAACCGATTTATACCGTGAAGGATATGCATATTATTATAGAACTTACACGCACCCAAATTCAACCTTTAAATATACCATGAGTAGCCTGCTCGACTTAATGACTTGGGATGCTGCTACCAATATGGATTTAATTAACCAACCATTATTAATGATTGCAGGTAGCAAAGCCGATACCTATTATATGACAGAAGAGGCTTTTGCAAAAGCAACAAATGCAAAAAACAAAGAATTATTTCTTATTAATGGCGCCACCCATATACAAACCTATTGGAAACCCGAATATGTTTCACAAGCGGTAAATAAATTAGTAGCTTTCTATCAAACTAACCTTTAAAAGATGAATTTTAAAACCATAGTTTGCCTATGTTTTATAGGAATGCTTACCATTTCGTGCAACAAGCAAGAAGAAACAACAAAACAAAGCTCAATCATTTTTTCGCAGGGCGAAAAAATTACAAGCACCAATTTCAAAGGAACGTCATATTTACAAATGCTTATCAATGCTGACAGCTTAAACCAAACATCGGTAGGCAATGTAACTTTTGAACCTGGAGCCAGAACAAAGTGGCATTCGCACCCTGCTGGTCAAATTTTATTAGTAACCAATGGCGTTGGCTACTATCAGGAAAAAGGTCAAACTAAAAAGATACTACACAAAGGTGATGCAATAAAATGCCCACCAAATGTTATACATTGGCATGGAGCAAGTGCTGATCATTCTTTTGTTCAATTAGCAGTTACCGGAAGAGAGAAAGGCGAAACAGTTTGGCTAAATGAGGTAACCGATGAAGAATACAACAGTACTCACAATTAAAAAACGATGTAGGTTGCCGTTTCGTAATTGATATGGCTTCGTTAAAAGAGTAGCTTGAAAATAATTTCATGAAACTTATTCGTTATTCTAAATCATTTTCACCAATCCTTAAAATTTTAATAAGATCATTAAGCAGGTCTGTGGAAAAGTAAATAGGCTCGAAAGTAGGTTGAAAGCCTTACAGAAATGTAAGGCTTTTTTGTTTTAAGGGGGTTTTCAAACCATTGAGTAAAGAGGATCAAAACATTTTTTCATATTAAGGAGAGTATCTTTAAGAAAAATTAAAAAAACATTTCTGTAATTTGCCTTGCGCTCGCTAAACTTCTACTGAAACCCATGTCGCAATCCAAAAAAATAATATCGGTCATTCGCCAGCAACTCAAAAAATCATTTGATCGCATCGGTAACGAACGATTTAAAAAAAACCTTTTGCAGGCGATACCTTTTTGGATTGCCTCAATGATAGCTGGATTAGCAGCAGTTGCCTATGCTAAGCTGTTCATCATGGCAGAGGAAGTTGCACTTTGGGTCTTCAACTATAATATTTGGTTACTCTTTGCACTAACACCAGTCTGTTTTGTACTTGCCTGGTTATTAGTTTGGAAATTTGCACCTTATGCTAAAGGCAGCGGTATTCCTCAAGTAATGGCGGGGATAGCGATTTCAGCTCCAAAAACAGGCGGTATTGTTGCTAAGCTACTTAGCCTTAAGGTTATGGTTGTAAAAGTGCTATCAAGTTTGATAATGGCAATGGGAGGAGGCGCAATTGGGAGAGAAGGCCCCACAATTCAAATCTCCGCCTCTATATTTCGTTCGGTAAACTCAATGTTACCACACTGGTGGCCAAAGGTAGCAAAGAGGAATATGATTGTAACAGGTGCTGCAGCTGGATTAGCCGCGGCATTCAATACACCACTTGGTGGAATTGTATTTGCAATTGAGGAGCTCACTAAAACACACTTCAGTTTTTTCAAGACCGCTATTTTTTCATCTGTAATCATTGCTGGATTAACTGCCCAAGCTATACTAGGACCATATCTCTATTTAGGTTATCCGAAAGTTGATAACACTTCAAATTATATTTTCTTTGGAGTACTGATAGTTGCACTCATTTCTGGGCTATTGGGAAGTTTGATGGGAAAATTAATTTTGGTAGTACTTAGATGGAAAGCAAGATTGAAATCGGTACGTGCCAATATGGTTTATGTAGTATGTTGTGCAATTATACTTGTAACGCTTGCTATACTTTTCGGAGCAAATGCATTAGGTTCAGGTAAACAAGTTATGGAAACCGTATTGTTCACCTCAGATCGTCATGCACATTGGTATGTTCCAATTATAAGAATATGTAGCTCAATGGTATCTTTTACAACTGGAGCTGCTGGAGGAATTTTTGCTCCTGCACTTGCAGCAGGCGCTTCGGTGGGTTCTGTCATCGCTGGTTGGTTCAACCTATCAGAAACAAATACCAATCTTTTAATATTGGCAGGAATGGTAGGCTTTTTAACAGGAGTAACTCGTTCTCCATTTACATCGGCAATTTTAGTCTTAGAAATGACCAACCGTCAGACTGCTATATTTAGCTTAATCCTAGCAGGGATGGTGGCCAGTCTGGTATCTATGCTGATAGATAAGCACTCATTATATGATCATCTAAAAATACAGTATATCAAAGAACTTGAGGAAGTTGATAGAGAAGAGAAGAAGGATTTAGTTTTAAAATAAACATTACAAGTTTAAACATCTAAATATTTCTCATTGTTATTATTGCTTTAGCTTAAAATAAGCATTCGCTTTTTTGTTATAATCTTCATAATTATATCGTAAAAGCAGGCTAAATAGTTGCCTTTTGCCGTGGACTTGCTCTGGGTTAGTTCGGAGTTAGTTCGGGGTTGGGTCGGGGTTGGTTCGGACTTGTGACAATTGTATCCGAACTAACCCCGACTTAAGTGCGAATGAAGTATGGGTTAACACTTAACCTTGTATAAAGTTGTTAGCAGAACTAGGTAACATTACCTTATTAGTTGTTGTAACTTCTTTTAAACAGTAGGGTAAATGCCAATCTTAACATTCCATTTCTTTTTGATGCTAATTTTTAATACTTTCGCCGCCCCACTAAAATTTAATTGTTTTATCCTCCCTCCAAATGAAAAAATTTTTATACGGAATTGACTTTGGCACTACTAATTCGGCATTGGCTATTTTTGATGAGGATTCAAAAGAAATCCACGATACTATCATTATTCCTTCATTAATTTATTTTTATCATCAGCTCAATGCAAGTAAGGATAAAAATTACGTGGTGGGTGAGGAAGCCATTGAAGCCTACCTAAAGGATGGGATGAAAGGACGTTTTATTAAATCTATCAAACAGATTTTATCTAGGAGTAGTTTTACAGAAACTCGAATTCATAATAAGAGATATAGTGCTTCAGATCTTGTGGCAATTATTTTAAAAGAGCTTAAAAGCAGGGCCGATGAATTGATAGGTCAAGATTGTAAAAGAGCGGTTATTGGGAGGCCTGTATTTTTTAATGATGATAATGTACAGAAAGATACTTTAGCCCAAAACAGACTTGATAAAGCAGCCGAGATTGCTGGTTTCACAAATGTTCGCTTTCAGTTTGAACCTATTGGTGCAGCTTTTGCCTATGAGAAAACATTGGTAAAAAAGGAAAAGGTATTGGTAGCGGATCTTGGTGGTGGTACAACAGACTTTACGTACTTAGTGCTTGATCCAGAAAAAGTAGGAAGTAAAGACAGGAAGAATGATATGATGGCTACAGGAGGTATTTACGTAGGTGGTGATAGTTTCGATTCGGCATTTATGTGGGAAAAAGGAACACCATATTTTGGTAAGCATACTACCTATGAAGCAACCCAAGGTAAAATGTTAACTGTGCCAAAGTCGCTTTTTGTAAATATTTGCTCTTGGGAACAAATGAATTTTTTTAATGGACAGCGCATTAAAAAAGATATTGAAAATTACTATTACTATTCGAGAAACGACCCTAAATTTAAAAACCTAATTACACTGATTGAAAATAATTTAGGCTACTCCGTATTTCAAGCAATTGAAAAAACTAAGATTGAATTATCTAATGCAGAATTTTCAAACTTTAGCTACCATAAAATGGATATCCAAATTGACGAAGAAATCTCATTGGCAAGCTATGAGCAAATTATTAAAAAAGATGTAGATCGCATTTCGGCTTATCTTAATGAATTTATGTTACAGAACAACATTGAAGTAAAAGATATTGATAGTCTTTTTTTAACGGGAGGTACTTCTATGGTTAGTAGCATTCAGCAGCTGTTTAAAGAAAAATTTCCGCACCTAAAACTAAACTCTGGCGATAACTTTAAAAGCGTTGCCAAAGGCCTAGCCTATAGCGGTTATCTTTTTGATTAATGATTACACTCTTATTGTTATTCGCTATTTATTCATCCAATGCCATGAACCGAACTTTTCAGGGTTAAAGAAATCTGGATTTAAATCTACATTGATTTTAAAATCGTGGTATTCTTCTGTTTGTACGAGTTTACCATTCACAAATATCTTAACATTTCCCTCATGCCATATTTTGCCAATTTTCTGATGATCCTCAAACTGGCATTCTAAACGGGATTTCTCATTTTGTTGAGTCATCCTTACTAAATAGTGATTTTTTGCATCGTACCATAATTGGCTTTTTGTTGTATCAGTACTTGCTACCCCAATAATATTAACTTCTTTTCCTTTCCAAATACCTTTAAAACCTTTACTCATATCAAAACCATCCTTAGTTAGCTTTTGGTTAACCTGCTCTAGGGTTTCAAAATACATACCTCCCAACAGGTAGACTAAAATATTTGGATTAACTGCAGGTTTAAGTTTTTTAGACTGTCTGAAATTATAAGTAGTGTCGCCTCTATAAATTACAGCATTTCCATCTTTAGGATCTCCAAAATCAATACGGAATAAATTAGGGAAAATCCCTGCCTCATACCAAGTTTGACTTCTGGTAAGTGTGTCGGCTTTATAAAAACCAGTTTTTTGATTAAATGTGATAGTTTTTGGCCATTGTCCATAAAACTGATGGTGGATTTCCTTAAACTTTGGGTTGATTTGAGCAAATGCTGAAGTAGCTAATGCAAATAAGATAACAAAGCAGCTCTTCGTTTTTAGATTTAATTTCATCACGTACATATTTAATACAAGGTAAGATTGTTTATCTTAATAACTGAAAACAATTAATCGCTTTTTCGCAGTGCGATTAACCCTAAGATAGGCCCTAACGCTAATAACATATAAATGTATTGTTCATTTGTTTCGCTTATTAAAGCATCAATTAGCTGAATGCTAATAATAGTAATAGCAAAGCCAATACAATTAACAATAGTTAAAGAAGAACCTTTGTATTCTGCTACAGCATTTTGAGCCACCAAAGTAGAAAGCAGAGGAGAATCTGCAATAACTGCCATCCCCCAAATAAACATAAATAGCATAAAAACAATTGCCGAACCATTTAATACAAACAATGGAGAAGTTAAACAACATGCACAGGATAAACCCAAAGAAAGAGTAGCAACTTTTTTTACACCAAATTTAGTTGAAATCATTCCGCCAATTACACAAGCAATGCCTCCAACAGCAATAATTAAAAAAGAAAAAAGCGGAACATTAAACACATCATTCGGATGTTGATTATTATAGGCTATCAAAATAACAGGAACAAAAACCCAAAAGGCATAGAGTTCCCACATGTGTCCAAAATACCCAAAAGCAACAGCCCGAAACTTTTTATTACTAAATCCCTTTATAAATACGCTTAAACTTAAGGTTTGTCTAATAGCTCTATAAGGTCCATCGGCAACAAAAATAAGTATGGCAAAACCTCCAATTAGAGAAAGTAAAGAAGTGCAAAACACAATGTAATGCCAAGGTATTCCATTTATGCTCTTTAAGAAATGAGGAAAAGCAGTTCCAAAAACTAATGCCCCAACTAAAAACCCTAACGATTTACCTAACCCTTTTTGAAAGTGATCTGCCGCTATTTTCATACCCACTGGGTAAATGCCAGCTAAAAAGAAACCAGTAATAAACCTAACACCCATTAATTGAGTAACAGTTATACCATTAAAACTTACACACAGATTTGTTAACGCAGCAACAACAGCACAAATAAAGAAAATTTTAGAAGGAGAAAAACGATCTGAAATACTTAACAAAGCAAATACTAAGGTGCCAATAATAAAACCGAACTGAACGGCACTAGTAAGGTGAGCCAAATAGGAAGATGGAAAATGTAACTGTTTAACCAAATCGCTTATAATCGCATTACCTGCAAACCATAAGGAAGTGCAGAAGAATTGTGCCAACACAATTATGGGTAAAATTATTTTCTTTGGCTGTGAGATGGTCAAGTGCATAATAGAGATTACAAGATAAAGATATTATGTTTATTTATGCCCAACACGTCGTATTACCGTAACTATTTTAACCTTGTTGCAATAAACGCACCCAGCTTTTCATAACCTTGTTCATTAGGATGTAAACCATCAGTAAACAAAGCTTCATCAATCTTTTTATCTGTTTTCAAAAACAATTTTCCAGCATCTGCAAATAGAGTATTCTTACTCATATTAGTCTTAGCAAGCAATTTATTAAGGCTTGCAACCCTGTCTTCCATGGCTCTTCTTGGCAAAATACCTAATAGTATAATTTTTGCACCTGGCTGTTTTTCATGGATTGCATTTACTAAAAACTGTAATCCAGTTACAATGTCCTCATCTTTGTTTAACTGTAAATTGTTTGTGCCTATCATCAGTACAATATGTGATGGTGAAATACCATCCAGTTCATTATGATACACACGCCACAAAACATTTTCAATCCTATCCCACCCAAAGCCAAAATTTGCGGCTTGTTTTGGTTCAAAATATTTCTGCCAAGAGGTTTCACCGCGGCGAATAGGGGCCTTTGGTTCGCCACTCCAATAATTGGTAATAGAATTTCCTAAAAAAATAACTTGGGGTTGATGCGTTTTGTTATAAGCAAGTACGGCATTGTGCCTAGTCTCCCAATTATATGTGCTGGCATCACGACCTTGCGTTACCGGGATGGTTGTTGTGTTATCACCAATAGGTTCCTTTAGTATTTTTGACAATGCTTTTTCATAGGCGTCTGCGTAGCGCATCATACCAGCATCATTGGGGTGAGTACCGTCAACCATTGTTTCAATGTCCTGGTTAATTTCTTTTTTCGATAAAAGGAATACATTTTTTATACCCGTCGCTGAAAGCGAATCAAGTACTTCTCTTAAAGCAGTATTGACATCCTGATATTGTTTCTTTTTGTCCAAATTTATCCCATCGTCTGTATAGCCGTCATGCTCAGTAAATAGAATTGGGGTTGATGGTCGTTTTTCCTGCAATTGTTTAATAGAAGATACAATCCGCTTTTTTAACTCACCCGTGGCGATATATTGAGGTGCTGTTAAATTGGGCAAACAATCTAGTACATAAACTCTAGCATCAATCTCAGTCAACAAATCAATCAACTCTTTTTCCAGTCTGCCATTTCCCGAAAAACCAAGGTTAATTACTGTTCTATCCAACTTCCTACCTAAAATATTGGTCCACGCCAAACCAGGTCTAGAAGCACATGCACCCTGTGCAATCGAAGTTCCATAAACAACAATTGGCTTTTCTTTTCTTACAGACAAGGGTATAAATTCAGCCTCTTTCGGCACACTAATTTGCATCCATTTTACCGAATTATATAAAGGCAAGTACATGGTATATTGAAGATTTTTCACATAATCATCCTTCGATTTTAATCCTTTGAAACGATAAACAACCGTATCACCGAATGAATATTGACCAGACGCCCAAAGCCATTTGCCATCACTATTTTTAGCGTACAAATCAATACCACTAACACCAGTTGCAGGCATGTGCGGCATTTGTTTACCTCCGCTCACAACATATTTTATAATAATTTCATCAGCATTAGTTTTAAAACGAAGGTTAAGGCCAGCGCTATTTTTACTTAAATCCCAAACATCTTTACGAACAGTTTTCTCTGCTCTTTCTGGCAAACGATCATAATAATCTTTAACTTCTTTAGGCCAAGCTTGGGCGCCCAATACTTGTAAGCTATCAGTAGCAGGGTTCCATGTTTTAAATTCGCGTTTGGTCTGAGTAAAGCCTACTTGAAAAGAAATTACAATAAAAGCGATGGTTATTAATAGTCTATTTTTCATTTGAGATTAAATTAAGGAAGTAGCTGATGTAAATTAGAGATTAAAAGAAATTTATCCCGATAGGTTTTGTGTCATACAAAAAAAGCTTCCCGATTTTCGGAAAGCTTTTTCTTGAGTTATCAATTCTAATAATAAACAGTATAAAGTGCAACTAATATGCCTATAATTAAAATGGCACCCATTGCAAAACCAGTTGTGGTTTTAAACATTTTAGCATCAATTTCAAGTCCTTTAGCCTCAGCTTCTTTCTTGTTAGTAAGGAAACTAATTAAAACCATACCCAGTACACAGAATAAAAATACAAAGCCCATTCTATCAATAAACGGAATTTCGTAAATGCCTGCGGTATTTTTTACCGAGAAACCCATTCCCGAAAGGAAAGATAAATCTGTCCATAACGGTAAGAATTTAAGTAAAAGAGAAAGCCCGAAACCACCAATTGTAGCAAATAACGCAGCGGCAGAAGTTGTTCTTTTCCAGAAGAAACCTAAAATAAACATGGCAAAAATACCAGGCGATACAAAACCAGTATATTCCTGTATGTATTGGAAACCACCTTTTTTATCAATGCCTAAATGTGGTGCAATTAACACACCTAACACCATTGCAACAACAATAGTAATCTTTCCAACTACAACCAAGTTTTTCTCAGACGCCTCAGTATTAAATACCTTTTTGTAAATATCTAAGGTGAAAATAGTAGCAATACTATTTGCTTTACCAGCCAATGAAGCCACAACTGCTGCGGTTAATGCAGCAAAAGAAAGTCCTTTTAATCCGGCAGGTAATAAATTTAATAATACAGGGTAAGCACGATCTGGGTTCACAGAACCATCCTGAAGCATTTCAGTCTGAAAAGCCCCATCCTTATATAAAACATAAGCAGCAATACCTGGCAACACCACAATAATTGGCATTAATAACTTTAAAAATGCAGCAAATAAAATACCACCACGAGCAGTTTTTAAATCAGCACCCAAAGCACGTTGCGTAATGTACTGGTTACAGCCCCAATAGTTCAAGTTCACAATCCACATACCGCCAACAAGCACACTTAAACCAGGTAAATCAATATAATTAGGGTTTTCAGGTTTTAACACCATATGAAAATGTTCCGATGCTTTTTGCGTCATTACATGATAGCCTTCTAAAATACCACTCGTGCCATAATGATCCGAAACCAAGTTCAACGCTAAATAAGTAGTCGCCAAACCACCTAAAATCAAAAAGAAAACTTGAATAACATCCGTATAACCAATTACTTTCATCCCGCCTAGGGTAATAATAATAGCGAAAGCAGCAATAGCATACATACAAACACTAAGATCAAAACCAGAGATACTGCTAACAGCTAATGCACCTAAATAAAGGATAGAAGTTAAGTTTACAACTACATATAATAGCAACCAAAAAATGGCCATAATCATAGCAACCGTACCATTATAACGCTGATGCAAGAATTGCGGCATGGTAAATATCTTGTTTTTAAGATACACCGGAATGAAAAATACTGCAACCACAATTAATGTTGCTGCTGCCATCCACTCGTAAGTTGCGATAGCAAGGCCCATTTTAAAACCAGAACCACTCATGCCAATAAATTGCTCGGCAGAAATGTTAGAGGCAATTAACGATGCCCCAATAGCCCACCAAGTTAACGAACCCTCGGCAAGGAAATAGTCTTTAGAGCCACTAGAAGCAGATTTTTTCTTGTTGTAGATGTACAAACCATAAGCGGCTACAATTACGAAGTAGATTAAAAATACAATATAATCCTTCGTGTCTAATACGTTATTCTTCATTCATTTAGTTATTTAGTTTGATTTGAGGTCTAAATGTAATAAAATTGAAAAATATAGTACATTATTTTGAAAATTAATTTTTAGGTAACCTTAATCAAAATAAAAATTGGTATTTGCTACGCCCGTTATCTTTAACTCACTTGCCATCTTTAGTTCGCTGGTCATCCTGAGCTTGTCGAAGGATCTTGTTCAGCTTGTTATCTTTAACTCACTCGTCATTCCCAACTTGATTGGGAACCGTAATGCAATAAGAGGCTTTTTACGCATTACGATTCCGGTTTTCACGGGAATGACGAACAAGATTCCGATGGGCTTCAGTCGAGATAGCGTGATAAAAAAGTATTTCCACTTGTATTGGGTTTAGTTAACAAAAACCTGTACTACTCACTCCCCAGCCTAAAATCAATTCTTATATATATCTATTAATCAAATTTTCTAAATACTCTTGTCTACCACTACGCACTTCAGGTTCGCCATTGTTAACAGCAAAGTCTCTCAACTCTTCTAAACTTAAATTTCCCTTTTCAAATTCAGCACCTTTCCCACTATCAAAAGAAGCATAACGATCTGTTCTAATTTTCTTATAATCCGATCGACTAAGAATAGCATCCGCAGTAATTAAAGCACGGGCAAAAATGTCCATTCCGCCAATGTGTGCATAAAATAAATCGGCCATATCTGTAGAATTACGACGAATTTTCGCATCAAAGTTTACCCCGCCACCTTGCAAACCGCCACCTTCTAAAACAATCAGCATCGCTTCCGTTAATTCATTAATATCATTAGGAAACTGATCTGTATCCCATCCATTCTGATAATCCCCACGGTTCGCATCAATAGAACCCAACAAACCATTATCTACCGCCACCTGCAACTCATGCTGAAAAGTATGACCAGCCAATGTTGCATGGTTAACTTCTATATTCAATTTAAAATCTTCAAGCAAATCGTACTGTTGTAAAAAGCTTTTCACTGTTGCAGCATCATAATCATACTGATGTTTTGATGGCTCACAAGGTTTTGGCTCGATAAAGAACGTGCCTTTAAAGCCTTGTTTGCGAGCATAATCTTTAGCAGTATGTAAAAACTGAGCCAAATGCTCCTGTTCACGTTTCATGTTCGTGTTTAGCAAACTCATGTAACCTTCTCTCCCTCCCCAAAATACATAATTTTGTCCGCCAAGGGCGATGGTAGCATCCAATGCAGCTTTAACTTGTGCCGCTCCATGAGCCAACACATGAAAATCTGGATTAGTCGAAGCACCATTCATATAACGCTTATGACTAAACAAATTAGCCGTCCCCCACAGTAATTTAACACCACTATCCGCTTGTTTTTGCTTTGCATATTCCACCAATGCTTGTAATCTGCGCTCATTTTCTGCAATATCATTTCCATAATCCACTACATCCACATCGTGGAAACAATAGTAAGGTAATTGCATTTTGGTAATAAATTCAAACGCAGCATCCATCTTATCTTTTGCACGCTCCACTGCATCTTTCTTTTCATCCCATGGGAAGACATGTGTTGGACCACCAAAAGGATCTGCACCATTGCCGTTAAATGAATGCCAATAGGCGCATGCAAATTTGAAATGTTCGGTCATAGGTTTACCGGCAACTATTTTAGTAGCATCATACCATCTAAATGCCATTGGGTTATCGCTTTGCAAACCTTCAAACTTGATTTGTTCAATCCCTTTAAAAAATTCTTTCTCTCCTGTTACTACTTTTGTCATCGCTTCTGTGTTGTTTTTGGTTGATAATTTTTTAGTTGATGGTCAATAGTCGATAGTCTGGGCGTCATGGCAATAAATACCCAAGCTATTAACTATGAGCCATCAACTATGGACTAATTAATTTTCTTTCTAATATTCTTCTCCAATCCTGATAAATTGGCTCGTATGCTATTGTATTTTTAGGTTCAATGTAGTTAAGTAATTGGTGTTTAGAGAAAGCATCTTCAGGACTTTTAAAAATTCCAGCGCCAATACCTGCGCCTAATGCAGCACCAACACTACCATCATTTTCATATAACTCAACAGGTACACCGGTAACATCAACAAAAGTTTGTGCAAAAACATCACTCATAAACAAATTCGCCCGACCAGCTCTAATTACTTTTGGTTGCATCCCATTCTCTCGCATAATATCTAGCCCATACCTAAAAGAAAAAGCAATTCCTTCTTGTACGGCTCTAAAAATATCCGATTGTTGATGTGTGTTTAAATCGATATTTAAAAGTTGAGCGCCAGTGTATTTATTGTTGAACATCCGCTCTGCGCCATTACCAAAAGGCAAAACTCGTAAACCCTTGCTGCCAATTGGTGCTTGTGCAGCCAGTTCATTTAACTCTGAATAGGATAGGTGCGGAGCGAAATTATGTTTTGCCCAGCGATACATACTACCCGTTCCATTTATGCACAACAAAACGCCTGTATGTTGCTTTTCCTTTGAATAGGTTACATGCGCAAAAGTATTTACACGAGATTGCTGATCATAAGTTAACTCATCGCTCACACCATAAATAACGCCCGAAGTTCCAGCTGTTGCAGCAACTTCTCCTGGTTTAAGCACATTTAAAGAAAGTGCATTGTTAGGTTGATCGCCAGATTTATAGGAAACAGGAATGCCTTCAGTTAAGCCCAAAAGACTAGAGATATCCTTTTTTAAATAACCATGTTCAGAAAATAGAGGATTAATTGTTGGTATTAAACTCCAATCTAATCCGTAATAATTCATTACATCGGTGGATATTTCATTCTTTTTAAAGTCCCAAAAAATCCCTTCAGATAAAGCTGGAATACTGGTTGTAATTTCTCCAGTTAGTTTCATGGCAATAAAATCGCCAGGTAGCATCACTTTATCAATTTTACTATAAATAGTTGGCTCATTATTTTTTACCCAAGCCAGTTTAGATGCGGTAAAGTTGCCAGGAGAATTTAATAAATGTTGTAATGATTTTTCATGTCCAATTGTATCAAAAGCTTTCTCACCAAGCTCAACCGCACGACTATCACACCATATAATGCTATCGCGTAAAATGTTTTGAGCTGCATCAACCACCACTAAACCATGCATCTGGTAAGCAATACCAATCGCCTTAATATCTTTCGGATCGAATAATTTTAATGCATTTACCTTTAATATGGCTTGCTGTGCATTATGCCACCAATCCATAGGCGATTGTTCTGCCCAGCCCGGATGGATAGATTTTATTTCAGTTTCTTCCTCAGGATATTGAGCAGTGGCTACTCGTTGTTGAGTTTGTGCATCAACAACTGCAACTTTTATAGATGATGTGCCTATATCAATACCTAATAAATACATTCAGTTTAATTTTATACTTGGTTTATGCAAACGGTTGCATAAATATATGTGTTAATTTATAAAAGTCAAATATTCTTTAAAAAAGTTTTTAGCTAGGAGCGTTGTTTGAGGTAGATTCTCTTACGATTAATGATGGCTCAAGCACAATATGATCTACATTTTGGTAAGGATTTTCTTGCTGAATCATCTTTAAGAATAGTTTAGCACATTCTATCCCCATTTGGTTTGGATGCTGATCTATAGTAGATAAGTCTGGTGTGATGTAAGCAGAAAATGCTTCGTTGGCAAAGCCTATTACACCAATTTTAGGTGGAGTTTCGTTAATTTCTTTTAGTTTTTTAATTACACCAAGAGCAGTAAAATCATCTCCAGCTATAATTGCATCAGGTTTTATATCATTTCTCATTAATTTACTGGCACCAAACCTTCCATCCTTAATAGAGAGACCGCCAAGAATGATATTATCTGCTATCACAGCTAAATTATTGTCTTTTAAAGCCGCTTTGTAGCCGTTAAGTCTGTCATTAAACACCTTAATTTGATGAACGGTTGTAATAAAAGCAATATTTCTATATCCTTGATCTATTAGATGCCGTGTAGCGATATAACCCGCTTTAAAGTCATCTAAGGTAACAGTAGGTACTTTTAGATCGGCGTGTTCGCGATCAAATAATAGTAAAGGTTTGTTTTGTTTAATAACTTCCGCAAAATGTGATACGTCTTCTGTTTCTAAAGATATAGAAGCAATAATGCCATCGACTTGTGCTTCTAACAATGTTTTAACGCCATTTATTTCGTTTTCTACAAACTCGTTAGATTGATATAAAATCACACGATATCCACTATTTTTTAATCCTTCTTCTATACTATGTATAATGGAAGCAAAAAAATGAGCTTGCACACTTGGTACAATTACGCCAATAATATAAGTTTTGCCAGATTTTAAAGCCGAAGCTAAACGATTTGGACTGTAATTAAGCTTTTTCGCGGTTTCAATTACGGCTTGCCTAGTGGTATCACTAATGGCAGAAAACCCACTTAATGCCCTAGAAACAGTAGACGTTGTAATGTTTAGTTCCTTCGCAATATCGTATATGGTGGTTTTTTTGTTCAAGTTTAAAAATGGTATTTAGTGCAACCGATTGCTAAGCTAATTATAAAAATTAGAATGTCACTCGAAATTTAACACATAAATACCAACTTTTAGGTATGTTTTAGAGTTCTAAAAAACGATATCTTAGTTTATGGCTAAGTATTTACTTCTATCTTTTTTGTTGGTTGTCTTTTCAACTACCTCTTTTGCTCAAGCTAAAAAGCCCAGTATTGAGCCGATGGTACAAACAACTCATTCAGATAAAATTGAGTTTTATGATACTTACCTTGAAAAACATTTGCTCATTACTGCCAGTAAAAATGAACTCATTTTATGGAATACACAAACCGGACTGCAATTACGCACTATAACTTCTCCTTATAAAATTGTGGGAGCAGCCTTATGCAATAAAGGGGAAGAAATAGCAATCCTTATGTATGAACATACAAAAGATGGGTCTCTTAGATTTTATAATTCACACAATGGCAAGCCTTTAGATACATTAAGTTATTTTACTAATAATGTTTATAATGGTATATATTGGAAAAGTTTAGATTTAATGGTTAAAAATAATGCAGGCGACAAGTTGTTGCTTAAAGCATCAGATGAAGTGTTTGTTGTTGATGTGATTGGCAGAAAGAAGGTTGCCAATTTTAAATTACCAACCTATGATTCGAAAATTGTTTTTACAAATAAAGAAAACGAATACTTTTTAGCTTTTAATAAGGATAATAAACAGAAAGTTGAAATTATAGACCAAAATGGAATTCTTGTAAAAGAGGGAAATTCCCTTTCTTCTTCTGCAGTTGCCGTAGCAGCTAGCCATAATTCTTTTTATGTACTCACACAAAAAGGTCAAATCATTATACTTGACCAAGAACTAAAGGAAACAGAAACGTTAGAAACAAAAACTAATATCGGTGCTTACTCTTCAAAAAAAATCAATTTAAGTAATGATCAAAGACATCTTGTAGTCCCTATAAATGATACCAGTGCAGTGTATGATTTGCAAAAACATAAATGGATAGGGCTTAAAAACATGGCTTATGATGGTATGATTGCTACTACTGCCGATGCAAGTCAAATAGCGGTTTTAAACAAAAGTGCTGGTTTTTATCAAAGCAATGGTCAAGAAATTTTTTCACCTTCATACAACTCCGGATTAGATGCATTATTTATAAACCCAAGCAATACGGTATTAATGGCAAGTTATAATTCAATTGCACGGACATATACAAATGGCATCAACATTTCTACAGGTGCACAACTTAATGAAGATTTTGCTATTAAACAATGGATAACAGATTCTACTGCAATTTGTATCAAGATGGATTATGGTATGTCTATGTTTAAAGTACAAATAAGAAATATCTATGCTAATAAAATACTATATGAATTTGCAAAAGATGGTTTTAAGATAGTTGATGCAAAATTATCTCCCGATGGCAAAACAGCAGCTTTTTTGGCTACAGATAAATCAACATTGTTTATTGCAAATTCCAATTTACAGAATGTTAAAACTATTCCCTTAAGCGGGGTCTCAACTAGGGCTATATTGTTTTCTCCCAATTCAAACTACATTAGCATTGTTGGCGAAATTGCAATAAAGGTTTATGATATTAAAGCTAGTAAATGGATTATTGGAGAAGACCAAGCTAAAGGATATGGATATGTCTACATTGCTTTTACGCCTGATAGCAAGAGCTTATTATATCAATTTTCTGAACTTGATAAGCCTAAACCAGACTATAAGAAACTAGGCTATACAATAAAAAGTTTTGA
Source organism: Pedobacter planticolens (assembly GCF_014172375.1). Classification (GTDB taxonomy): domain Bacteria; phylum Bacteroidota; class Bacteroidia; order Sphingobacteriales; family Sphingobacteriaceae; genus Pedobacter; species Pedobacter planticolens. Next base: position 1,496,951 of record NZ_WNXD01000002.1, read on the forward strand.
TATTTCTACAGCAATAGCAACAGAAAAATTAGTGCTTGATTTTCCGATTGGCAAAATTGTTTGTCACCCAACTGATTATATATATGCCATAGCTGATTTAAAAGGGAATGTGGTAGTGAGGAAATTAGAAGATAATTCGATAATTTTTAACGAAAAATCACATTCTGGTTTTGCAAATGATGCTTTGTTTTTAAATAAGCGTAAGTGGCTAATTACTTCTGGAAATGATAAACAGACTGTTATTGTTAACTATGAAACTGGTAAACAGATAGCCAAAGCAGTTAGTTTATTTAATGATGGAAAAGCGGCTATAGGTTTTTTTACACCAAACAACTATTATATGATTCCAGCTTCAAACGTGGCTGGCTTACATTTTACGGAAGATTTTAATACGTATTCCTTTAAACAATTCGATTATAGGTTTAATCGTCCTGATAAGGTATTACAGGCTTTAGAAAGTCCGGATACAGCCTTAATCAGTTCTTATAAAAAAGCCTACGAAAAACGAATTAAAAAGCTAGGAATTGATACCAGCCTGTTTACAAGTACATATAGTGTGCCAGATGCTGATATTACCAATCGGGATCAACTCTTGTTTGAGCAAAAAACAAATCAATTGGTGTTGAAGATAAAGGCAAATGATAAAAGCATTCCTTTAGATCGCTTTAACATTTGGGTAAATGAAGTTCCTATCTATGGATTAAAAGGCATTAACTTAAAATTAGCAAAGCGAAGTACACTTGATACCACAATTACTATTTCCTTATCAACAGGAAACAATAAAATTGAAACTTCTGTTATAAATACCAACGGAATTGAAAGTTATAGGTTGCCTGTAGTGGTTAATTATAATCCTGAAAATAAACCTGTTTCTAAGCTATATTTTGTAGGTATCGGAATTAATAATTTTGAGCAGGAAGGGCATAATTTACAATGGAGTGTTAAAGATATTAGAGATTTGGCTAATAAACTAAGGCAGAAATATGCTGATAATATTGAAATTGATACGCTCTTTAATCAGCAAGTAACAACTGAAAATATTTTGGCTTTGAAAAGTAAATTACAGCAAAGTAAGGTAAACGATAGGGTGATTGTGGCTTATTCTGGTCACGGTTTATTGAGTAAAAATTATGACTACTTCTTGTCTACTTTTAATGTAGATTTCGAAAAGCCAGAACAAAATGGTCTTGCTTATGATTCATTTGAAGATTTGGTAGACAATATTCCTGCTCGTCAGAAATTGATGTTAATTGATGCCTGCCATAGTGGAGAAGTAGATAAGGAAGAGTTGCAAAAATTAAATCAGACCGAAACACAATTGGCCTCAACAGGTGTACAAGCAAATGCAGAAGGAGCTACAAGTGACGCCACAGGGAAAGGGGTTAAAGTTAAAAATACAAGCAAAGGCAGTAAACTAGGCATGAAAAACAGTTTTGAATTGATGCAAGATCTCTTTGCAAATATTGGTAAAGGTACGGGGGCAACTATAATTTCTGCAGCTGGAGGAATGCAATATGCGCTAGAAAAAAATAGTTTAAAAAATGGAGTATTTACCTATAGTATTTTAGAATACATGAACGAAGCGAAAACTTCGGGCATTAAAAAATTAAAGGATCGTGTAAATCAACGGGTGGTTGAGCTTACTTCTGGTATGCAGCAACCTACATCAAGATCAGAAAATAACGTAATGGACTGGAATGTTTGGTAATTTCACAACAGCTGTTAATACCAAGGTTAAGAAACTAAGTTTGTAGAACTAGTTGAAATTCGATATTTTTATCAGTAGATGAAGGGAACGATTATCCTAATTATAGTATTCTTTTTAAGCGAGAGTAAAGGCGTGATAAATTGGTTGCAAAGCCACTTGCTATCTTGTCCGTTTAAGCAAACGTTAGGTATAGATTGTCCTGGTTGTGGTATGCAACGTTCTGTTTTAGAATTAATGCAGGGGAATTTTATATCCTCTTTTAAACTTTATCCAGCTACGCTGCCAATCATCATTCTATTTATTTTTACTGGGTTTCATTTAAAATTTGATTTTAAAAGCGGAGCATTTTTTATTAAAATGCTTTATATTGGTATCACTTTAATTATTGTAATCAATTATATTTATAAAATATTTACTCATCAATTAATTTAACGCTATGTCTGAAGAACAATTAGAACCACAAGAAAATCCTCAACCTCAACCTACTCCTCAACCCAATTCTCAAAATCCATTTCCGCCACAAAATGGAGGTTTTGGTTATGGTATGCAACAATCTTTACCTAATGCAACTGTTGTTTTGGTATTAGGAATTCTTTCTATCGTATTTTGCTGCTGTTATGGTATTATCGGATTAATACCTGCAATTATTGCATTGGTTTTAAGTAAAAAAGATAGAGCACTTTATGATGCAAATACATTAGCTTACACTTTAAGCTCTTATAAAAACTTGAATGCAGGTAGAGTTTGTGCCATAATTGGTTTAGTCTTAAATATTCTTTCGCTATTATATTTTATAGTTATCATTATCATGTTTGGTACAGGAATGTTGAGCGATCCTCAAAAACTACAAGAAATGTTAAAGGGAATGCAATAAGTATTTTCAATTCATTAAAAAAGCAACTTGTGTGATGAATACAAGTTGCTTTTTTGTTGGTGATTTATAAGAAATTGGAAATATTACGGTGCAATAACTATAGCACATGCAAAGGCATAATACTTCTTGTCTGTAAGTAATGTAGGTGTTCCATTTCGCCAATAGGCAGCTGCATTGTCTCTTGCGCCAGAAACAAACATGTTATTGTCTATAACGGCAACTGAAGTAGGGGAAGAAGTAAAATAACCTATGTTGGTAGAGAAAGAAAGCTTTTGCACCATACCATTTTCCCAATAAAAGCTAGTACGTTTTGTCCCCTCTTGTTCTTGTCCAGTAACATAGAAGCTGTTGTCCTTTATGATTATTGAAGTGGTAAATGCAAATTTGCTACTGTTATTCGTTGGGATAATAGATTTTACACCATTTTTCCAATAGATTGGGGTACTTCTATCGACTGTTTGTTGAGTGCCTGTTATATATACATCATTTCCAATAACTGCCACATCGGAGGCGTAGTAAGAAAAACCTACAGGTTGAGAAAGAATGCTTTCCTTTCCATTTTTCCATAACTTTGGAGAGATGTTATAATAATCATCGTAAGCGTAACCTACTACATACACATCTGTTCCGCTAATGGCAATACCAGATGGATAGGCCTCCTCTAATCCTTCGCTCAGTTTTACCTCTATGCCATTTTTCCAATATTTAACTATTGTTGCCCAACCATAGTTACTATATTCATAACCAGTTACATATACATCATTTCCAATTACCTTGATAGAAACTGGATAAGCATCTTTTGTACCATCGGTTAGACTTACGGGTATACCATTTTTCCAATACTTTACAGTATTATTATAGCCTATTATATTTTCATAGCCCAATACATATACATCTTTGTCATTAATTGTCATGGAAGTAGCAAAAGCATTGTGTGCCCCATCTGTTAAAGTTGTGAGTATGCCATTTTTCCAATATTTTATTACTGACTTGTCCTTGTTTGGTCCTCCATTATATTCAGTGCCCGCTACGAAAATATTGTAGAGTGTAAAATTGGTTGATGAGGCGGTTTCTACTCCATTTACGTTGACAATAAGTTTCTCGTTTTTTGCAGTAGCAGGTACTAACACTTTGAGTTCAGTTTGGCTAGCGCTGGTAATTAAGGCTATTGCTCCTCCAAAGCTTACAATGTTCTTTGTCTTGTCGGGATCAAATTCTCCAGTAAGAGTTATCTCATCTCCAATAAAAGCGGCCGAAGGGCTAAAAGATATTTGTTTTGTAGGAATTATTGGATATGGCTTTATCTTATTTTTTTTGCATGATGTTAGAATAGTAAGCAAAATGAGAATGATAAAGGATACTTGATTGCAACGATTGTTGAATTGTTTCATATTTGTTTGGTTTGAAAGTGTTAGATTGCGATAATTTGTATCACAATACTTCTAGAAGTAATTGGCAATAATAGACTATATTAATGCGCTATGAAATCGTCTTTATAGGTGAAACTGAATCAATTTTTATAGCAAGAAATGCCTTTTAGATTATTTTAATAATCTAAAAGGCTTACAAGAAATGTTAAAGGGAATGCAATAGTATTTTCAATTCATTTTAAAAGCAACTTGTGTGATAAATACAAGTTGCTTTTTTGTTGGCTGTAAGTCAGTAGATTGTTATTTTATGTTGTACTAAATTTTAGCGCATCATATTTGTTATCTTTGCGTATTATTAATAAAAAAAGAAAAGAATGTATCCTGAATATTTAGTAGAACCTATGCGTGCTGAGTTGACTAACGTAGGTTTTGAAGAATTAAAAACAGCAGAAGCGGTAGATAGCGCAATTAAAGGCGAAGGAACTGTATTTGTAGTGGTAAACTCTGTGTGTGGTTGTGCAGCAGCAAATGCACGTCCGGCAGCAAAACTTGCGGCATCAAATGCTAAACATCCTAATAAATTGGTAACAGTTTTTGCTGGTATGGAAAAAGATGCGGTTGATAGAGCAAGAGCTTATATGATGCCTTTTCCACCTTCATCTCCTGCAATGGCATTATTTAAAGATGGAAAGTTAGTTCATATGATTGAGCGTCATCAAATTGAAGGTCGCCCTGCACAAATGATAGCTGATAGCTTAATTGGTGCGTTTGAGCAGTATTGCTAGTCTAGAGGATAAAAGATAAAGGAGCAAGGATTAAAGATATGATGTCTATAATTCTTGCTCCTTGTTTTATTTAGAGGCTATATCTTTGTTCCTTTATCCTTACTCTTTCTAAAAGTCTTTATTCAGCAACTTCTCTAGTTCGCCAAAAGAAACATTCATGCGTACACGACCTTGTTTGGCATAAGCAATTTCACCAGTTTCTTCTGATATAATCACTGCAACAGCATCTGCCATTTCTGAGACACCAATTCCAGCTCTGTGGCGTAAGCCAAATTGTGGAGGTAGCTTATCATTATCCGTTAAAGGCAAAATACAGCTTGCGCTTTTAATTTTGTTTTCGGCAATAACTACGGCTCCATCATGCAATGGACTGTGTTTTTGAAATATACTTTCTAATAAACGTTTTGATATTTTCGAATCGATTAGCTCACAGCTATTCGTGAAAAGTTCATCATCATAAAACTTAACAAATACGATTAAAGCACCTGTTCGTGTTTTTTTCATGCTTTTGCAAGCATCAATAATAGGTTTAATGCGTATTAAATTATCGCGTTCTAAATCTTTACTGCCAAATAAATAACCCCACCACGCTTTATTTTTCTGAAGGAAAGTATTTTTGCCGATATGCAGTAAAAAACGCCTAATTTCTGGTTGAAAAATAACAATGAGCGCCATAATACCTACGCTCATAAACTTGTTAATAATGGCCGACAGCAAGTTCATGTGTAATCCTTTTACCACATAGTAAAAAATAAGAATGATGAACATGCCCAACAGCAAATTCACAGCCAATGTATTCCGTATTAAGCTATAAATGTAATAGATAAGGATAGCTACAAGGACAATATCTATCCCATCAACCCAGGTTATTTTAAGAAAGTCAAAGTCAAGGCTTTTCATTGAGCACAAGATAGGGAAAATAGGTTAATTGTTTAGCTAAGAGCAAGCTATAAAAGTTAAAAATTGAATTTATTAAGGATTTTTTATTCTTTCTGTTAAAGTTATGCATTCGATAGCCTCTTTTACATCGTGAACTCTTAAAATTTTAGCTCCTTTTAGCAAAGCTGATGTGTTTAAAACTGTTGTTCCGTTCAAAGCATCGGCAGATTTGTTATTTAGGACTTTTGTGATCATAGATTTTCTAGAAAAACCAACTAAAATTGGCAGTTCGAAAGAATTTAGCTGTTCCATTTGCTGCAAAAGCTCATAATTGTGACTGATAGTTTTCGCAAAACCAAAACCAGGATCGATAATAATATCTTTTACGCCTAAACTTTTTAAAACAGCTAATTTCTCTGAAAAATAAGTGCTTACTTCATCAACTATGTTGTGGTAAGTTGGATTTTCTTGCATGTTTTGTGGCGTACCTTTCATGTGCATTATGATGTAAGGCACTTGCAATTTCGCCACTGTTTCGAACATTTGTTCATCTAAATTACCAGCAGAAATATCATTAATTAAATGCGCTCCTGCCGAAACAGTTTCTTCTGCCACTTTTGCTCTAAATGTATCAATGGAAATTAAAGCATCTGGAAATTCTTTTGTAATCGCCTCAACTACTGGAATAAGTCGTTGTAATTCTTCGTCTGTTGTGATATCTACTGCGCCAGGTCTAGAAGAATAAGCACCAATATCTATGAATTTAGCGCCCTCATTTAAAAAGTTTTCAGTTGCTTTTAAGGCTTCATCAACACTGTTAATTCTGCTGTTCGCGTAAAACGAATCAGGAGTTAAATTTAAAATGGCCATAACAGCTGGACTGCTTAAATCTATCAGTTTGCCTTTGCTATTTAGTATTACTTTTCGGTTTAAAAATGTATCTTTAGCCATCATTTAATACAAAAATAGGTATTAAAATAGCTTTAAACTAAATATTTTAATTGTTTTGGCAGTAAACACATCACAAGAGTACGACAACGTTATAGCGGTATGTAAATCGCTTTTTTTAAAGAAAACAAAAGATTATGGAACTGCTTGGCGCATCCTTAGGGCAGCGTCTATAACCGACCAAATTTTTATCAAGGCACAACGCATTCGTACTTTAGAAGAAAAAAAAGTTTCTAAAGTAGGCGAGGATATCACATCTGAATATATTGGTATTGTAAATTATTGCGTAATCGCGATGTTGCAACTAGAATTAAGTGAAAGCGATCCTAATGAAATGGATGTACAGGTAGTAGAAAGCTTGTTTGATAAACGTGTTACCGAGACTAAAGACTTAATGTTTGCCAAAAACCACGATTATGGTGAAGCTTGGAGAGATATGCGAATTAGTTCTTTAACCGATTTGATATTGATGAAAATCCTAAGAGTTAAACAAATTGAAGATAATTTAGGTCAAACCGTAGCTTCGGAAGGTGTAAAAGCAAATTACCAGGATATGTTGAACTATGCTGTTTTTGCCTTAATTAAGCTTGGTATATAGTAGTTAGTATCTAGTATTTAGACTGAACGCACAGTTGACAATTTAACAATAAAACAAGTATAGAATGTCGAAAATAGCTTTAAACTTTTCTCGTTGGTTTGTTGGAATTTTATTCATCTTTTCTGGCTTAATAAAAGCGAATGACCCGCTTGGTTTTGGCTATAAATTGCAAGAATACTTTGAAGTTTTTCATCTAACTTTTTTAAGTAATTGGGCTACAGGAATTGCTATCATTTTATGTGTTTTAGAAATTGTTTTAGGTGCGCTCTTATTATTTGGCTTTTGGCGTAATCAAGTAACTAAAGGTTTATTAACATTAATTATTTTCTTCACTTTTCTCACTTTCGTTTCGGCTGCATTTAAAGTAGTTACGTCTTGCGGTTGCTTTGGCGATGCCATTCCACTTACACCTTGGCAATCATTTACAAAAGATTTAATTCTCTTGGTTATGATTGTTTATTTGTTCGTCCACCGGAATAAAATAGAACCAGTTACCACAAATTTAGCTTGGCAAAAAAGAGTAGCTTCATTAGTTTTAATTGCATCCTTACTTTTTGGATTGTTTACCTATAACTTTTCGCCAATTTTAGATTTTTTGCCTTATAAAATAGGTTCAAGCATTCCTGAATCTATGAAAATCCCGGCAGGAGAAAAGCCAGATGAATTTCTAATTATGTATCAGCTTAAAAATAAAGCAACTGGCGAAACCAAAACCATGAGCGATAAAGATTATTTAAAGTTGGAAGTTTGGAAAGATAATAACTGGGAAGTTATTGGTAATCCTGAAAAGAAATTAATTAAAAAAGGCTATGATGTTAAAATTAAAGACTTATTAATTGCCGATGCATCTGGAACAGATTACACGAAAGAAATAGTAGAAAATCCGTATTATAACTTGGTTGTAGTTGCATACGATTTAAAAAATACCAATGAAAAAGCGATTGCTGAAACGAATGCTTTAGCATTAAATGCAGCAGATCAGTTTAATATTCGTACCATTTTGCTAACTTCTAATTCGGCACAAGATGCAGATGCTTTTAGTAAAAAAATGAAACTTTTTATGGAGGTTTTTTATGCTGATGCTGTGCCATTAAAAAGTATGGTTAGGGCAAATCCTGGAGTATTGCTCTTAAAAAATGGAGTAATTATAAATAAATGGCATTACCATAACTTGCCATCGTTTAACGAATTATCTGAAAAATATTTTACAAAATAAATGGGAGCTTACGCGATTAGAAAATTGTTATATGGCTTTGCGGTAATGGCAGGAGTTATTTTAGTGGTATTTGTGTTATTTAACATTTTACCAGGAGATCCAGCAAGAATGACAATGGGGCAACGATCTGATGTGCAATCGCTAGAAGCTGTGCGCAAAGAATTTGGATTAGATCGCTCAAAACCTGTTCAATTCTTTTTATATATAAATGATTTATCTCCAATTAGTATTCATCCAAATGTTGAAGAAAATCAAGAAAAATATCATTATCAAACTTTGTTTAAAGTCGGCAAAGATGTCATAGTACTAAAAGCTCCTTATTTGCGCAGATCTTATCAAACTAAAAGAGATGTAACTACCATACTTTCAGAAACAGTACCGAACACTTTTGTATTGGCCTTAACCGCTATGATATTCGCTACTATAATTGGTGTTTTATTGGGCGTAGTTTCCGCTGTTCATCAAGGTACGTGGATAGATAATGCTGCAAATTCTTTTGCAATTTTAGGTATTTCTGCACCTTCATTTTTCGCAGGAATTATTATTGCTTGGTTATTTGGTTTTGTATTGGCAGATTACACAGGCTTAAATATGAGTGGTAGTTTATATAGTTATGATCCATTTAAAGGAGAAGTGATCACTTGGAAAAACCTGTGGCTGCCAATGATTACATTGGGTTTACGTCCATTGGCTATAATTGTACAATTAACTCGCAGTGCGATGTTAGATGTTTTGGCACAAGATTATATCCGCACTGCGAGAGCAAAAGGCTTAGGTCGCAATGCGATAATTTATAAACATGCGTTGAAAAATGCATTGAACCCTGTAATTACAGCAATTTCTGGCTGGTTTGCCTCTTTATTAGCGGGATCTTTCTTTGTAGAATATATTTTTGGATATAACGGTTTAGGCAGAACCACGGTTACCGCTTTAGAAATGTCTGATTTCCCCGTAGTAATGGGCTCTATTTTGTTTATTGCTTTTGTATTTGTGGTGGTAAATATCTTGGTCGATTTGTTGTACGCATGGGTAGATCCAAGAGTAAAACTAGCGTAGCATGTTAGAAGAAAGCATTCAATACACAAAAATCGCCGATAGCAAGTTGATTGAGATTTTTAAGCAGCATCAAGAAATTTCTCCAAAAGCAATTGCTCTTTTTAACCATGTTTTAAATGCACAACACATTTGGGCGAATAGGATTTTAGGTTTATTACCAAAATATCAAGTTTGGGAAACATATGGTACTGAAATGTTCGAACAGATTTCGGATGAAAATTTCGAATTGCTAACTCAAATAATTAAAAATATCCCATTGGATAAGGAAATAACATACACCAATTCATTAGGCGATCAGTATACAAGTTTAGCTAAGGATATTTTATTTCATGTAGTAAATCATTCTACTTATCATCGGGGGCAAATAGCTAGCCTATTTAAACTAGATGGAATTACTCCGCCAGTTACAGATTATATTATGTTAAAACGCGATCATCAATTATGAAAATCTTCCTAATCGGATTTATGGGCTGCGGTAAAAGTACCAAAGCAAAACAATTGGCAAATAAATTGGAATGTCAGGTTGTAGATTTGGATGCTGTTATTGTAGAACAGGAAAAACAAACAATTGCAGAATATTTTGCTGCTCATGGCGAAGCTTCGTTCCGACAATTGGAAAGTGATACATTAAAAAATTATCCTTATCCAGAAACCTGTGTAGTAGCTACAGGCGGTGGTTTGCCTTGCTTTTTCGATAATATGGAGTGGATGAATGCAAATGGTAAAACTGTTTATTTACACATGGAACCTGCCCAGTTGGTTTCTAGGTTACACAATCGCCAAAAAAGACCCTTAATTGCTAATATGGATGATGAACAGTTATTGGCTTTTATCATTAAAAAATTAGAAGAACGCGATCCATTTTATACCAAAGCACAACTTATTATAAATGCATTTGATTTAGATGCAGAAACATTGGAAGAAAAATTGAACTAGTTCATTGGTTCAATGTTTATTTTGAGATGATACAAATGCCTAAACTAAATCGTCGAATTGTTCTTCAATATATTTGATTTTTGTTTTGCCATGCGGAGTTGGCTCACCGTAATCATTAATGTTTACGAAAACAATTTTATCAATAGTTAGAATACTTTTTCGGGTAATTTTATTTCTTACTTCGCAGCACATAGTGATAGATGTACTGCCAAAAGATGTCGCGGTTATTCCTAATTCAATGATATCGCCAAGTTTGCCAGAACTAACAAAGTTAATTTCAGACATATATTTGGTCACCACCTTTGGGTTTTCTAATTGAACAATTGCATAAATAGCAGCTTCTTCATCAATCCATTTTAATAAACTGCCGCCAAATAATCCTCCATTCGGATTAAGGTCTTCTGGTTTTATCCATTTACGAGTGTGAAAATTCATATAATTTGCTTTTATGCTAAGTTAACAATTACCTAGCACAGAAATTCTCATATCAATGCAACAAGCTTAATTTCGTTCTCTCTTAGAAACTCCGTTAAATCCAATTACAGAATCTGGAAGTTGAGATAACTTAATTTCTGTCCTTTTATTAGGTATAAAAGTTCGATACGTAAAATCTTTATATGATTTAATTGGAATTTCAATAATCGTGTAAGCTCTAGTAGCTAAAGTAGAATCGCCAATAAGTTTTCGAGGGCCTTCGCCAATACATCCAGTATTTAAAAGTCTTAAACCATCTTCCTTGGCTGGATAATAAGCATGTTGATGCCCGCTGATATACAAGTCAATATTGTTCTTCTTAAAGAAATCAGCAGTTTGCTTTGTGGATGCTAATACCTCACCAAGCTTATTTTTGCTAGTTACAATGGCATATATGGGTAAATGACCGAGTAGTATTCGCAATTTTGCTTTTTTTGCTTTTTCAGCATTGAGCTGTTCCTCCATCCACTTGTACACTTCTGCTTGTACATTAGAACTTGCAGCATCCCAACTAATAAAAAAGACATCGTTTTTTGTATAACTATAATAAAATGGGAAATTTTTCTTATCAATAAAGTTTAACCCTAAATCATCTTGGTTATCATTCCAAAATTTTTGAGTGGCTGCTCTATCTTTTTTGAAATTAGCTGAAGCATCATGATTGCCAACTGTAAAACCAAAAGGCACTTTCATCGCTTTTATTGGAGACAGTACATTTACCTTAAAACTCTGCCACATTTCTGCTAAGTTCTGTTCTGTTAAAGAAGATTTTTGTCCCGCTACCATATCTCCAGCACACAAAATCATATCTGGTTTAATACTATCTATTTCCTTTAATGCAGCTGTAACATCAGGATGATATACTGTAGAGCCGTAGCCAGAATTTAAATCACTTATCACAGCAATTTTGAAGAATTTATCTTTTTTAGTGTCCTTGGTAAAAGTAGCTTGATAGTTATTAATGGACTTTCCTATTAAAAACAAGCCGATTGAAATAACAAAAACTACTATTAATTTCATTATTTTAATTCACTCAAATAAATTTGTACTTGTTTTTCTACAGCTAAGGTGGCTACTTTAATAGTTGAACCAACTCGCGTAGTTTTTGCATCAACAGGCATGGTGCCAATAGTTGCCAAAGCATCTGTGTACCATTTAGCCCAAACCTCTATAATATGTTTTTCATCAGCCGCAGGCTTACCATCAGCGATAGCTTTTTTACTTAATTCAAACTCAGTTTTTAAGCGGATTAACGCATCTGTTTTAACTTGAGTAACCGTAGCTGTTGCTGTATTTTCATCGGCTGTAATTAAAGTATAAGCAGCAGTTAATGCACTAACGCCAACGTTTTTCATAGTAGTCGCACTTACCTTATCAATTCTATCATTATCAGTGTGATAAAACACATCGGTAAAATGCCACATCAATAAACCAGGTATTTTATTTTGTAAAAAAGGAGTATGATCACTACCACCTTCAAACGGATTATAGTTTACCGTCCAGTTGGCAAACTTGCCTTGCGCTTTACAGATGTCGAAAATAAAATCATTGTAATAATGCGGGAAAAGATCCTTTTCTTTTACATCTCCAGCACCCCATTCTGTGTGTTTATCAGTACCGCGAGTCCAAATTGCAGAAGGATCAGGCATTTTTTCAATTAAGAAAGAGCCACCGGTTTTCTTAGTGTCCTCACCAACCATATCTAAGCTCATTCCCCATAAAATTCCATTAGAACGTTCTTTATCATCCGTAATATATCTTCTTGTCGACACAATTTCATCGCCCCATAAAAAAGTTAAAGTACGTTGTGGTTTTAACTGATCGCTTTTAACCAAGTTCGCCGTTACACGAGCCATTTCTGCCAAAGTTCCTACGCCTGTGGCATTATCATTTGCACCTGGTTCTTGCACATGTGCGCTATACACAAAACGTTCATTCGGTTTTACGCTGCCTTTTACATTTGCAACAATGGTCAATTCATCAGCTTCGTAAATCTTAGTTTCAATATTAACCTTTAAACTTACTGTACCTTTTAAACAAGCAGCTTTTAATTTTTCTTTTACACCATACGATAAAAATAAAGACCAAATACCAGCATTCGCTTGCATGCTACCAAAAGATATAGAGGTCTGATATTTTTCTGGCTGATTATATTTAGGCACCGAATAACCCATCACGCCAATTGCACCAGCTTTTACAGCGGCAGCAACCAATCTTCCAGCAGCTGCATCTGCAAATAAAATCTTTCCTTTTAGGTCTTTCCCTTCTAAATCTGCGGCTGCTCCTTTGCCTACAAAAACTACTTCGGCGGTAACGCCACCAGCTATAGTTGATGGGCAATTAATAGGAATCATATTGCGATTAGTTTGAAAAGCAATGAGTGGTTGTGTTTCGCCAACAATAGTTACACTTGCATTTACAGGTTCCCATGTACTGCGTTTCATTGGGCGTTTTTCTATGCGATAGGTTAATGGAGCTTCAAATTCATTATCTTTTTGCTCCACATAACCAGCTTTCTTTAATATTTCTTCCACACGGTGGATACTTGCATTAAAACCAGTATTGCCTGGTACTCGGAAATATTTTTCTACAAAGGCCGTGGTTTCGTAAGCATTTTTCTCATTAAAACCTGCACGGGTTAACTTAAAATAGTTGGCAGTTTGTGTTTGAGCGAATACGGTTGCAGTGTATAGTGTTAACGCAAAAAGAAAGATTTTTTTCATAGCTATTTTCTAAACCGAAAGGTAATCAGTTCTACTGAAAATAAATCACGAATGAAATAAAATCTATGTAACAAAAGGGAAAGATATTACCACATAGAAAACATAGCTTAATACACCTAACTATGTGTCATGTGGTTTATTATTTTATTTCTTCTTAATCTGATGATCTACAGAGAAAGGGCCTGAGCCAATTATCCAGAATAAAACCAACAGGCAAAGTACAATTAACGATAACCACAGCTCTGAATTTAGTGCAGAAAACCCATTAGAGATATTTACAAACACAATAGCGCAAATTAAAATTGGAATTTGAATAACTACTGCAAAGCGTGTTACTAAACCAATGGTAATTAAAATACCGCCTACTAAATGTGCAAATGCCACAATGTGGATGGCAACGCTTGCCATTACCCCAGAAAAGCCAAAAATGTTATTGTTAATCAGGATTTCTTGTTGGGCTCCTGTATCGCTGATGAGCGAAATACCCTTACTAAAAATTATTAGGCCTAATACGATGCGAACTACATCTAACCATTTTGCATGATGGGCATCGCCCCAGTGCTCAACTTTTTGGATAACATTCATAATAAAATCTCCTTTTTAAGCTACATGAAGTTACAAATCAATATCTAAAACTGCAAGTATATTTTTGGGGAAGCGGGAGTGCAGTTGATGTTCGCAGAAGAGGGCATAAAGCGGTAATAAAGTTGATGTTTACGCTTATCAGCTAGTGTCCTCACATGCCAAAACATTTTTTAGCCTCTATTTTTCCGAAAAGCAAATGCAGTATTTCATAGCTTTCGGTAGCCCTGCTTTCCGTTTCAATCTTTTTTGTTTTAGTAAATTCGTCATTTCGACCTTCGTGGAGAAATCTCTCGATTATGCTTTAGTAGAAAAGACAGTAAAAACAAAAAAGTATTTTCACTTCAATCAGGTTTAAAGAACCCAAAGCAGTGTAACAAAACAACACCCGCTAAAAGAAACCTAGCATTGTCAAGAAGAAACCTAGCACCTGCAAAAAGAAACCTAAAACTCACTTAAACCAATCTTCTTCACGCCAAACATAGGCAGGTCGTCTTTGCGAGGCTTGTTCTTCTCAAGCCGCGGCAATCTCCTACATTAGTATTACTTATGCAGCCTAAAATAGGTTGTCCCTTCGGTAAAGAATTTCCTTAGCAATAAGAGAAACATATAACCACAAAACCTTATAAGTTTTAATTTGCGGGTTGTGGCTGGTCTGGTTGGATGCGAATTGTCCACTCTTTACCTAAATGATTTTTTACTTTATGAGACAAAAACATCCCCTTTATTGCTGTGGTTACTGTTGCTGTACCAGCAGCGCTTAAGAAAGTTAATGCAGTTGGCACACTTCCCTTACTTATAATTGCTGATACGGCTCCAGTAATACCTACACTTGCTACACCATAAATAATTTCTCCTGCTGGTCTAAAACTAGAGTATCTTCTAAATCCGGTAATATCACGAGTGCGAATGGTTTGTGCTTCTTGTCTTTTTTTAAACAATTTTTTACGTGGCGAAAGGCTAATGGTACTATCGGTTACCATAGATATAATGCCTTCTACTTCTTGTGGCTGTTTCATATAACCATTGTAGCTTAGTCGTGCTAAATCTTTTTGTTTTACAATAATGGTTTTGCTGCTATCGGCATTTATAAATACAAGTTTGTATTGTGCTTTAGCAGAGAGAGCGATAAAAATGCAGCAGAAAAGGAGTAGAGATTTCATATACAGTTAGTTTTTAATGGTAGATAAAAGAACAGTAACAAAGTACGATTTTTTTAAAAAATGTGAACTAATTGTTTTTGAAAAGTGGGTGTGGGTGTCATAGGTTAGGGTAAGGGAGTTTTATAACAATTCTCTAAAAGTAAAATAGCACATTAAAAAAAAGAAGATTAACGGTAATGCAAATAACTTAATGGTAGTTTTCATATATTCAATTTTTGCTATTCGATTTTCTTCACCTATTTCGTAAGCTCTAAGAAGGTAATTGGTGCCACAAATAAACTGATAAGGCTCTTCTTTGGTAGTTATTGAAGGAATGTAGAAGAGCCAAAGGTCATTTCTATCAAGTCTTGAATTGATATTTTCGATATGACTAATCTCAATCGCCTTTACAAAATTCCAGTATTTGGCTTTCTCTGTAAACTTAAAATGAATTCCTTTGAGGGTATCTTTTGAGTTAATTATCCTTTCGATTTCAAATTGAGCATATTGGAGTTTCGACTTATCATTGTTGTTATCTCCTGAAAATTCTATATCTGTATAACTTCTAAAACCTTGTGACAGTTTATAAAAGTTACTATAACTAGTATCTGTTTTTTGTTTATGATACATGTAAGCAACGTCCATTGCACCTAATTTTTCGAATGCTTTTTGCTTATCTAAATTCCATATACATAGTATTGGTAAAAAGACTAGGCTAATTATACCAGTTGGGTAAAGTAATTTCTTATTATGTCTTCTCATTGTTTAAAATAAAGATGAAGGAATAATAAGATTTCCATAATTAATGGGCCGAGTGCATTCTGTGCCACAAACAACTGTTTTAAGTTTATTAAACCTGACAGTAGTGGAAATACTTTTTGTTGCACTGCCTAGACAAGTCCCGCAGAACGTTGACACAAAAAGATTGTAACGGATGGCAGGGCTATACTGCGGTTTGAAATGCTGACTTAGTTTTTCAAAGGATCACATAATGCTACGGTATATCCTGAACCAGCTAACCTTGCCTTTATAAAACCATCCATTGCATGCTCAACACCTTCAATATCTTTTGAGGTAATTGCAGAACCTATTACGTGGTTGCCAGCTTTTGGAATAGCTATTTTTTGTTTATCCATTGCTGGAGTGCCTAATTCATCGAACATTTTTAGCATGGCATCTACTTTTACAACGGGGTCTTGCTCGGTTTCGTTTTTGTAATAATAAAGGAGTAGCACAGGTTGTTTTACCTTTTTGAATAGCGATGTAGTCATGCTGGTTTCTAACATTTCTTCGAGTTGCACTACCGATTCTAAGCGATAATGAGTATACCAGTATTTTTTATATTCCGGACTTCTACCATCAACTTTTCGCTCATTGCCACCAGTAACTTGGCGAGCAATTTGTAACCCCCAAGGGTCATTCAATAACCACGCTTTGCTATCGTTTATTGCAATATTTGGCGACATTAGTACTAAACTATTTATTTCTGGATAGGCTGCGGCGAGTTGTAAAGCCAAGCTTCCGCCGGTTGATGTGCCTACTAATATTACCTTTTTACCTAGTTTTTTACCTATGGCGTAGGCTTGTTTACTACTTTCCCAAAGGCGATCTGCTGTGAAATATTCCATTGGCGCAATGGTATCTAAACCATGGTCGGCTAAACGGGATAGGTACAAGTTGGCATGTAAAGCCTTTGCTAAATAGGTGTAAGCAGGGTTTCCTTCTTGTTTAGAAGCAGAGAAACCGTGTAAGTATACAATTGCATATTCGGTTTGTTGGTGTGTACTATCTTCCCAAACAATTTCGGCTTCGTTGCCAGGTTTAATTTTGTAGTGTGCTTCTTGCGCTGCCACATAAGCTGGCAAGGCGGCTAATTCGGGTACTACTGGAAGTTTAATGGTATATAGTGGTTTTGTAGGCTTTGGGCCTACAAAATAGACGATTACTAGTATCGCCACGGTAATAAATAGTACGCTTAATAATATTTTCATTTGTATGAAATTTGCTTTTAAAGGTAATGAAGCTATTATGATTTTATTGATTCAATATGATGTTTGTAAAAATCATAATGGTTTCATGTGAATAGTTTGATTAAAAATACGCTTTTAATACCTAAGTTTGCAAACACATTTTTTTACCTGAATGCCCGGAATAAATCAGATAAAACTCCCTATTACCGCAGAGATTGATGCATTTGAAGCAAAATTCAAAGATTCTATGCATAGCGATGCACCGTTATTAAATCGCATTACGCATTATATTGTAAAAAGGAAAGGCAAACAAATGCGACCTATGTTTGTGTTTTTTGCTGCTAAATTATGTGGTGGTATTATAGAATCTACTCATCGTGGTGCGGCATTAGTAGAACTTTTACATACTGCTACTTTAGTGCATGATGATGTGGTTGATAATGCGTACGAGCGTCGTGGGTTTTTCTCCATTAATGCCTTATGGAAAAATAAAATTGCTGTTTTAGTGGGCGATTATTTGTTGGCTAAAGGTTTGTTACTTTCGGTAAACAATAGCGAATTTGCTTTGTTAAAAATAGTATCTGAAGCAGTGCAACAGATGAGTGAGGGCGAATTGCTACAAATTGAAAAGGTGAGACGGATGGATATTAGTGAAGAATTGTACTTTGATGTTATTCGTCAGAAAACTGCTTCGTTAATTGCTTCTTGTTGTGCATGCGGTGCTGCATCTGCTGGTGCTGATGCGGAAACGATTGAAAGAATGCGCCTGTTTGGAGAGAAGGTTGGAATCGCTTTTCAGATTAAGGATGATACTTTTGATTTTGGAACGGATGACGTGGGCAAACCTTTGGGCATTGATATTAAGGAGAAGAAAGTTACGCTACCCTTAATTTATGCACTGAATAGGGCAGAAAAACCAGAGCGGAAAAGAATAATAAATTTGGTGAAGAACCATCAGGATGATCCTAAAAAAATACAAGAGGTAATAGATTTTGTAAATAGTAAGGATGGAGTGCATTATGCCAACGAAAAGATGTTAGAATATCAGCAGCAAGCTTTTGATATTTTGTATCAATTTGAAGAAGGCGATGCCAGAACTGGGTTAGAACAATTGGTAAGGTATACAACAGAACGTAAAAAATAATGTCGAACGAATTATTATTCATTAGTGGCTTTTTGCTCTTTATAGTGCTTATTTTAGCATTAGACTTAGGTTTATTTAGTAAAAAAGATCATGTAGTTAGTTTAAAACAAGCGGGTATCATGAGTTTTATCATGGTAATGCTCGCCCTAGGTTTTTACTTTTTATTAATTTTAGAAGGACAAGAACTACACGGCATTCGCAATTACGCACAGTTAGAACAGATCGTAAAGGCGCATCAGCATCAGATAACATTAATTCCTGGCAACTTTGAAGAAAGTTTAAAAATCTATAATCAGAATTTAGGGATAGAATTTTTAACGGGTTATGTAATTGAATATGCGCTTTCAGTAGATAATATATTTGTGATTGTGCTTATTTTTTCTGCCTTTGCTGTGCCAGAAAAGTATTATCACCGCGTTTTGTTTTGGGGTATTTTGGGTGCTATTATTATGCGCTTCATCTTCATTTTTGTAGGTGCTGCATTAATTAACCAATTCTCATGGATTTTATATGTATTCGGTGCTTTCTTAATTTTTACAGGAATACGAATGTTTTTCTCTAAAGAAGGAGATGATAAAATTGATACAGAAAAACATCCTGTAGTTAAATTTGCGTCCAGATTTTTTGCTATTCACCCACGTTACGAAGGAAATAATTTCTTCCATAAAGTAAGTGGTAAAACACTTTTAACACCTTTATTTTTAGTGTTGTTAATTGTAGAGTTTACGGATTTAATTTTCGCTGTAGATTCAATTCCAGCCATTTTTGCAGTTACTAAAGATGCTTACATCGTGTTTTTCTCAAACATATTTGCCATTATGGGTTTACGATCTATGTTCTTTTTGTTGATTAACATTATTCATAAATTTCATTACCTGAAAACTGGTTTGGCTGTATTGCTAACCTTTATTGGTGTGAAAATGTTAGCTCACGATTATTTAAAAGCATGGGGTTTTACTACCGAACATTCTTTACTAATTATACTATTTATTTTAACTGCAAGTGTGGTTGCTTCCTTGGTTTTTCCGAAGCGGAAACAAGCTCATGTTGATTAGCTTTTAGTAAGTTAGATTAGTTATCACAATTCGATCTTTTAAAAAAACTCACCTATTTGGGTGAGTTTTTTTGGTATAATGATTATTTGCCAATTTTTTAGAGGGATTAAAATCCCCTATTTCTACGTTTCCCTTTGGGTTCGTTTCTCAGGTTATCGGTGTTTAAACATTAATGACGTTTATTAGCTCATTACCCCAAAAGACGATTTTTTGAAGGTGATAAGCGATGTACATTTGCAATGTTAATTCCAAATCGTCCCATTTCGAATTTTCTGCAATTAAAAAACCAGCTACTGACAGTTATGCCAAACTGAACCTTTAGGCTGATAATGATAGTAAGATTTTAGGAAAGGAGTTTCCTAATTAACAAGTAGAGGACCGGGTCTGGCAATGAAAAACGCTGGGCCCTTTTTTATTGTAAAAATTCTAAAGCCATATCTCAACTTCGATTCAAAAACCTTAATTTCATCAAAAAAATAATATTGATGAAGAATTTCTTTTTACTAGCACTCACAAGTTTATGTTTATCTGCCAGTGCTCAAGATAATTTCGGGCCTGTTTTTAGGCAGATTAATACCGAAGTACAAAATAATTCAAAAGCTTATGGCACTTTAAAAGATGCTTCGATAACTATCGGACATCGTTTAACAGGCTCTGCGAATGGTGCAAAAGCCGAAGAATATGCTTATAATTTATTGAAATCTTATGGTTGTGATGTTAAATATCAACCTTTTGAGGTAGAGAGTTGGGATAGAAGAACTATAGCTGTTAAAGTAGGTAATTCTGCTAATGATTTAGCGCCAATGAAAGCCGTAACATTAGCTCATTCGCCAGTATCTGCAAACGTAACTGCCGATCTAATTGACGTTGGTAATGGTTTGGAAGCAGATTATCAGCCATTGGGTGATAAAGTGAAAGGTAAAATTGCATTAATCTATTTAGGCGTATTACCAGGTTCTCCAAAAGGAACTGGATCACTTCATCGCTCTGAAAAAACAGCTATTGCTACAAAATATGGTGCAGTTGGTGTAATTATTATTAATACAGTAAAAGATGGTGTTTTGTTAACAGGTACAGCATCAGTAACTGGTAAGTTAATTCCAATTCCTGCGGTATGTATTGGTTTAGAAAACGGAATAGCTTTAAAGGAAAAAATGAAAACGGCTAATCAAGTTGCTTCCATTGAGATGACTAATTTCTCTGGATTAATAAAAGCTCGTAATGTAATAGCCACTTTTAAAGGAACGGAATTCTCTAAAGAAAAAATTGTTGTTGGTGGGCACTTAGATAGTTGGGATTTAGCTACTGGTGCTATTGATAACGGAATTGGATCTTTTTCGATAATGGATATGGCTCGTACATTTAAAAAACTAAATCTTAAAACTAAAAGAACGGTAGAATTTGTGTTATTTATGGGCGAGGAACAAGGTTTATTAGGTTCTAAAGCTTATATAGAACAAGCTAAGAAAAATGGCACACTAAATCAGGTTAGCTTTATGTTAAACTATGATATGACTAATGATCCAAAAGGGTTTTCGACCACGAGAAAAGAAATGGAACCGTTGTTTAAAAGTTGGGGCGCAGAGGTAGTTCAACTTGATACTAATTTTAAAAATTTATTTCAAGCTGGAGCTGGCTTGCATAGCGATCATCAGCCATTTATGTTAGAAGGAATACCAACTGGTGGTGGTGCTGGCGGCAAATTGCCAAACAATTCAGGCCCTTATTATCACTCTGATGGTGATGTATTTAAATTGGTGGATGAACAAGAATTGAGAAATACTGTACGTTATTCAGCTATGCTTACCTATGCTTTAGCTAACACACCAAAAATTCCAGTTACCAAACAAAATGAAAAAGATTTAGAGGTATTTTTAGAAAGCCAGAATTTAAAAGAACCGCTAAAAATTGCAGGTGAATGGAGGTGGAAAGACTAATTTGTTGTTTAGATGTTTGGTTTTTTGGCATGCAACTCCAACAAACCAAACAACAAACCAACGAAAAAACTAACTATTAATATAACTTTCTAATTGAGAAATAGTCTGTTTTTGGTCGGCGATAATAAACTTTACCACATCACCAATTGAAACCATTCCAGCTACTTTATCTGCTGCCATAACGGGTAAATGCCTAATGTGTTTGTCTGTCATGGTTTGCATGCACAGCTCAATACTATCTGTTGGACTTACCGTAATTGGAGTTGTGGTCATCGCATCGCTAATCAGCGTATCTTTTGATGATTTGCCATGCAAAATGATTTTCCGAGCATAATCTCGTTCAGTAAAAATGCCGAGTAAGCGCTCATCATCCATAATTAATAAAGCACTAATATTTTTATCAGTCATTATTTTAAGTGCATCTAAAACCGATGTAATGGGTTTAACACTATAAATTTGAACAGGTTTGGTATTCAAGATTTGTTGTACGGTTCTCATAATAGTTTGTTTATTAGCTACTTAAATTTAGCTAAAAAAACTTTAATTCCAAACAAGAAATAATGAAAACTATAAACGAATGGTGCTAAGGAAATTTAAATATGAATGATGTTTTTTTGTGCGGCTTTCCAACTCAAATATTTTTCTAAATCTTTAGCAACTTGTTTATACACTAGACTTAAAATCAGTGCATCATCAACAAAACCTAAGCCTGCAATAAAATCGGGTATAAGATCTAATGGTGAAATAAAATACAATAAACCAGCAACAATTGCAATGATAGAACCTTTTGGAATAGTGGTATAACTTCCGTTGGCATATGCTCTGGCTATTTCAAAAAGCAATATTAACTGCTGCCAAATGCCCGTTAAAGCTCCTTTATGTTTATTCGCTTTTTTTAAACCTTCTTGTACTTTTTCGAGGGTACTGCTTTTATCTACAACTAGTTGCTGAGCGCTCTTTTTGAAGATATTAAACCTGCTTTTTAATTTATTTAAGTCCATAGATATCAATTTATAGTAATCTACATATCAATAAGCATACCTAATATTAAAGCATTTTTAAAATCTCATCCACATACTTGCGATCATTTGCTAAACGCGGAACTTTATGCTGACCGCCTAATTTTCCACAAGCTTTAAGCCATTTGTAAAAGGTATCTGCAGGTGCATTATGTACCGTTGGGCGACGCAATGCCATATCTTTGAAGCGTTTTGCATCATAATCTGAATTTACTTCACGTAAAGTTTGATCTAAAACATCTATAAACTTTTCAAAATCTTTTGGCTGTGTTTCAAATTCAATAATCCATTCGTGTCCACCAACATCTTCACCTTTAAAATAAATAGGACAGGCCGTATAATCTTTTACTTTTGCACCTGTTTCAATACACGCCCTAGTTAGCGCATTTTCCGCATTGTCTATAATTACCTCTTCGCCAAAAGCATTAATGAAATGTTTGGTACGACCAGTAATTTTAATCCTGAAAGGAGAAAGAGAGGTAAATTGAATAGTATCGCCAATTAAATAGCGCCATAAACCTGCATTGGTGGTAATAATAATTGCGTAGTTTTTATGGAGCTCTACTTGCTCTAACGATAATGTTTTTGGATTTTCGTCTTCTAAATTTTCTAATGGAAGAAATTCATAAAATATGCCATAATCGAGCATCAACAATAATTCTTCTGAATCATCCTGATCCTGTATGCCGAAAAAACCTTCAGAAGCATTGTAGGTTTCCAAGTAATACATGTTATCAGAAGGAATAAGCTCTTTAAATTGCTCGCGATAAGGAGTGAAGTTTACAGCGCCATGAAAATAAAGCTCCAGATTTGGCCAAACTTCCAATAGATTTTTTTTACCAGTTAATTCGAGTACTTTTTTAGCTAAAACAATGGTCCATGTTGGTACGCCAGAAATGTTAGTTACGTTTTCTTTAATGGTAGCCTCAGCCATTTTATCCATTTTTTCTTCGTAATTATCCATCAGAGCGATAGAAATATCAGGCGTTCTATAATACTCCGCCCACATGGGTAAGTTTTTTATAAGCACAGCTGATAAATCTCCATAATGAATATCTTCGCACAGCTGATTTATCTGATGACTTCCACCTAAAACCAATCCTTTTCCAGTAAACATCTGTGTATTTGGTCGGTTATTGCAGTAAATAGAAATCATATCTTTTCCACCTTTAAAATGACATTCTTCTAAGGCTTCTTCAGATACTGGAATAAATTTACTTCTATCACTTGTGGTGCCTGATGATTTAGCAAACCATTTAATTTCTGATGGCCAAAGGATATTTTGTTCGCCTTTGAGCATACGCTCGATGTAAGGTTTTAACGTATCGTAATTTTGGATAGGTACGCGTTCTTTGAACTGACCAACCGTAAGAATAGATTTATAATCGTATAATTTACCCCATTCGGTATTTTGAGCACTAGAGATTAAGGTGTGTAACCACTCTTCTTGCACATCTAGTGGATATTTCTTAAAAAGCTCAATCTGGTGAATGCGCTTTTTCATATACCAAGTAAAAATAGAATTTACAATTGCCATGCGTTACTAAAGGTTATAAATTTTTTCTACGTAGTACAAAATTAGACCCCAAATATACTTTACGCACCATTTCATTGGCTGCAAGTACTTCAGGCGTTCCTGATTCTAAAATTTTTCCTTCAAAAAGCAAATAAGCTCTATCTGTAATGGATAAAGTTTCTTGCACATTATGATCTGTAATCAGAATTCCGATATTCTTTTTCTTCAACTTGGCTACAATGGTTTGTATTTCTTCTACAGCAATTGGATCAACTCCAGCAAAAGGTTCATCTAATAAAATAAAATTAGGATTGGCGGCCAATGCACGAGCAATTTCTGTCCTTCTACGTTCACCTCCAGAAAGTAAATCGCCGCGATTTTTTCTTACTTTATGTAAACTAAATTCATTAATTAATTCTTCTAATTTTTCGTGTCTTTCTTCCTTAGTTAAAGCGGTCATTTCTAAAATGGCCATAATATTATCTTCAACCGTAAGCTTTCTAAATACACTAGCCTCTTGCGCTAAATAACCAATCCCTTTTTGCGCTCTACGGTACATTGGGTCTTTAGTAATATCTTCTCCATCTAGTAAAATAGTGCCTTCATTAGGTTTAATTAAGCCAACAATCATGTAAAACGAAGTCGTTTTTCCAGCACCATTTGGTCCTAATAAACCAACAATCTCTCCTTGGCTTACTTCAAAAGACACATGGTTTACAACAATACGTTGTTTATATTTCTTAACCAGATTTTCGGCTTTTAAGATCATTTATATTTACGATTTACGATTTACGATTTGTGATTTCCTGCACACTGGCAATAAGAAATCTAACCTCAATCTACTTTAATTCCTTTTATATTTAATTGCAAGCGCTTTTTATCTCTCCAAACATTTTCTTCAATGGTATAACAAACAGAAAATGGTTTGTTTGGTTCTAATTTAACTTCAAATTCCCCTAAGCCAAAAGCGATGGCTTCAAAAATAGCTGAATTTTGTTGTTTTATACTCAACTTTAAGTGATTTGTGCCAACAATTTGTGCTGGACCAACCATAGTTACGCCATTACTTACAAATATTGGAGCCATATTTTGTGGTCCAAATGGAGCCATTTGTGTTAAAACACGATAAAACTTCCCGTCAATTTGGCCTAATTCAATTTCACAATCAATTTTTATTTCGGGAATAAGTAGATTCGGACTAATGGTTGAAGCCACTACGCTTTCGAATTTTTCTGAAAATGGAATTAAGTTTTCAGGTTTAATGGTTAGGCCAGCAGCATATTTATGACCGCCAAATTGCTCTAATAAATCGCTGCAAGAAAGTAGTGCTTCGTATAAATCGTAACCGGCAACAGAACGAGCAGAACCTGTATAATTACCGTTTGATTCTGTTAATACAATGGTTGGTCTGTAATATTTCTCTGTTAAACGAGACGCAACAATGCCAATAACTCCTTTATTCCAATCTTGCTGATAAACTACTGTAGTTTTTCTATTCATCAACAACTCGCTTTCTTCAATAATAGCTAAAGCCTCCAACGTAATATTTTGATCGAAAGATTTACGTTCTGTATTTTGAGAATTGATAAATAAACTTTGTTCATCGGCCAACACCACCTCATCGCTTAGTAAAACCTTAACCGCATCTTTTGCATCACCCATCCGCCCTGCGGCATTAATGCGTGGAGCTAATAAAAACACCACATCGGTAATAGAATAGCTCTCGGTTTTACCCGCAATTTGCATTAAGGCTTTTAAACCAGTACACGGATTTTCATTCAGCTTTATTAAGCCAAAATGTGCCATTACTCTATTCTCATCCACAATAGGGACAATATCTGCGGCAATACTTACCATGCATAAATCTAAATATTGCTCATATTTTTCATCTGGTAAATCATTCACTTGGCAATAGGCTTGTGCTAATTTAAAACCAATACCACAACCAGATAATTCTTTAAAAGGATATTCGCAATCTGCTCGCTTTGGGTCTAATACGGCAACTGCATTTGGTAATTCTTCGCCCGGTAAATGGTGATCGCAAATAATAAAATCAACTCCTAAAGAATTGGCGTAAGCAATTTTATCTACCGATCTAATTCCGCAATCTAAAGCAATAATTAAAGTAAATCCATGCTCTTTTGCAAAATCAATTCCGGCAGTAGAAATACCATAACCCTCTTTATGCCTATCGGGAATATAGTACGCAATTTCGCTCGTAAACTGACTAAAAAAACTATACGTCAATGCAACTGAAGTAGTTCCATCTACATCATAATCGCCATAAACTAGTATTTTTTCTTGGTTTTGTAGGGCAGATGTAATTCTAACGGTAGCTTTCTCCATATCCTTCATTAAAAAAGGATCATGCAATTGAGTTAGCGTAGGTCTGAAAAAATAACGAGCATCCTCGAAATTTGTAATTCCTCTTTGAACTAATAATTGAGCTAAAGAATAAGCTATATTTAACTCTTGGGCAAGTGTTTTACACGTTTCTACATCACCTGGTTCAATCTGAGCCCATCTTTTTTCCATCTAATTCTTGTTGTTATTCAACGGTTCCCATGACTATAAGTTCATGCAGGTTCCATATATTTGTCCTATCGTTCGTAAATATATCATTTAATTTCTTTCCAAAAAACAACCTATGTCTTTGCAAGTTTACACATTACACGAAGGTTCATATTCTGTAGATATTACCAAGAAATTTCTTCCTTTTGATCCCACAAAGGATAATCCAAAAGATAGACCTGCATCATTATTTATTCACGTACAGCCATTTTTAGTTAAGCTTGCAAACGCTTTAATTTTATTTGATACAGGCTTAGGCTACAGCAATGCTGATGGAAAATTGCATTTACACGAAAACATTAGAAAAGCAGGTTTCAAACCCGAAGATGTAACTATGGTATTAATGTCGCACTTACATTTTGATCATTCTGGCGGCATGGTTCATCACCACAATGGTAAAATGGAACTCAGTTTTCCAGATGCAACCTACGTAATACAGAGGGGCGAATGGGAAACAGCATTTACAAGTACATCATCCTCTTATCACACCGATATTTTTGAGTTTCTGCAACGCAATGCGCAATTGAAATTTATAGAAGGTTCAGGTCAATTAACGGATGAAATTAGCTACGAATTAACAGGTGCGCATTGTCCATACCATCAAGTTTTTTTAGTAGATGATGGAGAAGATAAAGTGTTTTTTGGTGGTGATGTTTTACCAGAGCCAGAAGAATTACTACGAAAATTCATTGCCAAATACGATTTCGATGGACGTAAAGCAATGGAACTTAGAGAAGAATTTGGACAAAAAGCTGCAGCTGAAAATTGGAAATGCTTATTTTATCATTCTAAAACAAAAAGCCAAGCTTTTATCGAACTAACAGAAGATCGCTTTAAAATTATTTAACCAGCGTGAATTCGTGTTAGGCACCTTGCTCGTCATTCCCGTGAATCCCGATAGCTATCAGGAGGGAATCGTAATGCTTAAAAACTTAAATTATCATCGAATTCAGGCTAACTAATGCTCCAACTCTTTTATCAATTCCGTTAAACGCTCTATAGAAAGTGGCTTCGAAATAAAACCTTTTACAGCTGTATAACTTTTAGTTTTTTCAATATCATTCTCATAAACTGATGAAGAGAGAATATATAAATCTACACGTTGCGCAATACCTAAAGATTGATAAGCCTCAACAAACTCCCAACCATTCATAACCGGCATATTTATATCTATTAAAATCAGGTGAGGTATAGGTCTGTTTGTAGAAACAACTTCATTTAGGTAGTCTATTGCCTGTTGTCCATTACTTTTGGACACCATATCGATATCAAATCCAGTTTTTTCTACAATTTTTTTGATGATAAAAATATTAATATCATCGTCATCTATAACCAATAGATTGATCTTAGTATCTAACATTGAGCTTCGTGTGTTACATAAAAAAGTGTTTTCTTACGTGTTTAAAGGTATATATTGAAACTTGAAATAGCAAACCTATATAAACAAAAAGACCCAACACAAGTGCTAGGTCTTTTTGTTGTGTACTACTAATCGCTTATTTCGCAGCAACTAATTTCACGCTCAATGTAAACTCATCATAAATAAAGTTATCGCCAATGTTAGCAAAAACCGATTTAGATTTAAATTGAATACCATATTTAGTTCTATCAACTGTAATTTTATCAGCAGTTGCAGTAACTGTTTTATCAGCATTCCATACCAAAGTAGCAGGGAAAGTGATAGAAGTTGTAACACTTTTAATTGTTAAATCACCTGTAACATTTACGTTAGCGCCGCTTCCTTCAACTTTTTTAATTACAAAATTTGCAGCTGGGAATTTTTCTACGCCAAAAAAGTCTTCAGATTTTAAGTGTTTTTCAAGACCGCCATTGTTATCGCCATCTTTAATAGTCGTCATATTAGCAACAAAACCGCCTTGTGTTAATTTTTTACCATTAAAATTTAAGTTACCAGAAGTTAAGGCAACAGTACCTTTATGGCTACCAGCAAATTTTTTGCCTTCCCAAGTAACAGTCGATTTAGTAACATCTACTTTGTAAACATCTTCTTTTAGTGTAAACGCAGAAAATGAAAAGCTAGCTATAACTGCTAGTAATAAGATTGAAGTGATTTTTAATTTCATTATTAATTTTTTTAAGTTTTTGTAAAGATATTTAATAAATAGTGAATGTTTTATTGATGTATGTTAAGATTTTACAAATTTTACACAAACGTTTGAAATCGCTTGATTCGTCATTTATTGGCTTTAACGCATAATAAAGCGGATTTTTAAGTATAAAACATGCTTAAAAAAGAATCCTGTTGCTTACTTTAGCCAATTGAATAGCAGTTATTCCAACCAACCGACACACACAAATACACCAAATAAATCATGAACCTCAAAATTACTAAGACCAACTTTAAGGTTACCATTTTAGCGGTAACCACTGTAATTATGCTGCTGCTTTCGCAAACACATGCGCAAGCAAATACCACATTAAATTCCTTATCAGGATTTAAGTACGATGCAAAAATTACCAGTGCAAAAATCATTAATCCAACAACTGTCGAAATTCTTTACGATGATAATAAACGCTTAACTGTAGATTTTTACGGAGAGAATATTTTCAGACTGTTTCAAGATAACAATGGTGGCGTAATTAGAAATCCAGAAGCTAAACCGTCTGCGCAGATTTTGGTAAACAACCCACGTAAGCCAGTTTCAAAACTTACGGTAAAAGAGGAGAACAATCAGATTTTTATCTCAACGGCAAAAATTACACTCTTAATAGATAAAAGCACAAACTTATTTAAAGTAATAAATACACAAACTCAAGCTGTTGTTGCCGAAGAAACCGAACCTATCCAGTTTGAAAAAAATAGAGTTTCGCTAACCTTAAAAGAAAATCCTGAAGAATATTTTTATGGCGGTGGCGTACAAAACGGTCGTTTCTCGCATAAAGGAAAAGCAATTGCTATCGAAAACCAAAACAGCTGGACGGACGGCGGCGTAGCTTCTCCTGCACCTTATTACTGGAGCACCAAAGGTTACGGCGTAATGTGGTATACCTTTAAACAAGGCAGATATGATTTTGGTGCAAAAGCCAAAGGAACAGTAAAACTTTTCCACGAAACAGATTACTTGGATTTGTTTTTCATGGTAAATGATGGCGCAGTACCCTTATTAAACGATTTTTATCAGTTAACTGGAAACCCGGTACTATTACCCAAATTCGGTTTTTACGAAGGACATTTAAACGCCTTTAACCGCGATTACTGGAAACCAGATTCGACTGGAATTTTATTTGAGGATGGCAAAACCTATAAAGAAAGCCAAAAAGATAATGGCGGAATTAAAGAATCGCTAAATGGCGAAAAAAACAATTACCAGTTTTCTGCTCGTGGCGTAATAGATAGATACAAAAAACACGATATGCCTTTAGGTTGGATTTTACCAAATGATGGCTACGGCGCAGGTTATGGTCAAACAGAAACCTTAGATGGAAACATTCAAAACCTAAAAAACTTTGGCGATTATGCTCGTAAAAACGGCGTAGAAATAGGTTTATGGACACAATCAGATTTACACCCAAAACCAGGTGTTAGCCCTTTATTGCAACGTGATATTTTAAAAGAAGTTAGAGATGCAGGCGTTAGAGTACTTAAAACAGACGTTGCTTGGGTTGGTGCAGGTTACTCATTTGGTTTAAATGGCGTGGCCGATGTTGGTCAAACCATTCCATATTATGGCAACGATGCTAGGCCATTTATCATCTCGTTAGATGGTTGGGCAGGCACACAACGCTACGCAACCATTTGGTCGGGCGATCAAACTGGCGGAAACTGGGAGTACATCCGTTTCCATATTCCAACCTATATTGGCTCAGGTTTATCTGGTCAGCCAAACATTACATCAGATATGGATGGAATTTTTGGTGGTAAAAACGTACCCGTAAACGTTAGAGATTTCCAATGGAAAACCTTTACCCCAATGCAATTAAATATGGATGGTTGGGGCTCAAGCCAAAAATATCCACACGCACAAGGCGAACCAGCGGCATCTATTAATCGTAATTACTTAAAACTCAAATCAGAGTTATTACCTTATAGTTATAGCGTTGCAAAAGAAGCAGTAAACGGTTTGCCAATCATTAGAGCAATGTTTTTAGCTAACCCCAATGCGTATACCTTAGGTACAGCAACACAATATCAATACTTATATGGCCCTAACTTTTTGGTGGCGCCAATTTATCAAGCTACTAAAGCCGATGAAAAAGGAAACGATATTCGTAACAACATTTACCTACCAGAAGGATTATGGATAGATTACTTCTCTGGTGAGAAATATACTGGAAACGTTGTAATCAATAGCTTCAATACCCCAATTTGGAAACTCCCTGTATTCGTAAAAAGCGGCGCAATCATTCCAATGGTAAATGCAAATAACAACGTATCCGAAATTAATAAAGCAGCTCGTAGCTATGAAATTTATCCAGCAGGCAATAGCTCTTTTACCGAATATGATGATGACGGAACAACCGAAGCTTACAAATCTGGCAAAGGTGCAACTACCTTAATTTCTTCATCGGTAGATAAAACAACGGCTACCATTACAATAGAAACTACCAAAGGCGATTTTGATGGTTTTGTAAAAGAGAAATCAACTTCGTTTACCATAAATGTAACCGAACAGCCTAAAAGTGTAACCGCAACTATTGGTGGCAAAAATGTAAAACTAGAAGCTGCAAAATCGGCAGATGAATTTGCAAAACTACAAAGCGGATATTTTTATGATGCTACACCAAACTTAAATCGCTTTGCAACAAAAGGCAGCGAATTTGAAAAGGTAGCCATGACTAAAAACCCACAAGTATTGGTAAAACTAGCGTCAACAGATATTAGTGCCAATGCAGTTAAAGTGCAAGTTAAAGGTTTCGTTTTCGCACCAGCGGATAAAAACCGTGTTACTTCTGGCGCATTAACCACTCCAACTTTAGCACAGGTTACAGCAAAAAATGCAGCAGCTTTTACCTTAAAACCATCTTGGAAAGCAGTAAGCAATGCTGATTTCTATGAGATTGAGTTTAACAATATGGTATACACCACCATTAAGGATACTACATTTTTATTCGATGGGTTAAAGCCAGAAACTGCTTATTCATTTAAGTTAAGAGCAGCAAATAAAGATGGTTATTCTAATTGGGCAGATATTAATGCCACTACAACAGCAAATCCATTACAGTTTGCAATTAAAGGAATTAAAGCCGAAACCACAGCCGAAAACCAAGGCGGAGCAGGAATTAATAAACTGTTTGATTTTGATGAAGACAATGGCTGGCATACCAAATGGGGACAAAACTCAGTGCCATTCGATCTAGTTATCGATCTGAAAAGCGTAAACCAGATAGAGAAATTACAATATTTACCACGCATCGGTGGAGGTAATGGTGTATTGCTAAAAGGAACTATCTATTACAGCAATAATAAAACCACATGGACAGAAGCTGGTAAATTTGAGTGGGCTAAAAACGGCGACACAAAAACATTCGATTTTGCTAATCACCCAACCGTACGCTACATCAAACTTGCAATTACCGATGGTGTTGGTGGCTTTGGTTCGGGTAGAGAAATGTACATATTTAAAGTGCCAGGAACAGAAAGCTATATTCCAGGCGATATTAATAATGACAAATTAGTTGATGGAAACGATATCACTTCATACACTAATTATACTGGTTTACGCAAAGGCGATGGTGATTTTGACGGTTACATTAGCAATGGTGATATTAATAAAAACGACCTGATAGATGCCTTCGATATTTCTAACGTAGCCGTACAATTAGATGGTGGTGTAGAAATAGACAAAGCCGATAAATTAGCTGGAAGCATAACATTAAGTACCGAAAAAGCTAGTTATAACGGAGGCGAAATTGTAGAAGTAAAAGTAAAAGGAACTAACCTAGGCGGTGTAAATGCATTGAGTTTTGGTTTACCTTATGATACACAAGATTTTGAATTTGTAAGTGTACAACCCTTAGCTGTTAAGGATATGGAAAACCTAACGTATGATAGATTGCACACCAATGGCAAAAAGGCTTTATATCCAACTTTTGTAAACATAGGCGATAAAGCAACCATAAAAGGAACGGTAGATTTGTTTATCATTAAACTAAAAGCGAAACGCAAGGTAACGTTTAATCTAAAACCAGTAGATGGTTTACTGGTTGATAAAGCGTTGAATAGTTTAGGTTTTTAACTATTGATGCACTTTGCAAAAACTAAAAAAGCTTCTCGAATTTTCGAGGAGCTTTTTTTTATAAATTTCGATCTTCCTGCGTATGCAAAGGAATAACAATTGCTCAGCGTATCTACTCTTATAACAAAATCAATTTTGTTTAATAGCAATGGTATTTAATTTATGATAATACACATAAGAAATGGCTAAAATACCCAAGAATATTAACGGGAAAAATGTTTGAAAATTAATGCCATCTACTGCGCCGTGACTAATGCTGGCAAATATGAAATCGAATCCAAATCCTGCATATGCCCATTCTTTAATGCGCTTTGGTACTTGAGGTATCATTAAAATTAATGTGCCCAAAACTTTAAAAACCACTAGGGCATTTCCAAAATATTCAGGATATCCTAAATGCCTGATTCCTTCTTTTGCCAACTCAGTTTGTGAAGTCAAGGCTGGCATTACACCTTCCATTAAGAAGATAATTGTGGTTGAGATCCAAAAAATTGTTTTTTCTTTTTTCATCTGATTTATTTTTTAGTTAAGCTAAATTATCAAGAAGACGGGAAATAATACCGCTATAAAAAAGACAATCTTTGGGGTGAAATACGACAGTCACTTACTATCGCTGTTCGAGATGTTAAGCGTAACGCATCTCGAATTATTTGATAAAGACGGATTTGAAATCCGTAACTACGAGATGCCTTTCAGAATATCTCGAAGAGCATCTGTTGATGGTATAACTCTTTTTGTTGGTGATATAATTCTTTTGTTTGTGATGTAACTCTTTTTGCGGATGGCTTAGTTCTTCTGGTGGATGGCTTAGTTCTTTTGTAAGATGGCTTAGTTCTTTTTGCGGATGTCTTCAATTCGACTACGCTTAGTGCAGGCTAGATCAGACTGACAACTTTCTACTGGTTGGTTGTGTAATTCTTTTGGTTGAAGCTAGGTTTCTTTTGGCAGGTGTTGTTTCATTGCACTGTTTTGAGTTTATTAAACCTGACAGGAGTGGAAATACTTTTTGTGCTGCGTTATTTCGACTGGAGCGTAGCGGAATGGAGAAATCTGTGTTTGAATGCAGTGTCTAAAGGTTTCTCCACTACGGTCGAAATGACGGAAGGTGTTGACACAAAAAGATTGTAACGGATGGCAGGACTGACTTTGAAATGGAATGTTGGGATTGCTTTTCGGAAAAAATCACCACCTAAGGCACCTAAGAAAACCTAAGCTAAGATGAACTAAGGTTTCTTAGGTGGTAAAAAAATAGCCCGAACTATTGCTCGGGCTATTTCTGTTCTATTAATGAGATTCTTCGCTACGCTCTGAATGACAAATATTAAATTAAGCTGTTGCTTCTTCTTCCATGTAACTTTCTAACGGAGGGCAAGCGCAGATTAATGATCTATCGCCATGGCTATCGTTTACTCTGCCAACTGATGGCCAGAATTTGTAAGCAGCCACATAAGGTAATGGAAAAGCTGCCGTTTGACGGCTATAACCATGTTCCCACTCGTTTGCCGTAACTACAGCAGCAGTATGAGGAGCGTTTTTCAAAGGGTTATCAACTTTATCTAATTCGCCTTTTTCTACGGCAGTAATTTCATTTCTAATGGCAATTAATGCATCACAAAAACGATCTAATTCATGTTTAGGCTCGCTTTCAGTAGGCTCAACCATTAACGTACCCGCAACCGGGAAAGAAACTGTTGGTGCGTGGAAACCGTAATCCATTAAACGTTTAGCAATATCAACCACTTCGATACCGTAGTTTTTAAAACCTCTGCAATCTAAAATCATTTCGTGTGCGCAACGACCTTGACTACCTGAATATAACACCGGATAATGTGTTTCTAAACGAGCTTTCATGTAGTTGGCGTTCAAAATTGCATATCTCGTAGCATCGGTTAAGCCTTCGCCACCCATCATGGCAATGTATGCGTGAGAAATAATTAATATCGAAGCAGAACCCCAAGGTGCAGATGACACAGCGTGGATAGATTTTTCGTTATTGATATCGACCACTGCATGACCAGGTAAATATTTTACCAAATGTGCAGCCACACCAATTGGGCCCATACCAGGACCACCGCCACCATGCGGAATACAGAATGTTTTATGCAAGTTTAAGTGGCAAACATCTGCACCAATATTAGCTGGACTAGTTAAGCCAACTTGTGCGTTCATGTTAGCTCCATCCATGTAAACTTGTCCGCCGTTTTGGTGAATAATGTTACAAATGTCGATAATACTTTCTTCGAAAACACCGTGTGTAGATGGATACGTAACCATTAAACATGATAAGTTTGCAGCATGCTCTTCAGCTTTTGCTTTCAAATCATCCACATCAATGTTTCCGTTTTCTAATGATTTTACAACGATGATTTTCATGCCAGCCATTGCCGCCGAAGCAGGGTTTGTACCGTGAGCCGAAGCAGGAATTAATGCGATATTACGGTGAAAATCTCCTCTATCTTGGTGATAAGCTCTGATAACCATTAAGCCAGCGTATTCGCCCTGGGCACCAGCATTTGGCTGTAAACTCATGGCTGCAAAACCAGTAATTTCGCTTAACCATTTGTCTAATTCATCAAAAACAGTGTAATAACCTAATACTTGGTCGGCCGGTGCAAATGGATGCACTTTACCAAACTCTGGCCAAGTAACAGGAATCATTTCGCTGGTTGCGTTTAATTTCATGGTGCATGAACCTAAAGCAATCATAGAATGACATAGCGAAAGATCTTTAGTTTCTAATGATTTGATGTAACGCAACATTTCATGCTCAGAATGATGAGAGGTGAAAACTGCATGTGTTAAATAGTCAGAAGTACGTTGTAAACCTGTCGGGATAGTAGTAGTTACATTCTCAACAACAGTTAAATTATCGGCAGAAATGCCTTTAACTTTAGAGAAAATACGAACCAACAATTTCACATCTTCGAAAGTAGTCGTTTCATCAAAAGCGATGCTTACTGTGTTTCCGTTATAATTTAGGTTGATGTTATTGTCTAAACATTCTTTATGGATAGAGCCAGTTAAGTCGCCTAGATCTAATTGTATGGTATCGAAATATGATTTACTTAAAACGTTATAACCAGCTTCTTTTAAAGATTTTGCAAGAGTTACCGCTAATCCGTGGGTACGTTCTGCAATTAATTTTAAACCTTTAGGGCCGTGATAAGCAGCGTAAAAACC
The DNA here is from genome assembly GCF_014172375.1 of Pedobacter planticolens. GTDB lineage: Bacteria > Bacteroidota > Bacteroidia > Sphingobacteriales > Sphingobacteriaceae > Pedobacter > Pedobacter planticolens. The sequence continues at coordinate 1,532,831 of NZ_WNXD01000002.1, forward strand.
TGCCATAATAGCCAATAAAGCTTGCGCAGTACAAATGTTTGATGTTGCTTTATCTCTACGGATGTGTTGCTCGCGAGTTTGCAAAGCCATACGTAAAGCGTAATTGTTATTGCTATCGATGGTTACGCCAATAATACGACCTGGAATAGAGCGTTTGTACTCGTCTTTTGTAGCAAAATAGGCTGCATGCGGACCGCCAAAACCCATTGGTACACCAAAACGTTGTGTAGTACCAACTACAACATCAGCGCCCCACTCGCCCGGAGGAGTTAATAAAGTTAAGCTGAGTAAATCGGCAATAACCGTTAATTTAATATTTTGGCTATGTAGGGTAGCAGCAAAGTTGGTATAATCAAATACTTCTCCATTACCTGCTGGATATTGTACAATTGCACCGAAAAACTCATCGGTTGCAGTAAATGTTTCGTGGTTACCAATTACCAATTCTATACCGAATGGATTAGCACGAGTTTTTAAAATATCTATGGTTTGTGTAAAAATTAATTCGGACACAAAATATTTAGTAGCCTGATTGTTTTTGCGTAGACTGAATTGCATAAACATTGCTTCTGCCGCTGCAGTACCTTCATCTAGCAAAGATGCGTTGGCAATTTCCATTCCGGTTAAATCGATAACCATCGTTTGGAAATTCAATAATGCTTGCAAACGACCTTGTGCAATTTCTGCTTGGTAAGGTGTGTATTGCGTGTACCATCCTGGGTTTTCCATTACGTTACGCAAAATAACGCCAGGTGTTAAGGTATCATAATAACCTTGTCCGATATAAGATTTGAAAACTTTATTTAACGATGCAGTTTGTTTTAAACTTGTTAAATATTCGATCTCAGATTTTGCCTTTGGCAGATTTAAAGGTTGCTTTAATCTTATTTTCTGAGGAATGGTTTGTTCAATCAGTTCATCGATAGAATTAACGCCGATAGTTTGCAACATTGCCTTAGTATCATCTTGATTTGGGGCAATATGACGGTCTTGAAAGTCTTCTTGGTAATGGATGTTTAAACTCATGAAGTATAGCTATAATTGATTGCGCAAAGGTAAGGAATTGTCTTGTTAAAAACATGTAAAAAATGCTTTGCGAACCGTGTTTTTTGCAGCTTAAAGCCTATAAATTTGGTAGTATATCAAAACAAACGTTTGTTTAATTTTTTTTAAAAAGCTAATAAATAGAATTCTGTTTCTGTAATCATTTGACTACAGAAAGATATTTAAGTAATAAGAAGATTTGCTTAGGAGATTTTTCGGAATGAAAAACTTATTTATTTACTTTCCAGCCTTCGTCTTTACTTAGTTTTAAACGATAGGTTTTAGTGATAAAATTGCTGTTATCAGCTTGGTTTTTCTCAAATACTGCAAACGGAGTATTTACCTTTTTAAGCGATACTGTTACTTTGGCGTTGTTATCATTTACTCTGTTAAAATCTACAGGTTTTTCGCTCGCTAATTCGTAATTAACCACTTTAACTGTGGCTTTATCTTCATCTTGTTTCAGCACTAAATCGCTGGCTTTATCTGTTAATTTTATTACATAAACAAAGCTGCTATCCTTAGAAAGGAATTTCTTTTTGGCTTCTTTTAAACTTAAGGAAACATAACCATCATTAGCTAAAGTTTTATATTTAGCTAAATCTTTCATCTCATTTTCACTATTAAATTTTATTTCGCCAAAGTTAAAACGAGTGGTTTTATATTCGGGATTTGCCTTTAAATAATCAGTAATTACTTCGCCAGCCTCATCAGCATTAATAGTGGCAATATTTTTACATCCGCCAAAGGCGAAAACAAATAAGCTTAATAGAATTAAGAGTTGGTTTTTCATCTGTATATGATTTATTTAAAGGTAATATGCGATCATGATTTCTTAAAGATATTCCCCTTTTTTATATTTTCCAAATTTGGTAAAATCATGGCACTTAAAATAATGAGTACGCCTAACCAACGGATCCAACTTACATCTTCATGTAATACCAATGCCGACATACTTACGGCAACAGGTAATTCTACCGAACTCAGAATAGAACTTAAGGTAAGTCCTGCTTTTGGTATGCCCGATGAAAAACAAAGCGGAGGAATAACTGTACCAAATATGGCTAAAATTATTCCCCATTTTAATAAACTGCCAGCTAAAGCACCGTTGATTAAAAATGTAGGAGGAAGAATAGCAAATATTAACAAACATGCTCCAGTAATCATTAACGCACTCTTTTTTAACGGTGGATATTCATTACCTAACTTACCATTTAGCATTAAGAATATGGCGTAGAAAAGTGCGGCTAGCATACCGTAGGCAATACCTAATATATTAAAGCCTGATATTTTTGTTTCTGTTAATCCGCTTGCTAAAACTGTTCCACCTAAAACCAATAAAATAGCTAAAACTTGATTGCGACTTGGTTTCTTTTTATAAATGAAAAGTTCTAGTAATACGCTTATCCATACAAATTGCATTAATAAAATGATGGCTACCGATGCAGGAACCAGTTTTACACATTGGTAATACGTAATACTTACTAAACCTGTAAAAAAACCAGCTGCAATTAATTTAAGCCAATGTGTTTTTATAACAGGTTTTGCTTTTTCTTTAGCTTGTGTTTTAGTCTGAATGAAATAGAGCAGCCATAATACGATAGCTCCAAATAATGCTTGTGTACCAGTTACATCTCCTAAAGAATAACCTTCGGCATAAGCCAATTTTACAAAAGTAGAAAGGATGCCGAAACTGCAAGCACCAAATAGAACAAGGAGTATACCTTTTAACATATTTTTTTTATTAAACGCAAAGTGCGCAAAGTTTTTCGCAAAGAATTATAGCGCTTCTTCTCTTTGCGATTTCTTCGCTTTCTCTGCGGTGAGAGTGCTTAAGCTAGTTGCTTTAAATAAAGTTGAATTGTGTTTTCCAAACCTAAATATAAGGAATCGCTAATTAAGGCATGGCCGATGGAAACTTCTAATAAATTAGGAATTTGTTGTGCAAAGTATTGAAGATTATTTAAATCTAAATCGTGACCAGCATTAATACCCAAACCTAATTCATTTGCTTTTTTTGCTGCCACGATGTAAGGGGCAATTGCTTTTTCCTTATTTGTAGGATATTCACTAGCGTAAGCTTCGGTATATAATTCTATGCGGTCTGTTCCTGTTGCTAAAGCTCCTTCTACCATTTCGATAACTGGGTCTACAAAAATAGAAACACGAATGCCAGCCTTTTGAAATAGTGAAACCATTTCTTTTAAATAGACTTGCTCTTTTATGGTATCCCAACCATGGTTTGAGGTAATTTGCCCTAAAACATCGGGTACTAAAGTAACTTGAGCGGGTTTATTAGCTAAAACTAAATCAATAAATTTTTGCTCGCGACAATTGCCTTCTATGTTAAATTCAGTTGAGATTACTGCTTTTAAATCGAACGTATCTTGATAACGGATGTGGCGTTCGTCTGGTCGTGGGTGCACGGTAATTCCTTGTGCGCCAAAACGCTCACAGTCTAAAGCTACCTTAACTAAATCGGGGTTATTGCCACCACGACTGTTTCTTAAAGTTGCTATTTTATTAATATTGACGGATAATTTTGTCATGGGGCAAAGATAAGAAATTAAGGTTGAAGGCGGAAGGTATAAGGCTGAAGGTTTTTGAAGACAAATGTAAAAGGAACTTATTATGGATGTGTTTATCTTTGTGCTATGAAATTTAAGCTTTTGTCATTTTTGATGCTGTTCTCTTATAATTTATTTGCTCAAAATTTTGAAAGCATTAAACGTTATAAAGTAAACTACTTATTAGCTACAAAAGCGAGTGAAAAACTAATTGCAATTAGGAGTTTTGTCAATGATAACCAGAAATATTTGTTGTTGGTTAATCCGCAAACATTAAGCACAAAAGTTGATTTAGCTAATAATTATTCGTTAGTTAATTTAGCTTTTGGTAATGTACAGGCCATTTTTGGTAAATCAAGTTATGTTAAAGCGATGAACGTAGCTTTGAAAAGTGACAGGCAATTGCAAAATGCTGGATTAGACCATGCCATTCCCAAAGAAAAGGGAATAGCGTTAACCATAGATTTGTGCCCTTCTCATAAAAACCTTGATAGAATTATCTTTCAATCATTGATTAATGAATTTAAGCAAATAGAAACACCCGTTCCTTTGGCAGTTTCGGTTTCTGGAAAGTGGATGCTAAAACACCAAGAAGATTTGAATTGGTTAAAAGGTTTAATGTTACAGAAAGAACTAGATATTACTTGGGTTAACCATTCTTATAATCATGAGGTAAATAATTTGCCTCTCACAGAAAATTTTCTACTCGCAAAAAATACTGATTTGGATGTTGAAGTATTAAAGAATGAACAGTTAATGCTGAAGAATGGCTTAATACCATCGGTGTTTTTTCGTTTTCCGGGTTTGGTTTCAGACCAGAAAATTGTAGAACAAATAGAAAATTACGGGTTAATTCCAATAGGTAGTGATGCTTGGTTGGCAAAAGGACAGCAAGCAAATGCTGGAAGTATCGTGTTGGTTCACGGTAATGGGAATGAAGAAATTGGTGTAAAAAATTTCATCCAACTACTCAAATTAAAACAAATTGATGTTAAAAATAAACAATGGCTTTTGTTTGATTTGAGACAGGGTTTGGAGAAGGAGTTTAATAATTAAGGTTGTTTGTTTGCAATAGTTTAATCCATTAACCATTTTACTAAACTCACAGGTTCAGCTATACTCCATGAGTGTGGATGTTTTATCGTGCCGTTTCTAAATCCTCTATCTTTGGTTAAAATCAATTCAACTTTTTGGTTTTGAGATTTTTGTAATAACTTATTGATGTAACCTGCGCAATCGGTTACGTTCATATCAGATAAATCCATATTTCTGTTTTTAATCCACCATAAAATATCTGGTTCGCAATAAATTCTTAATGAGGTTTGCTGATAATCAGGTAACATTTCGATGGTAGTATAATCTGGATTATACACCGATAGTTCTTTCAAGCTCTTTTCAGAAAATTTATTTGATTGATTTAGTGTATCTAATTTGGCAATTAAATTTTTGTCTCTTCCTTTTGATAAAGATTTTCTTAATCGAACTAAATCTAAAGGTGGGTCGATAGCAAAAACCTTGTTGATTTTAAATTCATTTTTCTTTTGAGCATAAAATTTCAATGCCGTTGTTCCGCCGATGGAGAAACCACCTATAAATAATTTTGTGCTTTCCGATAATTTTTGCCCTGCATAAAAATATTTAATCATTTTCGAAAGCTTATCAATAGCGATTTCGTTGATAGGAAATTCTAAATTATCTTTCGAAAGGTTAACAATCATAACAGCTAAATTGCTTTTTTCTGCTTCTTGCAAAATTGTGCTTTGTGCAGAAACAGAATAGGGATGTTCGCCGTACCCAGGAATAAGAACTAAAACACCTTTAGGTAAACCATTTTTCGGTAGTATTTGATAGTAAAAACAATCTTTCCCAAATTGGGATGGATTTTCAATTTTTGGTGGGAATTGAGCTTTTATAGAAATTGTTATAAAAGCCAATAAGATGATTAAGCATAATTTCTTCATCGACATTTGTTGTTTCCTAAATATAGGATTTAGTTTGATTGCGATTGGAAAACCTAATCTTTCTTTTCTGGCAATAATGTAATCGTTTTTGCTTTAAAGCGATTGTTTACTATTTCGCCAGTTACCTCTGCTTTGCCAATGGCGTTGCAAAAACCATGTTTGCCATGTGCATCGCCGAAATCATCTATACCTTTTCCATCAACAAAATAAGATTTGCCATCTATCCTGACTGCTAATTCGCAATCTTTACCTTTCATTTTGAACTGACATTCGCCACAAGCAATTTCTACTGTTTTTTTGTCTAGTTGTTTGGCTGCTGGTTGTTTAGCTGTTTGGGCATTTGCAGCAAAGCCGAAAGCTGTTAAAACTAGGGTGAATATGAAGTGTTTCATTTTTAAATAGTAAGGAATCCTGCCTGCGGCAGGCAGGTAAGTTTGATTAAGACAAATGTAGGTTTTTGTGGTTCAAAAGTGCTTCAGTTTTTTGTAAAATAAACCTGATTGACGTGGAAAGCTTTTTATTGCAGATACTTCGATAAACTCAGTATGACAGTTAAAAACTTGGAACAGAAAGCAGGGCTGGATTGAGCAAAGAATTACTGAACAAACATTTTCAAAAAAATATTTACCATATAAGACATTTAAGAAAATATAAGTTCAAATGTATTTACTTTTCTATAATGGATTAAAAGATGTTGAAATAATTCAGCATGACGAGGGAATAAACAAAAAAAGGATGTGCAAACTGCACATCCTTTTTAATATGAACCTCAAAATGAGATTGCTTCGTTCCTCGCAAAGACGAGAATTGGTTAGTATCTGTAAGTATCTGCTTTAAACGGACCTTCAACTGGTACGCCAATATAATCAGCTTGGAATTGGTCTAAAACCTCTAACTCAACACCAATTTTTTCTAAGTGTAAACGAGCAACTTTTTCGTCTAGGTGTTTAGGTAACACATAAACTTTGTTTTCGTAAGCAGCAGTGTTTGTCCAAAGTTCTAATTGAGCTAAAGTTTGGTTAGTAAATGAGTTACTCATTACAAAACTTGGGTGACCAGTTGCGCAACCTAAATTAACTAAACGACCTTCGGCCAAAACGATAACGTCTTTACCGTCAATTGTATATTTATCAACCTGTGGTTTAATCTCAACTTTAGTATCACCGTAAGCTCCGTTTAACCAAGCCATATCAATTTCGTTATCGAAGTGACCGATGTTACAAACAATAGCTTTGTCTTTTAATGCTCTGAAGTGTTTCTCGCGTACGATATCACAGTTACCAGTTGTAGTTACCACGATATCAGCTTCTTTAATTGCAGTGTCTAAACGTTTAACTTCATAACCTTCCATTGCAGCTTGTAAAGCACAAATTGGGTCAATTTCAGTAACGATTACACGTACACCTTGTGAGCTTAAAGATTCTGCAGAACCTTTACCTACATCACCATAACCGCAAACAACAGCTACTTTACCAGCCATCATTACATCAGTTGCACGACGAATTGCATCAACTAATGATTCTCTACATCCGTATTTGTTATCGAATTTAGATTTAGTTACCGAATCGTTCACGTTAATTGCAGGTACATGCAATGTTCCGTTTTTCATTCTTTCGTATAAACGGTGTACACCCGTTGTAGTTTCTTCAGATAAACCTTTGATAGCTGCAATTAGCTCAGGATATTTATCGAATACCATATTGGTTAAATCGCCACCATCATCTAATATTAAATTTAATGGTTGGCGTTCTGGACCGAAATGTAAAGTTTGCTCAATACACCAATCAAAATCCGTTTCGTTTAAGCCTTTCCAAGCGTAAACCTGAATACCTGCAGCGGCAATTGCAGCAGCAGCATGATCTTGTGTTGAGAAAATGTTGCATGATGACCAAGTAACCTCTGCACCTAATTCTACCAAAGTTTCAATTAAAACTGCAGTTTGAATGGTCATGTGTAAGCAGCCTGCAATACGTGCGCCTGCTAAAGGTTTCGATGGTCCGAATTCTTTACGCAAACTCATTAAACCTGGCATCTCTGCTTCGGCTAATCCAATCTCTTTGCGGCCCCATTCTGCCAGTGAAATGTCCTTAACTTTATAAGGAACGTAAGTTGTCTCTACTGATGACATGTTGTTTTTTATTAAGTGATTAATAATTAATTGCTTATGATGATGTGTAAATATAATTTGCATGCTTTTTGCATGCTTCTATTAGAGTTACCGCTCTAAGTAGAACAAAATTACGTATTAAGTTGGCCAATTCAAAAGTCTTATTTAAATGCTAGCAGTGTTACTTGTTCACTTTTAAAAGTTATTATAATAGTATATAATGAATTTGAAGTATTTCTTTTATTGTTGTACCTCTCTGTACACCGAATCCAGACCTCAACAAACAGGTCAACAAAACCATCAGGATCTTAACGAATTTAGGTAATTTTAAGCCCATAGATTCTCTGTTATATGGCAATCCGACACATCAGTCCAGAACAAGGATTTGGGCACTTAAAAGCCCTTAAATCCATCTGATTGATCACTTTCAAGTGAAACGAAGTGACCAGTTTGGAGCGTAATATGTGGCCACTTTTGGGATAATCCACATGTAAGGTTCTATGTATTAAAAGATATATATTTAATGCTTATAATATTCGATCACCCTCTTTACAAATATTTCCATTCGTTCCTTTAAAACCTTCATCTGTAAATAACCAGCCTCAATGCCTTCGATGGGGTCTTTAACCTGCAACCGTGATAATCTATTTGGTTCTCCACCGCTTATACGCTTTTCTAGTTCTAGAAACTCTTCTGGAGACTGCCATCTTTTAATATCAGGGTCATATATCCAATGTTTCTTTAATTTAGCTTCCTCATATAGAGTAATGTAAAGCGGTGTATTTGGCTTGGTCTTAGGTGGCAAACCTGCCATATAAGTTTTATATCTCTCCTCACCACTTATTCTATCTGGTCTGGGCATATGCTTAAATATTGTGAGGTTGACAGTTCCAAGTTACTACACCAATGATTTTAATGTCTTTACCTGTTATGTTAATGCAAGCATCAAAATTATTATTGATGCAGAGGTAAGTGCTGTTTTCTCTTGTGCAAAGCTTTCTGACTAGCCATTCATCATCAACGCAACAAACGATAAGTTTACCACTTAAAACTTCAATTGATTTATCTACAACAACAATACTACCCTTTACAATGCCGAAGAACCTCATTTGATCATTGTCAACCTCAAAGTAATATGTGTTGGATGGATTGTCTACAATGCGAGAAGCAATATGCATCCGTCTTTGTATTAGATTGTCAAACTTATCCTTAACTATTGATGTTTTAGGGAGCTTTAAATGTCTAGGTAGTGCAACTTCTGTAATCATAGTTCAATTATTTGAACTGTAAAATTGCTAATATTTTTAGTATTTAACGAGGCTTAATAAAAATAGTTTTCAACCATTTGTTAATAATATTTTAGCTTTCCAACTTGCTCATATATTCTTTTATGTAGCATCTATCCTGTTTAACACATGCATATACTCTTTGAATTAATTTATCACGGACGGCATTAAGGACTAGCATTTTATTCTTCCCTTCAACTTCTGTTTTTCTTAGGTAGTACTTTTTCAGATCTGGATCAAATCGAGATGCACCCAAGGCACAAAGATGTAGCAATGATTTAATTTTTTTGTTTGCTATTTGTGACACACGACTTCTTTTGTTTAGTGAAGTTCCAGACTGCCTAGGAAAAGGCGCAACACCAGCATAGCAAGCAAACTTCTTAGCAGTTGGAATGCTCTTAAATTCATTGCTCAATATAATCAACTGTATTGCTGTAATATCTCCTACGGCAGGAATTGAAGTAATGATTTCAGTTAACCGTTTGATATGCTCATCACCTAGGCATGTCTCTTTAATCTTCAAATCCAGCTGCTTTAAGTCAGTCTTTAATGCTATTACACTATTAGTACAAAACTCACCATACCTATTGCAAAGCGATTTATTCTTAAACAATTCATTTTCTCTTTTCTGCACAAGTAGTGAGTTTTGAATGGTTAACAATTTATTTCTAAGAGAAGAGAGCAAAGAAAGTTCACTAATTATAGGTCGTTTAGGTTCCCATAGTCTGATCTTTTCCTTTGCCCTAAACAGAAAATTGGCTAACATGAGTGCGTCTGTCCCGTCTGTTTTGCCTCTTACTGTACCCATGGACTTTTTGATATGCGAAGCACTTTCAACAACGAAACTAGCTTTACATTTCTCTAAACAATTGATGAGGATAGTACAATAAATCCCCGTATGTTCCATTACAAATAGCGTATTGGATAGCCTAAGTCCTTGTACTGACTTGATTTCTTTGATGAAATCTATAATCTCAACTTTATCGTTTGTAATCTTTCTCTGAATGAGGTTTTCAATCCCTAAATTGACTGCAAAGTCAAGCGTGAGTTTGCTAACATCAATACCAATGAAGAATTTATATTTCCTTTCCATCATTAAGAAAATTAAAATATCCCTTTACGATCATATCACTATTTCCACTGTCAGTTCTTTTCTAAGATTATATTCAGTTCATATGAACGTGTAATGAAAGAATTTATATCCATCTCTAAAAGAAGCCTATCTCAGCGGACTGGTCTACATACCTAGTGTTTCGTTCAGGACCTTTCTATTATTCTATCAATAAACTTCAATTCATTACGCTAAAGGGATTATGTAATTTAAGGATTTTTCATTTTAAAAAGAAAACATTGATAAAATTGAAATATCCCCTTACGATTGTGTATTTCGGTGAAAGTAGTCACGGCATCCTGTTCCAAACCGTCCACCGTAAAGCTGGACTTTGCGCTTAGCACAGTATCAACCCAGTTCAATTCTATGATTGCAGCAGCGGCCTAAAGGTTTCCAACATCCCTTCCTCAATCCCGCTTTTGCGGAGCAAAAGCCCATTTAATATTATTAATCCCATGTCAGATGAATTAAATATATCGCAGAGTAGTTTTATTTAAATGAGACTTGCAAGAAATGAATAAGTTTCTTTTAATGCTTGTAAACAATTATTTATAGCTTCTCAATATTCCCAAATTCAATAACATTAAACTCTTTGGATAATCTAAAAAAATAAGTCACTAATATTAAACCATTATAAGCATTTCTTGACCTAAATGAATGTTCAATATAATAATTTTTAAAGATTGGTTGAAAGGTCTTTGACTCTCTAGTAATGGTTTGTCGTGTACTATCTAATGAAAACTCAAACTTTACTTTTGACTGTTTTGCTAAATTAATCAACGAGTCGTTTGGTGGATCATGTGTAAAAAATTCCTTAAAGTCTTTTTTCTGTTCCTCTTTTTTGATGTATGCTATTTCATTATCAAGTTTTCTAGACAATTCTGATATTTCATTTACCATAGAAATAAATCTTTCGGTATCACCAAATGATGTCTGTTGCTCTTTTAACTCTCCCCAAGAAGCAGGTTCGTAACTTTTGGGGTCATTGAGTTTGATTTTTAATTCATTAACCGCAGCAGTTTTGATCTTTTGTAATAGGGTTGGTTTTTGCTGCCCAAATAGAATTAGTGGCATTATAAACAATATGAATAGTGTCTTTTTCATCTCAATTTAATAAACGATATATGTCAAAAATAAAATTATTATAGGATATATCCTATAATAATTGAGCCATATTACACGCAGTTTGCAGCGTGAACAATAATCGCAAAATAGATTACATAAAAGCCTTTGGCGAAAACCTGCGAGCCTTACGAAATAGTAAGAAAGTATCTATGGAGAAATTGGCTCTTGCTGCGGGCATAGAGTATTCTCAAATTTTTGATATTGAACACGGAAAGATTAACACAACAATATCTACAATTCATTTAATTGCTACAGCTTTAGAAATTCCAGAAAAGGATTTGTTTGACTTTACTTTTTAGTCCTTTTATATATCGAGAAAGTCGAGTTTTGTATTTAATTAAAGTGAACGAGTTTTGATTTTAACGGACTTATATATGTCCAAAAAGTCCACTTTTGATAGGTAATTTGTTGATATACAATATGTTTTGCTTTGGGTTTGTTGCGTTTCTCACGTTTCTAAAAGCCCTCATTTTACTTTGCATTGTCATTTAATAGGATCAAGTAATTATTCATTTGGGTATTAAAATAAATATAGCAACGATTTATAATGTGATTACTTATAACTTATGAGTTTAAAATTGTGACTTTCCCACCATATAATTAGAATGTGGGAAAGTCATAATTCTGAGTCGTGGTATATCAAGTATTGATTATTTCTTTAATCTGTTCAGTGATCAAGGCCTTTAAATTCGATCGAATCTTCATAGCACCATGGTTTTCAATTATTTTATCGTACGCTTTTCTATTTAAACTTTTTTTTTGCTTTGTAAAATCTTTCCATTGTGCATTATTGGAACATTCTAAAACTACTCTTTTTTCTGTTTTTGATAATTGATCTATCACGAACACATCTGAAATAAGAATATCATCAAACATTTTCAATAGATTATTACCACAATATTCCCAGACTTTTTTATCGGCCAAATCAGTTAAGTAAACATGAGTTTTAAATACTGCTTGCATCGTTTTAACTGATTTTTCAATTCTGAGCAAATTGGGATTGTTCCCAAATTGGAAGCCTTTAAAATAAATTTTCGCCCAGTATTCATCCATTACACAGGTACGTCCGATTTTCTTTTCCGAGATGACTTGGTTAAAAGTCAGCCATCTATAAGCTTGCATTTGAACAAGGTAATCTGCTGCATCACACTTCAAATGTAAATTCACTCCAAACTCTATATTGTGAACCCTCATTTTTTTAATGTTAAGTTTCAGTACATCTGTGAAATATTGCAATGTTGTTGTGAAATTAGCATAAGTATATAAATCGTCATTCCTAGATTCATTCGAGGTTAAATAGTTATAGAATTTATGTAAACTGCCTGATATAATTAAAGTTCTATTTGGAAAAACTTTAAATTTCATAGGCCCGTAATAACATGTATGTGATATAGTTTTCCGAGAATAAGGGTTTGATTTTTTCGTAAAAATTAATTCGCTTTTATGAATTAGAAACTTCATTTGAGTTTTGGTTATGAAGGATCTGGTTTTAATAAAATCAAGCATCATATAAAACATGACACATGAATTTGAATTAGAGCACTATGCCCTAATTCAAAAACTAAATAAATTAACACGCTTTTTAACCCTTGATTTTAGATGTTAAAAGAGCTTCTGCATTATTATTGAGCTCAGAGCTAGTTTGTTTTCTGCCACTTTCTAACCATTCGACCAACTCAGATTCCAAGAACAGTAAATTATTGCCCCGTTTGATGCTTTTTATCTTTCCATGGTAAACAATTTGACGTAATGCTTCTGGACTTTTACGGATAAAAGCTGCTGCCTCTAGCGTATTGAAATAATTAGATTGTGAATCTTTTTTTTGGTTACTAATAGTAATCCCGAATTTTGATAATACTTCCTCAAATTGACCAATAGTCAATTCATTTAAAGGAGTTTCTTTAGATAAATTCATGTAAATGAAGTGTTAAATCTGAATCCCCCATGCAGGTGATTAACACTCCTTAAACTTCATCTTAGCGCATCTCAAAACCCGTATTTGGCATGGCAAATGCGTTCGATGAACCCTAAACTAAGACTATCTTATATTACAGTGGTCAGTCTCAATACTGTTTATACCCGTTTGCAATAACACCCGTTTATAACCACTATCTAACATGTAGCAAATATAATATAGAATAACATGTGTTTTTGAAAAATTTTTAAACCAAAATAGTTTTTTTAAATTAATTAGTGTTTTCTAATAAGCTGGATAAATAGATTTCAGCTTTATCATTGCTGAAATCGCTTAAGTAATTCTCTGTTGTCTTTAAGCTTGTATGGCCCAATTGTTTACTTATGAAAGCTAGAGGTGTTTCGTTATTCATTTGATTAGTGCTAAAACTATGCCTAGCAAAATAGGTGCTAATTTCAGTTGTAATATCTAAAGCTTTAGCGATTTTCTTTAAAGTTTGATTTATTGTTGAAATGGAGCTTCTAACAGCTTTTAGAGCCTCAACCTCATTTACATCATCAGGTATAACATTGAAAATCAAATCGCTCCGTAATTTATGGCTTCCATGCCGTTCGATTATCTCTGACAACTCTTTATTAAGTAATATTGTGATTTTGTTTTGTCCGCCTAATTTACCTTCTGTTTTTTTACGAATGAAGGTAAACTTATTGCCGTCAATATCAGACCATTTTAAACGGAAAATATCAATGCAATTCATCCCACAAGCTAAGTAGCTAAACATAAAGATATCCTTTGCAAAAGATTCGTTTACGGTTTTCGGTATATAATCAAATATCCTCTGCATCTCATTTTTTTGTAGTGCCCTTTTGTTACCTCCGCCTTTGAGAATTTTATACCCCTTGTTGTTTTGCGGTGTATGGAAGGGATAGAGATTATTTGGTATTAATTGATCACTAATGGTATCGTTAAAAATAGCTCGCACTCGAATTAGATACATTCCTAATGTTGTGGTGCTATATTTTGGCAAAATAATACCTTTTTTATCTACTCTTGTTTGCCTGCCAACCCAGGTCTCAAAATTTTGTAACCATTTAACATTAACAGTATGGATTAAGAGCTCTTGACTATCGCTTGTATGTTTATGGTACTCTACTAACAAGGTCCAAGCTTGCTTATATAGATTAGAATTGCCAATCTTCTCTAATTCCCAAAGTTTATCGGCTTTTTCTTTAAGTAGGAATAGGAGATCTAATCTATTGCCTCTTTGAAAAAATCTCGTTGTAAATGTTTCAATATTAAACGGCGTAAGCCCTTCAATTACCACATTCGCTTTTTTGATCAAAGTATCTAATTTAGGTTTCACTGCTTTAAGATGATCACTTAATTTGCCTTTGCCTATTACAACCCTCTCGAAATCTGTTTTTGATAGTGAAATTATTGTGTTAAATAACTTGGCTTGTCTACCATAACCAATTCTAATTTTCACGGGAAACGTGCCGTCTACTTTTGCTCTTCTAGTGTCTAAATAAAGTTGCGCTGATGCCATAAACAAATATAGTATTAGTTTATGTTTTGCATGCTATTTGCATGCGAATATATAAAGAAGTGTTATTTTGTGTTTTTTAGTGTGGTCCTAAAAATGCTATTATGGTATTATTAGCCTATTTTTATGTGATTATTCTCATTGGAGCAGTGTATTGATTATCACTACTGATGACATAATTTATTGTTTTTAAATGTGCTACAAAGTTACGGCATTCGCTTATCAATAACAAAAAACTAATTAGTGGACAAAGCCGATTTTAAATGGATAAAAGATACAAGCATTAATTTTTTCTACTACTTTTAGGAATAATTAACACTCAACGCTCTCCATGACTGCTCATTTTTTTAACCATTCGCTGGTTAATTTACATTATTATCGCTTTGGAAATGGATCTAAAATCATGTTATGTTTTCATGGTTATGGGATGCATGGCAAACAGTTTTCTGTTTTAAAAGAGAGACTAGGCGACGAGTATACGTTTTATGGTTTCGACCTGTTTTTTCATAAAGAAACGATGTTGCATGATCAATCTATACAACAAGTAAAAAAAGGAATTTCGAAAAATGAGTATTGTGAATTAATTACTGCATTTTGCGCTCACCAAGCAATTGATCGATTTTCTGTTATTGGATATTCGTTAGGTACACATTATGCTTCTGTATTGGCGGAGAAGGAAGCACAAAGAATTGATCAGCTATTTATTTTAGCACCTTCTTTTTTAAAAATTTTACCCATTTTGCAGGTGTTCTCTAAAAATGTAGTCGCCAATTTAGCTTTTCGTAAACTTTTTTTAAGTGAAAGAGGAATTCAAATGGCGTTAAGTGTATGCAAAAAAGTAGGTGTTATTGATTTAAAAAGTCATGGTATTTTAAGTAAAGAAATGGCAACGCCACAATTGCGGTTTGCATTTTACGCCAATGTTACTTATTTGCGTTATTTACAAGCTAAACAATCAGATTTAATAGAGACGCTAAACGACAACAAAGTAAAATGCCATTTTATTTTCGGCCAAAGAGATAAAATGTATCCACAGCATTTAGCTGATGTAATGATATCGAAATTAAACTTTGCCAGTAAAACCACATTAGATGAAGATCATGATATGGTAAACAAGAACTTACCCGCTAAAATTTACGAGTTGATGTATGATAATTAAGGCAAACCCTATTCGAGCTAAATATTTGATACTTGTTGGTCGGTTTTTATCGTGGCTATTTAGCTGGCGCTTTAATAAAATGAAAATTTACGAGGTGGAGGTTTTAAAAAACCATTCGTACATTTTAATGTGTAATCATTTTAGTTTTTGGGATGGCTTTTGGGCTGGATATTTATGCTTAAAATCTATCTATAAGCAAGAACCCAACCTAAAAGGATTGTATATTATGGTGCTCGAAAAACAATTGGCACAACATAAATGGTTAACCCGATTAGGCTGCTTTTCTATTGCGCCAGGCACTGTTACCGTAAGTGAAAGTTTAGCTTATGCTGCAGAAATACTAAATACTCCAGGCAATGTATTTTTAATGTTTCCACAAGGAAATTTAGAATCGAACCATGTACGGAATATTGTAGTTAAACCTGGGATTGCCGAAATTGTAAAACGAATAAATGGAAATTGTCAATTGTTATGGAGTAGTAATTTGATTGAGTATTTTGAAAGTTTAAAACCATCTGTTTATTTCCATCTATTAAATTGCGGTACCAATCATGAGTTTAATTTAGAACTGTTAACGGCTAATATTAATCAGCACCATAAATTGGCAATTAAAAAACAGTTTAGGTTTACAAAAGAGGATTAGCGGATTGCTATTGCTCTAAAAATCAAATAAATCACTCCTAGTTATCTCAAGGGTGTCGGCTATAATACCAACCAAAATTACCTATATTTAATTACTGAAAATAATTCTGAAAGAGTAGAGAATATTGTCATTTATAAAAACCTTAGCTTAGTTTGACAAATGAAAAATTCACAATTTACAAATGAAGTTTTTAAAATTATGGCACTAGAAAAAACCTTTATCCAAGTGAAATTTAACTTTATAGTTAGCTGCTTTTTTCTAACGTTATTACCAACTTTTGTAATTGCACAAAGTATTTCTGGTAAAAATGGGCAACGAGATTTTGATTTTGAAATAGGAGATTGGAAAACAAAACTTAAAGTTCTTAAAAATCCTCTTTCTGGTTCTACAACTTGGGTTGAATATGAGGGTACATCAAAAGTTATCGCAATTTGTAATGGCAATTCTAATCTAGTGGAACTCAACGTTAAGGGTTCGGGAGGACAAATAATAGGTGTAAGTTTGCGGCTTTTTAACCCAAAAACAAACCAATGGAGCCTCAATTTTGCAAACATCAAAGACGGAAATTTAGCTACACCCTCAATTGGCAGCTTTAAAGATGGACGTGGAGAATTTTTTAATGAAGACACTTTTGATGGCAAGAAAATTCTTGTTCGTTTTGTGATCTCAGCAATTACCCCAAGTTCCTGCCATTTTGAACAAGCATTTTCAACTGATAATGGAAAAACATGGGAAGTGAATTGGATTGCTGAGGATACAAGAATAAAATCTTAAAAAAGCTAACTTATTTATAAAGTGGCGAAAAGTATAAATTGATAATTCAAAAACAATTTAGGTTTACAGCTGTCGATTAGTGCTGAATTAAAAATCAAATAAATCACTCATAGTTATTTCAAGCGCATCGGCTATTTGTTTAAGGAGATAACTTGAGGCATTTACCCTGCCTGTTTCTATTCTACTAATGCTTTGAAAATCTTTATTAATAAGCGCAGATAGTTGCGCCTGAGTTAAACCCTTTGCTTCACGTAAGTTTGCTATCCGTTTACCTAAATTTTTTTTAAAAATTTCAAGATCATTTGTCATGACGCAAACTCAAAAGATTTTTAACTAAACAACTAAACATATTTGTTTAGTTGTTGTTTTATTATTATATTTGAGTTGTGTAAATAGAGATTAAAGAGCTATGATAATTTGAGTTTATTTTGTCACGTTAGTTTAGTCTAGAATCTGCTAGTCAGAATAAGTTCTTTGCATAAGTGGGCGGTATATTGGTTAATAGTAAAAGTTGATAACCGCCTGCTTTTGTTTTATAAAATGATTGGTTATCATTTTCTTAAGTAAGAAGAATAAAGGGCTAAGATAGGCGGATATAAAAAAAATCAGATAAGGAAAGCCTTATAATGCCACAAAATCAATACTAAAAGTTGGGGCAGTTAATTGCTGCACCCATCTTTTGCTAGTTTTCTCGCTTGTATTCTCAATAAAAACAGATCATTTGTCATTTAATAATAAACAATGTCTGGTAAGTAGCGATTTAGTGAACTTACTTGATTAATTAATAATAATTGTTAGAGATGAGTAATGCAGGTTTTAAGATTTCTATTGGCTGATAAGCAATATTAATTTCTAATGTGCCACTTGCTCTATATCCTGTATTGCCTCCAGAACTAGCCGTAAGTGTGCTTTTATGCCAAATGATTTTTCCTTGCTCATCACTATTGCTATTTCTAGCTTTGTTGAGAATAATTAGTAATCTGTTTTCAATAGCAAAACTAGTATTAAAAGTTATAAGAGGTTTGGCTCTCGCATCTATACACTTAAGAAAACACAACTGATTAACACTTAGCTCGAAGTGATTATTCATCCAATAATCAAAATCATTTAGCACTAAATCTGCTTCAATTTTTAAAACCTCATCGTTTAAATTATAGAGGTCGTGTTGCAAGGCGAGGAAGTCTGCATTGGTAAATGGAAATTTTTTCATTGTAAATTAGGTTAATAGTAAGCCATCAAATTAGAATTTCGAACATATCTTTTGAAAAGAATGTAGCCTTTATTTTGCTGAACGATGTCTTTATTTTTGATAAGCGATGTATCACGATAATTAAATAACTTATAGTTAATATTTATTATAGCTGAAACTTAATTACGGTTAAGTAAACCTCATCATTATGTCGCATATACTGATAATTCTTAGAAGAAATCATCCTTATTTTAAGCACTCATAAAATCTTTTATATATTGATAGCTATTTGTATGTTTTTTTGATCAGCCAAGCCTGTTAAACGTATAAATTTTCAATCTATGTAAATCATTATACACATCATTTAATATGTCTCTTATGAAAAAACAACATTGGTATAAAGCTGCTGGCACAGTTAAATATCCCAATTACCTAACCAAACTATCATTTGCCTTATTAGCTGCACACCTACTTATTGTTTACGAAGACAGGCATACGTATGCAGTTATTTTTACAAATTCATATTATTATACTGCATTAGTAATTAATACACTAATGGCTTATGTCTTAATTTCAATTGTTTTTAGGGTTACTCGTTTTCTAGATTACTACTATCCTTGGGGGAGAAGTTATAGTATAAGGATGCGACGACAGTTAGTTGGGGGTGTATTTTTCCCAATTTTACCAGCAATTGTATTGGCAACAGTTTACTTTGCCTACTATGAAATTAATATTTTAAATACGGTTTATTTTAGCCGCTATCTGCAACAAATTGTATTGATGCTTATTATATTAAATGCTTATTTGTTTTATCACTGGAACAAGTTGAATAAACAAAAAAGCATTCCAAAAGCACTTTTAGAGGATTTCGGAAATGAACTAATTACACAAGAAGCATTTACTAATATTGCTTGTGTTTTTATTGAAGACAAAAATTGTTTTGCTTATAATTTCAACGGAGAGAAAATTATTTGGAAAGACACCTTAACAAAAAGTATCAATTACCTACCTCCAAGTCAATTTTATATGATAAAACGTTCATTCATTATAAATAAGGCAGCCATTGGAAAAATTAGTATTATTAGCTCAAGAAAGACAAAAATTAGTTTAAAACCGCCTTTAGATCTAGAACTTGATATAAGTCAACGAGAAAATGCTGGATTTAAGAAATGGGTAGTTTAGGCGCGTTTCGGTAGAGATATTGCGTTTTTCTCGATGAGAAAAGGGCTTCGACCGATGAGAAATGTCGATTTACCCCCTCTGCTTTAAGTGTTCGCTTTTTTTCGGTCCCTATCTAGCGCAAGCATCTCGCTTGTGCTATAGTTAAATAAGAATTCAGCATACTGTAAATGTATGCTGAACTTTTTTGTTTTAAAGGCAATTTTAACTTTTCAAAAAAAACTTATATTCGATGTCACAAGCAGAATGCTTGCACCAGAGGGGGACCTGAGTTTTTAAAATGGATTTAAGTGATCCTTTGGAACACTTAAACCAAACGGGAGAAGCAAGAGCAACTACTTCAAATGCCGTAGAAAGTACTAGAACAATAAGTGAGAAACAAAAAAATAAATGAGTAGTTAATGGACAATGAATTTTTATATAGTTTTTTAAGCTTTCTAGCTTCAGGTTTACTATTTATAGAAAATCGAAGGTATATAAGACATAAGAAGAAAAACAACGAATTAAATAGCTATGATATCGGAATGGTTATTCCAAGGAATTGGATACTGATTGTTTTTTTTACCCTTTTAGGAATTTATTATTTGTTCAAATACTTATTTAATGATTAGCCGATTATGAATTTTTCCCCTCTGGTTTAAGTGTTCGCTTTTTTGCGGTCACTTAAATTATAACTTAAAGTACGAAGACTTTGTCTGGAAATAATTCTGGAACACTTAAACCAAACGGTGGAATATGCTTATCATGATCATCATTTTAATCTATTCGGTAAAAGTGGCATAAATAGGTATAAAACGTCAAAAAATTGTTGTTTTGAGACATATGTGTAACAATGGTGTAAAACCTGTACGTATTTGGTTAAAACAGTTTAGTTAGGTACGTTTAGGTACGGAAATTTGGTTTTTCCCGATGCGCAAAGAGCTTTTCTCATCACGCAAAGGGCTTTTCCCATTACGCAAAGAGCTTTTCTCATCACGCAAAGGGCTTTTCCCATTACGCAAAGAGCTTTTCCCATTACGCAAAGGACATTTCCCATCACGCAAAGGGCTTTTCCCATTACGCAAAAGAGCTTTTCCCATCACGCAAAGGACATTTCCCATCACGCAAAAGACTTTTTCCATTGGGAAAAACGGAAAAATAGAGGCGAAAATAACACTTATATTCAAGTGTTATTCACTTAGCGTATTCCTAATTCTTTACGTTATAAGTTATTTGGATACTAAAAAGGAGATTGCCACGGTTTGTGGAGGGCAAACCTCGCAAAGTCGGGCTTAATCGAACACTATCGAATTACGATCCCGTATCGAGTACGGGATGACAGTAGAAAAACAAAATTACACGGGATGGTTTCCGTGTAATTTAATACGCTTCATGATTTCTAAGCAAGCTCTGCCATTATGATAAGGACATTTCCAAAAGCCGGCTTTGTCTTCGCTTTGTAGTAGCGAATAGTCCTCATTTATGCCCCAATACCATTCACCGTTCTTTTTATCTTTTAGGTAGTTTTTAATAAATGCCCAGCTTTGTAAAGAATGATGTAAGTATTTTTCATCCCCGCTTAATTGAAAGGCATTGAAAAACCCAACCATTGCTTCTGCTTGTGGCCACCAATGCATTTCTTTTACCCAATGCTTTGTTGTAGTATCGTATTCATACCAAAGTCCGCCATTTTTATCCAAGCCCTTTTTTGTAGCATCACTTAGTTGCAAGGCAATAGTTTTAAAAATTGCAATTTCTGCTTCGTCTTCTATACTTTCTGCGGCTTCTTGCAAAAGCCAGGCTGCTTCAATGTCGTGTCCAAAAGAAGTGACTGTAGATTTTACTTCCCATTTGGCAGTAAAAAATAAATGTAGGTGGCTTGTTTTTTGATCAATGATATGTTCCTTAAAATTAGTTAACAATCTATTGATAACAATTTTTAATGTTTCATCTGGCCAAATGGTATACAAATTCGCATAGGCTTCTACCACATGCAAATGGGTATTCATTGATTTTTGTTCATTCTGATCTTTATCACTTAATCGGAGATCTTCTTTCAATTTCCAATCTACTGAAAAGGCTTCCAAATACCCGAAATAAAGAGGGTCGAAACTGTATTTCTCCATCAATGTAAATGTACCTTTGGCGAGTGCTAAGGCTTTTGTATTTGCGGTAATTTTATAATATTCGGCCAATGCGTACACGGTAAAAGCTTGTCCGTAAATCTGCTTTTTCCCATCTAATAATTCTCCAGTATAGGTTATCGACCAATAGAAGCCGCCATTTTTGGTGTCTAAAAAATGTTTAGTTAAATAATCGAAAGCTCTATTCGCCATACTTAAATAAGCAGCTTTTTTGGTCAGTTGATAAGCTGACGAAAACGTATACAGTATTCTGGTAGTTAAAACTAATCCTTTTGGGGCATGGGGAGTTGAAATATTATCATTATCAATCTTTCCATAAAAACCACCGTTTTCTTCGTCAATGGTATACGTGATCCACCACTGCAATAGCTCGTCTAATTCAGTTTCAACTTCTTCGGCATAGGTTTTTAGTAAGGCTAAGTTCATTGATGTTAATGAGCAGATTCTCCATTCAAATGTACGGCTATCGGATGCTTTTCTGTTAAACTTTTATTCTGATCAATGATATTTATAATCGTTTCCACAGAAGCGGCAGAGCGCAAACCATCTGCTGGATTATTCATCACATAATCTGTAAGCTGTTGTAGGGTGCTGGTGGCTACATGCATCCGCGTATCTGAAGAAGCATAATAAATGTATACAGTTCCATCGGCATCAGCAATCCAGCCATTGCTGAAAACCACATTTGATACATCACCAATCCGTTCTTCGGCTTCTGGAGCTAAAAAATAACCAGCAGGTTTGTGAGTTACTTTAGTTAGGTCAGTCAAATCAGTCATGAATAGATACAACACATAGCGTAAACCCGCAGCCGTGTTTCTAACGCCATGCGCTAAATGTAACCAGCCTTGAGGGGTTTTAATTGGGGCAGGACCAAGTCCATTTTTTGCTTCGTAAACCGTATGGTATACTTTTTTATCAATGACAATTTCTTTTGTAATGGTTGCATTTTCTATGGTTGAAGAAAGACCAAAGCCAATTCCGCCACCATTGCCAGCTTCTACAAATCCATCTTGCGGACGTGTATAAAAAGCATATTTTCCTTGTACAAACTCTGGATGCAAAACGACATTGCGTTGCTGCGGTGAGGGTGTTTTAAGATCGGCTAATCGTTCCCATTTTACTAAATCTTTGGTTCGGGCTATTCCACACTGTGCAATAGCCGCAGACTGATCCCCTTCGTTAGCCGAATGATCTCTTCGTTCGGTACAAAATAATCCATAGATCCATCCATCTTCATGAGCAACTAATCGGATATCGTAAATATTAGTGTCAGGAATAGCTGTTTCAGGCATCACCAAGGGATATTCCCAAAAGCGGAAATTGTCTATCCCGTTAGGGCTTTCGGCTACCGCGAAGAAAGACTTTCTGTCGTTTCCTTCCACTCGTGCTACCAAAACATACCCATTTTTCCATTTAATAGCTCCAGCATTGAGTACGGCATTTATGCCAAAGCGTTCTATTAAATTCGGGTTGGTGTGTGGATTTAAATCATATTTCCAATTGAATGGGACATGAGCAGCGGTTAAAACAGCATTTTTATAACGATTGAATACTCCATTGCTAGGTTCAATCATTTTATTAGGTACTTTAATCAGTTCTTCTTGATGTAAAGCGAGTTGAGCAATACGTTGTTCGAAAGTTTTCATCGGTATATAGTGTTTTTCTTAATCTTCTAATCTGTTCCACCACGTTCTTTTTAAAATGAAGATGATGACGGCCAATACGGCTATTGTTATCCATAAAGGAGCATACATTCCTGTAATTAAATACATAGGGAAAATGGTGAGGCAAAGCTGGGCAATAATGCCTAGGGCTACATTGGACATATCCAATGTAAAGTTTTTGTTGGCTTCGAAAGCGGGATCTTCCGCTATCACTAAGGCATGGATAGGTTTCCAAAAGCCCCAAGGTCTTACTGTTTTATAAAATGACTTAAGTACCGTAGTTTCGGTAGGCGGGGCGGTATAGGTGCCAATTAAACAGCCAATAATTGACAATACAAAAAGCAATGGCCACCAGTATAAAGGTAGTCCTGTAGTTACATACGGCATCAGTAAAGCCGCACCAACGCCAACTGCCATACCCCAGAAAAACCCGTTTGCATTAAAGCGCCACCAATACCATTTTAAACAGTTTGCCGCTACATAACCGCCATATAAACCACCTACTATCCATTGCAGAATATCATTTACGTTATGTGCTAAAAAACCAAAGAATATACCTACTAATACTACAACTATACCTACGATATAATTCATAGACATGATCTTTTTAGTAGGTGCATTTGGATTGATATATTTTAAATAAATATCATTAACGATGTAAGCTTGAGCGGCATTTAATGTTCCGCTAAAGGTGCCCATAAATGCACCAAGTAAGCCTGTAAGCACTAGACCCAATACACCAACAGGTAAAAAGTTATTAATTGTTGCTGGTAAAATGCGTTCAAAATCTGTTACTCCATCGGGCCCTTTTAGGTACAATTGATTGTAGTACAGTAGTGCTAAAACAGTTAATCCCGTAATCATAGCATAACGGATAGGCAATAAAATGATACTCACAAATCCTGTCATTTTACTTGCTTCTTTGGGGCTACGCGTACTCAATACTTTTTGCATATCGTAATTTGGCGCAGGACCAGCAAGCGAGGCAAAAATACCCTTCATCAACATCATCATAAAGAAAATGCCGAACAAACTAAAACCATCATCTGCAATCTTTTTATTGGCATCGGCGGCAATCTTACTCCAATCCAAGTTTAACTTCCAGCTAAAGAAAGGGTCATTCCATCCCTTTGGTACGTTTAACGTTTGCCCATGTAAATGCTGTACGGCGATAACGCCAATGGCAACACAAGCAATCGTCATGATTAAATATTTAATTGCATCACCTAAAACGATACTGTGCATACCACCTATAATAGAATAGAACATGGCAAATAATGTAAATACCATGCCATAAAAATGAGGGACATATTTATCCGTTATGTGAAAAGGGACATAGTCTTTTACCATATCCCATGGGATGAAAACTTGTACAAATTTACCTAGCCCTACAAAACCATAAGCCAAGAAACCTAAACAACTAATTAAGGCAAACGCAATAACAATGACATGTGAACTCTGTACGCCTTTTCCAGTTAATCCAAATCTGGTTTTTAACCATTCGGCACCTGTTGTTGCATTTGATCTTCTTAACCATTTGGATAAGAACATCATCATAAAAACCTGATTGAAAACAGGCCACAACCACGGGATCCAAATGCTTTTAAATCCGTACACAAAACAGAGCGCAACCATCCACATGGTGCCACTAATGTCAAACATATCACTGGCATCACTTAATCCTAGCATATACCAAGGCAATTTTTTGCCGCCCATTAGGTAGCTTTCTTTATCTTGCTTTGCTTTATTTCTCATATAAAACCCTATGAGAACCATGGTTAGTAAGTAGGCAACTAGAATTAAAATGTCTATGAGTTGTAGTTTCATCTGTGCATTAATGTGATTGATATATTTTCTTTAAGCCTAGTCTCTTTTCGAATAAGATGCGGTCTGTTTGGTAAAATTTTTTGAAATCGCTTTCAGATACTTGCCCTTTAAATGGAGCGTAATAATGCATCTTTTTCATGGAAGGGACATAGCCTGCATTACGCCACACCAAAACATAAGAAAGTTCAAAACCGTTAAGGGCTGGTAATAAAGTTTCTGTCCACCATGTTGCATCAGGAACGGCTTCATATCCAGTTTCTGCAAAAGCAGCTAATTTGTTTTTCTGTTTCGCAATTTTAGAAAGGATATTTAATTCATATCGAACGGTATCGACAAATGCTTTTTTATCTTGGTTTTCGAATTGATATAAATCGAAACTGACTACATCTACTACATCATCGCCAGGATAACGTTCTAAAAATTCTTTTTCATTGGCAAAACCATTGGTATTATATACAATGATGAGGTTATGCAATTTTTTCTTGTTTCGTAAATAATCAACCGTAAAGCGCCAAGCTTTTTTTAACTCAGCAGGAGAGGAAGCGTTTTTACCCCACCAAAACCAATTGCCAGTTAACTCATGAAAAGGACGAAACAGAATAGGAATGGCTTCATTTTTACTTCCTTTTAAACTACCCATAAATTTGGCTGATTTATCTAACCAAGAAACATACACTTGATGTTTTGAGCCTCCAGGTAAAATAGACGCTAGTGAATTTTTAGTCGTATCCCAAGAAGATCCGCCAGTTAAGGGATTATCAAAGTGCCAGCTTAAGGTAATTGCAGCTCCTTTTTTATAACCACCTTGAATGTATTTTTTCATGTTGCTGAAAGGAACGCCATCAATATTTTTTAATGAATCATGTTCAATTCGAGCCATATCCCAACCGTAAATAGCAGGATAATCATTTACAATGTCTTTGATATCACTTTTGCCAGCAACATATTTCCAGTTTACGCCATAGGCCAAATCATCCTGATGACCAAATAGTGTATACCGTTTACTTAACTTGTGTAGATTTTTATACAGCGCAACTGTTTCTTTTGTGGCGAGTTTATCACTTAAGGATTGAGCATAGCTTGCACCACTTCCAAAAAAAAGTAAGCTGCTAAAAATGCTTGTTAAAATAATCCTGTTTAGTTTCATATAGAGAACCACTAATTAATAGAAACCAACATCATCAATGTAAATTGTCGCTGCAATGCCGCTAAACTCTTGAAAAGTAAGGTATTCGATGATTGCTGGATTTCCAATATTAATTAAAGGGACTTGATATTCGGTCCATTTTCCTTCATTTAGAATCATATCGTAAGTGCCTGATGTTAGGCCTAAATTAGAAGACGATACTCTAACTTTTTTGCCTTGTGTACCTGGACCACCATACATAGATAGTTTTACGAAAGTATAACCTGCTGTTGGGAATTTGGCTACTAACCTAAACCTTACTGCAGAAAATGCTTTGTGCACCACTTTTATCGCTGTAGTACCTCTTCTTACAATTTCGGTATTGGCAAGATCTAAAGAGGTAAAAGAGAAAGAGGTGTTTGTCCACACATTTTTTAAGCCATCATCATAAATAAAATGTTTCAGTCCGAAGGTTTTATCTGTAGTAACTGTGCCTACTGGTGTGCTAACCACTACTGCGCCATACGTAACGCCAGTAGGTACTTTTACTTTAATTTCTGTTTGCGTGCTGGAAACAACGGTTGCGTTAACGCCATTGATAGTAACGCCGGTAACACCTTTAAAATAATTGCCATTGATGGTCACGTCGTCACCCGGATTTCCTGCCGCAGGATCAAAACCTGTAATGGTTGGAGGTGGTTGCTTAATTTGGAAATTCAGGGTTGCTGTACCATATTTCGTTGTTACTGTAATCGGGTTATTGATAGGGTCTGTTAGTTGAGCTGGGATTTTAACCGTTATCGTATTATCATCGCCATAAATTAACGAATCTTTAGCTAACGTACCGTTAAAATCGACTTTATAGGTAGTGCTTAAATTAGTTCCTTTAATAACAATCCATTCTCCATATCCAATCGAGCTTATTGCCGTATTCCTATCGTTTAGATTAGTTACCGCACTCAATGTAGGTGGCGCAGTGTTTACTGCTTTATCCTTTTTACAAGCTCCCAAAAGCAAAAATAGCATCGCACAGAGAGCGAAGGGGCTTATTAATAGCGATTTTTTCATATTCATAAATTTAAGTTATGATTAATATTTCTTACCAATCAAGGTTGTTTTTTCCTCCGATGGCTTTGTTAGAATTCAATTCGTTCAATGGGAGAGGTAATAATAAGTTCTTTCTAGCACGAACCTTTGAAATGTTGTTCTGTCCAGTTCCTATTTTATTCATTACCTGTAAATAAATACCCCATCTAATCAAGTCAAAACGTCTGATTCCTTCTAAATTAAGCTCACGAGCACGTTCTGCTAAAACATAACTGCGGAATTGCTCTGGAGTCATTCCAGTTGGCGCATAAGCTGCTGGAACAGGTACTGCTGGAGTGCCTGTAGTTGGAAAAGATCGGAAGCGAACAGTGTTTAAGGCATCATAAGCTGCAGTTGTAGCACCATTTACTTCATTTTCGGCCTCTGCATACATTAACAATACTTCTGAATACCTTAACAAAGGGAAGAAAGCATCACTATTAGCCACAGTTGGATCTGCTACTGCGCTATATTTAATGGTATACGCTCTTTCTGAAGTAGCAGTGTTACTATTGTTATAGGTTACTCCATTTACTACTTTGTAAAGTGCAGATTGTGCAAAAGGGTAAAAAATATTGGTTCCTTGTAATGTGGTGTAATTGTGCGTAATTCCATCCAATACTCTTTTATCCTCAATATCGTAATCGTTGTAATGATTATTGGTCGTCCAAACAGCGCCTTGTCCGAATGTTGAACGAGCAGGAAAATAAGCGCTTAAATTATTGATAAATGCTGTTCCGGCAAGCGATTGTAACTCCCACATTTGTTCCTTATTGTTTCTTCCCGCAATACTCCATAAGTCTTTCCAGCTTGGTGTTAATGCATACAAATTACTGCTGATTACTTCTGCAGCTTTATCTCTCGCTAAGGTGTAAAGTGCTTTTGAATCCATTCCTTCATGACCTGCTACTATATTTTTAGCGTACGTATAATAGCCGTTATCAGTTCCGCCACGTACTGTAACATTGCCCGTTGCTGCGCCAGAAGCCATTGTTAAATAGGTTTTAGCTAAAAAAGCTTTGGCTACACCCTGATTAACTCTTCCTGCTTCACCAGCTTTAGGATGGCCTAATGGGAATAAATTGGTTTCGGCAGATTTGAAATCACTAATAATCACATCATAGGTTTCTTTTACTGTAGCACGAGGTACATTTACTTCTGGGTTTTCTGCCGATAAAGCTTTTAAACGAATAGGTACACCGCCATACAATTGTACCAGTTGAAAATAGGCCCATCCTCTTAAAAAGTAAGCTTCTCCCAAAATCCTTTTCTTTACATCTGCATCCATATTGGTGATGGAAGGGACATTTTCTAATACCGTATTTGCTCTCGCGATAATGGTATAACATCCAATCCATGGTGCTTGCCAGCCAAAATAAGCCTGCGGGTTTCCAGCACCAGTTGTTCCCAAAAACCAATCGGCTCCAGATACATGGTCATCATCTAAAATGGTGATGTTCCAAAACGGTTGTAAGTATAAATCATACGTATACAATTCGGCATATACCCCATTAATTGCTGCTTTTGCATCACTTTCGTTTTTATAAAAATTCTCTGGTGAATAAAAAGAATAGGGTGTTTCTTGTAATGCTTTTTTGCAAGAGCTAATGCTAAGCACACTTAGGCCAGTAACAAATGCTATAAAATATGTTGAAATCGCTTTCATATTATATTTTTAATAAGGTTAAAAATTGCAACGTAAAGAAAGGTTGTAAGTTCTCGAATTTGGATAACCACCTAGGTCTACACCAAATAAAGCAGGGTTATCGCCGTAACTGTTAATCTCAGGATCGTAACCAGAATAATTGGTAAATGTATAGAGGTTGTTAACGCCTAAAGAAACTTTTAAATTAGAAATCGTTTTAGATTTTAAAGGAACGTTATACCCAAAAGTGATGTTTTTAATCCTCACAAAGCTTCCATCTTCTACAAATCTTCTGCTAAATAATAAGTTTCTAAAGAACTGACGCATAATTTTTGGGCCTGTTGCATTGGTATTGTCATTGCCTTGTGCCCAAGCGCCATCAGACATTTCTTGAGTGATATTTTTATTGGTACCTAAATTGCCGCTAAATCTAGTATTCATGTTAATGATATCATTTCCTTGTACGCCATTGATGAAAACACTCAAATCAAATCTTTTGTATTTAAAATTATTGGTAAAACCGAATGTGTAATCAGGATTTACATCGCCAATAAATGTTCTATCGCTTTGTGCAATTGAAGTTCTATCGTTATCTAAATTTTTGTATTTAATCTCTCCAATCGTTCTTAAAATGATTGCATCACCCAACCCGCTATAGGCCGGATCACTTCTAACTTCAGCTTCATTATCGTAATAACCATCTTCTACATAGCCATATAATGCGCCAATTGGCTTGCCAACAGTTTGAATAAATGGTGCATCTCCAGTAGAAATGTTTCTGCCGTATTGTTCAGTTACATCTGGACTTAGGCTTAAAATTTTATTTCTGTTAAATGAAATGTTGAAATTAGAATTCCACTCAAAATCTTTGTTTTTTAAGACAACACCATTTAAAGTTACTTCTAAACCTTTGTTTTCAATTGAGCCAGAATTAACCAACTTGGTTTGAAATCCAGTAGACGAAGGGATAATTAAATTTTGCAAAAGATCGTCGGTTACCTTTTTGTATAAATCCACATGTAGATTTAACCTATTTTTAAACATGCCTAGGTCTAAACCTAAATTATACGAGGTTGTGGTTTCCCATTTCAATTTCTCATTTGCGGGTCCAGCATATAAATCGTTTGCTAAACCAGTTTGAACGGAACCGCCAAATGGATAATTATATACGCTTAATTTAGCTAATGAAGCATAAGAGCCAATTCCTTGATTACCTGTTTGACCATAACTAATGCGTAATTTTAAATCGCTAATGGTTTTAACGTTTTTCATGAACTCTTCATTTGATATTTTCCAAGCAGCAGCAGCTGATGAAAAACCCGCCCATTTATTGTCTTTTCCAAATTTACTTGAGCCATCTTGGCGATAAGAAAAAGTTAGTAAATAACGATCGTCATAGCTATAATTAGCTCGACCTAAGAATGAAATTAAAGTAGATTGATAGCGATACGTAATAATTGGAAGAACAACCTCTCCAGCCGCTAAATTTTCATTTTCCAACGCATCATTTGGGAAAGTTTTTGCTTCCGCTCTTTTGCTATTTCCATTGGTGCGCTCAAAAGTACCAGCTCCAACTATGTTTAAACTGTGCTTTTCAATTTTTTTATTATACGTAAGAATGCTTTCTGCTACACCACTATTCCATGTATTGTCAGATTTTAGCCCCCAACCTTTAACGGCAAAGCCTTCATACACACTTCGTGGATAATATTGATCTCTAGTGCTACCTGCATAACTAAATCCAATGTTTTGTCTGAATTTGAAATCTTTTAAGAAAGTAGCCTCCAAATAGTTTGAAGTAAAAATATTTACCCCTTTTACTCTATTTAAAACATCATTTACATAAATGTAAGGGTTGGTAATAAAGGCGTCACCAACACCATCATATGCTAATGGTTCTGATAATGTAGCAGGAAATGTTAAAGCAGAGCGGATAACTCCAGCACTTGCCGCATCAGATTTATCGGTGCCAGTTTTAACACCATTGTTAATCGTACTAGCCATAGAAGTGCTTGTGCCTACTTTAAAAGTCTTGCTAATGTTTCTATTTAGGTTTAAACCTAAACTAAATCGCTTATAATCAGAGTTCGAAATCGTACCTTCTTGATTTAGGTAGTTAAACGTAAGGCTATGGCTGCCAGCATCGCTACCTCCAGAAACATTAACCGAATAATTTTGATACAAACCACGACGAAAAATTTGATCTTGCCAGTTGTTGTTGTTTCCCACATAATCTTGTGGTCCTTTTGCATAATAGGTGTTTCCTGGGTTTAATGGGTCTGGCAATTGAGCACCAGGATAAGGCAAAGCGTATGCAGTACCTGTATATTTGTTCGAATTGGCATACGCTAAATTCTGAAAAGCTGCATATTCGGAAGCATTAAGCACATCTAGTTTTCTAGATACCTCTGCTTGTCCAATAGTAAAATTAGCTTCTACTCTGTCTTTGCCACTTTTGCCTTTTCTGGTGGTAATTAATACTACTCCATTCGCTCCACGAGAGCCATAAATAGCTGTTGCAGATGCGTCTTTAAGGATATCTATGCTCTCTATATCGTCAGGGTTTAAAAAAGACATCGCATTTAAAGTCTGTTTTTCATCGTCGCCGATAGCAATTGGTGTAGACCCGCTACTATTATTGTTAAAAGGAACGCCATCAATTACATAAAGAGGTTCCGTTCCGCCTAAAAAAGAATTTGAACCCCTTACGCGAATACTTAAACCAGCACCTGGCGCACCATCATTCTGTGTTACATTTACACCTGCAATTTTTCCTTGCAAGGCTTGTAAAACATTAGTTGGCGCATCTTTAATTAAATCTTCTCGTTCAATTCTTGATACAGAACCAGTAAGGTCTGATTTTTTAACAGTCCCATACCCAACAATTACAACATCAGAAAGGGTGGTGCTTTTAGATTTTAAAACAACGTTGAAAGAAGTTTTAGTGCCAATAGCTAGTTGTTGTTCTTCCATTCCTAAAAATGTAATGACTAAGGTTTGTGCAGTAGCAGGAATGTTTAACGAGAAATTACCATTACCATCGGTAACCGTAGCTACTTTAGTGTTCTTAATACTGACTGAAACACCTGGAAGTACTGTCCCATTTTCATCAGCAATTCTACCTGAGATCTTTTTGTCTTGGGCAAAACAAGTGGTAATAGATAACAGGCATACAAGTATTGCCAATAAATTAGTAGATAGTTTATTAAGCATAAGCGTTTTATTTGGTTTATATCAAAAGTAGTGTTCAATGTGTTTCGTAAAATAATACTATTTTATCCATTTATAATGTTTTTATGGCTGAAGTATTCGTTTTATTCAAAATAACTGCTATTTAACTTTGCTTATACTCTTTTAATTAGTGAATTAGCAGTAGTTGTTATATATTTGAATATTGATATTATTTTATCCTATTTATTGATGTTATTTAATCATTTATCGTGCATTCAACTATAATAAAAGAAATTACCCCGCTTACCAATAGCGATTGTTTCACCATTTTTGAAAGGAAGAAACAAGATTTTGATTTTCCTTTGCATTATCATGAAGAAATGGAATTGAATTTTATTTCTAACGCAAGCGGAGCACGTAGAGTAGTTGGTGATCATATTGAAGAAATTGGAGATATCGAGTTAGTTTTGGTTGGTTCTAATTTACCACATGTTTGGGAAACCTATAAACTAAGTGGTAAAGAAATTCATGAAGTAACCATTCAATTTCACAAAGATCTCTTTGATGAAAAATTTCTACGCCGAAATCAATTGCGTGTAATTAGAGAACTATTTGAAAAATCGAAATGCGGTATTTTATTCTCCAAGGAAACAGCACAAGTGATTGGTCCGCGATTGGTAAAACTAAATAAGAAACATGGTTTTGATTCGGTGTTAGAATTGATGTCCATTTTACATGATCTTTCGACTTCCAGAAATATGCGTACGCTTTCTGATTCTACATTTAGCAATGCTGAGTTTTCTTACAATAGCAGACGGGTAGAAAAAGTGATGGAATATATTAATGTCAATTTTGATAAACAAGTAAGCCTTGCTGAGGTTGCAAGAATAGCAAACATGACTGAAGTTTCATTTAGCCGATTTTTCAAAAGCCGTACAGGGATCAGTTTTATTGATAGTTTAATAGAAATTAGATTGGGTCATGCATCAAGAAAATTAATTGACACCACAGAAGCTGTTGCGGAGGTCGCTTATAATTGCGGCTTTAATAACATCTCTAACTTTAATAGAATATTTAAAAAGAAAAAGGGCTGTACGCCTAAAGAATTTAGGGAAAATCTTTCTGGTCATAGAGTTTTTGTTTAATGGTATGAAACTATTATTTTCAATTTTATTGCTAACAGTTTGTAGCAACTTTACGGTAAATCATAAAGAGCAATTTTTCAGCGCAGATAACCCATATATACAATACACAGGTAGGGTAGATTTTACAAATCCTGCAAAACCAAAATTTTGGGCTTCTGGCGCTTATGTGCAAGTAAAATTTAATGGAACTTCATGTACACTTCAAATTAACGATGAAATGATTTGGGGTAAAATCCTGAATTATCTAGAAATAAAAGTTGATGATCAGCCTGCTTACCGAATTCAATTAAAAGGAAAAGAAAACACGCTAGTATTAGCCCAAAACTTAGCAAAGGGAGATCATGTAGTTACCATTTGTAAAAATTCAGAAGCTGAAAATGGATATATTGAAATTGTAGGTTTTACATGCGAAAAATTAGTGCCGCTGCCAGCAAAGCAAAAACGTAAAATGGAATTTATTGGCGATTCGATTACCTGTGGTGCAGGTAGCGATGAAAGTGTAATTGTTTGCGGGAAAGGAGAATGGCACGATCAGCATAATGCGTGGCTCGCCTATGGGCCAACTACTGCACGGAATTTGAATGCACAATGGCATTTGTCTTCCGTTTCGGGTATTGGATTAATGCATAGCTGTTGTGATAAAAAAATAGTGATGCCACAGGTTTTTGATAAGGTGAGCATGGCAAGAGATACCATAAAATGGGATTTTAGTAAATATCAACCTGATGTGGTGACTGTTTGTTTAGGGCAAAATGATGGTGTACAAGACTCAACCAAATTTTGCAATGCTTATATGAAATTTGCTAAAACATTGCGAGGTTATTATCCTAAAGCAAAGCTGATTTTTCTAAGTAGTCCAATGGCGAATAAAGAATTGAAAATGGCATTAATAAAGTATATCACTGCTCTTAAAAAGGCCTTAAATGCCAACGGAGATTACAATATTGGGTCTTATTTCTTTACAAAACAGGCTAATAAAGGCTGTGGTGGACATCCTTCTTTAGAAGAACACAAAGAGATTGCAGATGAACTTACGGCTTATGTTAAAAAAACAATGAAATGGTAAAAGAAGAAATACATAATTTTAGATTTGAATAAAATCAACTTTACCACTAGTGTAGTTAATTAAGAAACTTACGTACAATATATAACCTATAAATTAAATTAATTTATGAAGACTTTAAAACTAATCGCCTTATTCCTTTTCGTATGTATTGCTGCACAGGCACAACAGAAAGATGTATTTTATAAAGAAATACAAAACTTTAAAAAGCAAGACAGTATTCAGTTTCCACCAAAAAAGGCAGTGCTTTTTATAGGAAGTTCAACTTTTACTAAATGGAAAGATGCGCAAACTTATTTTCCAGATCACGTGATTTTAAATCGTGGTTTTGGAGGTTCTTCTTTGCCAAATGTGATTAATTACATTGGTGATATTGTTTATCCTTACCAACCAAAACAAGTGATAATTTATTGTGGAGAGAATGATTTTACTGGAAATGCTACCGCACAAATGGTGGTTGATCGAGTTAAAAACTTGATAGATTTAATTAGAGCAAAATATCCAAAAGTTCCAATTGCTTACATTTCCATCAAACCAAGTCCATCAAGAGAGAAATATTGGCCGTTAATGGTAGAAGCAAATCAAAAGATTGCAGAAATGATTAAAGGAATGAGACGTGCAGCTTACATCAATACTTACGATGCTATGTTTAATGCTGATGGTACAATAATGGCAGATATTTTCTTAGCAGATAAACTACACATGAATGCCAAAGGCTATGCCATTTGGGCAAAAATTATGGAGCCTTATTTGAAGTAGGACTCTAAATTCATCTTTATTTTCCTACTTTTGCGGGGTGAAAAATCTAGCTATCTTTTATTTGATCTTTGTGGTATTGCTTTCGGCTTTGCCATGTAGCGATGAATTAGAAGTGAAGGCATTTGAACAAAAAACAATTGCCAAGGTTGAGCATAACAAAGCAAGCGGTAGCGCAGAAAGCTGTTCGCCAATTTGCCTTTGTACTTGCTGTGGACAAAGTGTGGTTGAAACTCAATTGGCTACCTTTCAAATAAAACCTACAACTTTTGCAGCTGAAAACCAAATGGCGAGCTATCAGTTTTCAGTAGAACAAATAACTCAAAATATCTGGCAACCGCCAAAATTGGTTTAATTTATAATTTGTCATGCTGAGCTCAGCTTGCACTGAGCCCGACGAAGTGTCGAAGCATATTTTTAAATTT
Organism: Pedobacter planticolens; assembly: GCF_014172375.1. Lineage (GTDB taxonomy): Bacteria > Bacteroidota > Bacteroidia > Sphingobacteriales > Sphingobacteriaceae > Pedobacter > Pedobacter planticolens. The sequence goes on from NZ_WNXD01000002.1 coordinate 1,568,468, forward strand.
ACAGCATTGATATTAATGCTGATGAACATGTATTGTTATAACAACAATGCAACAACCATATTTTACATCACTAATCATTCAAGATGAAAAAAATCATATTGTCACTCGTGGCATTATTTATAACGACATTAACTTTTGGGCAAAATACATGGAAAGTCCAAGTTTTAGAACAAGAAACAAAAAATCCAATCTTTGGCGCAACTGCAAAAATAAAGGGTACAGCGATTGGCGCACAAGCCGATGAAAAAGGTTTTTTAAGCCTAACAAATATTCCGAATGGAATACAAAAAATCACTATCAGTTTTGTTGGATTTGAAGAAAAAACAATCACCTTAACATTTCCATTAACTCAAACCTCTGTTCAAGAAATTTTGCTAGCAACAAGTGAAGATGAACTGGAAACCGTTACCATTTCTTCTACCCGAAGTTCGAGAAGTATAAAGGATATTCCAACCCGAGTTGAATTTATTGCGGGAGAAGAATTGGAAGAAAAAGCAAACATGAAACCTGGAGATATTCGGATGATGTTGAGCGAAAGTACAGGGATACAAACGCAGCAAACTTCGGCAACATCGGCCAATGCCGCCATTCGTATTCAAGGTTTGGATGGTCGATACACCCAAATTTTAAAAGATGGATTTCCCTTATATGCAGGCGCTGCAAGTGGTTTAGGGTTATTGCAAATTCCACCATTAGATTTAAAACAAGTAGAATTAATTAAAGGATCAGCATCAACTTTATATGGAGGTGGTGCTATTGCGGGTTTGGTTAACTTGATTTCCAAAACTCCAAATAAGGAAAGAGAATTGAATTTTCATTTGGATGGAACAGATGCATTAGGCTTAAGTCTGAATGGATTTTATAGTAAACGTAATGAGAAAGTAGGCACAACTTTATTTGCTGCGTATCAAAATAATTCCGCTTACGATCCTGCAAATATCGATTTATCTGCAATCCCTAAATCGGAACGATTTACTTTCAATCCTAAGTTATTTCTCTATCCGAATGCCAAAACTACCGTGGTATTAGGTGTGAATACCACTTTTGAAGACCGCATTGGCGGAGATATGCATTATATTGAAGGAAATGCTGACGCGATACATACGTACTTTGAGCAGAATAAAACGCAACGAATTAGCACTCAATTTTCACTAGATCATGCTGTAGGTAAATGCGGACATTTTACGGTGAAAAATAGTGTTAGTTATTTTAATCGAGTACTAAATACACCAGGATATGAATTTAATGGCACTCAATATTCCACTTTTACGGAAGCTAATTATGCAAATCATGGTGAGGAAGTGGAGTGGATAGGAGGTGTAAATTTATGGACGGATCGTTTTAAAGAACAAGCAATAAGTTCTTCCGCCTTGCGAAATTATAACCAAATAACGGCGGGTGCTTTTGTGCAAAATACATGGAAAGCCAAAGATTGGTTACATATAGAAACTGGAATGCGAGTAGATCATGTGAGCGATTATGGTTTTGCTTTTTTACCAAGAATATCAACTTTGTTTAAAATAAATCCGAAACTTACTTCGCGTTTAGGAGGAGGTTTGGGCTATAAAGCACCAACTATTTTTACAGAAGATAGCGAACGCATTCAATATCGAAATGTATTACCAATTAGTACAACTGCAAATCAATTGGAGAAAAGTTATGGTGCAAATTGGGATGTAAATTACCGTACAGCATTGTTTAATCAGCAGGTTTCATTAACTGTAAATCATTTGTTCTTTTTTACACATCTTAAAAATCCATTGCAGTTAATTCCACTTACTAACGGAAATTATCAGTTTGTAAACGTAACAGGAAATATAGAAAGTAAGGGAACTGAAACGAATTTGAAACTGGGTTATAAAGATTTTAAACTGTTTTTGGGGTATACGTATACCGATGCGCATCAACATCAAAACGGGGTGAAAATGGAAAATACATTAACTGCAAAACACCGAGTTAATGCTGTTTTAATGTACGAATTAGAGGACGAATGGAAAATTGGCTTGGAAGCGTATTCTTTTAGCAAACAATTATTAAGCGATGGTTCGGTTGGTAAAAACTATGTGATGACAGGTTTTATGGCCGAAAAACTTTGGAATCGTTTCTCTATCTACATCAATTTTGAGAATTTTTTAGATGCCAGACAAACACGTTTTGATACCATTTACACAGGCACATTAAGCAATCCGCAATTTAGAGATATTTATGCGCCATTGGATGGTTTTGTAATGAATGGAGGGATAAAGTTTAGGTTGTAAATATTCGATTTTGAAAAAGCCTTGTTTAGTTTAGCAAGGCTTTTTCTATTTTAGATAAAAGCATATCTATTTCGAAAGGTTTGGCTAAAAAATCATCAGCGCCAGCTATTTCGGCCGAATATTTTAAATCGTTACTTGCAGAAATTAAAATAACAGGAATATGTTTGGTGCGCTCTTCACTTTTTAATTTTTTGCATAACTCTCTGCCATCAGAACCAGACATCCAAATGTCTAAAACATACACATCTGGTAGTTCATTTTGAGAGGTAAGTATGGTATTTCCGTTTAAGGTTGCGTTTACAATATAGCCTTCCATTTCTAACATCATTCCAACTGCATCTAAAATACCTGGATCATCATCAGCAACGGTTATTCTTATGGGTTTGTTCATGGTTAGTTTTTAACCACAAAAATTGAGCCTAAATTGTTAGTTATCTTTACTAATTAGTGCGTTGAATTGGAATGGAAAAGCAAAATTTAGATCCTTTACCTTCAGTACTACTCACCCATATTTTTCCTCCTTCACGCTTAATAATTTCTGAGGAGATATAAAGACCCAATCCCAAACCGGGAAATGTGTGTTGCATACTTCCGCTTACACGATAAAATTGTTCAAATACTTTATTCAAATTATTTTCGGCAATGCCTATTCCAAAATCTTCTACACAAACTACTACGCTATTATTTTCTATACTCGAGTGTACTACAATCTGTTCAGAATCTGGAGAATATTTAATCGCATTGGTCATTAAATTGGTAACCACCTGACTTACCCTTTCTTTATCGGCATAAACTAATCCTACTTCTTGCAAATCTGCTAAAATGTGATGAATTTCAGTAGTGCGTTGTAACTCTTCTATCGCGAAACGAACCATCTCATTAAAATCAAAATGCGTATGGTTGTATTGTAATTTCCCTAAATTTACTTTGGTTACATCGAGTAAATCTCCAATTAAATTAGTGAGGCGATTGAGTTGTGAATCCATCTTTTTCATCAGCTCAGCTTCCTTTATATCGCCTTTTTTTAATAAAATTCTTTCTAATACTTGGGCGTATGCTTTAATGCTGGTTACTGGCGTTTTTAATTCGTGGCTGGCAATGCCGATAAAATCATCTTTTTGCTGCTGTAATTGCTTGGTTTCTGTAATATCAAAAGAAACGCCAATAAATGTGATGGGATTTCCTTTTTCATCGTATTGAGCTTTGCCCGATTCTTTAATCCAATGAATAGAACCATCTGGCCAACGAATTTGATATTCCGCTTGATAAATAGTTCCAGTAAGAATCGCAGTGTCTATAGCCGAAATTACATCAGCTTTAAAATTTGGTTCGACGAAATTAAGTAGCTCATCATAACTTAACTTCTTTTTAGGGAGCAACCCGTAATTTTTATTAAACTGATCAGAAAATCTAATTTTACGTGTCTTAAGATCTAATTCATACGAACCCAATCTTCCAGCTTCTAATGCAATTTCTAGTCGTTGATTAATTTGCAGTAATTCCTCTTTGTCATTTCTTTGCTGCGTAGTATCCATTACAGTCCCCAACATTCTCAATGCTTTGCCATCTCCATCATAATAGATTTTTCCTTGCACCCTTATCCAATGGATCGATTTATCTTGCCAAACAACCCTTACTTCATAATAAATTCGTCCAATATCCAATGCTCTTCTATGCGCATTTAAGCGTAATTCATGGTCATCTGGATGAATAGCACTTACATAATTAGAGCGTGGTACATGAAGCTTGTAGCCAAAAATCTCATCAAAACGTTCAGAAGTAGTCATTTCCCCAGTACGCAAATCGAGGTCAAAAGTACCCAAACCTGCTGCAGCCGACGCTAATCTTGCTCGTTCTTCGGCATCCTGAATTTTGCGTTTACTTTCTAAAATTTCGGTCACATCAATGGCTACTACCATAATTCTATTAATGCTTCCGTCGGCGTCTTTTAAAGGTTCGTAAACAAAGTTGATGTAAACAGTTTCTTTCTGACCATTTCTGATTGAAGTAATGACTTGCTCATTTCCATGATGGGCAATACCGGTTTGCATTACTTTTTTAAGCAAGTAATCAAACCCTAGTGTTTTAGATTCGGGTAGAGCTTCCCATAATGTTTTTTCAGCAAATTCTTTTCTGGTTTTGCCAGCAAGTTTTAGATAGGTGTCGTTTACTAATTCTACAAAGAAATTTTCTCCTTTTAAAATAATCATCCCGACAGGAGCCTGTAAAATTAAATTACGGAAATTCTCTTCGCTTTCTCTAAAGGCATTTTGAGCGGCAACTTCTTCAGTAATATCTTGCAATGTGCCATTTAAGCGATAGGCAATATTCTGCTCATTAAATAGCGCTTTCCCTTTGGCTTTTACAATCCTTTCTTTTCCGGTTTTTGCATTGATGATGGTATATTTTGCCTTATAATTACCGCCAGAAGAGTAATCTAGCGCATTTAAAATGGCTTCCTGTACATTTTTTCTATCTTTTTCGGCAATAGCATTCAAGGCAGTTTTTAAATCTATTTCAGTATCTGTGGAAATACCAAACCATCGTTTCAATCGAGTGTTACTAATGAATTTATTAGTGATTGGGTTATAATCCCATGTGCCTAATTCGGCTGCATTAATGGCAAATTCAAGCTCATCTTTACTTTCGCTTAAAGCCTTTAAAGTATTTACTTTTTGTGTGTTTTCTGTGCAGGTTACAAAAACTCCAGCAGGTTTTTCGGTTTCATCATAAGCCGGACTATAGCTAAACGTCCAATACACATCTTCAATTTTGCCATTGCGATAAATTGGTATTAATTGATCTTCACTCCAAGTAGCTTCACCTCCAGATAGTACTTGATCTATTAATGGTTTAATGATTTCCCAAATTTCTGGCCATGCTTCTGCTCCAGTTTGCCCCATAGCGTTTGGATGTTTTCCATCCATACCCAAGCTAGGGCGATAAGCATCGTTATAGAAACAGATTAATTCTGGTCCCCAAAATAAAAACATGGGGAATTTAGAATTAAGAATAATGCTAAGCGTAGTTCGCAAACTTTGGGGCCATTTTTCAATAGGCCCAAGGGGATTTTTAGTCCAATCAATAGAGCGGATTAATGCACCACATTCGCCACCTCCGCTAATGAAACCAAAATTCATGCTTTGCTAAAATAGTTCATTGTAAATTACAGAATTAATATCCTCAATTAACAAATATTTTATTTTTTTGTTCGCTTAACTGAAAAATAATCTGTTTTTAACTACCTACAAAGGCGTACTAATTTTTGGCGTAAGGATACAAGGGATAATAGCCAATTTTTCTTTAGCTATATAGGCTTCTTTGCCCAATTTTCGCAACATGCGATAATGAGAACCTAAAGCGCTTAAAAAAGTAGGGCTTTCTATGTAAGGAAGATTAAATTCTAAAGCAGTTTCCTTCACTATTTTACCAATAGCAGGATAATGAATATGGCATATTTTTGGGAAAAGATGGTGCTCCACTTGTCTGTTTAAACCGCCACATATAAAGCCGGCTATTTTACTATTTACTGCAAAATTTGCAGTTGTCATCATTTGATGAGCAGCCCATGCTTCTTCAATATTTCCTTCAATATTAGGATGAGGGAAGCTAGTTCCTTCTACCACATGTGCCAATTGAAAAACTAAACCTAATACCAATCCTTGCGCAAATTGCATAGCTAAAAAGCCAATTATATATTGCCACCACGTAATATCTAAAACTAGTAGGGGTAAAATTATAAATAAGAAATAGTATAAAAATTTGAAGAAGAAAAGGTTAAAATATTCAATTTTTGGATGATTTGCTACTTGGCATCCAATTTTAGTTTGGAAGAATTTTTTGTAATCTTTTCTAAAAACCCAAGATAGCATAGCTAAACTGTATAAACCAAAAGCATAAAAATGCTGGTAACGTTGTAATTTATTTACAGGTTCATTTTCGCAAAAGCGGATTAAACCTGGTGCAACATCAATATCTTCATCATGCCCCGAAATATTGGTGTACGTATGGTGTACAATATTGTGGCAAATGCTCCAAACGTATGCACTAGCCCCAATTAAACTGAATAAAAAGCTAAAAGATTTATTGATGAATGGTTTATCAGAAAATGCCTTATGAATGGCATCATGACAAATATTAAAACCGACAAAAGCGCCAAACATACCTAATAAAACGGCCATGCCCAACATGATTAATGGGCTAAAACCACCCAATAAAATCAAGAAATACAATGCAATAAAAGTTCCTAAAAAGAAAAATGCCTTAAACCACATGGCTCCATTAGCGTGAACACTTATCTGCTGTTCTTCAAAATGTTCATCAACACGTTTACGTAAGGTGGCATAAAAGGTGCATTTATTGGTATTCGTAAATTTGACTTTCTTTGTCATGTTTTATGTAAAGTGTAGTAGGGACAGTTTTATAATTTTAGCTAATGTACTCTAATTAATGGGTTATGTCATACAAATACCATTTTAATTTAAGCCGTTTAGCTCTGTATTTACGTAAAAGCTTAAACAAAAGATGTAGTGTGGGTTTTTAAATTAAGCGATTCCATTTTCCTTGGCAAAATTTATGAGTGCGGGGGTGTTTTTAAGTCCTAATTTGCTCAAGATATTTCTACGATGTGTGGTTACAGTAAGCTCGCCAATAAATAATTTATCGCCAATCTCTTTGCTACTTAACGCTTCACACACTAGTTTAATTATCTCAACCTCTCTTTTTGTAAGTTGATATTTTTTCATAAACTCATCTGTAAAAACGAGCGGCGTATTTGGATCTACTTCTTTCTCCTCTGGGAAATAAAACTTTCCACTTTGTATAGTTTCTATAGCATTTAATAAATCACTTTTAGAACCATTTTTTAAAACATAACCATCTGCACCTAAAGCTTTTGTTTCTTTAATGAGTTGGGATTGATGATAATTCGATAAAATAATAATCTTAATATTTGGATAATTACCTCTTAGCTTTTTTAATGTTGCAATGCCATCTAATTTTGGCATGTTTAAATCCAATAGAATAATGTCTGGAGTTTTTGTTGCAATTTCTTGTAATAAACTCAAACCATCATTTGCATGACCAATTACCTCAAACCCCTCTAATTCATTAAAAAAGGAAATAATTCCATCTATTAAAATCTGATGATCATCTGCTATAAATATTTTTAAATTTTGCATACGTTTTTAATTAGGTTGCATCATATGTAGGGTTGGAATATCGATTACAATGAGTGTTCCTTTACCTGGTTGCCCTTCAATGCTTATTTTTCCTTCGTAATAATCTATCCGATTAGACAATAAACCAATTCCTTTTCCATTACGATCATTTTTATCATTATCTATCCCCTTTCCATTATCTTCAATGTATAAATTGATGGAATCTGGGTGTTCTACCAATTGAAAAATTGCATTCGTAGCCTTAGCATGTTTTACAATATTTTGGAAAAGTTCTTGCACAATGCGATAAAAACTAACTTGAAAATCTTCGGGATATTTAGAAAGATCATCGAAACCATAAATTAAATGTTCGATATAAATTTTGCCTGATGTGTTAATATCGCTTATTAATTGCTCAATTGAATTAATCAGACCATATTGACGAATAGCAACTGGCATTAATTGATGGCTCATTTCCCGAACTGTATCTGCTACATTTGCTAAAATTCTATTCGCTGTTTCCAATTTTTCTGGCGAGATAACTTCATCTTTTAAAGGATGTTCTGAAAGATTTAATCGCACAACCGAAATCATAGATCCAACCTCATCATGCAATTGATCCGCAATGCGCCAACGCTCAGCTTCTTGCGATTTGGAAAGTGTTCTTATCACATTCGTTTTGTGCAATTGTTTCAATCGTGCTAACTCTGCTAAATGCAATAAATTACCTTGCTTGCGCCGCTGATATAAAATATAAATCATCGCCCCACCACCAACTAAAAGCAAGCATAAACAACTAATAATGAGCAATGAACGCTGTTTATTCTTAGCATAAGTAAGTGCTTCTACATCTCGTTGTTTTTTAAGGAGCTCTGCTTTTTGTTTGTCTTGTTCTATTTTATACTTGTAGGCCAACTCTTTGGTTAGTGCAATTAATTCATTTTGGTAAAGCGAATCCTTTGTGTTTAAAGCTTTATCAATAACCGCATTAGATTGATTAAAACGAAGTTGATGAACTTGATATAATTTTAAATAACGAATGCCAATTGCAGTAGATTTTAATGGTTTGTTTAAAGCATTCGCCACAAGATTGAAAAGATAAGTTGCGCTATCTTTTTTAAGTTGTTTACTAGTTAATTGCGCCAATTGTAAAACACCATCTAAGTAAACAACTTCCCTTTTACCAGCTTTAAATGCCAAAAATAAAGGATGATAATTTTTTAATGCATTTGTATATTGATTTTTATGTTCCAAATACATTCCTTTTGCTAAAAAGTAAGTAGCGGTTTGAGCTGGTTTTAATTGCGCTAACTCTTGGTAATATTTATCTAAATGTTGTAACTGGTTTAATTTTAATGAATTGATAAGCAATAATGTTAAAATTTCAGCTCGTTCTGCAGTAGATAAAGGCGTATCTGAATATAATTCAGTTAACAAAGTTGATGCTTTTACATTTTCATCAACCCCAAAAAGACTATTAACATAAGCAATTTTTATAGGTCGTTTATTATGTTGTGGCGCTAGGTTAATTGCTTTTTCAAACATGATTTGCATGCCCAAAGTATCATTTAGTATCACATAACTTTTGGCCAACTTCTTTAGGTTAGCGATAGAAACTGCACTAGGTTTTCCACGAGAAACGGCTAATGCTTTTTGCTGATAAATTTTTGCTTTTTCTGTATCGCCAGCTTTTGCAAATGCGGTGGCCAATTCTGTTTGCGCATTAGTTAAATTATCGTCCTTAAAATTTACTAAAAGATCTTCTGCTTGCGCTAAATAGGTGAGTGCCTTTGCATTATTTTTAGTAGTACGAACACTATTAAACTTAGCTATCAATTGATCAAAAGATATTGACTGATAATTCGATGATTTATCAACTGAAGGAGTTTGCGAAAACACTATTGTATTCACAAAAAGAGATAGTAGAATAAGGAATAATAATTTATACATCTTTTTAAAAACCGTCATTTTATTATTAACCTTAAATCCTTCTAAAAACTGAGCAAAACGCTCATTTTGCGAATCTATTTTTGTAATAACTAAGGAAATGAAAATTACAGTTAAATTTTATAGCTATAAATACCTAATATTGAGTATTTTTGAGTCCAAATATATCCCCAAGTATGAAAAAATTGATTTACCCCTTACTGCTTGTAACTGCTGTTTTACTTTTTAGTTGTAAAAAATCGGGAACGTTCCCGAATACGGAGCCTACACCAACACCAACTGTACCAACAACGCCGACTTATCCGTTGCCAAGTGCGGCTAAAGATGGGGTTGTGTTCATAAATGGCGGTGTATCAGCAATTGTAACTTTATATGCACCTTCAAAATCATCCGTATATGTGGTAGGCGATTTTAATGATTGGCAAACTTTACCTGCTTATCAAATGAAATTAGCGCCAGATAATACGACTTGGTGGGTTCAAATTGATAACTTAAATCCGAATACAGAATATGCCTATCAGTTTTTTGTGGATGGAACTTTGAAAGTTGCCGATCCTTACTGCGAAAAAGTGCTTGATCCTAATAACGATAGCTATATTTCATCCGTAACTTATCCTAATTTAAAAGCATATCCAACAGGAAAAACAACTGGAATTGTAAGTGTTATGCAGGCAAATCAGCCAGTATACACTTGGAAAAATGGAAGTTTTACTCGGCCAGCAAAAGACAATTTAGTGGTTTATGAATTGTTAATTCGTGATTTTACAACAGAACATAGCTACGCGTCAACACTTCAAAAATTAGATTATTTAAAAGATTTGGGTATCAATGCAATCGAATTAATGCCAGTAACAGAGTTTGAAGGTAATTTAAGTTGGGGTTACAACGTGTCTTATTATTTTGCGCCAGATAAATATTACGGTACGAAAACTGCTTTGCAAAACTTTATTGATGAATGCCACGGCAAAGGAATTGCGGTAATTATGGATATGGTGTTAAATCATTCTTTTGGTCAATCGCCAATGGTGCAATTGTATTTTGATGGAAATAAACCGACTTCAAACAGCCCTTGGTTTAATGTAGATGCTAAACATCCGTATAATGTAGGTTATGATTTTAATCACGAAAGCCCAGCTACTAAATATTTTGTTAAAAATGTGGTTAAATTTTGGATGCAAAACTATAAAATCGATGGATTTAGATTTGATTTGTCGAAAGGATTTACACAAAACTACTCTACAAATGATGCAGGTTTTGCTGCGTATGATGCGAGTCGTATTGCAATTTGGAAAGAATACAATAACTACATTAAAAGTATCGACCCAAATAATTTCTATGTTATTTTAGAGCATTTTGCTGATGCCAGCGAAGAAAAAGTATTAGCAGATGATGGCATGATGTTATGGAATAATCTAAATTATAACATGAATGAAGCCACAATGGGCTGGATTCCTACTTCTGATTTTTCTTGGGCATTTTACACTAAACACGGTTTTAGCAAGTCAGAGAATTTAGTTGATTACATGGAAAGCCATGATGAAGAGCGCTTGAACTTTAAAAATATCACCTATGGTAATGTGGTTACAGGATATTCTGTTAAAGATTTAACCACAGCTTTAAAACGGGAAGAAATGGCTGCCGCATTTTTATTTGCAGTTCCTGGTCCGAAAATGATTTGGCAATTTGGCGAACTTGGCTACGATGTGAGTATAGATTTTAATGGTCGCACAGGCGATAAACCAATTAAATGGGAGTATTTTACCGATAGCCGTCGGAAAGCTTTATATGATGCTTACACTAAATTCATCAAACTAAAAAAGAATAATACTATTTTTACTAGCCCAACTTATACATATAGTGTTAGTGGTGGACTAAAATATATCAAATTAACTAACGGCACAAATACGGTTGTTGTGGTAGGTAATTTCGATGTAACTAATCAAACTGCAAACATAGATTTTGGGACAACTGGAGCTTGGATTGATGCAACTGGTGGTGCAACTATGAATTTAGCTAACACTACGTATGGCGCAACTTTAGCTCCTGGAGAATACCATATTTATAGTAAACAAGCTTTAAATTAATTTTAAGAATGCTCATTAAGAAGTTATTATTTGCCGTCGTATTATTTACTTTTTTAGGGATAACAGCAAACGCCCAAGATACTACTCAAAAAGTAGTTCCTAATAGAGTAAACGGTATTGAACAGCAAAAAAAACCGTATGTAATTTTAATTTCTATAGATGCATTTAGATGGGATTTGGCAGATAAATACAACGCTAAGAACCTAATTAAACTAAGAGAAAGCGGAGTGCAGGCCGAATATTTGAAACCCTCTTTCCCTTCACTAACATTTCCAAATCATTATAGTATTGTAACTGGGTTGTATCCTGCACATCATGGTGTGGTAGATAATATTTTTTACGATAAAACGAGAAATGTTATTTACAAGAAATCGGATAAAACAATGGCGGCAGATAGTTCTTGGTATGGTGGAAAACCACTTTGGGTTTTAGCAGAACAACAACAAATGTTAAGCGCTATTTTTTATTGGCCAGGTTCAGAAATCTCTATGGATGGCATAAAACCAACCTATTTATACAATTACAGCGAAGTTATTCCAATAGATAAGCGAGTAGCTGTTGTGAAAGATTGGTTGCAATTACCCGAAGAAAAACGGCCGCATTTTATTGCGTTATACTTTCCTCAGGTAGATCAAGCAGCGCATAGATATAAACCAGAATCGGAAGAAACTAGAAAAGCAGTGCAAATAGTGGATGATGCAGTAGGAAAATTAGTTGATGCCGCGAAATCAACAGGTTTGCACGTTAATTTTATTCTTTTGTCAGATCATGGCATGGCAGCAATTGATAACGTGAACACAATTCCTATGCCTAAAGCGATAGACTTAACACATTTTAAAGTTACGCCTGGTAATGCATTATTACATATATATGCAAATGATAAAACCTTTATTAAACCAACTTATAAAGCATTAAAAGCCGAAGCAAAAGACTATGATGTTTACTTAAGTAAGCAAATTCCAAAAGCGTGGCATTACAATAAAAAAGCAGATATTTATAACAGAGTAGGAGATATATTATTAGTCCCACATTTGCCAAAAGTATTTAATATCAATGGCATACGACCTGATTTTGGTCAGCATGGTTTCGATCCAGCAATTCAAGATATGCATGCAGTTTTTTATGCTTGGGGCCCACAGTTTAAACAGAACTTAAAAATCAGTGCATTCGAAAACGTAAATGTTTATCCACTAATTGCGAATATTTTAGGCTTAACCTACACACAAAAAATAGATGGCAAAGCGAAAGTGTTAGCGCCAATTTTGAAATAAATGGTTTGCCACAGATTAACAGATTTTAGTTTTGCTAATTCATAGCTTACTAGAGATTTTAATCTGATAATCTGTGGCTTTTAATTTTGTTCTGCTATCCATCAGTAACAATTTCGTGTTCGTTGCTAAATATGGATTTCAATTTTTGATATTTATATCACCAACCAAAAAAACTCAGATGAAGAAATTTTTTACCTCAACACTTATTGCACTAAGTATTGTGAGTTTTGCGCAAGCTCAACAACGCCCTCAAGGCCAAAATGGACCAAGAACAGCAACTCCGCCTGCTACAACAGCTGCACCTGCAAAAGAAGAAACAAAAACGAACACCAATATTGCCTCAAGAACAATTGTTCCAGAAAGCTCTGTAATTACAAATCATACCGTAACCATTAGAGGTAAATCTGTTCCATACAAAGCAACAACAGGTACTTTGCCAGTTTGGGATGAAGATGGAAAACCAATCGCAGGCTTATTTTATACCTATTACGAACGTTCTGATGTTCAAAACAGAGAGAACAGACCTTTGGTTATTTCTTTTAACGGTGGCCCAGGCTCTGCATCAGTTTGGATGCACATTGCGTATACTGGTCCAGTTGTTTTAAATATAGATGATGAAGGATATCCAATTCAGCCCTATGGCTACAAAGACAATAGTTCGTCTATTTTAGATGTTGCCGATATCGTTTACATCGACCCTGTAAATACAGGTTATTCTCGTGCAACGAGTAAAGATGTTCCTGGCACTAAGTTTTTTGGTGTAAGAGCAGATATCAAGTACTTGGCCGAGTGGTTAAATACATTTGTAACCCGCAATAATCGTTGGGCATCGCCGAAGTTTTTAATTGGAGAAAGTTACGGAACTACACGAGTTTCTGGCTTAGCATTAGAATTACAAAGTAATCAATGGATGTACCTAAATGGTGTTATTTTAGTATCGCCAACAGAATTAGGGATGGAAAGAGGAACAGTGCTAGATGCAGCTTTACGTTTACCATATTTCGCTGCAACAGCATGGTATCACAAAAAATTACCAGCCGATTTACAGAGCAAAAAACTCACTGATATGTTGCCAGAAGTTGAAAACTTCACGGTGAATGAACTCATTCCTGCAATAACAAAAGGTGGTTTTTTACCACAAGCAGAAAAGCAGAAAATCGCCGCAAAAATGGCTAGGTTTTCAGGAATATCTGAAAAGGTAATTATGCAGAACAACCTCGATGTATCGACCAATTTATTTTGGAAAGAGCTGCTACGCGATCAAGGATTTACCGTTGGACGATTAGATTCAAGATATAAAGGAATAGATAAAGCTGATGCAGGAGATGGACCAGAGTACAATGCAGAATTAACATCTTGGTTGCATTCATTTACGCCTGCCATTAATATGTATATCCGCAACGAGCTCAATTATAAAACCGATTTAAAATACAATATGTTTGGCTCAGTTTACCCATGGGATAATACTGGCGATCGTACTGGAGAAAATTTACGTGCAGCGATGGCTCAAAACCCGTACTTACATGTGCTTGTTCAGTCTGGATATTTTGATGGCGCTTGCGATTATTTCAACGCTAAATATAACATGTGGCAAATGGATCCAAGCGGTAAATTAAAAGATAGAATGAGTTGGGAAGGCTACGAAAGCGGACATATGATGTACCTACGTAAACCAGATTTAAAAGCAGGAAACGATCACATCAGAGAATTTATAGAAAAAGCATTACCAAAACCAGGCGTTCCAGCTAAGTTTTAGTTAGATATAAGATTATATAATAATAGCCATAGATTAACAGATTTCTTTCAATAAAAATCCGATAATCTGTGGCTAAATAATTTAAAGCCCTTTACTACAATTCTTAACCTATCTTAATTCCTTAATGTTAATTGAATTAGAAAAAATCTGTTAATCTGTAGCTAAATAATATAAAACCCTTACCCCTCATTCTTTTATCGAAATTTTATTGCAGTATGTTTCGGGATAATTACTTATTTTTACAGCCCGCTTATGGAACAGATAAAAACATCATTCGATTTCGAAAAACCACTAGCTGATTTAATGCATCAGATAGAAAAGGTAAAGCAAGTTGCCGATAAAACTAAAGTAGATATGTCTGCAACGCTAGCAGAGCTAGACGAAAAAGTAGCTAAAACCAGTAAAAATTTATACAATAACCTAACTGGATGGCAAAAAGTTCAAATGTCTCGCCATGCAGAAAGACCACAAACCTTAGATTATATTGCTATGATATGCGATGATTTCATCGAAATGCATGGCGATAGAACCGTAAAAGATGATAAGGCAATTATTGGAGGTTTTGCAACTATTGATGGGCAAACCGTAATGATTATCGGTCACCAAAAAGGTAAAAATACCAAAGAACGACAGTTTCGTAATTTTGGTATGGCAAATCCAGAAGGCTATAGAAAAGCATTACGCTTAATGAAATTGGCCGAAAAATTCAATAAACCAGTAATTTCTTTTATAGATACCATGGGTGCTTATCCAGGTTTAGAAGCAGAAGAACGCGGACAAGGAGAAGCAATTGCTCGTAATTTATTAGAAATGTCTGTGCTAAAAGTGCCAATTTTATGCTTTGTAGTAGGAGAGGGTGCATCTGGCGGAGCTTTAGGAATTGGTATAGGCGACAAAGTATACATGTTAGAACATACATGGTATTCAGTTATTTCACCAGAATCTTGCTCATCCATTTTATGGAGAAGTTGGGATTTTAAAGAAAAAGCAGCAGAATGCTTAAAACTAACATCAGATGATATGTACAAAAACCAATTAATTGATGGTATTGTAAAAGAACCATTAGGCGGTGCACATCAAAACCCTGAGTTAATGGGTCAAACACTTAAAGCACAAATTGTAAAAGACTTAAAAGAGTTGAAAAAAGTAAATACCGATAAACTAATTGCAACCAGAATTGATAAATTCTGTGCAATGGGTGTAGTAGTCGAGAACTAATTTTAATCTCATCATAACAAAAAAGCCATCACGTTTAAAACATGATGGCTTTTTTATGTCATTGATAATCAATTATTGCTGCGGTGCAGAACCAAAAAATTGACTAAACCCATTATACAAATCATTGTATTGTTTATTCAATTCATCTGCAAGTTTGGTTTGTTTGTATTGTGCAGCTACTTTAACCATAGGTTCTAAACCATACATCAATCCAATTTGTATATTCTGACCACCAATCAATTGGTTTTTGCTTTTCGAAACATCCGATAAATAAATCATCTCTTTTTTAATATACTCCGCAGATTTTTTAAGCAAATTGTTTGCCTTTTCAGTTTCACCCAATATGTATAAGTTCTGCGCCATAGTTGGTACACCCATCATTGTACGAATGCTATAAATTTTTGTAGGCATTACCTCATCATATTTACGAACTACTTTCTTCGCATCATCAAGTCTACCTTGTTTTATTAATCCAGTAATTAAGCTGTTAAACATATTATTAAAAATAGAAACATCATCAGCTGATTGTTCATCTAAATAAGATGCATTTTTAACATTCCCCCACTTAAATTTATTCATGATGTGTGTATACATCGGTTCTAAATTAATAGGTTGCTCTCCAGTATTAGCAATACTATCCTGTTTTAAAGGCAATAAACGTAAAGCCAAACCTTCATTATATAAATAGTTATCTAAACCATTAAATTGCTCAGAAGGAACAGTACTACAGAAATAAACAGGTCTTTTCCAGTTGTTGTGTGCTAAAATATCAAACATAGCCAATGTACCTTTCGTTACATAGCCCTTGTTAAATTTCCATTCCATCGCAGGTGTAATTCTGCTCAATTCTGATGCTGGTAAAGTACCCGTACTAATCACATCTTGTGGATTAACAGTTAACTTTAAATTCTTAGTCGGCAGAAAATTCGTTTTAGTACCATCTATCAAAGCGACTTTATCGTCTGCATTATCGGATAATAGAAGATCAACAATTTGTTTCAATTCTACAGAACCTTGAATTTGAAGGTCCTTAATATACATTACATCTCTTTCACCAGCAACATACTGCGATGGTTTCATCGTAATAGGTAACGGCTCTGATTCATGCACTTTCCTTCTCATTCCGTTGATATACCAATCCGTATCAAACAAACTTAAATTCACTAAACGAATATCTGGTCTAACACCTTCAACCTCCTGAATATACCATAAGGGGTACGTATCATTATCACCATAGGTGAAAAGAATAGCATTTGGTGCACAAGATTCCATATAACTTACAGCAATATCATGTGCTACCATTTTTGTAGAACGATTATGGTCATCCCAACCTTGACTAGCCATTATCACTGGAGCACAAAGCAAAGCGATTACAGTAGCACCGATAGCTGCATTTTTTGCGCTCAGTTTTTTAAATACCCATTCCTTTATGGCCAAAACCCCGAGCCCTATCCAAATGGCAAAGGCATAAAATGAACCTACGTACGCATAATCTCTTTCTCTAGGTTCTAACGGTTTTTGGTTGAGATATAAAACAATAGCCAAACCGGTACAGAAAAATAACAACCCTATAATACCACCATCTTCTGGTTTGCGAGTAAAATGCCAAATAGCACCTAATAAGCCTAAAATTAGCGGTAAAAAGAAAAAGCGATTATAAGAAGTACTTTCAGTAATAGATGGTGGCAAATTAGTTTGATCTCCCAAATTTAAGGCGTCGATAGGTTTAATTCCACTTAATGATCTGCCCTCATATAAACTTCCCTGTCCTTGAACTTCATTTTGACGACCAACAAAATTCCACATGAAATAACGCATATACATTAGCCCAACTTGGTAGCGAGCAAAAAATCCAACGTTATCAAAAAAAGTAGGGAAGTGCGTGTCATCAAAACCCATCATATCTTTATAATATTTCACATATCTTTCATCACTATCATACATTCTCGGGAACAAAACTTCGTGCTGTAAACGTTTAATACTATCTGGGAAATTTTCATTTTCACCATAAATATGATCAGATTTTATACCAGCAACTTCATATTTTGTTGCACCTTTTCTATAAGTTTTCCCGCCGGGAACATTTATAGGATTACTACCATCTTCATTATATTTAGGAATTGAATTATAATTCGGTCCAACTAGTAATGGTCTATCTCCATATTGTTCGCGGTTTAAATAACTTAAAAATGAGAATGCATTATCTGGATCGCTATTATTTAAATTAGGTTTAGCCTGCGCTCTAATTACAATCATTGCAAAAGAAGCATAGCCAAAAATCACCAATACAGTTGATAATAAAGCTAAGTTTAAAATCTTTTTCTGATGTTTAATTGAGTGACGAATACCCCAAACTAAACCGCCAATTAATAAAAGAGCAAAGAAAAGTACACCAGTGCCAAAACCTAAACCTAAGGAGTTTACAAAGAAAAGATCGAAGTAAGCACCAGCTGAAACCAAATATTGAATAATACCATATTGTATTACCGCTAAAATGACTACGCCAATTCCGAAGGTTTTAAGAATGCCTGCAGTAGTTGGTTTCGCTGTTTTTTTGAAATAATAAACAAAAGCAATAGCTGGTATAGTTAGTAAATTTAGTAAGTGAATACCAATAGAAAGCCCCATAATGTAGGCGATAAAAAGTAACCACTTATCTGCTCTTGGCTCATCAGCAATAGCTTCCCATTTTAAAATAGCCCAAAAAACAATAGCTGTAAATAACGATGAAAGTGCATAAACCTCTGATTCTACTGCTGAGAACCAAAAACTATCAGAAAAAGTATAAGCTAAAGCGCCAACTGCTCCAGCACCCATTATGCTAATTAAATTTCCAGTGCTAATTTCTTCATTCGCTTTTATCAGAACTTTTTTAGCAAGTGCAGTAATCGTCCAAAACAAGAATAAAATAGTGGCTCCACTGGCAATTGCCGAACCGATATTCATAAAATAAGCAACTTTAGTTACATCGCCCATGGCGAAAATAGAAAAGAAACGCTGGATCATTAAGAATAATGGTGCACCAGGTTGATGCACAACTTGCATTTTTAATGCCGAAGCGATAAACTCTCCACAATCCCAAAAACTAACAGATGGTTCTAAGGTTAAAATGTAGGTTAAAGTCGCTATAAAGAAACAAATCCAGCCGACTATGTTGTTTATTTTTGAATAGTTCATTGTATAAATGGATAAAAATAAATGCTTTGATACATAAAAATGCAGCCGAAAATAAAGAAATAGATTGATATAAATACAAATAGTTAAGGTCTTTTAACAAAAATTAACCCTTTTTTAATGTAACAAATAAGCTTTTACAATTATTTGAAAATTTTTTGATTTGGGGCTTGCAGCTATAAAAAATAAGCGTAAATTTGCATTCCATTTCAGAACAACGATTTGGGAAATGATTGCCCGATAGTATAAAGGTAGTACAACGGTTTTTGGTACCGTTTGTCTAGGTTCGAATCCTGGTCGGGCAACAAAACATATTCGGATTGTGAATAAAAACGCAATCCGATTTTTTTTAACCAGCATTGATACCCGCGAAATCATGCCATTGCAATTTAACCCAGTTAAAATTTTTGCCGGAAGCGGTACAAAAGATTTAGCACAAAAAATTGCCGAAGCTTACGGCAAACCACTAGGAGATGTTACTTTAAGTCGGTTTAGCGATGGCGAGTTTCAGCCTTCTTTTGATGAATCAATAAGAGGATGTGATGTTTTCTTGGTTCAATCTACTTATCAGCCAAGCGATAATTTAATGGAACTGTTGTTAATGATTGATGCCGCAAAAAGAGCATCAGCACATTACATCACGGCAGTTGTACCTTATTATGGTTTAGCAAGACAAGATAGAAAAGATAAACCGCGTGTGGCAATTGGGGCAAAGTTGGTTGCTAATTTATTAAAGTCTGCAGGTATTCATCGTATTATGACAATGGATTTGCATGCAGCACAGATACAAGGTTTCTTTGATATTCCGGTAGATCACTTAGATGGATCGGTTATTTTTGTTCCTTATATTAAAAGCTTAGGCTTAAAGAATTTAACAATTGCTTCGCCAGATATGGGCGGATCGTACAGAGCTCGTACTTTTGCAAAGTTTTTTAATGCAGAGGTTGTGATTTGTGATAAACGTCGTTTACGTGCTAATGAAATCGAATCAATGTCGATTATTGGAGATGTAAAGGGCTTAGATGTAGTGTTGATGGATGATATTTGTGATACCGCAGGTACCTTAGCTAAAGCAGCAGCTTTAATTATGGAAAACGGAGCAAATAGTGTGAGAGCAGTTTGTACGCATGCCGTTTTATCTGGTAAGGCGTATGAAACGATAGAAAACTCGATGTTAGAAGAATTAATCGTAACCGATACTATTCCGCTAAAACAAGAGAGCTCAAAAATTAAAGTGTTGAGCACAGCGAAATTATTTGCAAAAGCAATTGCTAATGTAAATGAGCATGGCTCGATAAGTGACCTGTTTAAAGTTTAATAAAAGGTAGAAGGTGTAGGGCATAAGGCATAAGGTCTAAATACTAACTACTAAATACTATATACAAATTAAAATAAATAAAAATGAAAACAATCGCAATTAGCGGTTCTCCAAGAGAGAACGTAGGGAAACGCGATGCTAAAGAGCTTCGCTATGAAGGTAAAGTTCCTGCAGTATTGTATGGTGGTAAAGAGCAAGTTCACTTTGCTGTATTAAGCACCGATTTAAACGAGGCTATTTACACTCCAGAAGCTAACTTTTTAGAAATCAACATTGGTGGTACTAAAACTAAAGCTATTATTAAAGAAGCTCAGTTTCATCCATTAACAGATTTATTATTACACGTAGATTTTCTTCAATTATTTGATGAGAAAGAAATTGTAATGGAAATCCCTGTTAAATTAACTGGAACTTCTCCAGGTGTTAAAATGGGTGGTAAATTAGTTCAAAAACTACGTAAATTACGTGTAAAATCATTGCCAAAAAGCATGCCTCAAGTAGTTGAAGTTAGCATTGCTAAAATGGAAGTTGGAAATTTATTCCGCGTTCGTGATTTGCAAAAAGGTGATTACGTTGTAACTAACACACCGGAAGATACAATCGTTTCTGTTGGTATGTCTAGAGCATTAAAACAAGCAGAAACTGAAGCAGCTAAAGGTAAATAATTAGCAAGATTTTAAGATTTCCTTGATTTACAAGATAGAGGAGCGGTACAGAAGAAATTTTGTACCGCTTCTTTTTTTATCAGGATTTTAGGATGAATAGGATTTTCAAGATAATAGGTCTTCCGACTTTCGGTCTTTTCCAACTTCCCGACTTCGGACTTTTTTCTATCTTTACAAAATGAAATACCTCATTGTTGGCTTAGGAAATATTGGTCCAGAATATGCTAACACCCGACATAATATTGGTTTTAATATTGCCGATGAATTGGTAAAAGATTTAAACGGAAGTTTTGAACTTTTACGATTGGCTTATTATGCTGAAGTAAGTTTTAAGGGCAAAAAATTGCATGTTATAAAGCCGACAACATTTATGAATTTAAGTGGTAAGGCGGTTAACTATTGGATGAAAGATTTAAAAATCGCTCCAGAAAATGTACTAGTTTTGGTTGATGATTTGGCGCTACCTTTAGGCAAATTACGCATGAAACTACAAGGCAGCAGTGCCGGACATAATGGTTTAAAAAGTATTGAAGAAGTTTGTGGCGGACAAAATTATGCTCGTTTACGTTTTGGAATTAGTGATAATTTTAGAAAAGGTCAACAGGCTGATTATGTATTAGGTGCTTTTGATAAAGATGAACAAAAAGAATTACCAACTTTAATCAACAGGGGTGTAACCATGATAAAAAGTTTTGTAACCATCGGCCCTGCCCAAACCATGACACTTTTTAATAAATAACTATTTTTTAATATAACTGGTAATGGTGTTGTAAAGCAATTGCGAATCAAAAGATTTACTTAAAATACCATTCGCACCAGCTTCCATTGCAATTACCTTATCGCTTTCCATTGTAGCTGCAGAAAAAACAACAATTGGAATATTCTCTTTGCCTGGAACTTCACCTTGTCTAATTAATGTAATGGCTTGTAATCCGCTCATTATAGGCATATAGTTATCCATTAAGATAAGGTCGTATTGGTTTTCAGCAAGTTTAACAAGTGCATCTTTTCCATTTTCAACCACATCAAAATTAATAGACCAATCTTTTAAGAGTTTTTCGATAAGGAATTTATTGATCACGTTGTCTTCAGCAACTAAAATCTTAACATGCGGTAAAGGAGCAAAATAGTTAGGTTTTAATGGAACACTTTCTCTTGGATTAACAGTTTTAACAACTTCATACCAGTTGGCGAATGAGAAAGTACTGCCTTTATTTATTTCGCTTTCAACACTTAAATGACCACCTTTTAATTTAGCAAGATTTTTCACGATAGATAAACCAAGTCCAGTACCGCCAAATTTTAATGTAGTTTGATCATCGCCCTGCTCAAACATTTCAAATACTTTATTAATATTCTCTTTAGCTATACCAATTCCAGTATCTATAATAGAGAATTTGATTTGCATATTGTTCCCTTTTTTATCAATTACATCAATTTTTAGGGTAACAGAGCCTTGCTGTGTAAACTTGATAGCATTACCCATTAAGTTTATTAAAATTTGATTGAGACGTAAAGAATCAGCCATTACCTTTTGTGGTAATTGAGGATCTAGTATTAATTTAAGCTCAATTTTCTTGTCTTTTGCACCAATACTTAATAGATTTATAGCATTATCGCCAAGTTGTGCCAGATTTGTTTCGGTTCTAATAATTTTAAATTTACCAGCTTCCATTTTAGAAAGATCCAAAACGTCATTAATAATTCTTAGTAAAGAATCAGACGATATTTTCATCAATTCTATCATGTGTTTTTGCGATTCCGTTAACTGGGTTTCCAATAACACATTCGAAAGTCCTATTATTCCATTTATTGGCGTGCGAATTTCATGGCTCATGTTAGCCAAAAAGTTTTCTTTAATTCGTCTTCCTTGTTCGGCTTCTTCTTTGGCTTTAATTAGTTTTTTCTGATAAGCCTCTAACTGACTATTTTTTGCCTTGATTTCTCTTTGATTTCGGACGATTTGGATAAATGAATCAACTTTTGCAGAAGTGATATAAGGATTTAATGGTTTGTATAAATAATCAACTGCGCCAACAGCAAGGCCTCTTACCGCATATTTTGTTTCAACGGAAATTGCTGTAACAAAAATCACTAAAATATCTTTCGTTCTAGGATTGCTTTTTAGGATTTCAACAAGCTCAAAACCATCCATTTCTGGCATCTGTACATCAACTAAGGCAATGGCTATATCTTTTTCCCATGAAATGCGTAAAGCCTCGTTAGGGAGGGTAGTACTTATGATATTTACATCTTTTCTATCGATTAAGGCTTCGAGAGCAACCAAATTTTCAATTTTATCATCAACAATTAAAATGTTAATATTTTCCATATCCTTTTTTGATTTTAGTGAGAGCTAGTTAATGGTATCTTTTGATAAATGTTGTTTTTTTTATCAATAATTTTAAATTTGGCTAATAGCGTTAAGTCCCGTATGCTTTCTTTGGAGCCCAAGCATAAAAAACCGAAATTAGTTAAACTATCATAAAAAAGTTCAATTACTTTACTTTGCAATTCTTTCGTAAAATAGATCAATACATTACGACATGATATCACCTGAAATTCGTTAAAAACGCCATCCGTTATTAAATTATGTACAGAAAATAAGGTGTTCTTTTTTAAAGAATGTCTAATCACGGCAGCATCATACTTAGCGGTGTAGTACTTTTCAAGAGAAGTTATTGCACCAGTTTCTATGTAGTTTTCTGAATATTGTCTCATTTGTTTTAAACTATATATTGCATTTTTGGCAGTGTTTAATACTTCGCTATTAACATCCGTCCCATAGAAAAAACTCCGCTGATAAAGTTTCTCATCAAAAAAAAGGATTGCTAATGAATACACTTCTTCGCCACTTGAACAGCCTGCACTCCAAACTTTTATACGTTGATAGGAGTCTAAATAAGGGATGATATGTTGTTTAATTGAATTATAAAACTGAGGATCTCTGAACATTTCGGTAACGTTTACAGTAACCTTAATTAAAAAATGTTCAATGTAATTGGAGTCGTTAATGAGCAAAGCTCTTAAATCAAAATAGCTAAGTTTTTCAAGAATCATTAGCTTGATTACCTGTCGCTTAAAAGAAGCTTGAGAATATCCGCTAAAATCAAAATCATGTATTTTCCTAATGAGTAAAATTAAATCATTTAATTCCTCATTTGTAAGGGTTGATACATGCTCAAGATGCTTACTCATTTTAATTGCTTAACCAAACCCTCATCATAGAAAGTAGTCTATCCACATCAACAGGTTTAGAAATATAATCATTTGCACCTGCTTCAATGCACTTTTCTCTATCATTTTTCATGGCTTTAGCTGTTAAAGCGATGATAGGTAACTTTGCAAACTGTTTCTTTTTTCTAATCGCTGTCATGGCTTCATATCCATCCATTTCAGGCATCATAATATCCATGAGCACTAAATCTATACCAGAATTTTCCTCTAATCTTTCGATAGCTTCGCGACCGTTATTTGCAATTACAATTTTCATATCATAAGCCTGCAACGCGGTAGATAAGGCAAAAATATTTCGCATATCATCATCGGCCACTAAAATGGTTTTGTCTTTTAATGTTTTTTCAATGGTCGATAAATTTGCTTTGGGTTTACTATCTGGTTTTTTCGATTCTGTATTTAGCTTATTCATAAACAAACTTACTTCGTCCATCAATCTATCATTAGATTTGCCAGTTTTTAAAATCATCGCTTCAGAATGCCGCATGATTCTTTCCATTTGCTCATTTCCGAGTTCCATGGCTGTATTAATGATTACCGGAATATGCAGTAAATCTGGATTTGCTTTAATATCATCTAAAAGATCGAAACCCGAAATATCTGGCAGGTTTAAGTCTAAAATAATGCAATTAAATTGTTGATCTTTTAATGCGTTTAATGCTTCTTCGCCAGAATAAACTTGGGTAACTTCAGCACCCCTTTCCAACAGTTGTTGAGTTAATAACTGGCTATGTAATTCTTGATCTTCAATGAGCAATATTTTATTAAATTGATGTGAGATCTGAATGTGAGAGAATGAATCAAACGCAGCCGCTAACCCTTCCTCATTAATTGGTTTCTTTAAAAATCCAATAGCACCTTCTTGTTTTGCCTTACTCAGTTTTTCATCTCTGGCCGACATGATGTGAACAGGAATGTGCTTGGTGATAGGGTTGGCTTTAAGTTTTTTCAAAACGGTCCATCCATCCATTACTGGAAGCATAATATCTAAAATGATAGCATCTGGAAGTTGACTAATCGCCATTTCTAGTCCACTATCGCCGCTATGCGCAAGCAAAGGTTTAAAACCTTTTTCTAGTGCATAATCCTTTAAAATATCTGCGAAATTAAGGTCGTCTTCAATAATTAAAATGGTGCGATTATCGGTTTCCAATTTAATTGGCTGAGTAAAAGTAATAGACTCAACAACGTCCTTTGTTGCAGGTTCAGCTACGCTGGATGACCCTTCATTGGTTTGAGTTGTGCTTAAATTTTGAGGAATATATAGTGTAAAGCTACTCCCAGTCCCTATTTCACTTTTTAATTGAATTTCCCCACCTAAAATTTGTGCCAATTGTTTACTAATAGATAAACCTAAACCAGTTCCACCATATTTTCTGCTTGTTGAACCATCTTCTTGTTGAAAGGCTTCGAAAATAACTTTCTGTTTATCGGCTGAAATTCCAATTCCTGTATCCTTGACATCAATAGCGATAACTGAAGTTTTATTGGTTTTTAATTGTTCAGCATAAAAATGAGTGTGTTCGTCAGCTTTGCTTATGGTTAAAGTTACTGAGCCGTTTGCTGATGTAAACTTAAATGCATTAGAAAGTAAATTCTTAACAATTTGCTCTAAACGACTTTGATCGCTCGTAAAACTACTTGGAAGATTTGAATCTAGATTAACATGAAAATTAACTTTTTTAGTTGTAGCTACCTCATTAAATAAGGATTCCATGTTTGACTTAATTTCTTTCGGTCGTACATTTTCTACAGTTAAATCTATTTTACCAGCTTCAATTTTAGATAAGTCTAAGATATCATTAATTAAATTCAATAAATCGGTGCCAGCATTATGAATAACGCCAGCATATTTTACCTGGTCATCATTCAAATTATCTGGCTTATTCTCTTTTAATATTTTGGCCAATATCAGAATACTGTTTAGAGGAGTGCGCAATTCATGGCTCATGTTTGCTAAGAATTCAGATTTGTACTTGCTAGACATTTCTAATTCTGTGGCTTTTAAGCTCATTGCCTCTCTTGCCTGATTAATAGAAGCATTTTTCTCTTCTAATAATACAGCCTTTTCTTCCAATTCGATATTGGTTTGTCGCAGTTCTTCTTGCTGTACTCTTAACTCTTCTTCAGATACTTGCAACTCTTCATTTGTGGTTCGCAGTTCTTCTTGTTGGGCTTCGAGTTCTTCCGCTTGTTGTTGTGTTTGCTCAAAAAGATCTCTTAAAATCACTCTTGAAAAAGCACTATTAATTGCAATACCTACATTTTCAGCAATGCTATCTAAAAATAAATTTAAATTGTGATCTGGTTTGCTAGTTAAACCTAATTCTATAACTCCAATGGTCTCATTTTGAAATAAAATTGGACTAAAATGAATGAAATTTGGAGATGTAGAACCTAAAGCTGAATCAATTTTAAGATAATCAGTTGGTACTTCACTAATTAATTTCGACTTCTTTTCTAAAGCGGTTTGCCCAATAAATCCTTCTCCAAAAGCATAAGATTTTTTAGCGCCTTTTGCCACGTAAGCATAAGTGCCTGTTAATTGGAAATTTTTCTTTTTATCGATTAGAAAAATAGCGCCAATGGGTGTGTTAAGGTAATTACAAATGCTCGAAATTAGGTTTGTGGCTAGCTCATCAATTTCTTGCTCTCCACGCATGGCCTCATTTACCAGACCTACTCCAGAAAGCAACCAGTTTTTTTGCTTATTTTCTGTAGAAAGCAGTTCTAATTGTGTGTTGTTTTCTCTAATTTGAACCTCAGTTTCCTTTTGTTGGTCGAAAGTTTTGCGGATATAAGACAATAGGAAAAGAATTAAACCAAAAATAACTAACGAGCTAATCAGGATGATTAGAGTTGTTCTTTCGCTACTTATTTGTGTGGCTAATTTTCGTTCCTTCAACAAGCCCAATTCCATGGCCTCAATTTGTTTATTGATACGAATGATATTATCCTTAGAAATCTTTCCAGTGTTAGATAAAACTTTTGCAACAGCTTCATTTTGTCCTTTAGAGTCATTAATTTGCAAAATTGCTTGCATATCTTGTATTTTCTGTCGAGCATAAAACTCCATCGAATCTACATTATCAACCTGTTTCGGGTTATCATTTACCAGTTTTTTTAAATCAGCAATTGCTGGAAGAATTTGATCTAAATGTTCATGATATGGATCAAGGTAATCGCGGTTTTGAGTAATTACATACCCCCTCATTCCTGTTTCAGTATGTAAAATATGGAGCTCTATTTTTTTAGAAAGGTCAATTACTTCATAGGTATGGGCTTGCCAATTTGTATTTTCTCTTAATGAATTGATACTTAAATAAGAAACCAATGCAGAAATAACTACAAAAAGGAGAGATACAGTAAATCCGGTAAGAACTTGTTGCTTAAATGAAAGTTTAAACATTGGAGTAGATTAATATTTAGTTTACAACAATTTAAATAGGGATGAATTAGATGTTATAACTACAATATTAACGATAATAAGAGATTAATTGAAGTAAAGGGTAAGATTTATAAAATTCGTAAACAATCACTGTATGTTGCACCTATAGGGATAATTTGTTCGCCTATCCAAACTTGCGAGCGATCATACTTGTTAATTTTATCTTTTGCAATAATAAAGGCTCTATGCGTACGAATAAATTGTTTATTTGGTAAAAGGTCAGTCAATTCATTTATAGTAATTCTAGAACTTAATAATTTTCCGTTGGATAAATGAATTTGTGTATAATTTCCAGAGGCTTCGATGTATAAAATATCAGATAAAAGTACTTTTATCTGCTCATAACCATCTTTTATAAAAATAAAATCAGCTTTGCTTTCTGGTGTTTGATTGCGTAAATCGAAAAGTTCTTTTGCTTTGTTGCAGGCCTTTAAAAACCTGGATAATGAAAAAGGTTTTAACAAATAATCAACAGCATCAAGTTCAAAACTTTGTACCGCATGTTCGCTATACGCTGTGGTAAAAATTACCATTGGCGGTTTACTCAACGTTTTTAAGAAATCAATTCCGCTGATATCAGGCATTTTAATATCCAAAAAAATCAAATCAACTTTGTTTTGTTGCAAATACGTAATCGCCTCAAAAGCGTTGGTAAAACGAGCGTTTAATTCAATAAAAGGCACTTTGCTAGCATGTGCCGCAACTATATCTAAAGCTATTGGTTCATCATCTATTGCAATTGCAATCATTTACAGTTAGGTTGTTAGGCTGAGCGTAGTCGAAGCCTAAGGTTTAGTATAATTAGTATGGGTTGTATCATTTTTACAAATAGATAATTCTTTTAGTTTCTCCCAATTATCATTAATAATTGCTTCTTTCTTTTTTCTCGACCAACCTTTAACTTGTTTCTCAAAATCTATTGCTTGATTTACGTCTGGAAAATTCTCACAGAACACCAAAGATAAAGGTCTTATTTTATATGTATAACAGGTTATATTTTCTCCATTTTGATGCTCAAATAATCTCCTGTCTATATCATTCGTAATTCCAGTGTAATAGGAGCCATCACTACATTTTAAAATATAAACTGAATATAATTTCATTTACCTGTTAACTAGCGCTTCGACTACGCTCAGCGTGACATTGTGTTATAATAGTTGTGAATATAATTAAAAGAGTGTCATCCTGAGCGTAGTCGAAGGACTTTTTATTTAACCTCACTTCGACTACGCTCAGTGTGACAGATGTAAAAAACTACAACTGAATAGTTAAATGAATAAAAAACTCTTTAGCGCTTTCACGGATAATTAACTCGTGCTTTCCAGGGTATAATAAAGCCAAACGTTGTTTTACATTTACTAAACCAATTCCGCTTTTTAATTTTTCAGGATCGTTATCTGGTTTAATATGAATGCTGTTGTGTACATCGAAATACAACGTGTTTTCTTTAGTTTGTAGAGTTACTTTGATATGCGATGGCTGCTGCAAACTAATACCATGTTTAAACGCGTTTTCTACAAAAGGGATTAACAACATCGGCGCTATTTGTAAATTATTTAATTGTTCATCAATTTGAGTTTCGATTACAATATCAGCAGATCTTGATGTTCTTAGTTTTTGGAGTGAAATATAGTTTTCTAAATAATCTACATCTCTCGTTAGGGAAATTTTATCCTGTACGTTTTCATGCAACATAAAGCGCATCATATCTCCTAATTTTTGTATTCCCTCGCCAGTTCGTTCTGCATTTTCTTGTAAAGCTGTACCATACAAAGTATTTAGTGCATTGAATAAAAAGTGTGGGTTAATTTGCGATTGTAAGAAACTTAAAGAAGCATCAGATTTTCCTAATTCGGTTCTTAAAGTAGTAAGCTCATTTGTATTTGTTAATCGTCTTTTATATAAATACCAAGCCAATGGTGCGCTAATAAATAATTGGGTGGGTAAATGAAATAAAAACACAACTAAAACGCCTTCAGGTCTTGGATAAAAAAAGAACATCGAAATAAAGCTCATCGGCACTGCCAAAAGAAGGCTGATGAAAAATACTTGCCAAAAATAGGGCTTGAATTTTTTGCCTTGAGCATAAATTAAAGGAAGCAAATAATAGATGGAATAAATGATAATGCCAATGGTGGAAAAAATAACCAATGTCCATATAATAATGATTTCAAATGGTGATCTTGTTGTTAACCATAATAACATTCCAACAAACCAAAATGCTAATCCAACGCCAATATCTAACCTCATTTGATTTTGACTTTGCGTATTCTTATCCTTGTTTTCAATCATATAAATGATAAACGCTTTGCCGCAAGAATAGGCTGATATTAAGATGATTAGCCAAATAGCATAACTAAAACTGCTAAAGAAAATACGATTATAAGCTTGTTGCAAAGTGTCATATCGGACTAGCTCATAAGCTTCGGAATACGTGTTACACACGCCACTAACTAGTCCAATAAATAAAATTGAAATTAAGATTAAGCTATAATTAAGAATTTCGTTTTTCTTTTGAATAATTGAAGGAACAATACAAAAATTGAGCAGTAAGAAAGTGAAATAAATAATAGAAATTCTAAAAATGCCAGGTACAAAGTAATGTGAAAAATAGGAAAAGGGAACTTTTGCTTCTCGAAAAGAATAATAGTCAAAATCGTGATTTCTATTGCTCGTATTAGAAATGAGTACGATGATAGCAAAAGCATATAGTATCGTCGCTATCCAGAATTCGGCCTTTTGTAAATCTTTTAATTTCATAATTGTTAGTTTGATAGCGCAATTTTAAGAACTACAAATCTATCGATTATAAAAATGTGATAAACCACTTTAAAAATGTGACCAATAGGTTGTGTGTTGCGTGTTATGAGTTGCAGGTTTGGATTGTGAGCAAAATTTTTATAGAAATATAATGTAATAACTTAAACTTGCAATGGTTTTATGAATCAAACCCCATAACTCGCAACATACAACTCACAACAATAACACAGATGAAACTTTACGGTATCCCAAATTGCAATACAGTTAAAAAAGCACAAGATTGGCTAAAAGCAAATCAAATTGATTTCAAATTTCATAATTTCAAAAAGGATGGAGTAACCGCCAAACAATTAACAGAATGGTTTAACACGTTTGGCTGGGAAAAAGTAATCAACAAAAATGGATTAACGTTTAAGAAATTAAGTAAAGAAGAACAATCAGAAATTAATTCTGCAGATAAAGCAATAACCTATTTAATGCAAAACACGAGCGCCATTAAACGACCAATTGTAGAACAAAATGGCAATCCAATTCTCATCGGTTTTACTGAAGATAATTATACTGAGAAACTAAAATAGTTCATCAATTGTTGGTTAATGCAGTTCATTCTGTTAAATTTTGTTAAATAGCGAAGCTTCAAGCAAAAGAGCTTTAAATTTGAGTATGCTTAAAAAGTTAATTTTGTTACTATTACTAATTGCTCCGATTAAAATATGGGCACAAAATAATACCCTAACTGGAAATATTTTTGATAACGATAATAGAAGTACAGCTTTACAAGGAGCATCAATAAAAAATTTAAATACAAAAGCTTTAGTGCTGGCAGATAAAGATGGTCATTTTGCTATTACTGCAAAAATTGGCGATTTAATCTCTTTCGGGATGGTCGGTTTTCAGACAGATACTGTGTACTTAACTAATCTTTTCCCTAAAAATGTATACCTCAGAGCGCAGGTAAATAATTTAAACACAGTTGATATTAATGGTACAAAAGTTTCTCCTATGTTGGGCAACTTGGGTAATCCAGATAATAAAGCGCCAACGCACCAATTAGATTATAGCAAAGAAAAAGGAGGTTTACGTCTTAATTTAGGTTATGGTAAATGGCGCAAAGAACAATTGAAAATTCAAGAATTGCAGCAGCAAGAGCAATATCAAGACGAAATTACCAAAAATTTTAATGAGCAAACTATCAAAAGCACAGTAAAATTTGAAGGGTCAGACATAAGGAATTTCATAGATTTATTTCATCCAACAGTTGATCAAGTTAAAGCCGAAAGACCTTTTAACTATACGTATTATATCGTAAAGGCATACCATGCTTGGCTAAAATTACCTCAAGATCAAAGAAAACTTCCTCCATTAATTAAACTTAAGACAAGTAATTAATTAACGGAGTAACAATATTGAGTATATATTTGAATTTATTCAATTAGCTTTTACCTTTAGCACAAAAAACAATTAACATGCTTAAATTTATAACTAAACCCTTTTTATGTGCGGTGGTTATTAGTGCGTGTAGCCTTACCAGCTTTGCACAACAACCAGCAACTACAGCAACACCACCCGCAACAAACTACGTTCCTGCAGATGCATTCGGACCATTATTTTACACGCAAAATGGAAATGAATTTCGTTCGGCAAATGGCGCACCTAGTGCTAAATACTGGCAAAACAGAGTAGATTACAATATCACTGCCAATCTTGATGAGACCAAGAACATGGTTAGCGGAACAGTAACACTTACATATAAAAATAATAGCCCAGATAAATTACCCTATTTATGGTTGCAATTAGATCAAAACACATTTAAAGAAACTTCACGCGGTGCCATGATTACACCTGCACGTAGTCGTTATGGTGCGCAAGGCGAAAAATTTGAAGGTGGTTACAAAATCCAAAACATTAGCGTTTCGCAAAAAGCTGCAGCTGTAAAATTCACTTCAATTGTTGAAGATACACGTATGCAAATTCGTTTAGATCAGCCAATGGCTGCTTATGGCGATATTATCACTATTAAAATGGATTATTCTTACATTCTTCCAAAAGAAGGATCGGATAGAACAGGTCATTTAACAACAAAAAACGGAGAAATTTTTGCAATTGCGCAATGGTTTCCACGTATGTGTGTGTATGATGATGTGATAGGATGGAATACGTTACCTTATTGGGGTGGTGGTGAGTTTTATTGCGAATATGGCGATATAAACTATGCAATTACTGCACCAGCAAGCCATATTGTAATGGGCTCGGGAGAATTGTTGAATCCACAAGAAGTATTTACAGCAGAACAATTAAAAAGATGGAATGCTGCAAAATTAAGTGATGCAACAGTTCATATTCGTTCAGAAGCTGAGGTTTTAGACCCTAAATCTCGCCCTGCAAAAGATAAATTAACTTGGAAATTTAAAATTACAAACGCACGTGATGCGGCTTGGGCTTCTTCAAAAGCTTTTGTGTTAGATGCGGCTCGCATTAATTTCCCTAGCGGAAGAAAAGGGTTAGCAGTTTCTGCACATCCAGTAGAAAGTAATGGTGTAGATAGTTATGGTCGTGGAGTTGAATATGTAAAATCTACGATTGAGCATTATTCAAAAATGTGGTATGAATATCCTTATCCAATGGCGGTTAACGTAGCTACAAATATTGGTGGTATGGAATATCCTGGTATTGTTTTTTGCGGTTGGACTGCTAAAAAAGGTGGCGCTTGGGGTGTAATTGATCATGAATTTGGTCACTCTTGGTTCCCAATGATTGTTGGTTCTAATGAACGTAAATACGGTTGGATGGATGAAGGTTTCAATACTTTTATTAACGGTATCTCTTCTCAAAACTTTAACAATGGCGAGTATAAACAACGTCCAGCAGATATGAACCGCATTGGTAAATCTTCAATTGGTAATCCAGCTTTAGAAAACATCATGTTAATGCCAGATGGAATGGCAGAAAGAAACATTGGTGTGAATTTATACAGCAAACCAGGTTGGGGCTTAAATATTTTAAGAGATCAGATTTTAGGTAAAGATCGCTTTGATTATGCCTTTAGACAATACATTAAAAATTGGGCGTTTAAACATCCAACTCCGTTTGATTTCTTCCGTTCGATGGAAAATGGAGCTGGCGAAGATTTAGCTTGGTTCTGGAGAAGTTGGTTCTTAAACAACTGGAAAATGGATCAAGGTTTAGGAGATGTTAAACCAGTAATGATAGAAGGAAAATTGACAGGCTATACTATTCAAGTGAAAAACTTAGAGAAAATGCCAATGCCTATCATTTTACAAATTAAATCGAAAAGCGGTAAAACAGAAATTGTTAAAGTTCCTGTTGATGTATGGATGAAAAATACAACTTGGTTGGTTCGTTATCCTACAACTGAAGAAATTACAGAAGTAACTTTAGATCCAGAAAAAGTATTGCCAGATGGAAATCCTGATAATAACAAATGGGTTTCTGATGGAGTGGCTATTTCAACAACTCCACCAGCAAATTTAGATGTGTTTGTAGGTACTTATTCTTCTGCAGAAGCACCTGTTAAAATTGTAATCGCTAAAGTTGATGGTAAATTAACTGCTAAAATTGGAGGAAGTCCAGTATTTCCGCTAACTTTTGCAAGTGGTACTAAATTTGTTCAAGAGGCAAATGCTTTGGATTTTGATTTTAATGCAGCTAAAAATGAACTTACGTTTGGAGCGCAAGGTCAGAGTTTTGTTTTAACAAAAGAGAAATAATTAATTTAAGTTTCTATAAAAAGGTGTAAGGATTAGGCAACTAAACCTTACACCTTTTTTGCTTTCAGCATAAACTATTATCTTTGTTTCAATGGCAATACAAGAACAAAAAAATAATCCATTACACGGTTTAACGCTAGAGTTTATCGTAAAGCAATTATTTTTCCATTATGGATGGGAAGAGCTTGGAAATTTGGTTAAGATTGCTTGTTTCAAAAATGATCCATCTTTAAAATCGAGCTTAAAATTTTTACGTAAAACGGATTGGGCTAGAAAGAAAGTGGAGAAATTGTACCTTAATACTTTTCATTAATTAGCAAATCATCATGAAATTCCGATTAAACATAATCTTACTTTTGTTATGCACTCTATGTTTTGGTTTTAAAATCGAAAAGAAAAAAGCAGCAAAGAAACCAGTTATCCTTGTTTTCTCCTTAACCAAAGGATATCACCATGCTTCAATAGCGGATGGAATTATTGCTCTAAAAAAATTAGGCTTAGAGAACAGATTTGATGTGGATACCACCACAAATGTGAATTTATTTACTCCAGAAAATCTGAAAAAATATAAGGTGCTTGTATTTTTAAGCCCAACAGGAAGTAATGTTTTTAATGATGAACAAAAAGCTGCTTTTAAACAATACATTAACAATGGTGGTGGTTTTGTGGGTATTCATGCTGCAAGCGATTGTAATTATGAATGGGAATGGTATGGCAAAATGGTCGGTGGTTTTTTTGAAAGTCATCCAAAAGTGCAAGACGCAAAATTGAATATCATCGAACCTAAAAATAAAATAGTAAAAGGCTTACCTCAAACCTGGCTACATAAAGATGAATGGTATAATTTTAAATCTTTTAACCCAACAGTTAAGGTATTACTTAAAGTAGATGAAACTTCGTATCAAGGTGGTACTATGAAAAACGATCACCCTATTAGTTGGTATCACGAGTTTGATGGAGGTAAGGTGTTTTATACTGCACTTGGCCATACTAAAGAGTGTTATACAGACCCATTATTTCTGCAACATTTGCTTGCTGGCATGAAATGGGCAATGAAATAATCCAGCTTGCAGTTATCAATTTTCAGTTAAGTAAACTTCACATAATCTTCATTTTAGATATAGAATTTAGTAGTGTTAAACGATTTTAATAATCACTAAATCATAAAAAAATGAAAGCAATTAAAGTTTTAATGATCGCCCTAGTAGCAGCATTTACAGTAAATACAGTAAGCGCACAAACTACACCTGCAAAACCAGCTGCAAAAACAGAAAAACCAGCAGCTAAACATGTAAAAAAAGCACATAAGCATGGACATAAAAAACATGCCGCTAAAAAAGTTGCAGCAGTTAAAAAATAAGTAATAGATAACTGTTATTAAAAAGCCCTTTGGTATCGCTTACCAAAGGGCTTTTTTTGTATCCTCAAAATTTTAGAAGAGAAACTTCCAATGTTCATTAAATCTTCATCTTGTATTTGGAATTTAGTACTGTTAACTAATTATAACAATCACAAAATCATAAAAAAATGAAAGCAATTAAAGTTCTAATGATCGCCCTAGTAGCAGCATTTACAGTAAACACAGTAAGCGCACAAACTGCACCAGCTAAACCAGCTGCAAAAACTGTTAAAGTAGCTAAAGTTGAGAAAAAAGCAGATACTACTTCTGCAAAAAAAGCAGCTAAAAAAGCAAAAAAAGTAGCTAAAAAAGCTGCGACTAAAAAATAGTCAATAATTAAGTTTTGTTTATAAAAC
The DNA here is from genome assembly GCF_014172375.1 of Pedobacter planticolens. Taxonomy (GTDB): domain Bacteria; phylum Bacteroidota; class Bacteroidia; order Sphingobacteriales; family Sphingobacteriaceae; genus Pedobacter; species Pedobacter planticolens. Next base: position 1,604,246 of record NZ_WNXD01000002.1, read on the forward strand.
TCTCTGGCATGTATATGCTGGGGAGTTTTTTTATGCTTTGTAATTTTCAGTAAGCTTATAGGGAGCCACATTACAATAAGCCGTGGTTAATGCATCAGTAAATAAATCAAGCCGAATTTTAGCTAAATTGAAAAAAGTTGCACCTCTTTTACCCCATTTATTTGGTACAGGAGAAATAATACTAGTATCGAAAGCTGAAAAAACAGATTGATTTATTGGAGATAACATCAAACAAGCTAAATTTTTCTTCGCATCATAAGTAGCAAATATTTTTTTGCCTACGCGAAAAGAAGTTTTATCAAAATGTGGTTGCTCACTCGTTTCTGGAAAACTTAAAGCAATTTTTCGCATCGTTTCTAAAGTTACCATGATTTAAAATTAGATATTAATTCCGCAATGAGTTAAACTTTGTATTAGCTGTTTTAAAGTGGAATATCATGTAATCGGTGAAAAGATAATTTATCCCAATAACCACGTTGAAATATAATTTTATCATCCACAATGTGGAAAAAACCACAACCACGCATTCCTTTAGGGTCTTTCCACTCTAAAATAGCCCACTCACCATCTTCAAAAATATTTTCTGGAATACACACCATTTCTGCCGTTGCAAATTCTTTGACAAACATTTCGCTAATTGCTTTTTTGCCTACAACGGGTTCATTCGCTACCTGATGATTAATTGCATCATCACTATATAATTCTGCAATTGCACTGGCATCAGCATCGTTAAAATGTTTAAGCCAATTTGTTAAAATTTCTTTGGGTGACATAAACGAAGATAAAGATTTTAACTTTGTGATGAAAAATTCAGCTATGATTAGAATAAATGACGAAACATCAATTGAAGTACTTCAAGCTATTAAAATTGGCGATTTAGTAACCGATGGTTTTAGTAAAACAAGCTTGGTAGAAAGTATCGAAACCACCGATGATGGTTTATATAAAATTTATGAATTTCATCTCATTACTGGAAGAGTGATTAAAACTAAAAGGTAAATACCTTTGTTAAGGTCTTGTTCGACTCTTGTTAAGGTCTCGTTCGAGAAAAAGCCCTGTTTCTCGAACAAGTCTCGAAGAAGACCTTAACAAAACATACATTTTTATAGATGGTTGCTTAATAAGTGTCGATGAAAAAATCTTATGAAGCTGGTGCAATCATGTAACTCGATAATATCAAACGGCTTATTAAAAAGTGCCTTTTCTCTTAAAGCTTTTACTTATCCCGATTAGTAAAAGGCCAACAAGTACAAAAGCAATCACCATAAAACCCGAATTGATAAACACTTTTTGGTAGCCTATTTTGCTCACATCTAAAAATGGATAAGGATACCATCCTATAAAATAACCTCTTATTAAAGAATAAATGAGATAAGCCAGAGGGAAATAGGCCCAAACTATTCCATCTTTCCATTTTAAAACACCTTTTGGTATAAAAATTAGCCAATATAAAACATACAGCATCGGAACAATAACATGTAGTAAATTGTCTACCACCAATTGCCATCCTTTTGGTTCCCAAATTCCTCTCAATACAAAATTATAAACCAAACCAACTATAAAAATATAAAGTGCAATAGCCGATCTTACTTTAATAGAAGAAAAGTAATTGCCAAAAGTAGTTGTGGGTAAAAGTGAAGAAAATGTAAGGCAAACTGCTACTAAAACATTGCTTAGAATAGTAAAATAACTAAGAAAGTTTAAAAAACTCGATTCGGTTAAATAAAGCTGAAGTAGAATAGCAAACCAAGTGAGCAACGCTAAAGTTAATTCACAAAATCTTTTGGTATTCGGTTGTTTTGAAGTAGCTTTCATAGTTTGTTGTGAGGATATTATAAATATATAAAATACTTCGCAATACGGATACGATTAAGCAATAGCTAACTCATTAGTTTACATCGTATAGCTTATCTTCAATCTTTCTCAAAAAATATTACACAAGCCCTTGATTATCACAAATTAAGTTCCTACTTTTGCAGTCCCTTAATGTGGCCTCGTTGTAGGCTGGCCATTAAGGGAAGTTTTTTAAATAAAAATAGTAAAAACAAAAAGCAAGAAATGCCAACCATTCAACAATTAGTTAGAAAAGGTAGAGTAGCACTGGAGTTCAAGAGTAAGTCTCCGGCGTTGGACAGCTGTCCACAGCGAAGAGGTGTATGTACACGTGTATATACTACTACCCCTAAAAAACCAAACTCAGCAATGCGTAAAGTTGCCCGTGTACGTTTAACCAATGGAAAAGAGGTGAATGCCTATATTCCTGGAGAAGGTCACAATTTACAAGAGCACTCGATCGTGTTAATTCGTGGTGGTCGTGTTAAAGATTTACCAGGTGTACGTTATCACATCATTCGTGGTGCATTAGATACATCAGGTGTAGCTGGTCGTAACCAACGTCGTAGTAAATATGGTACTAAGCGTCCTAAACCAGGGCAAGTAGCTGCAGCACCAACTAAAGGAAAGAAAAAATAATTAGGAGGAAACAGAAATGAGAAAATCAAAACCAAAAAAGAGAATTATTCTTCCTGATCCTAAGTTTAACGATGTTCAGGTTACAAGATTTGTAAACAATATGATGTTCGATGGTAAAAAATCTATCGCTTACTCTATTTTTTATGATGCAGTAGAAATTGCTGAGAAAAAAACTAGCGAGAACGGATTAGAAGTGTTTAAACGTGCTTTAGTAAATATTAGCCCAGCAGTAGAGGTTAAATCTCGTAGAGTTGGTGGTGCAAACTTCCAAGTACCTACAGAGGTAAGACCAGATCGTAAAATTGCTTTAGGCATGAAATGGTTAATCACTTACGCTCGTAAACGTGGTGAAAAAACCATGAAAGAAAAATTAGCAGGTGAAATCGTTTCAGCAGCTAAAGGTGAAGGCGCAGCAGTTAAGAAAAAAGAAGATACGCATAAAATGGCTGAGGCTAACAAAGCGTTCTCACACTTCAGATTTTAATCTAAAGTTAACATAGATATAAAGACTACACCGGTTATTTGCAATATTAATAATCGGTGTAGTCATTTAAAAATCGCAGAAATCATTTAAAAATAATGTCAAGAGATTTAAGATTTACAAGAAATATCGGAATTGCTGCTCACATTGATGCGGGTAAAACCACAACAACTGAGCGTATTCTTTATTATGCTGGTGTTAGTCACAAAATTGGAGAGGTGCACGAAGGTGCTGCGACAATGGATTGGATGGCACAAGAGCAAGAGCGTGGTATTACCATTACTTCTGCTGCTACAACTGTTAATTGGAAATACAGAAACCAAAATTATCATATCAACATTATCGATACACCAGGACACGTGGATTTTACCGTAGAGGTAAACCGTTCGTTACGTGTATTAGATGGTTTGGTATTTTTGTTTTCGGCGGTTGATGGTGTTGAGCCTCAATCTGAAACTAACTGGCGTTTAGCTAACAACTATAGTGTTGCACGTATCGGTTTCGTTAATAAAATGGACCGTTCTGGAGCTGACTTCTTAAAAGTTGTTAAACAAGTTAAAGATATGTTAGGTAGTAATGCAGTTCCTTTGCAATTACCTATCGGTGCTGAAGATTCATTTACAGGTGTTGTTGATTTAATTAACAACCGTGGTATTGTTTGGAATGAGCATGATAAAGGTATGACCTTTACAGAAGTGCCTATCCCAGAAGATATGTTAGATGAGGTTGCAGAGTGGAGAGAGAAATTACTAGAATCAGTAGCTGATTATGATGAGTCTTTAATGGAGAAATTCTTCGAAGATCCAAATTCAATTACTGAGCGTGAAATCTTAGATGCTTTACGTGCAGCTGTATTAGATGCTAAAATTGTACCTATGGTTTGTGGTTCATCTTTCAAAAATAAAGGTGTACAAACTATGCTTGATTATGTGATGGAATTATTGCCTTCACCAATGGATAGCGAAGGTGTAATTGGAACTAATCCAGATACAGGTTTAGAAGTTTTACGTAAACCATCAGAAAAAGAGCCTTTTGCAGCTTTAGCATTTAAGATTGCAACAGATCCTTTCGTAGGTCGTTTATGTTTTATCCGCGTTTATTCGGGTAACTTAGAAGCTGGTTCTTACGTTTACAATGCTCGTTCAGAAAACAAAGAACGTATTTCTCGTATCTTCCAAATGCATGCAAACAAGCAAAACCCAATTCCTAATGTAGGTGCTGGTGATATTGCTGCGGTTGTAGGCTTTAAAGATATCAAAACTGGAGATACACTTTGTGAAGAGAAAAACCCAATCATCCTTGAATCAATGAACTTCCCTGAGCCAGTAATTGGTTTAGCAATTGAGCCTAAAACTCAAGCAGACGTTGATAAATTAGGTATGGGCTTATCTAAATTAGCAGAAGAAGATCCTACATTTAGAGTTCAAACTGACGAAGAAACTGGTCAAACAGTTATTTCAGGAATGGGTGAGCTTCACTTAGATATTTTAATTGACCGTTTAAAACGTGAATTTAAAGTAGAGGTTAATCAAGGTGCACCACAAGTAGCTTACAAAGAAGCTATCTTTGGTACAACTCAACACCGTGAAACGTATAAAAAACAATCTGGTGGTCGTGGTAAATTCGCGGATATTCAAGTTGTTATTTCACCAATTGATGCTGATTACGAAAAAGGTGGTTTACAATTCGTAAACGAAATTACAGGTGGTTCAATTCCTCGTGAATTTATCCCTTCGGTAGAAAAAGGGTTTGCATCTGCAATGGCGAATGGTGTATTAGCTGGTTATCCACTACCTGATATGAAAGTTCGTTTAATTGATGGTTCATTCCACGCGGTCGATTCAGATGCTTTATCATTTGAGTTAGCAGCTAGAATGGCATACCGTGAAGCATTACCAAAATGTAAACCTACATTGATGGAGCCAATTATGAAAATCGAAATCTTAACTCCTGAAGAAAACATGGGTGATGTTATCGGTGACATGAACCGTCGTCGTGGTCAACTTTTAGGTATGGACACTCGTGCTGGTTCTCAAGTAATTAAAGCAACTGTGCCTTTATCAGAAATGTTTGGTTATGTAACTCAGTTACGTACAATCACTTCTGGTCGTGCAACTTCAACAATGGAATTTGATCATTATGAAGCAGCGCCTAAAAACGTACAAGACGAAGTAATTGCTAAATCAAAAGGTAAAGTAAAATCTGAAGATTAGTATTTAGATATTGGTATTTAGTAGTTAGACAAATACATCTAATTACTAAATACTTACTACTATGTACTTAAAGATAAATCCGATTGCTTGTTATTAATAGCTCTAACAGGTAATCATAATTAAAATAGAACATGAGCCAAAGAATCAGAATCAAATTAAAATCTTACGATTATAACTTGGTAGATAAATCTGCTGAGAAAATCGTTAAAACTGTAAAACCTACGGGTGCAGTAGTTAGCGGACCAATTCCGTTGCCAACAGAAAAGAAAATCTTCACTGTTTTGCGTTCACCACACGTAAACAAAAAAGCACGTGAGCAATTTCAATTGTGTGCTTATAAACGTCTTTTAGATATTTATAGCTCTAATTCTAAAACTGTTGATGCATTGATGAAACTTGAATTACCTAGCGGTGTTGAAGTAGAAATCAAAGTTTAATGATTTTATAGAATAAAAAAAGACCCTTAGAATTTTCTAAGGGTCTTTTTTTGTGTAGAGTATTTTGACTTTCCGACTTCGGACTATCCAGCTCAAGACTAACTCTTTCCTCTACTTTTCATTTCTTCAATGATATTGCGTTCATCTTGAAGCTCTCGTGCCAGCTTCCGTTGTTGTTCATTAGTTTTTACTTTATACGCTTGATATTCTGTAGAAATTTCATCGTAAAGTTGCGTTCTATGTTTGGCTTCTAATATGTTTTTAGCAGACCTTGCAATCACAATAAATAAAGCAATCGCTAATATTATAATGATAGACCAAACTATAATACTATAGGTTCCTTTAGTAAAAGATATGCCTAAAAAGTTAATTTCATCAGCTTTAGCAGTGGTGTCGTTCAATGTGCTTTCTTTTCCGCTAATTTCAGTTTTTAAACTAGAAATGGTTTTTTCTTGTTCAATAACTTTAGCTTTTGCATTTTTTAATTCTACTCGCTCTTTACGCAAGGTGTCATTTACGCTTTTCCATACCGAATTTAATCTTGTTGGGTTAATCAACCTAGCGCCATATAATGATTTAGATCGCGAAAGCATAAACTGATACTGACCATTTAAACTAAAATCAGTATTCTTTACAGTATCTACTCTTTTCGGATAATAAGTTTTTGTTGTTGGAACGGCTTGGGCTTTTACTGGAGTGGGCTGAGTTTTAACTTGTGCAGTTTGAGCAGAAATTTGTTGAATAAATAGCCCGGCAATTAAAATAGATGTAATAAATAGCTTTCTTTTCATGACAATAAGGTGATTATTGATTGAACAAGTATAATGAAAATTGTTGGAAGTTGGAAGTCAAAGACCAACATTCTGCTCTCTACTTCGTAGCCATAATCATCAACACGCAAACTTTGACTCATTTTTTGTTTCTTTGGTATATACCGCTAAAACATCTATATTTATCAAAACAATTGCTTACAATTTTATGTCTCTAGAAAAGGTTTTGATTACTGGTGCAAGTAGAGGAATAGGTTTAGCTATCGCAGAAAAATTAGCAGGCAAATACCAACTTATTTTGCATGCAACCACTGAAAATAGCTTTACAAAATTTATCCCCAATAGTGAGATTTTGTGTGCTGATTTTTCGGATCCAGCACAAGTTTCGCAATTCTGTAAGCAATTAAAGAAAGAACACGGTAATCAGCTTGTAGCAATAATTAATAATGCTGGGATTACCAAAGACAATGCTATACTATTCCAAAGTGAAAAAGATATTGACAGTATTTTGAACATCAACCTCAGAGCCCCCATTATGATTAGCAAAACTGCAATGAAAATTTTTGCAGCAAGTAAAAAGGGAACTATCATTAATATGAGCTCCATTTCTGCACATACAGGAAATGCATTTCAATCTATATATGCTGCTACAAAAGCTGGTCTGATTGCATTTTCGAAATCTTTGGCCAAAGAAGCAGGCGTTTTAAATGAATCGCATCAAATTAGAGTATTGAGCATTTCGCCTGGATACATTGAAACTGATATGACAACTCATGTGCCAGCAGCTGAAAAAGAGAAATTTCTTGCATTAACGCCCTCTAGAAAATTTGGAAAGGCTGAGGAGGTAGCTGCGTTGGTTGCATTTTTACTTTCAGAGGAAGCGGATTTTATCAATGGTTCTGATATTCCTATCAATGGAGGTCTCGCTTAACTATTTGTAATATGGATAATTTAATAGGCGTTAACCCATCTTCCATACTTGTCCATGGCCCTACCAAGCTCCTAGTTGATGCCTATCTTTGGCATGATGCCAATCTCGGAATGATTGCAAGTTACACACCCACTTTATTTGATGTAAATGATCATTTTGGTATTTTTAGAGGAGTTGATATGGTCGAGGCTTTTGCCCAGGCCATTAATGCTTCGTGTGGCTTTTTTATAGAGAGTAAAAAGCTAAACTGTAACTTAGATGTACTCAAAGCAGAATTTACTCCTCTATTTTTATCGATTGGCCAAGTTAATTTTATGGGATTTCTGGAGGAAGGGGAAAAGATGATTTGCGTAGGGCAGATTAAGCAATATAAGTTTAGGCAAATGACCTGTGATGGTAGAATTTATAAGGTTCCGCATAGCTTCGACCTACATTCCTACTTTGAAAATTATACGTCGGAGCAATTTTTAGCTTTTGATTTCCCAGAAGATTTCTTACCAATAGCTGAATTGACTAATATTGTAGGGAAAGTGATTAAAAAAGAAAAAATGTTAAAATAAAATGGAGAGACAAGAAATATTTGATGGTCTGTTGGAGATTTTCAGAAGCGTAAGGCAAATTGATCCTGAAAAGCTTAAAAATGCTACTGAAGAAACTGATTTGGTTGCGGATCTAAATGTGCCATCAACTGAAAGGATAAATATTGTTATAAAGGCAGAACAAGTTTTTGATGTACAATTTGATGATGATGATGTTGATGATTTAGGCTCGAAAATGAAAGATTTGATAAACCTTATCATTGAAACAAAAAAGATAGTGTAACATGGTAAGTCCCAATAGGAAGGTTGCGATTGTGGGCATAGGAGGTGTTTTCCCAAACTGTAAAGATTTATCGGATTTTAAACAACGCCTTTTTGCGGGTGAAAGTTTCATTAGAGAATGGGATGAAACACTTTTGTATGGAAGTAGCTTTCGGTCTAAAGTCTCTGGTTTCATTGATCCCAAAGATATAAGTATCGAAACGGCATATTGTTCGGTTGTAGAGGGTTATGCTAGAGAGTATATCGACACACTCAATCGCATTCCTGCTGGTAATATGGCAACATCAGATATGAGTGCAATAGGATCGATGCTCGGTGCTTTAGGTGCTATTGAAATGGCGGGCTGGACTGAAAGTGAAATCCAATCGGAACAAACTGGTGTTGTAATAGGAACCAACAATGGAGGGCATGCCTTGGAGCGTCCCGCATGGAAAGGTATATTTGAAAAGCAACAAAAAACAAGGTTAATGGGGGCACACTCTGCAATAAGAGTAATGGTGTACCGTGAGGCAGCAAATGTATCAGGTTTGATCAAAAATAAAGGAGTTTGCGAGTCTATCGGTTCTGCCTGTGCCACTGGTTTGGGAAACATCGGCTATGCCTATCGGCTCATCAAATTCGGATTGCAGGATAGGGCAATAGCTGGGGGCTCTGAAGGAAACTCTATCGAAACCTTTGCAGGGCTCGATGCCATGGGTGTACTTAGTCGTGGCTTTAACCCAGAAGAAAGCTCTCGTCCATTTGATAAAGATCGGAAAGGGCTCGTGTGTTCTTTTGGGAGTGGAGTTGTAGCACTCGAAGAGTATGAAATGGCAAAAGCTAGAGGAGCAAATATTCTGGCCGTAATAGATAGTTATTTCAACAACGTTGATGGAGATGGAGATTTATTTTTTCCATCATTTAGTGGACAAAAGCGTTTATGGAAGGGTATGTTAGACCAACATCCTGTAAGGCCAGACGTGGTGAAAGTGCATGGCACCTCTACAAGAGCTGGCGACCCAGTCGAATTATTTAGCGTGGTTGATGTGCTTGGAGATCAAGGTTATCATATTTCTGCTCCAAAATCCCAATTTGGTCACACGCTAGGTGCTGCAGGAGCCATAGAACTAATTACAGCGGTAATGATGCTACAAGAGCAGAAAGTACTTCCTTGCCTGAATGCAAATAATTTCAATACCGAACTTGAACCATTGCAGCGAACAGCTGAATGGGATGGGCCAAACTACCCTATAAACCATTATAAGCATCTTATTTCCAACAAAATCGTTGAAAAAGAAATTAACCAGATTGTATGTTTGAATTATGGTTTTGGTGGTGCAAATAGTGCAATGTCTATTTCAAAGCCCAGCTAAACATGACAGATGAGCAATTAGGAATTGTTGAAATGCCTTCATCTACCCGAAAATTCGCGGTTGGAAATGATTTGGTATTGCTTAGTGAATTTGAACTGTCATTCAATAAATTATTTGAAGCAAAAATTTATACCGGAAATGAAATCAAATATTGCACTTCATTTTCAAATTCGATGTTGAGGTTTGCCGCTACATGGGCAGCGAAAGAAGCGGTTTATAAAGCAGTAAAACAAATAGATGCTCGACCCCTAAGTTTAAAAAAAATAGAAATCAAAAGAAATGAAATTGGAGGTATCCCAATTGTTGTTCTCCATAGCCACTTTGATAGCTCTTATAGCATTAGCTTGTCGATAACACATGACGGCGCATACGCTTGGGCAGTAGCCATTGTAGAAATAGACAAAGAACAAGTTAGAATCCATTAATGTATGATTATAAAGGGGAGGCCTCTGAGCAATTTGTTATTTAAACTAGTTACTAGCCTAATCGGTATCATTCTCGAGGCAAGATTCAACAAAATAGTCATTAAACCAATAGAGATCAAAGAAGGTCATTCGTATTTGTTGATGTGCAATCATTTTAGCTTTCTAGATGGCGCAATGGCACTATATCTCTCCAAAAAAGTATTTGCAACTAATGATAGATTAAAAACATTTCAAGTTATGGTGTTAAAGGGGCAGATGAAGAAACGTAAATGGCTCAAATATCTCGGTGGATTTTCGGTAGCACCCGGAAGCCGTTCTATTAACGAAAGCTTAGCGCATGCTAGAGAGGTACTATCAAAACCTGGAAATTTGTTGCTTTTATATCCTCAGGGCAATTTAGAAAGTATGTATGTGAGGAAAATTGTTTTTCAGGATGGTATCAATCAAATCTTGCCTAGAGTAGAAGGTGATTGCCAAATCATATGGACAAGCATTTTGATTGAATATTTCGAAAGTTTTAAGCCTTCACTTCATTTCAGTATGCTCGATTGCGGTACCAACTCAGATTTCGATTTTGATACGATTACCAATAGAGTTAATGCGTATCATGAAACAGCAATGAAACGACAGTTCAGATTTACTAATGAAGATGAAAAATAGCGTTTTAATGCGTTAATGTCCATAAAGCACACCTTTTTGGTAGTTTACTTAATGTAAATTATTCTAGGTTAAGCGAAGTAAGGCGGGTATATTTGCCAGCATGTCGGTATTACTTTTTACCATTATTGTATTAGTTGGCGCTTTCCTTGCGGGATTATTAGGTTCCCTAACAGGTCTTGGTGGAGGAGTAATTATTATACCCTTATTAACTTTAGGTTTAGGAGTTGATATACATTATGCAATTGGAGCTTCGATTATCTCAGTAATCGCAACATCATCAGGTTCTGCAGCAGCTTATGTTAAAGAAGGAATTACAAATGTAAGAATTGGGATGTTTTTAGAAATAGCAACTACTGCAAGTGCGATAGTGGGTGTAGTTATTGCTACATATATCAAAGCAGATTATATCATTGTTATTTTTGGAGTCATTTTATTGTTCTCTGCATTTATGATGCTCCGTAAAAAAATAGATCATTCTAATAATGAGAAAACAAGTGTCCTTGCCAATTACTTTAAATTAAATGGTAGTTATCCAACAGAAAATGGGGTAAAACAATATGCAGTTCATCATGTCGTGGGTGGTTTTGCAATGATGTTTATTGCGGGCACATTGTCTGGTCTTTTAGGAATTGGCTCAGGCGCTCTAAAAGTAATAGGTATGGATAACATTATGAAAATACCTTTTAAGGTCTCTACAACAACTAGTAACTTCATGATTGGCGTTACAGCATCGGCAAGTGCATTAGTTTATTTGCATAAGGGGCAAATCGATCCAGCTATCGCAATGCCTGTAACTATTGGAGTAATTACTGGGGCAACTATTGGCGCAAAAATTTTGCTTAGGACTAAAACAGATAAATTGAAAGTAATATTTGCAGTTGTAGTTACTTTTTTAGCGCTTCAAATGATTTACAAGGGACTAACAGGTGGAGCATGAGTAGGCAAATCAAACATTATTTAGGAGATAAAGATGTTCAGATTATACTGGGTACATTATTACGTGTAGGAGTAGTGGTTTCTACAGGTGTAGTTTTAATTGGTGGAATAATCTTTTTAATGAAGCATACTCATCAACCAATATCTTATTCAGATTTTAAACCAGAAGAGGCAAAATTTTCTTCGGTAGCCGAAATATTTAAAGGTTTAAAAACGCTCGATGGCCTTGCTATTATTCAATTTGGAGTTTTACTGCTCATCTTTACGCCGATAGCCAGAGTAGTTTTTTCTATTTTCAGTTTTTTAATGGAAAAAGATTATATGTATGTCCTTATCGGGACAATTGTATTGTGTGTGATTATCACCAGTTTATACCTCGACGTAGCTCATTAAAGCCGTTTTTTAAGCTATTGTGCTGACACTTAGAAAAATAATCACAATTATTTGAAAAAATAATGAGCTAACTATTTGAAAATTAAGAATTCTTTCCTATTTTTGCCGTCCCTTAGCGGGGAATGTATATCCACCTTGAACGAAGCCCTACTGCTTCGATGGGTGTTAAATTTAAAATAGAAAATGTCAGGTATTATTGGAAAAAAAGTAGGAATGACCAGCATTTTTGACGCCGAAGGAAGGAATATTCCTTGTACGGTGATCGAAGCTGGACCTTGTGTTGTAACACAAGTTAAGACCGAAGAGAAAGATGGTTACGTATCAGTTCAACTAGGATACGATGAAGCCAAAGCAAAAAACACTACCCAGCCTCTAAAAGGCCACTTTGCGAAAGCAAACACAACTCCGAAACGTAAATTGGTAGAATTTGAGCAGTTTGAAGCATCACTTAATTTAGGTGATACAGTTACTGTTGATATTTTTGCTGAAGGCGATTTTGTTGATGTAGTTGGTACTTCAAAAGGTAAAGGTTTTCAAGGTGTTGTAAAACGTCACGGTTTTGGTGGTGTGGGTGGTCAAACTCACGGTCAACATAACAGATTGCGTGCTCCAGGTTCATTGGGTGCTGCATCTTATCCGGCTCGCGTATTTAAAGGTATGCGTATGGCAGGAAGAACTGGTGGAGACAGAGTAAAAATTCAAAACTTACAAGTATTGAAAGTTTATGCTGAGCAAAACCTAGTTGTAGTTAGTGGTTCCATTCCAGGAGCTAAAGGTTCTTACGTAATCTTAGATAAGTAAGCAGATGGAAGTTAAAGTAGTAAACATAACAGGAAAAGAGACAGGTGCCAAGGTGCAACTTCCTGAGTCGGTATTTGGAATTACTCCAAGCGATCACGCGATTTATTTAGATGTAAAACAGTATTTGGCTAACCAACGTCAAGGAACTCATAAATCTAAACAACGTAACGAAATTGCAGGTTCTACCCGTAAATTATATAAACAAAAAGGTACAGGCGGTGCACGTGCTGGAAGCATAAAATCACCATTGTTCAATGGTGGTGGTCGTGTTTTTGGTCCACAGCCAAGAGACTATAGTTTTAAATTGAACAAGAAATTAAAATCATTAGCACGTAAATCAGCTTTATCATACAAAGCAATTGATAACAGCGTGGTAGTGTTAGAAGATTTCACGTTTGATAGCATTAAAACTAAAAACTATATCAATTTAGTTAATGCATTAAATTTAGCTGGAGAGAAAACGTTATTAGTTTTACCTGCACAAAATAACAATATCTATTTATCAAGCAGAAATATTCAGAAAGCAAAAGTAACTACTGCTGATCAGTTAAATACTTATGATGTATTAAACGCTGGTAAACTTTTGTTAACTGCAGATTCGCTTAAAACATTGGAGGAGGCATTTGCCAAGTAATATGGAAATTTTACAAAAACCAATATTAACCGAAAAAGCTTCTGCATTAACTGAAAAAGCTAACCGTTTTACTTTCAGAGTAGATCACAGAGCTAACAAGTTGCAGATTAAATCGGCCATCGAAAAAATGTATGGAGTGAACATTGTTGCCTTAAACACTATGGTGGTTGTAGGTAAAATGAAATCAAGAAATACTAAAGGTGGTATTGTATCGGGACGTAGCCCGAAATATAAAAAAGCTATTGTAACATTGAAAGATGGCGAAACAATAGATTATTACGCGAATATTTAATAAGAATTGAATAATTTATAACTATGGGCTTAAGAAAATTTAAACCAGTCACTCCGGGAACCCGTTTTAGGGTAGGCGCAAGCTTTTCGGAGATTACAGCAACCAAGCCCGAAAAATCATTGGTTGTATCTTCTAAGAAATCGGGAGGTCGTAACAATACAGGAAAGATGACTATGCGCTACATGGGCGGTGGTCACAAAAAATCTTACCGTTTAATCGATTTTAAACGTGATAAGTTTGATATCCCTGCAACAGTAGCTACTGTTGAATACGATCCAAACCGTACCGCTCGTATTGCATTATTGCACTACGTAGATGGCGAGAAGCGTTACATTATTGCTCCTGAGGGATTGCAAGTAGGACAGACAGTGCTTTCGGGTGACAAAGCTACTCCAGAAGTAGGAAACACTTTGAAATTGGCAAATATCCCTTTGGGATCTATTGTACACAATTTAGAAATTCATCCTGGTAAAGGTGCTCAATTAGCACGTAGCGCAGGTGCTTATGCACAGCTTGCAGCTAGAGATGGTAAATATGCAACTATTAAAATGCCATCAGGCGAAGTAAGATCTATCTTAGTTACCTGTTTAGCAACAATTGGTGCAGTTTCTAACTCAGATCACGCTAATGAAGTATTAGGTAAGGCAGGACGTAGCCGTTGGTTAGGTCGTCGCCCTAGAACTCGTCCAGTAGCGATGAACCCAGTAGATCACCCGATGGGTGGTGGTGAAGGTCGCTCTTCAGGAGGTCAACCTCGTTCAAGAAACGGAGTTTACTCTAAAGGCTTCAAAACCCGTACACTGAAAAAATACTCAAATCGTTTCATCATAGAGAAAAGGAAGAAATAATGGCTCGTTCGATAAAAAAAGGACCTTATATTGACCATAACGTAGAGAAGAAAGTAGTCTCTATGAATGATTCAGGCAAAAAGTCTGTGATCAAAACTTGGTCTCGCAGATCAATGATCTCACCAGATTTTGTGGGTCATACATTTGCAGTACACAACGGAAATAAATTTATTCCGGTATACGTAACAGAAAACATGGTTGGTCACAAACTAGGAGAATTTGCTCCAACCAGAACATTTAGGGGTCACTCTGATAAGAAAAAATAATTAAGAGATGGAAGCATTAGCGAAATTAAACAATTGTCCAACCTCACCACGTAAAATGCGTTTGGTTGTAGATCTAATCAGAGGTGAGCGTGTTGAGAAAGCATTAAGCATTTTGAAATTTACCAATAAAGAAGCAGCAATAAGAGTTGAGAAACTTTTGTTATCAGCGATCAAAAATTGGGAATCGAAAAATGAAGGTTCTCGCCCTGAAGAAAACCAATTATACGTGAAAACGATAATGGTAGGCGGTGGTCGTCAGTTAAAAAGATTAAGACCAGCTCCTCAAGGTCGTGGTTATAGAATACGTAAGCGTTCAAACCATGTTACTTTGGTAGTAGATAGTAAAAACGTTGAAACTAAAACTAATTCATAAACATGGGACAAAAAGCAAATCCAATAGGTGCTAGATTAGGAATCATCAGAGGATGGGATTCTAACTGGTTCGGAGGCAACAACTATGCTGATAAATTAGTTGAAGACGAAAAAATAAGAAAATACCTTTCAGCTCGTATTGCAAAAGGTGGTGTAGCTAAAGTAGTAATCGAACGTACGTTAAAACGTATCACTGTTACTATCCACACAGCTCGCCCAGGTATTGTAATCGGTAAAGCAGGTGCTGAGGTTGATAAAATCAAAGAAGAGTTAAAGAAATTGACTAAAAAGGAAATTCAAATTAACATCTTTGAAATTAAACGCCCAGAACTTGATGCACAATTAGTTGCAGAAGGTGTTGCAAAACAACTTGAGGCTAGAATCTCATTCCGTAGAGCAATGAAATCTACTATCGCATCAACAATGCGTATGGGTGCAGAAGGTATCAAAATAATGACTTCAGGTCGTTTAGGTGGTGCTGAGATGGCTCGTAGCGAACAGTATAAAGAAGGAAGAATTCCTTTGCATACATTCCGTGCAGATATTGATTATGCATTAGCAGAAGCATTAACAACTTATGGTAAAATAGGTGTTAAAGTTTGGATCTGTAAAGGCGAAGTTTACGGTAAACGTGATCTTTCTCCAAACATCGGCGCTGCGAGCAATGCTCCAGGCAAAGGTGGCGACAGACCTCAAGGTGCTTTCGGTGGCCGTGATGGCGGTAGAGATAACAGAGGCGGCGGAGACAGAAGAAACGACAAACGCCCAGGTGGTGGTCGTCCAGGTCAAGGCGGTGCTGGTGCTGGAAGAGATAATAAAGGTGGTGGTGCCAACAGAGGTCCACGCAAATAGTTAACAAGATCGTTTAACGATAATATTAAAATAAAATGTTACAGCCAAAAAGAACGAAGTTCAGAAAGATGCAAAAAGGCAGAATGAAAGGTTTAGCAACTCGTGGTGCTGAATTATCATTTGGTTCTTTCGGGATTAAATCTTTAGAGGCAACTTGGATTACAAGTCGCCAGATAGAAGCAGCCCGTATTGCGGTAACTCGTTTCATGAAACGTGAAGGTCAAGTTTGGATTAGAATATTCCCGGACAAACCGGTGACTAAGAAACCAGCTGAGGTACGTATGGGTAAAGGTAAAGGTGCTCCAGAATATTGGGTAGCTGTTGTTAGACCCGGACGTATAATTTTTGAGGCAGAAGGTGTTCCAATGGAAATTGCCAAAGAAGCATTAAGACTTGCAGCTCAAAAATTACCAATTCAAACAAAATTTGTAGTACGTAGAGATTACGTAGAAGCATAAAAAAGTTGTGGGATCAATGTTGTAAATAACTTGTTGTTATAACCGCTAGACCCAGACATAAAAATTAATAAAATGAAGAACTCAGAAATCATAGGGCTTTCAAAAGAAGAACTAGTAGCTAAGATTGCAGAAGAAAAAGAAAACTTGGTAAAGTTAAAATTTGCACACACAATTTCGGCTATAGAAAATCCTACCCGTATCACTAAGGTAAGAAAAGACATCGCCCGATTAACTACTGAATTGACTAAGCTTAATGCTCAGTCTGCAACTGAAACTAAATAACTTTAGAGTCGAAATGGAAAGACAATTAAGAAAAACAAGAACCGGGTTGGTGGTAAGCAACAAAATGGATAAATCTGTTGTTGTAGCGGTTGAGCGTAAAGTGAAACACCCGATCTATGGTAAGTTTGTTAAGAAAACTACCAAATTTATGGCTCACGACGAAAAGAACGAATGTGGTATCGGTGATACTGTATTAATTCAAGAAACTCGTCCGCTGAGTAAAAACAAGAACTGGAGATTAGTACAAATTTTAGAAAGAGCTAAATAAGATGGTACAACAGGAATCACGATTAAACGTAGCCGATAATAG
The DNA here is from genome assembly GCF_014172375.1 of Pedobacter planticolens. Classification (GTDB taxonomy): domain Bacteria; phylum Bacteroidota; class Bacteroidia; order Sphingobacteriales; family Sphingobacteriaceae; genus Pedobacter; species Pedobacter planticolens. The sequence goes on from NZ_WNXD01000002.1 coordinate 1,621,252, forward strand.
CGGCGCAAAACAAGTACTGGTTATCCGTGTACTTGGTGGAACTGGCAAAAGATATGCTTCTATAGGTGACAAAATTGTTGTTACTGTAAAAAGCGCTTTGCCATCTGGTAACATTAAAAAAGGAACAGTTTCTAAAGCAGTAGTAGTAAGAACCAAAAAAGAAATCAGACGTAAGGATGGTTCTTATATTCGTTTTGATGACAATGCAGCAGTATTGTTAAATGCACAAGATGAGCCACGTGGTACACGTATTTTTGGCCCGGTTGCAAGAGAACTGCGTGAGAAACAATTCATGAAAATTGTATCATTAGCACCGGAGGTATTATAATATGAAAAAAGAAGTAACACAAGCCAAAGTAAAAATCCGTAAAGGAGATTTAGTTAAGGTGATAGCTGGCGATTCAAAAGGCCAACAAGGTAAAGTACAAGAAGTATTGGTTGCCAAAAGTAGAGTTGTTGTAGAAGGTATTAACCTTGTATCAAAACATACTAAACCAAATGCTGCTACACCAAATGGTGGTATAATTAAAAAAGAAGCTGCTCTTCATATTTCTAACGTACAGTTAGTTGATCCAAAATCTGGTAAAACTACTCGTGTTGGTCGTAAATTAAACGCTGACGGAAAATTAGTTAGAGTTGCTAAAATATCAGGGGAGGAAATCAAATAATGGCATACGTACCAAGATTAAAAAGCAAATATAAAGAGGAAATTGTAACTGCTCTTAAAGATAAGTTCAATTACAAAAGCATTATGCAAGTTCCTAAATTAGAGAAAATTGCCATCAACCAAGGTGTTGGCCGTTATTCTGTAACTGACAAAAAAGTTATGGATAGCTCTATCTTAGAAATGAGTACAATTGCTGGTCAACAAGCTGTAGGTGCAAAATCTAAAAAAGATATCTCAAACTTTAAATTACGTAAAGGTATGCCAGTAGGTGTACGTGTAACTTTACGCGATAATAACATGTATGAGTTCTTAGATAGATTAATTTCTGTAGCTTTGCCTCGTATCCGTGATTTCAAAGGTATCAATGATAAAGGATTTGATGGAAAAGGTAACTACACTTTAGGTGTTACTGAGCAAATCATTTTCCCAGAGATTAACATCGACAAAATCAGCAAGATTTTAGGTATGGACATTACATTTGTAACGTCTGCTGCTACTGATGTTGAGGCATTGGAACTTTTAAAACAATTTGGATTACCATTTAAAAATCAAAAAACAGAGCAATAATGGCAAAAGAAGGTGTAAAAGCTCGCGAAGTTAAGCGTCAAAAATTGGTTGCTAAATATGCAGATAAACGTGCTGAATTAAAAGCAGCAGGTGATTTCGCAGGATTAGATAAATTACCTAAAAATTCATCGGCAGTGCGTTTGCATAACCGTTGTAAATTAACAGGTCGTCCTCGTGGATATATGCGTACTTTTGGTATCTCAAGAGTAACTTTCCGCGAAATGGCTTTAGACGGTAAAATACCAGGAGTTAGAAAAGCTAGCTGGTAATTACGGAGTTATAAATTTTGAGTTATAAGTTGTAAGTTGTATTTTTGCAGCCCTTACAACTTATAGCTCATTGTATATATAGCTACAAATAGAATTTTAACCGATAGCAGGTCCCAAAGCCGAGTGGCAAAAAGGATACCACTATCACAAATAAATAATAATGAATACAGATCCAATCGCAGATTATCTGACACGAGTGAGAAATGCTATCAAAGCTAATCACAGAATTGTAGAAATCCCTGCATCAAACCTTAAAAAAGAAATTACAAAAGTTCTTTTTGACAAAGGTTACATCGCAAACTACAAGTTTGAAGACACTAATGCTCAAGGCGTAATTAAAATCGCTTTAAAGTACAATGCAATTACTAAAATCTCGGCTATCCGTACGTTAACTCGTATTAGTAAACCAGGTTTACGTCAATATGCTGGTGTAGAAAACATGCCAAGAGTATTAAATGGTTTAGGTATAGCAATCTTATCTACTTCTAAAGGTGTAATGACCGATAAAGAAGCAGCCAAATTAAACATTGGCGGTGAGGTATTGTGTCACGTTTATTAATTAAAGGAGGATAGCACAATGTCAAGAATAGGAAAAAATCCAATTAATATCCCGGCAGGCGTAACTATAACTGTTTCTAATGATAATTTAGTAACTGTTAAAGGTCCAAAAGGAGAGTTATCTCAACAAGTAGATACAGATATTATAGTTAAACAAGAAGATAATGTTTTAACTGTTAGTCGTCCAACTGAACAAAAAAGACATAAAGCCCTTCACGGGTTATATCGTTCTTTAATTAACAACATGGTTGTTGGTGTTACAGAAGGTTATAAAATAGAACAAGAATTAGTAGGTGTGGGTTACCGTGCTACTAACCAAGGTAATACTTTGGATCTAGTTTTAGGTTATTCTCACCACTATGTATTCCAGTTACCAACAGAGATTAAAGTAACCACCACATCTGAAAAAGGTCAAACTCCTAAAATTATTTTAGAGAGTATTGATAAACAATTGATAGGTCAAGTAGCAGCAAAAATCCGTTCGTTACGTGCTCCAGAGCCATATAAAGGTAAAGGTATCAAGTTTGTTGGTGAAGTGTTAAGAAGAAAAGCAGGTAAATCAGCTTCTAAAAAATAATTAAAATGGCAGGAAAAAAATTATCTCGTAGAGATCGTATCAAAAAAGGTATCAGAAAAAGACTTACTGGTTCTGAGAGCCGTCCACGTTTATCAGTTTATAGAAGCAATAAAGGTATTTATGCTCAAATCATTAACGATGTAACTGGTAATACAATAGTTTCAGCATCTTCTTTATCTAAAGATTTTACTGGTAAAGGAAACAAATCTGATCAGTCGGTAGCAGTAGGCAAGTTAGTTGCTGAAAAAGCAATCGCAGCTGGTGTTAAAGAAGTTGTTTTCGACAGAAATGGTTACTTATACCATGGTCGTGTTAAATCGCTAGCAGAGGGTGCTCGCGAAGCTGGTTTAGTATTTTAATCTAAGAAATAGGATAAGATGTCAACTATCAATATAAAAAGAGTTAAGACTAGCGAAATCGAATTGAAAGATCGTTTAGTTAGCATACAACGTGTTGCCAAAGTAACCAAAGGTGGTCGTACTTTCAGTTTCTCAGCCATTGTGGTTGTTGGAGATGAAAACGGTGTTGTTGGTTATGGTTTAGGTAAAGCGAAAGAGGTTACAGAAGCTATTGCTAAAGGAATTGATGATGCAAAAAAGAACTTAGTAAAAGTTCCAATCTTGCATGGTACTGTTCCTCATGAGCAAATCGGTAAATTCTCTGGAGGTTTTGTTTTAATTAAACCTGCAGCTGTAGGTACCGGTGTAATTGCTGGTGGTGCAATGCGTGCTGTATTAGAGAGTGCTGGTATTCATAACGTATTAGCAAAGTCAAAAGGTTCATCAAACCCACACAACGTGGTAAAAGCAACAGTAGATGCTTTAACTAAAATGCGTGATGCTTATACAGTAGCTCAGCACCGTGGTGTAGATTTAAATAAAGTTTTTAACGGATAATATCATGGCTAAAATTAAAATTACCCAAGTAAAAAGCATTATCGATAGAAGCGAACGCCAAAAAAGAACAATGAAAGCATTAGGTTTAACTAAAATGAACCAAAGTGTAGAAGTTGAGGCTAACGCTGCCATTATTGGGATGGTAAGAAAAGTTAATCACTTAGTAGCGATCGAAGCTATTTAATTATTAAAATCTGTTTGGAAGAGTTAGCTCTTTTAAACAGATTTTTATTTATTTATCGTTGTCCCTGATTAGTGAAAGCGAAGGGCAACACAACAAGTTTAACAATGAACTTAAGTAATTTAAAACCTGCAAAAGGGTCTATTAAAAAAATTAAAAGAATTGGTCGTGGTCAAGGTTCTGGTCGTGGTGGTACATCTACTCGTGGTCATAAAGGAGCTGGTTCACGTTCAGGTCACAAAACTAAAATCGGTTTTGAAGGTGGTCAAATGCCATTACAACGTCGTGTGCCTAAGGTTGGTTTCAAACCAATTAACCGTACAGAATATGTTGGTGTAAACTTAGACGTACTTCAAGGCTTAGCAGAAAGATTTAATTTAACTAAAATAGATTTTGCTGCTATTCAAGAGCATGGTTTAGCTTCTAAAAATGACTTAGTAAAAATCTTAGGTCGTGGTGAAGTTAAAGCTAAATTAGAAGTTACAGCTCATGCTTTTTCTGCAACTGCACAAAAAGCTATCGAAGCTGCTGGAGGCTCAATCGTAAAATTGTAATTAATGAAGAAGCTATTTACTACTTTCAGTAATATTTGGAAAATACAAGAATTAAAAGAACGTATTCTTTTTACGTTAATGATTCTTGTTATCTACAGGTTCGTTTGTCAAGTGGTTCTACCAGGTGTAGACCCAGCTCAGTTAGTGAATACCCAAAAAACTGGCATTTTAGGTTTATTAGATATGTTTGCAGGTGGTGCTTTTTCTAAAGTATCTATTCTTGCATTAGGTGTAATGCCTTATATCTCTGCCTCTATTGTGGTTCAGTTATTAGGTATTGCAGTGCCTTCTTTCCAAAAAATGCAAAAAGAAGGTGAGAGTGGCCGAAAAAAACTAACTCAAATTACACGTTATCTAACTGTAGCTATTACAGCTGTACAAGCTGTTGGATATGTTAAAACACAAGTTCCTCCTGAAGCAATTTTGATAGATCATACTATGTTCTATGTGCTTTCTGGATTTGTGTTAACTGCAGGAACGTTATTTGTAATGTGGTTAGGTGAAAAAATAACGGATAAAGGTATAGGTAATGGTACATCATTAATTATTATGGTGGGTATTATTGCTCGTTTACCATTAGCATTGAAACAAGAGATTGAATCAAGGTTTACCGGTAATGAAGGCGGTATGATTATGCTTGTATTAGAAATCGTTGCTTTATTTGCTGTTGTAATGTTCACTATTCTTATTGTACAAGGTGTACGTAAAGTACCTGTACAATACGCTAAGAGAATTGTTGGCAACAGACAAGTTGGCGGTGTTAGACAATATATTCCATTAAAAGTGAATGCGGCTGGTGTTATGCCAATCATTTTTGCACAAGCATTAATGTTTATTCCAAATGCTTTAATTGGTTTGTTTCCTAAATTGACGGATAGTTGGTTGCATCAGTATACTGATATTACGTCAGCAACATACAGCTTAACTTTTGCATTTTTAATCATTGCATTTACCTTCTTCTATACAGCAATTACAGTTAATCCAACACAAATGTCTGATGACATGAAGAAGAATGGAGGATTTATTCCAGGTATTAAACCAGGTTTAGCTACTTCTTCTTTTATAGATGATGTAATTTCTAAGATTACTTTCCCAGGATCGTTATTCTTAGCTATTATTGCTATTCTTCCTTCGTTTGCTGTTAAAGTTGGAATACAACAAGAATTTGCTCATTTCTTTGGGGGTACTTCTTTATTGATTTTAGTAGGTGTAGTATTAGATACCTTACAACAAATTGAAAGTTATCTATTAATGCGTCACTATGATGGATTAATGAAAACAGGTAGAGTTACTGGTCGTACAGGTATTCCTGCAGGCGGTAGCAACGCTGTACTTTAGAAATAGCAGAAGTAGTAAATTATAGAATAAGCATTATGCATAACATTCTATAATTTACTCATTCAAAATTAGAAGACATGTCAAAAATTTATTATAAATCTCCGGAGGAGATAGAATTAATAAGAGAAAGTTCTTTACTTGTTTCAAAAACACTAGCTGAAGTTGCTAAGGTAATTGCACCTGGAGTTACAACACTTGCACTAGATAAATTAGCTTTCGAGTTTATTAAAGATCATGGAGCAATACCAGCTTTTTTAAACTATGGCGGTTTTCCTAATTCATTATGTATATCACCTAATGAGCAAGTTGTACATGGTTTTCCAAATGAATACGTTATCAAAGAAGGAGATTTAATCTCTGTTGATTGCGGTGTAATCAAAAATAATTTCTTCGGAGATTCTGCTTATACATTTTCGATTGGAGAAGTTGATGCTGAAAAGCAAAAGCTAACCAAAGTAACTCAAGAGTGTTTAGCTCTAGCAATAGAAAAAGCGGTTGTTGGTATGCGAATTGGTGATATCGCATTTGCGGTACAAAACCACGCAGAGAATAATAGCTTTGGTGTAGTAAGAGAACTTGTTGGACATGGTGTTGGAGTAAAACTACACGAAAAACCCGAAGTACCTAATTATGGTAAAAGAGGTAGTGGAATTAAATTAGAAGAGGGTATGGTAATTGCCATCGAGCCAATGATTAATGCGGGAACTGCTGCAGTAAAATTTTGGTCTGATGGATGGACAGTAACCACCAAGGATAATAAACCTTCAGCACATTTTGAACATACGGTTGCTATCAAAAAGGGGAAAGCAGATGTTTTATCGACCTTTTCACTGATTGAAGAAGTTTTAAAAGAAAAAAAGTAAAAAGTTAAAAATTTTTATTTAATTTTGCAACCCTGTTTAGTAGCAGCTAATTAAGTAAAAATCAATATAATATGGCTAAACAAGCCTCAATTGAACAAGACGGAGTAATAAGAGAAGCATTGTCGAATGCTATGTTTCGGGTTGAACTCGAAAATGGTCATGAGATTATTGCTCACATTTCAGGAAAAATGAGGATGCACTACATCAAAATTTTACCTGGAGATAAAGTTAAATTAGAGATGTCACCTTACGATTTATCAAAGGGTAGGATCACTTATAGATATAAATAAATATTATAATGAAAGTTAGGTCATCAATTAAAAAACGTAGCGCTGATTGTAAGATTATTCGCCGTAAAGGAAAACTTTACGTAATTAACAAGAAAAATCCTAAATACAAACAACGTCAAGGGTAATTAAAGAATATTGTAATGTACCGTACAACGGTGGCCCGCCGTTCGGAATTACTTAAAACATAAAAATAAATATGGCAAGGATTTCAGGTATTGATTTACCAAGAAACAAAAGAGGTGAGATCGGATTAACTTATATCTACGGAGTAGGTAGATCAACTGCACAGCAAATTTTAACTGAAGCAGGTATTGATTTCAACAAAAAAGTACAAGACTGGTCTGATGATGAATTATCAGCTATTCGTACAATCATTAATGATGGTATTAAAGTAGAAGGTGCATTGCGTTCTGAAGTTCAATTGAACATCAAACGTTTAATGGATATCGGTTGCTATCGTGGTTTACGTCACAGAAAAGGTTTACCTGTTCGTGGTCAACGTACTAAAAACAACTCTCGTACTCGTAAAGGAAAGAGAAAAACAGTTGCTAACAAGAAAAAAGCTACTAAGTAATAACTGATAAGTGATCTTAATGGTTACTTGGAATAAAATAAATTAAAATAGTTAATGGGTCCGGGTTATTCGTTAATCCAGTAATTCACTAACTGATAATTAAAGCAAAAATGGCTAAGAGTAAAAAAGTTACCAAAAAGCGTATTGTTGTTATTGAGTCTGTAGGTCAGGCGCATGTTAACGCTACGTTTAACAACATCATTATTACGTTAACAAACAATAATGGTCAAACTATTTCATGGTCTTCAGCAGGTAAAATGGGTTTTAAGGGTTCAAAAAAGAACACTCCATACGCTGCTGGACAAGCTGCATCTGATTGCGGTAAAGTAGCATTTGACTTAGGTTTACGTAAAGTGGAAGTATTTGTTAAAGGTCCAGGTTCAGGCCGCGAGTCTGCAATCAGAACTTTACAAATTGCAGGTATTGAAGTAACATCGATTAAAGATATTACTCCACTTCCTCACAATGGATGTCGTCCTCCTAAGAAAAGAAGAGTTTAATTAATCATTTTTAAAGCTAAGAGTCGGCGGCTTTAGGTTGCACGATACTTTAAAATCACAAACAAATGGCAAGATATACCGGACCAAAGTCCAAAATAGCCCGTAAGTTCAGAGAGCCAATTTTCGGCCCTGACAAAGTATTAGACAGAAAAAACTATCCTCCTGGTCAACATGGCGCTTCAAAAAGAAGAGGAAAGCAATCTGAGTACGCAGTGCAGTTAATGGAAAAACAAAAAGTAAAATACACTTATGGTGTGTTAGAAAAGCAATTCCGTAACTTATTTACTAAAGCTTCATCTCGCGAAGGTATCACTGGTGATAACTTATTGCAATTATTAGAAGCACGTTTAGATAATACCGTTTATAGATTAGGTATTGCTCCAACCCGTTCAGGCGCACGTCAATTGGTTAGCCACAAACATGTAACTGTTAATGGTGAGGTTGTAAATATTCCATCATATCAATTAAGAGCTGGAGATGTAATTGCAGTACGTGATAAATCTAAATCATTAGAAGCAATCACAAATTCTGTAGCAGGAAGAGTAATCAATAAATTTAATTGGTTAGATTGGAATGCAAGCGAGTTAACTGGTAAGTTTTTAACTTATCCTAACCGTGATGAGATCCCAGAAAACATTAAAGAGAATTTAATCGTCGAGTTGTACTCGAAGTAATAAATTTAGTTAAAGCCTTAATGGCTTTAACTTTTTTACGTTACACAAAAATTAATAAACGATCTAAAAACATTATAAATGGCAATTTTAGCATTTCAGAAACCCGATAAGGTAATCATGCAGAAATCAACTGATTTCGATGGTCAATTTGAATTTCGTCCTTTAGAGCCCGGTTTCGGTGTAACAATTGGTAACGCCTTGAGAAGAATTTTACTTTCTTCTTTGGAAGGTTTTGCTATTACAAGTATTCGTTTTTCAGGCGTTTCTCACGAATTTTCTACTATGAAAGGTGTTGTAGAAGATTTAACGGAAATCATCTTAAACTTAAAACAAGTACGTTTTAAAAAAGTAGGTGATTCTGGAGATTCGGAAAAAGTATTCATCATTGTAAACGGTCAAGATCAATTCTTAGCTGGTGATATTACAAAATTCTCTAACAATTTCGAGGTGTTGAACCCTGATTTTGTAATCTGTAACATGGAGAAATCAGTTACTTTAGAGGTAGAATTAACTATCAATAAAGGACGTGGTTATGTTCCAGCAGAAGAGAACAAAATTACTGATACAGTAGTTGGTGTAATTGCAATCGATTCGATTTTTACTCCAATGAAAAATGTAAAATATACGATTGAAAATTATCGTGTTGAACAAAAAACAGATTACGAGAAATTAATTTTAGATATTTCTACTGATGGATCTATCCACCCAGAAGAAGCTTTAAAAGAAGCAGCTAAAATTTTGATCCAACACTTTATGTTATTCTCTGATGAGAATTTAGTTTTAGAATCTCAAGCTAAGGAAGAAACTAAAGAAGTTGATGAAGAAATTTTACACATGCGTAAAATCCTTAAAACAGAATTGGTTGATTTAGATCTTTCAGTTCGTGCTTTAAACTGCTTAAAAGCAGCGGATATTCGCACTTTAGCTGATTTAGTTTCTTACGATGTTGCTGATATGTTAAAATTCAGAAACTTCGGTAAAAAATCTTTAACTGAAATTCAAGAATTGGTAAAATCTAAACAATTATCGTTTGGAATGAACCTTTCTAAATTCAAGTTAGACGAAGAATAAAAAGCAGTTTTCAGTTTTGAGTTTCAGTTGTGAAATTGTGCTCAAGGCTCGGAATATAGTATTAATTAAATATTCACTGTGTATAATTCCCTCAGATTAATTTCAAAGAGACGGTATACACTTTACAAAACAAAAAATGAGACACGGTAAAAAACACAACCATTTAGGCAGAACTACATCGCACAGAAAAGCGATGTTGGCTAACATGGCTTCATCATTAATTAAGCACAAGAGAATTTCAACTACTTTAGCGAAAGCAAAAGCTTTACGTGTGTATGTTGAACCAATTATTACAAAATCTAAAAACGATACTACTCACTCTCGTCGTATTGTATTCTCTTACTTGCAAGATAAAGAAACAGTAACTGAATTGTTTCGTGATGTAGCTGCGAAAGTTGCTAACCGTCCAGGTGGTTATACTCGTATTATCAAGTTAAACAATCGTTTAGGTGATAATGCTGAAATGGCATTAATTGAGTTAGTTGATTATAACGAAGTTTACGGTCAAGATGCTGCAGCTGCAGAGAAGAAAACTACACGTAGAGGTAGAAGCAAATCAACTAAAACTGCTGCTCCTCCTGCAGAAGCAAAAGCTCCAAAAGCTGAAACTGTAGTTGAAGAGGCTGAAGTTGTTGAAGAGGCAGCACCAGCTGTTGAAGAAACTCCTGCAACTGAAGAAGCTACTCCTGAAGCAAATGCTGATGAAGAAGCTCCTAAAGCATAGTTAAAATTTTAACTAAAAATATAAAACCCTTTAGGAATTTCCTGAAGGGTTTTTTGTTTAATTTGAAAACTGGTTTAAGTGTTTCTATACTTTTACATTTTCCATTCCATATTGTTTTAAAACATCATCTGGAACGCCAGGCCATTGATTTGGAACATTACCTACGTATCCAATATCTTTAACGCCCATTTCAGTTGTATAAAAACCAGAGGCAGTAAGACTTCTCATTCTATTAAAGAAAGATACACCAGCTTGCATTTCTGGTTTTGCTTTTTTAGGATAAGCAATTTCATCAACAATGCTAATTTGCTCTTTAGTTGATGCTTCTACAAAAGGCTTTTCATATCTATTGAAACATTGAATATCCAACCATTTTAAACCGCCACGCATCGGTATTTGATGTTCTGGCATGTCTTTCACAATAAATTCTATAAATTCTGGAACTTTTGCATCGGAAGCACTTCCTGAAACACCATCTTTCGGAATAATTATATTGGCTAGAACTGTAATGGTAGCCATTTCATGTTTGGTGAAAAAGGTTTCCGATTTCAATTTTTCATCTCTTTCGGTTTCCCATTGTTCACGACCTGCTTCTTTTTCAGTTTTAGTAGTAGCAGCTGCAGTATCAGTCGCTGGCTGTTTGCAAGCTTCGAGTAATACAGTTGTGGTTAATGCTGTAAGGCCTATTGCCTTTAGTGAATCACGTCTATTCATGATTAAATATTTTGTTTTTTCTTTTCTGCTAAAATATATTCTGCTGTTCTCATTGCCAATGCAAGAATTGTCCATGTTGCATTTTTATCACCTTGCTGCACAAATGGTCCAGCATCAACTACAAATAAATTTTTACAATCATGTGCTTGACAATATTTGTTCAGTGCTGATTTTTTAGGATCATCACCCATTCGAATTGTTCCAACTTCATGGATGATTTTACCAGGAGCCTCTAGTCCATAATTAGTTTCAGGGCCTTCGATTTTCGATGTAACAACTGCATCCATTTCTTTCATTATCGATAAGAAAGTTTCTTGCATATGTTTAGCTTGTAAAATTTCTTCTTTTGCCCATTTATAGTGAAATCTCAAAACTGGAATTCCGAATCTGTCGACCACATTTGGATCGATTTCACAGTAATTATCTTCTCGGGCAATTGCAGTTCCACGACCAGCCATGCCAACGCCAGTGCCATAAAAGCGACGATAATCATCTTTTAAGGATGCTCCATATCCACCAGCTTCTTTCATTTTGCCATTTCTATCTGGAACCATACCATTCATAGTTGATACTCCTCCGCCAAAACCATAAGAAGGCATGCGCATTCCACCTCCATATTCGATATGGTAACCACGAGGGAAATCTAATTTTTTATTGTCTAACCACCATGGAGAGTAGATATGAACGCTACCTACACCATCTTCATTATATCTTTTTCTATCTAATAATTGAGGAAGAAATCCTGAAACGCTTGCACCTGTAGAATCGTGAAGATATTTCCCAACAACCCCACTATTATTTGCTAAGCCATTTGGATGTTGTGAAGATTTTGAATTCAACAAAATTCTGGCCGATTCGCAGGCACTTGCTCCTAAAATAACCAATTTGGCATTTACCTGATATTCTTGCAAATCTTTTCTATTTACATAAGAAACACCTTTTGCAGTACCGTCTTTGTCGGTAATTACTTCTCTAACCATAGCGTCAGTAATTACAGTTAAATTACCAGTATTTACAGCAGGAATTACCAAGCAAGATGAAGAAGAAAAATCGCCATAGACTTTGCAACTTCTTCCGCACTGACCGCAATAAAAGCAAGGTGCACGGTCTTTATTCCCTTTAATTTCTTCGGTCATTACGGCACCTCTACCAGTTATTACTCTAACGCCAGCTTTTTCTGCACCTTTTTTAATGAAAAGCTCATTCAATCTTGGTTTAGGTGGTTTCATGAAAATCCCATCAGGTTCATTTTCTATCCCTTCAGCAGTACCGTAAATCCCTATCATCCGATCAACTTTATCGTAAAATGGTTTTACATCAGCATAAGTAATTGGCCAAGGATCTGTTAACCCGTCTGTTGGTTTAAAATCTATTGGACCCATTCTTAAAGAAATTCTTCCCCAATGATTTGTGCGACCGCCTAACATACGTGATCTGAACCATTCAAATTCGGTTTTATCTTTAGTTGTGTAGGGCTCGCCATCTAATTGCCAACCACCATAAGAGGCATCAAAATCTCCAAATGGACGCGTTGTTCCTGCACCACGACGAGGTGATTCCCAAGGCCATTTCATTTGTTGGGCATCAATTCTTGGATCGAAATATTGACCAGCTTCGAGCATTAAAACTTTTTGCCCTGCATTTGCTAATACATAGGCTGCCATTCCTCCACCTGCTCCTGAGCCAACAATGATGGCATCATAAACTGTGGAAGATTTTTTTATTTGAAAATCACTCATTATAAATGGTTAGAAATTTAACGATATCCTAATTTAAAGCTTAATTTTGTCAAATGGAAACGTTAGACAAGCTATTTTAATAATGTAGCCATAATGTTAAGTAAATCGATTTATATATATGAGTAATAGCGATATTCTGCTGAAGTTTACCAGTATTTTAAAATCAAGTATTTCAAACTCTAGTTTTATAAAACTCTCTCTAGGAAATTATCAGGGGAATGATAAAGAACTAAAAAATCTTTACATCAGAAAAGTAAAGATTAAAAGAGTAGATATGCTTTCGTTTAATTACCGATACAAAACGAGGGATATTTTTAAAAATTTCCCTGTTGAAGATGGTATTGGTAAAGTAATGCAATACATCAGTAATGATTTTAAAGTTTGTACGCTATTTACTACTGATGAAGAAACGATAATTGAACATACTAAAAAAGGAGAAATCGTAATCCGCTCTAAGAAGAATGTACAAGCATTACAAGTTTCCACTTCGCATAATAAAGAGAAAAAACGCATAATAAAACCAGAGGGAAATGCTTATTTGCATGCATTGAAGATTACTGATGCGGAAGGAAATGTGTTTAAAAATGCCCAGGATAAATACAAACAGATTAACCAATATATTGAGATTTTAAGTTCGTTAATTAAGGAGTTGCCCGAAGGAACCATCAAAAATGTGGTAGATATGGGTTCTGGAAAGGGTTATTTAACCTTTGCTTTGTATGATTATCTACATCAACAGCTTAACTTAAAAGCTAAAGTTACCGGCGTAGAATTTCGAGAGGATTTAGTGAATTTATGTAATGAGATTGCTAAGCAGTCTAATTTTGAACAACTGCATTTTGTTGAAGGAACTATTGAAGATTATAATGTAAAAGACATTAATTTATTAATTGCTTTACACGCCTGCGATACGGCTACGGATGATGCGATTTTTAAAGGAATAAATGCGGGAGCTGAATTAATTGTTGTTGCACCTTGCTGCCATAAACAGATTAGAAGAGAAATAGAAAAACACAAAGTGAAAAACGATATTTCTTTTTTAACTAAATATGGGATTTTCTTAGAACGCCAAGCTGAAATGGTTACTGATGGAATTAGAGCTTTGATTTTAGAATATTATGGTTATAAAACTAAAGTATTCGAGTTTATTTCTGATGCACATACGCCGAAGAATGTTTTGGTAGTAGGAGTGAAGCCCCTAAATCCCCTAAAGGGGACTTCTAAAGAGAAACGTAAAGAAGAAATTTTACAAAAAATTAAAGAAACTAAGGCTTACTTCGGGATAGATTATCATCATTTGGAGAGGTTGATGAAAATTTAATTAGAATTTAACGATTGCTGTATCCTTTTTCACTTCAATATACATTGAATATGCTAACGACCGACCGTTAGTATAATATCCTGTTTTTATTAAATGATATTTCCCATCTTGCTTATAACTTAGACGATATTCACCATCAATTTTATTTTTTGCCATATTTAAATTTCCAAATTTTCCTTCATAAATATCAATACTTGGAAAAAATAGAGAATCTAAGTTTTCAGATGTTGTAATTTTAACATTTGAAATAGGGGTGTTTGAAGCATTTAAAATTTGAACTTTTATCGATTTATTACCTAATGGACTAACGCAGCTTATTAATAAAATTGCGATGAAGAAAAATAATAGGTATTTCATATTCTGGATTTCCTTTTCGACTAAAATTTAAAGAGTTTGTTACGGCTTTGCTTTTGTGTCCGTTGGCTGAAGCCAACGGCAATGAAATATGGAATGCTTGATATAAATGAAACATCATTGCCGTCGGTTTTAACCGACGTTTTTATGTTGTTGGTTTTAGGCTTTAGCCACATTGGTTCATAATTGTACAAGTTTTTGTTAGTTAAACCTGATGGTAGCGAACACGGAGCGAAGTGGAGTAAAGCGGACAGCAGGACAGAAAAGTCAAAAGAACTACTGACAAACGTTTTCCGAAAATTTTAAATCGTTAAACCTACTGCCTTTTAGCTTGTTTCTGCCAAGCTGTCAGCATAATTTTTATTTATTTTTTACATTTTAACAGTCTTTTTACTGTTATTTCTGCCAAAACCTAATTGGCACATTGCTTGTTATTAGCTTGTAAACAATAAAAATTTAAAAGAAATACAAAATAAAATGGGAAAAATAATTGGTATAGACTTAGGAACAACGAACTCTTGCGTTTCTGTAATGGAAGGTAACGAACCTGTAGTTATAGCCAACAGTGAGGGTAAACGTACTACGCCATCTATTGTTGCTTTTGCAGAAAATGGCGAGCGTAAAGTAGGTGAACCTGCTAAACGTCAGGCGATAACGAACCCTACAAAAACAATTTATTCTATTAAACGCTTTATGGGCAGCAGCTATGCTGAGGTTGCTAAAGAAATTGCTAGAGTACCTTATAAAGTAGTTAAAGGTGATAATAACACGCCACGTGTTGAAATTGACGACCGTAAATATACTCCTCAAGAGATTTCGGCTATCATTTTACAAAAAATGAAGAAAACTGCTGAAGATTTCTTAGGACATGAAGTTACTGAAGCGGTTATTACAGTGCCTGCTTACTTTAACGATGCACAACGTCAAGCAACTAAAGAAGCTGGTGAAATTGCTGGTTTAACAGTAAAACGTATCATTAACGAACCAACTGCAGCTGCTTTAGCTTATGGTTTAGATAAAGCACACAAAGACATGAAAATTGTTGTGTTTGACTGTGGTGGTGGTACGCATGACGTTTCAGTTTTAGAATTAGGTGATGGTGTTTTCGAAGTAAAATCTACTGATGGTGATACTCACTTAGGTGGTGATGATTTTGACCACGTAATTATCGATTGGTTAACTGATGAGTTCAAAACTGAAAACAGTATGGATTTAGCTAAAGATCCAATGGCTTTACAACGTTTAAAAGAAGCGGCTGAAAAAGCTAAAATTGAGTTATCAAGCACTACTTCTACAGAAATTAACTTACCATATATTACTGCTGATGCTAGCGGACCAAAACACTTAGTACGTACTTTAAGTCGTGCTAAATTTGAGCAATTGGCTAGTGATTTAATTAAACGTACAATTGATCCTTGTAAATCTGCTTTGAAAAATGCTGGTTTAAAAGTTGGTGATATCGACGAAATTATTTTAGTAGGTGGTTCAACTCGTATTCCTGCAATTCAGGATGCTGTTAAAGCTTTCTTTGGTAAAGAGCCAAGTAAAGGTGTAAACCCTGATGAAGTTGTGGCAATTGGTGCTGCTATTCAAGGTGGTGTTTTAACTGGTGAAGTTAAAGATGTATTGTTATTAGATGTTACTCCACTTTCTTTAGGTATTGAAACTATGGGTGGTGTAATGACTAAATTAATTGAAGCAAATACAACTATTCCTTCTAAAAAAGCAGAAACTTTCTCTACAGCTGCTGATAATCAGCCTTCGGTAGAAATCCATATTTTACAAGGTGAGCGTCCAATGGCTGCTCAGAACCGTACAATTGGTCGTTTCATTTTAGACGGTATTCCGCCAGCTCCAAGAGGTGTACCTCAAGTAGAAGTTGCTTTTGATATTGATGCTAACGGTATTTTACATGTAAGTGCAAAAGATAAAGCTACTGGTAAAGAGCAAAAAATTCGTATTGAAGCTTCATCTGGTTTAACTGATGAAGAAATCAAAAGAATGAAAGAAGAAGCAGAAGCAAATGCAGAATCTGATGCTAAAGCAAAAGAAGAAGCTGATAAAATTAACGGTGCTGATGCTTTAATTTTCTCTACTGAAAAACAATTGAAAGAGTTTGGTGATAAATTATCTGATGATAAAAAAGCGCCAATCGAAGCTGGTTTAGAGAAATTAAAAGCAGCTCATTTGTCTCGTAACTTTGCAGATATTGATGCAGCTCAAGAAGAATTGCAAAATGCATGGAACGTAGCTTCAGAAGAAATGTACAAAGCTGGTGAGCAACCTCAAGATGGAGCTCCTCAAGCTGATGCTCAACAAGGTGGCGATACAGTTACTGATGTTGATTTTGAAGAAGTAAAAGACGAAGAGAAAAAGTAGTCAGAAAGTCTGGAGACCGAAAGTCCAAAGATAATAAATAAAAAAAGCGTTGCTGATTAATTTCAGTGACGCTTTTTTTGTGCTATTTGTCATTCCGAACGTAGTGAGGAATCTCATTTATGATTTTCACTATAAGAAATGTAAGTTAATATAACCTTATATGTTTCTTAAATGCCTTATACGGTTCAATATTACTTTTTACGTCTCGTATTAACTTTATGTGTAAACTCTAACTCATTCCTCTTTCCAAAGTATCTATTTAAAATCATAATAGCAGGCCAAATCAACATCGGACTAAACCTACTCAGCAGGTTTAAATGATTTTCCTTAGGTAAGAAAAAATTAATAAGCGCACCAATAATAAAAATAGAAGGAACAACTAAAGTTCTCCAACGAGCTAATTGTCGAGTTTTAAGATCATCAAATCCTTCAGAAATTCGACCTCGGTGTTTGATGATATAAGATAGTAAAGCATAATTTAAAAGGCCAGTTGCTGCAACATTTGCGCAATAGAAATAAAAAGGCAAAGAATACTCTGTTTGTTCACTATAATACGCCGAACTAAAAGGCATCAAAATAATGGTGAACAAAAAGAAAAAGTTTAGCCAAATGAGTTTATCATCATAATCTTTTATAAAAGAAAATAAACGATGATGTGAACGCCAGTAAATAGCAATTACAAAAAAGCTAATGATAAAGCCAATAAATCGAGGAAGGAGTTCTGCTAGTTGACTTAGCATTTCACTACCGTTCATTCCATCATGAATATGAGGAGGTTTAATCTCTATAACCAAAAGTGTAATCGCGATAGCAAATACAGCATCAGTAAAGAGAATCATCCTTTCAATTTGAAACTCTTTCTTTAATTCGTTATTAATCTGCGACATGTTACTTTGGAAATTAGGATAAACATTCTTCGATTATATCTTGCAAAATCTTTTCGTTTTCAGACAACTCACTTAAAAGCTTAAACTGATTTTTTGCCCTATCTAAATTTTGCGTCGGATAAGTAATCGGATAATAAATACTTCCGCTTAAGTAATCGGTTAAAAAACGTAAAGCTTGCATATAGACCATGTATCTGCCAGAAAACAAAATCAATTCCTTTTCCGTTGGAGTTAAAATATCCTTCATTTCAGATAAATAACCTTTAACAGTAGCTTCAAAATAAGGCAATCTGATTTTTATTTTATTAAGATCAGTTTCGTTTTCAGAAAAAGCACAAAGATAAGTGCGCATCATATCTCCTAAATCAGAGATGAATTTACCAGGCATTAGCGTATCTAAATCAATAACGCAAACTCCAATATTAGTAGTCGCATTTAGTAATACGTTGCTAATTTTAGTGTCGTGGTGCATTACACGATTAGGGAAATCTTTGCTATGCTCGTAAGAATGGTAATAATCTACAATAAAATGATGGTGCAAAGCAGTTTCAATTTCATGATTTGCACTAGCTTTTAAACTAGCCGAAGTTTTACTTAACGCAAAAGTAAATTGCTCATAACGCCAAGCCAAATCATGAAAACCAGGAATAGTATCATTTAAAACTGAAGTATCAAACTGATTTAGTAGCCTACTAAATTTACCAAATTGTTTTGCTGCTTCGTAAGCTTGTTTAGGCTCACTAAGCGTGTCAAATGCAATCGTATCAGCTACAAAAGGAAGTAATCGCCAGTATTCATCGTTATGATGAGCCATCGCATCACCGTTTAAAGTAGTAACTGGCGCTGGAAAAAGATAATCAGGGTTATGCTCTTTTAAATAATCAGCAACTGCTTTAATATTATTTGCAATAGCAAATGGATCTTTAAAAACCTCTGTATTGATGTTTTGGAGAATATACTTTTTGTCGTCTTTTAAGGAAGAAAGCAAATAGGTTAGGTTAATATGCCCCGAACCTATTTGCTGTAAAGATATATTGTCGGCTGTAAATCCGTAAGCCTCTATTATTTCTTTGTCAATACTTAACTCCATAAATTTTCTGGGTACATCCCATCTTTTATCAACTGATCTATGCAATTTTGCACAAAAGGTTTATCCTCTTTATACGTTACACCAAACCACTGGTTAGAAGTTGGTACCACTTTAAAAGCTGCAGTATTCGTTTTAACCAAGTTCTCGCCAATTAACGGAATAAAAAACTCAGCTTTTGGTTTGTCTTTATTTGCTGCTGCAAATTCTCTAAATAAATCTTCAGTAACTTTGAAAACCGCAGGTGTAAAGCCCCAAAAGTTCATAGAAACAGGCGTTTCAAAAGCTAAAGGATATTCTTTCTCATCTTCTTCGTATACAATGGCGCCATCTTTCTGATAAATTTTTGTACGCTCTACAATTTCTGCCAAATTACCATCAGCATCAACTTTACAAACCCCACGAGAAACTGCTCCAAAGTCTGATAAAGTTTTTCCTATCTGGTAACCTATAATAGAAAAATTACTATCTGTAGCTTCAGTATTTAAAAAATGAACCATTTTCTCGTATGCATCTAAACCATAAAAATCATCAGCATTAATTACACAAAAAGGTTCGTTAATTACTTTTCTTCCAGATAGAATTGCATGCGCTGTACCCCAAGGTTTTTCTCTGTAAATTTCCTCTTCAATGCCAAATTGTTTTAAATCGAAGTTCTGAAAAACGTAATCAGTTTCTATTTTTCCTTTAAGTTTAGCATCGAAGATAGCTCTAAAATTATCTACAAATTCTTCTTTAATGATAAATACAACTTTACCAAAACCTGCTTTAATTGCATCATAAATAGAGTAATCGATGATGGTTTCGCCATTAGGACCAAAGCCATCAATTTGCTTCATGCTTCCGTAACGACTAGCCATACCAGCCGCTAATATTAATAAAGTAGGTTTCATTTATTTGAAATATTTTTTAGTTAACGATGTTAGTTTAGAATGGGCTAAAGATAATACTAAAAGCCAAATAATCCACCGCCAGAGCGAGGTTTTTTGCCAGTTAGCATTCCAAATAAACCGCGGACAATTTCTTTACCTATTTGGCGAGTAATCGTTGCACCCATTACTTTTTCTACTATACTTTTTTCGCCAGGTTTAGGTTTGCTTTCAGCTTCTATGCGTTCTTGCTCTTCGGCTGCAGCTTTAACTTCATTGTCTTCCGCAAGTTTTTTATTAACTCTATCGGTCAGCATTTCAAAAGCGCTTACTGGGTCAATAGTTGCTTGGTATTTAGTAAATAACGGACTAGCCTGCATCAATTTATCACAATCTGCTGCTGCCATTGGTCCCATTATCGCCCTTGGCGGAGTAAGCATAGTTGCGGCAACCTCTGTTGGGATACCCTTTTCATTTAATACAGTAACTAACGCCTGCCCAGTACCTAATCCAGTAAGTATTTTATCAATTTCATAAAAGTCTGATTTCGGATAGGTATTTACCGTTTTTCTCAACGCATCAACATCATTTGGTGTAAATGCTCTTAATGCATGTTGCACCCGATTACCCAATTGCGCCAATACGCTTTCGGGCACATCCATTGGCGATTGCGTACAGAAGAAAACGCCAATCCCTTTAGAACGAATTAATCTAATAATGGTATTTACTTGTTCTAAAAATGCTTTAGGCGCATCGTTAAACAATAAATGTGCTTCATCAAAGAAGAAAACCAATTTAGGTTTATCCAAATCTCCAGCCTCTGGCATTGCCTGATAAATCTCTGCCAATAAACTTAATAGAAACGTAGAATATAAAATGGGCTGATTTTGTACGTCGGAAATGTTTAGCAAACTAATTACTCCTTTGCCATCTACTCTGCTAAAAAGATCCTCAATATCGTAAGATGTTTCGCCAAACATACTCGCCAAACCTTGCTGCTCTATCGCCACAACTTTTCTTAAAATAGTGCTCGATGTTGCCGTAGAAATAGATCCATAACTGCCTTTAATTTCTGCAGCACCGTCTCCTTCTGATAAATAACCTAACAGTTTCTTTAAATCATTTAAATCTACAATAGGCATTTTGTTATCATCGGCATATTTAAAAATTACCGCCAATACACCGGTCTGGGTTTCGTTTAACTCTAATATCTTAGCCAATAAAACTGGTCCAAATTCGGTAACTGTGGCTCGCATTTGCGCACCAAGTTTACCGCTTAATGAATATAATTCTACCGGGAAACCGCTAGGAGCAAAGGGTTTGTTTAATTGCTTTGCTCTATCTTCAATCTTCGGGTTTGTAGTGCCGGGCTGATTTAAACCAGAAAGATCTCCCTTTACATCTAACATAAAAACGGGTACGCCAGCGTCCGATAGCTGTTCTGCTAATAACTGTAAGGTTCTAGTTTTGCCCGTTCCAGTTGCTCCTGCAATTAAACCGTGTCGGTTCATCATACGTAAAGGCAAGTTTACTTCTGCTTCGCTAAGTACTTCGCCATCTAAAATACCTGCGCCTAAATAAATAGATGCGCCTGTTGGGGTGTATGATGCTTTTATTTTTTCTATAAATAGCGGTTTTTTATCGCTCATGATGTAGGTGTTTGTGGCGTTTAAATTAATAAAGATATAGGAGAAACTATAAATTAATTATATTTCTCTTTTAATTTCTCCACTACTTTTTGTCCAATTTTCATGCCTAATTGCTGTCCAACTTGCATAGACTCTTGTGTAATAATGGGTGTTTTCTCAGCAAACTTTTTACCTATCGGCGATTCATAAAAAGCAATTAATTGATTAATGTCGGCCAAGGTTAAATGTTTTTCATACACAGGAACCAGCATATCTGCCATATCACCTATTGTTGTTTTTAAAAGTTCAGCACTCATTTCAGTCCAAAATTCTTCAGGCACATCAGATTTCTTCGTTTTAAAGGCAGTTATCATTTGGTTAATTACCACTTTACAAGTGTTTTCGGCACCAGATGCGACCATCATTTTTTTTAATGCGGTTTTGTATTCGGTATTTGTTTGGCCAAAGCACACGCTTGTAGATATCACGAAAAACGTAAGGAGTGTTAATAATTTTTTCATAGGGTTTTTGTTTTCAAGGTTAATTAGATAATCTGATTTGTAGTATATAAAGCTATTTATTTTTTAGTAGTTGTATTCTATTTGGTTAAATATTTTCAGCAGAGGTTTGGGGGAAGTTTTTTGGTAGGCTGAAGGAACCACCCCGCCTTTCAGGCACCCCTGCAAGGGAGGGGAATTGCAAAGTTGTGCATGCTAGGTTTCTTTTTGCAGGTGGTGTAATTCTTTTGGCGGGTGGTCTAGTTCTTTTTGCGGGTTGTCTAGTTCTTTTTGCGGGTGTTCTAGTTCTTTTTACGGGTGTTCTAGTTCTTTTTACGGGTTGTCTAGTTCTTTTTGCGGGTTGTCTAGTTCTTTTTGCGGGTGGTCTAGCTCTTTTTGCGGGTGGTCTAGTTCTTTTTACGGGTGTTCTAGCTCTTTTGGCGGGTGGTCTAGTTCTTTTGGCGGATGGCTTAGTTCTTTTGGCGGGTGGTCTAGCTCTTTTTGCGGGTGGCTTAGTTCTTTTTGCGGGTGGTGTAGTCCTTTTGGTAGGCAGTTTATTCGTTTAGTTGGAGTATATTCCCTTAAAAGACTAGTAATTAGCTAATTTGTGGCTGTTTAAATTCTATACCTTGAGGTTAATTAATAAGTGTATTTATTTAATGATTTAAACAATGTCTAAAATTAATGAAACAGGAGAAGCTAAAAATCTAGCGAACTTTGAAATTTTAATTACTTATGTAATTGGTTTTGGTGCAATTTATAAGCCGTCTAGGGCATCGATTAGTGTTGGCAATATGCAGGGGCAATTGGTAAAGGCAAAGGATGTAGTTAATGAATTACATGTGGTGTTGGCTAGTTGGAGTAATGCTGTTGCTGCTAGGGAGATAGAATTTAAACCTTTAAGGGGGTTAAGCACTCGTTTATTAAATGCTTTAAAAGCTACTGATACTCCACTACAGATAATTGAGAATGTAGCAACTATAAATAGAAAGTTGCAGGGTAAAAGGGCATCGGCTAAATTAACGGAGGAGGAGAAAAGTGCATTGGCAGCTGAGGGGAAGGCGGTTAATCAGATTTCTGTATCGCAACGGGGTTATAATAATATGTTGGATCATTTTGATAAGTTGGTTAAGTTGCTGGCTTCTATCCCTCAGTATAAGCCGAATGAAACGGAGTTGAAGGTTGCAACATTGACTTTGTTATATACTAAGTTGCAACAATTGAGTATGGCGGTTGTTGCAACTGAAATTGAACTTAGTAATGTGCGTTTGTTGCGGAACGAGTTGATGTATAACTTGGAAACGGGTGTTGTTGCTACTGCTCAGGATGCAAAAACATATGTGAAATCTGTGTTTGGTGCTGGTAGTGCTCAATACAAACAGGTTTCTGGTTTGATTTTTAAAATGGCGAAGTGATTGTAAGGATGTTGATTGTAAATCCTCTAAGGTTTCTTAGAGGATTTTTTGTTTTTCTATATATGTCATGCTTGTCATCCAGAGCGCAGCGAAGGATATCTTTTTTAGCTCGCCGCCGCTGTGGCTCTTACCTTTTTCTTGATAAAAAGGTAACCAAAAATCAAGGCTGTGTATCATCTCTCGGATTAAGCTATTAAAACTTTTAAGGCAACAAGCAGCAGGTTCGATGAAAGATCGAACTGGCTCATTGTTTTGAGCTGTGGTTTTTGAAAGGTAATGGAGAAGTTTTAATGCTTTCTCCTTCGGGATGCTACAAGGCCGGTCCTCGTTCTTGGGAATGGGTTGTGGTTTTGGAAAGGTTGTAGGGCGGTTGCGTCATTGCGACCGTAGTGGAGAAATCTTTCTCGCTTATTAATCTATCAGTTGTTGTGGATTATTAATCTGTTTATATATTTTCAGCTGTATTAATGAGCTCAGAAGTTCGGTTTCAAATCCACTTTTATTTATAATTTTTAGCTCGCCGCCGCTATGGCTCTTTCTTTTCTCTTGATAGAAAAGAAACAAAAGATCAAGGCTTAGTATCATCTCTCGGATTAAGCTATTAAAACTTTTAAGGCAACAAGCAGCAGGTTCGATGAAAGATCGAACTGGCTCATTGTTTTGGACTGTGGTTTTTGAAAGGTAATGGAGAAGTTTTAATGCTTTCTCCTTCGGGATGCTACAAGGCCGGTCCTCGTGCTTGGGAAAGGGTTGTGGTTTTGGAAGGGTTGTAGGGCGGTTGCGTCATTGCGAGGCACGAAGCAATCTTTCTTGACTAGATAGATTGCTTCACTCCATCACTTTCCCCTAGCTTCGGTTGGCAATGACGACCGCATTTCCCACTCGTTATTGCGAAGGAGTTTCTTCACTGACCGCTATTGCACAGGTTTTTGTTATTTAAACCTGATTGTAGTGTAAAGCCCGCAAGTTGAGGTACGAAACGAGGACTTGAAACGGAAAGCAGGACTGACTTTAATAGTTGTGGTGTTTTTGCTTTTCGAAAAAGGAAAAATGTTTTAATAAGGATTTAGGAGATCCTTCGCTGCGCTCTGGATGACAAAATACCACATAGGTGGCATAGTTTTAAGTTTAAACAAAAAAGGTCTAAGAAATTAATCTTAGACCTTATGTTTCACTGCATTACGGTTCCCGTTTTCACGGGAATGACGGGGTTAGTTGCTTACTTAAACTCTCTAAAATCCTGATTGGCTTTAATGTTTAACAAGCTTTGGTAAATTAAGCTAATTACATTATCTACATCTTCTTTGTGGACCATTTCTACGGTGGTGTGCATGTAGCGCAATGGCAGGGAAATTAATGCCGATGGTACGCCGCCGTTTGAGTAGGCAAAGGCATCGGTATCTGTGCCGGTAGAGCGAGAAGAGGCTTGGCGTTGAAAAGGAATGTTGTTTTTCTCGGCCACTTTAATTAGTAATTTATTTAGGTTGGTTTGCACGGCTGGGGCGTAAGAAACTACTGGTCCTTTGCCGCAAGCTAAATCGCCCTGTGTTATTTTATTAATCATTGGGGTGGTGGTATCATGCGTTACATCGGTTACGATAGCCACATTTGGTTTGATGCGTTGAGCGATCATTTCGGCACCACGTAAACCAATTTCTTCTTGTACGGAGTTTACAATGTATAAACCGAATGGAAGTTTTTGTTTGTTTTCTTTTAATAAACGGGCTACTTCGGCAATCATAAAACCGCCTGCACGGTTATCTAAAGCTCTACCTACGTAGTAACGATCGTTTAAAATCATAAACTCATCTTCGTAAGTAATTACGCAACCTACATGGATGCCTAGTTTTTCTACTTCTTCTTTGGTGGTGCAACCGCAATCTAAAAAGATGTTTTTTAAGGCTGGTGCTTCTTCTTTTTCGCCATTACGAGTATGGATAGCTGGCCAACCGAATACTGCTTTCACTAATCCTTTTTCGGTATGGATGTTTACGCGTTTTGATGGTGCGATTTGATGATCTGAACCGCCGTTGCGGATAACGTAGATTAAACCGTCGGCTGTGATGTAATTTACATACCATGAAATTTCATCGGCATGGGCTTCGATAACTACTTTATACTCGGCCTTTGGATTAATTACACCTACTGCTGTACCGTAATTATCTATAAAATGCTCGTCGATGTATGGTTTTAAATATTCTAACCATAGTTTCTGACCTTCCCACTCGTAGCCAGTTGGGGCTGCGTTGTTGATATATTTCTCGAAAAATTGTACTGATTTTTTGGTTACTACGGGTACGTGTTTCTTTTTATTTTCTTCTTTCTTTGCCATAATCTTATTTTAGATTTTAGATTTACAATTTTAGAATGGCAAGTGCCAAACCAATTCATCAATCTAATTTGTTATTCTTTATTCTTCTGTTTTAAATCGTAAGTCGTAAATCTACAATCTAAAATTCCCTTTCCATTATTACAAAATCAAACCCGTCTGCTGTGTAGGTTTTATCTGTTTCGTGGAAGCCAAATTTAGTATAAAATTCTTTTGCATTTACTCGGGCATTGCACCAGAGTTTTGTCAGTTTTTGAGTTTTGCAGAAATCGATTAGGTATTCCATTAGTTGTTTGCCTAAACCTTGATGCTGTGCTGTTGGTAAAACTGCTAGTTTACGAAACTGACCAACATCGCCCTGCGTAAATAAAGAGACTACGCCAGTTAATTCGTGTTCTACATAAATACCGAAGTGTGTGCCTTCGAAATCGTTTTCTAGTTTTACGAAATCGTAGGGATGATTGGGGTACATAGCGATATGTCTAATGCGCCAAGTTAGGGATGGAAATATTTGTTCGACTACTGCCATTACAGTTTGTGTTGCGTTTTGTGGGTTGCCTGTTACGGGGTTGGATGTTTAAAAACCATTCTTTGCTCTTTACAAAGGAATATTTCCGTGTTTTTTACGAGGATTGTTGACCACTTTGTTTTCTAGCATTTTAAAGGCTTTAATTAATTTAACTCGTGTTTGAGATGGTTCTATTACTTCATCTACAAAGCCACGTTCGGCTGCACGGTAAGGGTTGGCAAAAATTTCTGAATACATTTTTTCTTTCTCCAACCATTTGTCTTGAGGGTTTTCTGCTGCAGTAATTTCTCTTTTAAAAATGATTTCTGCTGCTCCTTTAGCACCCATTACTGCAATTTCGGCGGTAGGCCATGCGTAGTTCATGTCGGCACCGATGTGTTTACTATTCATTACATCGTATGCGCCACCATAGGCTTTACGGGTAATTACGGTAATGCGTGGCACGGTTGCTTCGCTAAATGCATATAATAATTTTGCACCATTGGTGATGATGCCGTTCCATTCTTGGTCTGTTCCGGGTAAGAAACCGGGTACATCTTCAAAAACTAACAACGGAATATTGAAGCTATCGCAGAAGCGAACAAATCGGGCTGCTTTTACAGAGGCATGATTATCTAAAACTCCTGCTAAATAGGCAGGCTGATTTGCTACGATGCCTAAACTTCGGCCTGCTAAGCGGGCAAAACCTACGACCATGTTTTCGGCGTAGTCTTTATGTACTTCTAAAAAGCTATCGGTATCGGCAACTGCCGAAATAATGTCGCGAACATCATACGGTTGTGAAACATTTTGTGGTAATACTTCATTTAGCGCAGGGCGATTTTCGTCTGCAATTTCATAGGGTAAACTTGGTGGAAGTTCTTCGCAGTTTTGAGGAACGTAACTCAGTAGTTTTTTAACATGACTGATGGCATCGAGCTCATTGGCGCATGCAAAATGTGTAACGCCAGATTTTGTAGCGTGTGTTGTTGCACCGCCTAATTCTTCGGAACTTACTTCTTCATGTGTAACGGTTTTTACTACGTTGGGGCCAGTTACAAACATATACGAAGTGTTTTCGACCATTAAAATGAAATCGGTTATGGCTGGTGAATATACTGCACCACCTGCGCAAGGGCCCATAATTGCAGACAATTGAGGGATAACACCAGAGGCTTGTACGTTGCGGTAAAAGATATCTGCGTAACCACCTAAAGAAACTACACCTTCTTGAATTCGTGCACCACCGCTATCGTTTAAACCGATAATTGGAGCGCCGTTTTTCATGGCCATTTCCATTACTTTACATATTTTCTCGGCGTGAGTTTCTGAGAGTGAACCGCCAAAAACTGTAAAATCTTGAGAGAAAACATAGGTTAGTCTGCCGTTAATGGTTCCGTAGCCTGTAATTACGCCATCGCCAAGGTATTGTTCTTTTTCCATGCCGAAATCGGTATTGCGGTGTGTAACTAACATGCCAATTTCTTCGAAGGAACCTTCGTCCATTAAGAAATGAATACGTTCGCGAGCAGTTAATTTGCCTTTTTTATGTTGGCTATCTATGCGGGCTTGTCCGCCGCCTAAGTGGGCACTTTTTATTTTATCTTGAAGGGTTTCGATTTTGTTTTTCATAACTGTTATTATTTCAGTTCTTTGTTTTCTTTCGAGGGTGGTAAAAAATTTTCTCCAGTTACCACATTTTTACCAGTTTTTGCTTCTAACGCAAATCTAGCATCTTTAGCAATAGTACCACCTTTTTTGCTTGCTTTTGCATTTTCTTGTAATCCTTTAGCTTCATCGGATTCTGCTATTTGCCTTGTAGATAATTCTGCAAGTGCAGTAAAAATGAGTTCTGCCTCAGACATGTGATCTCTAAGGTTTTGTGATTTTAAACCCTTTAAATCTTTATGATTTTTTACAGTTAGCCCAGTCCATTCTTGATGAATTATATTTGTTAATAATGCGAAATCATTGTTTTTAGTAACGCCACTTTCTTTCCAATAATCAGTAAGTTTGTTTCGGGTTTCTTGCCCAGTCATGCGTTGTTGTATCCATTTTTGGCTTCGTCCAAGTTTTTGCCAATTCTCTCTTGCTCTAGCTAAACTTTGTTCCGGATCTGCCAATTCTTGCATGCGTTCGTAACCTACTTTTGCTAACCATTGTTTAAAAGGTTCAGCTTTTGGGCTAGGGATGGATTGAATTATACGTAGTAATGACTGGGTGTTGGCAATATCTGTTTCTCTCATTTTGCCATCCGCTGCTTTTAATTTGAACTGTCGACAGATTGTCGACAGTTCAAATCCATCATTATTATTTACCCTTAATTTCATTTTAAACCAATAATCTCTTGGGTTTGCGCTGTTGGTCAGAATTTCTATTACATCGATAACTGAAAAATACCATTGTTCTTCAGTTTCATCCCAATGAGTTCTAACTTGTTTTTCCTCAAATAATTTTATGTTGTTCATAGATTATAAAAGTAATCAAAATACTAACTGTTTTAGTTTTTTGAAATTGTTTTACCAACGATATTGCAAACGCGTAGTAAATACGTTGTCTTTTAAATCGCTTTGGTAAGCAGTTAAAGTAGTGCCATCATTAGAAACATGTTCATTATATACTGTGAATTTTAATCTGGCATTTACAGCACAGGTAATTCCGTAGCCCAAAGTAGCGTATTTAATATCGCCGCCAGTTGTGTTGTTTCCGGCAAGGCCGATGGTATTTTCTTTGACGTCGGTATTAGGATCGTAAACATCGTAAGCTAGTAAAGCTGTAAATCTGCTTTTAGCGATTTGCTGGGTTAACCAAAAGTAATACCCATTAAAATGACGCAGATATAAATTGGTTAAAGGTTGTGTAGCAAAACTCTGACTTGCATAAGGGCCTGCAAGGCTAGTTGAATTTGCAACACCAGGTTGTGTGCCTTCTACATATTCTGTTTTAAAGGTTGTAGTACCAAAAGTATTATCGTATTGCACTTGTAAATTGGCGCCGTAATAATCGCGGTTTAAATTTTTATTTACGTTATCTGGTTTTGTATTGGCTACGAAACCGTTGCCATTGGCAGTATAATAAGTATCGGTATTGCTGCGAACGGTTCCTTTGTAAATTGATGCGCCAAAACCAATGTGTAAATGCTTATTGGCTAAACTATCGAACTTGAAGTTTAAACTAGCCACAATGTCTTTTCTAGAATCGTAATCTCTAGCCGAAAGTCCGCTGCCGTTTACTAAAGCAACATCTGCTGTTAGAAATTTGGCTATTTTTTTAGAATTAAAGCTAAGCATTGCACCTAAATCTCTTTCTCGAGGCATTAAGGTTTGAAACACTCTTGCACGTTCTGGGAAATCTCTGTAGCCAGATGAGTACACAATAGAGTAACCAAAGGGGCGATTGAATAAGCCGGCGGTTAACATTAATTCGGGTATTTCGGGTGTATGTAATTGAATAAATGCATCCATTAAATTTACACCGTTTTGTGTAGCATCTATTTGAAATACAATATTGGAGAATTTATCAACTCTGTCAATTTTTAATCTTCCTCGGCGAATCATGAAACGGCTATCGCTGTTGGCAGAAAAGTCTCCGCCAGAAAAAGAAGTAATTCCGCCAGATTGTGCTTTTTGAAACTGCGTTTGTAGATAACCCGTTATTTTTATGTCGTGCAAATCATAAGATGATGGCGCATTATTACTTTGTGCCAATGTTAAAAACGGACAAAAGAGGAGTAAAAAGAGTAGAGTTTTTCTCATGAAAATAGAGGTTGTTTTGAGGGCGTTAAATTACGGTTAATCCACTGTTTTTCTGCACAGATTTGAAATTTTTAAGCACGCTTACTATTTCTTCAATTGTAAAAATCTCGTTTTAAATTACATTTTAATTACTATTTTATTTGATGGTTTGCCAGTTTTGGAACTATTTTTGGAGAAATCTAGAAAATTTAACTGATTTATGTTTTTAAGAAAATACCGTGTACTTATTGTGCTAGCCTTTATGGGCATCTTTACTGCAAAGATGGTAATTTCTGGAGCGCCTGTATTTTTCGCTCACATGGATAAATACTTTATGAATGCTGTAATTATGCAGCTAGAAGTAGAAAACCATGGTGATGATGCTGGTAAAGCGAATGTTAAATTTTCTGATCATAAGTTAATGTTTCAACGTTACGATTTAACTTATGTGCCGGTATTAATAGATTATGGTGTTACCAATAGTTTTATTGAACATTCTCGGCGATACGTAGATCCGCATCATCCTTCCGTTCCAACACCGCCTCCTAACTTTTCATAATTTTTATTTTCGTCGTTTTAGCATGCAAAATATTTTTTCGCATGGCGATGATATGTCTTAAATTATTAAAATTTAATAGGTTTTTATGGAAAATAGAAATTCGACCTTCTCTAGGTTCGAAGTAAAAAAATATATCTTAAAAAAGAATTTAAAGAAAGACTTGCCTTCAAGTGTGGTTGTCTTTTTAGTGGCTTTGCCCTTATGTTTGGGTATTGCTTTAGCCTCTGGCGCCCCCTTGTTTGCGGGTTTAATTGCAGGTATAGTAGGTGGTATTGTAGTTGGTTTTGTAAGCGGTTCGCAGTTAAGTGTAAGTGGCCCTGCTGCAGGTTTAACGGTTATTGTTTTAGGAGCTATCGCCCAGTTGGGCAGTTATCAGATATTCCTGCTTGCGTTGGTTTTGGCAGGAGTTTTTCAATTGGTGCTCGGTCTAATTAAGGCCGGCACTATTGGAAATTATTTCCCATCTAGTGTAATAGAAGGGATGCTAGCAGCTATTGGTTTAATTCTTATTCTAAAACAATTGCCCCATGCATTAGGTGTGGATAGCGATTTTTTAGGTGATGAAGGATTTTTTCAGGGTGATAACCAAAACACGTTTTCTGCGATAAGTAATGCTGCAAGTCATTTTAGTTTAGCGGCAATTGTTATTAGTGTGTTGTCGGTTTTAATTCTGGTGTTTTGGCCAAAGTTCAAGAAACTTAGTGTTGTGCCAGCCCCGTTATTGGTGGTAGTTTTAGGTATTACTTTAAGCTTAGTTTTTCAGGAGACTAATTTTGCCCTAAAAGCACAGCAGATGGTAAACATTCCGGTAGTAAATGGATGGGGTGAATTTGCAGGCTTATTTAGCATGCCAGATTTTTCTCAAATTGGCAATAAACAAGTTTGGATTGTTGCTGGTACCATTGCAATTGTAGCAAGTTTAGAAACGCTTTTAGGTGTTGAGGCTGTTGATAAAATTGATCCGATAAAACGGATTACACCAACTAACCGAGAGTTAATGGCGCAAGGTGCAGGTAATATGATAAGCGGTATGTTAGGCGGTTTACCAATGACATCAGTAATTGTGCGTAGCTCGGCAAATGTAAATGCAGGAGCAAGAACAAAAATGTCGGCGATATTTCACGGCGGCTGGTTGTTGTTATCATTGTTGTTCATTCCATCCTTAATAAATATGATACCGTTAGCGTGTTTAGCTGCTATCCTTTTAGTTACAGGTTATAAACTAACAAGGATTGCTTTATTCAAACACATGTTTCATAAAGGTTGGGATCAGTTTATTCCTTTTGTAGTTACTGTACTAGCAGTAGTACTTACCGATTTATTAAAAGGTGTAGCGGTTGGAATGGCTTTCTCTATATTTTATTTATTACGTACCAATATGCGTAATCCTTTCTTTTATAAAATGCAGGAAGAAGGTAATAAAAAGAACATTAGAATTAAGCTTGCCGAAGAAGTTTCCTTTTTAAATAAAGCTGCAATACAGGTATTATTAACTGGTATACCAAAAGAAACTAATGTAATTATAGATGGATCTAATGCGAGATACATAGATCCAGATGTTTTAGAAACCATATTTAATTACAAGCACAATGCATATACTAAAGGCATTATTGTAACTTTAGAGCAGATAAAAAGCCATTATGCTGTGCCAAAATTAAATACAAAGATTGTAGAAAAAATTAATCATTAAAATTATGTGCGCAAAAACAATAGAAACAAAAGATATAACATACGATACCTTATTAAAAGGAAATAAAGATTGGGTTGAGGATATGAAAAAAACTGATCCAACCTACTTTGATAAATTGTCTGAAGGGCAAAACCCGCCTGTACTATGGATAGGCTGTTCTGATAGCCGAGTACCAGCAAATCAGATTACAAACACGCTACCAGGCGATATTTTTGTACACAGAAACATTGCAAACGTGGTTGTACACACAGATATGAACATGTTAAGTGTGCTCGATTATTCGGTGAATGTGTTAAAAGTAAAACATGTAATTGTTTGCGGTCATTATGGCTGTGGTGGTGTAAATGCTGCTTTAGGAAACAAACAAGTTGGTATTATCGATAATTGGTTGAGAAATATTAGAGATGTTTATCGCATGCACGAGAGAGAAATGGCTACCATGAAAGATCACGAACAAAGATCTAACAGATTGGTAGAATTAAATGCTATTGAAGGTGCAGCCAACGTAATGAATACTTCAATTGTTCAGAATGCTTGGGCAAACGGTCAAGAACTTTCGGTTCATGCTTGGGTTTATAGCTTAAAAACTGGTCTCATTAAAGATTTAAAAGTGAGCAGTCATAGTCTTGATGATGTTTCGCCAGCTTTCAAAGTAGGTCTTTAAGCATCAGTAATTTAAAATAGAAAATCCCGAACTTAGGTTTGGGATTTTTTTTGAAAACTATAACGCATAAAAAACCCGCAGCATTTAAATGTCGCGGGTTTTTCTATTATAAAGCTTAATTACTCGGCTAAAAATGGATATCTATAATCTTTAGGTGGATCAAATGTTTCTTTAATGGTACGTGGAGAAACCCAACGTAATAAATTAATCATCGAACCAGCTTTATCATTAGTACCGCTACCTCTTGCGCCACCAAACGGCTGCTGACCAACTACTGCACCAGTACATTTATCGTTGATATAGAAATTACCAGCCGCATTACGTAACCGTTGCGTAGCTTTTTCTAATGCATATCTATCTTGACCAATTACAGCACCAGTTAAAGCATAAATAGAAGTGCTATCGATAATGTCTAACGTTTTTTCGAAGTCTTTATCATCATATACAAATACTGTTAAAACTGGACCGAATAACTCTTCACACATGGTGGTATATTTCGGATCATCAACCACTAAAACAGTTGGTTCAATAAAATAGCCTTTACTGTTGTCGTAATTTCCGCCAGCAATAATTTCTACACCTTTATCTTTTTTAGCAGCATCTATATATTTTGCTAAACTGTTAAATGATTTTTCATCAATAACGGCATTAATGAAATTGCTGAAATCTTCAGTTGGCCCCATTTTAAAAGTAGCTAAATCGCGAAGCATAAACTTCTTAACTTCTGGCCATACGCTTTTAGCAATGTAAACTCTACTTGCAGCAGAACATTTTTGACCTTGATATTCGAACGCCCCACGAATAATAGCAGTACTTGAAACTTCTGGATCAGCAGAACCGTGAATTAAGATAAAATCTTTTCCGCCTGTTTCTCCAACTATTCTTGGATAGGTTTTAAATTTATGAATGTTGTTACCAATCGTTTTCCAAATATCCTGAAAAACTCCAGTAGAACCTGTAAAGTGAATTCCTGCAAAATCAGGATGAGAGAAAATAACATCTCCAGCATCTGGGCCAGAAACATAAACTAAGTTAATAACACCATCTGGTAATCCCGCTTCGCGGAAGATTTGCATTAAAACATTAGCTGCAAAAATCTGAGTGTTTGCTGGTTTCCAAACTACAACGTTACCCATCATCGCTACAGAAGTTGGTAAATTACCTGCAATTGCTGTAAAATTAAATGGAGTTAAAGCGAACACAAATCCTTCTAACGGACGTTGTTCTAATCTATTCCAGCTTCCGCGAGGAGAAACTGGTGGTTGTTGTTTGTAAATTTCAGTCATGTAACTCACGTTAAAACGTAAGAAATCGATCAATTCACAAGCTGCATCAATCTCTGCCTGATATGCATTTTTACTTTGCCCCAACATCGTTGCAGCATTTAATTTATAACGGTACGGACCAGCAATTAAATCGGCAGCTTTTAAGAAAATAGCAGCACGATGTTCCCAGGCTAAGTTTTCCCAATCTGCTTTTGCAGCCAAAGCCGCATCAATAGCTTGTGTTACATGGCTTTTATTTCCTTTGCTAAAATTAGCCAGCACATGCTGATGATCGTGTGGAGGAGTAACTTTTCCCTTTTGTTCGGTATGAACTTCTTCTCCACCAATATACATTGGAATATCAATCACTTTTGAGCGAGCATCGGCCAATGCCGCTTTTAATAATTCGCGTTCTTTACTGCCTGGTGCATAACCCAAAATGGGCTCATTAACAGGTGTAGGTACGTTAAAAAATCCTTTAAGCATAAATTAAATTCTTGTTTAGGCAAAGATAAGGCTTTTATTTAAAGCCGATGTGTGTTATAGGTCAAAAATATTAACAGAAAATAGACCGATTTTGTATAGTTCTAAAGTCTTGCTTTTGTTTTTTAAATTATCTGTATTTTTGAAATCGAACATGATGAACTATTTACGCCTTTTTCTGTTTCCATTTGCTATAATTTATGGTTTTGTCATCCTATTAAGGAATAAACTATACGATTGGGGTATTTTCAAATCTACAAAGTTCGATTTGCCTGTAATTTGTATTGGAAATTTAGTGGTTGGTGGTGCTGGCAAAACTCCTACAACAGAATATATAGTTAGGCTTTTGGCCGACTATAAAATCGCGATTTTAAGTCGTGGTTATGGTCGCGAAACAAAGGGTTTTTTACTTGCGGATAAAAATTCAACTGCGAAAACCATAGGTGATGAACCCATGCAATACTTCCAAAAATTCCCAAGTATTACAGTTGCAGTTTGTGAGGATAGAGTGAATGGAATTAATTTATTAAAAGATAATCACGATGTGATTTTATTGGATGATGCTTACCAACATAGAGCTGTAAAAGCTGGTTTTAATATTTTGCTATTTGAGTTTGATAAATTAATGAAGATGCAATTTCTTCTCCCAATGGGGAATTTAAGAGAACCATTAAATAATTACAATAGGGCAAATGCAGTGTTAATTACAAAAAGCCCCAAGCCTGTAAATATGGTAGATCAAGTAGAAGTTCGGAGAAAAATTGATACAGAATTAGATCAACGACTTTCTTTTTCATCTATTAAGTATGGAGAGTTAACACATTTATTTACCAAGGAAATTAAATCAGATATCGCTTCATTTGAAATTTTCTTAATTACAGGAATTGCAAATCCAAAGCCGCTATTAACTTATCTAAATCAGTTTTCGCAACATATTCATTCTTTTGAATACCCAGATCATCATGATTTTACACAACAAAATATTAATGAGCTCATAAAGGCGTTTAAAGAACATCCTGCCAAAGAAAAAATTATAATTACAACAGAAAAAGATAGTCAACGTTTATTAGGTGATAATTTAAAAGATTTACTGTTAAATTTGCCAATATACTACCTGCCAATTGAAATAGAATTGGCCACAAAAGATAAATTCACCTTTGATAAAAATATACTAGATTATGTTGCAAGTACTAAAAGAATCCGTTGAATACCTAAAAGGAAAAATAGCAGGGTTTGAGCCAGAAGTAGGAATTGTATTAGGTACAGGCCTTGGCGGCTTGGTTAAGGATATTGAGGTAGTTCATAGCATTATGTATTCTAGTATTCCTAATTTCCCAATTTCTACCTTAGAATTTCACTCAGGGAAATTAATTTTCGGAACCTTAAAAGGTAAAAAAGTAGTAGCCATGCAAGGCAGATTGCATTATTACGAAGGTTATTCGATGCAACAAATCACTTTTCCAATTCGGGTTTTAAAAGCATTAGGCATTAAACATTTATTTGTTTCAAATGCTGCGGGCTCGTTAAACAAAGATTTCAAAAAAGGCGATTTAATGATTATCAATGATCACATTAACCTGCAACATGAAAGTCCGCTTCGCGGGATTAATGATTCTGATTTAGGACCACGTTTTCCAGATATGAGCCAACCATATAATCGTAATTTAATTGCACAAGGATTAAAAATTGCGGAAGCAGAAAAAATTACCTGCCATCAAGGTGTGTATGTTGCAGTAACTGGACCAAATTTAGAAACAAAAGCTGAATACAACTATTTACGAATAATTGGTGGCGACGCAGTAGGAATGAGTACCGTTCCGGAAGTAATTGTTGCAAACCACATGAGCTTACCAGTTTTTGCAATTTCTGTTTTAACAGACGAAGGTTTCCCAGAAGATTTACAACCCTTTAATTTAGAAGAGATTTTAGAAACTGCTGCACAAGCAGAACCAAAAATGACCCGTATTCTTAGCCAGCTTATCTCTAATTTATAATGCGAAAAATAGTTGCATCCATTCTTTTTTGTTACTTAATCTTATGCTTTGCAAATGCATTTGCGCAAGATTTAAAAATAAATGTGAACAATAACAAGGAATTGGATTCTTTACGGAAAAAAGAAGAAGGTGGCACCGATTCGGTAGTTTTTAGTGCTAAATATATTCGATACACCACACATAAACTAACTAAAGATAGTATTCAAACACTGCCAATAGATACAGGATTAACGGGTATACAAAATTTTAGTGTGTTGGCTCAACCTCGTCGCCCAACAGTTGGCACAGGAGTTATGGGTTTAGCAGCAAGGTCTTTGTTATTCGAACCCTTAAAAACAATTGGATTTGATGCTGGTTTTCACGCTTTAGATTTTTATATCTTAAATCACGAAGACGTTAAGTTTTACCAAGCTCGTACACCTTTTACCAGTCTATATTATGTAAATGGATCAGATAAAGAACAAGTTTTAAAACTTACGCATTCGCAAAACATTAAAAAGAATTGGAATTTTGGCGCTAATTTTAATAGGATAGGAGCAAACGGATTTTATACTCACCAACGTGGTGACGATTTAAATGCGGCAATTTTCACTTGGTATCAATCGCCAAATAAACGCTATAATTTATGGGTCGATGGAGTATTTAATACCTTAAAAGCACAAGAAAACGGTTCAATTGTAAAGGAAAATATCTTTACAGAGACTACTGGTACAACATTAGTTGATAAACAAGCAGAATCTGTTCGCTTAAGCTCGGCCAAACAGCTTTGGAGAAAAAATTCTTTTATGTTAAGGCAAAGCTATTTTGTTGGCCGAATAGATAGTACAGGTAAAAGCACTTCGCAAAGTATTTTACCTACCAATAAAATAACACATACATTAACCTATACCAACAGCTCTTATTCTTTTAAAAAGGATGAAATTGATGCCTATAAAGTTTTACCTCGCGGAGTTGCTGATTCAGTATTTACCAATGATTCAACCAATGTTAAACACATTCAAAATGAATTTATTTATAGTTTCTTTTTAAGAGCAAAAGGTAATTCACTCATTAAAAACGAATTAAAAATAGACGTAGGTATTCGTCACGATTTTTACGACTATGCACAGTATGGTATATTGGAAGATAAAACCAATTTCTACAAACACACAAATGCATTCCAAAATATTAGTTTATTGGGTAATTTGGGGTATCGCTTTAGTAACAGAGTTGATTTCAATTTAGATGTACAACAAATTTTTCAGGGAGAAAACACCGGAGATTTCTTGTACGAAGCTAAAAGTAACTTGCTATTAAGTAAAAAAGCAGGACGAATTGTTTTAGGAGCGTATTTACAAAATAAATCTCCAGAAGAAATTTATAACCGTTATTACGGAAACCATTACCAATGGAAAAATACAAATTTCGATCGTACTAAAACGGCAAACTTATCTTTCAATTATATAAATGAGCAGCTTAAACTAGATGCCTCTGCTTCTTATTATTTAATTACAAACTATCTGTATTTTGAAAATGTACCAGATACACTTAACAAAATTAGACCAGCTCAAGCAAGTGGTGACATTAATTTATTACAGGTTAGTTTGGGAAAAAAATTCAGCTATAAATCTTGGCATTTAGATGCTTACGTGGTTTATCAAAAAACAGACAGCAAAAACACATTAAGAACCCCAGAAGTTTACACCTTTAATAGTATTTATAAAGAACAAACCTTTTTTAAAGCACTTAAAACACAAATTGGCTTCGATATTAGATACAATACTCCTTATCTCGCCAGTTCATATTCTCCAGCGGCAAGTCAGTTTTATAACGGAGATAATATCACCTTTGGTTCTAAACCAGTGGTTGATGTTTGGATAAAAGCAGGTCTACGTAGAGCAAATTTATTCCTTAAATACGACTACGCAAACCAAAGCTTATTTAGTAACGGTTTTTACACGGTAAACCGTTATCCAATGCCAGATCGGTTATTGAAATTTGGTGTAAGCTGGAATTTTTACGATTAGATTAAGGGAGTCATTAGTCTAAAGTCAATAGTCTTGAGTATACCTGAGACTCAAGACTGAGGACTCAAGACTAAGTTTCTAAGTCTTCTGAGGTTTCTTCTTAGCCGCCGGAAACAAAACATTATTCAGAATTAACCGATAACCCGGAGAGTTTGGATGCAAACTTAAATCCGTAGGAGGGTCGTTAACTTGATGCTGGTAATCTTCCGGATCATGGCCACCATAAAAAGTAAACTGCCCTTTGCCAATTTCACCATGCAAATAGCGCACCTCATTACCACCCTTATTCTCTCCCAAAACAGTAATACTAGGCTTTACTAAACTCTTTCTAAAAGCAGTAGTCTGTCCCATAAAACCCTTAATCACTTTATCATGATCTTGCGTAAGCATCGTAGGCACTAAATCCCACTTTGCAGAAAAATCAAACAAAGTGAAGTAATCATTACTCTCAGTAAAATTGCGAGTTTGTGTAACATCAATATCCGAGAACTCGTAACGCTCAGGGTTCATATCTATCTTAAAATCCTTAAACGCTACGCTATTATTATAATTAAGTTTAGATTGAGCATTGGCATCCGTACCATCGCCATCAAACATGCTTTCTGCAATATCAACCCCTTCAGCAGCAAGTGCAATGTCAAAACTATCAGTGCCAGAACACATGGCAAACAAAAATCCGCCGCCAGCGCAAAACTCTTTAATACGTTTGGCAACTGCTAATTTCATTTCAGAAACCTTTTTAAAACCATTTCTTTTAGCAGCTGCTTCTTGATTTTTTACATCTTCCCTGTACCAAGTTGCATTTCTAAATGACGCCCAAAAACGTCCATACTGACCAGTGAAATCTTCATGATGTAAATGCAACCAATCATAGCCTGTTAATTTATCTTTTAAAACCTCATCATCGTAAATAATATCGTACGGAATTTCGGCATATGTTAATACCAACGTTACCGCATCATCCCAAGGTAGTTTGCTTTTTGGCGAATAAACGGCAATTTTCGGAGTTTTCTCCAACTTTACCATTTCCATATTCACATCCGGATTATTGATTTCATTTAAAATCGCATTCACTTTTCCATCGGCTAAAATCTCATAAGAAACACCTCGAATTTTACATTCATCCTCAACAGCTTTTACGTATTTCACTAAAAAACTACCACCTCTATAATTTAAAAGCCAATCTACTTCTGCTTGTTGTTTTATGCTCCAATAAGCAATTCCATAAGCCTTTAAATGGTTTTTCTGATTTTCATCCATATAAATTAATATAGATGATGCCTTTGCAACAACAGAAAAAAGGAGAATGATAAATAAGAAAATATATTTTTTCAGAATCATAACTTGACGTTCATACGAATGTATATTTTTTGAAGACTATTCTAAAATTATTATGCTGAATAAACGTTAAAATACAGTATTTTCATATAGATTTCTAATTTCTTGACAGGATTTATACCGTATTAGTTATCGCTTTCGTTTCAATTTACTAAATTTGCCCTCCAACAAAAAAATATACAATGAGTAAAGC
Source organism: Pedobacter planticolens (assembly GCF_014172375.1). GTDB lineage: Bacteria > Bacteroidota > Bacteroidia > Sphingobacteriales > Sphingobacteriaceae > Pedobacter > Pedobacter planticolens. The sequence goes on from NZ_WNXD01000002.1 coordinate 1,661,208, forward strand.
AATAATAAAAACTGAAAAAGGCGACATGACTGTTGAGTTCTATGAAAAAGATGCTCCTAAAGCAGTTGCCAATTTTAAAAAATTAGCCAACGAAGGCTTTTATGACGGAATCGCATTTCACCGTGTGATCCCTAATTTTGTGGTTCAAGGCGGTTGCCCTAACTCAAAAGATGGTGCAACAGGTATGGCTGGTACTGGTGGTCCTGGTTATAAAATTGACTGTGAATTAGATGGCGAAAACCAATTTCACGATCGCGGTGTATTATCTATGGCTCACGCTGGAAGAAATACAGGGGGATCTCAATTTTTCATCTGCCATAGCAGAGCAAACACTGCTCATTTAGACCGCGTACATACCGTTTTTGGTAAGGTGGTAGAAAATGTAGATATTGTTGACGATATTAGACAAGGCGATAAGATTTTATCGATAGAAGTATTAGCAGATTAAAATAGACACTAGATTTGAGACATTAGATTTGAGATAGTATTTCTCACTTCTCATATCTCCTATCTCATATCTCAAAAAAATATGAATTTAAGAGGAATTGTAGCCGTATCTGGCAGACCAGGTTTATTTAAACTTGTTGGACAAAATAAAGCGGGTTATGTTTTAGAAAGTTTAGATGCACAAAAATTAAAAATTGTGGCTAATATTTCTACAACCAAATTAGCTTCTTTAGAAGATATAACCATTTATGGTGAAGATGAAGAATTGAAATTAATAGATGTTTTAGCCAACATTACTGCAGCAAAAGGCTCGGTGCCAGATGCTAAGGCTGATGGTACAGCATTAAAGAATTTCTTTTTAGAAGTTGCGCCAGGTCATGATCAAGAGAAAGTTTACACTTCTGATATGAAGAAAATTTTAACTTGGTATCACTTATTAAAAGATATGCCTTTGTTTACTGAAGCAGCTCCAAGCACAGAAGTAGAAGGCGCAAAATCAGATGATAAATTGGATGTGAAACCTAAAGTTGCACTAAAAGCTAAACCATCTAATGCAAAAGCACCAACTGCAAAATCATCAGCGCCAGCTAAAAAGGCAAGCATGACTAGCAAAAAAGGAGTTTAATTAGCTTATGGTTTATAGACCATAGTCTTGATACATAAGAAAAAACACCAATCCTTAAAAAGGTTGGTGTTTTTTTATGAGTAAATGGTTAATAATCTTTGACTATCAGCCATCAACAAATACCTTAATTAATCAAATACCACAATACCATTATTATAATCACCGAAACAATAATAGCAATATTCATGTATTTTTTCTCTTTAGAAGTATCAGTTCTAAACCTATATTTCCGTTTATAATCACTTGGTAACATAATAATTTCTCCTTTTTATAATGATGAAAAACGTAGATGTTTTCCATAAATAATATTACCTGCAATAAGTAGCAAGCATCTGTTTAGCATTTTTGTTGCCTAAAGCTACTGCTTTCTTAAAATCTGCACAAGCACTCTCTTTTTGATTAACACTTATCCTTGCCAAACCTCTATTCGCATAAGAGTTTTCATTAGAAGGGTTAATCTCTATCGCCTTAGAGAAATCAGCAATGGCTCCAACAAAATCTTTTTGATAACCACGTAAAATCCCTCGCTGAAAGTAAGGTTCTTCAAAAGTGGGATCTATTTTTATAGCCTTATTATAATCTAAAATAGCCTCTTTAAATTTATTTAAATCTTTATAAGCATTACCCCTAACCAAATAAGCCGAATGATAACTATCTTTTATACGGATAGATTTAGTCATATCTGCAATAGCTCCATTAAAGTCTTTTAAAACATATTTGCTCATCCCTCTAACAAAATAGAGCAGCTCATTTGCCGTATCTATCTTTATTGCAGCAGTAAAATCAGCTATTGCTCCTTTATGGTTGTTTAAATCTTTTTTTGTTAAACCTCTATTAAAATAACTACGCCAATTAGTAGAGTCTATTTCAATAGATTTAGTATAAGCATCTATTGCGCCAGCATAATCTTTTTGTGTGTGCTTGTCAATTCCCAAGTTAAAATAATCAATACTATTAACAGGGTCCAAGTTTTGAGCTTTAACACTAACACAAATAAATAAAGCTACAACTGCAAGTATTAATTTACGCATGATGATAAGGTTCATTCTTTAAAATAGTAAAAGCTCTGTATAACTGTTCTACAAAAAACAACCGCACCATTTGGTGAGAAAACGTCATGTCCGAAAGCGAAACACTACTATTAGCACGTTTATAAATGCTTTCATCAAAACCATAAGGACCGCCAATTATAAAAACTAAGTTTTGTACACTTCCAATCATTTGCTTGTTTAAATAAGTAGCAAAAGAAACCGAGCTGTGTTTTTTGCCTTTTTCATCTAATAATACAACCACATCTGTGGGATTTAGTTGTTTGGAGATAAACTCAGCCTCCTTATTTTTTTGCTGTGCTTCTGTTAAGTTTTTAGTTTTCTTAATATCCGGGATAATTAAAATAGTAAAGTTGATATAATGCTTCAATCTATTTAAATATTTCTCAATCCCCTCAATTAGGTACTTGTCTTCAGTTTTACCAACAGCTATTAATGTTATTTTCAATGGATAATATTTTGTTTAAAGCTACAAAATCAAATTTACCTAATTGTTTTGAAGCAATATATTTATGTTTTTGACTTATTAATAATTTTTGGTTGTTATTCGCAATTGTTAATATTAACTTAACAACAATGTTAGACCTTAGCGAGGTTTTAAGCAAATGAATATGTTAGTAGCTAAAGATTTTGGTGATGATTTTTTATGGGGAGTTGCAACTGCCGCCACTCAAATTGAAGGCGCAGCAAACACTTATGGAAGAGGAGCATCTATTTGGGATACATTTAGCAAACGAAATGGAAAGACTAAAGGCGGTCGTACACCAGAAATAGCCTGCGATTTCTATCATCGCTATGCAGCAGATATTGCATTAGTTAAAACATTAGGTTTTAAAGTTTTCCGCTTCTCTATCTCATGGTCGCGTATTTTACCACTAGGTAAAGGCGTAATTAACCCAGAAGGAATACAATTTTATCACCATGTGATAGACGAATGTTTACGACAAGACATTGTTCCTTACGTTACTTTATACCATTGGGATTTGCCCGAAGCCTTGGCTAAAAATGGTGGCTGGATGGCTTTTAGCATTAATGCCGATTTTAATGCATTTGTATCACTATGTGCTAAAACCTATGGCGATAAGGTTAAAAACTGGATTGTAATTAATGAACCTTTTGGGTTTACATCCTTAGGGTATATGCTAGGCATACATGCCCCCGGCGAAAGTGGTGTAACTAATTTTTTTGCTGCGGCAAAACACACTGCTATTGCGCAAGCGGATGGAGGTAGAATTTTAAGAGCCGAAATACCAAATGCAAGTATTGGCACTACATTTTCTTGCTCAGAGATTATTCCTTACACACAAAGTGCATCAGATTTGTTGGCTTCTAAACGTGTAGATTGTTTAATGAACCGTTTATTTATTGAGCCAACTCTAGGTATGGGCTTTCCGACCGCAGGGTGGGATGTGTTGGAGAAATTTGCTGTTAGTCACTCTTTATGGCGATATACCGAAAGAATGACTTTTGATTTTGACTATATCGGCTTGCAAAACTATTTCCCTTTGGTGATAAAATACAATGCGTTTATACCAGTAATACAGGCTTGGGAAGTAAAGGCGAAAAATCGTAAGAAACCTCATACGTCTATGGGCTGGGAAATTAATGCGGATAGTTTTTATCACATCATTAAACAGTTTGCTGCGTATCCGAAGGTTAAAAACATAATGATTACAGAGAATGGGGCTGCTTTTAAAGATAAATTGGTAGCTGGGCATGTACATGATGAAGAACGAATTGCTTATTTTAAATTGTATTTAGCTGCCGTACTTAAAGCGAAAAATGAAGGGGTAAATATTACAGGTTACATGGCTTGGACATTGATGGATAATTTTGAGTGGGCAGAAGGGTATGACGCTCGTTTTGGTCTAGTATACACTGATTTTAAAACGCAAGAGCGAACTATTAAGGACTCTGGTTTGTGGTGGCAACAGTTTTTAACTAAATAAGTTTAAAATATTCTATTTTTAGTATTATTTAAAGTATCAAGCTAGACTATGTTTTATGGGTAATAATTTACTAAAGATCTTTTTGGTTGTGTATATATTTTTATTGATAAGTGGTTGTGAGGAAAAAGACTTATACAATGCTAGATCTGAAGATGAACAAGAAATGAGAGTTCTAAAAAATGAGATTGATAAAATGTCTAATCAATTGATTTGCGATCAAGCCGTAGATTGGAAATTCGTAGCTATTGGTTCTAAGGCCTGTGGCGGAGCTAGTGGATATGTGGTCTATTCAGTAAAAATTGATGAAAAATCATTCCTAGAAAAAGTTGCATTATATACACAAAAGCAAAAAGCATTTAATGTTAAATGGGGTGTAATATCGGATTGTTCACTAGTTATGCAACCAATAGGAGTAGAATGCATTAATGGTAAACCAAAATTTGTTTACTAGCTTTGTTCCATGGAAGATAAAATTGTAGTGTATAAGACTTTTGAAAACCCAATGGAGGCTAATATTGTGTTAACCCGAATAAAAGATGCTGGGTTTAATTGTTTCCTAACGGGAGAAAATACGGCATTAGTTTATCCTGTTTTTGATATTTCTGTAAGTGGTGTGCAACTACATGTTTTTGAAAATGAAGTAGCAGCTATTGATAAATTATTGGCTGAGGATGCAGCTTTGGATGGATTATAAAACAATAAAATGGAAGACAAAATAATCGTTTATCGTACTTATTATAATCCTATTGAAGCAAATATTGTGAAAGGGAGATTAGAAGATAGTGATATCCCTTGTTTCTTAACGGATGAAAATGTTGCTACTATCCAACCTTTATATAATCAGGCAATTGGCGGTGTAAAGTTGAATGTTTTTGAAAGAGATGTAACTCGTATTAATGAATTACTGGCCGAAGAGGAAAATAATATCGAAGTTGATAATGAAATACCAACCGAAGACAAAGTAATTTGCGATAGTTGTGGCTCTGATAATGTGAGTTATGGTCAAGCCACTAAAAATAGATTTAGTTGGTGGGTTACTATATTGTCTATTATATTATTTGTGTATCCTTTTAAGGCGAATAATTGCTACCACTGCTATAATTGTGGGCATGAGTTTAAATAAAAAATCCCGTTAGGTTTTTACACCAAACGGGACTTTCATTTTATGAATAGCTTATCAACTACTACAATCTAGCAGCAGCTTCTTTTCTGATGATATTTAATGCGCCACCGGCTTTAAACCATTCGATTTGTTGCGCATTGTAACTATGATTAACAATAATTGTTTCGTTAGTTCCATCTGCATGATGTAAAACGATTTGTAAAGGAACATTAGGTGCAAATGTTGTTAAACCAACAATATCTAAGGTATCATCTTCACGAATTTTATCGTAATCATTTTTATCTGCGAAAGTTAAACCTAACATCCCTTGTTTCTTCAAGTTAGTTTCGTGAATACGAGCAAATGATTTTACCAATACAGCACGAACGCCTAAATGACGAGGTTCCATAGCGGCATGCTCACGAGATGAACCTTCGCCATAATTCTCATCACCTACAACCACAGAACCTAAGCCTGCAGCTTTGTAAGCACGTTGAGTTGCTGGTACTGGACCGTATTCGCCAGTTAATTCATTTTTAACGGTATCAGTTTTATCATTAAAGAAGTTAACTGCACCAATTAACATGTTGTTAGAGATATTATCCAAGTGACCACGGAATTTTAACCAAGGCCCAGCCATAGAAATATGATCGGTAGTACATTTCCCTTTAGCTTTAATTAATAATTTTAAGCCTTTAAGGTCAGTGCCTTCCCAAGGTGTAAATGGATCTAATAATTGTAAACGGTGTGAAGTTGGAGAAACCAAAACCTGTACGCCAGTACCATCTGCAGCTGGAGCTTGGAAACCTGCATCTTCAACAGCATATCCATTTACTGGTAATTCATCACCAACTGGTGGATCTAACTTTACTTGCTCACCTTTATCGTTTGTTAAGGTATCCGTTAGCGGATTGAAACCTAAATTACCAGCTATCGCAATAGCAGCAACAATTTCTGGAGAAGTTACGAAAGCATAAGTATTTGGATTACCATCGGCACGTTTCGCAAAGTTTCTGTTAAACGAGTGAACGATTGTATTTTTCTCTGCTTTTTCTGCACCAACCCTATCCCACATTCCAATACACGGACCGCAAGCATTAGTGAAAATTGTAGCATTCAAATCTTCAAAAGTTCCTAATAAACCATCGCGATTTGCAGTATAACGTACTTGCTCAGAACCAGGATTAATACCAAACTCGGCCTTAATACCCAAACCTTTATCAACAGCTTGTTTAGCTATAGATGCAGCACGAGATAAATCTTCGTAACTTGAATTTGTACAAGAACCAATTAAGCCCCATTCAACTTTTAATGGCCAACCGTTTGCTGCGGCTACTTCTTTCATTTGAGAAATAGGTGTAGCCAAATCTGGTGTAAAAGGACCATTGATATATGGTTCTAATTCATCTAAATTAATTTCTATTAATTGATCAAAATATTTTTCAGGTTCTGCATATACTTCAGCATCACCAGTTAAATGTTCAGCAATTTTATTCGCTGCATCAGCAACATCAGCACGGTTGGTAGCACGTAAATAGCGCTCCATGCTCTTATCGTAACCAAAAGTAGACGTAGTAGCGCCAATTTCTGCGCCCATGTTACAAATAGTTCCTTTACCAGTACAGCTTAAGTTTTCAGCGCCATCGCCAAAATATTCTACAATAGCACCAGTGCCACCTTTAACAGTTAAAATACCAGCCACTTTTAAAATTACATCCTTAGCAGAAGTCCAGCCGTTTAACTTACCAGTTAATTTAACACCAATTAACTTAGGGAATTTAAGCTCCCAAGGTAAACCTGCCATTACATCGCACGCATCAGCACCACCAACACCAATAGCAACCATTCCTAAACCACCTGCATTTACAGTATGGCTATCGGTTCCAATCATCATCCCACCTGGGAAAGCATAGTTTTCTAATACCACTTGGTGAATAATACCAGCGCCTGGTTTCCAAAAACCAATACCATATTTGTTAGAAACAGAAGCTAAGAAATCGAAAACCTCTTTACTTTCTGTATTGGCATGAGGTAAATCTATAGCAGCACCATTTTTAGCAGTAATTAAGTGATCGCAATGTACTGTAGAAGGAACAGCAACTTGCGGGCGACCAGCTTGCATAAACTGTAACAACGCCATTTGCGCCGTCGCATCTTGCATAGCAACTCTATCTGGTGCGAAATCTACATAATCGGTGCCACGGGTAAATGCTGTATTTGCATTACCATCCCAAAGGTGTGTGTATAATATTTTTTCTGAAAGCGTTAAAGGTCTACCAACTACTTTGCGAGCCGCATCTACACGACTGCTAAAGTTTGCATACACCTTTTTGATCATTTCTATATCAAAAGCCATTGATAACTTGGTTTAAAGGTAATCTATTCGTATTAATTGGTAGCGAATTTACAAAAAAAATAGGCTTAATGGTATCATCTCTATCTCCTAATATTATTTAGGATTATTCTAAATAATTGAAGTTAAGAATGAATGAGCAAACGCAAAAGAATTGATGTACTTAAACAGGTTTTTGAAAAGCAATTTCAGTACTAAAATTAAGGTTAATCGGGCTTTCTGCTACAATCTTTTTTGTACTTCAACTACGCTCAGTATAACAAAAAAGGATTTCCGCTTCAATCCAGTTTATTGAACAAACGACTGTGCTACTATTGAGAGTTGCAAAGTGTTAAAAACTATGAGATTATATAAATTTTCATACTACAAATCTCTATTTCTTCTCCAAATTCTTAATTTCTCTTTTGGTCATCTCTTTTTGAATAATTTCAGGTGTAACTACAGCAGTATAGTATTGTTGTGTGTTTAAAAGGCCATTTAAATTCTCAACAGTACAAAAATAAGGGGTAATAAAACCGTACAGACTTCTAGCTTCCTTTACATTTTTAGTACTTTCAAAATCGGCAGATTTTAGGTAGGTAAGCATTAAAGAAATGCCATATCTCTCGTTAGTAATACTATTTATGCCCAAAGCTGTACTAGGAAATATAGTTTGTCCTTCTTTCACAAAAATACCTTTTTTAAATCCTCTGTAGGTTGCTAAAGATCCATCCGCGTGTTCTACAATTACAACGTTTACTTTGCTGGTATATTTAACTTCCTTATTGTCTTCATCATATAAATCGGAAACACTAACTACAGTTCCTTTTCTTATGGCTGTAACAGTATCGGCTTTTTCTGTATAAAAACGATATGCTTTCCAGTCTTCGGGAGTTGTAGCGCCAAAGTAAGTGGCATTAACAAAACTAGATTCTGCTACCCTTACTTTTTTACCGTTGGCATAAGGTATGGTGTATAGGAATAACGCATTAAACTTTGGCTTTAGTTCACCTCTTATATAACTGTAGCTGTATGAATAGCCAATACTTTGGTCTTTATTAATAGGGGTTAGCGTTAAGAAATTGTTGTTGGTTTTTATTTTATAAATGGGTTCGCCCATAGTTGTTGCGTTGCTTAAATCTCTGAAATTTAATACCACTGTATAGGTCCCTGGCGAACGTTTTTCAACAGTAAAGTTTACACTTCTGTCAGTATTGATTTTGGTTTTAATCTCTAATTCTTTTTCTTGTGCAATTGCATTGGTACTTAAACAATGGATACCAATAAATAAAGAAGTTAATATGAAAGCTGTTTTAGTCATAAAGTGATTTGGTTTTTATAACTAAGGTATAATAATATTGCTGATTTAAGAATACGAAAAGCTAAACTCTTCAGCTTACAAGAATAATGTTCGCTATTGAACAGTTTTGTGCATTTACGAACAGTAGATTAGTTTGTTATAAAGTTAAACTACTGAAATTGAGGATGATAATAAGTGATTATGCTTTTGGCATAAACTTCGTAGATAGGCATTCGTTAAAGTATGCCAAACTGGTAACCTTTTTCGCTTAAATATTTTAATACTTTTGGAAGGGTATAGTGTAAACGATCGAAGGCTTTTAAACTATCGTGAAAAACGATAATAGAGCCATTTTGAGTATGTTTGATAACGTTCTGGTAACATTTTTCTGGAGAGAGATTGAGGTCAAAATCGCCGCTAAGTACATCCCACATGACGATTTCAAGTCCTGATTCAGTAGTCGCTAGCCTTGAGTCGTGTGCGTTTGACTTTAGACTTTGGACTTTGGACTTTAGACTTTTTATCTGGCTTTTCTTAATTCTTCCGTAAGGTGGACGAAATAAGTTGGTTTGTGTAAGTTGTTGGCATTTTAGAACGTTGTTGATGTAGGTTTCGTCGTCTGTTTTCCATCCTTTTAGGTGATTAAAGGTATGGTTGCCGATAGCATGGCCTTCATTTTTTAATCGCTCAAAAACAGTTGGATGTTTAGTGATATTATCTCCAATACAAAAGAAAGTGGCTTTTATATTAAAGTCTTTTAAAGTATTTAATACAAAGTCTGTAACATTGGGTATGGGTCCATCGTCAAAGGTTAAATAAACAATTTTTTCCGAGCGGGATTTGTTCCATGTTAAAGATGGATAGAACCATTTGAGTAAAAGTGGAGATTTAACTAGGTACATACCCAAAAGTAATATTTAGGTTGCACTTAAGAAATTTAAAAAATCAATTAATTGTTTATTTATTATTGTGAAACTAATTTTTATGAAACAAGTTGCCAATTTTAGCTTTTTAACCAAGCTTACATTTATTTTATCTTTAGTTATAACTGGATTTAGCCAGAAAAGCTTTGCGCAAGAAGTAATTACTATACAACAGGCGGTGGAAAATACGCTAAAAAATAATTTACAAGTTAAGCAAGCGGAATTTAGCACAGCTTTAAGTGATGAAAACTTGCGCCAATCTAAAAATGCATTATATCCAACGTTAAATGGAAGTGCAAACTATAATAAAAACTTTGGTCGAAGTATAGATCCATCAACAAATCAATATATCAGTCAACAGTTTTCTTCTGCAAGTGGTAGTCTTTCTGCTGGTGCTGATTTATTTCAAGGTTTTGCAAAGCTTAATCAAATAAGACAAAATAAGATCCTACTTGATGCAGATAAAACTAACGTTGATAAAATTAAAAACGATCTAATTTTATCGGTTGTTACCTCTTATATGCAAATTCTGTATAATAAAGATTTATTAGCAGCATCTGATCAGCAATTAACAGTTGCTAAACAAACATTAAATAGAGAACAAGCATTGCTTGATGCTGGAAATAAAACTTTAGCAGATGTTTCTCAAGCCAAATCTCAGGTAGCTACGGCCGAATTAAATGTAACTAATGCACAAAATAATTTGTCAATATCTTACTTAAACTTAAATCAACTAATGGAAATGCCTTCGAATTCTAAATTTGAAGTTCAGGCTCCTTTGGTTAACGATAATGTTGCGGCAAAGAACAATTATGATATCAATGAAATTTATAGTAGTGCAGTGAATACGTTTCCAGATATTAAATTGGCAGCTTTAAGAACTGCAGCCGCTGCAAAAGGAATTGATCTAGCAAAAGCAAATTACTCACCAAGATTGTCTTTGGGTGCAGGACTTGGCTCAAACTATTCGAGTGGTAGACAAGAGTTAATTTCATCTACGCCAAACGGAACAAGAGAAATTGGAAGAACGGCTATAACTAACGAAGCTGTAGTTATACCAAATTTTACCACCCTTTATGCTAATCAAAAATTTAAAAGTCAAATTCAAGATAACTTTAATCAATCTATTGGTTTAAGTTTGCAAATTCCAATTTTCAATGGTTTTTCTGCTCGTTCGGCTGTTAGAAAAGCAAAAATTAACTATCAAAATACGCAAGTTCAAGAGCAGTTAACTAAAAACAATTTAAGTAAAGTTATTTCTCAAGCAGTTGCCGATTTAAAAGCAGCAGAAGGCCGTTATTCTTCTACAACAAATGCATTTACAGCGCAAAAAGATGCTTATTATGTAATTGAACAACGTTATAACGTGGGTTTAGTAAATTCGTTAGATTATAGCACTGCTTTAACGAACAAAAACAAGGCAGAAATAGATATGATACAAGCTAAATATGATTTAATATTTAGAGCTAAAGTGATTGACTACTATTTGGGTAAACAAATTGTATTTTAATAAAGAATAATAAATAATACTTATACATAATTATGAAACTTAAACACATTTTAATTGGCGTTGGTGTACTACTGGTACTGTTATTAGTTGCAAAATTTACTGGCCTTATTGGTGGCGAACAAATTGAAAAGGTAACTGTAGAAAAAGCAGGCGAGAAAAAAGTAGTAGAAACAGTAACCGCTAGTGGAAAAATACAACCAGAAACAGAAGTTAAATTAAGTTCTGAAGTTTCTGGAGAGGTTACCGAACTTTTGGTTAAAGAAGGTGATGTAGTTAAGAAAGGTCAATTACTTTGTAAAGTTAGACCAGACGTTTTACAATCTGGTTATGAAAGAGCGGTTGCTTCTTATAATTCTCAAAAAGCAAGCGTGGCATCTTCTCAACAACAGTTAATACAAACACAAGCAAATTTTGTAAATGCAGAAGCTACTTACAAACGTAATGTAGAGTTGTACAATAAAAAAGTAATTTCAGTTTCAGAATTTGATGCAGCAAAAGCAGCTTATTTAACTGCAAAAGCAAATTTAGCTAGCGCAAAAGAAAATGTTACTGGTGCAAAATTCGGATTAGAGCAAAATGGTGCAAATGTGAAAGAAGCAGGTGCAAACTTAGCTAAAACAACTATTTATGCCCCAGTTGATGGTGTGGTTTCTAAATTGTCTATCGAATTAGGAGATCGTATTTTAGGAACTTCGCAAATGGCAGGTACCGAAATTATGCGTATTTCTAATTTAACAACCATGGAAGTAAACGTGGATGTAAATGAGAATGATATTAACCGTGTAAATGTAGGCGATAGTGCTTCAGTTGAAATTGATGCCTTTGCAGATAAGAAATTTAAAGGTATTGTTACCGAAATTGCAAGTTCATCAACAAGCGTGGGTACGGCTACAAGTTCAGTAGATCAAGTAACTAACTTCTCTGTAAAAGTTCGTTTAATTGCAGATTCATATAGCACAGTTAAAGGTGGCGCAAAAGATTTGCCATCTCCATTTAGACCAGGTTTATCGGCAACGGTTGATATTGAAAGCGAATCGGTAACAGCATTAGCGGTTCCAATTCAGTCTGTATTTACTAGTGATAAAGATAAATCAACTGATCCAATGGCAAATGCTGGAAACGATCAAAATCAGGATAAACAAAAAACTAAATTGACTGATAAAAAAGTAAAACAGTTTGTGTATTTATTTGATAGCAAAACTTCAACAGTTAAACAAGCGGAAGTAACAACCGGTATTCAGAATGATCAATTTATAATTGTTAAAACAGGACTAAAAGATGGTCAAGAAATTATTTCTGGTCCATACTCTGCTATTCAAAACAAGTTAAAAGACGGCATGAAAGTAGAGAAAACAACTAAGGATAAGCTGTTTAGTACTGAGAAGAAAAAGTAATATCCAAAATCATATTAATTAAGTATTTTTGACGCTTAGGTAAGGTTTAAAATAAATGCTCAGATGGCGTTTATTTTAAACCTTTTGCCTTTGCAGCTAGTTTTGAGCATAAGTATTTACCCTTATTCTTAACCTTAATAAATTATGATACCTAAAATTGCAATGATTGGTGGCGGAAGTTGGGCTACCGCGATTATTAAAATGTTGTCGGATAATTTAACTGAGAAAGAGATTTTTTGGTGGATGCGTAATGAAGAAGCAATAGCGCATATTAAGGCGTTTAAACACAACCCTAATTATTTAAGCTCCGTAGAAATTAAAGTGCCCGAAGGAAATATTTCGGCAGATATTCGTTCTATTATTGCAGCTGCAGATTACCTAATTCTAAATGTTCCAGCAGCTTTTTTAAAGGAAACCCTGAAAGATGTAAGCCCTGCAGATTTAAAAGGGAAGAAGATTATTTCAGCAATTAAAGGTATCGTGCCTGATGAAAATCAAATCATTGGAGAGTTTATCAATCAAAAATACAATGTTCCCCTAACAGATATTTTGGTAATTAGCGGCCCATGCCATGCCGAAGAAGTTGCGTTAGAGAAATTATCTTATTTAACCATTGCAAGTGTAGATGTGGATTTGGCAGATCGCTTTGCCAAGCTTTTAAATACTAGATATATCAAAACCAATGTATCTGATGATATTTTTGGAACAGAATACGCTGCGGTGCTTAAAAATATTTATGCGGTAGCAAGTGGTATTTGTCATGGGTTGGGATATGGCGATAATTTTCAAGCCGTATTAATTTCTAACGCGATAAAAGAAATAAAAGATTTTGTAGATGCTGTGCATCCAATAGATAGAGATATTAAAGAGTCTGCTTATTTGGGCGATTTACTCGTAACTGCCTATTCACAATTTAGCCGCAATCGTACTTTTGGTAATATGATAGGGAAGGGGTACACGGTTAAATCTGCTCAATTAGAAATGAATATGGTTGCTGAAGGTTATTATGCAGCAAATTGCATGCACTATATCAATCAAAAATACAAAGTACATATGCCAATCAGTCGTGCTGTATATGCGATTTTATACGAAAAACATTCTCCACATATTGAAATGGTATTGCTGACTGAGCAATTGAGTTAGGTTGTTAATATCATATCCGCAGCTTTTTCTGCAATCATATATACAGGTGCATTAGTATTACCCGATACAATAGTTGGCATTATTGAAGCATCAACCACGCGTAAATTTGAAATACCTTTAACGCGTAACTGCTCATCTACAACTGCCATTTCATCATTTCCCATTTTGCAGGTGCCCACAGGGTGATAAACGGTTTCCATAATTTTTTGAATGTGCAGTAAAATAGCTTCGTCACTACTAAAATCTGGCGGACAAATGATCTGCTTTCGATATGGAGAAAATGCTTGTGCTTGCAAAACTTCTATCGCTTTTTTAGCAGCTTCTACCATTACTTTTTTATCGTGTTCATCACTTAAAAAATTAGGCTGTATAACTGGAAAATCAAGTGGGTTATTACTTCGTAAAGTTAAATAACCTCTGCTTTTTGGTCGTAATAAAGTAGGTAAAATAGTGAAACCATCTTCATTTACGGGAAATGATTTTAAATTATATACATCAGTCAAATATTCACCGCCAACATGAGCTGCTGTAAACTGAAATTGATAATCTACTCGATCTGGATTTATCGAAGTGCTGCCAAAAGCTACTGCTTCTAACGGTCCGATAGTTAATGCGCCTTTTTTAAAAAGTAGGTAATTTGCAATATCTAGTACTTGATTTAAAGGTTTAATGTGATGATTTTGCCCTTCTTTAACCGTTGCTAAAGCACTTACTGCGAAAAACAAATGATCTTGTAAATTCTTACCAACACCAGGTAAATGCTGCATGCATTCTATTCCGAAACGGTTCAATTCTTCTTTATCGCCAATGCCCGAAAGCATTAATAATTGTGGAGATGCGAATGCACCAGCAGAAAGGATAACCTCTTTATTGGCAAAGATTTCTTGTGTAGCATTTTTGCCAGTTAGTATTTCAATGCCTATCGCTTTACCATTTTTTACAATTACTTTTTTAGTATGTGTATGGGTAAGCACCGTTAAATTACTTCGGCTAAGGGCAGGTTTTAAAAAAACTACAGCTGCACTATTTCTCTTTCCATTTTTTATATTAAATTGAAAAAAGCCAGCACCTTCTATATTTTCGCCATTATAATCATCGTTTTTAGCAAAACCAACTTCCTGACAAGCATTTACAAAAGCAGTAGCAAATGGTGTTTTAAATTGCTTTGCAAAACTTACATTTAACTCACCATTTTGACCGTGGTAGGTGTTATGAATATCTTCGTTATGCTCCGATTTCTTGAAATAAGGCAAAACCTCATCGTAACTCCAACCTTTATTACCTAGCGCAGCCCAATCATTATAATCGTGTTTATCGCCACGCACATAAGCCATTGCATTGGTAGAACTGCATCCACCTAATACTTTCCCTCTGGGTAAATAAATTTTTCTACCTAAAGCATGTTCTTGTGGTTCTGTCCAATAACCTCCCCAATCTACATTGCTTTTATGTAATTTAGAGTAACCTCCCGGGATATGGATTTCCAGTTTTTTATCCTTTCCTCCAGCTTCAATTAACAATACTTTATTTGATGAATTGGCAGAAAGACGATTGGCTAATACGCAGCCAGCACTACCAGCGCCAATAATAATGTAATCGTAAGTCATAATATGAGATAAATCAAATTAAATATACAATGAAAACCCGATTTTTATAGCTGTTGTATTTGTTTTTCAAAGAGATTTTGAAACAATATGTTATCCACTCTGTTATACATGAAAAATGAAATATCATGAAAACGAAAAAATATTTAATAGGCAGTTTAGCTGCCATGGCAATGATAGCTTCGGTAACCTTTACGGCTAGTGCACAAGAGAAAAAAACCGAAGCAGGAAAAGTTTTACAAAAAACAGGCAAGGTTGCTAAAAGTGTAGGAAATAAAACTGCCGAAGTTGCTGTAAAAGGCACTGCGAAAGTTGTTGATGCAAAATTTAAAGGTAAAATGGCACCAGATGGTTCTGATGTTTACATTGATGGTAAAAGCAATAAGTATTACATTAATAGCAAAGGAGCGAAGATTTATTTAAAAGCTAGTCAGATTAGAAATAGGCCAGCTGGGAAGTAATTTGCTCTTCGTCATGCTGAATTTATTTCAGCATCTGATTTGCTAGAGAGACCCTGAAACAAGTTCAGGGTGACGAATGTGTGTAAACAAGAAAAGCCTCGACAATTTGTCGAGGCTTTTCTGTTATATAAGGTCTGTGGGTATTAAGATCTACGTCTTCTTTCACCACCACCGCCTTCGCGTCTTCCGCTACCGCCAGTGTTTCCACCTTTATCGTCACGGCTACGACCAGAGAAATCTCTGAAACCGCCACCAGTACTTCCGCCACCACTGTTACCACCTTCACGTCTTCCGCTTCCGCCGCTGCTTCTTCTATCTCCACCACCACTTCTTCTCTCGCCACCGCCGAAACCACCGCCTCCGCTTCTTCTTTCGCCACCGCCAAAGCCACCTCTTCTCTCACCGCCACCACTTCTTCTCTCGCCACCTTCGCCTCTGCCACCAACTGGAGCATCGCCGCTTTTTTCAATTCTTACTTCACGGTTGTTAAATTTAACATCCTTAAAGTTGGTGAACAAAGCATCAACTGTATCGTTTTCTACTTCAATGAAAGAATAAACACCTTTCAAATCTATTTTACCAACTGCTTTACCAGAAATTTTGCCGTTGTTACACACAAAACCTAATAAATCACCTCTAGTAAATTCATCTACAGAACCAACATTGATAAATAAACGAGTATAATTGCTGTTGTCGAAATTTCTAGAACCGCGTTCACCACGTTCTCCTCTTTCGCCACGCTCACCTCTATCACCACGATCGTCTGCAGAAGAGTTTAAATCTGGTGCGTTAGCATAGTAATCTAAGAAACGATTAAACTCTAATGAAGCAAATTTCTTAATGATATCTTCTTTGCTTAACTCAGCAAATTCATCCATAATTCTTGGAATATACTGATCAATTTGCTCAGAATTTACTTCCACATTGTGAACTTTGTGAATTAATGAGAACAATTGTTTTTCGCAAACATCAAAACCTGTTGGTAATTCTGCTTTTGTAAATTGTTTACCAATAATTCGTTCAATCTGGCGAATTTTACCAATTTCTTTTGAGTTAACGATACAGATTGAGATACCAGTTTTACCAGCACGACCAGTACGGCCAGAACGGTGAGTATAACTTTCTATTTCATCAGGTAAAGAATAGTTAACTACGTGAGTTACATTGTTTACATCGATACCACGAGCGGCAACATCTGTAGCAATTAATAATTGCATGTTACGATCGCGGAAACGTTGCATTACTTTATCACGTTGTTGTTGCGATAAATCGCCGTGTAAAGCATCAGCATTGTAGCCATCTTTAATTAAGTGCTCAGCAACATCCTGTGTATCCAACTTGGTTTTACAGAATACTACGGCAAAAATTTCAGGGTTAAAATCTACAATCCGTTTTAAAGCAGCGTATTTATCTCTAGCACGAACAATATAATATTCGTGTTCGATGTTTACATTACCTGCATTTTTAGTACCCATGGTTAATTCTACAGGATTTTCCATGTAGTTTTTAGCTATGCGACGTACCTCTGGAGGCATAGTTGCAGAGAATAACCATGTTTTTTTATCGTCTGGTGTAGTTGATAAAATGTCGTTTATGTCTTCCTGGAAGCCCATATTTAACATTTCATCTGCCTCATCCAATACTACATATTTAACGTTAGTAAAATCAATGGCTTTACGGCCAATAATATCTAACATACGGCCGGGCGTGGCCACTACTATTTGTACGCCATTGCGTATTTCACGTAGTTGTTGCATAATGTTTGCACCACCGTAAACGGCAACTACATGGGCATTAGGCGTGTTTTTAGAGAAATTCTTGATGTCGTTCGTAATCTGTAGACAAAGTTCACGCGTAGGGCACAAAATTAGTGCTTGCGGCTTATTTACTTTAAAGTCTATTAATTCTAACAGCGGCAAACCAAATGCGGCTGTTTTTCCTGTTCCTGTTTGGGCCAAACCAACAAAATCGTTATTGCCTTCTAACAGTACAGGAATAGATTGCTCCTGAATAGGCGTAGGGTTTTCAAAACCTAGCTCTTTTACGGCATTAACAACGTCATCACTTATCCCCAATTTACTAAATGGGTTTATCATTATAACATTTTTTAATTAAGCCGCAAAGGTACGGTTAATAATCGGTATTTTACTGAGTGTTAAGTAAATAGTTTTTGGAAGGAATTTATTGATAAAGAGAGAGTTGGACTTTTGGGCATAATTCTGTTTTGCAGTCATTCCCGTGAAAACGGGAATCGTAAAGCATTAAGCTATCTAATTTGCATTTTTATAGCATTAAGATACCCAATCGAGTTGGGTATGACGGGTAGATAATGGAATGATTATTTGCTTGACCAAATTTTACCTTTCCAACCAGTAGTGATGGATTTTGCTTCAGTAAAAAAAGAGTTTTTGAATTTAGCACTTGAAATAAATTTGTTTAATTGGTCGGTTAAATGTTCAAATACCTGCTCTTTTGTCAATCCTTTATGTTCACTTTTAGGTAAATTAAAATACATCTGATTGGGAGTGTATTCAATCTTAATTCGCTGATATGTATTTGAAATTTCGTAGGTATTTGTTCCGGTTAATGCAAGTGTATAATCGTCCTCACCTTCAAAGACATTTATATCATAGTTCATAATTGTTTTTTTTGGTTTTTCATTATCAGCTATAAAAGAAAGCCATTCATTTACTGTCTTAAAACGAGAAATAAATTCTGGTGGAGGCGGTTCAAAATCATCCTCTTCTACTGTAAATGATCCATGTATTACTTCAATAGGTTCTTCATCTTTCATAATTTTTTTATTATTACAAGCCGTAAAAAACTGTATTATGAATAGAATTAAAATGAAATGTAAAACTTTCATAATGTGGCTTAGACTCTTAAATATACGAATTACAATGGTAATACCTGTTCTGGTAAGAGAGTTCTAACTATATTCCTTTAAGCATATGCGCCAATATCGGCCCACATTTTTCTTTACAACATGGATAAAATTCTTTGTGTTTCCATGTAGCAGATTTAGGTGATAATCCCCACCAAAATTCTGTTAATGCTAATGGTTTCAAATGATGTTGAAAGGCGTATTGTAATAATTTTGGTCCAGCACATTCACCAGCACCTGCCGGAGGGTTTTTATATCCAGCCGTTGCGAAAATATCAATTAAACTTTTTTCTTCTCCAGCTTCATTTAAAAAGTGATATTGATTAAATATTTCCTTTTGTAAGGCGATGGAATGTTGTTTGCGTTTGGCTTTAAGTTTGTTGATTTCTTCTTTATTCTCTTCAAAATCCAACTCTTTTAACGCCTTTATTTCTATATTGATAGCTGTCAATTCTTCCATTCCTTTATTCAAGAAACCGTTTTCAGTCAATAAATCAAATACGGGCGGAACAAATTTTGAATGACTATTTGAGCCTGCTAATTTGCCCGAAAATGCGGCTAAGTAACCAATCTCTTTTGCTGTGTTTTGAACAACCAAAACCCCAAACATTTTACCAATTACAGTTCCTTGCCCACTTTCATCTAAACCAAAATTATGCTGCCATTCCGTTTGGTTTTCTAGGTAATCTTGTAACTCTTTAGCTGCTAACGCACAAAGTGGATGAGGAGCTTCATTATTCTGTATTAAAGTTAGTTGTGTAGGAAGAACAGTATCTCCAATAGGTTTTATAAATCGTGTAAAAAAGAGGGGTTTCGCTATCAACTGTAATTATATTACTTGTCTTCCTGTTGTTCAATAATTTTCTTTGCAGCTGCTAACCTCACTTGTTTGTTTTTTTCCATCAGTTGGTGAACTACCTTATGTTCTATTTTGTGATGCAAGGGAACGAGTATGGCCGCAATACAAACCATTGTAATCAGCATAAGTATTGGAGAATGATGTGTTAGGTCGCCTAAGTATGGATGAAGCAATAGGTTTAGAAATTCGAAGATAATAAGCAAAGCGAGAGTGCCTAAAAAACTAATAAGTTTTTGGTTGACGATTACTGTCCGGCTAAGCAATAAAAACAAAATAACAAAGCAAATCAATCCCAAGGCAATGGCCGAATATTGGAGGTTTCTTTTATTTCTTTCCTGTTCCTGTTCTCTTTTTTCAGTGAGTTCTTTTTGTCGTTCTTTTTCTTGGACAAGTAAACTTTCCAGCTTTTTTGTTTTGGAAATGCTGTTTAAGCTATCTTTGGCTATCGTGAAAATTTCATGGTATTTTAACGCATTGCCTGTATCTCCTCTTTCTTTATATATTTCGTACAGCATTTGTGAGGCTGTTGCTTTCTTAATATATGAGGGGTTGTTTTGTGTTAAGTTGTAAAATTTGGAAGCATAATAGAAAGCAGAGTCTACATTTTTGGTTTCTTTAAAATAGCTGGCTAAGCTCTCGTAAACCATTGTAAACTCTCGGTTTGTATTTACTTTGCAAACCGCCTGTAATCCAAGTCGGAAATAAGCTATTGCTAAAGTAGGGTTATTCAGCTTTTGATAGGTAGATCCGAGACTCGTTAGGATATCAACATCTAGGTCAAAGCTCTGCTTTCCCATTTTATTTAACTGGAAGTTCATTTCATAAGCCCGTTGATAATGCTGTAAAGCCAGATCGTATTGCTTTAATTTGAAGAAGTAAATGTCTCCTATTCCCAATGTAATCAATGTTTGCCAATTGATTTCTTTAGTTTGTTTGGCAATCATAAGGGCTTTTTGGAAATATTTTAATCTGTTTGGCTCATCATGAACGCCCATAAGATGATACAAACGAAGCATAACCCTTGGACTATTTCGTTGTTCACCCAACTGCATTGCTTTTAGGAATTGTTCTAAAGCTAGAGGTTGATTTTCAGTAGTATAAAAATAATAACCCAAATTAGCCAGTCCAAGGGCCTCAACATCAGTGTTTTTCTGTTTTTGACCTATCGCTATAATTTGTCTTGGATAAAAAGGGGAGTCGTATAGCCCATTATTTTCAAGGTTCACCCAAGCAAGTACAATATTTGTTTGTAGGCTATCTATCTTTTGTTGTTTTAACTCGTTAATAAATTTATCGGCGAGCTTATTTTGTGCAACAGCAGAAAGTGTTGTAAATAGGAAGAATAGGATAATTAAAGAGGGCTTAATTCTAGCTATATTTTGAGGCATAATTTAGATTGTTTGTCCGTACTAAGTTGGTTGATGACGGAAATATTGTTCATTAAAGCTCTTTCCTTCTACCTCAATCTATCAGCACTTCTTAATAATTTTTCATCATTATTAATTCCTCTTATGGCCAAAATGCAGAAGAAAATAGCAATAACTGGTAAAAACATGCCTATGTTATAATTAGCTGTTTCTAATCCCCCAGGAATTTTCTTTGCAAAAATGCTACACCAAAAAGATAAAGCAATAATAAAAACAATGTTGATATAAGCAATTCGCTTTTGAGAAGTTCTGTTCTTGTAGTTAAAAACGTTAATCAAACACATAACCGCAACAGCAATAGTCATAATTAACAAATGGATAGATCCTTTTAAAAGCGTACTTACCCCATCTAATTTTTGATATAAACCATTAGCATTGATATAATATTCAGTATTTCCAGCAGTTGCTGTAACCATAGGAATAAAAAGTAGGCAGCAAATTGTTACGCCTGCCAATAAAAGCCATATCGATTGTATTCTTTGTATCATAAGTCTAAAATATTTTAACAAATATATCAAATCAACAACACTAGCAAACTAGAAAAAACTATTTTTGCACTATTGAGATATTTTATAGAATTAAGTTATGATGGTACAGATTTCCATGGTTGGCAAACACAACCTAACGGGATAACTGTGCAAGAGTGTTTAGATAAAGCATTAACCACATGTTTTAGACAAAATATTATTTCACTTGGCTGCGGCAGAACAGATGCAGGTGTACATGCAACTCAGTTTTATGCGCATTTTGATGTAGTGGATTTACCAGAAGCAACGGTTACAAATTCGGTAACCAACATAAACTCATTATTGCCTTACACCATTGCAGTAAAGCGGATTTTTGCTGTAGGTGATGAAGCGCATGCCCGATTTGGTGCCACAGCTCGAGCTTATCGATATCATCTACATTTTGAGAAAGATCCTTTTAAAATCAATCGTTCTTGGTTATATAAAGGAGAATTGAATTTCGATAAAATGAACCAAGCAGCTCAACTGTTATTGAATTTTACTGATTTCTCTTGCTTTAGCAAATCGAAAACCCAAACCTTTACCAACAACTGTAAAATAACCAAAGCAAGCTTTGAAAAAATAGACGGAGGATTAATTTTTACCATTAAAGCAGATCGCTTTTTAAGAAATATGGTAAGAGCCATTGTTGGAACCTTAATTTTGGTGGGCAAAAGAGATATTGAAATAGAAGAAGTTGAGCAAATTATAGAAAGTAAAAACAGAAGCAATGCAGGGCAATCGGTACCAGCTTGTGGGTTGTATTTAGTAGCAATTGAATATCCATTTATTAGTAATTAGTATATAGTAGTTAGTATTTAGATAGATAACACCAACAATATAACAATGCAACAATTTAACAATATAGAATGTCTAAGATAACTGGAGATGCGTTTAATGTTAGTTTACTTAAAAGAGTTTTTGAGTATGTAAAACCGTATCGCAAAACATTTGTATGGTCAGTGGTTTTAACACTTTCATTAGCCATAATTGCTCCAGTTAGACCATTTTTAATTGGTTATACTTTAGATGAATTTATTTTAAAAAGCAATTACAATGGGCTGGTGCAAATGACGATTTTAATGCTATTGCTACTGGTTTTACAAACGATTATTCAATATAGCCAAACGTTGTTAACCAATACTTTAGGTCAATCGGCTATTAAAGATTTACGTATAAATGTGTTTAACCACATTAGTAATTTGAGACTAAAGTATTTTGATAAAACACCAATTGGTCAACTCATTACGCGAACTGTTTCTGATTTAGAAACCATTGCGGATATATTTTCTGAAGGTTTAATTGCCATGATTGGCGATTTATTGCAAGTAATTGTAATTATAGGATTTATGCTTTGGAAAGATTGGGAATTGACAATTGTGGTTTTATTACCAGTTCCTTTTTTAATTGTAGCAACCCGTATTTTTCAGAAATCTATTAAAGTTGCATTTCAAGAAATAAGAACAGAAGTTTCGAATCTAAATACTTACTTGCAAGAACATATCAGCGGTATTTCCATCATCCAATATTTTGCAAGAGAAAACCAAGAATATCAAAAGTTTAAAAAAATTAATTCTCGCTATCGCGATGCGAATATTCGTTCTAATTGGTATTATTCTATCTTTTTTCCTGTTGTAGAATTAATTTCTGCCATGTCATTAGGTTTGTTGATTTGGTACGGAGCAAATAGTATTTTAAAAAACCCAATTGATGTAAAACCTGGAGTGATTACTACATTTATAATGTGTATCAACATGCTTTTTAGACCAATTAGAGAGCTTGCCGATAAATTTAATACCCTCCAAATGGGTATGGTAGGAGCCGAACGTGTTTTTAAAGTTTTAGATACTAAAGAAACCACCGAGAATAAAGGAACATACACTCCAGAGAAAATGCCGGGAGCTATTAGTTTCGATAAAGTTTGGTTTAGCTATAATCAAGATGAAGAAGCAGAGCAAGAGAATTATGTGCTAAAAGATATTTCTTTCGAAGTTAAAGCTGGACAAACTGTTGCTTTGGTAGGCGCAACGGGCGCAGGAAAATCATCAACTATTAATATTTTAAATCGTTTCTATGAAATACAAAAAGGAGAAATAAAAGTAGACGGCGTACCTATCAAGGAGTATGAATTAGGTTATTTACGCAGTCATATTGCTACTGTATTACAAGATGTTTTTCTGTTTTCTGATACAATTTTCAATAATATAACACTCAACAATCCTACAATTACATTTGATGAAGTGGTTGATGCAGCTAAAAAAGTGGGAGCGCATGAATTTATTGAGCGTTTGCCAGGAGGCTATCATTATAATGTGATGGAGCGTGGCGCAACACTTTCTGCAGGGCAAGCACAGCTAATTTCATTTATTAGAGCATTAGTTTATCAGCCCTCAATTTTAGTGTTAGATGAAGCTACTTCATCGGTTGATACCGAAACCGAAATGTTAATACAAAGCGCCATAGAAAAATTAATGCATGGCAGAACTTCAATTGTAATTGCCCATCGCTTATCTACCATTCAAAAAGCCAATTTAATTATCGTATTAGATAAAGGAGAAATCAAAGAAAAAGGTACGCACCAACAACTGTTAAAACTAGATGGTTATTACAAGCGTTTATACGATTTACAATTTTCATCAGTTGGTATTGCTAAAAACTAACCTAGAAAACTGTCAATTTAATATGAACCTCGGGTTAACCTCTTTGTGTTTGCAACATATCAAGCCTAAGCAATGTTTCTTCGTTAACCTAAAATCGACCTTGTCCAGTGCGGAAAGCACCAATTACCCTTCGCAGAAACTTTAATAGCGCTGGGCGCAGTCGTGGATTTTTTTGCATACTTTTTTCATCTACAGGAAAAAAGTTTGTCCGCGAAGCGACAGAATCACAAAAAATAACCACAAAAAGATTGCTTTTTTAGCAAAAGCTTAGTGTTGTAGCAAAAAAGCTAAGATTACTTAATCAACTGATCTTCTACAACAGTTTTAGTCGTAATACTACCGCTAGTTACTGTAGTCTCCGTAGCCAAACCAATACTCGTATTCCTTACAAAACTCAACTTTTGCGTAATAGCAGGCGTTCCAGAAAAAGTAATATTATCTCCAGTCCCATCGATACTATATGTGCCAGTAGAAATTACAGTAGTATTTTGTCTAACTAATTTGCCGTCAGCACTAAAAACTAATGTATCAATTGGGTTGTATTTTACCGTGTCAGGGCTGCCAGCAACGTTATTTGTGTAAATAGTTTTAATCGTATACTTAAGCGGCCACTTCCCAATAAGTTGTTGTTGCACCAAATTCTTAGCATTAATAGTCTCTTTTTTACATCCGTAAATAGTAAATGCTAAGCCAGCTAAAAGAGTAAGTATAACGTTCAGGTTCTTCATGGTAAGTGCAAAGATAATGTATTAGTTCATTTGTTCAATAGCTCAAATTAGCCCATAAAACAATACTATCTTATCCAATACAGATGCAATTTGTCAAAAAAACAATAAGTCCATAAAAAATGTTCCTATCTTCAATTCTTATTCAACTTAAATGAAGTCGATTTTATCTAATTTAACCTTTCAAGTTTTAGTAGCCATCACTTTAGGTGTTTTGGTGGGCGTTTTTTATCCCGCATTTGCGCCCCACGCCGAGTTAATTAGCAAGAGTTTTATTAACATGATTAGCATGTTAATTGCCCCAATTATATTCTTTACCATCGTTTTAGGTATTGCCCACATGGGCGATATGAAGAAAGTTGGTCGTGTAGGCGGTAAAGCATTATTGTATTTCGAAATCGTAACCACCATTGCCATCATCATCGGCCTTGTAGTGGCAAATGTTTTAAAACCAGGTGTAAATGTACAAGTGCCACCAGGCGATGTAACCAAAATGGCTACCTATACCGCACAAGCTGGTGAGATTAATTGGCTAGAATTTATCGCCCACATCATTCCTAAAAATATTTTCGAAGCATTTACCAAAGGTGAAATTTTACAAATCTTATTCTTTGCCATCTTGTTTGGTTATGGGTTAAGTAAAATGGGAGAGAAGGGACATTCTTTAATTAGCAGCTTCGATAAAATCTCTAAAGTGTTATTCAACATTATGAAAGTGGTGATGCGTTTTGCGCCGATTGGTGCTTTCGGTGGAATGGCTTTTTGCGTTGGTAAATACGGTTTGGGTACTTTGCTGCCAATGGCGAAATTAATGGGCTCCGTTTATCTCACCTGTTTCTTGTTTATTTTTGTGGTGCTAAACGGCATTTGCCGATATTACAAATTCAGCTTATGGCAATATTTAAAATACATCCGACAAGAAATATTAATTGTTTTAGGCACATCTTCATCCGAATCTGTACTGCCGAGTATGATGAAAAAGATGGAAGATATAGGTTGCGATAAATCTGTGGTAGGCCTAGTTATCCCGACAGGGTATTCTTTTAATTTAGATGGAACTGCAATTTATTTGGCGATGGCGGTTATCTTTTTAACCCAAGTTTTTAATGTTGATTTATCCATTGGCGAACAAATTTCTATCATGGCCGTATTAATGGTAACCTCTAAAGGGGCAGCTGGCGTTACGGGCAGTGGCTTTATTGTATTAGCAAGTACATTAACAGCTTTGAAAATTATGCCAGTAGAGCATATTGCTATTTTATTAGGCGTTGATCGTTTTATGAGCGAAGCAAGAGCAATTACCAACATGATTGGAAACGGAATTGCAACCATTGTAATTGCCAAAAGCGAAAACGAATTTGATCAAGAAAAGTATTTAAAAGCGATTAGTCCAGCAGCAATAGAAAAGGCAGAGGAAGATCATTTTTAGCCTCACACCAACCCTCTCCTTCGGAGAGGGAGTTTTAAGTTTGTCATTCAGAGCGCAGCGAAGAATCTCTTTTATCTATCGGTTGGTGTCTCACCGACTGAAATAAATATTTACTTCTTCTAATAAACAATCAATATTCCTAAATCATTATCTTGTGTTTTTATTAATGAATTATCTAAATGCCCCAGTTTAAAAGAAACTTTCTTAGCATAATATCTTTATTTTTTCTTTTAGCGTGCAACAATTCTAGTAAACCAGAAAGAGTAATTAGTGTTTCTAAATCTATTGCCAAATTAAAAGTGGAATCTAGAACAAGTAAACCAGACAGTTTATTAAAAGATGAGGTGGTTCAAGTTTATAATGAAGATGATACCATTCGTTTTTCAAGAAAAAGATTAAGCTTGGCGTATAAACTTATCCCTCAGTTTAGAGATGAAATTGTGGAAAGCCCTGATGTAGCTTATAGCGGCAGGCCAAACCCATCTATAACTAAAAATACTGAAGAGAAAGATTTTTTAAGTTTTGGGTGTGAGGTTTGTCAGGATGATTATATGTTGATGTATACCTATTTCTTGAAACAACGAAATTTAGGTAAACAAGCTGAAAGAAATAGGAAAAACTTTATTAATATATACAGGTTAATTAATTCAATTTATGGTGAATTACAACAAGGAGGAACATACTTTGGACATCAGTATTCTCGTATTTATGGTTATGCTGAATATTCAGTTTATTTAAGAATTCATTATGGAAAAGATTATGAAAAGAGTTATTCTGTTTCGCCTCAAAAAGCATTCTTCATTGGTTCATTAAAGCAATTGATAAATGAAGATGAAAAATATAATATGGAAGTTGTTCAAAATGAGAAGCAATCAAGAAAAGGTTCTTTGCTCAAAAAAGTTAATGAATTAAACAGTCTTATTACAGACCATTTTTATTTAGAGGAAGCACAGAAATTTAACTATTCGAAATATTAACATTTTATCTATCGGTTGGTGTCTCACCGACCGAAATAAATATTTACTTCTTCGCATAAACAATTAAAATCGTCAAATCATTATCAGGGTTTGGCTCAATACCATGCGAACTTCCTGGTCTGGTCAAAATAGCATCGCCGGGTTTAACAGCAAAAGTTTCACCATTCATTTTCATTTTACCATTCCCACTCAACACATAATAAATTTCATCTTCCTTTTGCAAGTGATATCCAATAGATGAACCAGCTTTTAACGTCCTTTTCCTAAAAACAGTTTTTAAGTTTTTAGCATCACCAAAAAAGTTATAGCCAATGGTTTTTCCTCCACCGTTGTGTGTGCCAGCTTCTTCCTTGGCAACGTCCTTATCATTCTGAAGAATATATTTACTCGTATCTATGGTTTGTGATTTAGCAGCACAATTAAAAGCTAATAGAAAGATTACAAAAAATAAGACAGCATAAAAGCGAGTTGAAATTTTCATTGGGTATAATTTTGATTCGAATAAAAATAGGCATTTGGCCGTCATTTGTCAAAAGTATATGGTTAAACAAATAAGTCTATCAATTTTCCTTAGCAAAAAACCATGTTGTTTTCTTTCTTAACTTCTTTACATCTGCATCGTAAATACCCCATAAAACATTAACCTTTGAGACTGGGTTAGTTCGGACTTAGTTCGGGGTTAGTTCGGAGTTGGTTCGGACTTGTGACAATTGTACCCGAACTAAGTCCGACTTAAATGCGAATGAAGCAGGAACTAGTAATTAACCTGATATAATCTCGGTGTCATTCTTTCATCAGCCAAATATATTTAGGTTTTAGCTGTTATAACTCCTAATTTGTTCCGTTGTATAAGTCCAAGTTTATTAAGTTGTGTTGGTTCTTGTTTTCTAATTTCCATTTGCTAATTCATGTAATCAATTTCCTATGCCCTATTTCTCTTCTTTATCATAAATTATTCAATTATCTGTGTTTTGCATTTGACAATCTATTTCAATTAGCTTAAGTTTGCATCACAAAAAATAGATAGAATGAGTGTTTTAGTAAATAAAGATTCAAAAGTAATTGTTCAAGGGTTTACGGGTAATGAAGGTACGTACCATGCAGAGCAAATGATAGCTTATGGTACAAACGTTGTTGGCGGAGTAACACCTGGTAAAGGCGGTCAAACGCACTTAGACAGACCTGTATTTAACACAGTAAAAGACGCGGTTGATAAGGCTGGCGCTAACGTATCTATTATATTTGTACCACCAGCATTTGCTGCAGATGCAATTATGGAAGCTGCAGAAGCTGGTATTAAAGTAATTGTTTGTATTACAGAAGGTATCCCAACTAAGGATATGATTGCTGTAAAATCTTATATAAAAGGTAGAGATTGCCGTTTAATCGGTCCTAACTGTCCAGGTGTAATTACTGCTGATGAAGCTAAAATTGGTATCATGCCAGGCTTTATCTTCAAAAAAGGTACAGTTGGTGTAGTTTCTAAATCTGGTACGTTAACTTACGAAGCAGTAGACCAAGTAGTAAAAGCTGGTTTAGGTATTACAACTGCTATCGGTATTGGTGGTGATCCAATTATCGGAACAACGACTAAAGAAGCGGTAGAATTGTTAATGAACGATCCAGAAACTGAAGGTATCATCATGATTGGTGAAATTGGTGGTGGTATGGAAGCTGAAGCTGCATTGTGGATTAAAGCAAATGGTACTAAACCAGTTGTTGGTTTCATCGCTGGTCAAACTGCGCCTCCAGGACGTAGAATGGGCCACGCTGGTGCAATTGTTGGCGGTGCCGATGATACAGCTGCTGCTAAAATGAAAATTATGGCTGAGTGCGGAATTACTGTAGTAGAAAGCCCAGCTGAAATTGGTGAAGCAATGGCCAAATTGTTAAAGAAATAGTTTATAACCAAATATATTTAAGAGCGTTTCACATTTGTGGAGCGCTTTTTTTATGATTGATTTTTTACCACAGAGCGCACAGAGAAAGGCAGAGAGGTTTAAATTATTAACTGCTCACAATTTTCTCTGTGTGAACTCCTTTTCTCTGTGTTTAGTTTTATTTGCGAAAACTTTGCGTCTTTGCGATTAAATTAATTTTTTACCACAGAGCGCACAGAGAAAAGCACAGAGGTTTAAATTATTAACTGCTCACAATTTTCTCTGTGTGAACTCCTTTTCTCTGTGTTTAGTTTCTTTGCGAAAACTTTGCGTCTTTGCGGTTAAATTGATTTTTTACCACAGAGCGCACAGAGAAAGGCACAGAGGTTTAAATTATTAACTGCTCACAATTTTCTCTGTGTGAACTCCCTTTCTCTGTGTTTAGTTTCAAAACGTTATCAAAACCTTACGTTTACATGAAAAACAAAGCCTTGCAATTATTTATATTTGTATAAGCTGCATTAAAATCCAAACCTTGCCGCAAAACGTATATGTTTAAAAACATAACACACATGAAACGAATAATCAATAAAACAGTATTAGCATTAAGTCTGTTATTCTTAACAAGCTTAGTTGCTTGTGCACAGAAACAAGAAAAAATAGCTCCATCTAAAACCACCAAGAAAATGGAATACAATAAATTAACCAAAGAAGAAGAAGATGTAATTGTTCGTAAAGGAACCGAATATCCGGGTACGGGTAAATATGATAAATTTAACGAAAAGGGTACTTATACTTGCAAGCGTTGCAATGCGGCTTTGTATAGATCAGATTCTAAGTTTGATGCCCATTGTGGTTGGCCATCTTTTGATGATGAAATTAAAGGTGCAGTAAAGCGTATACCAGATGCTGATGGACAACGTACAGAAATTGTTTGTGCAAATTGTGGCGCTCACTTAGGTCACATATTTATAGGGGAAGGTTTAACATCAAAAAACACACGTCATTGTGTAAATTCAATCTCAATGAATTTTGTGCCAGATAAAAAGTAATTCGATTTAATCGATTTTATAAATGCTCAGATTTATCTGGGCATTTTTTTTGGAAGATCATTGTGTGAATTTTCTTTAATGAAAGCTTTTAGGCTAAATATCAAGCGTTTGCGTGAAGATTAATTAAACTAGTTATTTGAAGTGTGGCTTAAATTGATTTTACTTGTATTATCAATTTATCTTAACTCCACAACAATGAGAATAAGTTTAAAGCTTTTGCCTGTTCTATTGCTACTAGCAACTACTGCCTTTTCACAAAATGCAACTAAGAAAAAGCCAAATGTCATTTACATTTTGGCAGATGATATGGGTTATGGCGAGCTTGGAGCATACGGACAAACCAAAATAGAAACGCCAAATATTGATGCGATTGCAAAAAATGGGAAGAAATTTACGCAGCATTATGCCTATCCAGTTTGCGCACCATCGCGGTATATTTTAATGACTGGTCAAAATTCTGGTAAAGCTTTTATACGGGGTAATCATGAATGGGGAGAACGTGGTCCAGTTTGGGATTTTAAAGCAATGGAAGAAAACCCGTATTTAGAAGGTCAATATCCAATACCAGATTCTACAATTACGATTGCAAAAGTATTAAAAGGCGCAGGTTACGTTACAGGATTGGTAGGTAAGTGGGGTTTAGGTTCGCCAATGAGTGCTGGACAGCCCAATAACCAAGGGTTTGATTATTTTTATGGTTTTAACTGCCAAAGACAAGATCATACCTATTATAACGGACACCTTTGGGAGAACGAAAATCGTGTGCCAATGGATAATAAGATTGTTGATCCTGCTGTGAAATTTCCAAAAGATTTGGATCCTTTGGATGAAAAAAATTACGAAATATATCAACAGAAAGATTATGCGCCAGATTATTTAATTAAAGCAGCGCTGAAGTTTATTGATAAAAATAAGAATCAGCCTTTCTTTTTATACTATCCAACTCCGTTACCACATGTTTCATTACAAGCACCAAAAAACTTGGTAGATTATTATCATAAAAAGTTTGGTGATGAAAAACCATTTCTTGGAGGTTCATATTTCCCATGCCGTTACCCTCGGGCAACTTATGCGGCTATGATTACTTTATTAGATCAGCAAGTAGGTCAGTTAATTGATAAATTAAAAAAAGAGGGTGTTTACGAAAATACCATTATTATGTTTTGTAGTGATAATAGGCCAACTTTCAATGGTGGTGTTGATCCTACTTTTTTTAATAGCGCAGGTCCTTTTAAAGACGAATATGGCTGGGGTAAAGGATTTTTACACGAAGGTGGAATTAGAGAACCTTTTTTAGTACAATGGCCAGGAAAAATTAAAGCTGGTTCAACATCAGACTTTATATCCTCGACAATGGATATGATGCCAACTTTTTGCGATTTATTAGGGCTTAAAACACCAAAAAATATAGATGGAATAAGCATTTTGCCAGCTATTTTAGGCAAGCCACAAACTAAAGAACATTCGTATTTGTATTTCGAATATCCAGAATATGGCGGACAACAAGCGATTAGGATTGGAGATTGGAAGGGTGTGAGATTGAATATGCTGAAAGGTAATGCCAAATGGTCGTTATATAATCTCAAAGAGGATATTCAGGAGCAGGATGACGTAGCAAATGCCCATCCAGATATTATCAAGAAGATGCAAGAAATCAGCAAAAGGGAGCATCAAACGCCCGCACTTTCTAGGTTTATTATTCCCGTGTTGGAAAACGAAATGAAATAATTTTTGGAAGGTTCGATAATTTCGAACCTTTATTGTTTAAAATCAACCCTTAATGAAATACTAGGTTCAAAAGTCATTTTGTATATTTGATTTACCTATGAAAAATAAAATAAGGATTTTGCTGTTCCTGTGCTTCGCATCTTTTGCGGCTAAAGCGCAGCATTTAACAGAAAAACAACCCGATACAGTTGTAAAAACTATTTACACATCTTACTATGCTAAAAAGTTTGAAGGTAGAAGAACAACTAGTGGCGAAAGGTATAGAGCAGCCAAACTTACAGCTGCACATCTTACACTTCCATTTGGTACCATAATTACAGTAAGAAACCTAGTAAATGGTAAAACGGTTATTGTAAGAGTGAACGATCGTGGACCGCATAGCAAGAAATTTTCATTAGACTTATCACAGTCAGCAGCCAAAGCCATAGGCATTTACAGACTTGGTTATGCCAAAGTAGAAATCACTTATGTGTTGTGGAAATAATTTTCAATAATTCGCCTGTTACAACTCATTTTTTAAAATTATTAACACTCGTTTTGATTCTCTAAGTCCTTAAAAAGAAATAATTAGCTTTTTTCTATGTTGTTTATGACCGAATTTTGATTAGGATTTTAACATAAAGCGGCAACATGTTAACAACTTTGTAGCTCAAAAAATCGCCCAACTTCTATATTTGTTAAAGAAAGTTCTTTAAAAGAAATCACTCCTAATATTATTTAAGTACTTAATATTTAGTTGTTTAAAAAGCATTGAAAAATCAATGTTTTTTAAATGTTTGAGCTAAGTACTCAAGACGTTGGCGGCGTGATTTTGATAAAGCTTTTAGGTTAAGGGATTTGACACGGTTTTAAAGAATAAAGCGAATTTACGTTTGCACTATAAAACTCATCAGCCTGTACTAGCAACTTCTAAACGTTAAAAAACTAAACTATGCAGCAAGAACAAGAATTACTATTAAAAGAAAACAAAGATCGTTTTGTTCTACTCCCAATTAAATATCCCGCCATTTGGGAAATGTATAAGAAAAGCGAGGCAAGTTTTTGGACGGCAGAAGAAATTGACTTATCAGATGATCAAAAACATTGGGATAATTTAAATGATGGCGAAAGACATTTCATTTCTCACATTTTAGCATTTTTCTCTGCTAGTGATGGTATTGTAAATGAAAACTTGGCTGTAAACTTTATGAGTGAAGTGCAGTTACCAGAAGCACGTTGTTTTTATGGTTTCCAAATTATGATGGAGAATATCCATGCTGAAACTTATGCTTTGTTAATTGATACTTATATCAAAGATCCAGACGAAAAAGATCGTTTATTTCATGCAATTGATACTGTTCCGGCAGTAAAAAGAAAAGCAGAATGGGCATTACGTTGGATTGAAAATGGAAGTTTTGCAGAGCGATTAGTAGCTTTTGCTGCGGTTGAAGGGATTTTCTTTAGTGGTAGTTTCTGCTCTATATTTTGGTTGAAAAAACGTGGTTTAATGCCAGGCTTAACTTTTAGTAACGAATTAATTTCTAGAGATGAAGGTATGCACTGCGAATTTGCTTGCTTGCTTTACAGCATGTTAGAAAATAAGCTGAGCGAGAAACAAGTTCACGGTATCATCCGCGATGCGGTAGAAATTGAAAAAGAATTTATTACAGATGCTTTGCCAGTGGCACTAATTGGAATGAACGCTAAATTAATGAGCCAATACATTGAGTTTGTAGCTGATAGATGGATAAGTGAATTAGGCTATAAAAAAATATACAATGCGTCAAATCCATTCGATTTTATGGAGATGATTTCACTACAAGGAAAAACAAATTTCTTTGAGAAAAGAGTAGGTGATTATCAAAAAAGTGGAGTGTTAACCTCTACAGAAGATAAAGCGGCTGCATTTTCACTAGATGATGACTTTTAAGCCGAAAGCTTAAAGCAAAAAGACTAAAGCTAAAATACTACAGGCTAAAACAGAAGGTTAGGGAGCTGTTTTACCAAAATAATAAAATACTATTTATAAGATTTAACATGTTCGATTTGTCTCAAATCTCACATCTCAAATCTAAAATTTGATGAAAATATGTTTGTACTGAAAAGAGATGGCCGCCAAGAAGCGGTAAAGTTTGATAAGATAACCGCTCGCATTGAGAAGTTGTGTTATGGTTTTAATGCCGAATTAGTTGATCCGATTGATGTTGCTAGAAAAGTAATTGAGGGTTTGTATGACGGTGTTACTACTTCAGAACTTGATAATCTTGCAGCAGAAACAGCAGCTTCCCTAACTACAAAACACCCAGATTATGCATTGTTGGCATCGCGTATTGCAGTTTCTAACTTACACAAAAACACATTAAAGTCGTTCTCTAAAACGATGGAAATGCTGTACACTTATATCGACCCTAAAACAGATAAACCTTCATCGCTTATTGCAGAAGATGTTTGGGAAGTGATTAAAGAAAATGCTGATATTTTAGATAGTACCATCATTTACGATAGAGATTTTGGCTTTGATTACTTTGGTTTCAAAACTTTAGAAAAATCATATTTATTAAAAGTAAATGGTGTAATTGTAGAGCGTCCGCAACATTTGTTTATGCGTGTATCTGTTGGTATCCACAAAGGAGATATCGATAGCGCCATTAAAACGTATAACTTAATGAGCGAGCGTTGGTTTACACATGCTACGCCTACCTTATTCAACGCTGCAACTCCTAAACCTCAAATGTCATCGTGTTTCTTGTTAACTATGCAAGACGATAGCATTGAAGGTATTTATGATACCTTAAAACAAACTGCTAAAATTTCTCAAAGTGCTGGTGGTATTGGATTAAGTATTCACAACATCCGTGCTACAGGAGCTTATATAGGCGGAACAAATGGTACAAGTAATGGTATCGTGCCGATGTTAAAAGTATTTAACGATACAGCTCGTTACGTAGATCAAGGTGGAGGTAAGCGTAAAGGTGCTTTTGCTATTTATTTAGAGCCTTGGCATGCAGATATTTTTGCTTTCTTAGACTTGCGTAAAAACCATGGTAAAGAAGAGATGCGTGCTCGTGATTTGTTCTATGCCCTTTGGATTTGCGATTTATTTATGCAACGTGTAGAAGATAATGGCGATTGGAGCTTATTCTCTCCAGATGAGGCACCAGGTTTAGCAGATTGCCACAGTGAAGAGTTTAACGAACTATATACTCGTTACGAAAAAGAAGGTAGAGCTCGTAAAACAATTAAAGCTCAAGAACTTTGGTTCGCTATTTTAGATGCACAAATTGAAACTGGTACGCCTTACTTGTTGTATAAAGATGCTGCAAACAGTAAATCTAATCAGCAAAACTTAGGAACCATTAAAAGTTCTAACTTGTGTACAGAGATTATCGAGTACACCTCTAAAGACGAAGTTGCAGTTTGTAACTTAGCTTCATTAGCGTTGCCACGATTTGTAATTAACGGTGAGTTTGACCACCAAAAATTATACGATGTAACTTATCAAGCTACTTTAAACTTGAATAAAATCATCGATTATAACTATTATCCAGTAATTGAAGCGCAAAACTCTAACTTCCGTCACCGTCCAGTTGGATTAGGCGTACAAGGTTTGGCAGATGCATTTATCTTAATGCGTTTACCTTTCGAGAGCGATGCCGCTAAAGAATTGAACAAAGAAATTTTCGAAACCATTTACTTTGCTGGTATGACAGCATCTGCCGATTTAGCTGCTAAAAATGGTCACTACGAAAGCTTTAAAGGTTCTCCATTATCTAAAGGTAAATTCCAGTTCGATCTTTGGAATGTAAAACCATCAAGCAATCGTTGGGATTGGGAAACTTTACGCAAACGTGTAGTTAAAACTGGTGTGTACAACTCATTATTAGTTGCACCAATGCCAACTGCATCTACTTCACAAATTTTAGGTAACAACGAATGTTTTGAACCATACACTTCAAATATTTACACTCGTAGAGTATTAAGTGGAGAGTTTGTAGTAGTTAACAAACACTTGTTAAAAGATTTAGTTTCTTTAGGCTTGTGGAACCCACAAATGAAAGATAGAATTATCTTAGCTAACGGTTCAATTCAAGATATTGCAGAAATTCCTGATTACATTAAAGAATTGTACAAAACAGTTTGGGAGATTAAAATGCGTAACATCATTGATATGGCTGCCGATAGAGGTGCTTATATCTGCCAATCGCAATCGCTAAACTTGTTTATCAATGCGCCAAATACCTCAAAATTAACTTCAATGCATTTCTACGCATGGAAAAAAGGATTGAAAACAGGTATGTACTATTTACGTACACAAGCTGCTTCTCAAGCTGTTAAATTCACGGTAGAAAATCAAGGTGGTAAAGCAATTGAAGCTGTAATTCCAGCAGAAATGACGCAAGACCAAGTTGCTGAAGAAATTGTAGACGGACCAGTTTGCTCGATGGAAGAAGGCTGTATCAGTTGTTCGGGATAAACCCCCTAAAGGGGACTTTGTAAATGCAATAATATTAAAGGTTTTGGGCAAATGCTCAAAACCTTTTTTGTTAATGAAAGTTAAAATTGTTAAGGCCTGTTAAATCAGTAGAGGTTACTTATTGTATTGTTTATCTTGCTTCAAATAAAAAAGTATGAAAAGATATTTGATAATAATTTACTCATTGCTTTTTGCATGGCCAGCTGTTTCACAAACTGTAAAAATTACAGGGACGGTTATCAATTCAAAGGAGAGTGCCATCACATTTATAAGGAATGATGAAGCAGCTGTTACTGGCGTTTTTTCAGAAAAAAGATACAAGGTGAAATTGGGAGATGCTGGCAAATTCGATATTATTTTACCCGTTGATGAAATTTCGAAATGGTTGGTAGAAGTTGGCAGTGATCGTTTTGATGTATTTGTACTTATTCCGAATGAAAATGTTAGTATTGTAATAGACGCTATAGAAACGGGGTTGATGATGAATACAATAGCCAAAGGACCCCACGCAGCTAATTTTAATTACTTCTCTTATTATCTAAAAAAGAGTAGAGAGAAAAATCCTATAGAAACTTATGCAGTTCGCACAGATACATTAGATATTTTGGAGTATTTAAAATTTCAAAAAGAAATTTCGCAGTACGATTTAAAGATGTTAGATGAATATCGCAAATCTTTTAAGTTAACAGATGAATATTACAATTGGTTAAAAACAGCATATCAATATAGTCCTTATAATGAAGCAATCAATAGGGCAAGAGCTAAAAAGAAAATAAAAGACCCAGAGATATTTAAATTATTAACCGCACAATTAAGTGATGATAATTATGCCGCAAAAAACTCAGTTGACTACAACAATCTTTTAGAATACTACATGCATTATAAATTTAATAACTTAAGTTACCCTATTGATATGGAGAAGTTTTTTGATTTTGTAAGTAATACAAATTTTAGTGCTACAACAAAATCAGTTACTTTAACGCGTAGAATGATGGATTTTAGAGGGTTAAAAAATGATAGCTTATACAACTCTATTTTTCAGCAATTTAAGGAGCGGGTAAATGATGCAGAGTTATTAAAAATAGTTACCGATTCTAGAAAAGGGCACTTAAATCAAATTTCTAATGCTGTAAAAGAAAACATTAGTAAGGCTAAAGGCTTAAATGAGATTTTGCAAAAGTATGAGGGAAAGGTTATTTACCTAGATTTTTGGGCAAGTTGGTGTGCGCCATGTAAGGAAGAAATGCCAAATGCAGCGAAATTGAGAGCTAAGTTAAAGGGTAAGGATGTAGTGTTTGTTTATTTTGGATATAAAGACACCAAAAAGAAGTGGTTGGCCACCCAGAAAGAATTAAAAATAGAAGGAGAGCATTATTTGCTAAGCGCTGAACTGATAGATGAAGCAAATGATTTATTTGAAATAATAGGAGTGCCAAGATATGTGATTATTGGCAAGGATGGCACTATTATTAGTAGAAATGCAAACGGACCAAGTCAAGTTTATGAACAGTTGATTAAACTCGCAGAGAAATAAAATAAGCAATAATATTGTAAGGTTCTGTACAAATACTCTGAACCTTATTTTTTGTTCCTATTTTTGTTAATCCATTGAGTTACTAATGAACAAGTGAACCAATGAACTTTAATTATGCCTTCAGCCTTATTACATAGCAAACACGAAATCATTCCATGTGAACGTTGCGGAACTGCAATAGAATGTAAGGCAAATTCTTATACAAAATGCCAATGCAGTGCAGTACAACTCACCATTAATGAAGTACAGCACATTAGTGAGTTGTACGATGGTTGCTTATGCGCTAAATGTCTTTTTGAGTTGCAACAAGAATATAGAGAGAGCCTAACCGCGAGTTAAGTTGCAAAGTCTCACAAACCTTAACCTTTTACCTTTTTACCCTCCACCTTTTTCCTTAACTTTGTTGTGTAATTTAGAATGAGTAAATTTTGAATGAATGAATGATTTGCAAAATGCAATTAAACATTCAATCCTTCTCTAATTATATCATTCAATCATTTTGAAAAACATGAGTAAAGTAAAAGTTGGCTTAGTGCAGATGACCTGTACAAAGGATAAGCAAGAAAATTTAGATAAAGCGATTGTTAAAGTTAGAGAAGCAGCGGCAAAAGGTGCACAGATTGTGTGCTTACAAGAGCTGTTTACCTCTTTATATTTTTGCGATGTAGAGGATTATGACAACTTTGATTTAGCAGAGAAAATTCCTGGCCCATCTACAGATGCTTTGCAAGTGGTTGCTAAAGAACTAGGTGTGGTGATTATTGCATCCTTATTTGAAAAACGTGCTGAAGGTTTATACCATAATACAACTGCGGTTTTAGATGCTGATGGAAGTTATTTAGGCAAATATCGCAAAATGCATATTCCTGATGATCCAGCTTTTTATGAGAAATTTTATTTTACGCCAGGCGATTTAGGTTATAAGGTTTTCGAAACTAAATTTGCTAAAATCGGTATTTTAATTTGCTGGGATCAATGGTATCCAGAAGCTTCTCGTATTACAGCTTTAATGGGCGCAGATATCATGTTTTATCCAACTGCCATTGGTTGGAACACTACACAAGACGAAGAAACCAATCAAGATCAATACAATGCTTGGCAAACCATACAACGTTCGCATTCGGTTGCAAATGGAGTTCCTGTGGTAAGTGTAAATCGCGTTGGTTTTGAGCAAGATGGGGCTATGAAATTTTGGGGTGGAAGTTTTGCAACCAATGCCCAAGGTAAGTTGCTTTACTTAGCTTCACATGATAAAGAAGAAACAGAAGTGGTTGAGTTAGATTTAAGTCAAAGTGACTACATGCGTAAACATTGGCCATTTTTAAGAGATAGACGAATTGATTCGTATCAGCCAATTACAAAAAGATATATTGATGGGGATTAGTGTGATAAATACTTCAGAACAACCTGAGTTTGTTAACTCGCCGAAAAAACAAGGTTATTCTTTTCCTGCGGAGTGGGCTAAACATGAAGCGACTTGGTTAAGCTGGCCACATAAAGAAGAAAGTTGGCCTGGTAAAATCGAAACTATTTACGAACCGTATTGCCAATTCATCAAGATTGTTGCAACAGGCGAAAAAGTGCGCATTAATGTAAGAGATGAAGTGATGAAAATATCAGCTATTGCTCATTTGCAAAAAGTTAATGCAGATTTAAGTCAGATTGAATTCTACTTCAACGAAAGCAATGATGCTTGGTGTCGAGATCACGGACCTGCATTTGTGGTTAAAGGAAATGAAAAAGCTGTTGTAGATTGGGGTTATAATGCTTGGGGAGGAAAATATCCGCCATTTGATTTGGATGATGTAATACCAACCAAAATTGCTAAACATTTTAATCTACCATTATTTACTCCAGATATCGTAATGGAAGGTGGTTCTGTAGAATTTAACGGAGCTGGAACTATTTTAACGAGTACGGCTTGCTTACTGAACGAAAACAGAAACCCTCATCTAAATAAAGAGCAAATTGAAACCTATTTAAAAGAATTTTACGGAGCAGAACAGGTTTTATGGGTAGGAGATGGAATTATTGGAGATGATACTGATGGTCATATCGATGATATTACTCGTTTTGTAAACGAAGACACAGTTTTAACGGTTTTGGAAAGTAATCCGCTAGATGAAAACCATATCTTGTTGCAAGAAAACTATGAAGCATTAAAGGAAATGAGATTGCTCGATGGAAGACCATTGAATATTATCAAATTGCCAATGCCATCGCCAGTAATCCATGAAGATACACGCTTACCTGCATCTTACGCTAATTTTTACATCGCCAATGCTGCGGTTATCGTGCCCACGTTTAGAGATGTAAATGATATAATTGCACTAGAAATTATTCAAAAAGCTTTTCCTGATAGACCTGTTGTTGGTATAGATTCTACTGATATTATTTGGGGCTTAGGAAGTTTTCATTGTTTAAGCCAACAAGAACCTTTAGTTTAGTTGGCAGTTTGAAGTTTTCAGTACAGACCGAAACAATTTACAGTTAGCCAATTCAAACAATTAACCAATTAGTATTAACTTTACAACTTTACAATTTTTACAACATTTCAATATGGGTTTACTAGAAGGAAAAACCGCACTCATTACAGGTGCTTCAAAAGGAATAGGTCGCAAAATAGCCGAAAAATTTGCAGAACAAGGTGCTAACGTTGCATTTACTTATTTATCATCAGTAGAAAAAGGGCAAGCTTTAGAACAAGAACTACAAAGCTTTGGCACTAAAGTGAAAGGCTACCGCTCTGATGCTTCTAAATTTAACGAAGCGGAGCAATTGATAAATGATATTGTAGCTGAGTTTGGTACTATTGACATCGTAGTTAACAACGCAGGGATTACAAAAGATGGTTTGTTAATGCGTATGACAGAGGAAAATTGGGACGATGTAATGAATGTTAACTTGAAATCTGTTTTTAATGTAACCAAAGCAGTTTCTAAAGTAATGATGAAAGCTCGTAAAGGCATTTTCATTAATATGAGTTCTGTAGTTGGTGTAACTGGTAATGCTGGTCAGGCAAATTATGCAGCTTCAAAAGCAGGGATTATTGGTTTCACTAAATCAGTTGCTAAAGAATTGGGTTCTCGTAATATTCGCGCAAATGTGGTTGCACCAGGCTTTATTCGTACCGAAATGACTGAAGTTTTAGATCCAGCAGTAGTTGCAGGTTGGGAAAAAGATATTCCATTAAAACGTGCTGGAGAAACAGAAGACATCGCGAATGTTTGTGTTTTCTTAGCATCAGATATGAGCGCTTACGTAACTGGACAAACTATTTCGGTTTGTGGTGGAATGCTGTAAGTAAGAATAAAGATAAAAGAACAAGGAATAAAGACTGGTTCTATAACATAAAGCTCTCCAATTTGGAGAGCTTTTATTTTACCATATAATTTCCATTCACTTGGTCAACTTTTGCTAAGTTTTTATCCTTATCAAATGCAGCGTATCCTTTTTGTAATGTTTGCCAAAAACTAGTTTGCTGAGGAAATTGAGTGCTATATTTTTTCATATTAGCATTCGTCATTTTAAAAGGAAAAATATTTACAGGAATTTCTTCTTGTCCGCCATTGCGAGCTTCTACTGCCAAAACGTAAACTTCTTTTATCTTTTCATCGGTTAAAGGAATACAACCAATGGTTACGCAATTGCCGTGAATGTAAATATCTCCACCAGTTTTATTACCTTTTCCAGTTCTAATTGAATCAACTTTGTTTGGGTAATCAACTCCTAAAGATAAATGAAAACTACTTTCCGGATTAAATACATTAATCTTGTAAAATCCTTCTGGCGTTTGCCCATCACCTTCAATTACTTTTGGACCTAAAGTGCCAGAGTGTGCACAGAAATCATACGTTTTAAATAATTTATAGTGCTTTTTATCAGGTGTTTTTAACCATAACTCTAATTTCCCCTCGCTTTTATAAGCTGCGATATACAGATTAAAACTACCATTCACTCCTGCTTTTTGTAATTCGCTTTGCAGAGATGTCCATTTCTCAGCATAGGCATTTTTAACACGTTCAAATTTTAATTGATTTTGCTTAAAAGTGTTTTGAGCAAATGCAGGTATGGTCATCATAAGAATGAGCATTAACTTTATAACTATTTTCATGAGCGTATCTATTTCGCTAACAAATTACGTTGATTTTTTTAGAAAATTAGCATCTTTACGTTTAAGCTTATGGGCAATTATTTTTCAGCATATTCTATACTTACTTTTCTTGCCTGCCTTTTATTAGGTTGTTTGTATGCTTGGCTTTTATATCGAAAAAATAGAAATCTTCATCAGAATTTAAAATACGCACTTACAATTTTAAGAATACTGGTAATTGCGGCTATTGCTTGGTTGCTTTTCGCCCCTTTAGTAAAACGGATTTCTTATACGCCCGAAAAACCAATTGTTGTTTTAGCTCATGATAACTCTATTTCTGTTGATGAAATTGAACCAGTAGGATTTAATAAACTTAAATACCAACAAGATTTAAAACAGTTAGCAGATCAGCTTTCTGCTAAGTACGAAGTGAAAACGTACAGTTTTAGTGACAGTATTAAAAGTGGCTTAAATTTTTCTGGACAAGGTAAATTGAGCAATGCTTCGTTATTATTCAATCAGTTAAATGATGAATTATTAAATAGAAATGTCGGAGCTATCATTCTAGCTAGTGATGGTATTTTTAATCGTGGTGGTAATCCATTATATGAATTAAATAAAATAAAAATACCCGTTTATACTATTGCCATGGGCGATACCATTCCAAAACGAGATGTTTTAATTGCCAATGTGAACTATAACAATTTGGTTTATTTAGATAATGAATTTACGTTGGATGTGCAGGTGCAAGCCTATGAAAGTAAAGGAGAAACCACTCAGCTTTCGGTTTTAGAAAATGGTGCGAAAGTTAAAGAACAAAGTATAGTTATTAACTCAAATAGCTTTGTGAAAGATGTACAGATAAAACTAAAGGCAAATAAAATTGGCATACAGAAATACACTATCAATTTGTCATCCTTAAAAAACGAGATCACGACCAAAAACAATAGCCAAACTATTTTTATAGAAGTGATTGATGCTCGTCAAAAAGTATTATTAGCGGCTGCGGCTCCTCATCCCGATCTAGCTACAATAAAACAAGCTATTGAACTAAATAAACATTATGAAGTTACCATTGCTTTGGCAGATGAACT
Organism: Pedobacter planticolens; assembly: GCF_014172375.1. Lineage (GTDB taxonomy): Bacteria > Bacteroidota > Bacteroidia > Sphingobacteriales > Sphingobacteriaceae > Pedobacter > Pedobacter planticolens. The sequence goes on from NZ_WNXD01000002.1 coordinate 1,704,348, forward strand.
GAATACAGTTGACCCAAATAAATACAGTTTAGCCATTTTATATCAATTGCCCAATACTGGAAATACGGCTACAACTTTGATTACTAAACTTCAAGAAGCAAAATTATCCCTTTGGTATATTTTAGGCGCACAAAGCAATATTGGTGCTTTTAATCAGGTGCAAAAAACACTCAATTTTAGTAGAGCAAATGGCTCTTTACAGGAAGTTTTTCCTTATCCTGATGCTAATTTCACAACTTTTAATTTGGATGCCACAGCATTAAAGCAATTGAATACGTATGATCCTTTACAAATTCCTTTTGCCAATTTAAGCATTAATGGAAATTACACTGCCGCTTTAAATCAACGGATTGGTAAAATTAACACACAAAGTCCGTTGCTGTTTTTTATAGATGATAATGGCAGAAAACTAGGATTTTTACTAGGAGAGGGCATTTGGAAATGGAAGTTGGAAGAAGCAAAAAATGAACAAAGTCTGCCATTGGTTAATGAGTTGATTTCTAAAACTGTACAATATCTTTCTGTTAAGGATGATAAACGAAAATTTAAAGTGTACAGTACAAAAAGCACCTTTGATGAAAATGAAAACATTGTTTTAAACGCAACTTTATATAATGATGCTTACGAACCTGTAAATACACCAGACGTAAATGTTCAAGTTAAAAACACTGACGGGAAGACGTTTAATTATACGTTTTCTAAATTCGGCACTACGTATCGGTTAGATGCTGGCACTATGCCGCAAGGAAATTATACTTACCTAGCCAGCACTGTTTTGGGCGATAAGAAATATACTTCTTCTGGTGCTTTTTATGTAAATGCTTTGATAGCCGAATACCAACAAACTACTGCTAATCATCAATTATTGTACACTATGGCACAGCAAACTGGTGGTAAAATGGTTATGCCAGCTAATTTGTTAAGTTTGGTTAATGAATTGGAAAAAAGTGGACAACTAAAAACAATAAGTTATGAAGACCGTAAATATGAAGAGCTCATTAATTTAAAATGGTTATTTGGATTAATTGTACTTTTATTAACCACAGAATGGTTTTTAAGAAAACGTAATGGAGAAATATAATGGATGGTAACACTACATATGTAATTGAAATATTAGGAACTGTCGCCTTTGCCATTTCTGGTTCTTTTGCGGCTATGCAAAGACGCTTAGATCCTTTTGGCGTACTTATTATTGCTTTTGTAACGTCTATTGGAGGAGGAACAGTTCGCGATTTACTGCTTGGAGATACACCAGTAGCTTGGATGAGAGATGTAAATTATTGCTTACTTATTTTAGTTACGTCTTTGCTTACTATTTTTTTCAAAACTCAAATTAAAAAGTTTAAGGTTACTCTTTTCTTATTCGATTCGCTGGGGTTAGGCTTATTTACCTTAGTTGGAGTGCAAAAAGGAATTGTTTTTGGATTAAGTCCAGGTATTTGTGTAGCACTCGGAACAATTACTGGATGTTTTGGAGGGGTAATTCGTGATACCTTATTAAATACAATTCCTTTAATTTTTAGAAAAGAAATTTATGCAACAGCTTGCATTTTAGGTGGTGTACTTTACTTTGCTCTACTGTATTTTAATCTCAAAGCAGACGTTGCTAAAATTATTGTAATTGCTTTTATTTTTACCTTAAGGATAATCGTGGTTCGCTATAAATTAGCCTTGCCAAGATTTGGGTACTGACAATAATGGAAGAAGGAGGATGTAAATCACTAACTGTTATCCTGTAAATCAGTTAATCCTATAAATCCTGATCCTGTTAAGGGTATAAAAACTCTTCTAGTTTTCCTTTTTGGTTGGCATCATTTAATTGCCATAACTCTTTAGACCAACTTTTCTTATCATCTTGTTTATCTAAATAAGGAAGTACTAAACGCATGGCACCTAAAACTAATGTCTTTTGATCTTTAATCGTAGTGTTTTCTAAAGTGAATTTGGTTAAGCTCGCCATGTACATTAACATCAAATCAGAATCAGTATTAAAAAACTTTGTGTCTTTATCTTCAAGAAAAAAAGTATAATCAAGCGTACCGTTCATCCATTTAATTAAAAACTGTCCAGCTTCTGTTCTTGAACTGTTCTTTTTATTAATTGGTGTATCAAATAGGTAAGTGGTAACTTTTAAAGCTACTGGTTCAGTATCTTTAAAATGAGCGCTTTTATTTAACTTAATGTGCTTTAAGTTGGGTAATTCTTGCGAGTAAGAATAATAAATGCTTGAGGAAAGCAACAAGAAAAATAGGATTATTTTTTTCATAACACTCTTGCAGAGTTAATTCATATTCTTTCTATGCGAATATAAAGCATTACAATGAAAATTATGTTGAAAATATTTTATTAACCGGATGGTTATTTTTTGGTGTCGCCTTTAACAATTACAAAAACATCTTCATTGTCTTTTTTCATGAAATATTTTTCACGAGCAAACTTTTCTGTAGTTACTAAATTGCTGTCTAGTTCTTTAAGATCTTTTTTAACCAAAGCAGTTTCCTTTGTATAGAAATCTTTTTCCTGCTGTAATTTGTTTACTTCTGCACGATATTCATATTGAGAAAGCATATCATTTTTATCAAAAAACAACATCCATACTGCAAAAGCCACAACAGCTAAAAAGTATTTATTACGCAAAAGTTCTAATAACCGCTTCATTAAGACAAATATAGTATTAAATAAAAACTTCCGAAGGTTTTAAATCTTCTGATGTTTTGCAAATGTGTTTATCAACTTGTTAACATCTTAATTATTTTGTTATTCTAAAATTGAAACAAAATATCAACGCTTAAAATTAGATAAATAGCATTATTTTAGTAGTTTAAGGCGTTTTTAATTATTCCCATTCATGAAGATTTTAACCAGAATTACATTAATTGCCCTTTTTTTATTTTTTAGTAGTCTCTCTTTTACTTACGCACAAGATTTTAGTTCCGTTAAAGCAATTGCGCAAAGAAGAGTTCCATGGTTAGCCTCAGCACTTAAATTTTCAAAGCTTGCTTCAACAGAAAAAGATGTTTTTGAGCTTTCTGCTGATCAGAAAAATGTTTATATCGCCGCCTCCAATGCAAATGCAGCATCGCAAGCGTTGGGTTGGTATCTTAAATATTATTGTCATAAAAGTTTGTCGCACATGGGCGATAACCTTTCAGCCCCTAAAACATTGCCTATCCTTAAAAACAAGGTTAGAATTAGTTCTCCTTATCGTTTCAGATATGCACTAAACTATTGCACCATTAATTATTCGATGAGCTTTTATACTTGGGCAGATTGGGAAAAGGAGTTAGATTGGATGGCATTAAACGGTGTTAATTTAATGCTAGCTCCTGTTGGTATGGAGGCCGTTTGGCAAAATACCCTTAAAAAAGTTGGTTATACGCAAGATGAAACACTGGCATTTATCCCAGGCCCAGCATTTTCTGCTTGGTGGTTAATGGGGAATTTAGAAGGTTGGGGTGGGCCAGTTACGCAACAGCACATTAACAAACAAGTGTTGTTAGAGCAACAAATTTTAAAACGAATGGCAGAAGTTGGTATTGAACCTGTAATGCATGGTTTTTATGGGATGATTCCGACTAGCTTAAAACAGAAATTAAAAATTGAAGTAGTTTCTCAAGGAAAATGGGCAGGAGGTTTTGCAAGGCCTGATTTTTTAAATCCAAGTGATCCACAATTTGCTCAGATAGCCAACATCTATTATGATGAAATGAGAAAATTATACGGTAAAAATCTTCATTATTTTGGTGGAGATCCTTTTCATGAGGGAGGCTCTAGTGCAGGACTTGATGTATCGCTTGCTGCCAGTAAAATTCAAGAAACAATGCAGTTCAATTTTCCAAATAGTACTTGGGTTTTACAAGGTTGGGGAGCAAATCCATCTACCAAACTGTTAGCAGGGCTGAATAAAAAAAATGCATTGATTATTGAACTTTTTGGCGAAAACACCAGCAATTACGAAAAAACAAAAGCTTATCAGGGTACACCTTTTATATGGAGTAATGTGAGCAATTTTGGTGAAAAGAATGGAGTTTATGGTCGTTTGCAGCGTTTTGCAGATGAAATATATAAAGCAAAAAACAGTGAGTATGGACCTTATTTAAGTGGAGTAGGTATTATTCCCGAAGGTATTTATAATAATCCTGTGGCATACGATTTGATGCTAGAATTAGGTTGGCATGATGAAAAGGTAGATGTAAGTAAGTGGTTAAATCAATACCAACTGTACCGTTATGGCCCAAACGATGCGACTGTTTCAAAAGCTTGGCAACAGCTCTTAGCAACTGCCTATAATAGCCCTACAGGATATCAAGAAGGACCCTCTGAATCTGTTTTATGTGCTAGACCAGCTCTAGATATCAAAACAGTATCTTCATGGGGAACTATAACAAGAAATTACGATACTTTAAAATTTAAAGAAGCTGTTCGGCTCTTTGTGCTGCCGGCAAATAAATTTAGAAACAGTGAAACCTATCAGGTAGATCGCATCGACTTTGTTAGACAGGTTTTAGCTAATAAAGCATTAAATGTTTATCAGCAAATGTGCAATGCGATTAAAGCTAAAGATGTAAATGCATTTAAGCAAAATAGTAAATTATTTACCATGATGATTTTGAAACAAGATGCATTATTGGGTAATAATCAATTTTTTACAGTGAATAGATGGCTTAAACAAGCAAAAAACATGGCTGGAATAGATGCTGTTGAACAAACGAATGCCTTAAAAAATGCTAAGGTTCAAATTACGTATTGGGGTGCTGATAATCCAGAAACGAACTTACGAGATTATGCTAACAAGGAATGGAATGGAATTCTAGGTTCATTGTATTTAGATAGATGGAAGAAATTTATTAATTATCAATTGGAGTTAATGGATGGAAAAGAAGCGAAAGTTCCTGACTATTTTACAATGGAAAAAGAATGGTCAGAAAGTAAAGAAATGTTTGAACCTAAAAAACTAAATGAAAAAGAGTTAAATAGTTTAATTACCGAAATTATGAAATAAGAAAAGCCGCTGGAAATTTAATTTCCAGCGGCTTTTAAGTTTATATATGTTAAACCTGTAGTAGGCTTATTTTTTAGCGTATTTAAAGTTTTTACCAATAAAACGTGCTGCAGCACCTAGTTCTTCTTCAATACGTAAAAGCTGATTGTATTTTGCAATCCTGTCAGAACGTGAAGCAGAACCAGTTTTAATTTGACCACAGTTTAAAGCCACAGCTAAATCTGCAATAGTTGTATCTTCAGTTTCTCCACTACGGTGGCTCATTACAGAAGTATAACCGCTGTTTTGAGCTAAACTCACTGCATTAATAGTTTCAGTTAAAGAACCAATTTGGTTAACTTTTACCAAGATTGAATTTGCAGTTTGCGTATCAATACCTTGCTGTAAACGTTTTACATTAGTTACAAATAAATCATCACCTACCAATTGAACTTTATCGCCAATTTTATCGGTTAAGCTTTTCCAACCAGTCCAGTCATTTTCATCCATACCATCTTCAATAGAGATAATTGGATATTTAGCTGATAGATCTGCTAAGTATTGTGCTTGTTCTTCGCTTGAACGAATTACGCCAGTGGCACCTTCAAATTTAGTGTAATCGTATTTTCCGTCTTTATAAAATTCAGATGAAGCACAGTCTAATGCTAAATAAATATCTGATCCTGGTTTGTAACCTGCTTTTTCAATTGCTTTTAAAACAGTTTCAATTGCATCTTCAGTACCTTCAAAAGTTGGAGCAAAACCACCTTCATCACCTACAGCAGTTGATAAACCTCTATCGTGTAAAATCGCTTTTAAATTATGAAATACTTCAGTTCCCCAACGTAATGCTTCAGAGAATGAAGGAGCGCCAACTGGCATAATCATAAATTCTTGAAAAGCAATTGGAGCATCAGAGTGAGAACCGCCGTTAATGATATTCATCATTGGAATTGGTAATGTATTTGCATTTACACCACCAACGTAACGGTATAAAGGTTGTCTGCTTTCGGCAGCTGCTGCTTTTGCTACTGCTAAAGAAACACCTAAAATTGCATTTGCACCTAAATTTCCTTTATTTTCAGTTCCGTCCAAGTCAATCATTAACTTGTCGATTAAATTTTGTTCAAAAACATCAACACCTTGTAAAGCTTGAGCAATTTTGGTATTTACATTTTCAACAGCTTTTAAAACACCTTTACCCATATAGGTTTTTTTGTCGCCATCACGCAATTCAACTGCCTCATGTTGACCAGTACTTGCGCCTGATGGAACAGCTGCACGACCCATTTGGCCATTTTCTGTAACTACTTCTACTTCTATTGTTGGATTACCTCTTGAATCAAGGATTTGTCTTGCGTGGACATCAATTATTAAACTCATTTTATTTTGGTTTTGATTAAAAATTCCCTTAGTGTAAAAAGTACAATTACCTAGGGCGTTTTCAAAGTTAAAATAATTTTTAAATTATAAGGAGGGATACGCTTAATTTTTTAATAAATCGAAGAAAATCAGTTGTATAGACGAAATAAATTCTAATTATTCGATTTCCATTTTATGTTTAGCATCTACCCAATACAGTAATTCATTTACAAAAATGGCAGCTCTTTTATCGGTAGCTGCTTCGTCACTGGGTAAGCCATTCTCATCAAATGTTTTTTCTACAGTACCTACTGGGAACATTGCCGGAATTGTTAATGCGCCAATTTTCCATAATGTAAATTGTAAGGATGTAAGTACTTGTGCACCAGCAAATGCTCCTGCCGAAACTGTTGAAATAGCAATGGGTTTACGTTTCCATTCTGCATACAATAAATCGGTAACATTTTTTAAACTAGCAGGATAACCACCATTGTATTCTGGAGTTACAATGATAATACCATCGGCTTTGGTTACTTCATCAGCAAAAGAAAGCATAGCTTCTGAAGGATTGGAAATAAATCGTAATCGTTCCTCAAAAATTGGAAAGTTATATTCTTTTAGATCAAGAATCTTGACGTTTGCTAATTTATTTTCTTCTAAAAACTTTTTAAAATAAAGTGCAACACGATGGCTATTTCGACCATTTCTAACACTAGCGGAGATGATGGCAATATTTTTCATACCCTAAGATACGACTAGACTTTTAAATTAAGACTCCCATTTAAATGTTTTAACCGCTACTGCATAAATTCCGATACCCCAAATTAGCATAATGAGCATTTGGTGTTTTACATCCCAAAGGTTAGCGCCTTCAAAGGCTACTTTGCGCATCGCATCGTTTAAATAGGTTAGGGGTAAAGCTCTGCTTATGGGTTGTAACCACGTTGGAAATGCATCTATCGAAAAGAAAGTACCCGATAGTAAAAATTGAGGTAATGTAATAATATTAGATATTGGCGGGATAGTACTCTCGCTTTTTGCTAATCCGGAAACAACGAAACCAAATCCCATAAATACAATTACTCCCATCGTTGCTAAAACGAGCATATTTATAACCGTGACGGCGCCATTAATTAAGGTGAACTTAAAGCCAAAGTGCCCGATTAAAATAATAAACAAAGCGCCTAATAAAGCAAAACCAATACGAGCTATACCTTCACCCAATACAATACTTGATCGTTTTACAGGGGTAGCAAAGAAACGCTTTATCACTAAATTTTGACGTAAACTAAAGAATACGAAAGCTGTACCAAACACACCTGTACTTAATAAAGAGAAACCTAATTGTCCTGGTAAAATAAAATCTATAGTGCGATACAAACGACCGTTTACTGTACTTGCTCTAATTTCTGTAATGGTTGGTTTTAAATTCTGAGTATTTAAATTATACGAAAGCTCGTTTAAAACCGATTTTAAAATATTGCCTTTATCTAAAGATGCTGAGGTATATTTAACGTTTGTAAAATAGGCTGGTACATGAGCTGGGTTTTTCTCTACACCAATCACTGCATCAAAATCTCCTTTTTCTAATCCTTTATTAATGGTTGCTAAGTTATCATCTTTAGTTAATCTGATGACAGGAATTTTTTCTAATGCAGCTATAATTGGATTTTGTAAATCTGAACCTGGTGCTACTGCGACATCTATTTTAGTGCCACCACCACCTAAAAATCCAAATACTAAAATAAAAATTAATGGAAAAGCTAAGGTGAAGACTACCGCAGATGGGCTGCGCATAATTGATCTGAAACTTGCTTTTGCTAATGCTAAAGTGGCTTTGGTATTACTGTATGGTGTTTGCATTTTTTGTTAAGGGTTAAAAAAGTTGTAAGGTTGTAATGTTGAAAAGTTCAATGGTTGGGGTTAATCTTCACGCCACTCTTTGCCTGTTAAATGAATAAAAACATCTTCTAAATTAGCCTTTTTTACTTCTTTCTTGCGTTCAAAACCACCTGCAATTAAATTATCTATTAATTTGTCTGGTGTATCTACTGCAATAATTTGTCCGCGTTCTACAAAAGCAACCCGGTCGCACAATTGCTCCGCTTCGTCCATATAATGTGTCGTAATCACAACTGTAGTTCCATTATTACGAATTTCGGTAATCAAATCCCAAAGGTTTCTACGTGCTTGTGGATCTAAGCCAGTTGTAGGTTCATCTAAAAAGATAATCTTTGGCGAATTGATAAGTGTAGTTGCAATAGAAAAACGTTGTTTTTGTCCACCAGATAAAGCTTTGTATCGTGCTTTGGCTTTATCCTGCAAATTTACTTTCTCTAACATTTCCATGGGTTTAACATTTACACCGTATAAACCAGAAAATAATTCAAGCAATTCTACCAAGTTTAAATTAGGATAATAACCTGCGGCTTGTAACTGCACACCAATAATTCGTTTAATGGCATTTTGATCTTTATCAATAGAAAAACCATCTACCGTTACTTCACCCGAAGTTTTTGGACGGAGCGTTTCAATAATTTCTAGTGTAGTTGTTTTTCCTGCTCCGTTAGGGCCAAGTAAACCAAAGATTTCGTTTTCATACACATCAAAGCTTAACCCTTGAACTGCTTTAAAATCATCGTAATTTTTTACCAGGTTCTTCACACTGATAATGGCATTTCTATTTTCCATGGGGATAAATGTAAGAAGGTTTATATGAATAGAAAATGAATTTTTACTAAAAAGCTAAAAATGTCGGTGAAATGATGTTTAAGTAAGGTAAATTGGATCAGGATAAGTAGGATTATAAGATTTTAGGATTAAGATATGTCAGTCTGGATGACAATTAACTAATCTGTACTAAAACAAAAAGGATGTTAGGTTTTTAATGCTAACATCCTTCATTTAAATATCTTTGCTAAGACTTATAACTAGCAGTTTACCAAACTAAATCGCCTTTGATCAAGTCTACAAAATCATCAAATAGATAACGAGAATCATGTGGGCCTGGCGAAGATTCTGGGTGATATTGTACCGAAAATGCTTTTTTGCCTTTCACACGAATACCTTCTATCGATTGATCGTTTAAGTTGATGTGGGTAATTTCTACTTTATCAGATTTTCTAACTTCATCTGGAATTACACCAAAACCATGATTTTGAGAAGTTACTTCGCAATGGTTTTTAATAATGTTTTTCACAGGGTGATTTAATCCACGATGTCCGTTAAACATTTTCATGGTACCAATTCCATTCGCTTCTGCCAATAACTGATGACCTAAGCAAATCCCAAACAATGGTTTATCTGCATCTAAAATAGATTTAACCGTATCAATTGCATACGCCATAGCTGCCGGATCTCCAGGACCATTAGAAATGAAATATCCATTTGCACCCCATTTGTTCATTTCATCAAACGTAGTTTTAGCAGGATATACTTTTACGTAAATATCTCTATCATCAAAATTGCGCAAAATGTTTTTCTTGATACCTAAATCTAAAGCAGCAATTTTATAACTAGCATCCGGATTACCGTAATAATAAGGCTCGGTTGTAGAAACCTGAGATGAAAGTTCTAATCCATCCATATCTGGTACATTAGCTAATCTCTTTTTCAATTCTTGCAAATCTGTAATTTCTGAAGAGATAATTGCATTCATCGCTCCTTTATTACGAATGTGGCGAACCAAAGCACGCGTATCAATTTCTGAAATCCCTACAATATTCTCATTTTGAAAGTTATCTTGTATTGATTCAGTCGCTTCTTTTCTACTATATACAATGTTGTAGTTTTTACAAACCAAACCAGCAATTTTTATCGATCCCGATTCAATTTCATCTTTATGCATACCATAATTACCAATATGTGCATTGGTAGTTACCATAATCTGACCAAAGTAAGAAGGATCTGTAAATACCTCTTGGTAGCCTGTCATGCCTGTATTAAAACAAATTTCGCCAGTAGTAGTTCCTATTTTACCGGCAGCTTTGCCATAAAAAACGGTGCCATCGGCCAATAACAAGATTGCAGGTAACTTGGTGTAGTTAGTCATGTGTATTACAATAAATATAGAGGGTGAAAAAAGAGAAAAAAGAATGGGATTTCGTAACGGTTATGCCGTTTTTGTAAGAAGGTAAAGAAATCTGACCGAACTCATTCATTTCAGGATACAAAGCTAGTTTTTTCAGCGGTTTTTTCAAGGATTTTTTTGAAATTTTTAATCAACTCTAGTTATTTTTAACGCAGTGGTGATAACTTTTAATCATATAAGGCATTGAAGGAAATATAAGTTGATGTGATAAACTTATATGCCCTTATATTTCTTATATGTTTCAATTCAATTACGCGGTTAAATCTTAGTTCCTTTTACAATAATAAAACCTAATTTTGTTTAACAAAACAAAGAACATGTCTGTAAACAAAGAAATAAAGCGGATTACCACTCACATTTTGCAAGAAATGAAACAACGCGGAGAAAAAATCGCGATGCTAACTGCTTACGATTATTCTATGGCAACCATTTTAGATGATGCTGGCTTAGATGTTTTATTGGTTGGCGACTCTGCATCTAATGTAATGGCTGGTCACGAAACTACTTTGCCAATTACACTAGATCAAATGATTTACCATGCACAAGGCGTAGTAAGAGGTGCTAGTCGTGCTTTTGTAGTGGTCGATTTACCTTTCGGTTCGTATCAAGGAAACTCAAAAGAAGCCTTAAACTCTGCTATTCGTATCATGAAAGAGTCTGGCGCACATGGCGTAAAGTTAGAAGGCGGAGTGGAAGTGGTAGAATCTATTCAGCGAATTATTACTGCAGGCATCCCTGTTATGGGGCATTTGGGTTTAACGCCGCAATCTATTTATAAATTTGGAACCTACACGGTTAGAGCTAAAGACGAAGAAGAAGCTAATAAATTAAAGACTGATATTATCGCTTTGCAAGATGCAGGTTGTTTTGCAGTTGTGTTAGAAAAAATTCCTGCTAAGTTGGCTAAGGAGGTTACGGCAAGTGTAAGCATTCCAACAATTGGTATTGGCGCTGGACCAAATTGCGACGGTCAGGTTTTGGTAGTGAACGATATGATTGGCTTAACTAAAGGATTTAAACCTCGCTTTTTACGTCAGTATGTAAATTTATACGATGGAATTTTAAGTGCAGCACAAGCATATATTAAAGATGTAAAAGCAAAAGATTTCCCTAACGAGAAAGAACAGTACTAGTTGGATTAAGGATTTAATAATGATTTGAAAAGCAGTTCCTGTACTCATCGGATACATCAGCCCCGCTTTCCTTTCAAGCTCAATGAAGAATTGAGGCTTTTCATCCAATCGGGTTTAGTTAACAAAAAACAGTTCATATTTCATTAATCTAACTACTCAATACTAACTACTTTATACTAAAAATGCCAATTACAGAAGCCGATATTTTATACGAAGATAACCACTTAATAGCCGTTAATAAACGTGCTGGCGATATTGTACAGATTGATGAAACTGGCGATGAACCGTTAGATGAACAGGTTAAGAAGTACATTGCTGCTAAATACAATAAACCAAATGGCGCTTTTTTAGGTGTTATTCATCGGTTAGATAGACCTGTAAGCGGTGTGATTTTATTTGCTAAAACAAGCAAAGCTTTAGAACGGATGAATGCTATTTTCAAAAATCGTGAAGTGCGTAAAACTTACTTTGCTGTGGTGCGTAATAAGCCTGCCCGATTAGAAGGAAACTTAGTGCATTGGTTAATTAAAAATCCACAGAAGAATGTGGTAACGGCCTATAATAAAGAAGTGCCCGATAGTCAACGTTCTGAATTGGATTATAAACTGATAGGGGAGCTTGGAGGTTTTTATTTATTACAAGTAAATCCATTAACAGGTCGTTCGCATCAAATTAGAGTACAACTTTCTACAATGGATTGCCCAATTGTGGGCGATAATAAATATGGTTATCCTCGCGGCAGCAAAAAAGGAAGCATTTGTTTACATGCTAGGCAATTAGAATTTATCCACCCTGTGCAAAAAGAACCTATTAAAATATTTGCCAAATTACCAGTTGATGGTTTTTGGGAAAGATATGAAGGGTTTAAGATAAGTTGATAGCCATGGTTGGTAGTCCATGATTAATAGTTAATAGTCTGGATGTATATTGTTAATGTGCTAAGGTTAAAGCGCCCAAGCAATCAACTATTACCATCAACTAATAGGCTCATAGTTTAAGCATCCAAGCAATTAACTATCCACAATTAACCATCAACTACCTTTACTTACAATCTACTTTAGTAAAAACAATCGACTGTCCAAAAGTTAATTTAGAAGTATCCTTAAACATCATTTTACCGTTTTTTCCTTCAACAACATCACCAAAGCCTTCTAGCAATTGATTTCCTTTTTTTAGAAATGCTACTTGCCTAACCGATTCTTTTCCTTCAGAATTAAAAGTATACTCGGCAAGTAATGTATCACCATGAAGTTCACCTTCTACAATGCCATTGTTTTTATCTTTCTCGTATAAGTTATACGCTAATTCACCAGTAGTAATGGTGCCGCTGTTCATTAACTTGATGGTTGCAGTATCTTTATCTTTGATATACGAATAGCAAAATTGTTGTGTTCCTGCTTGCACATTAGTGTCTAATGCAACGGTTTCAGTTTCTTTTTGCTCAGTTTTATTACTTTGGCAAGCAAAGATTAATCCGGCAAAGCCAATTAAAAGGAAGGTTATTTTTTTCATGCTAATTATTTTAATTCTAATATAGCAACAATTTATAGGTGTTAAAGTTTTGGGTTGCTTGTAACTGTAAAGCACTTACTACGTCATTCCCGTGAAAACGGGAATCGTAAAGCGGTAAAAAGATTTGCTATTGCATTACGATTCCCAATCGAGTTGGGAATGACGATATGGTCACATGCACTGCTAAACTAGAAAGTCCCAGTAAAAACCGGGACTAACTAAACCAATCATACACCGTATGAAAAATCTTCAATTACCACACATATGTACCAACTGCGCCTGCTGGTAAAGTGCTGGTTACTATTTTAGTATTATGCATAATGTTAAATGTTTGTGCTGTAGCGCTGGTGTTGATTACAATTAATGCTCTTTTGCCATCGGTAGTTTTAAAAGCAACGTTGGCTAATGTACTATTTAAGGTAGAACCAATGCGTACCGAACCTGGTCTAACAAATTTAGAAGCATGCGCAATAATATAATAGGCTACATTTCTGGTTACTGCTGGACTAATGGTTAAAGCGCCTAAACAAGTAGTACAACCGCCATCTGGTGTATGTGGATTGTAACTTGCATCTGCTGCTAAATTCCATTCTAACACATTTCTGCTCCAATTACGTGTAGCACCAATAATTAAAGTAGAAACATGCCACTTTAAATCTGCGGCGAAATTGCCAGGCCCACCAACCCATTGCTCGGTGAAATACACGCTTTTAGTAGGATAAGCATCATGAACTTGACTAAGTGCCGAGATGCTACCTCCATATAAATGAAAAGCCGAACCATCTACATATTTACTTGCTGCGGGATCTGCCAATATAGCCATTGGGTAATCTGGGCGATCTGCATTATGATCATATACAATAATTTTAGTAGTTAAACCTGCAGTTTCAAACGCTGGGCCTAATGCCGTTTTAATGAAGATAGCTTGATCTGCTGCTTCCATATACATACTTGGGGTATTGCCCGGATGCAAAGGTTCGTTTTGTATGGTAATGGCATCGATAGGAATACCTTGTGCTTTCATCGCTTGAATATATTTCACAAAGTATTTGGCATAAGATGAATAGTATTCTGGTTTTAAACTTCCGCCTTTGTAAGCATTGTTTGTTTTCATCCATGTTGGTGCTGTCCATGGTGAACCTAAAATTTTGATGTTTGGGTTTATCGCCAAAATCTTTTTAAGGATGGGAACTAAATCTGTCATTTCTGCTGCAATAGAGAAATTATCCTGATTGATATCTGTTTGTCCTGTTGGTCTTTCATTATAAGTAAAAACGTTCGCACTTAAATCTGATGCGCCAATGCTTATTCGTAGGTAGCTTACCCCAATTGCTCCCTCTTCGGTAGAAAACAATTCTTTTAATAATGCATCCTTTTCAGTAGTACCTAAACTATTAATTAACGTAGCGCTTCCTCCTGTTAAGGTATAGCCAAACCCATCAATGGTTTGATAAACTTGTGCTTCATCTACTGTTATAGTGGGGTTGCTATTATTTGTTGCAGTAAAGTTTAAAGCAATATTTTGTTTTTGTAGCAAAGCTGATTTATCACCTGTGGTTAACCAAAAACTTACATCGCTGGTTACAGGTGTTGTAACTGGTGGTGTAGTAGGGCCGCCGTTATTGGTAGTAGTTTTAACGGCTTTTTTACAAGCACATGAAACAAAGATGAGGGCTAATGCAAAAAAGGTAGTGGAGAATAGTTTCATGGAAATTGGTTAAGGAATAGAGTTGGATTTGATTTTTTAACGGCAGCTTTTGCCTGCCTTTTTAAGTTAAACTACTGTAAGCTAGATAATATATTTGAATGTTAAAAATTCTTTATTTCGGGGTTTTTAAGCATTAATACGTTTTATTCGCAAAGGCTTGTAGTTGATTATTTGCTTTATTAGGTGTGAAAAAAGCTTTTGATTTTTTGAAGTTTTTATTTTGATACGCTTAAATAACATGAAAATAGTTTGTTTCTACTAGCAGAATCATTTAATCTTCAATAAAATTTACCCTTATAATTCGTTCTATCCTAATTTGCCAAAACTAACCCATCGTAACCTTACTCTTCATTTAGGTTAAATATGTTTTTTGTTGCTGAACTGTCAACCAAATAGTTATATAGTTAAAAGATTAATATAACTGGTATTAAAATAACCCTTTCTAATCCTTTTCTTTAGATTTTAGGATAAATAAACCACCTAAAAGATGATTTTACAGAAGAATGCTTTACCCTAGTTTTGCTAAGTGTTGATCGATTCAGCCAGCTTCCGCGTTCTGCGATGAAAGTTAGGGATGGTTTTTATAGTTGGCTGAATTTCAACATATTTTGTATTGCTATAAAACATAATAATAATGATTTTCAAATGCTTGTGGTCTGTAAATGTGCTGATAACTTGTTTGTTCACTTACCTGCTTTATATTGCTTTTGGACATTTTTTATTAACCAATACTCAATCCTTTTTTCTTTTAGTTTTATTGGTTCTGAATGGTGTATTGCTATATGCATCTTTTAAATTAAAGCAACGCAGAAAAATAGTAGCCTACTCAGCGCTGATTATAGTTTCATTACCAAGCCTTTATTGTGCAGTCCTATTAATGAGTGTCTTCTCTTATATAATGTTGTATTAAGCCGAAACTAAATTATTAATAATATCGTGTTCTGTCATTGTAATTAGTCTATTAAATGATCTAGATATGGAAGAACGGTAAGTTGAATTCTAAACTCGTAAAATCTTTTCCATCTTGCGTCCCTTTGCTAACTCATCTATTATTTTGTCTAAATATCTTGCCTGTTGTGTTAAAGGATCTTCGATATCTTCTACCCGATAGCCACAAATTACACCAGTAATGAGGTGAGCATTAGGGTTTAATGTAGCCTGCTGAAAGAATTCTTCAAACGTTACTCTTTTTTCAATGAGCTCTTGTAGTTTTTTTTCATCGAAACCAGTTAGCCATTCAATTACTTGATGTAGTTCTTCTTTCGTTCTACCTTTCTTTTCAACTTTTGTTACATAATGTGGGTATACCGAGGCGAAGATCATTTTTGGAATACGTCCGTCGTGATTATTTGTGCTGTTCATGTTATGTAGTTTTAGGTTAACAAGTGTTTAGATTTCATTCAAGTAGAAAGTCGATGTCATCCTGAGCGAGCCTGTACTGAGCGAAGTCGAAGTGAAGGATTTATATAAAGGGTCTTCGACTACGCTCAGACTGACAAAGCCGCGTTCAGACTGATAAAAATTATAGTCGTTCTAATTGTCCTTTTCTTTTCACTATGTTTTTATAATCCCATTGAATTTCTCTTGATTTTTGTAACCAACGTTTTAAGTCGCTTTCTTTAATCTCGGGAAGGTTAGTATAAAAGATAGAAGCATCTTTAAATTTTTTACCTAGTACGTTTAATTCCTGTTCGTCAAAGTCAGCTCCGCTCCAAAACATCAATCTAATTCCTGCTTTTTGTTTGCTGTAACCAACAATTGGGTTGCCATTTAAAAACCAAACAGGATGTGCATGCCAAACTTTACTTTCGGCTTCGGCGAGTTCGCTGTTAATTCGTGTTGCAAGGAGGTTGCAAATTTCTTTGTCGACAGTGTTTTGTTTGTCGTTGTAGGGTTGAATTTCCGAGTTCATTGTTTTACTGGTTTACCGCTTACTCAAATATAAATGAAACGTTTATCATTTTAAACCATATAAGGCATATAAGTTTCATATAAGGTTTTAGTGGAAAGCCTTAGCAAGAAAGATTGCTTCGTGCCTCGCAATGACGTGGCGTTAAAAAGGATGGATGCAAAATCTGTGTTTATCTGTGAAATCTGTGGCAAAAATCTTTACAACTTAACCGCTAAACTTGTATAATAATTAACCCCAGCTGCGGTATTAAAATATCTATTGTTTGCGGCATTTAAATCGTTGCCTAAGCTGTAACGCTGATTGAAAACGTTGTTAACTCCTGCCGAAATGTTTAATGCAGTTTTACCTAACTGTAAATTACGAAGTCCTGCTTTTACATCTGCCAAATGATACTTTGTCGCAAATACAGTATTTGCATCGTTTAGTGGAATAGCAGCGGTATAATTATGTTGAGCAAATAGATAAAATCCTTTTTTAAAAGTAAACTCCAAGCTATTAATTAAAGTAGTATTGGGCACTCCAGTTAATTTGTTGCCCGAGTAATCTTGTGCTGCATTTTTAAAATCCTCAAACCTAAAATGACTGTAAGTATAACTGCTGCGTAATTGTACTCCATTTAAAAAACGATTAGCATTCGTTTGCAATAACCATCCTGAAAGTTGTACTTCTGTACCTAGCTGTTTGGTACCGCCTGCATTAATAAAATATTCTACAGCATTTTCATTCAATCTCCTTACAATCGCATTTTGCAAATGGAAATAGAATAGACTTCCATCAGCATAAAAACGTTTATTGTTAGCTAAATAGCGAACACCGCTTTCATAATTCCAACCTGCTTCTGCTTGCAAACTATTATTAATAATATTATCTGATGAACGTACTTCGGCCAAAGTAGGTGGCGAATATCCTTTGCTTAATGATCCTCTCACCGTAAAATTAGGGTTGATTAAATAAGAAGCGGCAAACTTTGGCATCAACCTCGTTTTAAAACTTCTATTCTTTTCGGCAATAGCCAAAGGGAAATAACTTTGGTAGTTATAATTGAAGAAATTTAAACTCGAACCTAATTCAATTAGCAGGCGATGATTAACATCGAAGTTGAAACGTAGAAAGCCAAAATCTTGATGCGCTGTTAAATCATCTGATGCCATAAGTGCAGTTGCTATGCCTTTATCGTTGCCATAGTTTTTAATGTCGTTTTTTGTTTGTGCACTTTCTACACCTGCCTGAATGGTATAGTTGATGTTATGATGAACAGCTGCATATTCTACAAAAGTTCTTAAGCCGATGGTGCTTTCTTTTCGCTTTTCGTAATTAGTGATAAAAGGGTTTTTAAAATCGGTAAAGGAAGTAAAAAGTGCGAGTACATGTTTAAAATGCTGATTAAAACTATAACTGTGTGCTAAACCTCCAAAAAAGGTTTTGTTATAAATGGCTGCTTGCTGTTGCACTGCACTTGGTAGCGTTGGGGTTGCCGGTCGGGCAGATTTCGGATTTGCTGCTAATTGTGCTGCGGTTAATCCGCCTGGAGTTTCGTATCCTAAATCACTGTAAAAAAGAAAAGCTTTTAAAACACCTTTTGCATTATAGTTCCATTGGTGTGCGGTTTGAATATACTTTCTTTTTAAGGCGCTGTTTTCTCTATAGCCATCGCTTTGCTGGTACCCTTGGGTAATGCTAAAATTATAATTTTTATACAGTTGCTGTACGCTCGCAGTTTGATGGAGCAAGCCATACGAACCAGCGGTTAAAGAAACTTCAACTTCGTTATTTCTTTTTAAAGGAGAATTTAAAAGCACCACTCCGCCTGTATTGGCACCGAATATACTGGCTTCTGGTCCTTTGTAAATTTCTATGGAACCAATCCCTGCAATGTCTAAAGAGTTGAGATAGGTATTTCCGCTGGCATCGGTTAAAGGGAAATCGTCGATATAAATTTTAATGTTTCTTACGCCAAAAGGCGAACGCAATAAGCTGCCACATAAGGATAAACGATAACTACCTGGCGATCGTTCTTCCATCCGTACTCCGGGTGCTGTGTTCATACTGCTGACTAAGGAGCTGGTTGGCTGGTTTTGCAATAGATTGCTATCTAAAACACTCACCGCACCAATGGCTCTTAGTAAAGGTTGCGGATTGTAGTAACCTTTAACTACAATTTCATTTAATTTTTTAACGCTATCTGTCGGTGTAACTTGGGCGGCAACTGAAAAAGAGAGTAGGGCAAGTAAAAGGGTAAGGGATGATTTTGACATAGCTGTTTAAATGTTGCAATTTAAAAATTAATTACGATTGCTGTTATTGCATTTTGTCATCCTGAGCGCAGCGAAGGATCTTTATTTCTAGTTCACATGCGTCATTCCCGTGAAAACGGGAATCGTAAAGCGATAAAAAGACAATTAAGCATTACGATGCCCAGTCAAGCTGGGCATGACGGGATGTTCTTAGTACGTATGGCGTGTTATTCCGTTAATCGCCTTTGCGTTAAAATGGTCAACAATTTAACTTTCTCTTAATAAATTATCGTAATAGTAAAATTATAATTAACTGATAGTTAATTAGTTATCGTTAGAAATTACTTGTGTGGTATCTTCTTTATCTCTACATTGCGAGCAGAAGAAATGGATGGTTTTTGCAAAACAATCAGGCATATTTTTATCGACTAGCGTTGTTACATACGCTTTGCTCGGGGACAAGAATGAACTACAAAAATTAAAATTTATATAATGACCAATCTTTTATTAAAAACAACTTTGTTCTCTTCATTTGGTACGTTACCAGAAAAAAGAGGACGACTACCGCCAAAGGATGTAACCTTAAAAGGTAGTTATGCGGCTTAAAGACTACGGCTGAAGCTTTAAAAAGAACAATTTACAACTGTATTTTTTGAATTTACAGTTGACAAAGAACAATTTACAGCTGTATTTTTTGAATTTACAGTTGACAAAGAACAATTTACAGCTGTATTTTTTGAATTTACAACTGACAAAGAACAATTTACAACTGTATTTTTTGAATTTACAGTTGACAAAGAACAATTTACAGCTGTATTTTTTGAATTTACAACTGTCAAAGAACAATTGTCAACTGTGTTTTTTGAATTGTCAACTGTAGTTTAACTAGGGTTAACCGTTGCTAGCCTATATCAATAACTCAAATAATCAGATACATTCAGTATAAAACATTTTATCTATCAATTTCATATCCCACTGTTTGTTCTTTATTCATTTTTAATTGAATAGGGGATGATCAAGGCTTAAAAAACAAAATTATGAGTAAACCAAAAATTATAACGGGTTTTAAACGTTACAATCACACAGAACTAGATGTTAAAGCAAAATTTATTGTTGACAGTATGACAGACAATGCAAATTTTGTAACGCCCATTCCTTCCTTAGCTGATGTTACAGCTGCAACAACTAACTACATTGAAGCATTAAGTAATGCTGAAGGGGGAGGAAAATCTCAAATGGCCATAAGAAACCAAACTCGCAAAATTTTGGAAGGATTACTAGACAAACTAGCATTGTATGTAGAGGCCTATGGTAAAGATGACGAGGTAATCTTGTTAAGTTCTGGATTTAGTTTAGCAAAAGGGTATAGTCCGATTGGTATTTTACCCAAGCCAGAAGGTTTTACAGTTCAATCTATAGATAAAGGCACTATAAGTTTAAGATTAGCTGCCATTCGAGGTGCAAATAGCTATCAGTTTGAGTATCGTTTACTGGGCGATGAAACATGGATAATACGTGTGCAAAGTAAAAGCTCTTTATCCTTAACTAATTTACCAAGCGGCTCGCAGTTTGAGTTTAGGGTAGCTGCAATAGGCAGTGCCGTAGAACGAATTTATAGCGATGAGCTTAAAAGCTTTGTGTTGTAAGGGAGGGGTAACTATTTAATATAAAAAGCCACTCTGTGTATGGAGTGGCTTTTTTTTATCCTCTGTGCTTGTCATGCTGAGCTAGCCTGCACTGAGCATAGTCGAAGTGAAGGACCTTTCTTTTTAGCTCGCCGCCGCTATGGCTCTTTCTTTTCTCTTGATAGAAAAGAAACAAAAGATCAAGGCTTAGTATCATCTCTCGGATTAAGCAATCCAAACTTTTAGGGCAACAAGCAGCAGACCCGATGAAAAATCGGGTTTAGCTCATTGTTTTGGATTGTGGTTTTTGAAAGTTTGTGGGGGAAGTTTGAATTGCTTTCTCCTTCGGGATGCTACAAGGCCAGTCCTCGTTCTTGGGAAAGGATTGTGGTTTTGTGTGAGGTTGTATGGCGGTCGTATTACCTCCCTGTTCGTCTTTGCGAGGCACGAAGCAATCTCCATATCTCTAGTTATGCGTCATTCCCGTGAAAACGGGAATCGTAAAGCGTTAAAAAGAGAACTAGTGCATTACGATGCCCAGTCAAGCTGAGCATGACGCGATGTTTTGAGAAACCAGTTAATAGAAGACTCACTTGAAGTAACCTTTTGTTTAGCTACTCTTGTTTTTCTTTATTGTTCTTAAAAAGAAAGTAAACCGTCATTATAAAAGTTAAAATATAGATAACTGCCATGGCAGGGCTTTCAAACTTAAAAGTTTTAAAATCGAACTGTTTAAAAATGGTTGCTCCCAAAACGATAGCTATAATGATGAGTGGAAATGATAGTCCTTTTTTAGTGCTCATGAGTTTTAAGTTTAATTAATAATTTTTGCGTTCGAATCTGCTTTAAGGTTTGCTATCCTTTCTCGCCATTGTTGCAGTTCTTCAGGTGTTAGTCTTACCCAATCTGTTACTTCGCCAACTATTTTCAGTGGCGCTTGGCTGCGGTAGGAACGTGTCGGATTGCCTGGAAATTTTTTGTCGGTAACGTTCGGGTCATTTTCAAAACTCCCCGTTGGTTCAACAATGTAAACCCGTCCTTCTCCGTCGCCTTTGGCCAAGGCGGCAGCAAGCCCAGCACCATTAGGTAAGGCTGTAAAATAAATGTGATTCATGATCACTTCAGTGTAGTAATTAGAGTTGAAGCCAGCTGTGAGTAAATCGCCAAGTTTCAAATCTGCTTTTGTTCCGTGATAAAAGGGGCCATTATCTAAACTATCAGTCCCATCAATTCCGTTAGTGTTGTCTTTCATTCTTTAATGCTCTATTTTGGGTAGTTATTTTTTGCCAAGCTCTTCTGCTAAACCAACAAGTAGTCCTTCGGTGCCACGAATGTAGCAGAGCTTATAGGTTTCACCATATTTAACTACTTCGCCAACAAGCTGAGCACCTTTCTTTATGAGTCTGGCAACCAGTTCGTCAATGTCTTCAACGGTAAACATTACACGTAAATAACCCAAAGAGTTTACAGGAGCAATCCGATGATCTGAAATGGTTTGTGGAGTGAGAAATCGAGAAAGTTCCAACCGACTGTGGCCATCTGGAGTAACCATCATCGCAATCTCTACACTTTGATCGCCTAGCCCAGTAACGCTACCAGCCCATTCTCCTTCTATCATGGCTCTTCCTTCTAGTTTTAGTCCTATCTCTGTGAAAAATGAGATCGCATCATCGAGGGATTCTACAACGATGCCCATATTGTCCATTCGTAGTAATTTGTTTTGTGCCATAGTTTTATCTTAATATAAAGTGGTTTTAAATTAAGCGCTAGAAGTTCGACGCGTGTTTGATAGCTCAATAAAGTTAAAGAAAATTAGAAAGGTGTAGATGAAATCTCTGTTATTTTGCTAAACCAATGTTGGTGGCAGTTTTATTCATCTTTTTATTTTTCCAAATTCGTATACATTATTTTTGTCTCTGCCTGAATAGCTATTAATTACTTTAAATGTTGCAGGGTCAGCTCCATCAACTATTTTGTTATCATTTATTACATGCTTTTTTGTCTTGCCCCAATCTTCATCGATAGCATTAAAGTCATCTATGTCATTTAAAGTTAATGTGTCATTGCCGTGAATTAGTATGTTTCCAGCCCTAGACCAGGGATATTCAAAAAGTTTCAATTTGTCCAATTCTATTCCTTTTATTGAGCAGTCGTTTATATTGTTGTAAAACCCAAAAAAGTATGCGCTGTCTTTATCTACAAAAATATAGTTGCCGATAAATTTAAAAGCGTTTGGATCTATGTCTCTTATAGGTTCTCCATCAATGAACAAATGGTTTTTGTCTTTTCCAAAATCAAGGTTACAATCGCAATCAAATTTCATTTGTTGGAAAGTCGTAGCGTCAGCTTGTTCAATAAAACGTTTTCCTTGTCCGCTACCTTCATTCCAATATTCATAATAAACTTTGTCATTTTCTACCTTGTAGCCTCGTTTGCAGCTTATCAAGAGTGATGTTGCCAAAATTGCAAGTAATAGAAGTCTGGTTGTCATTTTATGGATGTCTTTTAAATTGTAGTAACTCTCAAATATACTCAACGAACATGGGTGTAAACTCTCTGAAAATATTACTAAAGCACTAAAAAGAAAAGTTTAATTTTAAAACCCCAACCTCCAATTAAACAAATTATCAACTTCGCCAACCTTTTCGAAATGATTTCTTTCTAGTATTCCAAATGATGCAGGATTATCTTTTGCGGTTTGTGCAAATATAGATTTCACGTTTTCTTGTCTTTTTGCCCATTCAATAATACAAGCAACGGCTTCGGTCATGTAGCCTTTACCTCTAAACTCTTCGTACGTGCCGTAACCAATTTCAATTTCTCCATTTTCATCAGGTTCCCCTACAAAACAGATATCGCCAATCATTCTGTTCTCAGCTTTTAAAATGAGAGTCCACAAGGTGGAGAACAAATGATTTTTTCCAGTATCGGCTACATTTGGTAAAATGGTTTCTTCTAAAGCTTCTTTCAGTGCTGCTGAAATTATTTTATGAGTTGGGTTTAATTGTAACTCAGCCTCTAACGAATCATCATTTTTAATGTATTTTACTAATTGATTGTGAGTGAGAGGTTGTAGAATGAGGCGTTTGCTTTCGATCATAGGGTTTAGTTCCAAATTTCATTTTGATTAGTCAGTATTAGCGGCATGCCATCTGTAACCATAATTGTGTGTTCATGCTGTGCTACAAAACCACCTTTGTTGCCTACCAATGTCCAACCATCTTTTTCTGTATTGGCTATCGTAGATTTAGTAGAGATAAAGGTTTCGACAGCAACGGTTGTGTTTTTTCTAAACCGTTCAAAGTTATAACGGTCTTGGAAGTTAGCAATTTCATGCGGTTCTTCATGTAAACTTCTGCCCACACCATGTCCGGTTAAATTTTTAATTACCGTATAGCCTGATTTCTTTGCTTCAGTTTCAATCAGTTTTCCAATCTCGCTTATTCTAACTCCTCCTTTAATTTGGCTGATTGCTTTTTTTAAAATGTTTTTAGAAGCGGTTACCAACTTTTGGTACTGATAAATATCTTCGCCCAGTACAAAAGAACCTCCATTGTCCGACCAAAAACCATCTAACTCTGCAGATACATCAATATTCACCAAATCGCCTTCCTTAAATATTTTTAATTCGCTCGGTATGCCATGCGCAACTTCATTATTCACACTAATGCATGTCCAACCCGGGAAATCGTAAGTTAAGCGTGGGGCAGACTTTGCACCTAAATCATTTAAAATGCTGCCACCAAAATCATCTAGTTGTTTAGCGGTCATGCCAGGTTTCACATATTCCCGCATTTCTTTGAGTGTAATAGCAACTGCATCACTTATTTTTTGCATTCCTGCAAGCTCTTCGGCATTGGTTATAGACATATTCGTGGTTGTTTAGTTA
This sequence comes from Pedobacter planticolens, assembly GCF_014172375.1. Taxonomy (GTDB): domain Bacteria; phylum Bacteroidota; class Bacteroidia; order Sphingobacteriales; family Sphingobacteriaceae; genus Pedobacter; species Pedobacter planticolens. Next base: position 1,728,794 of record NZ_WNXD01000002.1, read on the forward strand.
AAGGTAGGGCTTTTCTTAAATTTTAGGGCTGATTAATTAAAACCAATATAATTTGCTATTGTTTTTTCTATCGGTTGGTGTCTCACCGCCCGAAATTATAAACTTTTTTGAAGAGCAAAACTAATGCTAATCGGTTTCGATAGTCCCGCCACCATTTCAAGTCCTCGTCCCGATGAAGAATCGGGACTGTGGGCTTTACATTTTGTCGGGTCTAAATTACTTTGGTTTGCCTAACTATTTTAAACCTGACAGGAGCGAGCATGAAGCGGAGTTTACGAAGCGAAATAAAGCATATGGTAGGACTTTCGAGACCTATGGAACACAGAACCTTGCTTTTCAAAAAAACTACTTGCAAATTTCAGTAGTATATTTCGGCAGGTGAAGACATCAGCCGATAGTTGAAAGTATTTCCGCGAAGCGACAGAAACATAAATATATCTCAGAAATTAATGACTTTTAAAACGCAACCATTGTATTTACTAGTTAAAAGCTATTTCATATCCCGAATTCACGTTAATTAACAATCCAATGTCTTTAAATTCATCTGATTATTTTATCTTTAGGCGATTTTAACCCATGGGATAAAATCCAATCAATATTAACATTAACAAACCAATTTCATATGTCTACTACTTCTAAAATTATCTACACCAAAACAGATGAAGCGCCAATGTTGGCTACCTATTCATTTTTACCAATTGTACAAGCTTTTACCGCTTCGGCAGGTATTGATGTAGAAACCAGAGATATTTCATTGGCAGGAAGAATTTTGGCAAACTTCCCAGAGTTTTTAAAAGACGATCAGAAAATAGGCGATGCTTTAGCGGAACTTGGTGCATTGGCTACCACGCCAGAGGCGAATATTATTAAATTACCAAATATCTCTGCTTCAATTCCGCAATTGGTTGATGCCATTACAGAACTACAAGCGCAAGATTATGCGTTGCCAAACTATCCAGATAATGCACAGAGTGATGAAGAAAAAGCCATCAAAGCTAAATACGGTAAAGTATTAGGTTCGGCAGTAAACCCAGTTTTACGTGAAGGTAACTCGGATAGGAGAGCACCAAAAGCGGTTAAGAACTATGCAAAAGTAAATCCACACTCGATGGGTGCTTGGTCGGCAGATTCTAAAACTAGAGTTGCTAGCATGAGCGAAGGTGATTTTTATGGTTCAGAGAAATCTGTAACTTTAGCTGAGGCTTCGCAATTTAAAATAGAATTTGTTGCAGAAGATGGTGCGGTAACAGAATTAAAAGCATTGGCTAATTTAAAAGCTGGTGAAGTAATTGATAGTTCTGCATTAAGTCTTTCTGCATTGAAAGCATTTGTAGCGAAAGAAATTATAGCCACAAGAGCTGAAGGAACTTTATTGTCTGCACATTTAAAAGCAACGATGATGAAAGTTTCTGATCCACTTATTTTTGGTGCAATTGTAGAAGTTTACTTTGCAGATGTATTTACAAAATATGCAGATTTATTTGCAGCATTGAATGTTGATACGAGCAATGGTTTAGGCGATGTGTATGCGAAAATTGCAGGCAACCCGAAACAAGCTGAAGTTGAAGCAGACTTAGCAAAAGCAATTGCAAATGGTCCGGCATTGGCGATGGTAAATTCTGATAAAGGAATTACTAATTTGCACGTACCATCGGATGTAATTGTAGATGCTTCGATGCCAGCAATGATTCGTACATCTGGTCAGATGTGGAATAAGGACGGTAAATCTCAAGATATCACTGCTTTAATTCCTGATCGTTGTTATGCTGGTGTATATACTGCAACAATTGATGATTGTAAAAAACATGGCGCTTTTGATGTAACTACAATGGGTTCTGTACCTAATGTGGGTTTAATGGCACAAAAAGCTGAAGAATATGGTTCTCATGATAAAACTTTCCAAGCAAAAGCAAACGGTACTATTCGTGTAACGGATGCAGCTGGAAAAGTTTTCTTCGATCAGAAAGTAGAAAAAGGCGATATCTTCCGCATGTGCCAAACTAAAGATGCGCCAATTCAGGATTGGGTTAAACTTGCTGTAAATAGAGCTCGTTTATCGGCTACGCCAGCTGTTTTTTGGTTAGATGAAAACAGAGCACACGATAGAGAAATCATCGCAAAAGTGAAAAAATACTTAGCTGATTATGATACTAACGGATTAGATATTCAGATCCTTGATCCAATTGCTGCTACAAAATATACTTTAGAAAGAATTAGAAAAGGACAAGATACAATTTCGGTTACAGGTAATGTATTGCGTGATTATTTAACAGATTTATTCCCGATTTTAGAATTAGGAACTTCTGCAAAAATGTTATCTATTGTTCCGTTAATGAATGGCGGTGGTTTATTTGAAACTGGCGCTGGTGGTTCTGCTCCAAAACACATTGAACAATTTATAGAAGAAGGTTATTTACGTTGGGATTCATTAGGAGAGTTCTTAGCATTACAAGCTTCTTTAGAGCATTTATCGCAAACACAAAATAATGCAAAAGCGCAAGTTTTAGCTGATGCATTGGATGAAGCAAATGCAAAATTCTTAGCTACAGATAAATCTCCTGGAAGAAAATTAGGAACGATTGATAACCGTGGTTCTCATTTCTATTTGGCTTTGTATTGGGCAGAGGCTTTAGCAAATCAAACAAAAGATGCAGATTTAAAAGCAAGATTTACTCCACTTGCAAAAGCATTAACTGAAAATGAAACTAAAATTGTTGCAGAATTAATTGATGCACAAGGTAAACCACAGAACATTGGTGGTTACTATCATCCTAATGATGACTTGGCAAGTAAAGCCATGCGCCCAAGTGAAACGTTGAATACTACCTTGGCAAGTTTGTAATCGTTTAACCACATAGACACAAAGTTAAGTCGATACAAATTTTTTATAATATCATATAAGTCGTAGCATATCGCTACGACTTTTTTTGTTAATTAATGTAAGATACTTTTAGCTCTACTTAATTTCATCACCTTTTAAGGTGATACTTTCTTAATTCTTCCTTGTTTTCATTATCGATTTAGTTTTTGTACACCTCTAAAAGACGATTTTTTGCAGACTATTGAATGGCTAGGTTTGCTGAATAATTTAATCCCTAACAAAATGAAAAAAAATATTTTCTATAGTTTAATTGCCCTGATGGGTTTATTTGCTGCCTGTAAAAAAGAGCCTAAACCAGTTGATCATATTGTTACTAATCCGTATAAAAATTCTCGACCAATAGAAGTATCAAGTGATGATGGCAGGCTAACCAAGTATTCTTACAATGCTACCAATCAAGTTATTAAAGCGGAATATTATCAAAATGGCACCCTCAATAATTTAGAAACATATACGTATACAAATGGTAAACTAACTCAAATTGCTCTAGAAAAAGGGACATCTATAAAAAATACACAGGATTTTACATATCAAGGTAATACAGATATCATTGAAAGCATAATTTCCACTAGTATAAAATATATAAATCCTGCGCAACCAATAACTACTTTAACAAGTACTCAATACTACAGCAGCTATGCAGATGGAACGGTTTTTAAAGTAACAACAAAGAATGGTATGGATGTAACATCTAGTATTCGTACATATACCTTTAGTGTAAAGGGAGAAAACCCGTTTGTAACAATTGATTTTTTTCCGCAAGCGCTAAATGGGAATCCTGTTAATCCAGCTTTTAATTTTAATATAACAACAGAATATTACAAAGATGTATTTGACCCAATGTCACATTATTCTACAAACTCTACATTTGAAAGCAAATTTATACCGAAAAGCGGAGCAATAAGTACAAACGAAAATTCATATTATACCCAAACTTATGAATTGGATAATGTGGGTAGAATAAAGACTATAAGCACAACCTATCCTTCTAGTCAAAATACGATGAAAACTACTTATACCTACGAAACATATTAATCCTAACAAAATGAAAAAAATACTCTCTTATAGTTTAATTGCCTTGATGGGTTTATTTGCTGCCTGTAAAAAAGAGCCTAAACCAGTTGATCCAATTGCTACTGATCCGTATAAACATTCTCGTCCAATAGAGTCATCAAGCGATGATGGCAGTATATATAAATATTCTTATAATACTGCTAATCAGATTGTAAAAATGGAATATTCCGAAAAAGGCCAGCCCGGCTTCATTAGCTTATTAACATATACATATGCAAATGGTAAACTTTCTCAGATTGTTATAGAAAATGGCACTTCAACAAAATATATTACTGATTATACATATCAAGGTAATACAGATTTTGTAGAAAGTACATTTTTTAATGCTATAGATTATGAAAATCCTGCGCTACCAGTAATCATCTCAACAATTAATACAGATTACAGTTATGTTGATGGGAAAATTTTTAAAATGACCACAAAAAATGATAAAAATATCCCAACTCTTATTAGTACGTATAGCTTTAGTATAAAGGGAGAAAATACATTTGTAAGTATTGATCATATTCCACAAGTGGTAAATGGGTTTTTACTTGGTTTTCCGTATAATACATCAACAGAATATTATAAAGATGTGATTGATCCAATTTCATATTTCCTTGCAAGTTCTACAAATGAAAGTAAGTTTTTTCCAAAAGCTGGAACATCAAGTGCTTACGCGAGTTCAAATTATAACCAAACTTACGAATTGGATAATGTAGGTAGAATAAAGACTATAAGTAGAACTGTTCCCTCAAATCAAAATACGGTTAAAACTACTTATACTTACGAAACGTATTAAATACTACTTTGGCAAGCTTGTAATCTACTTGCTTTAAAAACATAGGCCCATTTGCATTCGCATTTGGGCTTTTTTGTTAATATGTTTATTGTGAACCGTAAAACAATTGCTAAATTCATTTCGTTATATTTATATATTAAATCGAAAAGGGTATGAGTACAAATTCAAACGACAATCCGCACAGAGCCACAGATAAATTGCATCCAAGCGATCTTGGCGAAACCAAAGATTTTAATCAATTATCTTTTGATAAGGATAAAAATAGTTATGAATTTGATGTGAAAGGTCCAGAAAAAGAGTACGACCATCCTTTACCTTACGATACTTCTGCACAAAATGGGGAGGATAGTATTTCTACGTATGATGAGGCAAATCCTTATGTTGGCGATGAATATGATTTGCATGAGCAAGCAGAAAACGCGATGGAAGATTCTGCCATGCACATTGATCATACTGGGGAAATAGTAACTGTAAGCCCTGAAGATGAAATTTTATCTAGAACGGAAGAAGATGATCGGGATGATTTGGATGAAGAGGGGTATCCGAAGAATGATGCTTTAAAATAGTCCGAAAGTTTTTAGTCTGAAAGACCGAAGAATGATACATAGTACAATTTGACTTCGGACTTTCGAACGCCCGACTTCCGGACTGATTAAGGATTAATATCCAAATTAAAACGTTTACGCATTTCTTCCAACTGCGGATTTTTCTCTACCATGTAAGTATATTTATCCTTGTTGGTGTAAATGCGTTTCTTTTGTGTGTTTTCTGCTCGCTTTGAAACAATTTGTAAATCGAAATTCTTTAATGCAGTACGAAGAAAGTTTAATAATTCAATTTTTTCATCTTGAAGTGTACTTTCCAGCGCTAAATTTTCTACTAATACCGTAATTTCTGTTCCATTAATAATCGGATCATTATTCATTAAGGTAAACAGGTGAATTTTATCAGCATCTTTCGCTTTTTGCGTATAAATTTTCCAAAACTCTAAAAATTGCTCCTCTGTAAACTCCTGTTTCTCATTACCACTTACATATTGCGGACCTTTTTCTTCTTCGCCACTGGCAACTCGCTCTAAATCTGTAAGTGATGGAATTAAAGAAGTTATTTTATTAGTATGCAGTGGCTGAATTTTAATCGAACCACTCGAAGGTTTATTTACGGATGGTGTTTTTGGAATTTGAACTGGAATTTCGGTCGGTAAAGCAACATCCAAATGATCTGGTAAATCCTGTAAATCTTCTTGGTCAAGGAAATCCTTAAGATCAGCTATGGTGGCATTTTCAACTTTTGACTTTTGGCTTTCAATTACTTGACTTTCCGACTTTCGATCTTCCCGACTTTCTGACTTCCCAACTTCCGAACTAATTAAAGTTTTTTTTTTATCCTGATCTAGGTCAGTTGCTTTAGGTTGTTGCGCTAATTGTATCACCGATGGGATATGACACATTTTTATTAAAGCCAATTCTACTTGCAAACGTTGATTTTTACTGTTTTTATAAATTAAATCGCATTGGTTAGCTAAATTTAAAGCAGTTAGAATAAAACCAAGATCAGTTAATTTACTTTGAGCTAAATATTTTTGTTTGATATTTTCACTTACCTCAAGCAATTGCAACGTTTGACTATCCTTACCAACTAATAAATTTCTAAAGTGGCTTGCCAATCCATTAATGAAGTTATTGCCATCAAAACCATTATTTAAAACTTCATTAAATAGCAATAAAGTTTGACTCACATCACCGCTGCTTAAAAAATCAATCAGTTTAAAATAATAATCGTAATCTAAAATGTTAAGGTTATCAATTACTGCTTTGTAAGTTAAATTTTTGTTGGTATAACTTACAATCTGATCAAACATAGAAAGCGCATCACGTAAACCACCGTCTGCTTTTTGCGCAATAATGTGTAAACCATCACTATCTACAGAAATGTTTTCTCTGATAGCGATTTTGTTCAAATGATTTGCAATGTCTTCTACCTGTATTCTATTAAAATCAAAAATCTGACAACGTGATAAAATAGTTGGCAAAATTTTATGTTTCTCAGTAGTTGCTAAAATAAAAATAGCATAAGAAGGAGGTTCTTCTAATGTTTTAAGAAATGCATTAAAAGCATTAGCAGAAAGCATGTGCACCTCATCAATAATATAGATTTTGTACTTACCTGCTTGTGGTGGTATGCGCACTTGCTCAATTAAACTTCTGATGTCATCAACAGAGTTGTTAGAAGCGGCATCTAATTCGTGGAAATTAAAAGAATGACCAGTTTGAAAAGAAACGCAACTTTCACAAGTGCCACATGCTTCTTGTTCTGGAGTGAGGTTGGTACAATTAATTGTTTTTGCTAAAATACGAGCACAAGTAGTTTTACCTACACCTCGTGGACCGCAAAATAAAAACGCTTGTGCCAATTGGTTATTCTTGATGGCATTTTGCAAAGTACCCGTAATATGCTGTTGCCCAACTACGGTTTCGAACGTAGCTGGACGATATTTACGTGCCGAAACAATAAAATTTTCCATCGCAACGAAAATAGGAATTTTTTTAGTGTTGCAGGATTGAAAAATTGGAATGTTGAAAAGTTACTTAGTGAGATGGTTTAGAATTTGAAAATTACTTTCCACAATGCGATAACCGGACATACCTACTTTTAGGTATTTTTTAAAAATACGTATTAGTACGGATGAATTATTGAAAATAGTTGTCGATTTTAGTAGTATAATTTATCTAACATGAAAAAGCTAACATATTTTATTAAGGTAATGGGTGGTTTTGCAATGTACTTGTATAAATTAACCAAATAAGTGTTGTTTTAAATTTCAATAGGTGTGCTAACGGCTCGTGTTTTCCCAAAGACCGAGCCGTTTGGCTTTTAATAGTATTATAATGTTGTTAATTAATCTAATATACATCATAGAAAGTGAGATTTTTTATAGAACTTGTAATAGAAAATTTAAATGCTATTTTTGAAAAAAAATCGCTCATGAAATACTTCTTATTTGTCTTATTATTAACTGTACCAAGCTCTATTTTTGCACAATCCAATTTTCAAAAAGGATATGTAATTACTAAAACAAAGGACACATTACGCGGATATATCGACCTAAGAGAGCGCAATAGCAATCCAACATCTGTAACTTTTAAAGCAAATGTTGATGCTAAATCGCAGATTTTTGGACATGAGGATATCATTGCTTATAGCATTGATGGCTTAGAAAGTTATGAGAGCCATCTAGTCAATATAACCATGAGTCAAGTAGATCTAACTAAAATCACAGAGAAGATTGATACTTCTTTTAGGAGAGACATGACTTGGCTGAAAGTTTTGCAAACTGGAAAAAATGTGACTTTATATTCTTTTTTAGATCCTATTAAGCTCAGGTTTTTCACCAAAGCTAATGACCAAAAAGAGCCAATGGAATTAATCAGACAAATTTATATGAATGATAGAGGTGATCAAATGATTACTGGTGAAACCTACAAAAGACAATTGGCAGCATTGGCTAGCAAATATGATGTCAATGTTGGTAATAAATTGCAAAATTTGAGTTACGAACAAGGAAGTTTAATTAAAATAGCAGCATTGATTAATAATGATAAAGTAGTAAAAACACAATTGGCTAAATCTAGATTTTTTGCTGGTGCAGGAGTTGGTTTTACCGAAATCTATCATAGGGGAGCATCTGAATTTAATAATCCACAGGCTTCAAATAAATCAAATATTTCTCCCAATATCAATGCCGGCTTTGATACATTTTTCAATCCCAGTACTGGAAAAATCATTTATAGAATCATGTTGAACTTCAATATAAATAGAGCAGAAATGTCGACAGCTGGTTCTGGTGCAACTTTGCCTGCGATTTACAGAGTGCATACTTTCGATCAGTTCAGGTCATCATTTGTGAACTCCCTTATTTATAATATTTACAACAAGAGCAATATTAAGGTGTTCTTAAATGCTGGTGTTTCAGTAAATTACTCTATCTACAGCAATAATATTATCAATACTATTTATACAACAACAAAATTAGAGACATCGACAAAAGATGAAATTGATCTTAATGATTTTACATTCAATTACCCGATGAAACTTGGTGTGGTAGTTGCAAAAAAATATGAGCTTTCAGTTGGTTTTCTGCCGCCAAATCCATTAACTGGTTACCTTACTCATGCTATCACTGAAAAAAGTTACAGTATTGGATTTAACTATCTCTTTGGTAAACACTAACGCTATTGGTGCCAAAGTAGATTGACGAATTTATTACAACCATTCTTTTGCTTAATCTCTTTGGTTTTTAGAAATATATTACTACATTTGCAACCCGTTTTAATAGCGGAAAATAAATTATAAATCACTTTAAAAAACAATGATGAATCAGTACGAAACTGTTATCGTTCTTACCCCGTTGTTGTCAGAAGATGTTGCGAAAGAGGCTTTAGCCAAATACAAAAGCATTATTACTGATAGCGGAGCCGAAATTATCGCAGAAGATAATTGGGGTTTGAGAAAATTAGCGTATCCGATTGAAAAAAAAGCAAGCGGATTTTTCCACCTTACAGAATACAAATGTAATGGTGAATTAATTAACAAATTAGAGTTGGAATTAAAACGTGACGAACGTGTTTTACGTTTCTTAACTGTAAGATTAGATCGCCATGCGATTGCTTATAGTGAGAAAAAACGCAGTGGAGCTTTTAACAAAAAACCTAAGAAAGAGGAGGCTGGAGCATAATGGCAAAGGATCAAATACAATATGTTACCGCTCCAAAAGTGGACGATAACAGAAAAAAATATTGCCGTTTCAGAAAAAATGGTATTAAATATATTGATTACAAAGACGCAAACTTTTTGTTAAAATTCATCAATGATCAAGGTAAAATTTTACCTCGCCGTTTAACTGGTACTTCATTGAAATTTCAACGTAAAGTGGCTCAGGCGGTTAAACGTGCACGTCACATCGGTTTGTTACCTTTCGTTACTGACCAATTAAAATAAGCGCAGAGAAATGGAAATTATTTTAAAGCAAGATATCAAATCACTAGGTGAAAAAGATGATATCGTTACAGTAAAACCAGGTTACGGTCGTAATTATTTAATTCCACAAGGTTTTGGACAATTGGCTACACCATCTGCTAAAAAAGTATTGGCAGAAAACTTAAAGCAAGCTGCTTTTAAACAAGATAAAATTAAAAAAGATGCTGAAGGCATTGCTGAACGTTTAACTGATGTTAAATTAAGCATTGGTGCTAAAGCTGGCGAAACAGGTAAGATTTTTGGTGCTGTAAACACTATTATGATTGCTGATGCATTAAAAGCTAAAGGCTTTGATGTAGATCGTCGTCGTATCACTTTCGAAACTGAACCTAAAATGGTTGGGGAATACGTAGCTAACTTAAACTTACACAAAGAAGTGAAAGTTAAAGTTCCTTTCGAAGTTGTAGCTGAGTAATCTTTTTTGTCACCCTGAGCTTGTCGAAGGGTCTCAATAATAAAATTAAACCGTTCTTGAATTTCAAGAGCGGTTTTTTTATGGGTCAATTTTAACATTAAGGAATTAAGAAAATTAAGCTTAATATCCCTTGACTTCTTAATGGTTAATAAGAGAATACTTAAATTTAAATATTTATTTACCTTTATCCCAATGACAAAAAGAAGAACAAAACCTACCAACACAAAAAAACAATCTTTCCTAAAACGTATCAGCATAATTGCTGGTAAAGTTTTGCTATGGTTTGTTCTGTTTAGTGTGATTTGGGTTTTGGCGTATCGTTTTATCAACCCGCCAATTACCTTATTAATGGTGCAACGCAATTGGGAGCGCAAAACGGATGACAAGCCAAAGAAAATGGTTCAGAAATGGGTTAAGTTCGAAGATATTTCTGATAATATGAAACGTGCCGCGGTATCTGCAGAGGATCAGCTCTTTTTACAACACATGGGTTTTGATATCAAGGCAATTGAAAAAGCATATGCCAGCAACGCAAAAGGCAAAAAAGTAAAAGGTGGAAGCACTATTTCACAACAAACTGCTAAAAATGTATTTCTTTGGCCAGGCAGATCCTACATTAGAAAAGGTTTTGAAGCCTATTTCACATTATTAATCGAATTATTGTGGAGCAAAGAGCGAATTTTAGAAGTGTATTTGAATGTAATAGAAATGGGCGATGGTATTTACGGAGCCGAAGCTGCATCACAAGCGTATTACGGTAAATCGTGTAATAATTTATCTCGAAGCGAGGCATCTTTAATCGCAGCTTGTTTTCCAAATCCATTACGTTGGACGCCCAAAAGACCAACTGGATATATTAGACACCGCCAGTATTTAATTATGAGAAATATGAGAAGGTTAGGGCCTTTGGATTTTTAGCCTTGAGTCAATAGTCTTCAGTCCATTTTGACTATTGGTTATTGACTTGAGACTCATGCCTGAAAACTAATCATGGTCTTTATTCCATCTCACTTTTATTCCCCCTTTGCCATCATCAACTGCTTTAAGATGTAAAACTATACCCTTCATGCGGGCTTGTTCTTTTGCTGCTTTATCAGTTATGTTTTCATCTTTTTTAGGATTTCTTAACGGAATATCCATGGCAATATCAGTTCCTAAACCCAAACCATATATGCCTTTCATGTTAAAATTTAATACGCTAGTGTTAAACTGCATAGGGCTAATCATGATTTTATCTCCATTTAAGGTTAATGTTCCATCTAATTTTTCGATGGCTATATTGGAGAAATCTCGATTTGCAAATGCCAGTTTTTGCACTTTTACTAGTGGTTCAAATCCGATTAAAGCAGCGTTATTTAAATTAAAAACCACCTGACCATACATTGATCTAGAAACTATATTTCCTTTATCAGTTATGCTGCCAACTGCATTTACTTTTGCTGATAAATAACCTTTTATATTCTGATTAGTAATAGAAGTTTGTCCGAAATTCTCAAAAGCATAAAAGAAATCTTTCACACTTACTTTGCTAATAATCGAGTTGATGGTGAACTTATTTATAGCTCCCGATTGCTTAATGTTTCCAATTAAATTCAAATTTCCACCTGCATGATTCACGCTAATTTTATTAAAATAAATCCCATCGCCAAGCATGGAAACACTAGCATTTAGGTTGTTAGCTACAAAACGATTGTAAATGGCTTTATTAACATTTAGTTGGATTTGGACTTTAGCGGCTTCCATTACAGCACTCAATTGATCTGAAACTTCTTTAACAGCATTTTTAGAAACAGGTTTTCGTTTTACTGATTTCCTTGAACCTAAAAATGGCATAAATTCACTTAAATATAATTGCGGACTGCTTAATTTTAAATTCACCAATATCTTCTCGGGGTCAGTGTAATAGAAATTAAGAAAATTTTCAATAGAACAATTCATATTCAAAATGCTTTTCCCCAGCTGAAATCTGCTTCCAGTAATATTTAAGTCTTTTTGATTGAAATTAAGTGTTAATGAACTGTTAACCAATTTCATGTTGCGTGGCAAATAGGTAATATCAGCATCTTTAATTGCGACATTTCCAGTTAAAACTGGCTTGGTAAATCTAAAATTATCAATATCCGCTTTGCAATATAATCTTACATCGGCGGTGCCATTTTTAAAACTAAAAGTTTCTCCACCAATAGAACTGTTTAGTTTTTCTAACGGAAACTGAGAGGTTACAAATCCTGCAGCAACTGGCCGAGCCAAATTGCTAATTAAAAAAGTATCAATTTTGAGCGGAGCATTGTAATAATCGCCAGTTAAGCCATAAAATTTAATTGCAGAGTTTTCATCGCCTATAGCTCTGCTAAGGGTATCTTTATTGGTAAATGTTCCAGTGAAATTGCATTTAGTTAATTGCCCAGAAGGGATGGTAACGGTGTTATCTTTAACAATCATTCGCACATTAATCAATGGATCTTTACCACTTTTACTTCCGTCATCTATAATATGGCCAGTAACCGCAATTGGTTCATCAATGGCAAATTTTAAAAGTTTTGATGAAATATTGGGCGACAATATAAGAGCGAGGTTTTTATATAAAATCTTATCCGCTCTAATATCAATAGAAAATGCAGACTCGTTTTTTGCTAAATCTATTTTCGCACCAATAAAAAATTCATCATCACCAATATTTAATTTTTCTGGATCAATGGTAACTACTTTATTCTTATTGTTGTAATGAGCTACCAATGTTCCTTTCAATGTTTTATCTTTTAAAAAACTTCCTTTTCTGGTATTGAAAGCAAAACTTTTAATCATAGTATTCAATTTCAAATTTCCATTCCAGCCAGAATCAGGATAATCTATTTTTCCTTCAAGATCATCGACTAAAAATTGAAAAAGCTTAAATCGTTTTTGATTATCTACAATTAAGTTAACGTTATTAAAATCTACTCGCTTTATTTCGAAAGCACTTGAGTTTTTTTTAGTGCTAGAGTCTGTCGCTTTTTTAGATTTAAACATGCTGGTGTTGCTATAACCTGAGCTATCGGTGTAGAGATAGATAGCAGCATTGTTAATTCCTATTTTGTTAATTTTAATACTTCCAGCAATAAGCGAGAAAATATTTAATGAAACATCAATATCCTCAGCATTCAGTAAATCATGTTTGTGATTAGCCCATAAACTATCTCTAAGTTGAACTTTTTTTAGAGAAACAGATACACCTGGAAATCCCTTTAAAAGCGTCGTTTCCATATTCTCTACATTGATTTTACCGTTTACATTAGCGTTCAATTGATTGAGAATTGTACCTAAAATAGCCTTGTTATTATGGTTGATATAATAGGCAGCACCTAACCATACCAATACGATTAAAATAAAAAAAGATGCAAGTATTTTAAGTGAAATTTTAAGCCAACGAGCCATAGATTGGGTTTTGATGTTATTAAAGATAACAAATTAAACCCTTTAAAGTTTCATTGGTTCAATGTTCATTAGTGTCATTCGTTCAATAGTCATTGGGTTGGGTGTATATGCAATTTGCCCAAATGAACTAATGACGATTGAACTAATTTCCTAGCTGTTCTGCAAAAATATGTTGATGCCAACTGTTTTCTAAAGGTACTTCCCATTTTTGCTCATATTCTGCTAAGGTTTGTACCATATTATTAAACACTATAGTTTGTGGACCGATTTTTTTGATAGTGATTAAAGTTTCGAAATCTTCTTTAGTATTTACATAAATCTGATCGTCTAATTTGTAAGCCATATTAAATCGATCAAATAAATCAACGCCATACGTATTTTCAATTTCTTTAATTACACGAACTGATGAATCTATAGAACAACCTGTGGCAGAGGCCGAATCCTGATCTACAATTAAAACGATAAAGAAATTGTAAGGGATTTCTGCTTTTGCTTTTAGCTGATGACCATGTGCTTTCCATTGATCTGTAAAAACATCCAATTTTTGCTGTATTTCTTCAGCCTCTGTCGCTGTAAACTGACGATTACTTTGGTAGATCCAAACTTTAGAATGTGGAGAAAAAATCATAGTTCAAATTTATCATTTTATTTAATTTACTATTCTAAAAACGTCTTTCTGATGAAAAAGTTTACATTGAACTTAAAAATTGTGTTTTCTTTTACTGCTTGCCTAACTTTTTGTGTCTTTTCTGGATTTAATTCGCCAGAAGAAAATACTGTTTTCATCCAAAATATGCTTACAAAATACTATGACAATGATGGGCAAAATCAAGAAGTTAAACGTTATGAAATTAATGTTACTAACACTGGTTTTTGTCGTTACAGAAAGGTTTATACGAATGGAAAAGAAGAGTTTTTTGCGTTTAATTTATCACGTTTTAAAGCAATGGATTATTATGGCACAAACACCAAAGGTGACTTATATTTGCGTACCAAAAACGACGATGTAATTATCCAAACACGTAATGATAGCCAAGGAGAAATCGATTCGATGGGAACTTATTTGGTTATTCCTTTAAAAAATATTGATGTAGCAGAATTAAATGCTTTAGCAGAGAATTTTAAAAGAATTAATCAAACTTTATTAGCAAGTAATAAATAAGCTGACTATTTAATCTAAGGTCTTTTTAAAGTCAAGATAATTTTCTGTTGATGCAAAATAGCCAATCATTTATCCTCGTGGGGTATCTTTGTACTCGATTAAAATTTGAACACAAGAAGATAAGATGAGTGAATATTTAGAGCGAATTCAACAATCTATAGCGCCTTTAAGGCAACAAATCATCAACCATAAGTTATATGCAGCAATTAAAGATATAAAAGATCTTAAGATTTTTATGCGCTATCATGTATATGCTGTTTGGGATTTTATGTCTTTGCTAAAATCATTACAAAATAACCTTACTTGTACTTCAGTTCCTTGGTTCCCAACAGGATCGGCAGATACCAGATATCTAATTAATGAAATTGTTGCTGGTGAAGAATCAGATGTTGATAGTTTTGGTATTAGAAAAAGCCACTTCGAAATTTATCTCGATGCGATGACACAATGTGATGCAGATACCATTGAGATAGAGAAATTTATTACATCCTTAAAAAATAAAGTAGATTTACCTTTGGCTTTTTTACAAGCTAAAACACCTAGGGCGGCCGAGGATTTTGTACAGCATACTTTTAAAATTATAGAAAGCAATCAAAGCCATATCCAATCGGCAGTGTTTACTTTTGGAAGAGAAGATTTGATTCCTGCTATGTTTATTTCAATTGTAAATGATATTCATCAGCAATTTCCAGATAGTATTTCAATCTTTAAATATTATTTAGAAAGACACATTGAGGTAGATGGCGATCATCATAGCCACTTAGCCTTAGCAATGACAGCCAATTTATGCGGTACTAATGAGGAGTTTTGGGAACAAGCAACTGAGGCAACTATTCAATCCCTACAAAAACGAATTAATCTTTGGGATGGAGCCTTGGCAGATATTTTAGAGCGAAAAAATGTTACAAACCATTTGCTCTTGCAGTAATTTCAGCGATATCTAAAACTTTAACTTCTTGGTCTTTATCCTTTAATTTAACGCCATCACTTAACATCGTCATACAAAATGGACAACCAGCAGCAATAATTTGTGGTTGAGTTTCTAAAGCCTCTTCAATTCTTTCAATATTGATGTCTTTATTTCCTTTTTCTGGCTCTTTAAACATTTGTGCACCACCGGCACCACAACAAAGTCCGTTACTTTTGCAGCGCTTCATTTCTACTAATTGCGCATCTAAAACTTCTAAAGCTTTACGCGGAGCTTCATAAACGCCATTTCCACGACCTAAATAACACGGATCATGGTATGTGATTTTACGACCTTTAAAGCTTTCGCCGCCTTCGGCTTTAAGTTTGCCTTCACTAATCAAATCTTGTATTAATTGGGTATGATGAATTACTTCATACGTGCCACCTAAACCTGGATATTCATTTTTAATGGTATTAAAACAATGCGGACAACCTGTTACAATCTTTTTGATGTTATAGCCATTCAGCACTTCGATATTAGTCATGGCCTGCATTTGAAAAAGAAATTCATTCCCAGCCCGCTTCGCAGGATCTCCTGTACAACTTTCTTCTGTACCTAACACAGCATATTTAATACCCACATGATGTAAAATCTTGCAAATATCTCTGGTAATTTTCTGAGCTCTTTCGTCGTAACTGCCAGCGCATCCTACCCAGAATAATATTTCAGGCTCTTCGCCCATGGCCATTAACTCGGCCATTGTTGGTACTTTAAATTCCATTTTCTTCTAGTATTTAGTAGTTAGTATTTAGTAGTTAGAGTTTACTACTTTACTATACTTTAAGTTCTTTGTTCGCTTACTCCCTAACCTTCCTCAGCCCAATTAAATCTGTCTGCTGGAGAATATTTCCAAGGAGCTCCGTTATTCTCTACATTTCCTAGCATTGCATTAATACTTGCTGGAGCAATCGATTCTTCCATCACAGCAAATCTGCGTAGCTCTACAATTATGGCCAAAGGGTCAATATTAATAGGGCAGGCTTCGGTGCAAGCATTACAACTTGTGCAGGCCCAAATTTCTTCACGAGTTACGTAATCATCTAATAAAGATTTCCCGTCTTGATAATCAGCTCCATGTTTATCAATGTTTTTACCTACTTCTTCTAAACGATCACGCGTATCCATCATAATTTTGCGGGGCGATAATAATTTTCCAGTTATGTTGGCTGGACAAACTGAAGTACAACGCCCGCACTCTGTACAGGTGTAGGCATTCATTAAATTGATCCAACTTAAATCATTCACATCTTTAGCGCCAAATTTGCCAGGGGCGATTTCTGCAGGTACAAAAGAAGGATCAAGCATAGCTTTTACCTCGTTGGTTACACTCGCCATATCGGTAAATTCACCTTTTGGTTTCAAATTAGAAAAATACGTGTTTGGAAACGCAAAAAGAATATGGAAATGTTTAGAGTAGGGTAGGTAGTTTAAAAAGGCAAAAATACCCACAATGTGAAACCACCAACATACACGTTCTACTAAAATTAAGCTACTAGCAAATGTGGGTAATAAACCTTGCAAATAAGCACTTACTGGAAATGCACCTGCACTTACGTAATGACCTTCGCCTAATGCTTGTAATTTAGAATCTGCAGCATTCATAAGTAGAAAAGCAGTCATTAATAAAATTTCTGTAATCAAGATGTAATTGGCATCAGATCTTGGCCACGATTTCATTTCTACGCCACTAAAGCGTTTTAATTTTAAAATATTTCTTCTGATTAAGAAAACAGCACAGGCTAACCAAACACCTAGAGCTAAAAGTTCAAATGAACCAATTAAGAAATTATAAAAACCGCCTAAGCCAGCAAATATGCGATGTGTACCAAAAATACCATCAATCATAATTTCTAAAACCTCGAGATTGATAATGACGAAGCCTAAATAAACCACTAAATGCAGTAAAAAGGGTACTGGTCTAACCGCCATTTTGGTTTGACCAAAAGCAACTTTAAGCATGGTTGCAAACCTTTTTGCAGGTTGATCTGTACGGTTTTCGGGCTTACCTGTTTTAATATTACGAATTACTTTTCGGGCGTTAAAGCTAAATAGCGCAACCCCAGCAAGCGTAAGAAGTAAGAATATTAGTTGTGATGCCATAGTTTCTTTGCTGTAATGGTTTAGCTAAGTTAAAATATTTAGTTTTAAAATATTTATTATGCATGCATAAAATTAAAAATTTAGAATGGATATGAATAATTTTAATTTTTTGATGCTTGTAAACTATTGATTTAGAGTATGAATAGTCTAATAAAATTTTTATAGAAAAAGAAAAGTAAAAAAATGTTGGTAGCTTTAAAAAAAGACACTACATTTGCAATCCCAAACGGGAAGTAGGTACGGTAGCTCAGTCGGTAGAGCAATGGACTGAAAATCCATGTGTCGCCGGTTCGATCCCGGCCCATACCACTTTAAAACCTCAGAGAAATCTGGGGTTTTTTGCGTTTGAATGGTTTTATTGATAATGCTTATAAACCATATTTAACGTTTTAGCATGCTTCTAGCGCCAATTAGCTATTTGTTTAATGACACTTCTTTTCAGCTGATTTTGGTGCATGTATTTTATATCAAACCTTCATCAGTAAAGTAAAATTGCCATCGTTTGTTATATTGCTATTGATAACTTAATTTTTTCTTGCGACCCAAAGCGAGTCGTATCTTCCAAAAAATGTAAATATGTTTTCTTTGAGAATAACCTCATTGATGACGTGGGTAGGGCCTAGATCTAATTTTTCTTCATAATAATCATGAAAGGCTATATACCCACCTTTTACAATTTTATGTGCATATAAATCATAATCTTCTGTACATCCTTTTATAGTATGATCACCATCTATGAATAGAAAATCTATCTCTTTAAATTCGTTGTTAAATTGATTTGAATATCCTTTCCTTGGCTCAATTTTCCCTGTTGATATAAATTTTTTGAGATTATCGTTAAATATTTCTAGCAAGTCGATGCCTTTTGCTTTTTCCATATATTCAGTTTCATTTTTTAAATCAGCACCAGCCGTAGCATCGAATGGATCAATAGCATATACTTTTCCAGAAATTAAGCCACTTAAAATGCAATATGTACTCTTACCCTGCCAGCTCCCTATTTCAACAACTACTGCATTCTTTGGCAATAAGCTCGATACTTTATATAAACCAACAGCCTCATTTTGCGATAACCAACCATTTATTTTTTTATACCCCCAAAACTGAGTCAGAATTAATAGATTAAGAATTCGTTTTATCATACAGTATCTATAAAAGATTTTCAAGTTATTAAATTATACTAGATTTTCGCCTTTGGCTTATACAGTCTTATCCCATAGGACAGTTTTTACATCGCTTTCCTCTTAGGTATTTTTCACAGCAGTCCTTTTTCTTTTTATCTTTTACTTTCTGCTTTGAATTTTTCTTCTTTTTGTCTTTCTTCGACATACCCTAATATAAGCTAAAAAAGGCACATATTGTTTAATATGTGCCTTCTAAAAACGTATGTAATTTTGATTTTAAGCCTCGCTATTGTAAGCAATCTGACCCACATGTTTGTCAATTTGCCATTTTCCAGTTCCTTCTTCGCCAATTACATCAAATAATTCTAGTGCACGGCGAGCTTTATATTCCTCTTCTCTTTGTTCTCTGAAGAACCAATTTAAAAACTCTAACGTGATATAGTCTTGCTCCTTTGTACAACGTGCTGCAATACTTTTAATAGATTGAGTGATATTAATTTCTTGATCTAAAGCTTCCTCAAAAACTTCGCGGAATGAGTTATATTCAATTTTTATATTAGTCACTTCTGGAGAAATCGCTGTTCCTCCCATATCTAAAATATATTTATAAAATTTAAGCTGATGTGCTCTTTCTTCTTCCGCTTGCTTGAAAAAATAATCTGATGAAAAATCATAACCATGACGATTACACCATGATGCCATTGAAAGGTAAATAGCTGAGGAATGCGCTTCTTTTTTTATCTGCTGATTAATAAGTGTTTCTACATCTGATGATAGCAAACACTTTATACGAATAATATCTTTCATGATTCCTATTATGTTTAGTGAATTAATAGAATCAAAAATAGTGCTATAATTTGATTACCAAGAATTTAAAGGCAATATGGAAAGATTCTAATTCTAGCTAATTAAGAAGCTATTCTATGTAATCGATCAAAAATGATATGATTAAGCTCGAGCATAACAAACGAACCTTGCAATAATTCTTTAAGCTTAATAATTTGTAAGAGCGATAAAACATAGCAATGATCGCATGCGCAAATGAAAATAATTTCAACATCTGCTGATGGACCATTATTTAAAAGTTTGTCCTCAATGTCAATTTGATAAACTGCTTTTTTTAGTTTCAGTAAATTACGATAATCAAAACGAGCAAGTTTACCAGCAAAATCTATATACCAACAACCTTCAGAATCTGATTGATAAATAGCACCGTCTTTTATGCTAAATACTTCAGTAAAAGTGATTGAAGATATCGTTGTTGTTTGCTGCATTTGTTGCAATAATCATTGTATACAGCAAAGGTGTAAATTATTTAGATTTATTCCAAATAAATATAACGAATAAGAATAGAATAAGTAATTCTTAAATGTTAAAACCTTAATTTGGTGGGGAAATTTGGTACTGACACGTATGTCGCAAATATGTCGTAAACAAGACGCAAGTAAATTAAATTTAATCAAAATACATTTGTGACAACAAAAACCAAGAACATGATAAATTTAGAACTTGCTAAAAAAATCAAACAACTTCGTGCAAACAAAGGCTTTAGTCAAGAAGAACTTGCCGAAAGAACTCAACTAAGTTTAAGAACTATTCAACGGATTGAAGGTGGGGAAACTGAACCACGAGGAGATACGCTTAAGAGATTAGCAAATGCCTTAGATGTTACTCCAAATGATTTAATTCAATGGATAGAGCAAGAAGATAGAGGGTTTTTGACCTTCCTAAATTTATCTGCATTGAGTTTTGTAGTTTTTCCTTTATTAGGGTTAATTGTTCCTATCGCTTTATGGGTATTAAAAAGAGATAAAGTTAAAAATGTAGATGAAACAGGTAAAAAGATTATTAATTTTCAAATTACATGGTGTATTCTCCTTGGTCTTCTGTATATCTCATTCATTTGCATTATAGCTTTTCATGTCGATATACGTATGCCAAGTTTTGTTTTAAGAAGTCTTGCTAGAATAAATTTTGGAGGTTCTGAATTTTTGATAATAGTTATTCCAATTTTACTATATGCATACAATTTCTGCTTAATTATATTTAATACCATTCGAAGTTATAATTCAAAAAGCACTTTTTATAAGCCTGCCATTAGATTTTTGAAATAATCGATAAATGGTTTACTATCTTAAACAACCACTGGCGGAATGATTTCGTTTTTTTCCGCTAATGATTTTACATTCGCTAATGCTTTAGGCCACATTCCTGCAAACATTTCGATCATCGCTTTATTATCTTCAGAATCATCCATTTCCATAAAAATATGTAATTCTGTTTTACCATCTAAATCTTTAAGTGTGTAATTCTCTTTAGCGCCAGCCCATTTCTTTACTTCATCGCTTTCGAAATCTTCCACGCCATTTATAATCATTCCTAAATGTTCAATTGACATATACTCATTTGGCATGTTTTCTGCAATTCTAGAAACCATTCCGCTGTTTTGGTCACCTAAGAATAAAGCTTTACTTCCTTTTTTCCAATCGGTTTCTACTCGAGAACCTTCGCCAAATGCAGCAGTCCACATTGGATACGTTTTTTCGCCCCAAAGTACATCCCATACTTTTTCTTTAGGCGCATTAATTTCAATTTTAAATTCCATAATAAAAGAGTTATAAGGTTTAGGTTATACGTAATAAGTTAGAAATTATTTACTCATTTTGCTAAAATCCATGTACAGTACATTCCATCTGTGTCCATCTACATCAATAAAACCACCACCATACATCCAACCATCTTTTTCGCCGCCATTAGCGTAAATTTTACCACCAGCATTTTCAGCTTTTTGTAGCATTTGATCTACTTCTTGCGAACTTTCTGCATCAATAGAGAAAAGCACTTCAGTACCAACACTTGTATCTGCAACTTTGTTCCCACTAAAACCAGCAAGTACATCATTTGTAAATAGCATGAGTACTAATTTTCTATCACCAATAAAAAAAGAAGCCATTGTTTCGGTAACAGGATTATGCTCGTTAAGTGTAAATCCCATTTGGGTAAAGAATGCTACTGATTTGTTAATATTCTTTACAGGCAGATTAATCCAAATATCTTTTGTCATAATTTTTCGTTTTAATTAATAAACTAAAGTTCAGCAATTATTTAACGAAAAAACAAGGTGTGATCAGACATTTTAAAGGTGTAAAGACGACAAATTTTTAGCCAAGCGCATTATAACAAGCTCTGCAACGAGGCTCGTAACTGTCTTTTTCTCCCAATAAAATCTTTGCATCATTAGCTACTGTGCGATAAGAATAAACCGCTGGACTGCCGCAACGCATACACACCGCGTTTACTTTGGTAACATGTTCTGCAATAGCTAGTAGGGCAGGCATCGGACCGAAAGGCTTGCCTAAAAAATCCATGTCTAAACCTGCAATAATTACTCTAATCCCTTTTAGGGCAAGTTTATTGCAAACATCTGGCAGGTCTTCATCAAAGAATTGTGCTTCATCTATACCCACAACTTGCGTGTTGGTGCCTAATAATAAAATAGCTGATGAACTATCAACAGGAGTGGATTGTATCGAGTTTAAATCATGAGAAACTACTGCAGTTTCATCATAACGTGTATCAGTTTTGGGTTTAAATATCTCTACATTAAGCTTTGCGATTTGCGCTCTTTTTAATCGCCTAATTAATTCTTCTGTTTTGCCTGAGAACATAGAGCCGCAAATTACTTCGATGCTTCCACAAAATTCTCCTCTTCTAAAGTTTTGCTCGCTGAATAACATTTGTAAAGGTATTTTAGCCAAATATAAAAGAATTTTATAGTACTTTTGATTGTCATTTATTAACATAAATCTCCAATTTTTTCGTTACACAGTTATGATGAAACAAGAAGATCTTTTTAAGAAATTAGGATTGATATTGAATGAGTTGAATGAACAATATCAGTTTTTAGCACAAAACCCACAACAACTCAATGAGTTAGAATTGGAGCTTTTTCATGCTAATGCGAATTTCCTAGCAGATCATGTTCAAATCATAAAAAAAATA
The DNA here is from genome assembly GCF_014172375.1 of Pedobacter planticolens. Taxonomy (GTDB): domain Bacteria; phylum Bacteroidota; class Bacteroidia; order Sphingobacteriales; family Sphingobacteriaceae; genus Pedobacter; species Pedobacter planticolens. Next base: position 1,751,754 of record NZ_WNXD01000002.1, read on the forward strand.
AATGGTGGTCAACAAGCTCCTCTAGCTTTAGCGCCTGCTGATGAAAAGTCAGAACTAACGGAAAATGCACCTGAAATTGTAGAAGATGAAGTTCAGGATGAACTACAAATGGAGGAAATAACTTTTGCAGATCAAACCGAAGAACCTGAACCAATCATAGAGGATAAGCCAGAAACAGATTTGGCTGAGATAGAAGAAGAGGTTTTTAAATTAGATAATGAACCTTCTAAATTCGAATTTATTTTAAATGATCACTCAGAACATGAGAAATTTGATTTTGAAGAGAAAAGTGTCGATGAAATTTTTGATAGACCTTTAAGTGAAGCCGAAGAACATATTTTAGCACAGAAAAGGAAATTAAGAGCGCACACGACTGAAGAAAGTACAGAAACCGATGAAGATGAAATTGGACCTGAGCCATTTTTAGTTCAGAAAGAGGAAGAGGATTTTCCGATAGAGCTAAAAGATATTAAACTAGAAGAAGCTCAAATAATTGAAGTCAAAGTAGATGAAAATGAGCCTGTTGAAGATCCAAACTATAAACCAACTTTAAATGACTTATTGGCAAGTAAATCTGGTGTTAACCTAAATTCTACCGCAACAACTGGTATTTCAGATTTAAAACAAGCAATTAATTTAAACGATAAACTACTTTACATTAAAGATCTTTTTAATGGATATAATTTGGCTTACGCCGAAGCAATAGATGTAGCTAACAAATTACCAAATTTTGAAGCTGCCGATAATTTTTTCAAAAAGAATTATGCTGTCAAAAATAATTGGGCAGAAAAACAACCAACGGTTGATAAGTTTTACGAATTGTTAAATCAACGGTTTAAATAAATCCCATTCTATTCGAATCGAGTTTTAAGAAGATAAATAACAAAATCGAAAAGCTCCATAAAGATGATCCACCATAACTAATAAATGGTAAGGGAATTCCAATAACCGGCATTAAACCGATAGCCATTCCTATATTAATAAATACGTGAAAGAAGAGAATGCAGGCAATACAATACCCATAAATTCTAGAGAAAGACGAACGCTGTCGCTCTGCAATATTTACAATTCTTAAGAGTAAAAAGCTATAAAGGCCAATTACCACGAAACAACCTACAAAACCCCATTCTTCACCTACGGTTGAAAAAATAAAATCGGTACTTTGTGCAGGTACATATTTTAATTTAGTTTGCGTTCCTTGTAAAAAACCTCTGCCTGTAAATTGTCCAGAACCTATGGCAATTTTAGCTTGTATCACATTGTAGCCAGCACCTTTATTATCTTTCGCTAAACCAAGTATCAATTCAATTCTGGTGCGTTGGTGTGGTTGCAAAACATTATTGAATAGAAATTTAGCAACAAATAAATAAGCAATGGCTATTAGAGTAATCACTCCAATACTAATTATCTTTTGCTGTCTTTTTCTGTTATTGTAAATAAATAATCCTCCAATAAGTAAAATAGAGGAGATGAGTATGAAAGGAGAGAGAAAGAGGTTTAAAATAAATAGCAAAACAGCTCCCCAAAATATAATTAATAGATTGCCAGGTAAACCTTCTCTATATAATGGAAACATAAATGATAAAAATACGAGCATAGAACCTGCATCTGGCTGCAACATAATTAGCGCCATCGGTAGTATAATAATCGCCCCAGAAATAAGAATTGGTTTTAGCGAATTAAGTTTAACATTAAAAGAACTGATATATCTTGCCAAAAGCAGAGCTGTACCAAATTTAGCAAACTCTGAGGGTTGTAATCTAAATGAACCAATGGGAATCCAAGCTTGATTTCCGCCCACATTTCTACCAACAACTAAAACGACCAGCAGTAAAAAAATAGTTACTCCATAAATTACAGGCGCAAATACGCTAAAAAATTTGGCATCGAACAATAAGATAGATAGGCCTAAAATTAATCCAGTACCTGCAAATATAAGTTGCTTGCCATAACTACTTCCAAGGCTAAAAGCAGCTGCTTTATCTGGATTATATTCGGTAGAATAAATATTAGCTACGCCAATTGCACACAAAGCAATATAAATCAATATCGTTATCCAATCTACATTAAAGAAAAACCGATTACTTTGATGTTGCATTGACTTTTGGTTTAATAGCTAATTTATTAAATTGATTTTGAGCAACTTTTGTTTTTAGTGGTAAAGCCTTTTTTAAACTGTCAGTTTTTTTTAAACTATCTGGGGTATTAAGTGGCTTTACTAGAGGTTTGGTGACAAACACAGGTAATAAGTTAGCCTCTTTATACATTTCTATTGTACTGCCATTTATTCTTCTTCCCGAAAGTGAATCAGTTAAATATTTTTCGGTAATATAACTAGCTATTGGCGCAGCATACGCACCACCGTAACCACCATTTTCTACAATTACCGCAATTGCAATTTTAGGATTATCTCTTGGGGCAAAGCCAATAAAAACAGAGTGATTTTTACCGCGACTATTTTGTACTGTACCTGTTTTTCCGCACATTATGATATTTTGCAACCTCGATTCCGTAGCTGTACCCCAAGATTGGTTTACAGCATCTTGCATACCATCAATTACTGGTTCAAAAAAACGAGCATCAATACCTACAAAATGTTTTTCTTTAAATCTTGGATCTATTCCTTTACCATTTCCAATAGCCTTAACTACATGTGGCTTTAGGTAATAACCCCTGTTAGCAATAATTGCCATGATATTAGCTATTTGTAAAGGTGTGGTGTTAATTTCTCCTTGTCCAATAGCTACAGACATAATTGAGGTATTACCCCAATATTTGCTGCGATGCAGTTTATCATAATCTGCGGCTCTAAATAGTTTATAAGCTTTTTCACCAGGGAAGTCAATCCCTAAAGTATCACCAATACCAAACTTCCTAACCATATTTTGCCATGCTTCGTACGTACTATGTTGTTTGGCGTATGAACCGCCATTTTTGGTCATCAGCTTTGCGAAAATATTATAGAAATAAGTATTGCATGAACGAGCAATTCCTCGGCGTAAACTAATATTTCCATCCACATGTTCGCATTTAAATTTTCTATTTCCGGCAATATAATAGCCTGGACAATTGAAAGTAGTGTTTGGATCTACAACTCCTTCACTTAAGGCAATTAAAGCATCTAGTGGTTTAAAAGCGGATCCCGGACTATATCCACCTTGTATTGGTCTAACCACAAATGGTCTATTCGGATTAGCGAAAATTTCTCTGTAGTTTGGACTAAAGCTATTTCCTACTAATTTATTAGGGTCATAGCCCGGACTACTAACAAAGGCTAAAATTTCTCCAGTGCTCGGTTCTATTGCAACAATACTTCCAACTTTGTTGGCCAATAATTGTTCGCCTAATTTTTGTATTCTACTATCAATAGTTGATGTTAATTGATCTCCAGAAACGGCTAATGAATCCAATTTTCCATTCGCATAACTTCCCTGCGCTACATTATGCGCATTATACAACATATTGGTAACCCCTTTTGTGCCTCGCAATACGGGTTCATATTCTCTTTCAATGCCACTTTTTCCAATATAATCTCCTGATTTGTAGTAACCAGCATGTTTTTCTATATCCTTAGGAGTAACTTCCCTCATGTAGCCTAAAAACTGACTTGCAATACTATCTGGATAATATCTAATCGTTCTTTTTCGAACACTAAAACCTCTGTAATTAAACATTTTTTCTTGAAGAGAGGCGTAAGTTTCAACTGATATTAATTTTTGAAAAATGGATTCTTGATATCTCGATTGCACAATCGCTTTTTGAAACTTTTTCCTAAACTCTATCATGTCGATGCCAATGATGTTACAAAGTGATAGGGTGTCAAAAGGTTTTACCTGATTTGGGGTAACTAATAAATCATAAGTAGGCTGATTTTGTGCTAAAACTTTATTGTTACGATCTAAAATTACACCTCTGGCTGGATAGGTGTAAATTTTGCGAAGAGCATTATTATTAGCGCTTAAAAAATATTTATCGCTAATTACCTGCATATAAAAAAGCTTGCCTAAAAGGATTATGGCAATCAAAACAAATAAACCTTGAATAATATATTTTCTATTAAACAATTGATCCATTAATTCGATTTTCTATTATGGAAGATGAACTCGACCAATAAAACTACAAATAAGGTGAAAATAACACTTAAAACACATCGGCCTAAAGTGTAAGAGAATTCGCTTAATTTAAATGCTTCTAAAAAGAATACCACAAAGTGATGAACAAAAATACAGAGTATCGCGTAAATAGAAAACCATTTAAAGCCCATATTACCGAGTGAGGGTTCTGGTTCATCAAAAGCATCGCGGTTCACGCTGACAGAGATAAATAAAATCCGTACAAAAGCTAACGCAACACAAGCAGTTGTGTGTACGCCTAAGGTATCGTAAAAGGAATCTAACGTTAAACCAGTACCAAAGGCAATAATGAAAAGTAATAAATTTGGTATCCCGAAAGGAAGAACCAAAATAAATAATACGTAAATAAAAGGAGTGGAGAGATCGTAAAAGCTAAGGTTGCGCAACAGGAAAACTTGTACAAATAAAAGTACAAACCATCTAAATATATTGATGAAAATAGTTTTACTGTTCATTTGGTGTTTGAATTTCTAAAACTTTTTGTTCTTCTGCTAATCGGTTTTTTATAATGTACACATATTGCAACGTGCTAAAATCGTTAAAAAGATTAATTTCCAACGTCATAAAGCTATCTCCAGTACTAATTTTCGTTTTGCTAATTTTGCCAACCTCTATCCCCTTGGGAAAACCACCTGCGCCAGAAGTAACAATAGTATCTCCAACATTAACTTTAAAATGATTTGGAATTTCTTTCACATAAGCTTTTCTGAAATCAAAATTTCCATCGCCCCAAACCAACGAACCAAAAGCATTATTCTTTTTAAGATTAACGCTAATTAAAGTTTCTTTGTGCAATAACGATCTAATAGTAGCTAAATGTGGTGAAACATTTAATATAAAACCAACCACACCTTTATTTGGTGAAATAACTGCCATATCTTTTACAATACCGTCATCGCTACCTCTATTAATGGTGATAATATTATTGCGTTGAGTAACCGAGTTTTTTATCACTTTAGCAGAAAGCAAAGTATATTGCTGCTGATTTACGGTATCCTTAACAATAATAGTTTTACTACTATCGATATTTTTTAAGGAAATTAGTTCTGTTTTAAGCTTGGCATTTTCTGTAGCAAGACTATCATTAACCTGTCCTAAATTTAAATAGCGTTTTAAAACATTTAAGCGTTCATAAGCACTACCTACAACTTCATTCGTAGAGTTTAAGGTAACGCTACGTTGAAAAACATTATTTTTTAGGGTAAGAATAATGCCAACAGCAAAGAAAATGATGAAAAAGAAAAATGCGTTATATCTGCTTATGAAAATCCAAAGGTTACGCATGCTGATTTACGATTTTTGATTTACGATTTACGATTTCCTGCATAGTTTCCATCAAATTAAAGAGCTAATTTACGATTCTGTTCGTTTTTTCTAATTGTGATGATTGAAGAAACTATTATTGCCAATAGTTCATTTCCCTCTTTCAGGTTTTTTTGAATGATTTCCTTTAAGGATATATTAAATTCTTCCAACAATTCTAAGAAAAACATTGATTCATCAAGTTCCTCTTCTACAATTTTTAGTTTATTCAGAAAATCACCGGTAGATTTTGCTCTACATGCAGCTCTATAGTTTGCGCCAACAGAACTAGAACATCTTACCAATTGGTTCGAATAATTTTTGTTTAATATATTGAAAGGAAGGTCGATAATTAATTTTCCAATTGATATTGAATATGCTTTTGTTCTTGCTTTTAAAATTTCGCTATTCATCAATCGTCAATCTAAAATCTACATTCGTAAATCTACCTTATTGCATTAAAAATTTAAAACTACCAATGTTTTTCAAAGCGATACCAGTACCACGAACAACAGCACGAAGTGGATCTTCGGCAACGTGAACAGGTAATTTTGTTTTCGCAGCCACACGTTTATCCAAACCACGTAACAATGCACCACCACCCGTTAAATAAATACCAGTTTGGTAAATATCTGCCGAAAGTTCTGGAGGCGTAATCTCTAACGCTTTTAAAATCGCTTCTTCAATTTTTGAGATAGATTTGTCTAAGCAATGTGCAATTTCAGTATACGAAACCGTAATTTGTTTTGGCACACCAGTCATTAAATCTCTTCCTTGTACGGCGAAATCTGCAGGTGGATCAGCTAATTCTGGTAAAGCAGCACCAACTTCAATTTTAATTTTCTCAGCAGTACGATCACCAATCATAATGTTGTGTTGGCGACGAATATAATTCACAATATCACTATCAAAATTATCTCCCGCAACGCGGATAGACTGATCGCAAACAATACCCGATAAAGCGATAACCGCAATTTCAGTAGTACCACCACCTATGTCGATAATCATATTTCCCATCGGTTCCTCTACATCAATTCCAATACCTACAGCAGCAGCCATCGGTTCATGAATTAAGTAAACTTCTTTTGCTCCGGCTATTTCTGCACTATCTCTAACGGCACGTTTTTCAACTTCCGTAATCCCGCTAGGAATACAAATAACCATTCTTAACGATGGAAACATCCATCCTTTACCTCCGTTTAACATACGAATCATTCCTTTAATCATGGCTTCTGCAGCATTAAAATCTGCAATTACACCATCTTTTAAAGGTCTAACTGTTCTAATATTATCGTGTGTTTTACCTTCCATTTGCATCGCCTGACGGCCAATTGCAATGATTTTGTTTGTTTGCCTATCAAAAGCAACTATCGAAGGTTCGTCAACTACTACTTTATCGTTATGTATGATGAGGGTGTTCGCGGTGCCTAAATCTATAGCAACCTCTTGTGTAAACCAATTAAATAAACCCATTTATATGCGGTGTTTTTTTGTCTTAAATTAATGTGTACTTATACAATGTAAAAATACACCTTTTTATTGTATTCCGAATTAAAAAAATATGTAGTGTAAAGTATTTATTTTTTCAAAATAGTTGAAAATCAATACCACGTTTCTATCGGTTTTTTCAGCCCCGCTTTTCGTTTCAATCTTTTTGTACTGTCACACTGAGCGTAGTCGAAGTGCCAGTATAACAAAAAAGTATTTACACTTCAATCGGGTTTATTTTACTTCGGTTTGTGTAACTATTAAAAGTTGCAGAGCGTTTAAAAACCACCCCGCCCTTCGGGCACCCCTCAAGAGGGGAATTGTATAGCGCTTTAATCTTTCGGTCTTACGGACTTTCTGACTTTTCCGACTTCTTTAGTGCTTAAAATGTCTTACTCCAGTTGTTACCATTGCAATCCCTTTTTCATTACACATGTTAATCGAATCCTGATCTTTTATCGATCCACCTGGTTGTAAAACGGCAATAATTCCTGCATCTGCAGCTAGTTCAACACAATCAGGGAAAGGGAAAAATGCATCCGATGCCATAACTGCATCTTTTAAACTAAATCCAAATGCTTCTGCTTTCACAACTGCTTGTTTCAATGCATCAACTCTAGAAGTTTGACCAACACCACTTGCAATTAACACATTGTCTTTTACAAAAACGATGGTATTTGATTTAGTATGTTTTACAATTTTATTAGCAAAAATTAAATCTTGAATAGATTCTGCACTTGGAGCTTTTTCAGTAACAACTGTCATTTGTTCAGCACCTTCTAAACTCAAATCTTTATCTTGCTCAATTACACCATTTAACAAAGTTTTGAATTGTTTTTTGCTCAACTCAACTTCGTTACGTTGTAAAATCACTCTGTTTTTCTTTGCTTTAAACAATTCCACCGCCTCTGGTTGGTAAGAAGGAGCAATTAAAACTTCAAAAAATAAATTGTTAATTTCTGTTGCTGTCGCTAAATCAACTTCTTGGTTAGTAATTAGAACTCCACCAAAAGCAGAAACAGGGTCGCAAGCTAATGCATCTTTCCAGGCTTCCAAAACAGTAGCTCTCGATGCTAATCCGCAAGCGTTAGTGTGTTTTAAAATAGCAAAAGTTGGTTCTGTAAATTCGTCAATTAACGCTACGGCTGCATCAACATCAACCAAATTGTTATAACTTAATTCTTTACCGTTTAACTTGGTAAACATTTCATCTAAATTGCCATAAAATGTTCCTTGTTGATGAGGATTTTCACCATAACGCAAAGTTTGCGCTTGTTTTACACTTTGTTTGAAAACATTTAATGGTTCTTCTGCATTAAAATAATTGAAAATTGCAGTATCGTAGTGAGAAGAAGTATGGAAAGCTTTTTTAGCATACGATTTACGTTGAGCTAAAGTTGTAGCGCCATTTTGAGCTAATAATTCTGCTAATAAAGTTCCGTAATCATCTTTTGATGCAATAATCACCACGTCATTAAAGTTTTTCGCGGCAGCACGAATTAATGAAATTCCACCAATATCTATTTTCTCAATAATTTCTGCATCTGTTCCACCAGCTTTTACAGTTTCTTCAAACGGATAGAGATCAACAATTACCAAATCAATTTCTGGAATTTCATATTGAGCAATTTGCTCTTGATCTCCAGCTAAATTTCTACGGTTTAAAATTCCACCAAAAACTTTCGGGTGCAAAGTTTTTACACGCCCACCTAAAATAGAAGGATAGCCAGTTAAATCTTCAACAGCAGTTACAGGCAGGTTTAAATCTTTAATAAATTGCTCTGTTCCGCCAGTAGAATATAGCGTTACGCCTTGCTGGGCTAAATATTGAACAAGAGGTGCTAAACCATCTTTGTAATAAACTGAAATTAAAGCGTTTTTGATCTTAACTGGTTGGCTCATTGAAGGTGTTATTTTAAGCCGCAAAGGTAAGAAAACAGGTTGGTTTTTGAAATGAGAATTTTAAATAAAATGCAATAAAAATTCAATAGTTAAATTGCTGAATTGTTTGCCTTTTAATCTTTCGGACTTTCTGACTTTTCCGACTTAATTCTACTTTTTAATCTTCTTAATAATACTCTCCACAATACGTGGGTAATGCAAATGTTCTAATTGCTGACCTTTAAATTTCACCATTTCAAGGTTGTCGCCCTTATCAATGCGGTATTTTGCTTGGTAAATGTATTCTCCTTCGTCGTAATTTTCGTTCACATAGTGGATAGTAATTCCGCCCTCAGGCTCGTTAGCTTCCATTACTGCTTTGTGCACAAAATCTCCATACATTCCTTTTCCGCCAAATTTCGGTAAAATAGCAGGGTGTATATTTATAATCCTTCCAGGATATTCTTGCAATAAATTTTTAGGGATTAGCCATAAAAAACCTGCTAATACAATTAAATCGACATCTAAGTTTTTTAAAAGGTCAATAATATTATCGGTTTTGTAAAATTCGTGTTTATCGAATATGTGAGAAGGGATTTCGAAGCTATCAGCACGCTGCAAAACATAGGCATCTGGATTGTTGGTTAAAACTAAAGCAACTTCCACTTCTGTGTTGCGTTTAAAATGCTCCATTAATTTTTGGGCATTTGATCCTGATCCTGAAGCAAAAATTGCGATGCGTTTTTTCACTAAGCTTGATGTTTTTTTCAAAAATAGCATTTTACCCTTTTAATGGAAGCATTTTACTATTTTTTTATAAATTATATCTGTTTATCAAGATTTAAGGGATAATGATTTAGCTAAATAAGCAGCTGTTTTTTGATGAATTTCATCTACATATTAATATTACTAAAAAATATTTCAAAAGCATTTTGCATTTTAAAAACATAAACTCTATATTTGCAGTCCGAAAAATAGTTAACACAGAAGATATAAAAGGCTAAACAACAATGGCAAATCATAAATCGTCTTTAAAAAGAATTAGAGCAAACGCTACAAAACGTCTACGTAACAGATACCAGGCAAAAACTACACGTACATTCATTAAAAGATTACGTGCAGCTGAAGATAAAAAAACTGGTGCTGAGTTATTACCTAAAGTAATTTCTATGTTAGATCGTTTAGCTAAGAAAAACGTAATTCACAAAAACAAGGCTGCTAACAACAAATCTAAATTAACGAAATTCGTTAACGGTTTAAAATAGTTCGCTTTTTTTCTCGATATTTAAACGGTATTGCTTTTAGCGATACCGTTTTTTTTGTGCCTAAAATTTCTATAGGCAATAGAAGATTAAAATGGGCAAAGCATAAAAGTTGTGGACTTTTTTTGCAACTAAAACCCTCATTCTGTTTTACCAATTACCTAGAAAACATAGTAAGGTTTGCCATTTAATCCTTGCTTTCTACCTAGTTCACCTTTAATTCAGCTGTGTGCTTTTTAAACTCGTTTAGCAGTGTGCACAAATTAAGGTCAAGTTCGAGTCTTGTTAATAGTAAGTCCGCAGTGAGTCCGCGTATAGTCCGCGTTTTTATGTAATAATGCGGACTATATGCGGATTTATTATGGTCTTAATACCACCTTAACACGAAGCAAACCTTAAGGCAAAAAGAGTATTCTCTTTTTGTTTAACTTGTAACCTGTGGAGTTCGATAATTAATTTGCCTTTGATCCATTAAAATTTCTATATTTATCATAATCAATCCATCCCTAATAACATTATAAATTAATAATTAAAAAATGGAATGGATAATTATGAACAAAAATTAGGTATTAAAGCTTGGGCAGAAGCCGATAGACCACGAGAAAAATTGCTTTTGCAAGGTAGAAGGCAATTAACTGATGCAGAACTCATTGCCATTTTAATTGGCTCGGGCAGTAGATCTGAAACTGCAGTTGATTTAAGTAAACGAATACTTAGTTTTTATCAGAATGATTTAGCCAAATTGGCGAAATTGAGCGTTAAAGAACTTTCTAAGTTTAAAGGAATTGGTGAAGCAAAGGCAATTGCTATTGTTGCAGCGTTAGAATTAGGTAAACGTAGAAAAGAAACAGAAGAGGATGGACCAATAAAAATCACGTCTTCAAAAGATGCTTATCTTATTCTTAAATCTGAACTTACAGATTTACCACACGAAGAATTTTGGATTTTGCTACTCAATAGAGCTAATTTCGTCATTAGCAAACATTTTATTAGTAAAGGCGGACAAGCAGGAACGGTTGTAGATCCGAAAATTATTTTTAAAGTGGCGATAGAGCAAAATGCATCATCAATTGTATTGGCGCACAATCATCCCTCTGGTAATTTAACAGCAAGTGAAGCCGATATTAAAATTACCAAACAACTAGTTGAGGCTGGAAAAGTTTTGGAAATTACGGTTTACGATCATCTCATTCTTAGCGATCATTCTTTTTTAAGCCTTGCTGATGAAAGATTGATGTAAAAGCAAAGTCTAAATTTATACTAATTTAACATTCAATTTGTAATTTAGTGGCATGATGAAACGAACCTTTACCCTTTTGTTAATGTGCTTATCGATTGTTTCGGTAACCCATGCGCAGAAAAATCAACCAATAAATATTATTTCTTATAATATTAGGTTAAATGTAGCGTCTGATGGAATTAATGCTTGGCCAAACAGAAAAGATAATGTTAAAGCTTTAGTTAAATTTTACGATGCCGATATTTTGTGTGTTCAAGAAGCTTTGCCAGAGCAATTTGATGATTTATTAGCGAACTCAGATTTTGATGTAGTTGGGGTAGGGAGAGATGATGGTAAACGAAAAGGTGAATTTTCTGCTGTATATTTTAACAAAAATCGCTTCGTAAAAAAAGATGGAGGAACTTTTTGGTTATCGCCTACGCCAGATGTACCTAGCAAAGGCTGGGATGCTGCATTAAATAGAGTTTGTTCATGGGTAAAGCTGTACGATAAATCAAACAAAAAAGAATTTATTGTTTTTAATACGCATTACGATCATATTGGTGTGCAAGCAAGAATCGAGTCTGCAAAATTAATTAAAAGGAAAATTCAGGAAATAGCTCCAACATTGCCAGTTGTTTTTACGGGAGATTTAAATGTAACTCCTGAAACTGAAGCAATCGCTACAATTAAATCATTTTTAACAGATGCTAAGGAGATTTCAATAGAACCACCATACGGGCCGACTGGCACATTTAATGGGTTTAAATGGGATAGTCCTTTGAAAGATAAAATCGATTATATTTTTGTAAACAAGGCTTTTAAAGTGCAGAAATTTGCTGTTTTATCTGATAGTAAAGATCAACGTTATTATTCTGATCACTTGCCAATTTTTGCAAGGCTGTTTTTTTAGGTTAAGATTCGGTTCAAAATTTTAATTAAACAATTTTGTATATCAATCTTGACTGACAACTTAAAATAAGCAATATAATTGAACAAAATTTAAATAGGCTTTTAATCTTTATATTGGGTTTTAAGGCGGAAGCATTTTTTATACAACGATAAAGCTAAATATTTGAACTAATCCTTATAGGTGATTATTTGAGTTAGTCAAATGAAATTTGGCACTTTTTTAAGGTTTAACTTAAATTTCATTACCCTTAAAAGATTATTTTTTAAAATGATTTTACTAGTATACTTGTAAAGATTTTATGTGCTGCTTGGATTGTTTATTAATTTATATGTAAGGTGTTAGAGTTTATGCTGTTAATTGAGGTGGGTGAATTGGTCATGGATAAGAATAAAGAGTTGCTATAGAAAAGGTATAAATTGTAAGTGTCTGTTTAAAATTTAAATTAAACAATTTTGTATATCAATCTGGGCGTAGTCGAAGACTATTTTTTAAAATAATATATAAATAACCTTTTATGAATAAATTAATAAGTAAATATCTTTTAGCCATCTTTATAATATCCATACTTTTTTCTTGTACTAAAGATAAACCTATTATAGAAAATGAAAATTATATAGGGATAGAAAAAGCTAGCTCTATTGCGTTAACATTTATAAATAGACAGGTATCAATTAATAGAAAAATACAAAGTACAAGAGATAGCGAGGTTGGTTTTTCAAAAAAGGTTGTGAAAAATCTAGTAAGCATTAAAGCAAAGGATAATACAAATGCGTTTTATATTATAAATTATGAAGGTGGAGGTTTTTCAATTGTGTCTGCAGATAAACGAACCCCAAACATATTGGCCTATTCTGATAAAAATAATTTTAGAACCGATACGGTTCCTTCTGGTTTAGATGAATGGTTAAATACTACTAAATTAAAAATAGAGGAAGTTAGAGACAAAAAAATTAAGTATACTGGTCAAGATAAGTTAGACTATTTTGCCAAGGCTTCAAACCTACTGCCAAATATTGCACCAATAGATACCACTTGCACTGGGTATTATGAAGAAGTTGGCCCTTTGTTACAAACACAGTGGAGTCAAGGTAATGGCTATAATAATTTAATGCCGAGTTTAAGTTGTGGACCAGCTGGACGAGCATGGACAGGCTGCGTAGCAACAGCTATGGCTCAAATTATTCGTTATCACCAGTACCCAACTAATTGGTACAACTACAACATAATGCAGAACACCCTTTATTCGTGGGATTATACATCTGCAGGGGCAAATGAAATTGCAGCAATTATGCAAAATGCGAGTGCTTCTGTTGGTGCTAGTTACGATTGTTCAGGCACAGGAGCCAATCTTTCATCGGTACCTAATTCTTTTATAAACACCTTTGGTTATGCAAATACTGCGCAGTATTTAACTTATGGTAGTGGTAGTTATGTGACAGTTCAAAACGAATTAAAGGCTAGTAGACCTATTATTATGGGGGGTGGTACCCAGGGCAACTGGCTAATTTTCCCTATTTACATAAAAGGACATGCTTGGGTAGTGGATGGGTTTCATGAAGGATTTGTTTGCGGACCAGAAGGTGGTTATACAGGAGCATCAACTTTTTTATATTTTCATATGAACTGGGGATGGGGTGGTAGTTATGACGGATGGTATGGTTTGCATGATTTTACACCAGGCATAAGTTCCTATAATTATGAAAACCGTATGATAATTGGTATTCACCCTTAAATTTTTATTGTTATGAAAAAATTATTTTTTTTACTGTTTGTTGTTTCAGTTTGTATTTCTTGTAAGAAACAAACTCCTAATTCAGTGGTTTTAGATATACAATTTCCAATTTTGTTTAAAGATGGAAGTGGTGTTAATCTTTTAGATCCATCTATTTCTGGAGCTATTAAAGCTGAAGATATCGATATATTTGTGTTAAAAAATGGAGTTAAAACAAAAGTTTATTATAGTAATCTTGATAGACCAGAAATGTTTTACATTACAGACAATTCTAGGGGGCCGTATATCATGGTTATGAGTTTTGATATAAGCTCTTATGCTAATTTCTCTGGCAATAAAATTACACAGTTTGTTAAGTATAAAGATGGTACAGAGGATGAATTTATTGGAGAGTTTAATACAGATAGAAGTATAAATATTCTTTTACAACGTGTTTGGGTAAATGGTGTTTTAAAATGGGAAATGGGTACTAACCAAACAAAACCAACTGAGCCAATTGTAATTATAAAATAATTTTTTAAGCTTAAAGTGCAGAAATTTGCTGTTTTATATGATAGTAAAGACCAACGTTATTATTCAGATCACTTGCCAATTTTTGCAAGGCTGTTTTTTTAATTAAAACAATGAAGGAATTTTTGAATGGTGAAATAAAATAGGCTAATTGGGCTTTTCTTCTTTAACTTTTTCCTTCTTCCTTACAAAGGTCATTGTATTTCTTCGAGTTTCTCTTGACCAATTCGTTTGTTTATCATTAACACGTTGCATTTTAAGAGTATCAGGCCCTATAAATTTGATAAAATGATATAAGATTTGCGTACGAGCACTGTTTTCTTTATCAGCTGAGGTTAATTTTAGTTGATCTAAATTCCCATTTTTATAAATTTCATAAGTTCCATCAACTTGTATCTCATTTCCTTTACGCTCTGTTATACTCTTAAATTTATTATCTACATCAAATTTATAACTCAATTTGCTTTTCTTTTTTGGACTCTCATACTCCCAAGTACCTTTTACCGATTGATAACTGATCTCTTGTGCATTTGCAGTAGAAAAGTACAGAGAGACTAGGAGTAGTGTGCTGAAGAATTTCATCGTTAAATTAGTTAAGTTAACTTCTGATTTACTATATACAAAACAAAGGCCATTTTGTTTGCTTTCTAGCTTTACCTTTCAGCTATAAATAATATCTTTGCATTTAATTTTTAAAGTGGTGACGTCTTTATACTCACTATTTGATACCTGATACTCCAAAAATGAAAATATCATACAGCTGGCTTAAACAATTTATACAAACCGATAAAACTCCACAAGAAATTTCTTTAATCTTAACCGATATTGGTTTAGAGGTAGAAAGTTTAGAAAAAGTTCAGCCTATTGTTGGCGGACTGGAAGGTTTGGTAATTGGCCATGTAGTTGAGTGTGCACAACACCCTAACGCAGATCGTTTGCGAGTAACAAAAGTTGATGTTGGTACGGGTGAATTATTGCAAATTGTATGCGGTGCACCAAATGTTGCTGCTGGTCAAAAAGTGGTTGTAGCTACTGTTGGTACAACAGTTTTTCCTAACGAGGGAGAACCTTTCAAAATCAATAAGTCAAAAATTAGAGGAGAAGTTTCTGAAGGGATGATTTGTGCAGAAGATGAAATTGGTTTAGGTATATCTCACGATGGAATTATGGTGTTGCCGGCAGATACAGAAATCAGTATGGCTGCAAAATCTTATTTCAAAATGGATGATGATTTTATGTTTGAAATTGGTTTAACGCCAAATAGAGCAGATGCTGCTTCACATTTAGGTGTAGCGAGAGATTTAGCTGCTTATTTGCGTACTTCTTATCAAATGCCAGATGTGTCGGCTTTTAAAACTGAGAATGAGAATTTAAAAATCGAAGTTAAGGTTGAAGATACAATCGCTTGTTCACGTTATAGCAGTGTAACGCTAACAGGTGTAACAGTAAAATCATCGCCAGATTGGCTAAAAGATAAATTGAAAGTTATCGGTATCCGTCCGATTAATAATATTGTAGATGCAACTAATTACGTGTTGCATGAATTGGGTCAGCCGTTGCATGCTTTTGATGCCGACCAAATTAAAGGCAAGCAAATTATTGTTAAAAAATGTGCTGAAGGAACTCCATTTGTAACTTTAGATGATGTAGAACGCAAACTTTCTGCAGATGATTTGATGATTTGTGATGCCGAAAAACCATTATGTATTGCAGGTGTATTCGGGGGGAAAACTTCTGGCGTTAGCGAGAAAACCACAAATATTTTCTTGGAAAGTGCTTATTTCAATTCAGTTTCTGTACGTAAAACTTCTAAAAGACATAATTTAAAAACAGATGCATCTTTCAGATATGAGCGTGGAACAGATCCAGAAATTACAATTATTGCTTTAAAACGTGCGGCGTTGTTAATTCAAGAAGTGGCTGGTGGAGAAATTTCTTCTTCAATTTCAGACATTTATCCTGTTAAGTCAAACCCTTTTGATGTAGAAGTTAGTTATGCAAATATCGTAAAACTGATTGGTCAGGATATTCCTTCAGCAGAAATTAAAGCAATTATTTTAGCATTAGGAATTGAAGTAGTTGCAGAAACTACAGAATGTTTAAGTTTAAAAGTTCCAGCTTACAAAGTAGACGTTACTCGCGAATGTGATATTACAGAAGAGGTTTTGCGTATTTATGGCTACAACAATATTCATATTCCTACAAAAGTAAATGCCTCTTTGGCCTACACAGCAAAGCCGAATAAAGAGAATGTACAAAACCTAATTGCCGATATGCTTACCGCAAATGGGTTTTTAGAGATTTGGTGCAACTCGTTAACGCGTTCAGCTTTTTCAAAAAACCCTGATGAAGCTGTACAAATTTTAAATCCGTTAAGTTCAGATTTAAATGTAATGCGCCAAAGTTTATTGCAACCTGCTTTAGAAAGCGTAGCTTATAATCAGAACCGCAAAAATTCAGATCTAAAATTATATGAATTTGGTAAAACCTATCATCATATTGATTCAAAATATGTAGAACGCCCACGGTTATTAATTTTAATTAGCGGCGCAAAACAAAGCGAACAATGGAATCATACTACTACACCATCTACATTTTATAATTTAAAAGCTGCGGTTGATGCGATAATTGGTCGTTTAGGTATTAGCAATTATCAAGTTGAAGAAGTGAAGGATGAAAACTTAGCCTATGGCTTAAAATATTTTAGAGGTGATAAAACATTGGTTTCTTTTGGAGCAGCAACTGCGGCCGATAGAAAACAAGCTGATGTAGATAAGGAAGTGTTTTATGCAGATTTTGACTGGCCTTTATTGTTAGATGCAGTTCGTAAAAATAAGATTGTAAATAAAGAAGTATCAAAATATCCGGCAGTGAGAAGAGATTTATCGATGTTGGTAGATGAGCAAATTACTTTTGATGAATTGAAAGCAATCGCCTTTAAAACAGAGAAAAAACTAATTAAGAGTGTACAGGTATTTGATGTTTATCAAGGCGATAAATTACCAGTTGGCAAAAAATCTTATGCATTAAATTTCACTTTACAGGATGAAGAGCAAACTTTAACCGATAAACAAATTGATGCCATTATGCAAAAGATAATAGCTAACTTAGCCCAAACTGCAAAAGCAGAGATAAGGAAATAATGAAAAGGCGGATGGTTGAGGGTAAGAAGGTTGAACTGTCTTATATCTCACATCTCAATACTAATATCTAAAAAAAATGTCTTCGGTTGCTGATCAATTAAATAGTGTATTACAAAAAACAGCTCGCTTAATTGAGCTTTGTAGTGCTTTGCAAGAAGAAAATGATTTATTAAAATTAGAAAATCAGCAGACAAAAGCAGCCTTAGATGCTGCAAAAATAAAGCATACAGATCTCGATGAGAAGTTAAGGGTACTTAAATTAGCAAAGAGTATTGAAGGAACAAGTGAAAAGACACTTGATATAAAGCAAAAAATTAACGAATTTGTGCGAGAGATTGATAAGTGTGTAGTGTTGCTTAAAAAATAAGTGACATAAAATAATTGAAACTAAGCTAAAAATGGGAGAAATCTCGATTAAAATAACTATTTCTGACCGTATTTACCCTTTAAAGGTGAATATGGAAGAAGAAGAAATTGTAAGACGGGCGGCTAAGATTATCAATGAGCGTATAAAAGACTACCAAGAAAATTATGCGGTTAGAGATAAACAGGATTTGCTTTCTATGGCGGTGTTGCATTATGCAACGGCCGTTTTAAGAACAGAGCATAAGGTGCAAAACCAAGATACTGCAGTTGCCGAAAAAGTTGAAGAATTAGATAGTTTATTAAACGGGTTTTTCGCTAAATAGAACGTTCTTTATACTTAGTTTGCTTAATGAATTTTCATTGAACAAACTATAGTAGCTAATAAAATTTGGCCGTGGCTAAATTTTTATGTTTCAATATTTCCTAAGTAATTTATTCATCAGCTTTGCTGAAAATAAAGGTTTGGGTGCATGCGACATAATAATTTAGTTACGGTTTTTTTATATAAAACAAAATGGAGATTTTAGGAATAACGGGATGCGTACTTGCCAGCTTAGTTGTGGGTATTGCAATTGGCAGATACCTATTGCGCAACTTGCTAAAACAGCAAGAAGTAGCGGCACAGAGCAAAGCAAAAAAAATACTTAAAGATGCGGAAAGCAACGCTGAGATTTTAAAGAAAGATAGATTACTTGAGGCAAAAGAGAAGTTTTTGCAAATGAAAGCAGAACATGAGCAACAAGTAAATGCTAAAAATAATGAGGTTAACCAACGCGAAAATAGTGTTAAGCAGAAAGAACAATCGCTTACACAGAAGTTGGAGAACATGAATCGCAAAGAACAAGAATTAGATACTCACAAAATTAACTTAGAGAAACAAACTGCTGTTGCCATTAAAAAGCAAGAAGAAGTTGATGTTTTGAAAAGTCAGCATGTACAACAATTAGAAACTATTGCAGGTTTAAGCGCTGAAGAAGCGAAGAACCAATTGATAGAGAATATGAAGTCTGAAGCACGTTCTCAGGCTATGATGCAAGTTAAAGATATTGTTGATGAAGCTAAATTAACAGCTAGCAAAGAAGCTAAAAAAGTAGTTATTCAAACTATTCAACGTACTGCTGCAGAAGCGGCGATAGAAAACTCAGTATCTATTTTTCATATCGATAGCGATGAAATTAAAGGTCGCGTTATTGGTAGAGAAGGAAGAAATATCCGTGCTTTAGAAGCTGCAACTGGAATTGAAATTATTGTAGATGATACGCCAGAGGCAATTATCCTTTCGGGATTTGATCCAGTTAGAAGAGAGATTGCCCGTTTGGCCTTACACCGTTTGGTAACAGATGGTCGTATTCACCCAGCTCGTATTGAGGAAGTGGTAGCTAAAACCAAAAAGCAAATTGAAGATGAAATTGTAGAAATTGGTGAGCGTACAGTTATCGATTTAGGTATTCATGGTTTGCACCCTGAGTTAATTAGAATGGTTGGGCGTATGCGTTATCGTTCTTCTTACGGTCAAAATTTATTGCATCACTCGCGTGAGGTAGCTAATTTCTGTGCTACAATGGCAGCAGAATTAGGCTTAAATGCAAAAATGGCCAAACGTGCTGGTTTACTTCATGATATAGGTAAAGTGCCTGATGATAATCCGGAATTACCACACGCAATTTTGGGTATGCAATTGGCAGAGAAATATAAAGAACACCCTGAAATTTGCAATGCAATTGGAGCTCACCACGACGAGATTGAAATGACTTCAATGATTTCGCCAATTATCCAAGCTTGTGACTCGATTTCGGGAGCAAGACCTGGGGCAAGACGTGAAGTGGTAGAAAGTTACATTAAACGTTTAAAAGAGTTAGAAGAATTAGCATTATCATATCCTGGCGTAGAGAAAACTTTTGCGATACAGGCAGGTAGAGAATTGCGTGTAATTGTAGAAAGTGAAAGAATTACAGATGCACAAGCAGAATTATTAGCGGCAGATATTTCTAATCGTATTCAAACTGAAATGACTTATCCTGGTCAGATTAAAGTTACGGTAATTAGAGAAACTAGATCCGTAGCATTTGCTAAGTAATTTATAATAGCATAAAATTAATTTTTAAAAGCGATAGGTTTCTCTATCGCTTTTTTTATTTTTATACAATCAAATCATTCCAGTTTGTCATCCTGAGCTTGTCGAAGGATCTATAAATAAAGAACAAGACAATAAGGGATATAATTTTGAACCATGGAACAAATAGAAAAACGCGCAGTAGATGTGCTTTTTGATAAATATGCAGAAAGCCATCAAAATCATACGAATGAGTTAATACACTGGATTTGTGTACCGCTAATTGTTTTTAGCTTGTTGGGTTTAGTTTGGCAAATTCCATTTCCAGAATTAAGTTTTTTAGGACAATATAAAACCTTCTTTAACTGGGCATCTTTCCTACTTGCCTTTTCCTTGTATTACTATTTTACACTTTCTCCCGTACTGTTTTTTATAATGATATGGGTAGTAGGACTTATGAGCTTTTTTATTGTAAAGATAGAGCATGCGGTTGGGTTAGGGAGCGGAACTGCTTACGGCATTTATGCTGCTATATTTGTACTAGCTTGGATCGGTCAATTTATTGGTCATAAAATAGAAGGAAAGAAGCCTTCATTTTTAGATGATGTTAAGTTTTTGTTAATTGGCCCAATTTGGTTATTGCACTTCATTTGTAAAAAAATTGGCTTAAAATATTAATTCTCTTAGTATTTAACAATTTGTTAACCTGTGGGTAAACGAATAGTAATTTACAGCTAACATATAGCTAACATTGTGGTAATAGTTTTGCCTAAACAAAAAATAGGCAAATTGAAATCACAATTAACTTTAAAAAAAGCATTATTAACCTTACTATTTGTAGTTATTGGTGCAACTGTTTTCGCTCAAGGAACAGGAAAAATCTCAGGTACAGTATCAGATAAAAAAACTGGCGAAACGCTGATTGGTGTTTCTGTTAAAATCGCTGGCACAACAAGAGGTGTAGGTACAGATGTAGATGGTAAATATATATTTCCAAGTCTAGCAGAAGGTAAATACGTTATTGAAATATCTTATGTTGGCTATTCAACTAAAAAAATCACAGATGTAGAGGTTAAAAATAATACCACTACTTCATTAAATGTGATTATGGAAGAAGCGGGTTCTCAAACCTTAAATCAAGTTGTAATTACAGCGAGTTTTAAACAAGAGTCGGTTAATTCATTGTATGCAAAACAAAAAAATAGTGCTGTAATTTCTGATGGTGTTTCAAGCGATCAAATTAAAAAATCTCCAGATAAAAATACATCGGATGTTTTGAAAAGGATAAGTGGTGCTACAATTCAAGATAATAAATTTGTAGTAATTAGAGGATTAAGCGATAGATACAATACAGCAACGCTTGATGGCGCTACATTACCGAGTACAGAGCCAAATAGAAAAGCATTTTCATTTGATATTGTACCGTCAAATTTGGTAGACAATATCATTGTTAGCAAAACTGCTACACCAGACCTGCCGGCAGATTTTGCAGGTGGCGCTATTCAAATTGTAACCAAAGATATTCCTGATCAGAACTTTTTTAGTGTTGGTATTGGTGAAGGTTATAATACTGCATCTACTTTTAAGGATTTTAAGAGCGGTGCTAGAAATGCAACCGATTATTTAGGATTTGATAATGGCAACAAAGCTTTACCTGCAAGTTTTCCATCAACCAGCAAAATTGTAAATAGAGCACTTACACAAACTCAAGGTATTGCTGCAATGAAAAGCTTGCCACAAGATTTTAATATCTATTCAAGCTCGGCATTACCTACACAAAATTTGTTGCTAAGCTTAGGACGAGTTAAGAACTTTAAAGGAGGTAATAAGTTTGGTGCCTTACTATCATTAACTTATCGTAATTCGCAAACAATTAATAATGATGTAATTCGTGATTATGTTGATGTGGATTATCGAGATAATGTATATAAATTTTCGACTAATATTGGTGCGATTGCCAATTTCGCTTATAGCTATGGTAAAAGTAAAATCACCTTCAAAAATATCTATAACAGAACGTATGATGATAATTTTTTATCAAGAACTGGTTTAAACTCAAGTATTGGTGGTGGGGCAGATGTGAAGTTTTTTGCTTTTGATTTGATGCAAAAAGCTCTATTGAAATCAACTTTAGAAGGCACACATCCGCTAGGTGAAAAAGCAAAAATTAACTGGTCTTTAAGCTACAGTAATATATTAAATGATCAGCCAGATCAGAAGAAAGTTTCTTATTACAGAAACCGATCGGATATTGGCTCGCCTGACTATGTTTATTTTGCCAATGTTACCACTTTAGGTAAAGA
Organism: Pedobacter planticolens; assembly: GCF_014172375.1. Lineage (GTDB taxonomy): Bacteria > Bacteroidota > Bacteroidia > Sphingobacteriales > Sphingobacteriaceae > Pedobacter > Pedobacter planticolens. The sequence continues at coordinate 1,774,059 of NZ_WNXD01000002.1, forward strand.
AAATACGAGATTGTATTCAACACTCAACGAGGATAATTATTCGGCTGCTGCTAATTATACTCTACCATTAAAAATGTTCGGACAAACTTCAATATTTAAAACAGGGCTAAGTTCTTTATATCGCAACCGTACATTTGGTGCAAGATTTTTAGGTTTACAACTAAATACTGCTGCATCTGATGCGAATTTAATAAGACAAAGACCATTAAATACCTTATTTGGTAGAGATGTATTAAGTAATGGATCTTATAACCTAGATGAAATTCCAGGTGATGCAGATAGTTATACTGCAAACTCTATGACTAATGCTGGTTATTTAATGTTAGATAACAAATTAGGCGCAAAATCAAGATTGGTATGGGGCGTACGTGTAGAGCAATTCCACGTAGCGTTGGATGCAAAGGTGAAAACTCCACAAACATCGGTTGATCAGAATTATGTAGATATCTTGCCATCCGTAAATTATACCTATAGCTTAACACCAAAAATTAATTTAAGAGCATCATATTACCGCACTTTGGCACGCCCAGAGTTTAGAGAATTATCTTCTGGATCATTTTATGATTACGAATTGTTAGCGCAACAACAAGGAGATCCTTCTTTAAAGGAAGCAAAAATTGATAATGCTGATGTTAGATTTGAATTTTATCCACAAGCTGGACAAGTTATATCGGTTTCCGCTTTCTACAAAAAATTTCATAATGCAATCGAATCTTTCAATAGTGATGTAAACTCTTCGAGAACAATTACCTATATGAATACAGATAATGTAAATGTATACGGTGTTGAGTTTGAGTTGCGTAAAACGTTAGATTTTATTGCTGAAACTGATTTTTTAAAGAAGACAACATTCTATACCAATCTTTCATTTATAAAATCGAAAGTTGAAACCAATAACGTTGGTATCACTTTGTTAGAACCAAGCAGACCAATGGTTGGTCAGGCACCTTACGTCATCAATGCAGGTTTACAACACAGCTTCTTAAATGATAAATTAAGTTTTAACGCTTTATATAACAGGGTTGGTCGTAAGTTGAATATTGCTGGTGGTCGTCTTTTCCATGGTGTTTGGGAAAACCCTCGTGATGCGGTTGATTTGCAATTGGCATTGAAAGTATTAAAAACAAAAGGAGAGTTGAAATTTAATGCTGGCGATATCTTAAATCAACGCACAACTTTCTATTTTGATAATGATCAGGACAAAAAATATAGTGTAGCAAATGGAGATTATACTTTAAGTAGTTATAAACCAGGTGCAAATTACTCGTTATCATTTACGTATACGTTTTAATGTTAAGTTATTGTTGCTTAAGTAGGTGTATTGTTAATGATAACTTAAAGTAATCTTAATCATTGAATTATATCTATATCGCACTTTTGAAAAAAATAAAATTTTAAATAAAATGAAAAAACAATTATTACTTTGTGCGCTAAGCGTGTTAGTTTTTTTGGCAAGCTGTTCTAAAACGGATAATGGTGGAGATGTAAATCCGCCAGCAGATGCAAATACAGTAGAAATTTCTGGTGATGTAACTGCAAGCACAACTTGGTCTGCAAGTAAAATTTATGTATTAAAAGGAAATGTTTTTGTAACCAACAATGCTACATTAACAATCGAAGCTGGTACCATTATTAAAGGTGATAAAGCAACTAAAGGAGCTTTAATTATTACTAGAGGAGCTAAAATTATGGCTGTTGGTACAGTAGATAAACCAATTGTATTTACTTCAAGCATCGCAGCTGGCGCCCGTAAAGAAGGCGATTGGGGAGGTGTTATTTTATTAGGTAAAGCCCAAAATAATTTAGGTACTTCTGTGCCAATTGAAGGTATTTCAGATGCTACTGATAAAGGAAAACATGGTGGTACTGATAATGCAGATAACTCTGGTACTATGAAATATGTGCGTATTGAATATGCAGGTATTGCTTTAAGTCCAGATAACGAAATTAATGGTTTAACTTTCGGTTCTGTTGGTTCAGGTACAACTATTGATTATATTGAAGTTTATCGTTCTGGTGATGATGCTTATGAATGGTTCGGTGGTTCGGTTAACTGTTCTCACTTAATCGCTATTGATTCTTGGGATGATGATTTTGATACTGATAACGGTTTCTCAGGTAAAGTTCAATTTGGTTTAGCACAACGTTTAGCTGTAACTGCTGATGTATCTGGTTCTAACGGTTTCGAATCAGACAACAACGCTGCTGGTGATAACGCTACTCCACAAACTTCAGCTGTCTTCTCAAACATGACAATTTTAGGTCCAGTAGGTTCAGGTGGTTCAAGTATTAATGCAAACTTCCAGCATGGTGCTCAAATCCGCCGTAATTCTGCAATAAGCATCTTCAACTCTGTTATTGTTGGTTATACAGAAGGTATTTTCTTTGATGACGCTTTACCTGCAGGTGGTACATTAAACTCTTCAGGTAACTTATCTGCTGGAAGATCTGTAATTGCTAATAACTTAATCTATAATAGCAACAGTAAATCAAACCAAATCAAAGCTTCTAATGCTACAGCTTTAGGCGTAATTTCTCCATTATTAACTGTAAGTAATACCTTTGATGCTGCTGCAACTGCCGCATCTATCTTCACAGATCCTTATAAATATTCTGCTGACTTAGTTGCAACTGCCAGAGTTGGTGTTCCTAACTTCACTGTTGTTGCTGCTTCTGCCGCCGCTAGTGGTGCATTATTTACTGATGCTAAATTAGCTTCAGGATTTGATAAAACGGTAACTTTTAAAGGTGCTTTCGGTGCTACTAATTGGGCTTCGAGTTGGGCAAATTTTAACCCACAGGGTTTAGCTTACACTACACCTGGTGCTGTAAATTAATAAGAAATATAAATAAAAAAAGCTGCTTCGACTTTTGTTGGAGCAGCTTTTTGTTTTAGTAGATTTTTCACTTATTTATTAAATTAAACATGTAGCGAAAGCAGCTTAGTTTACGTATTGATAATAAATATAAAACGCTATGAAATCCCATACTTTACTTTTAAAATTCCCAATCAGACTTTTAATAATCCTGATTTTATTTGTAGCTAGTTTATCAGCTTGCAAAAAAGAGGATGCAAAAATCACTGATGCAACCTATCGGGAAATTGCTTGGAATTATTTAGATGCAAACTCAAAAGCTACCGTAACCACGTAATGGCAAAAGGCATCCGTTACTTATGAAAAACGTGATAATAAAGACATGGTTGCTGTAATGTTTAATACCACCCAAGATGCTTTACTAGGGCCTATATTTGTTTATATTGATAGTAAAGACCAAAAAGTTGTGGGTATTGGCGCAAGATTTTAAAATTATCTATTCAAAGGATCATAATGATAAACAACCTCGTACGGTTTGTTTTTTAGACTTGCAGATAATTCGCCAATGCGTAAGTTTTGCTTTTGTGGTGTAGGCTCACAAACAGTATAAGATTTGCCATTATAAACAACAGGATTGCCAATTGGTTTATCAAATTGTACAGCCATTGTAATATGCGTAGGATAGAGTAAGGCTATCATTGGTAAATTGTAAATTTCCTTTACCAGATAAAAAAATAATGCCGCTCTATCGTCACAATCACTATATTTTGTTAATAAAGTTTGTTCAGGCGATAAACGTTTTTCTTTTCCAAAATTCATTTCATCATCCTCATATAAAAAAGCATAGCGAGTAAAACGCATCAAATAATCAACACCATTTTTTTTACTCATTCCCTTTACATTTTCTTTTAAAAGAGGAATAAGAGACTGATAAGTTTCATGACTTAATGGAATATTAAAGTAAGATTCAAAATCTACTCCAGGGTAATTCACAAAAATTGTTTCTACCTCTGTATTTAACTTCACCTTAAAATGGTAGTCTTTATGCTTATAATTAAACGCGATTTGTTTTTCTACGTAATCTTCGGGTTTAAAATCTGGCATGCGAGTAACTTTATAACTAAAAGCGGCTGTAGCATTTGGTACAACTATTTCAACAGGTTTATAAGCATCTTCTTTTTTAAATAACTTGCCATAATCATGGTAATTCAAACACATGTATTTTTTCTCATTGATCATGAAGAAAGGAATGTCGGAAATATCCTCATCATTACGCACATAAAATATAATTTGATTATTTCCTACCGCTACTTTTGCATCATAGCCAGATTTCGACATTAGAAACCATTTATACAACGTATAACGACTATAATTCTCGGCCTTTGGACTAATCTGTTGAGCTGTTTTTCTAATTAGCTGATAATAAAGCCAGTCATTTAATTTATTTTTCTCTTTATATGCTAAGAGCGATTTTACTACATCTTGGTAATTGCCAGAGTTAATCTTGTTGTAAAAAGTAGTTACAGATTGGCTACTCAACTCCTGATTAAAACTAATATTTACAGTTGAATCTGCTTCAAAATTGAAGGTGCCATCATAAAACTCAAAGCTATAGCGTTGTGCTTTAGCAAGAGCAAATGAAAACACTAATGTGATGATAATTAATGCTTTAAACAGAATATGTTTAAACGAATTTTTCAACTGTTAACATTTAGGATATATTAAATATACATAAAATTAACATCTAATGATCTACTTTATTGCTTGTAAAACATGAAATCTTTAAGAAAATGAGTTTTTCTTAAATCGTATGTTAAATAATCTTAAGATAATCTCGATTTTACGAAGGCTTAACATACCTAACTTACTTTTGCAGTGTTAAATATCTGGTTAATATTTAGCAGAACAGTTTAGGTTAGTTGATAACAAAAAGCCCCGATGGATGTCGGGGCTTTTGTTTTAATGATATTTTATAATTGAACTAATGAGCTATTAAACTAAAAGTTCTTGCCAATCTTTTCCAGCATATCCGTTGGAATTTTATGTGCATCAACTACTAAAAATCCATCCAGGCAATCAGAAAATTTAGGATCTATGTTAAAGCAAATAATTTTTGCATTTAAGTTCATGTATTGACGTAATAGCACAGGAATTTTAATATGCGAATTCTCAATATCTCCAATTAAACCATCTAAATCTTTTAACGAATCACTACTTTCTACTAATAAATCGGTATCTATTCCAGTTAAATCGGCCTTAAATTTGTTTTTTGGCTTAACATAAGCTGCCAGTTCATAATCGAAATGATTTTTAGTAATATAATCTACAATGATAGATTTAGATAATTTAGAAAAATTATTACTGATGCTAACAGGGCCAAATAAGTATCTGTATTGAGGATTTAAAACTAGATATTTTAAAATTCCTTTCCACAATAGAAATAATGGTAATGGTTTTAGCTGATATTCTTTTCTTATCCATGAACGACCTAATTCTATCCCTTGGCGTAAAATAGGGTAAAAAGGCTCTCTAATTTTAAATAGTTCGGATAGGTAAAAACCTCTACGACCCATCGTATTTAAAATTTCATCTCCCTTGCCAATACGATATGCACCCACAATATTTTGTAAATCTTTATCCCAAATAAATAAATGATTATAATAAATATCGTAGTTATCTAAGTCTATTTTTTTATTGGTTCCCTCGCCAACTTCTCTAAAAGTAATCTCGCGTAAGCGACCAATTTCCCTTAAAATATTAGGAATGCTAGAGGTGGGAGTAATATAAACCTCATAATTCTTCTCTTCCCAAACTTTAAAATCTTCTAGTTTTTCAACTTCTTTAACAATTAAGTTTCTGTCAGTTTCTTCTACAATTTGCGCAGGTTTTTTCTTTCTCTTGAAAAGATTAATGGGATTAAATAATTTCTTTTCTTCTTCTAGGCTTGTGCCTAATGCGTAAGTTCTAGCTCTTAAAAAATCGAGTAATTTATTGGTGTTATTTTTATAAGAAACATCTTCAATTTTAATCGGCTTTCCAATTCTTACCTTAATTTTCAAACCATGTTTATTCAAAAATTCTGAAGGTAATTTGGCAGTTCTTAATGTTGGGTGAATAAAGCTTAAAATGTTAAATAACACACCGTTATTGCCATGAAAATAGATAGGGACAACGGGTAGTTTTGCTCTAGCAATTAACTTTCCAACTACCGGATGCCATATTCTATCGGTAACTTCCTGACTTTCTAAATTAAAAGTAGAAACCTCACCAGCTGGGAAAATTCCAATCGGAGTTCCGCTTTGTAATAAATCAAAAGTTGCCTTTAAACCACTAATACTTGATGTATGTTGTACATTTTCAAATGGATTTACGGCCACAAAAAACTCACTAAGATTAGGTATTTTCTTAAGAATAAAATTCACCATCACCTTTGCTTCTGGCCTAACCGTACACAAAAGTTTCACTAACGCTAAGCCTTCTACACCACCATATGGGTGATTCGCAATCGCAATAAAACCTCCAGTTTTTGGAATGTTTTTTAAATCGTCTTCGTCAAAATCTATAGTAACGCCAATGGTCTCTAGTATTTTATCAACAAATTCTAAGCCTGCAAAATGTTCGTTCTTAGAAAATACTTTATTGATATCGTTCAATTTCATTACTTCCATTAATAGAGCCGCAAGACCTGGAACGCCTAATTTGTCTATTTTGGTCGCTTTAGCAAACTCTTTTGTAGTAATTATCTTCATTTAAAAAGGAGGTATTTAATTTATAAAGCAATATCAAAAATAAGATTTATATTTATAGTACCTATGCTATCTATGAAAAAATGGTTAAATAACTACTTTGGCTTTACAAAGCGAGAGTACAATGCATTATTAGCCTTAATGGCTATTCTGTTAATAATAAGCGTACTTCCGTACTATTATACAACATTCTGGATTAAACCGACACTTATTTCTGGTGAAGAACATGTTGCTATACAAAAGTTGATTTTAGTTAATCAGCAAGAGCCCAACTATTACGCTAAAATGCGTAATCAAGTTGAAGATAGTGAAGCAACTCCAACCACTGCACTTTTCAAATTTGATCCAAATGTAATTGATGTTGAAGAGTGGCAAAAACTAGGTTTATCTGTAAAACAGGCACAGTCAATTGTTAATTACAGAAACAAAGGCGGGAAGTTTTATAAGCCAGAAGATTTGAAGAAAATGTATACCATATCGCCAAAGAAGTTTGAACAATTAGCTCCTTATATCAACATTCAAAACACAACTACTAAATATGTAAAACAAGAATATGCAAAGCAAGCTCCATATGTAAAAAAAGAACTAGTAATTGTAGAAATTAATAGTGCAGATACCTTACAACTGGACGAAATAAAAGGGGTAGGAGCAGCATTTGCGAGGAGGATTGCGAAATATCGAGATAGGCTCGGAGGATTTTATAAAAAAGAGCAATTACTGGAAGTTTTTGGATTGGATAGTATTAAGTTTAACGAAATAAAAGATCAGATTAAGATTGATGTTTCTAACCTTAAAAAGATTAACATTAATACTGCAGAATTTGATGACCTTAAAAATCATCCTTACCTAAAATACAAACAAATTAATGCGATTATTCAATACAGAAAACAGCATGGAAAATATAATGATATTGCCGATTTAAAGAAAGTAGCTATCTTAACGCCGCAAATTATTCAAACCATAGCACCTTATCTTATTTTCTAAATGATTGAAGCAAAAATTAAACAAACCTTACGCGATGTAGCTGACTTTCCTAAACCAGGAATTATTTTTAAAGATATAACTCCAGTATTGCATGATCCAATTTTATGTGCTGAAATTACTCAAGCTTTAGCTTTGCAATTGGCTGATATTAAAATAGATGTAGTTGCAGGGATAGAAAGTCGTGGGTTTTTGTTTGGTCTGGCTTTAGCACAAGAATTAAAAGTTCCTTTTGTACCTATTCGTAAAGCTGGCAAATTGCCTTACAAAACCATCCAGCAATCTTATGATTTGGAATATGGAAGTGCAACGCTAGAAGTGCATGAAGATGCTTTTAAACCCGGGCAAAATGTGTTAATTCACGATGATTTATTGGCTACTGGCGGTACAGTTGTTGCGGCTTCTAAATTGGTTAATTTATTACAAGCAAATGTGGCAGCGTACTCTTTCTTAATCAGTTTAGATTTTTTAAATGGTAGAGATCGATTAACCTCTTTTAGCCCAAATACATTTTCTTTGGCAAAGTTTTAACACATTGAAAATTAATTATAAAGCAATTTTTAAATATTTTCAATTAAATTTTTCTACGTATTCCTTACAAATAATTAAATGAATTAAGTTATTGAACCAAATACCAAAACATTCTACTTTTTGGCGAATATAAATATGTTGATTCTATTATATTATTTGCTTATCATTGTTCCTAACCAAATATAAATCTTAAGAAAAGTTTAAATCCAAACGCTTATAAGGCGTTCGATTTAAGCTTTTCTTTTTTTAAACCCTATCTATATGGACACAGGCTTTAGCTTTGAAGTAGCCGAAAATCAAGAAATTATTAAAAAAATGGTAAGCGATTTTGCCGAAAAGAATATTCGTCAAAACGTAATGGAATGGGATGAAGCACAGCATTTTCCTATAGAAATTTTTAAACAACTAGGCGAACTAGGTTTAATGGGTGTTTTAGTGCCCGAAAACTATGGAGGTTCTGGTTTTGGATACCAAGAATATGTAGATGTTATTGTAGAAATCTCAAAAGTTTGCGGCTCAATTGGCTTATCGCTCGCTGCACATAATTCTTTATGTACAGGTCATATTTTGGCTTTCGGTAATGAAGAACAAAAGTTAAAATGGTTGCCAAAATTAGCTACTGCAGAATGGATTGGTGCTTGGGGCTTAACAGAAGCCAATACAGGTTCTGATGCGTTGCGTATGCAGACAACTGCTGTTTTAGATGGCGATGAATACGTAATTAATGGTGCAAAAAACTGGATTACTCATGGTAAATCAGGAGATGTTGCCGTAGTTATGGTTCGCACAGGCGAAGCTGGTAGTGCTAAAGGAATTTCGGCAATTGTAGTAGAACGAGGTACGCCGGGCTTCTCTGCTGGTAAAAAAGAAAACAAATTGGGCATGCGTGCATCAGAAACCACAGAAATGGTTTTTGATAACTGTAGAGTTCCAAAAGAAAATCTGTTAGGTAACGAAGGTGATGGCTTTAAACAAGCTATGAAAGTACTAGATGGAGGTCGTATTTCAATTGCAGCATTGTCATTGGGTATTGCAAAAGGTGCTTACTTAGCCGCTTTAGATTATGCTAAAGAACGCTATCAATTTGGAGTGCCTATCTCAAGTTTTCAAGCGATTAGCTTTAAATTGGCAGATATGGCAACAGAAATAGAAGCAGCAGAATTATTAATTCGCCAAGCGGCTGATTTAAAAAATCGTCATTTACCAATGACCAAAGAATCGGCAATGGCTAAATATTACGCATCAGAAGTTGCAGTAAGATGTGCTACAGAAGCGGTTCAAATATTTGGTGGTTATGGCTATACCAAAGACTTTCCGGTAGAGAAATTTTATCGCGATAGCAAATTATGTACAATAGGAGAAGGAACCTCCGAAATACAAAAAATAGTAATTGCTAGAGAGATTCTAAAATAATTATACTTTGACAATCTAAAAAAGATTGTCAAAGTTTTTTATAACTATGGCAATGGCTCATGCATGGTTACTACGCTGTCAACCACATATACACTAAATCCTCGCCAAGGCAAAGCGCCTTTGTATTCCTTATAATGTAGCTCAAAAGATTTACCACTATTGGCCATCATCTTTTTTGCTACTTCTTCATCAGATACGGAAAACTCAAACTCATTAGATTGTACCGTACCCGTTTGTCTTGATCGTATTCCCGATTGAATAATTTTTCCTTCATACGTTTTAAAGAGGTAACCTTTTTTTACGATGAAATTTAATTCGCCGGCTTTAACACCTTCGCCAAATACAAAATAGTAGCGATAGTATATTATTCCAGCCAAAATCAATACGATTAAAACTGTTGCTATAGAAAAAACCTTTTTGCCTGTTGTCATGGTATGTTTTTTAGGTAAATAAAAATAACAAAAGAAATAGAATTACGTGCTTTAATCTAGTATTAAATAAATAATACTGTTTACTGTAAAGATAAATTTTCTGAAATCCATTAATTATTAGAAGATTTTTGAAAAAACTTTCTCTCTTCCAATATTTTACCTACATTTGCAACCCCAAGTAAATAGGGGAAATTTAAACACATCGAGAGGAGGTATTTCAACGTTATGATTATTATTAACATTAAAGACGGCGAATCATTAGATAAAGCGCTTAAACGTTTCAAGAAAAAGTTTGAAAAAACTGGTGTATTGAGAGAATTACGTAGTCGTCAAGCATACGAGAAAAAATCCGTAGCTCGTCGTACAGAAATTAAACACGCTGTTTATATTCAGAACATGAACCAAGAAGGAACTTTATAGTTCTATAATTGATATTAAAGCCTTCAGATGTAAAATCTGGAGGCTTTTTTGTTTAGTACGTTTTATTGCATTGTAGCAAGGGGCAGTATTTCCCAATCTGCTATCTCTGCGGCTGCACAATTTCCAGGAACAAAGCCTACTCCACAAATACCAGCAGGATTAAAGGTCTTATTGTTTAGCTTTATTTTAGGTGTCCCTGTAAAATAGGTAATGCCTACTCCAAGTAAAAAAAGTGATCCCGCGGGTATTGGAAGATTAAAGCTTTGCGAGATGGTGGATAATTGACTTTTCTTGATTTCTATTTCTTCTACTTCAGGGATATTCCATTTTCCTTTAGCTAAACAATATTGCGCAAAGCGAAAGCTCACTACACAACTGTTTGCCTTAACGGGGAAACGGAGATTTTTAGCAATCAAGAATTCTGGCCATATAATTTCCACATTGCCAGATGTAAAATTAACAATAGGCTTAATTAATAAACTTTTATTTAGTGAAGATGAAAGGTTAAAATTAAAATCTAGTAACCTATCGAAACTAGTCGGAGTAAAATTGAATTTCCCATCAACATCAATATGCTGATAAATTAAGGTAGAAATATCAGAATTCATTCGGTTTACCATTGCGCTATCGGCATTGCCGTTAATAAGCACATCGAAAGACTGCCTAATAAATTTTGCAAAAGGGCTAATAAATTTCCCGAAAACGGATGCAGATTTTTTGGTTGCCTTCGTCTGTTTTACCCTCTTACTCTTGGATCTTACTATGTCAACCTCGCCATGTTTAATAAAGGTTAAATTTCCAAATGAGCCCTTAAGGCTTTTTCCATTGTATACTGCCATTCCTGCTAGGACACTTTAATATACTTTGTCCGAGACTAAGTTAGTATAATTCCACAGTTAATCCATAGTAAGTCCGCATTTATAAATAATAATGCGGACTATATGCGGACTATATGCGGACTTACTATACAGTAGAATTAACCAAGCCCTTAAAAAAGACGCATTAAGAACCTTTAAGAAATTGTACGTTTTTATGACAAAATAAATTTTTCATCCATTAATTTTTTGTATATTCACAAATACGAATAACAAAGTAAGGCCTATGCTTATTAGTAGTTTCTTAACCTATTTACAAAACGAGAAGCGCTACTCTCCACACACTATACAGTCGTATAAAACAGACTTAATTCAATTTAAAGATTTTTTACAAGCGAATTTTGAATTAGAGGTAACTGTTGTCCAAACTCAACACGTTCGTAGTTTTATAGTTGATCTTTTAGATCATAAGATTTCTGAAAATGCCATTGGGCGAAAAATATCTACACTTCGTAGCTTTTATAAACATTTGCTTCGCGAAAAAGAAGTAAAAGTAAATCCAATGCTTTTAATTAAAGCACCAAAAGTTCCTAAACGCTTACCAGTTTTTATTGAGGAAGTTAAAATGGATAGCCTTTTAGATAATGCAGAAAATTTTGAGGATGGTTTTTCTGGACAACGAGATAAAATGGTTTTAGAACTATTGTTTGGTACGGGGGTTCGTTTAGCAGAATTGTTACAGGTAAAAGAAAATGATATTGATTTTTATGAGGGCACAATTAAAGTATTGGGTAAGAGAAACAAAGAGCGAATTATTCCTTTACATGGCGAATTGATTAAACAACTAAAAGCTTACCTTGCTTTAAAATCAATTGAAAATTTTAATAACAAAAGCACTACCTTAATCGTTACCAATACAGGAGCTTCGGCATATCCGAAGTTAATTTATCGTATAGTAAATCGTTATTTGACATTAATATCAACACAAGATAAAAAGAGCCCACATGTGCTGAGGCATTCATTTGCCAGTAGCCTATTAAATAGAGGTGCAGATTTAAATGCAATAAAAGAATTACTAGGGCATGCCAGCTTGGCTGCTACGCAAGTATATACACATAATTCAGTAGAACGTTTAAAATCTATATATAAACAAGCCCATCCAAAGGCATAAAAAAGGAGGAAAAATGAAAATTAGAGTACAGTCGATCCATTTTAACGCGGACCAAAAATTATTAGAGTTCATTCAAAAGAAAGTAGATAAGTTAGATCAGTTTTTTGATCAGATTATTGGAGGTGAAGTTTATTTGAAACTAGAAAATGTAGAAGATGAAGAAAATAAAATATCAGAAATTAAATTAATGGTTCCCGGCATTACACTTTTTGCCAAAGAGCAATGTAAATCTTTCGAAGAGGCTACAGATTTGGCTATAGAATCCCTAAAAAAGCAAATTACTAAACATAAAGATAAAACTCGTGCTAAATTAAGTGAGCACAAAGCTATATTAAGCACAGACGAAGTGTCTGATTACTAAGGCGATATTTTTATATTGTATTAGATAAGATTTGGCGGGCAACAACCCGCCAAATTTTTTTTTAAAATATATTTTTTTCAAAGATTAATTTTTGTAGATTTGCATTCCATTTCGGAGGGGGCATTGGCTCAGAAGAAATGGAAAGTTCTATGAAAGATTAAAATAATATCAAAAACGTTGATTTAATTCAATTAACGAAAGATATAAGCCTCCTTAGCTCAGCTGGTAGAGCAACTGACTTGTAATCAGTAGGTCATTGGTTCGATCCCGATAGGAGGCTCTTTTAGTTTATAGACTTAGCAATAAGTTGTTAAACTAGAAGCGGGGGGATTCCAGAGCGGCCAAATGGGACAGACTGTAACTCTGTTATCGCAAGATTTCGAAGGTTCGAATCCTTCTCCCCCCACAATCTGATTTTAGATTTCAGATTGACGATTTTAGATTGATGAATTTCAATCGTAATTCGTAAATCGAAAAATCGTAAGTCGATAAGCGGAAGTAGCTCAGTTGGTAGAGCGATAGCCTTCCAAGCTATAGGTCGCGAGTTCGAACCTCGTCTTCCGCTCTTGGAAGTTCATTAGTTGAAATGGTTCAATTGTAGCCAAATGAACAAATGAACTAATGAGCTAAAAAGAATAAGCCGACTTAGCTCAGCGGTAGAGCACTTCCTTGGTAAGGAAGAGGTCATGGGTTCAATTCCCATAGTTGGCTCTGGTAATAATAATAAAGAAGAAACACTTTGTTAAATCTGTAGTAACAGAATAGACAAGGTTTTTTGTATTGAATTTGTATCAAAACAATAAATAAATAAAAAAGTTAACCTACTAATAAGTATAAAAACATGGCAAAAGAAAAGTTTGACCGCAGCAAGCCGCACTTAAACATCGGCACTATCGGTCACGTTGACCACGGTAAAACAACCTTAACAGCAGCTATCACTAAAGTGTTATCTGATGCTGGTTTATCTGAGGCGCGTTCATTTGATTCGATTGACTCTGCTCCAGAGGAAAAAGAAAGAGGTATCACGATTAACACAGCTCACGTTGAGTATTCAACAGCTAACCGTCACTATGCACACGTTGACTGTCCAGGTCACGCGGATTACGTAAAAAACATGGTTACTGGTGCGGCTCAAATGGACGGTGCAATTATCGTTGTTGCTGCTACAGATGGTCCGATGCCACAAACTCGCGAGCACATTCTATTGGCTCGTCAGGTAGGTGTACCTTCGTTAGTTGTTTTCATGAACAAAGTTGATATGGTGGATGATCCAGAATTACTAGAATTAGTAGAGATGGAAGTTCGTGAATTATTATCTTTCTATGAATTCCCTGGTGATGATATTCCTGTTATTCAAGGTTCAGCTCTTGGTGGCTTGAACGGCGATCCAAAATGGGTTGGAAAAATTATGGAGTTAATGGATGCTGTAGATAGCTACATTCCAATTCCTCCACGTTTAACTGAGCTTCCATTCTTAATGCCTGTTGAAGATGTATTCTCGATCACTGGTCGTGGTACTGTTGCAACTGGTCGTATTGAGCGTGGTGTAATCAACTCTGGTGATCCAGTTGAAATCTTAGGTATGGGTGCTGAGAACTTAAAATCTACAGTAACTGGTGTTGAGATGTTCCGTAAGATCCTTGATTATGGTGAAGCAGGTGATAACGTAGGTTTATTGTTACGTGGTATTGAGAAGACTGATATCCGTCGTGGTATGGTAATCTGTAAACCAGGTTCAGTAACTCCTCACACAGATTTCAAAGCTGAGATCTATGTATTATCGAAAGCAGAAGGTGGACGTCACACTCCATTCTTTAACAAATACCGTCCACAATTCTATTTCCGTACTACAGACGTTACAGGAGAAATCTCTTTAGCAGAAGGAACTGAAATGGTAATGCCAGGTGATAACGTTACAATCAACGTAAAATTGATTAACGCAATCGCAATGGAAAAAGGTCTACGTTTCGCTATCCGTGAGGGTGGTAGAACAGTAGGTGCTGGTCAGGTAACTGAAATTGTAAAATAATTCTAAAGCCCTTAGGGGATTAAGAATACATGATTGCAAAGTACTTAAGATGATTTTCTTAGGTACTTTGCTTTCTAATTACGGGAATAGTTCAACGGTAGAATAGAGGTCTCCAAAACCTTTGATCAGGGTTCGAATCCTTGTTCCCGTGCATAAAAAATATAAATATGGCTAGTGTAGTTCAATTTATTAAAGAATCGTACGAAGAAATGACCCAAAAGGTAACTTGGCCTACATGGGGCGAATTGCAAAATTCGGCAGTATTGGTTCTAGTCGCATCACTAATTATTGCTGCAGTAATTTACGCAATGGATAATGGTGCTAACTATATATTATCAACTTTTTATAAATCACTTTAAATTAATAGTACTAGATGAACGATCAGTTAAAGTGGTATGTAGTTAGAGCGGTAAGTGGTAAAGAGAAGAAGGTAAAACAGTATATCGATTCTGAAATTAGCCGTTTAGGTCTTTCTCATTTGGTTCCTCAAGTATTAATCCCGATGGAGAAATACTATCAAATGAAAGAGGGTAAGAAAATTGCTAAAGAACGTAACTTTTATCCTGGTTATGTTTTAATAGAAGCAATTTTAGATGGTGAGTTAGAACATATTATTAAAGGGGTAAATAGTGTAATTGGATTTTTAGGTGATAAAGCCGGAAATGCAATTCCAATGCGTCAAGCAGAAGTTAACCGTATTTTAGGTAAGGTTGATGAAATGAGCCAGCAAGGTGAAACAATGAACATCGCTTATTATGTAGGTGAGAACGTTAAAGTAATGGATGGTCCTTTCAACGGTTTTACTGGAGTTATTGAAGAGGTTAACGAAGAAAAGAAAAAATTGAAAGTTATGGTTAAAATCTTCGGTCGTAAAACACCATTGGAGCTTAACTATATGCAAGTAGAAAAAGAATAACAACTTTTTTATAAAAAAATATTTGAGGACTGCAAGATTATTCATATCTTTGCAGTCCTTTTGCTGTTTTACGATAGCAAAAAGGTCTTAAATGTTACATGCTTCCAATATTTAACATTGAGTATTACAATTAACAAATCAGAAAATGGCAAAAGAAGTCGGTGCACTTGTTAAATTACAAATCAAAGGCGGAGCTGCAAACCCATCACCACCAGTAGGACCTGCATTAGGTGCTAAAGGTGTTAATATCATGGAGTTTTGTAAACAATTCAATGCTCGTACCCAAGATAAGCCAGGTAAAGTATTACCCGTTGTAATTACTGTATATGTCGACAAGTCTTTCGAATTTATCATCAAAACCCCTCCTGTAGCTATTCAATTATTGGATGCTACTAAATTAACGAGTGGTTCTGCTGAGCCCAACCGTAAGAAAGTTGGTTCGGTGACTTGGGATCAAGTTAAGTCAATTGCTGAAGATAAGATGACTGATTTAAATGCATTCACTATCGAATCTGCTATGAAAATGGTAGCAGGTACAGCACGCAGTATGGGAATTACCGTTAGCGGTGATGCACCCTGGACAAATTAATTAACAAAAAACAGTTTACAACAGTGGCGAAATTAACAAAAAATCAAAAACTGGCACACGCTAAACTAGAAATCGGTAAATCGTATTCTTTACAGGATGCGGCTGCTTTGGTAAAAGAAATCACTACAACTAAATTTGATGCATCGGTAGATATCGATGTGAGTTTAGGTGTTGATCCACGTAAGGCTAATCAAATGGTACGTGGTATTGCTACTTTACCTCATGGTACAGGTAAAACTGTACGTGTTTTAGTACTTTGTACTCCTGATAAGGAAGAAGAGGCTAAAGCTGCAGGAGCAGATTTCGTGGGTTTAGACGAATATGTGGCTAAGATTGAAGGTGGTTGGACAGATGTTGACATTATTATCACTACTCCTGCTTGTATGGCAAAAGTAGGTAAATTAGGCCGTGTTTTAGGTCCAAGGAACCTTATGCCAAACCCAAAATCAGGTACAGTAACCAACGAAGTTGGTAAAGCTGTAACTGACGTAAAAGGCGGAAAGATTGATTTTAAAGTTGACAAAACTGGTATCATCCATGCTTCAATAGGAAAAGTATCATTCTCAGCAGAGAAAATATATGAGAACGCGTTAGAAGTACTTCAAACGATTTCAAAATTAAAACCTTCTGCTGCAAAAGGAACTTATTTTAAAAGCATTCACGTGTCTTCTACAATGAGTCCTGGAATTGCAATCGAAACTAAATCAGTAGCGGGGATCTAATTATGAACAGAGAAGAAAAACAAGAAGTAGTTTTAGCTCTACAAGAGAAAATGCAAGAGTTTGGCAATTTTTATATTGCTGATACCTCGGGCTTATCTGTTGAGAAAGTAAATAACATCCGTCGCAAATGTTTCGAAAGCGGTATCGAAATGAAAGTTGCAAAAAATACATTAATCAAAATTGCGATTGATGGATTAGAAGGCGACTCATCTGAGATATTCCCAGCATTAAAAGGTCAATCGGCTTTATTATTTTCTAAAGTAGGTAATGGTCCAGCTAAGCTGATCAAAGCCTTAAGAAAAGGTAAAGAAGAAAAACCACAGCTAAAAGCTGCTTATATCGATTCAGCAATATTTGTTGGAGATCATTACCTTGATTCATTAGTAAGTCTTAAATCAAAAGAAGAACTTGTTGGCGAAATCATTGGTTTATTACAATCTCCAGCTAAAAATGTTATTTCGGCATTACAGTCTGGCGGTGCTAAACTTGCAGGTATTGTTAAAACACTACAAGAAAGAGAAGGTTAACGAACCCTTAAAGTTCGTATTGAATTAAATTATTTTACGTAAAAATTTTAAAAATCTATAAAATGGCAGATTTAAAATCGTTTGCTGAGCAATTGGTAAACTTAACAGTTAAAGAAGTTAACGAATTAGCTCAAATCTTAAAAGACGAGTATGGTATCGAACCAGCTGCTGCGGCAGTTGCTGTTGCAGGTCCTGCTGCTGGTGCTGATGCTCCTGCAGCTGAAGAAAAAACTACTTTCGATGTAATTTTGAAAGAAGCTGGTGGTGCTAAACTAGCAGTAGTTAAATTAGTAAAAGACTTAACTGGTTTAGGTTTGAAAGAAGCAAAAGACTTAGTTGATGGTGCACCAAAAGAATTAAAAACTGGTGTTGCTAAAGACGAAGCAGAAGCTTTGAAAAAACAATTAGAAGAAGCTGGAGCTGTAGTTGAGATTAAGTAATCACTTAATTTTAACGAACCTTTAAGAATAAGACTCCGACTATTAAGTCGGAGTCTATTCCCGTTTATAAACATTTCATCTTGTTTGGTTGGTGAAATGGTTCGAGGCAAACCAAGCAAATAGTTTATTCTTAAACTAAATTAAATTTAGTCCCTTGGCAAATAAAGTCGTAGACCAAAGAGTAAATTTTGCACGTAGTAAGCACATCATTGATTATCCAGATTTTCTGGATGTGCAGTTGCAATCATTTAGAGAATTTTTTCAGATAGAAACCACTTCAGATAACCGTCACACAGAAGGTTTATTTAAAGTATTTGCTGAAAACTTTCCAATCACAGATTCTAGAAATATCTTTGTTTTAGAATTTTTAGATTATTTTATTGACCCACCACGTTATGACATTCCTGAATGTATTGATCGTGGGTTAACTTACAGTGTTCCGTTAAAAGCAAAGCTTAAACTTTCTTGTAACGATGCAGAACACGAGGATTTTGAAACCATCATACAAGATGTATACTTAGGAACCATACCATATATGACTCCAAAAGGTACTTTCGTGATCAACGGTGCAGAACGTGTAATTGTATCTCAATTGCATAGATCTCCAGGTGTGTTCTTCGGTCAAAGCCGTCACACAAATGGAACTAAACTGTACTCTGCTCGTGTGATTCCTTTCAAAGGTTCTTGGATTGAGTTTGCTACAGACGTTAATAACGTAATGTATGCTTACATTGATCGTAAGAAAAAATTCCCGGTAACCACCTTATTACGTGCAATCGGTTATGATTCTGATAAAGACATCTTAGAACTATTTGATCTTGCTGACGAAGTAAAAGTTAGTAAATCTGGTTTGAAGAAGTATACAGGTCGTAAACTTGCTGCAAGAGTTTTAAGAAAATGGACTGAAGATTTTGTAGATGAAGATACAGGTGAAGTAGTTTCTATAGATCGTAACGAAGTTATCTTAGATAGGGATACCGTTCTTGAAGACGACCATATCGATATGATCATCGATGCAGGTGTTAAAACTATCATCTTGTCTAAAGAAGATGGTGCATCTCAAGCTGATTATACTATTATATACAATACTTTACAAAAAGATACTTCAAACTCTGAAAAAGAGGCTGTTGAAAACATCTATCGTGCTTTGCGTAACGCAGAACCACCTGATGAAGAAACTGCTAGAGGTATCATTGAGCGTTTATTCTTCTCAGATAAACGTTATGACTTAGGTGATGTGGGTAGATACCGTATCAACCGTAAGTTGAAAATGGATACTCCTGATCATGTGAAAGTATTAACTAAAGCAGATATTATTGCTATCGTTAAATACTTAATCAAATTGATTAACTCTAAAGAAGAAGTGGATGATATTGATCACTTGTCGAATCGTCGTGTTCGTACAGTAGGTGAGCAATTATATGCGCAATTCGGTGTTGGTTTAGCTCGTATGGCTAGAACTATCCGTGAGCGTATGAATATTCGTGATAATGAGGTGTTTACGCCAACAGATTTGATTAATGCCCGTACTTTATCGTCGGTTATTAACTCATTCTTTGGTACTAACCAATTATCTCAGTTCATGGATCAAACCAATCCTTTGGCAGAGATTACACACAAACGTCGTTTGTCAGCTTTAGGCCCAGGTGGTTTATCACGTGAGCGTGCTGGTTTCGAGGTTCGTGACGTTCACTATACTCACTATGGTCGTTTATGTACCATTGAAACACCAGAGGGACCAAACATCGGTTTGATTTCATCACTTTGTGTGCATGCAAAAATTAATAGCTTAGGCTTCATCGAAACACCATATAAACCTGTTGAAGGTGGAAAAGTAATGGTAGATAAACCAGTTATTTATTTATCTGCTGAAGATGAAGATGGTAAAACAATTGCACAAGCTAATGCTGAGTATGATGATAAAGGTAACTTTACAACTGCTCGTGTTAAAGCACGTTATGAGGGTGACTTCCCGATTATTGAGCCTGAGAAATTAGACTTAATGGATATTGCTCCTAACCAAATTACCTCTATCGCGGCTTCATTAATTCCTTTCTTGGAACATGATGATGCGAACAGGGCTTTGATGGGATCGAACATGCAACGTCAAGCTGTGCCTTTATTACGTCCAGAAGCTCCAATTGTTGGTACAGGTTTGGAAGGTCGCGTTGCTCGTGACTCAAGAACGTTGATCAATGCTGAAGGTGATGGTGTTGTAGAATATGTAGATGCTAACGAAATCACTATTAAATATGTACGTAACGATGGAGATCGTTTAGTATCGTTTGAAGGTGATAGCAAAACTTATAAATTAATTAAGTTCAAAAAAACCAACCAGAATACGTGTATCAACTTAAAACCAATTGTTAAGAAAGGTCAGAAAGTTGTTAAAGGTCAAGTACTTTGTGAAGGTTATGCAACTGAAAATGGAGAGTTGGCATTAGGAAGAAACTTAAAAGTTGCTTTCATGCCTTGGCAAGGATATAACTTTGAGGATGCGATTGTAATTAATGAACGTATTGTTAGAGATGATATTTTTACCTCTTTACATATCGAAGAATTTGAATTAGAAGTACGTGATACAAAACGTGGAGAAGAGGAACTAACACCAGATATCCCTAACGTTTCTGAAGAAGCTACTAAAGATTTAGATGAAAACGGTATCATTCGTATTGGTGCTGAAGTAAAAGAAGGCGATATCCTAATTGGTAAAATTACACCAAAAGGCGAGTCTGATCCTTCTCCAGAAGAGAAATTACTTCGTGCAATTTTCGGTGATAAAGCTGGTGATGTTAAAGATGCTTCATTAAAAACTCCACCTTCAATTAAAGGTGTGGTAATTGATACTAAATTATTCTCAAGAGCTAAGAAAACTACTAAAGCAGAAGAAAAATCAGCTATTGAGAAATTAGATAAGAGATATAATTTAGCTACAGAGAACCTTAAAAACGAATTAGTTGATAAATTGTTCCAAATTGTAAACGGTAAAACATCTCAAGGTGTATTCAATGTTTACAAAGAATTATTAATCGCTAAAGGCGCTAAGTTTACTCAGAAAATATTAGCAGACCTAGAGTATGCTCATATTAACCCATACAAATGGACAACTGATGATGATAAAAACGATCAAATCAAGTTGTTATTACACAACTATGGTATCCGTGTAAACGAAGAATTAGGTGCTTATAAACGTGATAAATTTGCGATTAGTGTTGGTGATGAGTTACCATCAGGAATTGTTCAAATGGCGAAAGTTTATGTAGCTAAAAAACGTAAATTAAAAGTAGGTGATAAGATGGCTGGTCGTCACGGTAATAAGGGTATTGTTGCTCGTATTGTACGTGATGAAGATATGCCATTCTTAGAAGATGGAACACCAGTTGATATCGTGTTGAACCCACTGGGTGTACCTTCACGTATGAACCTTGGTCAAATCTACGAAACTGTATTAGCTTGGGCTGGTAAAGAATTGGGTGTTAAATTTGCAACTCCAATTTTTGATGGTGCTAAGTCTGAAGAGGTTGAAGAGTGGATTGCTAAAGCAGGTGTGCCAGCTTCTGGTAGAACTTACTTACACAATGGTTTAACGGGTGAGAAATTTGATCAGCCGACTACAGTAGGTATTATTTATATGCTTAAACTGGGTCACATGGTTGATGATAAGATGCACGCTCGTTCTATCGGACCATACTCATTAATTACACAACAACCATTGGGTGGTAAAGCTCAATTCGGTGGTCAGCGTTTTGGTGAGATGGAGGTTTGGGCATTAGAGGCATTTGGTGCAGCTAATATCCTTCAAGAGATCTTAACAGTTAAATCTGATGATGTTATTGGAAGAGCCAAAACTTACGAAGCCATCGTTAAAGGCGAAAACTTACCAACTCCTGGTGTACCAGAATCATTTAATGTATTGGTACATGAGTTACGCGGTTTAGGTTTAGATATTACGTTAGACTAAGTATTTAGTATCGAGTATTTAGTATTTAGATAAAGCCAAACGCCTAGTCTAAATACTAAATACTAATGACTAACTACTCAAAATTAAAGAGCTATGTCTTACAAAAAGGATAATAAATTAAAAAGCAATTTCACCTCGATAACCATTAGCTTATCGTCTCCAGAAACTATTTTGGAGCGTTCAAGTGGTGAGGTGTTAAAACCTGAGACTATCAATTATCGTACTTACAAACCTGAACGTGATGGTTTGTTTTGCGAGCGTATTTTTGGTCCGGTAAAAGATTACGAATGTCATTGCGGTAAATACAAACGTATCCGTTATAAAGGTATTGTTTGCGACCGTTGTGGTGTTGAGGTAACTGAGAAAAAAGTACGTAGAGAGCGTATGGGACACATCAATTTGGTGGTTCCTGTGGCGCATATCTGGTATTTCCGTTCTTTACCTAACAAAATCGGTTACTTATTAGGTTTACCTACCAAAAGATTAGATTTGATTATTTACTACGAACGTTATGTAGTTATTCAGTCTGGTTTAATGGAGGCAGAAGGTATCAACTATATGGACTTCTTAACTGAAGAAGAATATTTAGATATCTTAGATAAATTACCTAAAGAAAATCAATATTTAGATGATAAAGATCCTAATAAATTCATCGCCAAAATGGGTGCTGAAGCGTTAGAAGATTTATTAAAACGTATTGACTTAGATACTTTATCATACAACTTACGTCACCAAGCTGCTAACGAAACTTCGCAACAACGTAAAAATGAAGCGTTAAAACGTCTTCAAGTTGTTGAGGCTTTCCGTGGTGCTAGAACTCGTATTGAGAATAACCCAGAGTGGATGATTATTAAAATCGTTCCTGTTATTCCACCAGAATTACGTCCTTTAGTACCTCTAGAAGGTGGTCGTTTTGCAACTTCAGATTTGAACGATTTATATCGTCGTGTAATTATCCGTAACAACCGTTTAAAACGTTTGATCGAGATTAAAGCACCAGAAGTTATTTTACGTAACGAGAAACGTATGTTACAGGAAGCTGTAGATTCGTTATTCGATAACTCACGTAAAGTAAATGCTGTTAAAACTGAAGGTAACAGAGCATTAAAATCTTTATCAGATATCTTAAAAGGTAAACAAGGTCGTTTCCGTCAAAACTTACTAGGTAAACGTGTAGATTATTCTGCTCGTTCGGTAATTGTTGTAGGACCAAACCTTAAACTACATGAGTGTGGTTTACCAAAAGATATGGCTGCTGAGCTTTTCAAACCGTTTATTATTCGTAAGATGATTGAACGTGGAATTGTGAAAACAGTTAAATCTGCTAAGAAAATTGTTGATAGAAAAGACCCACTAGTTTGGGATATTCTAGAAAACGTATTGAAAGGACACCCAGTATTGCTTAACCGTGCGCCTACGTTGCACAGATTAGGTATTCAGTCTTTCCAACCACGTTTAATTGAAGGAAAAGCGATCCAATTACACCCATTAGTTTGTACTGCATTTAACGCGGATTTTGATGGTGACCAGATGGCAGTGCATTTACCTTTAGGTCATGCAGCAATTTTGGAAGCCCAAGTTCTAATGTTAGCAGCTCACAACATTCTAAACCCTGCAAATGGTACACCGATTACGGTTCCATCTCAGGATATGGTTTTGGGTCTTTATTATATTACTAAAGGCCGTAGAACTGACGAAGGACGTGTAGTTAAAGGACAAGATTCATCATTCTATTCTCCAGAAGAAGTTATTATTGCTTACAACGAGAAGAAAATTGATTTACACGCTTTCATTAAAGTGAAAGTTAATGTAAAACAAGAAGATGGAACTATCGTAAATAAATTAACTGAAACAACTGTTGGTAGAGTATTATTCAACCAAATGGTGCCAGAAGAAGTGGGTTATATCAACGAACTATTAACTAAGAAATCTTTAAGAGATATTATTGGTGAAGTAGTGAAGATGACTGGTATGGCTCGTTCTGCAAGATTCTTGGATGATATCAAAGAACTTGGTTTTAGAATGGCTTTCCAAGGTGGATTATCGTTTAACTTACAAGATGTTAATATTCCAGTAGAGAAACATACTTTATTGGCACAAGCAGCAGGTGAAGTTGAAGAGGTAAGAAACAACTATAACATGGGTTTCATTACCAACAACGAACGTTATAACCAAATTATCGATATCTGGACACGTATCAACAACCGTTTAACTACGTTTGTAATGAACCAATTGTCTAGCGATAACCAAGGTTTCAACTCTGTTTATATGATGCTTGACTCTGGAGCCCGTGGTTCGAAAGAGCAAATTCGTCAGTTAGCAGGTATGCGTGGTTTGATGGCTAAGCCTCAAAAATCAGGTTCTGGTGGTGAGATTATCGAAAACCCGATTTTATCTAACTTTAAAGAAGGATTATCGGTATTAGAATACTTTATCTCTACTCACGGTGCTCGTAAAGGTTTGGCGGATACAGCGTTAAAAACTGCTGATGCTGGTTACTTAACTCGTCGTTTACATGACGTTGCACAAGACATGATCGTTAACGCGGTTGATTGTGGTACGTTAAGAGGTATGTACACTACTGCATTAAAAGATCAAGAAGATATTGTTGAGCCATTATATGACAGAATTTTAGGTCGTATTTCTCTACATGATGTATTCAATCCATTAGACGGTAAATTGTTAGTGGGTGCTGGATTAGACATCACGGAAGAAATTGCTAAAACAATTGAAGAATCTCCATTAGAAGGTATTGAAATTCGTTCGGTATTAACTTGCGAAAATAAAAGAGGTGTTTGTTCATTATGTTATGGACGTAACTTAGCATCTGGTAAACGTGTTCAAAGAGGTGAAGCTGTTGGTGTAATTGCTGCACAGTCAATCGGAGAGCCGGGTACACAGTTAACGTTACGTACATTCCACGTGGGTGGTACTGCATCAAACATTGCTGCAGAATCTCAAATCAACGCTAAATTTGATGGTGTTATCGAGTTTGAAAACTTACGTACTGTACCAACAACAACGGAAGACGGTGTAGTTGAGATTGTATTAGGTCGTTCGGGCGAGTTTAAAATTACTGAACCAGGTACTGGAAAAGTAATTGTAACTAACAATGTTCCTTATGGTGCATTCTTATTCGTTAAAGAAGGTCAAAAAATCTCTAAAGGCGATAAGATTTGTTCATGGGATCCATACAACGCGGTTATTATCTCAGAGTTTGCAGGTAAAATTCATTTCGATGCTATCGTAGAAGGTGTTACTTTCCGTGAAGAATCAGATGAACAAACTGGTCACCGTGAGAAAGTAATTATCGATACACGTGATAAAACTAAAAACCCTGCTATTCAGGTAGTAGATAAAAAAGGTGAGTTAATCAGAAACTATAACATCCCAGTTGGTGCTCACATCGCTATTGAAGAAGGCGAAGCAGTTCAAACAGGTCAAATCTTAGTTAAAATACCTCGTGCAACAGGAAAAACAAGAGATATTACGGGTGGTTTACCACGTGTAACTGAGTTATTCGAAGCACGTAACCCATCTAACCCAGCTGTAGTAACTGAGATTGATGGTGTGGTAACTTTAGGTGGTGTTAAACGTGGTAATCGCGAAATGACTATCGAAAGTAAAGATGGAGAAGTTAAAAAATATCTAGTTCCATTGTCTAAACACATTTTGGTACAGGATAATGACTTTGTGAAAGCAGGTATGCCATTATCTGATGGATCAATTTCTCCAGCTGATATTTTAGCTATTAAAGGCCCTGCGGCTGTACAAGAATACTTAGTTAATGGTATCCAAGAGGTTTACCGTTTACAAGGTGTGAAAATTAACGATAAGCACTTTGAAGTAATTGTACACCAAATGATGCAGAAAGTTCATATCGAAGATCCGGGTGATACTCGTTTCTTAGAAAATGACTCTGTTGATAGATGGGACTTTATGGTTGAGAACGATGACATCTATGACAAAAAAGTTGTAGTAGAAGCTGGTGACTCAAACACTGTAAAACCAGGTCAAATCTTGTCATTACGTAAATTAAGAGATGAAAATTCTCAATTGAAACGTAAAGATTTGAAACAAATTGAAGTACGTGATGCACAACCTGCAACAGCGAGTTCAATTTTACAAGGTATTACACGTGCATCATTGGGAACTAAATCGTTCATCTCTGCAGCATCATTCCAGGAAACTACTAAAGTACTGAATGAAGCAGCTATCGCAGGTAAACGTGATCATATGTTAGGCTTAAAAGAAAACGTAATCGTTGGTCACTTGATTCCTTCAGGTACTGGTGTTCGTGGATATGAGCGTATCATTGTTGGTTCTCAAGAAGAATACGATAAATTATTAGCATCTAAAGCTGAAGAAGAGGTAGAAGCATAATTCATCATACTAATTCCTGAAAAGGAGTTGTAATTAAAATCCCTAGCGTTCATTCGCTAGGGATTTTTTGTTGCGTATTGTACCAATTAACAAACGCTTTTTATATTTTTGATTATTATGGAAGAACAACAGAACGAAAACCAACTTAATATAGAGTTATCTGAAGAAATTGCTGAAGGTGTATTTTCAAACTTAGCAATCATAACTCATTCGAATACTGAGTTTGTATTGGATTTTATACGAGTAATGCCAGGAGTGCCAAAGGCGAAGGTGAAATCTAGAATTATTTTAACGCCAGAACATGCAAAAAGGTTAGTTCATGCAATGTTAGATAATGTTGAGAAATTTGAAGCTATTAATGGAAGGATAAAAACTCAAGAAGAGCCTCCAGGTTTCCCAATGAATTTTGGCGGACCAACTGCGCAAGCTTAAAAGGTTTTTGTCATTCAGAGCGAAGCGAAGAATCTCTTTTGTTTATCTTCTCTATTAGAATCCTCGTACCTCGGAATGACAAAATTTGGTTAGATATTGAATAATATCTTCAATTTGATTTGGCTCAAACCAAACTGTGTTTTCATCTCGTCTAAACCAAGTAAGTTGCCTTTTGGCAAAGCGACGGGTGTTTTGTTTAATCATTGCAACTGCCGAAGCTAAATCAGTTTTTCCATCTAGATAATCGAACAATTCTGAATAGCCAACAGTATTTAGTGCATTGTATTGACGGTAAGGAAGCAAACTTTCTGCTTCTTCAAGTTGACCAGCTTCCATCATTAAATCTACGCGATGATTAATGCGCTCGTAAAGTAAAGCTCTATCTGTGTTTAGACCAATTTTGATGATGTTGAAAGGTCTTTCTTTTTTATTGGAAGTTAAAAAAGAGCTTAATTTCTTGCCTGTAGAAAGTACAACTTCTAATCCTCTAATCATGCGCTGAGGATTAGATTGATCTACTTTAGCAAAATATTCAGGGTCTAATTCTTGTAATTGTGTTCGGATAGCTTCGATACCTTCATTCGCCAGCTGTTGATTTAATTTTTCACGAATTGCAAAATCAATTTCAGGTAAATCATCCAATCCTTTGCAAATGGCATCAATATATAAACCAGAGCCGCCAACCACAATTAAAATGTTGTGCTTTTTAAAAAGATCTTCCATTAATTGAAGTGCTTGAACTTCAAAATCGCCTGTGCTAAATAATGTTTGTACGCTATGAGAATTAATAAAATGATGTGGTGCAGCTGCTAATTCCTCTTTTGAAGGTTTAGCAGTACCAATATTCATTTCCTTAAAAAATTGACGGGAATCTGCAGAAATAACTTCGCTATGGTAAAATTGAGCAAGCTCAATAGCTAGAGCAGTTTTACCGATGGCGGTTGGCCCAACTACTACAATTAAAGTTTTTTGTGGCATAGAGGGCTTTAAATATATTTTTCTTTTTGAAATCCTGTCTTATCTAAAATGAAATTTTCGTTAATCAAATTAGTTCTTACATAAAAGTAATAGCCATTATATTTGAAAGCTGTTCTATCATCAAAAGGTATAATTCGCTCTTCTAAATCTTTGTAATTAACGGGGATTAGATAAGCTCCAATAGGTTTTTTATCCGATGGATTTGTATGTACCCAAAATTTCTCCCCAACGTAAATTTTTGCTTTCCCGCCACCAGAGTAAGGAGCAGACCAATCTGTAATATAATCGATTTCTTGATCAAACTTAGCCTGATATAAATCTCCTTTTCGAGGAAAACGGTAATTTTCAGGAATTAAACTTCTTTCATATTCTCTTGCCCAAGTCAATTCGCTTTCTCCAAATTGTATCCTTTTACCGCTTCTCAATTCTTCATGCAAATCGGAAACAGTTAAATACCAACCTGCTGGAATTTTATGGTTTGAAAGGTCATTAGTGTTCTTTCGATTAAATAAATTTTTTAAAAAATCTTTTATCATCTATTTAAGCAAGTTAGACCTAGAAATAAATTCAGGGTGACGGATTAATTACTAATAGTCTTCTTTTTCTGAACCGAAATCTTCTTCGAAATCATCGCCATCAGCAAATTCATCTTTTTCTTCCTCTTCTTCACTTTCTTCATCAATTTCTGGAGCATTTATCCCTCTACCACCCATTGCTTCTAATTCTTCGGTATCTTCAGGAACAAAATCCATTTCATTTAAGAAATCAAAATCACTTGATGCAGCGGCAGCACTAGTTACCGCAAAACCACCTGTGTTTTGATCAATAATTTTAGGTGCTTCGCCAGTACTTTTTACTAAGAATGGATATTCGATGTTTGGATCGTTTTCTAGAATAATTTTAATCAGCTCTACATGAAAATCAAAAGGACGTTCAAAATTGTAGATATAATAAAATTTTTGATGTGGATCTTCAATAAAGTTGCTCAGTTTAGCATTCTCCATCAAAGTAACTCCATTATCTATTTTGCGTTGGTTTGGTAAAATAGAAATTTCATCACCTTTAATCCAGTTATCTGTACTTACATAAAATGACGATGATTTATCTGCATTGTAGCCAGTAGAGCGATGAATTGCTCTGTGTAAATCTTCAAAAGTTTGATTAGTTTTAATATCGATTTCTCTTACTACGTCGTCAAAATCTTCGAAAGAAATTTTAAATCTATAAATTGCCATTTTCAGTGTACTGTTTCTAACTGTAAAATTAAGAAATAAAAAATAATTTTTAGGTGTTAAGCCTATCTAGTAATTGGTTTTAAACCTAATTCGTTAGCTTTCTTTAACATAAAGTTAAAAGCTTCTTCGTAATTGTTTGTTATTTCGCCCTCTAAAATAGCTTCTCGAATTGCATTTTTTAGTATGCCGACTTCTTTGCCTGCGTTTAAACCAAATGTTTGCATAATGTCGTTGCCAGAAATAGGTGGTTGCCAGTTGCGCAATTGATCACGCTCTTCAACATCTTTTAATTTCTGTTTCACTAACTCGAAATTATTACGGTATTTCTTGATTTTATACTCGTTTTTGGTTGTAATATCAGCATTGCATAACAACATTAAACTTTCTATTTCCTCTCCAGCTTCAAAAAGTAATCGCCTTACGGCAGAATCAGTCACTTTTTCTTGTGCTAAAACAATTGGGCGTAAATGAAGTTGAACTAATTTTTGAACGAACTTCATTTTTTCATTTAATGGAAGTTTTAACTGAGCAAAAATTTGAGGTACCATTCTCGCTCCTTTATCTTCATGGCCATGAAAAGTCCAACCATGACCTTCTTCAAATCTTTTGGTTGGAGGTTTAGCAATGTCGTGTAAAATAGCAGCCCAACGTAACCAAAGGTCATCCGTTGTTGTGCAAATGTTATCTAAAACTTGTAAGGTGTGATAAAAATTATCTTTATGACCTTTTCCTTTTATAATTTCCACTCCATATAAAGTCGCCATTTGCGGAAAAATAAGGTGCAGTAAGCCAGTATCAAATAAATAGTTGAAGCCTATTGAGGGAGTTTTAGCTAAAATAATTTTATTCAGCTCGTCTGTAATTCGCTCTTTTGACACAATGCTAATCCGTTCTTTCTGTGCTTTAATCGCCTCGATTGCACTTTCATCAATATTGAAATTTAATTGAGTAGCAAAACGGATAGCTCTCATCATGCGAAGCGGATCATCTGAAAAAGTAATGGTTGGATCTAATGGGGTTCGAATTAATTTCTGTTCTAAATCTGTCAATCCTTTAAATGGATCAATTAAATCACCGTAATTTGTTACATTAAGAGATATTGCTAATGCATTAATCGTAAAATCTCTTCGCAACTGATCATCTTCTACAGTACCATTTTCTACAATTGGTTTGCGGGAGTTAGAGCGATATGATTCCTTTCTAGCGCCTACAAATTCGATTTCCAAATCATTGTATTTTAACATGGCAGTGCCGAAGTTTTTGAATACCGCAACCTTAGTTTTTAATTGCTGACCAACTTTTTCTGCAAACTCAATTCCATTACCTACCACTACAATATCAATATCTTTTGATGGACGATTTAAAAATAAATCACGTACAAATCCTCCAATAACATAAATTTCTGTCTTGGTTTGATCAGCAATGTTGGCTAAAACTTTAAATATTGGATTTTGTAGATGTTGCTGCATAATTTTAGACTTGTCATGCTGACAAAGGAAGTATCTTTTTTTAGAGATTCTTCGCTACGCTCTGAATGACAAAGGAAATGCGAAATTAATAAAAACTATTGGTGCTTCTTTAATTTATGCAGAATAAAGCCCCTTTAGGGGTTGGGGTTTACTTACGTATAAACTCAAATTGCCCAGATGGACCCAACTTAATAATGGTTGAAGGCTTTTTTGCAGTGCGATTTTCTTGTTCAAGATCTACAATGTAATCAACAGCGTCTTTAATTTCATCGCTAATTTCATCGAAAAATTTTGGTGTTGGCTGACCACTTATATTAGCAGAAGTAGAAACTACTGGTTTGCGAAAACGCTGAATTAATTGCTCACAGAAATCGTGTTTTACAACTCTAATTCCAACACTACCATCACTATTAATCACGCCTTTAGCTAAATTTTTTGCGCCAGAAAAAATAATTGTTAATGGGTTCTCAGCATATTCAATTAACTCATATGCAACATCTGGAATTTCGGTAACATAGCTCTGCAGTTTATTATCGTTTTCTAAAAGAACAATTAAACTTTTATCAGCAGCACGACCTTTAATCGCATTTACTTTTGCTACAGCTTCTTCGTTTGTAGCATCGCAGCCTAAACCCCAAACAGTATCAGTAGGGTAGAGAATTACTCCTCCATTTTTTAAAATCTCTAAAGCTTTATTAACTTCTTCTCTAAGCATCTAAATATTGATTTAAACCTTTTGGTGTGAAAATTATTCCTGATTTAACTGTGTTTTCTAATAACTCTTTATTTTGTTGGTCGTGTTTTTTGGAAGCTTCTTCTTTATGGTAAATATGATAAGCTATACCTCCAAATTTAAGCTGGAGTTTCTGTTTGCCAGCATTCATTAATCGAATGGTGAGTTCGCTATCCTCATGACCCCATCCGGAAAAATCTTCATTGTAACCATTTGTTAAGAGTAAATCTTCTCTCCAAAAAGACATATTTGCGCCTCTTGCAAAATATTTTGGATGTCTATTTCTATATCCGGCAGCAATAAAATTTGAAAGTGCTAAAAACCTAATACCATCTTTTTTTCTTTTGATGTCACCATCGAAAATGCTAATATTTATATTTTTATTTGATAAGATTTTACTTGAAATTTCAGGACCTAATAATACTCTACCACCTTGGATAAATGCATTCTTTTTGGCTAAGCCTAAGTGATCCTTAATAAAATGATGATGAAGAATAATATCTCCATCTATTTGAATAATATAATCTCCTGTACTTTTTGCAAAAGCTTTATTTAGAATTGATGTTTTTTGAAAACCATTATCTTCTTGCCAAAGATGAATGATTAGTATTTTACTTTTCTCGGCGAGTTTATTAATTTCTAATCGAGTATCATCGGTCGAGCCATCATCAGCAATAATTATTTCATCAGGCAATCTGCTTTGCTTAAATGCACTTAAAATGGCAAGTTCTAATGCTTGCGGCCAATTATAGGTTGCAATGATTAAGGATACCTTCATTTTGCAAATTTAATGGAGTTCGTTAAAAAGGTAAACGCTGGGAAAATCCTTTTTTTATGACCGAAAATAATTTTACTGTACTTCATTAAAAATTTAAAAAACTGCCAATCAATTTTTGATTCGGTAGCTTGTTCATGCTGTTTTGCATGGGCTATAAATTCATCAAGAAATAGGTGGCTTTTTGAACTTAGATTTTGGATCTGCTTAAATAACAATAATCTTGATAGCAATGTTAATGGATTTTTTATCCTTTTCTTGCTGAAGAATGCATTGTCTCCGTGCTTTCTGTGATGAACTAGGTATTTTTTAATCGCCTTAATTTCGCCCAGCACAGTTGCATTTAATGCTAACCACCAATCGTAAGGCATAAAATCGGGTATAGGAATGGCCTGATTTAAAATTGATTTTCTGAACATTATATTATGTCCACTCAGTTGATTTAAAAGAAATAATTTTCGACTATCATTTCCTTCAAAAAGTTTATAACGCTTCAACTGACCAGAGAAGTGGTGTAAACTTCCATTTTTAAGGGTAATTGAAGCGCCGTGTGCTAACATTACATTTTCATTTGAAAATAATTCAGCTAAAGAACTTAATTTGTCATTCATCCAAATATCATCCTGGTCTGCAATTGCAATTAAATCTCCAGTACAAAGAGAAATGGCTTTTTCGAAATTTTTGTCGAAACCTAAATTCTTCTCATTTAAACAAAGCTTAAATAATGTAGGATATTTCGCCTGCCATTCTTCTAAAATTTTAAAAGTATCGTCGGATGAACGGTCATCAACTACAATAATTTCATGTAAAGGATAATCTTGCGCTATAATTGTTTCCAATTGCTCATCGATGTATTTTGCGCCGTTATAAGTGCACATCGCAATTGATACTGACACAATTTCTGATCCTTTACGAGAAATCATTAAACAGCTACATTATTTTCTCTTAATGCATCATTAAGTGAAGTTTTTTTATCGGTTGATTCTTTACGTTTTCCAATAATTAATGCACAAGGAACTTGAAAATCTCCAGCAGGGAATTTTTTAGTATAAGAACCAGGAATTACTACCGAACGAGCAGGAACATATCCT
This sequence comes from Pedobacter planticolens, assembly GCF_014172375.1. Lineage (GTDB taxonomy): Bacteria > Bacteroidota > Bacteroidia > Sphingobacteriales > Sphingobacteriaceae > Pedobacter > Pedobacter planticolens. The sequence continues at coordinate 1,807,024 of NZ_WNXD01000002.1, forward strand.
TTATATTCGACTGGTTTTTCGCCTGTTACATCAATAATTTTGGTCGATGCAGTTAAAACAACATTTGCACCTAAAACAACTTCCTTTTCTAATTTAACGCCTTCAACTACAATAGCTCTTGAACCCAGGAAACAATCATCTTCTATAATTACTGGAGCAGCTTGAACAGGTTCTAACACCCCGCCAATACCAACGCCACCACTTAAATGCACACGTTTACCAATTTGTGCACATGAGCCTACAGTTGCCCAAGTATCCACCATTGTACCTTCATCTACATATGCGCCAATATTCACATAGGATGGCATCATGATTACTCCTTTGGCCAAATAAGCGCCATAACGAGCACTAGCCATAGGTACAACACGCACACCTTGTTCTTTATAATTGGTTTTCAAATCCATTTTATCATGGTATACGAAAGGACCAACTTTAATTTCTTTCATTTCGTTAATCGGGAAATACAAAATCACAGCTTTCTTGATCCATTCATTAATTCCCCAACTATTTAAAACAGGCTCTGCAACACGCAATTTACCTTTATCTAATCTTGAAATTACCTCTTCAATTGCTTCACAATAGTTATTATAGGCTAATAAAGATCTGTCTTCCCAGGCGGCTTCTATTAATTTCTTTAAATCTTCAATCATTGTATTTTTTATTTTTTTACAAAATAAGTCAATTTTATGTATTGAGCATTGTATTTTTGATTTTTTATGACGGAGAAAGAGAAATTAAGGATTGATAAATACCTATGGGCAATACGATTGTTTAAAACCCGTAGTCTAGCAACTGATGCGTGTAAAGCGGGTCGTGTGAAATTTAATGGTCAAAATCTTAAGCCATCGGCCATTGTAAAAGTTGGCGAAGTTTATCAGGTATCAAAAGGAATAGAGAAAAAAATAATCGAAGTGGTAGAACTTTTATACAACAGGGTTGAAGCAAAAATTGCAGTAACGAAGTATAAAGATCTCACACCTGTGGAAGAAACTCATGCTTTCAAATCGATGTTTCATGCGCCAACTTTGAAAAGAGATCGTGGTGCCGGACGGCCGACTAAAAAAGATAGACGCGAAACGGATGATTTAATAGGAGGGATGTTTGAGGAAGAATAGTTTATTGGTGTCATTGGTTCATTAGGGGAACTTAAACCTTAAACTACCGATCTTCTATTGATAATTGATTTAAAATCCTTAATCGATAGGCCATCATTGCTGTTTTGCCTAATTTTTGTATTAATTTATAATTTGCAACTGCGCCAACTGCCGCACCAACAACTGGAAGTAATTGCGCCATTTTAGCCAAATCTATATAATCTCTGTATTCTTGTTGGAATGTTTGCCAATCAAATTGCTCTGCGCTTTCTGGCAACACAATTAATTTTTCATCCCAGTTTTGCATTTGTTTAAATATATTTTGAGTGCCTACTTTACTAGAAAATGCCAACTGAAAAATATGTAAAATGTAAAGTCTTTCACGATAATCTTTTACATCAAAACCATACAATGAAGCAATTTCAAAAAGCATTTTAATTTTAATGCCAATTAGGATTGGGAAATCTGCCATGCTCATTAAAAATCCGCCAGCACCAGTTATGCCGCCTTCGGCTGCGCCAGTTTTGCTATAATTGTCAATTTTTGCTTTTACTAAGGCTTCGCGATGCAGTAAACTCATATCAACATCTGGCGTAGCCGATGTAGTGTGCGTAGAACCAAATAAAACAGCTTTAACCATTTGTTTAATGGTTGTAGTAATCGCTTTGTGAACTTTTGTTGGAATGTAGCTATTGATTTTAGCTTGAACTTTGGTCGCTAAATTCCCAAGCAATGACGGCTTTTTCATTAACTCCATTTCCCAAAACTGAAGTTCGTAATTGATCTGTTCTTCGTAATTGCCCATCTTTTTTATATTTTCTTGTACAAAAAAAATGCCCCGATTACTCGGAGCATTTTAATTTCTAAAATTCTAAGCTAAACTCAGAATGATATCTTATTTTTTATCTTTTGTGTACGCTTCGTTTAAGCCAACAATTACAGCGCTAGTTACATCAAGGCTTTCGTCAGCAAATAAAATAGCACTATTGCCTTTAGAGTAAGTTAAAACCATTTTATATCCTTTAGTTTTAGCATAACCTTTTAAGTATTCTGCAACTTTGTTATATAAAGCTTCTTGTTCTTTAGCTTGCTCGTTTTGTAAAGCAGCACCAGCATTTTGTTGGTAAGCTTGTAATTCTTGTTGTTTACGTTGTAATCTTTGTTCAGTAGCAGCTCTTTGATCAGCAGGCAACGTATTTTGCGTTTGTTGATATTGTTGTACTTCACGTTGGAAAGCTTGTTGTTTAGCAGCTAAATCACCTTCAGCAGCTTTACCTTTCACTTCCATTTTGGCTTTAAGGTCTTTAAAATATTCGTATTTAGTTAACAATGAATCAGAGTTAACATAAACAATCTTCTCATCCGCGGCTACTGTTGCAGTTGTTGCTTTTGTAGCTGCTGCATCAGTTTTACCATCCTTATTTCCACAAGCAGTTAGTACCGAAACTATTGCTATTGCAGTAGCTAAACTGCTTACTTTTAATGTAGTTACTTTCATTCTATTTTAATAAATTTTAGCAAATATAAAAATCAAAACGGACTATCCTAAAAACATACGTTTTTTAATCAATTTTAATCCGATTTTAACACCCAAATAGTTATCCACATCTGCCCTAATTAGGTAAAAAATGGTTATTTTTGATTCTTTATGTATTAAATAAAATTATGAGCGAAGAAAAAGATCCAAACTCAAATTATGGTGCCGATAATATACAGGTTTTAGAGGGTTTAGAGGCTGTACGTAAGCGTCCTTCCATGTATATCGGTGATACCGGAATTAAAGGTTTGCACCACTTAGTTTACGAAGTAGTAGATAACTCAATTGATGAGGCATTAGCTGGTCACGCTGATACCATTTATGTAAATATCCTTAAAGACAATTCAATTAGGGTTGAAGATAATGGCCGTGGTATTCCAACTGGAATAAATAAAAAAGAAAATAAATCAGCACTAGAGATCGTAATGACGGTTTTACACGCTGGTGGTAAATTTGATAAAGATACCTACAAAGTTTCTGGGGGTTTGCATGGTGTAGGGGTAAGTTGCGTTAACGCATTATCTACACATTTAAGAGCAGAAGTACATCGCGATGGAGAAATCTGGGTGCAGGAATACAACATTGGTAAACCTTTGTATGATGTAAAGCAAATTGGAACTACAGAAAAGCGTGGTACAATTGTAACTTTTACTCCTGATGCTACCATTTTTACGCAGACTACAGAATATCGTTATGATACATTAGCATCGCGTTTACGTGAGCTGTCTTTTTTAAATAAAGGGATTAGTTTAACATTAACAGACGAGCGTGAAGTAAATGAAGATGGCACTTTCTTATCAGAATTATTTAAATCTGAAGGTGGATTAAAAGAGTTTGTTCAGTTTTTGGATGGAACTCGCCCATCATTAATTCCAGAGCCAATTTATGTAGAAGGAATTAAAAATGGTATTCCGGTAGAGTTGGCATTGCAATACAATGATAGCTATTCGGAAAATGTACACTCGTACGTAAATAACATTAATACTCACGAAGGTGGAACGCACATTGCAGGTTTTAGACGTGGTTTAACGCGTACATTGAAAGCTTACGCTGAAAAATCGGGTTTGCTTAAAAATGTGAAATTTGAAATTACTGGGGATGACTTTAGAGAAGGATTAACTGCGGTAATTTCTGTGAAAGTACAAGAACCACAGTTTGAGGGACAAACCAAAACCAAGTTAGGTAATAGTGAGGTAATGGGTGCGGTAGATATTGCTGTAGGTGAAGCTTTAGGTATTTATTTGGAAGAATATCCTAGAGAGGCGAGAATGATCGTAAACAAGGTTATTTTGGCTGCTACTGCGAGGGCCGCTGCTCGTAAAGCTCGTGAAATGGTGCAACGTAAAAGTGTAATGGGCGGTTCTGGTTTGCCAGGAAAACTAGCCGATTGTTCTGATACTGATCCAGAAAAATGCGAATTGTACCTAGTGGAGGGAGACTCGGCGGGTGGTACTGCTAAACAAGGTCGTGATCGTAATTTCCAAGCTATTTTACCACTAAAAGGAAAAATCCTGAATGTGGAAAAAGCAATGGAGCATAAAATCTACGAAAATGACGAGATTAAAAATATGTTTACTGCTTTGGGTGTAAGTATTGGAACGCCAGAAGATGATAAAGCTTTAAATATTACTAAACTTCGTTACCACAAAATCGTGATTATGACGGATGCTGATATTGACGGATCACACATTACTACGTTGATTCTAACTTTCTTCTTCCGTTACATGAAAGCATTAATTGAAGCTGGTTATGTATACATTGCTGCTCCACCACTTTACCAAGTTAAAAAAGGTAAAGATTTTGAATATTGCTGGAATGATGTACAACGCGATCAAGCAGTTCAACGTTTAAAAGGTGCTGGTAAAGAAGAAAGTGTACACATTCAACGTTACAAAGGTTTGGGTGAGATGAACGCAGAGCAATTATGGGAAACCACTCTTGATCCTGCTAAACGTACATTATTGAAAGCTACTATTGAAAATGCAGCAGAATGTGATCATACTTTTTCTATGTTAATGGGCGATGAAGTTGCTCCACGTAGAGAATTTATTGAGCGCAATGCGAAATATGCTAAGATTGACGCTTAATAAGCTAAAAGACTAAAGCTGAAAACCAAATAAAAGCCCTTCAAATTTAATATTTGAAGGGCTTTTTTGTCTTATCAAGAAAATTATTCTCCTTTTTCAGATTTTTCTTTCAAAGATTTTAAGCCATCTTCAAAGTCTTTGCCCATCATTTTATCCATAAATAAACCCATCCATTTGTTCATAGCGCCTACGCTTTCGCCGCTGATGGTCCAAGTTACTTTGTTGCCATCGCCTTCTTTAGCAATATCAAAACGAACTGTTGATGAACTTTCCATCGGTTTAATAAATTTCATTTCTTCTACAATTGACTGATTTGGCATAGCCTCAGTTAATTTCATCTGGCCGGTGCCAACTTTATCGCCCACCCATTCGTATAAATGACCTGGTTGAGCAACAGTACCAGTAATGGTAACTTTAGCAGTTGGTTCCATTTTAGTCCACGGATTCCATTTTAAAAACTCATTAAAATCTGCAACATTCTTATAAATTACACTATCAGGTGCATTTATGGTTGTTGTGCGACTTACAGAATAGGTTTTAGGCAAAAACATTCCGCCTACGAAGAAAATGATTACTAATACGACAATTATGCCTAGTAAAACTTTTAAAACTTTCATATTTTATTTGTTTTGGTTTACTTAAAGTTAGCAATAAACCAAGTGAAAATGCAAGTCTTATTTTTTAGGAGGAGCACCCTTTAAATTTAGATCTTGCAATTCTTCTCTAATTCTTCTCATAAATGATATTCCCGGATCGATTTTTTGAGAAAAATAATAAGGATTTGTTTCTCTCCATAAAGAGGTGTTTTTAAACCAAGTATGTTCATAATGCCCAATCAAATACTCGATATTATACTTTCTTGTTAGATAACGAACTAATTTTTCGTTGGCAAAAAGTTGAGCTTGAGTTAGTGGATAAGTATCGCTTCCCACATTTTCAATTCCAATGGCGCAATAATTTAAACCAATTACATGGCGAGCAAAAACGGTATCGGGTAATAACTGATAAATGGAACCATCGCGATCCACTAAATAATGCGAAGAGACATTTAAGCTACTAGCATTCACTAATGCCTTGCGTGAACTCGGCAAAATGGATTTGTTAAATGTATTATAAGTTCCCATCAAACTTCTAGAAGCTGTCCAATGTAGAACAATCATTTTTGGAATAATTATTGGTGTTTTTTGGATGAGATTATGCCTTCTTTTCAAATAATCTAAAGAGAGTTGAGCTCTTATTTCATCAAAAACTATTGGTTTATTGATAATCTGAATTTGTTGAGCAAAACTTGTTGTGAAGCTAAAAAGTAAAAGAAGTGGAAGGAGTTTAAAAATGCGTATCAACTAATTAGAAATTATTTGTAAAACCTTAATACTTTTTTCTGGTAATCTATTTTGGCGTGAAATTTGGTTAAAATATCACCACCAATAATGCCTGCAATTGGCGGATGCCCCATCAATAAATATGTATCGGTTACACCTTGTAAATCTAAAGCAACAGCATGGTATTGTTTTAAAGTCAAGCCTCCAATTTTAAGTTTTGGGATAAAACCTTGCAAAGTCGTTGCGGTACTAAAAATGGTTGCCGCTTGCGTTTCATCACTTATGGTGAGTTCTTGAATGTGCTTTTCCATTAAGCCTTTATCAAATACAGATCTCGAAGCACCAGTATCTAATACGGCAAATAATTTTTCGCCAAAAACAACAATTTCCACCAAAAGATGGAAACCGTTGTCTTGTAAATTAATTAGAGTTAAGGGAACAGTGATTGTTCTCATTTTATGTTTTTACCATTAAGAAGTTAAGGCTAATTAAGAGTAGCCTTGTTGTTCTTAATTCCTTAATGTTAAAATTTGAATTATATCAATTTCATTTCAGCCAATACATTATTCATATTACGCACTGCATCAGCACTTTTATTGAACGTAGCTTGTTCTGTTTCGTTTAATTTATAGTCGATGATTTTTTCCCAACCATTACGACCAATAATTACTGGAACACCTAGGCAAATATCCTTCTGACCATATTCGCCATCTAAAGCAACGCAGCAAGTGAATAATTTTTTCTCATCACGTACAATTGCTTCTACTAAAGCCGCACCTGCAGCACCAGGAGCATACCAAGCAGATGTGCCCAATAAACCTGTTAACGTTGCACCACCAACCATTGTATCTGCAGCAACTTTTGCTAAAGTAGCTTCATCTAATAAATTGCTAACTGGCAAACTTTGGTAAGTTGCATAACGGGTTAAAGGAATCATAGTTGTATCGCCATGACCGCCAATTACAAAACCTTGTAAATCGTTTGAATTACAATTTAATGCAACACTTAAATAATATTTGAAGCGGGCGCTATCTAATGTTCCACCCATTCCAATAATGCGGTTTTTAGGTAATCCTAAAGATTTTAATGCTAAATAAGTCATTGTATCCATTGGATTACTAATTACAACGATAATTGCATCCGGAGAATATTTTAAAATGTTTTCGGCTACGCCTTTTACAATACCAGCATTAATACCAATTAACTCTTCACGAGTCATTCCAGGTTTACGTGGTAGGCCCGATGTAATTACAGCAACAGCAGAACCTGCAGTTTGACTATAATCATTTGTTACCCCTTTAATTTTTGTGTCGAAGCCTAACAAAGTAGCAGTTTGCATCATGTCAATTGCTTTACCTTCGGCAAAACCCTCTTTAATGTCAAGCAATACTAATTCTTCAGCTAATTCTCTTCTTGCGATGTTGTCTGCACAGGTGGCACCAACAGCGCCAGCACCTACTACCGTTATCTTCATTTTTGTTTTATTATAGATTTTTGGATAGAAATTGTTTACTTGCCTAAGGTATAGAATTGCATTAGTTTAAAAAAGTGGTTTTGTCATTTTAATGTTAAGCCTAGGAAAATTAAGAACTCTTAGTTATCTAATTGGAATAAAAACCTCTTCCTCAGAACTAGGATCATTGTTCTTATATTTTTCTCCTAAAATCTCAAAATGGGGTCTGTTATCTAACTCGTAGCCAGAATTTGGTAGCCAGACTCCAAAAATATACTGGAAAGTTTTGTAGCCTTCATTTGCAGAGCCTTTATGCAAAAACACAGCGTATTTTCCGGCAGGTAAAATGAAAGACACCATATCTGTTGGAACATCTTCAAAACCAGTTACTTCAATTGCTGCCCATTTTTCGAATATTGATTGAGGATCGAATTGGTTATAGTTGTTATCGAATACTTGTATAGAATACAAATCACTCCCAACTGTATTTTCAATTTCCTTTCTTTGTGGCATAAACTTGCTCCAAAGCTCAAAAGTTTTGTTATTGGCCAATGACATTTTTAAACTAAAACCGATTAGCTTTTTGGAAGAAATAGTTTCGGTGCGTAAGAACATATGATTATAATTTATGGATTAATAAGATTTATCTTTCTTTTTCAAAATTGCCAATAATTTAACAATCTATCAATTCAACAATTTCTCTTATTGTTGATAATTTGCTGACAACTTCCACCTCAAATTTCTCTATTTTTGATTTCCATCAATTCCCAACTATGTACCTGATTTTTGATACTGAAACGACTGGTTTGCCACGTAATTACAATGCACCTATTACCGATACCGATAATTGGCCGCGTTGTATTCAAATTGCTTGGCAGTTGCATGATGAAATGGGGAAACTGATTGAGCATCACGACTATTTGGTAAAGCCAGAGGGATTTAATATTCCGTACGATGCAGAGCGAATTCATGGGATTTCTACAGAATTGGCACAAGATCAAGGAATTGAATTAGCTGAAGTTTTAGATAAATTTAACATCGCCCTTGGTAAAGCAAAATTTGTAGTTGGCCAAAATGTAGGGTTCGATGTAAATATTATGGGTTGCGAATTTCACCGTTTAGGTGTAGCAAGTCAGATGGCAGATATGCCTGTTTTGGATACGTGTACAGAAATTACAGCTAATTTGTTAAAACTACCTGGAGGTAGAAACGGTCGATTTAAATTGCCGACTTTAACGGAATTACACCAATACCTTTTTGGTGTTCCATTTTCTGAAGCACACAACGCAACTGCCGATGTGGAAGCGACTACGCGTTGCTTTTTAGAATTGATTAAAAAAGAAGTCTTCAAAAAAGAAGAATTATTAGTTGATACCGATTATTATCTTCGTTTTAGAGAACGTAATCCAATAATTGAAGCTGTTGGCATACAGCATGTAAACTTAAAATCAGCATCTGCTGAATTAAGAAAACGCCAGCAAAGTACAGAAACTGGCGGCATTTCTAAACAAACTTTAGCTGGAAATAAGGAAGAATTAGCGAACGCAAACTTTGTGCATTTGCATAATCACACTCAATTTTCGGTTTTACAAAGTACCATTAGTGTACCTGATTTGGTAAAAGCTGCGGCTGCACAAAAAATGCCTGCAGTAGCGCTAACTGATCATGCGAATATGATGGGCGCTTTCCACTTTGTGAGTGCAGTAAGTAAACATAATAAAGAAGCCAAAACTAAAAACGAAGAGGCTTTAGCCAAAGGCGAAGAACCAATTGTTCAAGTTGTAAAACCAATTATTGGGGTTGAGTTTTTTGTTTGCGAAAACCATTTGGATAAAACGCGACAAGATAATGGTTATCAAGTGGTGTTATTGGCAAAGAACAAAACGGGCTATCACAACCTCGCCAAAATGTCATCAATTGCCTATACCAAAGGTTTTTATTACGTACCTCGTATTGATAGAAAAGTAATTGAGCAGTATAAAAGTGATATTATTGTGCTGTCTGGAAACTTGTTTGGTGAAGTTGCTAGTAAATTGTTAAACTTAGGTGAAAAACAAGCTGAAGAAGCATTAGTTTATTGGAAAGAGCAATTTGCTGATGATTTTTATATCGAGTTGATGCGTCATGGTCAGGAAAATGAAGACCGTGTAAATAAAGATTTAATTGCTTTAGCTAATAAGCATTCTGTTAAATTAGTAGCTACCAACAATACGTATTACATCAATAAAAAAGACGCTAATGCACACGATATTTTGTTGTGTGTAAAAGATGCCGAAAAACAAGCAACGCCAATTGGTCGTGGTCGTGGGTATCGTTACGGTTTGCCAAATCAAGAATATTATTTTAAATCTGCTGATGAAATGAAATCGCTTTTTGCAGATTTACCAGAGGCGATTTTGAGTACGCAAGAAATTGCAGATAAGATTGAAGCTTACGAATTAGCTCGTGAAGTTTTACTTCCAAAATTTGATATTCCAGCAGAATTTTTAGTTGATGAAGATAAAACAGACAGTGGTAAACGCGGTGAGAATAAATATTTAAGGCATTTAAGTTATGAAGGCGCCAAGAAAAGATACGGTGAACTCACCGAAGAAATAATTGAGCGTTTAGATTTTGAATTAGCTACGATTGAGAAAACTGGTTACCCAGGATATTTCTTAATTGTACAAGATTTTATCGCGGAAGCTCGTCGTCGTGATGTTTCTGTGGGTCCTGGTCGTGGTTCGGCGGCGGGTTCTGTTGTTGCGTATTGTTTGTGGATTACTAACATCGATCCTTTGCAATACGATTTGCTATTTGAGCGTTTCCTTAATCCAGATCGTGTTTCCATGCCCGATATTGATATTGACTTTGACGATGAGGGTCGTGGTCGTGTAATGGATTACGTAATTAATAAATATGGTTCGAGCCAAGTAGCACAGATTATTACGTATGGAACAATGGCTGCAAAATCATCCATCCGTGATACGGCTAGAGTTTTAGATTTGCCACTTTTTGAAGCAGATAAAATAGCGAAGCTGATACCGAATATGAAGCTAGCCAAGATTTTCACCTTGGATGAAAAGGCTTTAAAATCCGCTTTGCGACCAGATGAATATGAAAAAATTATAGAGTTAAAAGCTTTAGCAGCGGCCAAAAATTTAAGCGCAGAAACGATTGAACAAGCTATAATTTTAGAGGGTTCATTGAGAAATACAGGTATTCACGCATGTGGAGTAATTATTACACCAGATGACATTACCAATTTCGTTCCGGTTGCTACTGCAAAAGATTCGGATTTATATGTTACTCAATTTGATAACTCGGTTGTAGAAAGCGCTGGTTTGTTAAAAATGGACTTCTTGGGGTTAAAAACTTTAACGCTAATTAAGGATACCGTAAAATTGGTGAAGAAAAGACATGATGTTGATTTAGATCCAGACACTTTCCCGATAGATGATGTAAAAACTTATGAACTCTTTCAACGTGGCGAAACAGTCGGCATTTTCCAATATGAGAGTGCGGGTATGCAAAAGTACATGAAAGAGCTGAAACCAACGGTTTTTGGAGATTTAATTGCCATGAATGCGTTGTATCGACCAGGTCCAATAGCGTATATTCCGAGTTTCGTAAAACGAAAAAACGGTGAGGAAGAAATTAAATACGATTTAGAAGCCTGCGAAGAATTACTAAAGGAAACGTACGGAATTACAGTTTACCAAGAGCAGGTAATGCTTTTATCGCAAAAATTAGCGGACTTTACCAAAGGTGAAGCCGATGTTTTGCGTAAAGCGATGGGTAAAAAACAACGTGATGTGTTGGATAAAATGAAGCCCAAATTCATTAAACAAGCGGCAGCAAAAGGTCACGATGACAAAGTTTTAGAAAAGATTTGGAAAGATTGGGAAGCTTTCGCAGAATATGCATTTAATAAATCTCACTCTACTTGTTATGCTTGGATTGCGTATCAGACTGCTTATTTAAAGGCAAATTATCCAGCAGAATATATGGCTGCGGTACTTTCCAATAACATGAGTGATATTAAGCAGGTGGCATTTTTTATGGAAGAATGTCGACAAATGGGCGTTACGGTTTTGGGCCCTGATGTAAATGAATCTGATTTAAAATTCTCTGTAAATGCCAAAGGCGAAGTGCGTTTCGGCATGTCGGCGGTAAAAGGAGTAGGAGAAAAAGCGGTAGAAAGTATTATTGAAGAACGTGTAGAAAATGGGCCTTATACTTCAGTTTTCGATTTTTCTAAACGTTCAAATACACGTATCGTAAACAAAAAAGCGTACGAAAGTTTTGTGTACAGCGGAGCTTTTGACGCCTATGGATTTCATAGAGCGCAGTATTTTTATATCGGTGCTAACGATAAAATGAATGGAATTGAGAAGTTAATTAAATATGCTAACGATTTCCAGAATAATGAAAGCTCATCTCAAGCTTCCCTTTTTGGTGGTTCAAAAGCCGATTTAATTTTAGAACCAACTTTCCCTGTTTCTCCAGAATGGGGATTAATTGATCGTTTGAAATATGAAAAGGATGCGATTGGAATTTTCTTATCAGGACATCCGTTAGATGATTATCGTTTTGAGCTGAACCATTTTTGCCAACATTCGGTTAAACATTTATCAGTTGTAAATAAAATTCGTAGTGGCGATACAAACGAAGAAATTTTAACAGAGTTTGAAGCCTTAAAAAATAGAGATTTAGTAGTTGGCGGGTTAGTTGTTCTCGCCTCACAACGCATTACTAAAACAGGTAAGCCATTTGGTACTTTTGTTTTTGAAGATTATGACGATAGTTGCGAAATTGCTTTGTTTGGAGATGATTTCTTGAAATTTAAACAGTTTTTAACGGAAGGATATTTCTTGCAAATTAGAGGTAGAGTAGGAGAACGTTTTAGAAAAGAAGGCGATTGGGAGTTTAAAGTTACATCGATAGATTTACTGTCAGAATTACGTGATAAACTGACGAAATGTATTACTATTCAGGTACCTATTGAAGAAATTAACGATGAGTTAATGCAGAAAATAGATGTGATTTTACAAGAAAATAAAGAGGGTAGTGAGCGCCACAATTGTAAGCTAAATTTTGAAGTTTACGATAGGGAACAGAATTTGAAATTAGAACTTCCTTCAAAATCATTAAAAATAAATCCTAACAATCAGTTTTTAGAACAATTAACGAAATTGAATGTTGTAAACTATAAACTGAATTAACATAATCGTCATGCTGAATTTATTTCAGCATCTATTTAGCATGGAAAGACCCTGAAATAAATTCAGGGTGACGGTGCAAAAATAAGTTGTAAAATTGTCAAATTGACAGCAACCTATTGATGGCATTACAATTGATAATATATTTGTATATAAATTTAAAAATAAGTTATGGCTTTAGAAATAACAGATGCGAACTTCGAGGAAGTTGTATTAAAATCAGATAAACCTGTATTGGTAGATTTTTGGGCAGAGTGGTGCGGTCCTTGTCGTATGGTAGGCCCAATTGTTGATGAAATTGGAAAAGAATACGAAGGAAAAGCAATAGTAGGAAAAGTGAACGTAGATAACAATCCTCAAATTTCAACTCAATTTGGTATCCGCAATATTCCTGCTTTATTGTTCTTTAAAAATGGTGAAGTTGTTGATAAACAAGTTGGCGCAGTTCCAAAATCAGTATTAGCTGGTAAATTAGACAAGCAATTATAAGCCCTCTCGTTTTGCGAGGCACAATCTTAAAGAGTAATTTTTAAGAGAATATATATTTAAATCCGATCTCCTTGAGCTCGGATTTTTTATTACAACTAATTTTTTGTTCTTTTAAGTAAATCCCAGTTTATGAAAACATTTAAATTATTAAGTCTGCTTTCAGTAAGCATTTTATTTAGCTGCGTAAATGAAACGAATGTTTCAGCACAAAATTCAGTTGAAAAAGGAAAACCTTCTGCAGATTATAAGCCCGCATTTGAAGGTCAGACCAGAATAAAAGCAGTAAAAACGACAACACCACTTGCAATATCAGTCATTAACAAGAAATTAGAAAACCCTTGGGCAATTTCTGTAATGCCAGATGGAAGATTTTTTATCACTCAGAAAAGTGGCACAATGGTTATTTTATTGGCCAATGGAACATTGTCTAAAACAATTACTGCGCTTCCTAAAGTAGATGATTCTGGACAAGGTGGACTTTTAGACGTAACATTAGCTCCAGATTTTGCAAAAAGTAGAATGGTGTATTGGGCATATTCTGAACCGCTAAGCAAAGGTGTTGTGTTGGCTATCGCGAAAGGAAAGTTATCGGCAAACGAAACTACGTTAGAAAATCAAGTTATCATATATAGAGCTACTCCGGCACATACTGGCAAATTGCAATACGGCTCAAGAATAGTTTTTGATAAAAATGGAAACCTATTTGTAAGTACAGGAGAACGCTCTGATAAAGAAATTAGAGTGCAAGCGCAATACTTAAATTCTTCTTTAGGGAAAATCCTTCACCTTACCCCAGCAGGAAAAGCTGTTGCTGGTGGACCATTTGCTGATAAAGCTGATGCCAGACCAGAAATTTATTCTTATGGACATCGTAATCCAGATGGTTTGGCAATTAACCCACAAACTGGCGATTTATGGGAAGCCGAATTTGGTCCAAAAGGAGGCGATGAAATTAATTTAATTAAACCCGGCAAAAATTATGGTTGGCCAATTATAACTTACGGTGTAGAATATAGCGGAGCGAAAGTAGGCGATGGTATTCAGCAAAAAGCTGGCATGGAACAACCTGTTTATTATTGGAATCCGGTTATTTCTCCTGGAAGTATTGCGTTTTATAATAGCAACCACATTGCCGAGTGGAAAGGGAATTTATTTGTAGGTGCTTTAAGTGGTTCCCATATTATTCGTTTAGTACTTAAAAACAATAAAGTAGTCGGCGAAGAAAGATTACTAGAAGATAAAGGTGAGCGTTTTAGAGATTTGGTAGAAGGTAAAGATGGTGCTTTATATGCGGTAACAGATGGCGGTAATTTGTATAGAATAAATAAAAAGTAATCGATCTTTTTTAACTTGAAAAGCAAGAATAGTGCTTTTAGGTTAATTCAGTACTGTCCCATGGGACTCCGATGGAGCTAAACGCTTTACTAACATATCAGGTTTATAAAACTTTGGCGAGTGCTTAACAAAAAAAAACTATCAAGAGCTTTGATAGGTTTTTTAGCATATGCTGTTAGTCATTTAATTCTTAGGTTCCCATAATTCAACTTTGTTTCCTTCGGCATCTAGTATGTGTACAAATTTACCGTAATCGTAAGTTTCGATGGTATCTACTAAGGTTACGCCTTCTTTTTTTAGTTCTTCAACAAGTGCTTCTAAGTTTTCAACTCTGTAATTAATCATAAATTCTCTGGTTGATGGTTCAAAGTATTTTGTCTTTTCAGCAAATGGAGTCCATTGAGTTTGAGCTTTCTTTGTGCTGTCTGCACCTTCAAACCACTCGAAAGTTGCGCCGTAAGGATTTGTATTTAAACCTAAATGTTTTTGATACCATTCTGTCATTGCTTTTGGATCCTTGCATTTGAAAAAAATGCCGCCAATACCTGTTACTTTTTTCATTTTTGTATTTTTATTTTGTGATAGTATGGTTTTAAATGCGAAGCCAGAGCAAAATGCTGTAGCAGTTAGTAGAGTTATAAAGATTGCTTTTTTCATTGGTTATAGCATATATGTCTGA
Source organism: Pedobacter planticolens (assembly GCF_014172375.1). GTDB lineage: Bacteria > Bacteroidota > Bacteroidia > Sphingobacteriales > Sphingobacteriaceae > Pedobacter > Pedobacter planticolens. The sequence continues at coordinate 1,822,221 of NZ_WNXD01000002.1, forward strand.
CTGACATGATAAATTTAGTAAAATTTTAGCTGGTGGAGGTGTTTGTTGAGGAAAGCAAGGTTAGGTTTCTACTGGCGGGTGGTAGGTTTCTCTTGGCGGGTGCTAGGTTCTTGCTTGTGTTTGCTAGGTTTCTATTTGCGCTTACTGGGTTTCTACTTGCGTTTGCTAGGTTCTTGCTTGCGTTTGCTAGGTTTCTACTTGCGCATGTTAGGTTTCTTCTTGCGTTTGCTAGGTTTCTTTCTGGTGGTGCTAGCTTTCTACTTGCTGGATGAAGAAACCTATTGGTGGGGATGCCAACAAACGGCAAGTGCTTATTAGTACGGGCTAAAAGCTTGCACTAGCAAGTGAAGGTATTTCAGTTAAGTTGAATTCCACTTGTGTTTAAATAAGTTTCAAAGCTGTCATATTTGTTTTTGGTTGCAACATACAATGTCCAATGCTTTGAAATTAATTCCCATTCAGTTAAAGTAGCTTCCCAGATATTCTTTGTGTTTGATTGTTGCCAGTATTGTCGAAAGATTATCAATTCTTCGGCTAAAACGTCTGGGTTAACAAGAACACCCATTGGAACTTCGTGTGTGTAAAAATTGATGGTCTTAGCCATTCTATTTAACAGTAGTGTAAGTGTATTTTGACTATTGTTAATGGCAAAAGATTTTTCGAAAAAATATCTTGCTTCAAAATATTCGGTAATATTTAGTTCTCTTAAAAAGGTAATAGTTGTGGTATAGTCAGAATAGAAAAATTGCTCCAGTTGTCCAATCCATTTGATATGTTTTGCACTGTCTTTTTTATATTGGTCTTTGAGTATTGGTAGAATAATTTCTTTAAAAAGTGGATGTTGAATTCTTGTATCTTTTTCTGATACTTCTGTTCCGTTATTGGAAATTATTTTGTCGTCAGTATCCAAAGTCAAACTGCAGATGTTGTCAACGAATATTTTGATATCCTTTTGGTCTTCCTGTTTTAATAAGCCAATGTAGTCTGCTAAAAGTTTATTGGCAGTTTTTTTGTCACCAGCTAATCTTACTTGGTTGTATTTGTTCCAAATGTCAGTCAATTTGTTAAGCGCTGTAGTGTTGTTCATTTTATTGCTTGTTTCTCGTTTTTAAAGAAGAATTTTTGTTCGGTCTTCTTGTTTACGAAGTTTATTTTTAAGCATTTATAAACGAATATAACCGTTTAATATCCGATTATTAAATTTTTACTTATAACAAGTACTTAGGTTTTGAGCGAATAATTATGAAGGTTTACAGGAGCTGCACAATCCCAAAAGCTACTAGCTTTGTTAATTAAACCCGATTGTAGTGGAAATACTTTTTTGTTGCAGTGCTTCGACAAGCTCAGCATGACAAATGCAAAAAAGATTGTAACGGAAAGCGGGGCTGAACTAACCGATGAGTACAGGAAGTGATTTTCAACTAACTTTTTAAGCTAAAAGGATGGGGATTAAAATAGCTTTTAATGCTGTAGAAAGATTAATTAGCTAGTTTTTGCTTTACGCTTCGTGTTTTACGCGAATGACGGGGTGGGTAGTAAAATGGTATGGACTAAACGCAATAATTTATTAGTTTTACGTAATGCAGCAAATCAATTATCAGAACGAGGGAAGTTTGGGCAATTTGGAACTTTTGGCCCGACAAGTGGTTGAGGGGTTTATTACGGGTTTGCATAAAAGTCCTTTCCATGGGTTTTCGGTTGAGTTTGCTGAACATCGGTTGTATAATACGGGAGATAGCGTAAAAAACATAGATTGGAAGTTGTTTGCGAAGACGGATAAGCTGTTTAGTAAGCGTTATGAGGAAGAAACGAATTTGCGTTGTCAGTTTGTGATTGATACTTCTTCGTCTATGTATTTTCCGGATAAGGAGTACAATAAATTGACTTTTTCAGTGCAAAGTACGGCAGCATTAATTTATTTATTGAAGAAACAGCGTGATGCTTTTGGGTTGAGTTTATTTACGGATCAATTGAGTTTAAATACGCAGGCTAAATCGACTGGCACGCATCAAAAGTATTTGTATTCGCAATTGGAGCAGGTTTTGCAAGCGCCAAAAATGAATGTGCAGACTAATTTGGCTTTGGCATTGCATCAAATAGCCGAGTTAATTCATAAACGTTCGTTGGTAATTGTGTTTAGCGATATGCTGCATACGGTGCATGATGAAGATAAAATTTCGGCTTTGTTTTCTTCTTTGCAACACTTGAAATTTAATAAGCATGAGGTTGTTATTTTTAATGTTACGGATAAAAATAAGGAAGTGGATTTCGATTTTGCTAATAGACCGCATCAGTTTATTGATATGGAAACTGGTGCAACTTTAAAAGCGCATACTTCTAAAGTTGCAGCTGCTTATATAGAACAAATGAGTAATTATCGTAAAGAGTTGGCTTTAAAATGTGCGCAATATAAAATTGATATGATTGATGCTGATATTAATGCGGGGTTTAATCAGGTATTGCAAGGGTATTTGATTAAGCGGCAGAAAATGGGGTAGGGTGGTTCATTTGTTCATTTGTTCACTGTTTCAATGGTTCACTTGTCATCCTGAGCTTGTCGAAGGATAATTAAAATGACAATCTATCTAGCTGGAAAGATTGCTTCTCCCGATGGAAAATCGGTATCGCAATGACGGATGCAAAAGACAAAAAAACCTTCCTATATTTTTCAATACAGGAAGGTTCAGATAAGGGTAACCGGAAAACTAAAAAACTATTGATGAGTTTTATTAGATAACAAAACGGAAATCGCTTCTGATGTTTTGTTACTCAAAGATGCCGTTCAATTATGAAGATTTTATGAAGTTTGTGGCGTGAGTTCAATTAATAAAAGACATTTATTTTTGTTTTGTTATTGGGAGGTAGGAGCAGTCTTTTTTTGCATGAAAGATTGCTTCGTCCCGATGAAAAATTGGAGACTCGCAATGACGAAGGTGTTAATTAGGGTTAGGAAACCCATCGCATTACGATGCCCAGTCGAGCTGAGCATGACGAGCGTTTTAAGTTAGAGATTAACTAATTGGGAATTCTATGGTAACGGTGGTTCCTTTGTCTTTTTCGGACTGAATAAAGATGTTTAATTGGTGAAATTTTGCAATGCTATTTACAATTGCCAAGCCTAATCCAAATCCTTCTTCATTATCGCTATTTTCGCGTTCAAATCTATTAAAAGCATTGGCTACGCTCTCTTTTTCCATCCCTATTCCGCTGTCTTTAATAGTTAGAATATATTTTGTGAGCGTTAGTTCATCGTGTATAGTGATTGAACCGTTATTTACATTATATTTTGTGGCATTGTTAATAATGTTAATTAATAAAGTATGAATTAACGCTTTATTTCCTGTGAAGGTAAAATGCTCTTTAACTGCGTTTTTATATACGATTTCTTTATCGGTAATGCGATCTTCTAAATCTTCGTAAATATCTATTAACTCTTGTTGGATTGAAACTTGATCTTTTTTAATGTATTGTTCGTTTTCTACTTTAGAAATTAATAACAAACTATTGATAATTACTTTTAAGCGATTTAAGGTTTTTAAGGAGGCTAAAATTTTGTTTTCGTGTTCGATAGGTAGGTTTTCGGCAGTCAAAATGTTTTCTAAACGACCACTTAAAATAGAAATAGGGGTAAGTAATTCGTGAGAAACATTGGCAATAAACTGTTTTTCTAACAAAAATAAATTTGCAATTTTTCGCATGAGCGAATTAATACTATTGTCTAATATCTTAAAATCTGTAGTATTAGTAGGAATGTTTTCGTAATTATACGAAGTGGGGTCGTTTACTTTGTTTAGCTTTTGATCGATTATTTTGTAAAATGGTTTTAAAATAAGATTGGTAAAAGCGTAATCTGTAATGAGCGTAACTAATAAAGAGCCAATTAGTACGATTAACATGTAAAAGCGAATGGTGGTTTTTACAGATTCCATAGCTGTCATGGTTTCGCCTAACTCCAATTTATACCGTTTGTTATTGTACTCGAATTGATCGTTAAGGATTCGGTAAATTTCTATATCGCCCTCAATTTCCCTTCGCTCGGTTGTAAAAGTAATACTCGTATCAATTTTACCCACATTTGGAATTGCATTTAAGACGATAAATTCATCTTTTAAAATATTGTAATCTGTAAATGAATGTTGATTGCTTAATAAACTGTCTATTTCATTATCACTTAAGTTTTCAATTACTGTTAATCTTTTTTTAGTTAATCGACCATCTAAATGATGCGATGAAATGGTTTCTAAGGAAAGCAAAATGATAGCTCCCAACACTAAAATGATGGCTATTTTAGTGATGGCATTGTATAAAGCAAATTTTGCCTGGAGGTTCATTGGTTAATAGTTAATTCGATAACCAATGCTACGAACGGTTTCAAACCAATCGGTTTTGGTGCATTGTGTTAGTTTTTTGCGAAGATTTTTTACATGCACATCTACAAAGTTAGAATCAGAGTTTACTTCTAAAATATCTCCCCAAACGTGTTCTGTTAAACTCATTCTAGAAACTACTCTATTTTTATTCAAAACTAGATAATTAAAAATCTCATATTCTTTTTTTGTTAAAGGAACTCTTTCGTCTTGAAATGAAACAGTATGGTTTTGAATATCTAATACGAAATCGTGTATTTTAACTTCGTTTTTCTCTAATTTATGTTTGCGACGAATAATGGCATGCATCCTAGCCAATAATTCATTTAATGAAAAAGGTTTTGCTAAATAATCATCCGCTCCGCTATCTAAACCTTTAATTCGGTCATCAACCGCACTTCGAGCTGTTAAGATAATTACAGCATCATCGCGATCTTTTAGATTTTTTAACTGTTTAAGTACTTCAAATCCATCGCCATCTGGCAAACCTAAATCTAGGAGAATGAAATCGTAATTATTAACGAAAATCTTTTCTTCGGCAGATGATTTTTTCCAAGCATGCTCAACAATATATCCTTCTCTACTTAAAAATTCATCCATTTCTAGTGCTAAGCCTTTTTCATCTTCAACTATTAATACGTTCATTTAATTTAGGGTTCATTAGTTCAATTGTTCATTAGGATTATGCAAATAGTTAATTGCAAACTGAATTTACATTTTTTAATATGATGTTGCAAGCTTCCCTAATTTCATCTTCGGTGATAATTAGGGGTGGAGCAATACGCATGGAATTACTGCAATGTAAGAACCAATCGGTAATTATGCCATCTTCAATACAGCCATCGATAATTTTTTTATTGGTTTCGTAACTGTCAAATTCAACGGCTAACATTAATCCTTTTCCTCTAATTTCTGCAATTGCAGGATGTTTTAACAGTGATTTAAATAATTCTCCTTTTTGTTCCACTTCAGTAATTAAATCTTCAGCTAGTATGGTTTCTAAGGTGGCTAATCCGGCTGCACAACTAACAGGATGCCCACCAAAAGTAGTGATGTGACCTAAAATTGGATTATTTGTAAATACCGACATTATTTGTGAAGAAGAGATGAAGGCGCCGATGGGCATTCCCCCGCCAATGCCTTTTGCCAATAATAAAACATCAGGAACAATATCAAAATGTTCAAAACCAAACATCTTTCCAGTACGACCAAATCCACACTGAATTTCATCAAAAACTAAAAGTGTTCCAGTTGCTGTACATTTCTTTCGTAAGGCTTTTATGTAATTTGCATCTGGAATTCTAATGCCTGCTTCGCCCTGCATGGTTTCTATAAAAATCGCGGCAGTTTTAGTGGTTATTTTTTCTAAATCGGGTAAATAATTAAACTCTATAAACTTAATATCTGGCAATAACGGACGATAAGCTTGCTTAAATTCTTCATTCCCCATTAAACTCAAAGCACCTTGTGTACTGCCGTGATAGCTATTTTTACAGGCTATTAATTCGGTACGATTGGTATATCTTTTCGCCAATTTCATTGCTCCTTCAACGGCTTCTGCTCCAGAATTTACAAAGTAAGTGCAATTTAAATTTTCTGGCAAAACCGATGCTAAGGCTTTTGCAAAATCAACTTGAGGGCTTTGTACAAACTCGCCATACACCATTAAATGCATGTATGTTTCTGCTTGTTTTTTTACTGCTTCCACAACTGAGGGATGACAATGTCCAACATTACTAACGCCAATGCCTGCAATTAAATCCATGTATTTTTTACCAGATTGATCATACATGTAAATGCCTTTTGCTTTTACAAACTCTAATAGAAGTGGGGTTTCAGAGGTTTGAGCGTTATGTTTTAAAAATAACTGACGTTGTGTTTGCATAGTGCAAATTAAGCTTTTTTGAAATCTTAATTATTTTATCCGAGCAGAATAATGTAAAATAACATAAGTTCGGGATAAATAATAGTCTTTAAATAGCAAATACAATGATTGCGGTTTAAAAGGCATTGATTTCTGAGATATATTTATGATTCTGTCGCTTCGCGGACAAACTTTTTTCCTGTAGATGAAAAAAGTATGCAAAGAAATCCACGACTGCGCCCAGCGCTATTAAAGTTTCTGCTAAGGATAATTGGTGCATTCCGCACTGGACAAGGTCGATTTTCGGTTTACGAAGAGATAGTGCTTAGGCTTGAGTTAGTTAAAAATAGCGAAATGCTCAATCCGAATTCACGTTAAAATAAAAAATCCCATACGTTTGTACATACAGGATTTTCTAAAAAATAATTAATTATTATTGTTTTGGTTGACCGCCTCTATAACGGTTAAGTAATTCTTTTTTAAATGCCTCTTGTGCTCTATAAAATTTCCCTACAATTTTAATAGGCAAATTTGATTTAAACTTATTGTAGTATTTCTTCTCTATGTTAAGTTCTCTTTGTTTAAAGTCAAAATCATTAACAATTAGCGCTTGAATTTGAACATCTGTTAAATCATCAATCTCTTTAATTTTTCTAAAACTTATCATTTTCTGCATACGTTCTTTTCGCAATGCGTTTTGTTCTCTAGTAAAATCGTTATAAATAGGCCAAAATGTTTTGGCTTCATCTGCAGAAAGATCAAGTTTTGTAGTTAGCCATGTTACTTTGTAAGCTTCCATTTTTTCATCATCCATTCTTGGCCCTTGTGCAAAAGCTAAACCTGGTAATAAAATAAATAGTGCAATAATTAAGTTTTTCATCTCTAAATTTTATAAGTTATTCGATAAATCACTTGATGAGAAATGATTTAAAATGTAGTTTTCCATTTCTGTATCTGAGGCAGAAGTTGTGGTAGCCGCTTGGCTTTCTTGTATATGATCAATAATTACACTTTCGTCAATATCATATAACATTTGCTCGCTTGCTAATTCGGCAGTACGAGTTTCTTTTAGTGTGTTTTGCTGGTTAAAGTATAAACCTGATGCAGTTAGCAAAATAAAGCAAGCAGCAGAAGCATATTTCATAAAATCTGTATGCCACAGGCGAACAACTTTTGTTTTTTGAACTGTGCCTGAAGTTTTGCTTAAAATATCGGATTGTAATTTATCAAAATAGTTTGCTGGAGTTTTAAATCCATCGTTTTGAACCAAAGTTTTAAGTTGATCTAAAGCAATACGATTTTCTATTTGCGTACCTAAATCTTCAAAATAGTTTTGAGGAATAGTAAAACCTTGATTTTCCTTTTGCATCAATCCATCTACAAAAACAGACTGATTAATACGTGTTGTTAAATCGTTGAAATAGTTATCTGGTACACAATATGGCGTAGTTCTTGGCAAGCTCGCTAAGTGCGGTGCTTCCATTTCCCATTCCATATTTTCGTCTCTCTTATTCATTATGTAACTATTGATAGATTTTAATGTAAAAGGTTTAATACTTAATCCTCATTTAGTAAAATACTTTCTATTTTTTTTACTGCGATATGAAATGAGGCTTTTAACGCACCTACGCTTGTACCTAAAACCTCTGAAATTTCATCGTATTTCATATCATCGAAGTACTTCATGTTAAAAATAATTCGTTGCTTTTCTGGTAAGGTTAAAACCGCCTCTTGAAGTTTTCGCTGTGCTCTATCTCCATCAAAATAAGACGAAGCGGTAAGGCTTTCGGCCAATTCTCCACTTACATCATCTAATGAAATATTGTTCTTCAGTTTTTTCTTATTCAAGAATGTGATGGATTCGTTAGTGGCAATTCTATAAATCCAAGTGTAAAGCTGCGAGTCGCTTCTGAAATTGGCTAGATTTTTCCAAACCTTAACAAAGGTTTCTTGCACTAAATCATCCGTATCATCGTGATCAATAACTAATCTACGGATGTGCCAATATATTTTTTGTTGATATTTAGTTAAAAGCAAGTTGAAGGCTTCATTTCGTGTTTTTTCTACACTAAATTTTTGCAATATTTCAGCATCTTCAACTTGTTTCATTTATTTTTTAGATGTGAGATGTGAGAATTTAGATATGAGATTTACATAGACACCATGCCTCAAATCTCATATCTAATGTCTCAAATTTATTTTTTTCTTTTCATTACTTTTTGAACTGCAGCAACAATATCAGATGGATCTAATTTGTATTTAGTCATTAACTGATCTGGAGTAGCGCTTTCGCCGAAGCTATCATTTACTGCCACAAATTCTTGTGGTGCCAAATATTCTGTAGTTAACAAACGAGCAACGCTTTCACCTAGTCCGCCAAATTTATTGTGCTCTTCGCAGGTTACAATACAGCCTGTTTTTTTAACAGATTTAAGTATTGCCTCATCATCTAAAGGTTTAATCGTATGGATATTTATAATCTCCGCATCAATTCCTAGTTCTGCTAATTTTTCGCCAGCTTCAATTGCTCTCCAAACCATGTGGCCAGTTGCTACGATGGTTACATCTTTTCCTTCGTTTACCATCCAAGCTTTACCAATTTCAAATTTTTGATCTTCTGGTGTAAACACAGGAATAACCGGACGACCAAAACGTAAATAAACTGGTCCTTCATAATCCATAATAGCCAATGTTGCTGCTTTTGTTTGGTTATAATCGCAAGGATTAATTACCACCATGCCTGGCAACATTTTCATCAAACCTATATCTTCTAAAATTTGGTGAGTTGCTCCGTCTTCTCCTAATGTTAAACCTGCGTGTGATGCACAAATTTTTACATTTTTACCTGAATAAGCTATTGATTGACGAATTTGATCGTAAACACGACCAGTAGAGAAGTTAGCAAAAGTACCTGTAAAAGGAATTTTTCCATTAATGGTTAAACCTGCAGCAATACCCATCATGTTTGCTTCTGCAATACCAACTTGCACAAATCTTTCTGGAAAATCTTTAATGAAAGCATCCATTTTTAAAGAGCCAACTAAATCAGCACAAAGGGCCACCACATTTTCATTGCGTTTACCTGCTTCATGTAATCCAGCTCCAAAACCCGAACGTGTATCTTTCTTTTCTGTATATGTATATTTTTTCATTCTAATTTAGATATGAGAAGTGAGATTTGAGATAGGAGATTGTGAGAGGAAAACTCAAATCTAATATCTAATGTCTCAAATCTAGTTTAATAATCCCCAGCTGTTTCTTTAAGTTGACCTAATGCTACTTCTAATTGCGCATCACTTGGTGCTGAACCATGCCATTTGTGGGTTCCAACCATAAAATCAACGCCATAACCCATTTGAGTGCTCATTAAGTTTAAAATTGGTTTCCCTTTTCCAGTTAATGATTTTGCATAATGCAATGATTTTACAATTCCATCCATATCATTACCGTCTGAAGTAATTACATGCCAACCAAAAGCCTCAAATTTTGCTTGAAGATTTTCTAATGAAAGTACTTTTTCAGTTGGACCATCAATTTGTTGCCCGTTGTAATCTACACTCGCAATTAAATTATCCACCTTGTGAAAAGGAGCAAACATTAATGCTTCCCAATTTTGACCTTCTTGCAACTCGCCATCGCCCATTAAGGTATAAACTAATCCTTTATCGCCATCAAGTTTTTTGCCTAAAGCAGCACCAATAGCAACAGATAAACCTTGTCCTAATGATCCAGATGCAATACGAATTCCTGGCAAACCTTCATGAGTAGTAGGGTGACCTTGTAATCTTGAATCTAATTTTCTGAAAGTAGCTAATTCACTAACTTTAAAGTAACCAGATCTTGCTAAAACGCTATACCAAACCGGCGAAATATGCCCGTTTGAAAGGAAAAATAAATCTTCCCCAACTCCAGCCATTGAAAACTTAGGATTGTGGTTTAATACTTCAAAATATAAAGCCGTAAAGAAATCTGCGCAACCTAAAGATGCACCAGGGTGACCCGATTGAACGGCATGAACCATTCTCAAACAATCTCTTCTAACTTGTGAGGCAATGTCTTCTAATTCACTAATTGTATGTTTCATTAAAATAAAGTGTTGTTGTTACCTTCCAAAGGTAATGTATTTATGAATAAGGTTTAAGCGAAAATAAACTGTTTATATACTAAAATTCTATTTAAGTAAATCTAAAACTTGTGCTGTTGGACTTTTGGTGTCTACTTTAGAAATAATATGAGCAATTTTTCCTTCTTCATCTATAATAAAAGTAGTGCGAATGGTACCCATATATTTTTTGCCATACATGTTTTTTTCGCCCCAAACGCCGTAGGCCTCTACAATTGCTTTATCAGTATCTGCCAAAAGTGTGAAGGGTAAACTATGTTTAGTAATGAATTTTTGATGTGATTTTTCATCATCTATACTTACACCCAAAACTTCAATTCCTTTAGCTTTTAAACCTTGGTAATTGTCGCGAAAATTGCAAGCTTCGGTGGTGCAACCTGGGGTATCATCCTTTGGATAAAAATATAAAACCACTTTTTTGCCTTTAAACTGATCTAAAGAAACAGTATTTCCATTTTGATCTTTTGAAGTGAATGTTGGCGCTTTATCGCCTGCCTTAAGTGTGCTCATAATTATTTTATTTATCTATAAAAATCGATGGCATATCGTTTAACATTTTCTTTCATGTCAACAACAATTAACTCAAATGTATGTTTTCCTGTTGAAGTTCGCTCATCAAAATTATGCCATAAGTTTGCTGTTTTTGCATCAAACTCCATTAAAATCCATTTGCCATCAATGTAGCCATTAAAACTCTTAATTCCAGAAAGTCCATCGCTAATTCTAAAACTCATTTTACTTATCCCCGCCATATTTTTACCATTGGCGATGTTTACAGGAACTATAGTTGGCGCAATTGTATCAATAGCGATGAAAAAACTGCCGAAATTTCTTGGCATTGCTTTCACATAACCGTTTTCGAAATATCCACCTTGCGATGAACGATTGGTATTTACTAGTAACGCCTTGTTTTGATATTTTGCTAAACTGCTATCTGCTTTAATCCAAAGTTCGAAACCAATGTGTAACGGCGTTAAATTATTTTGAATTTGATGAATTGCCGAAAATGCATTATGCTGAGGCTTTGGTAATTTTTTGTAAGTGAAATTAAGATCATTGTATAAAGTTCCCTTTGGTAAAATTACTTTGATGTCATCGCTATTATATTCATTTACTTTTGCATAACTAAACGGAATGCCAGCAGACGGAGTAGGCGTATTGATGATTGCTTTTGCATCGGCTTTTACATTAAATAAAAGTGTGCTTTTGTTGCCTTTAGAATCGGTAATGATGTAGTTTACTTCGTGTAATTTATCATCATTAAAGGTAATACGACCACGATTAACCAAATTGCTGTAAATCTGCAAGGGATTGCCTGGATCTACAAAACTTTTTTGAATGCTACGTTTAAGTGTGATAAATGCAGGATAATCTATATGAGAATTGATGGCCTTGCTGTTTTCAAAACTAAATTTTTCTAAAGCTGATGTAAAAATAGTTTTTCCATCTACTTCCAATTCTATAGAATAAACGCCGTTTGTACCCGAAAGTCCATTATGTTTATCAGTAGTTATGATACCAAAACCAACTTCCCCACTTAAATTAATAGTTTTTACCTTATTTAAGTTGTATTTTCCGTTAGCACCAACAACTTGAAAGTATTGTTTAGGCGTAAATTCATTAAAAGGTTTGCTATTTAGGCGATAAACATACATCGAATAAATAACTGGCGGAATATTATCAGGAATTTCAATGCCCAATAATTGAGGATTTATGGTTAATTCGGTTTTAGTATCTCTCAACTCAAAATGTAAATGCGGACCACCAGAACTTCCAGTATTGCCCGAATAAGCAATCACTTCTCCCTTGCGCACAGGAATTAAATCGGCATTAGGAAACTCGTCTATTTCGTAGGATTTATTTTTGTATTGGATACTTTTTACTTGTTGTGCAATTTTAGGGCTAAACCGAGATAAATGCCCATAAACAGAAGTGAAACCATTAGGATGATTAATATATAAAGCCAATCCAAATCCACTATTTTGTACACGTAAACGTGAAATATAGCCATCCGCAGTTGCGTAAACCGGATAACCAATTCTTTGATTTGTTCTAAAATCAGTTCCAGAGTGAAAGTGATTTGCTCTTAACTCGCCAAAAGAACCTGCCAATGCTGGTGGCGCAATATCTAAAGGCTGTCTAAAATCTGTAAGCGGATAAATAGTATTGCTAAAAATTTGTTGGGCATCCGCCTTGATGGCTAAAAAGAGTAAAAAAAATAAAGATGAGTATTTTAATGTATATGAATAGTTTTTCGGTCGATACATGTTGATTATTTTATGTTGAAATTGAGCAATTGTTTGCCTTCTAACCAGGCTTCTAATTGATCACCTTGCTTTACTTGGCCAACACCTTCTGGCGTACCAGTAAAAATTAAATCGCCTTTTTTTAAGGTGATATATTGAGAAACAAAAGCTATTATTTCTTCAAACGAAAATAGGAGGTTGGAAGTATGCCCATTTTGACGAGTTTCTTTATTTATTTGCAATTCAAATTGCAATTGATACATGTCCGAAAACTCTGCTTTTGGTAAGAAATTGCTTATCGCAGCAGAATTATCGAAAGATTTAGCCAGTTCCCAAGGTAAACCTTTTGCTTTATGTTCGCTTTGAATATCTCTAGCTGTAAAATCTATACCTAGTCCAACTTCATCATAATAATTGGATGCGAATTTTTCGGAAATATGCTTTCCTTCTTTACAAATTTTTAAAACTACTTCTAGTTCGTAATGAATATCTGATGAGAAATCGGGAATGTAAAAAGGTTTATTGTCTTTTAAAACAGCGGTATCTGGTTTTAAAAATATAATAGGTTTTGTTGGAACAGCATTGTTCAATTCTTTAGCATGCGCAGCATAGTTGCGACCAATTGCAATTATCTTCATATAGCAAAAATAGAAAAGAAATGGGGGAATTTATAATACAGAAATCTTCTTTACAATCGATTCGCCGTTTGCCAATATCCTTAAAAAATAAATACCAGGATTTAATTTATTTGGAATAGTATAGGTTTTGGTTTGCTCACCAGCTGGCGTACGTTCGTTGGCTAAGGTAACCACATCATTACTCAATAAATCTGTTATTTTTATAGAAAGTGTGGTTTCTCTATCTAGGCGTAGGCTGATATTAATTTGCTCGTTTACAGGATTAGGATAAACTTTTAAAACCGTTAAAACTTTCCCGCGTTTTGTAAGCGTAGGGCTAGATAATGTAGTGCTAGATGAGTTGTAGCCTATTGTATTAGGTTTGTAAGGCTGGATGTTTGCTTTTATTTGAGGAACTCGACTAACTACTTTTGCCTTAGGTTTAATAGAGATTTTAGAAGTGTCAATTTTTTGCGCAAAAACAGAAGAACCCATCAAAACCACCATGCAAATTGTGCATAGTAAACTCCATGAGAACGTTATTTTTGGCTTTGAAATCATCCTTTACTCTTGGCAAAAATATAAATAATAAAGCAAAGAAATCAAACATTTTGCGTATTAAAACAATATTTAACACTATTTAACAACAGTTGTTTTTGGTTGAATTTTACTTATTTCGGCTTCATGTGATGATGTAAATATTAATGACTTTAATATTATTTATTTAAGTAATTTTGCAGTCAAATTTTATAGCAGTGTCAAATCATAAAAACGTTAATGCGCTCACAGCCGGTGGGGTTCTAATCAGTTTAGGGATTGTTTTTGGAGATATTGGTACATCGCCTTTGTATACCTTAAATGCAATATTCAAGACAATTTTAGGAGATAAGCAACTAGTTACAGCAGATATTGTATTAGGAGTACTTTCTTGTATCATTTGGACTTTAACCTTACAAACTACTATTAAGTATGTAATTATTACGCTAAGAGCCGATAATAAGGGTGAAGGTGGTATATTTTCACTTTTCTCGCTGGTGCGTAAAAAGGCTAAATGGCTAGTTATTCCTGCCATTGTTGGTGGTTGTGCGTTATTGGCCGATGGTATTATTACCCCAAGTATTACTGTAACATCTGCTATTGAGGGATTAACGAATAAGTTTTCCCATATTCCGGTGGTATATGTAGTAATTGCCATTTTGAGTATCCTTTTTATCATCCAACAGTTTGGCACTAACCTAGTGGGTAAGCTTTTTGGTCCCGTAATGTTTGTGTGGTTTGCAGTTTTGGGTATTGTTGGTATTTCATTTATCATTAAAGACTTCAGTATTCTGAAAGCCTTAAATCCTTATTATGCTATTCATCTATTAATTAACAATAATATTGCGTTTATTATACTTGGTGGTGTTTTTCTATGTACTACTGGGGCCGAGGCTTTATATTCTGATTTGGGACATTGCGGTCGAAATAACATTAGAATTAGTTGGATTTTTGTTAAACTTACCCTAATTCTTAATTATTTGGGACAAGGTGTATGGATATTGCAAAACGCAAATAATTATATTCCTGGCGCAAAAATGAACCCGTTTTTTCAAATTGTACCTGAGCAGTATCAAATTGCAATGGTTATTTTGGCTACTATGGCGGCGGTTATTGCTAGTCAGGCATTAATTAGCGGTTCGTTTACCTTAATTGCCGAGGCAGTTAGACTTAACCTTTGGCCAAAAATCCGTATCGTTTATCCAACTACTTCAAAGGGGCAATTATATGTGCCATCTATCAATTTGATGTTATGGATTGGATGTTGCAGTATTGTATGGTTTTGGGAAAAATCAGAAAAGATGGATGCAGCCTATGGTTTATCTATTACTATTGCAATGTTAATGACTACTATTTTGGTAAGTTATTATTTAAAAATCAAGCGGTTTCCCAAATACATTATCGCCATATTTATTACGGTTTATGTGATTATTGAAGGCACCTTTTTAGTAAGTAATCTTCATAAATTTATGGAAGGCGGTTGGTTAACTGTATTAATCGGTTCCTGCTTATTTACAGTAATGTGGAGTTGGTATGTGGCCAGAAAAATTAAAAATCGGTTTGTTAAATATGTAGAGATTGAAGACTATTTTCAAATTATTAGCGAGTTAAGTGATGATATTTCTGTGCCTAAATATTCATCGCAATTGGTGTATTTAACCAGTGCTAACTTTAAAACAGAGATCGAATCGAAAATTATATATTCGATTATACAAAAGGAACCTAAACGTGCCGATGTGTATTGGTTGGTACACGTTGATGTAGTAGACGAGCCCTATACGAGAGATTACAAGGTAGAATTTTTAATTCCTGGTAAATTGATACGTATAGATTTTAAGTTAGGTTTTAGGGTAGAGCAAAGAGTAAATCTTTTATATCGTAAAGTAGTTGAAGAATTGGTGAAAAATGGGGAAGTAGATATTACAAGTCAATATTCGTCTTTAAATAAACATAAAATAGCTGGAGATTTTCGTTTCGTACTATTAGAAAAACAACTTTCTAAATTTGCAAAATTAAGTTTCTATGAACGTTCAATAATGGATTATTACTTTCTTTTAAAGCACTTTAGTTTATCAGAAGTGAGTGGTTTTGGTTTAGATTCAAGTTATGTAGATGTTGAAACCGTTCCGTTAATTTTTGTTACACCTGATGATATAGAATTGAATAGATTGGCTGTTTAGGTTAACACGGTTTTTAACATTAAGGAATTAAGAAAATTAAGTCTTTAGGTAGGCGAAAATCTTGTCATTCAGAGCGCACTTGTCATTCAGAGCGCAGCGAAGAATCTCTATTAATCTTTATAAAGAAAGCCGCAGATATGCAGATTGTCATCCTGAGCGTAGTCGAAGGAAATCTGCGTATCTGTGGCTTAATAATTTAAAGCTAACCAACCACTTTTTCTAATCCCAGTTTCTTTAAAAGAAAAATAAGTAGACTAGAAATAGCAAGGCAAGCTATAGTGGTAATCGGAATGCCGAATACTGGGCCAAAAACAGCACCATTTAAACCATATTTATTTAAGTAGTAAAGCACTAGCATATGGATAAAATAGATGCCGAAGCTATGCTTATTAAGAAATTTTCTAATTGCTTTTAATGTCGAATTTGTACTATTTGTATGCTTAATAAATAGAAACAAACCTACAGCTGCAAGTATTACATTTGGCGAAAAATAGGTATATAGATCTATTCTAAAATGACCATTGTATGTTGATAGAAAATAGGTGCCAAATATGGTTAATAAGACACCGGATGCAAAAATGAGAAGAGAAATGGTTTTGATATGTTTTACATTTTCGAAATTTCTCACTGATAAATAATAGCCTAAAACGATGTAACCAATAAAACCTCCGAAATACTTTAAATTAAAATCGGGGATATAATTTGAAAAAATAGGTAATGCGATTAGTACTGCTATCAGCCATATTACAAGAAAATAAACTAGCTCATTTTCTTTTGCATTTTTAATCCATTTTGAAATGATGGGAATGAATAAATAAATACCAATAATCATGTAGATATACCAAAAATGGTAGGTTATTTTATAACCAAAAGCACTAGATGATATGGTTAGCATTTTGAAAATTGGTAATTCAAATCCTTTTTTAAGGATGAATAAAATATGAATGGAATAAACTGCAATCCAAAAAAGAAATGGGAAGATTATTCTTGCTACTCGTTTCTTTAAATAATCATTTAACTGGTAATCTTTAGGCAGTAATAAAGCTCCAGTAATCATTACAAATACGGGAACACAAAATCTCACCAAACTATCATAAAC
Organism: Pedobacter planticolens; assembly: GCF_014172375.1. GTDB lineage: Bacteria > Bacteroidota > Bacteroidia > Sphingobacteriales > Sphingobacteriaceae > Pedobacter > Pedobacter planticolens. The sequence goes on from NZ_WNXD01000002.1 coordinate 1,839,254, forward strand.
ATTGGCAGTCCACCAATTAAAGCCAGAAATTTTAGTGAATTTGTATAGAAATGGGGCCGCGACATGCAGGAATATTACACCTATTGTGGCAATAACTCTTAAATTGTCTAGCCATGAAGTGTCATCTTTTACTTTAAAGTCGCTCATTCTTGCCAGCAAAGATACTTATTTGAAGATTAAACCACATAGATACATAGTTCTTAGGCCTATCTGTCGGCATCTAATCGATCAAAATTAAGCTTTGTCATTCAGAGCGAAGCGAAGAATCTCTATTAACTAATATAATAAAAGCCACAGATGCGCAGATTTCCTTCGACTACGCTCAGGATGACAGTCTGCGCATCTGTGGCATAATAATTTTAAACCTATTGGTTAGGTCTCAGCGACCGAAATTAAACTATCCTTCAGCCTGTTGCTGCCCTAATTTACTATTGTGAAAACCATAGGCGAAGTAAACCACCAAACCAACTACCAACCAAATTCCAAAACCTATCCAATTAGAAATACCTAGCTCACACATCATGTATAAGCAGCTCAATAAGCCCAATACAGGTATTAATGATAAGTTTTTAGTAACGCAATAATACGTAATGACTAAACAGATAACTAAGAAAATCCACATTGGAATTTTGTGCTTAAATAAGCCCCAGCCACTTTCGTATTTCTTATCGAATGAGATGGTTGATTTGGTCATGAATTCATCGTACTGCGCAGGTGTTAGGCTATTTAAATAAGCCTCAGCATCAATCTGTTTTCCTTGTAATACCACAGGGCTTGCACTGATTTCCTTTTTAACAGTTTCTAATTCTGGAGCAGATAACGAAGTGATAAACGGAACAGCGCTATTTACTTTTGTTTTGTTAATGATAAAATCAGTTGTTTCTTCTTTATATTTTGTGAATGCTACTGCTAGTACTACAATAAATGCAACAGGAATAATGAATTTTGAATTTGCGTAAGGTATTTTGAACTTCCCTCTTTGTACACCTGGTCTATTTTGTAACACCAATACACCAGCGCAAACCAATACGAAGGCGAATAAAGTACCGATAGAGCATAAATCTGTTACGATAGTTAAATTCATAAATAACGATGGAACCGCTACTACAAAACCTACCACGATAGTTGCAAAAGATGGAGTTTTATACTTTGGATGTATTTTAGAGAATTTTTTAGGTAATAAACCATCGCGGCTCATGCTCATCCAAATACGTGGCTGACCCATTTGAAAAACCAATAACACACTCGCCATGGCAAATACTGCGCTCACCGCAATAATACCGCTCATTAATTTGAGGTCGATAGCATCAAACACGAATGCCAATGGATCACCTACGGCCAACGTATCCGATTTTACAATGCCCGTTAATACCAAAGCAATGGCAACATATAAAACCGTACAGATAATAATTGCCCACATCATCCCTCTGGGTAAATCTCGCTGTGGATTTTTACATTCTTCGGCAGTAGTAGAAATCGCATCGAAACCTATGTAAGCAAAAAACACAGCCGAAACTCCTTTTAGTACACCTGAAACTCCGTTTGGTGCAAAAGGATTCCAATTTTTAGTATCAATATAAAAAACACCGACTGCTAAAACCAATAAAATAACGGCCAATTTTACCACTACCATCGCATTACTAGCATTTCTAGATTCTTTCATTCCGCGATAAACTAACCACGTAATAAAGATGATAATGCCTAATGCTGGTAAATCTGCCACTAGGTGGAAGTTTCCAATTTTAGGAGCGGAAGTCCAAGCATGATTTGCAATACGAGTTGCATCATCTAAATTAGCCATGCTTTTACCCGCATTTAATAAGGCGTCAGCATGTTTATGGCCATTAAAAGCGGTTAAATAGTCCATTGTAGCCCAATCGGGGATATTTATACCGTCTATACCTAATGCCGGTATTCGGATGGAGGAGAGTAATCCTGTAAAGTAATCGGACCATGAAATAGCTACTGTGATATTACCAATGGCATATTCCATAATTAACGACCAACCAATAATCCACGCCACTAACTCGCCAAAAGCTACATAAGAATACGTGTACGCACTACCAGAAACTGGAACCATTGAGGCAAATTCTGCATAGGCAAAAGCGGCAAAACTACAGGCTACTGCAGTAAAAATAAATAAGAAAATAACTGCCGGACCGCCATCTGCACTTGCTTTACCTATGGTACTAAAAATACCAGCACCAATAATGGCAGCAATACCAAATGCTGTTAAATCTCTTACTCCTAAGGTTTTATGTAATGAATCTCCGTGGTCTCCATATCCTTTTGCAGCATCTTCTAAAATTTTGCTAATGGATTTCTTTCTAAATAGTTTGTCGAACATATTTGGGTTTTTGGCTTATTATGGTTTTTAGCGGAATCAAAGAGCACTCCGTGTTTAGTTTGCTCAAACTTAAAAAATTAAGTTTAAATCTACTCTCCCAAAAATTGTTTTGTTAGGTATTCGTTACTTTTTAAATTGATAAAGTCGGTGATGTAATAAATAACTTGCCGATTGATAATAAGAAATAGCTTCTTTTTCTAACGCAGGAAGAGATTTTATCGGTGTGGTTGTAAAGTTTGTAGAGTCTACATTAAATGCTTCTACTTTTTGCTGTGGCGATAAAATAATTAATTGATTTCCTTTATAATAGCCCAAATTTTGATACGTACTTATAAATGCTCTACGCAGATTTGCTGGTGTATTAAAAATATCAAACCCGAAAAATTTAGAAGTGTAACTTACATTTAACATCCCTAATAAAGTTGGCGGAATATCAATTTGAGAAGTTAATCCATTAAAAGTACTTGGTTTTATAATGGATGGCGCATACACAATCATGGGTATGCGATAATTTTTAATGGGTAATTCTGTTTTGCCAGCGCTAGATGCACAATGATCGGCTACGATTACAAATATGGTATTGTTAAACCAAGGTTTACTTCTGCAATCGTTAATGAATTTCCCAATAGCATAATCAGTATATTTTACTGCGCCAGAACGCCCAGTATGTGATGGAATATCTATTCTTCCCTCTGGGTAAGTATACGGACGATGATTAGAAGTCGTCATTATTTGACTAAAGAAAGGCTTTTTTAACTTGTAATTCGCGTCAAAAGTTTTAACAGCTAACGTGAATAGATCTTCATCGGCCACGCCCCAAATATTTTCGTAATGGATGTCTTTTTCATTTGTAATGGCCGAACGGTCAATCACTTCATACCCATTATTGCTAAAAAAGTAATTCATATTATCGAAATACCCATAACCACCATATAAATATTGAGTGGTATAACCTTTGCTTTTCAACACATTTCCTAGTGAAAATCTGCCCTCATTATTTGGTCTTTTCACTTCAGATTGACCAGGAGTAGGAGGAAGACTTAATGACAAAGCTTCCAATCCGCGAACGGTTCTTGTGCCAGTGGCGAAAAGATTAGAAAAGAATAATCCCTGATTTGCTAAACTATCTAAATTTGGAGTAATGTGTTCGGTATTGCCAAATCTGGAAAGGAAATCGCCACTTAAACTCTCCACGCTAATCATAATTAGGTTATAGTTTTTTTGATCTCCAGGATACGTTATTGTTCTAGTAATTGAGGTTGATGAATCGCTTTGAAACTGACTATTATTGGCGATGAAATCTTTTTTAACGGTAGTGAAAATAGCATTCACAGAATTAGTTTTATAAAATTTATCGTAATCTAATTGGTTGTTAATAAAGGCTGCTCCAAAATCATACATTCCGTTACCAGAAAGTTCTGATGCATATTGATTTTTACTAAATTGTTTTGCACCATTACTTCCAAATAGAAAAACTAATACGGGTAAAAGCAATAAAATAAGTGTAATTAAAGTTCTGTATTTGAATGATATCCTATTAGTTACTTCTGCTTTAATGTATTTTTTGGTGAATAATAACACTAAAATACTCAGCACAACAATGCCAATTATCAACTTCACAATTGGGTAAGATTGCCAGATATTGCCAATAACTTCGGTGGTGTAAATAAGATAATCTACCGCGATAAAATTATAGCGAGTTGAAAATTCGTCCCAAAAAAACCATTCTGAAACCGCATTAAAAACGAGTATAGTAAATGCCAAAAGGCATAAACCGTATAAAATAAACCGATGCCATTTTTTAAAATAGATTTTATTTGGCACCAACCATAAGTACAATACAAAAGGAATAAGGAAAAATGTACTCATCAATGTATCATTTAACAAACCAATTAAAAAGATGCCAATAATTTGAAGTGGATTTGGATCTATTTGGCTAAACGATTTGATGAAAAGAACAAGTCTTGTTAAAAATGAAACGGAAATAATAAATAGATATACAATTGCCAGTAGTTTAAAACGAGTGGCGAATATTTTTTTAAGCATGAGATGTAAATTTCGATTTGGTTGTACGAATGTGCAAAATTAGATTTTAATTCTGAAGAAATTCTGAATGAAGCAAAATCAGCTAAGTTTCTTTAAAGTTAAGCTTTAAAACTATTCAATTTTTGAGCCCTCATCATTGAATTTTAGGTGTAAAATCATTGTAAAATGATGCCTGTTAAAACGGACTTTAGACGGAGTTAGTTCGGGGTTGGTTCGGACTTGTGACAATTGAACCCGACCAAAGTGCGACTGAAGCCCGAGTTAAGTTCGAGCTAATAAATATAATGGCATAATTCTTTTAGCAATGTAAAACGAACACATCCAAAAAAATAACTATTAGTTAAATTATACTCCATAAAAAAAGCCAAGCGAATAGCTTGGCTTCTTAAAAATATGGTTGGATGACTATCCTAATTTATTCAATTCTTCTTTTACAAATGTGGCTAGTTCTTTGACGTAAGCAGCACTGAAATCAAATTTAATACCTGCGGTTTCGTAAATTTCATTCATTGGTTTGGTATAGCCTAAAGCCAACGCAGCCAAATATTGTTCTAATGCTTTCTCCGGATTTTCTTTGTAATTTTTCCAAACAGCAATAGCACCTAATTGTGCAATTGCATATTCGATATAATAGAAAGGAACTTCGAACAAGTGCAATTGTTTTTGCCACAAATTGCCAAATTGTTGTTCAAAGCTTGTCCAATCTGCAAAACCAGCGCCAAAACGAGTATAGATTTGTTTAAAAGCAGTTTCTCTGTCGGCTGCATTATGTTCTGGGTTAGTGTAAATCCAATGTTGAAATTGATCTATTACTGCAACCCATGGCAACGTTTTTAAAACATCTGCTAACTGTTCTTTTTTAGCACGATTAAGTTCTTCTTCGTTATCAAAATAAACATCCCAATTATCCATAGAAATTAATTCCATGCTCATAGATGCTAATTCCGCAACTTCTGATGGGCAATGTTTAAAATCATTTAATTCTAAATCAGCTGTTAAAAAAGTATGTATCGCATGCCCACCTTCGTGAACCATTGTAGTTAAATCACGTAAAGAATTTGCCGAATTCATAAAAATGAATGGAGCGCCAGTTTCAGCTAAAGGATAATTGTAACCGCCAGGTGCTTTGCCCATTCTACTTTCTACATCAAAAAGCCCATTCGCTTTCATAATGGTCAATTTTTCTCCTAATGATGGATTTATTGCTGCAAAACACGCAATGCTTTTATCAATTAGTTCTTGTCCATTATTAAACGGTTTTAACATTGGTTTTCCAGTCGTACTTACTTCCATATCCCAAGGTTTCAATGCATCTAAACCTAAAGCTGTTTGTCTCTTTTCGGCTTGTTCCTTTAAAACTGGAACAATTTCTTTTTCAATCGCTTCTGCAAAATCGTAACAGTCTTTTGGCGTATAATCAAAACGACCTAAAGCTTGAAACATATAATCGCGATAATTCTCAAAACCTGCGTTTAAAGCAACTTTGTGACGCATTGCAACTAATTCATCAAACAAAATGTTTAACTCATCTTTATCTGCTAAACGGCGTTGTTGAATGGTTTCCCAAGCATTTTGTCTAACACTTCTATCGGTATCTTTTAAAAAGTTGGCAGCTTGTTCTAAAGTAAATTCTTGATCGTTTATATTGACGCTCATGGCACCTGTAATGCCTTGATATTTTTGCTGAGTTACTTGTAATTGTGTAAAAAGCTCAATGTTTTCTTCGCGGTATAATTCTAATGCTTTTTTGACAGCTCGGATATAAACAAAATATTTCTCTTGGTCTAGTTTGTCTATAAATAGACTTTCGCTAAACTTCTTATTTAACTCATTTGCTACTGGCGAAATTTTAGGTTCAATTTCTGTTGCGAAATACTGAAAATCTTTCACTAAATTTTCATTAGCAGTATCGCAAGTCATTTTAATATAGCGCCAAGCAAAATCTTCCTCAAGCGCAGCTTCTAATTCGCTTTTATCTTTTAACCATTTTTCCAGTTCTTCCACACTGTTGATTTCTCTTTTTAGCAATTCATCTAAAATTGGAGATAGACTTTCCCATTCCATTTTTAAATCTTGAGGAATGTAGGTTCTGGTTTTCTTAGGTATGATTAAGTTATTCATAGTGTTGTAATTTGTAATGTTGATCCCGATAGCTATCGGGAGTTGTAAAGTTTAGGGCTATTATCCTAAAATCCTTTAAATCCTGACCTTAAAAAGGCATCAATTAAAAAGCAAAGTGCAAAAATGACAGATGCAAATCCATTTGTGGTTGCAAAAGCTCTATCAACTTTGCTAATATCCGTTGGTTTAACTAGCAAATGCTGATAGGTTAGCATGGCACAGAAAAATAAAATACCGATATAATAAACCCAACTAAATTCTGTAAAAAATAAAGGTAATATCACGCATAATGCGGAAAAAATATGTAGTACAACGGATAAACGTAAAGCATTTTTTATGCCAAGTGTTGCAGGTATGGAATGTAGATTTTCTTTGCGATCAAAACTTTCATCTTGCAACGCATAAATAATATCGAACCCGCTTACCCAAAATAAAACGGCAAAAGAATAAAATAATGGAACGATATTAAATGCTCCAGTTACCGCAATGTAGGCTCCAATTGGAGCTAAAGAAAGTCCTAAACCTAAAACTAAATGGCATAATGCGGTAAAACGTTTAGTGTAACTGTAAAAAAGCACCACAAATAAGGCTACTGGCGATAAATAAAGGCATAAAGGATTGATGAATGCCGTTGCAATGACAAACAAAATGCAGTTTACAATTACAAAAGTGAGTGCTTCGCTTGCAGAAACTTTGCCAGCAGGAATATCTCGCATTACCGTACGTGGGTTTTTCGCATCAATATTACGATCTAAATAGCGATTAAATGCCATTGCCGCATTACGGGCAAATACCATACATAAAATTACCAATGCTAATAAATACCAATTAAATGGGTTTTCGGTGGTAGTTACGCCCAAAAAGAAACCAATTAAGGCAAAAGGCATTGCGAATATGGAGTGTGCAAATAATACGAGTGAAAAGTATTTTTTCATTTTAGTATAATGTTGTCATTGCGAGGAAGAATGACGAAGCAATCTATCCTGCAAAAAAGATTGCTTTGTCGCTTCGCTTCTCGCAATGACGAAGCTAGTTAAACTTTGATAAATTATTCTTTATTGTTAGCCGTATAAAACTGCGGATCGATAATTGGTTTTACAAAATCTTCATTTACTTCGCCAATAAAGCCTAAAACTTTATCTCTGCCTTGTGCTTTTTCTGCAGAGGTTACAAAAAATGGAGGGACTTCTTCAAACCAACCCAATAAAGCTTTATTAAATTTCGCAACATTTTGGTCAGTTTTTGGTGCCGATTGCTTATCTGCTTTTGTATAAACTAATGCAAATGGAATTTGGCATTCGCCTAACCAAGAACAAAATTCTAAATCAATTTTTTGAGGATCTAAACGGCTGTCTATCAATACGAAAACGCATTGTAGATTTTCTCTTTTAGTTAAATAGTTACGGATAAATTTCTCCCATTTTTCTCTACTACTTTTACTCACTTTAGCATAACCATAACCAGGTAAATCTACAATGTACCATTTTTCGTTTATGAGAAAATGATTAATTAATTGCGTTTTTCCAGGTCTTTGTGATGTTTTTGCTAAACCTTGCACATTAACCAACATATTAATAAGCGATGATTTGCCCACATTAGAACGGCCAATAAAAGCATATTCGGGCATTTCTGGTAGTGGTAAAGCCGAAACTTTAGTATTACTCACAACAAACGTGGCAGATTTTATAATCATAGCACAAAGGTAATAATAAAGTTTGCAGTTGATAGTTTTCAGTTGACAGTTCAAATCGCACATCTTCAATTACAATTTATATCTTTGACACATAATTATGAATCAAGAAGTAACTCCATACTCAGGCACAGCGACTAAAAAAGAACAAGTAGCTACAATGTTCAATAACATTTCTGGCACTTACGATTTCCTAAATCACTTTTTATCATTAGGTATAGATATTATTTGGCGTCGCAAGGCGATAAGAGAATTATCTGCCATACAACCCCGAATGATTTTAGATGTAGCAACGGGAACTGGAGATTTTGCTTTCGAATCGATTAGTATTTTACATCCTGATAAGATAATTGGTGTAGATATTTCGGAAGGAATGTTAGAAGTAGCTAAAAGGAAAATCAAAGAACGTAATCTTGGTCATATTTTCTCGGTGCAATTAGGAGATTCGGAAGGCTTACATTTTGAAGATAATACGTTTGATGCGATAACGGTAGCATTTGGCGTGAGAAATTACGAAAATTTGGAAAAAGGCTTATCAGATATGCTTCGTGTTTTAAAACCAGAGGGGAAAATTGTAATTCTAGAATTTTCTAAGCCGAAAGCTTTTCCTGTAAAACAAGGTTATAATTTCTATTTTAAATACGTTACCCCATTTTTCGGAAAGTTGTTTTCTAAGGATGACAGAGCATATACTTATTTGCCAGAATCGGTTGCTGCTTTTCCAGATGGACAATCATTTACAACCTTAATGGAGAAAGTTGGTTATAAAAATACCAAACATCGCCCTTTAACGTTTGGTATAAGTGCTATTTATACCGGTATTAAATGAGGAAAAAATCAACGCTCTTAATTTTAGTCTTTCTAGTAATAAGCAACTTTGCTAAGGCTCAAAATTGGGGTGGAGGTATTGATGATGAGAATTTTAATTGGGGATTTAGTTTTCAATATATCTCATCAGAGTACAAAATTCTTAAAAAGGTAGATTGGAGGAAACCTTATTTTGATACAGAGCTAGGTGCTAATGTTACCGATTCATTATCTGCTGTTTCTTCTCCAACATCTGTTGGATTTGGGATTGGGTTTATCGTGAATACTAGGCTTACCAATAATTTAGATGTTCGTTTTACACCGACTTTGGTTTTTAACGACCGATTAGTTAATTATTACTACGTTGAGCCAGGTATATATAATCCTGGAAATCCATTAATTCAAAAAAAGTTACAGGCAACAATGATTGATCTTCCCCTAGGTTTAAAAGTTAAATCAGATCGGATGATGAATTTTAGAGCCTATATGTTAGGCGGATTAAAATATTCAATGGATTTGGCATCGGGCAAAAAAAATAATGATGCTTCATCTGCGCCAATAGATAAATTAATAAAGAACAGCAAAAACTTTTTGTCTTATGAAGCAGGCTTAGGTTTCGATATTTATTTTGAATGGTTTAAAATGTCGCCCGAAGTAAAAATGTCGTATTCGTTTAAAGATATTTTAAAACACGATAATACCCCATACGCTAATCCAATAGATAAAGCCAAACTCAGACATTTTACTTTCAGCTTATTTTTCGAGTAGCTGTCCGTACAAAAAAATTATACCTTTGTTCATCATTGAATAAATAACACATGGCTAAAATTGCATTAATTACTGGTGCAAGCTCAGGTATTGGCGAGGCTTGCGCACACCTTTTCGCTCAACAAGGTTATCACCTTATCCTACTAGGAAGAAGAGAACATTTGCTGGAAAAAATAGCACATCATTTGGCGGATAAATACGCTATAGAAGTGAAAAAAATTCAAGCTGATGTGAGAGATAAGGAAAATATCAACTATGTGTTAGAAACATTACCAGCGAACTGGAAAAATGTTGATGTACTGATAAATAACGCAGGTTTAAGTCAAGGTTTAGATCCAATTGATAAAGGCAATACTGACGATTGGGATACGATGATAGACACAAACATAAAGGGTTTATTATATGTTTCTAAAGTGGTAAGTAGTTGGATGGTAGCACAAAAGAAAGGACACATTATTAATATTGGATCTATTGCTGGTAAAGAAGTGTATGCCAATGGTAATGTGTATTGTGCCACAAAACATGCAGTAGAAGCTTTAAATCAAGGGATGCGCATTGATCTTTTACCTCACGGGATAAAAGTAACGGCAATTCATCCAGGTATGGTAGAAACTGAGTTTTCGATAGTGCGTTTTAAAGGTGATGAAAGTAGAGCCAAAAAAGTATACGATGGTTTTGAACCCTTACTAGCACAAGATATTGCAGAAGCCATTTGGTTTGCCGTAAGTAGACCAGCACATGTAAACATTAACGATATGTTAATTATGCCAACTGCACAAGCAACCGCAACAACTGTAAAGAGAGATTAACTAGGTTGTGGGTTGCATGTTACGAGTAACATGTTTGGATTCAGAATAATAGTTAAAAAATAAATTAATAAGGATGTAAGTTAGGCATCAAGACCTGTAGCTCGCAACCCATAACATACAACACGATTATGATATCAACAACAATAGATCAAGAAATAAAACAAGCCATGTTGGCTAAAGATCAAGCGAAGCTTAGAGGTTTAAGAGCAATTAAAGCAGCTTTGTTATTAGCAAAAACAGAAAAGGGACATGCAGAAGAAATTTCTGAAGATGCAGAAATGAAGATTTTACAAAAACTAGTGAAACAACGTAAGGAATCTGCAACTATTTACAAAGAACAAGGCCGCGAAGATTTATACATTGTTGAACAAGAAGAAATTGATGTGATTAGTCAATTTTTGCCACAACAATTAGCACAAGCTGATATTGAGAAAATAATTGCAAGAATTATCTCAGAATCAGGCGCATCATCTATTAAAGAAATGGGTAAAGTAATGGGCCTAGCCAATAAAGAATTAGCTGGCAAAGCCGATGGAAAATTAATTGGAGAAATTGTAAAAACACAATTGGGATAATCAGTTTCTGATCTGTTTTTAAATTCTTTTCTTAAAAATATTTAGATTAATTGCCATAATTTAATTTTACTCTATTAACTTAGTAGCACATACCAAACATCAGAAGACTATATATGAAATACGAAGTAATTGAAGAAGACGGGTTTAAGTACATTGAGGCAGGCGAAGGAGAAACGTTGGTATTACTTCATGGGCTAATGGGCGAGTTGAGTAATTGGGAGCCTGCGATAGATCACTTTAAAAAAAGCTATCGTGTAATAGTGCCAATTTTACCAATTTATGATTTGCCTTTACTTACCCTTGGCGTAAAAAGTTTATCTAAATATGTACACCGCTTTCTTAAATTTAAAAAATTAAGTCAGGTTGTATTAATCGGGAATTCTTTAGGTGGTCATGTTGGCTTGGTTTTTACAGCTGCTCATCAAGAATTTGTAAAAGCATTGGTATTAACGGGAAGTTCTGGCTTATATGAAAATGCTTTTGGGGGTTCATTTCCACGTAGGGGAAGTCGTGATTATGTAAAAGAAAAAGTAGAATATACGTTTTATGATCCTGCAACTGCTACAGATGAATTAGTTGATGAAGTTTTTAAATCTGTAAATGACCGCTCTAGAGTAATTCGTATTTTAGCATTGGCTAAATCGGCCATACGCCACAATATGAGTAAGGAATTATCGAGAATAACCATTCCTGTATCTCTAATTTGGGGTAAACAAGATAAAATAACTCCACCAGATGTGGCAGTAGAGTTTCATGAACTTTTACCTAATTCAGAATTAAACTGGATTGATAAATGTGGGCATGCACCAATGATGGAAAGACCAACAGAATTTAATGAATATTTAGATACATTTTTAAATAGGATTTTACTAAAATAATGTTTGCAGCAGAACTCATATCAAATGTAATACCGCCGCTAAAAACTTCCGATAGTGTTCGGAAAGCTTTGGAGCGGATGAGTGAGTTTAAATTGTACCATTTACCAATCGTTAATGAAGCTCAATTTTTAGGGCTTGTTTCTGAAGATGAGCTCATAGAAATTAGAGATCAGGATACACCAATTGGCAGTTTACCTTTAACAATTATAAATCCATTTGTTTTTGACGATTCTCATATTTATGATGTAATACGATTGTTTAATCAGTTACAACTTTCATTAGTGCCGGTGTTAGATCATCTTAAAAACTATTTGGGTGTGGTTTCTATCAATAATTTGTTAGAATATACGGCCGATACCTATTCTGTAAAAGAACCAGGGGGGATTATTGTTTTATCTATTAGTAATAGAAATAATTCATTGGCTCACATGGCTCAAATTGTTGAGGCAGATAATGCACAAATTTTATCATCATATGTAAGCTCTTTCCCTGATTCTACGCGATTAGAAATTACCTTAAAAATAAATAAAACAGAACTTTCGGGTATTATTTCATCTTTTGAAAGATATAACTATGAAGTTAAAGCTGTTTTTAATAATACGCAAAACGACGATGGTTCGGCAGATAGATTTAATTCTTTCATGAACTATTTAAACGTATAAAACTTACATGAAGATAGCGATTTACGGTAGAGACTTTAATGATAGTGTTTTACCTTTTGTGCAAGAAGTATTTGATGCTTTAGCGAGTTATGAAGTTGAAGTCTTAGTTTACTTGAAATTTAACAATTTTATAAAAAATAAGGTAAATCTTCCCTCAAACATCCATACTTTTTCTAGCCACAAAGAATTACTAAATGAAGCAGATGTACTATTAAGTTTAGGTGGTGATGGTACATTACTAGATACTTTGGCTTTAGTTCGCGATTCTCAAATCCCAGTAATTGGGATAAACTTTGGGCGTTTAGGCTTTTTAGCGAGTATCAATAAAAATGAAATAAAAAATGCAATTAGTGCGCTTGTAAAAGGAGAATATTCTTTAGATAAACGGAGTATTTTAAATTTACAATCTCAAAATGATTTATTTGGAGATGAAAATTTCGCATTAAATGACATGACCATCCATAGAAGAGATAATTCTGCAATGATGATTATTCATGCTTTTATGAATGGCGAATTTATCAACTCTTATTGGGCAGATGGTTTAATTATAGCTACACCAACTGGTTCTACGGCATATTCTTTAAGCTGCGGCGGACCAATTATATTACCAAATGCACAAAATTTTGTAATTACACCAGTTGCACCACATAATTTAAATGTTAGACCGTTAATTATTCCTGATGATGTTGAACTAACCTTCGAAATCGAGGCTAGAAGTACTAAATTTCTACTTTCATGCGATTCGAGGACAGAAACTGTAGATAGATCCGTTAAAATTACCATCAATAAAGCCAAGTTTAACATCAATCTTATTCGCCTTAACAATGAAAGTTACCTTACTACGTTAAGGAATAAATTACTTTGGGGTATAGATACCCGTAATTACTAAAATGCGGTATATAAAGGCAATCTTAATTTTCGTGATCTCATTAGCTTTTAGCAGTTCAGTTTTTGCTCAGCGAGCAGAAATTGGCATAAATGCTGGTGGTGCAGGATATTTAGGAGATCTTAATCAGAATAACCCCTTAAAAATCAGTGGTATTTCTGCAGGAGCTTTTGCCAGAATAAATTTCAATCCATATTTAGGACTAGGTTTACATTATACCTATGGCGAAATAAAAGGAGATGATTTAAAATCTTCAAACGATCAGTTTAAAGAACGTGCTTTAAATTTTAATACCTCAATTCACGAAGTGAGCCTATTGGCAAACCTTAACTTTTTTGATATTTACTCGCCTATTTCTAAACGTAAATTTACACCTTATGTTTTTGCTGGTGTTGGTGGCTTTTATTTTAATCCAACGGCAACTTATGATAATACAAAGTATACACTATCAGATTATGCCACTAATGCAAAGAAGGATGGTACACCCGTAACCTACAAACAATATGCTATTTCAATTCCCTATGGTGTGGGAGTTAAATATAAATTGACAGATTATTTAACTTTATTTTCTGAAATAGGCTATAGAACTACATTTACCGACTTTATTGATGATGTTGGAGATTATTATTATTTAAATACTATGCCTAGTTCGCCTAGCGCTTCAAGATATTTTCCGCCATACAATGCTTCAACAGCTGCAGGTGTTGGTGTTCCAGGTACTCAAAGAGGAGATTTAAGAAAAAGAGATACGTACATGTTTGTAAGTATTGGGATATCTTATACCTTTGTGAGCCAAAAATGCTTTACTTTTTAGGGCACCGATTAAAACATTGATGGGATTTAAAGAACAAATAGATATTAAACGCTTGCCAGAGCATATTGCCATCATTATGGATGGTAATGGAAGATGGGCAAAAAATCAAGGGAAATTTCGCGTTTTTGGTCATGAAAGTGGCGTATTATCTGTAAAAGATATCGTTGAGGGTTGCGTAGATATTGGTGTGAAATACTTAACAGTATATGCTTTTTCTACAGAAAACTGGAACCGTCCGATAGATGAAGTAAATGCGTTAATGGAATTGTTAATCTCAACCATTAATGAACAAGCAGAAACTTTAAACAAAAATAATGTAAGGTTAAATGCCATTGGCGATTTAAAATCATTACCGCAAAAATGTATTGATGATTTAGCTAACGTAATGGAAATAACTAGTAAAAACACCAAATGTACGTTAACATTAGCCCTAAGTTATAGCGCAAAATGGGAAATAATTGAGGCTGCTAAAAAATTGACACAACAAGTGCTAGAGCAAAAAATAGCTTTAGACGATATAAATGAACAAACCTTTGCCGCTCAGTTAACTACTGCTCAAATACCCGACCCAGAGTTAATGATTCGCACCAGCGGAGAGCATAGAGTAAGTAATTTTTTATTATGGCAAATTGCTTACACCGAATTATATTTTACCGAAACTTTATGGCCAGACTTTAGAAGAGAAGATCTTTTTGAAGCCATTGTAGATTACCAAAAACGCGAACGTCGCTTCGGGAAAATTAGTGAACAATTGAACTAATTTTACTTTTAACACTTTTTAACATGTGTTTAAATTAACTTAGCAACGTTTTTTAGATTGTAAATGAAAAGAATATACCAACTCATATTTTTGTTATTGATTGGCTTGCCAACACTAGCTCAGATCCGTACACAAACTGCACCTGCAGCACCTTCCTTAAAAGTTCAAGGCTTAAATATTGATTATTTTAGTCCGAAAGAATATGTAATTGGTGGCACAACCTTAACTGGAACTCAATACCTAGATAAAGAAGTAATCATTACACTTTCTAAATTAACCAAAGGTGAACGAGTTGTTTTGCCAGGAGAAGCAACTTCAAATGCGATTAAAAACTTATGGGCACAAGGCTTGTTTGATGATGTGCAACTATTTGTAACTAAAATAAATGTAGATACTGTTTATTTTGATATCGAAGTAGTAGAACGTCCTCGTTTAAGTTCATTTGAGTTTATTGGAATTAGCAAATCTCAAAAAACAGATATTGGTGAGAAATTAGCTGACAAAGCTGGTAAAACCATCATTAACGATAACTTATACAACACCACAAAATCAATCATCAATAAATACCTTTTAGATAAAGGATATTTTTATACTACGATAGATTTTAAATCTAAACCAGATCCGAACCAAGAGAATAGCGTTGTTTTACAAGTGTTAATTAATAAGGGTAAAAGGGTAAAGGTTCACGAAATTAAGTTTACTGGTAATAAAGATTTTAAATCGGCCAAGCTTAGAAAATTCCTTAAAAAGACTAAACAACAAGCTTTTTATAAAGTGTTTGGTAGTGGTAAATTTAATAAAGAAAAATACGAAGAAGATAAAATAAAATTGGTTGCTAAAATGCAAGAAAAGGGTTACAGAGATGCAGCCATTTTAAAAGATAGCATTTATAAATACAATGATAAATCTATTGGTATTAAGCTAGATATGTACGAAGGGCCGAAATATTATTTCGGTAATATCACTTGGGTTGGTAATGCAAAATATGTTACTCCTTATCTAGAAAAAGTTTTAGGAATAGAAAAAGGAGAATTATTTAGTGAAGAAAAATTAGAGAAGAAATTGCGTGGTAGTGCCAATGGCGATGACGTTTCTAGTGTTTATTTGAACGATGGTTACTTAACTTTTAACATTGATCCGGTACAAACTAAAATACACAACGATACTGTAGATGTTGAAATGCGTATTTATGAAGGTCCGCAGTATACCAACAACAAAATTACTATTGAAGGAAATACCATCACTAATGATAGAGTTGTGTTACGTGAAATTCGTACCAAGCCAGGAGAAAAATTCTCTAAAGAACAATTGGTAAGAACTGTACGTGAAATTGGTGCATTAGGTAACTTTGATGAAGCTAAAACTAATCCAGTTCCAAAACCTAATCCTTCAGATGGTACAGTAGATATTGTTTACCATGTAGAAGAAAAACCTTCAGATCAAATTGAATTATCAGGTGGTTTTGGTGGTGGCCGTGTAATTGGTACATTAGGTTTAACATTTAACAACTTCTCTTTAAGAAATCTATTTAATGGTGAAGCCTACAAACCGCTACCAAAAGGTGATGGTCAGAAATTAAGCTTACGTGGACAAACAAATGGTAAATACTACCAATCATATAGCTTCTCATTTTCTGAACCTTGGTTTGGAGGTAAAAAACCAATCAGTTTCGGATTGAGTGCATTTACATCATTACAGTCTAATGGTTTAGCGGCGGGAGATGCTACCTACCAAAAAATTCGTTTAAATGGTGTATCTATTAGCTTAGGTAGAAAATTAAAATGGCCAGATAACTGGTTCTCTTTAGTTCACAGTGTGAACTTAAATCAATACATTTTAAATAACTACCCAGGTTACTTATTTAGCACAGGTACTTCATACAACTTGAATTTAACACAAGAAATTGCAAGAGATTCAAGAAATGGAAGTCAGATTTTCCCTACAGGAGGTTCTTATATTAAATTTACAATACAAGCTACACCACCTTATTCATTATTAAATAATGTGAACTACAAAATAGCTTCAGATAAATTACGTTACAAGTTTACCGAATATCACAAATGGAAGTTTGAAGCACAATGGTTTGAAACAGTTATTGGTAAATTAGTATTTAAAGGACAAGCACAATTTGGTTTCTTAGGTACGTACAATAGCGCAGTTGGTGAATCGGCATTTGAACGTTTTAAATTAGGTGGAGATGGTATGCAAGGATTTGATTTCTTACAAGGTTCTGAGTTAATCGCAATGCGTGGTTATTCAAATAACTCGGTTATCCCGGTAGGTTCTAATCCAACTATTGCACAAAGCTCTGGTAGTCCGATTTTTAACAAATATGTAATGGAATTAAGATATCCAGTGATAGCATCTCAACAAGCAACAGCGTTTATGACGGTATTTGCAGAAGGTGGTAATACATGGAATAAGTTTAGCGATTTTAATCCGTTTAACGTGAGACGCTCAGTTGGTGTTGGTGCGAAAATATTCTTACCTATATTTGGTTTATTAGGTATTGATTATGGATATGGATTTGATAAAATTCCTGGTATTCCAGACGCAAATAAAGGTCAATTCCACTTTAGTATTGCCCAACAACTTGGAGGATTTAATTAAGTTTGTATCTATCAACTATGAAAAAATATATATTAGCTAGCTTTTTACTTCTAATTGGATTAGGAGCATCAGCACAAAAGTTTGCTTATGTGGATACAGAATATATCCTTAAGCATTTGCCAGAATACAAATCTGCCTTAAATCAATTAGACGGATTATCTCAACAATACCAAAAACAAGTTGACGATAGTTTTTCAGAAATTGATAAAATGTACAAAGCGTACCAAGCAGATCAGGTATTACTAACGGATGATATGCGTAAGCGCAGAGAGAATGATATTATTGAAAAAGAAAAGAAAGCTAAAGAACTGCAACGCCAAAAATTTGGACCAGAAGGAGAGCTTTTTCAAACGCGTACTAAATTGCTAAAACCGATTCAAGATAAAGTATCAACCGTAATTGGCGAAACGGCGAAGAACAAAATTATTGACTTTGTATTTGATAAAAGCAGTGAATCTACAATGATGATTTATGCAAGTAGCAATTATGATATTAGTAATGACGTTATTACTAGATTAGGTTATAAACCTGGTACACTTGTAAAATAAAAATAGAACACATAAATTATAAAACAATTATTAAGTAAAATAGAAAAATGAGAAAGTTAATTAACGTATTTTTTGTTGCAGCTGGATTATTGCTTACTGCAAACGTTGCGAATGCTCAACAAAAATTGGGTCACCTAAGTTCAGATGAAATTTATGCTAACATGCCTGAAGCTAAAGCCGCACAAGCTACTTTAGAAACATTAGCAAAAACTAAACAAGCAGAAATTGATAAAATGATAGCCGAATATCAGGTTAAATACAAAGCGGCACAAGACAAAGAAAAAACTTTAAGCGAAGCTAACAAAGAAGTTGTAGGTAAAGAATTACAAATTGCTGGTCAAGAAATTCAAGACCTAGGTAAAAGAATTGAAGATGCTCGTACAAAAGCAACTACAGATGTACAAACTAAACAAGGCGAATTATTCCCGCCAATAAACCAAAAATTAGCTACCGCGATGAGCGCAGTTGCTAAAGAAAAAGGTTTAGCGTATGTTTTTGATACATCAGTATCTCAAGGATTTAATAGCTTAGTTTATTTTGATGGTGGTGAAGATATTACTGCTGCGGTTAAAACTAAATTAGGTATTTCTAATACTCCTGCTGCTACAAAACCAGCAACAACACCTGCAAAAAAGAACTAATTAGATATAATTTAATATCTTTAGCGGAACTGAGATTAATACTCAGTTCCGCTTTTTTTTGTAATGAATAATAAGGTTTCATCAATTGGGGTTTTCGATTCGGGTTTTGGCGGATTAACCGTATTCAAATCTATTGCCCAAAAACTACCGCAATACAATTACATTTATCTTGGCGATAATGCCCGTTCTCCTTATGGCGATCACTCTTTTGAAACCGTTTACCAATATACATTAGAATGTGTAGAATGGCTTTTCGCACAAGGGTGTCCATTAGTTATTTTAGCCTGTAACACCGCTTCAGCAAAAGCATTAAGAAGTATTCAGCAATTAGATTTACCTAAAAAATACCCAAATAATAGAGTTTTAGGAGTTATCAGACCAACTGCAGAAGTGATAGGGAATTTCACTAAAACCCAAAACATTGGCGTTATGGGAACTCGTGGAACCATTAACTCCAACTCTTATCCAATAGAAATTAGTCGCTTCTTTCCAACATTAAAAGTACACCAACAAAGCTGTCCAATGTGGGTGCCAATTATAGAAAACGGAGAGCATTTAGGCGATGGAGCAGATTTCTTTGTGAAAGAATACGTTCAGGAATTACTGCAAAAATCAGCCGATATAGATTGTATTTTATTAGCTTGTACGCATTATCCACTACTCATTCCTAAAATTGAACAACAACTCCCAGAAAATATTCAAGTACTTTCACAGGGTGAAATCGTTGCAAATAGTCTAGCCAATTATCTACAAAGACATACAGAAATAGAAAGCAAATTAGCCAAACATTCCAAAAAGACATTTTACACATCTGGAGATATTGCCACCTTCAATGCCCATGCCTCTGTATTTCTTGGTGAAGAAATTAAAACGCAGAAAATGAATAGCGCACTTTTGCCGTAACCTATAAATTAACATTCAGATGATCAGAATGTTAAAAATCACTACATTTCTTGTTAGGTTTTAAAATTTTAAAGCGGTAAATTTGCGGCTCAATTACAATCAATGAGCGATCAGATCAAACACGAATGCGGAATAGCCTTTATCCGTCTGTTAAAACCTCTCTCATACTACCAAGAAAAATACGGTACTGCACTTTACGGCCTCAATAAATTGTATTTATTGATGGAAAAGCAGCACAATCGTGGTCAGGACGGAGCAGGTATTGCAACCATTAAATTAGACATGAAACCTGGTAGTCGCTACATTAGTCGCTACCGTTCTATGGCTCAAAATGCAGTTGCTGATATTTTTGGATACGTACAAAACAAATTTGTAGATATTCAGAATGAAACGCCAGAGTTGATGAAAGATACCGAGTTCCTAAAACAAAACGTAAGCTTTATAGGCGAAGTTTTATTAGGCCACTTACGCTACGGTACACATGGTAAAAACAGTATCGAAAATTGCCATCCTTTCTTACGTCAAAATAATTGGATGACCAGAAACTTGGTGATCGCTGGTAATTTTAACATGACCAATGTTGATGAATTATTCGAACAATTATACGAGTTAGGTCAACATCCAAAAGAAAAAGTAGAATCAGTTACAATACTCGAAAAAATAGGCCACTTTTTAGATGACGAAAATCAAGAGCTTTTCGATACCTATAAAAAAGAAGGACTAAACAATATTGACATCACCCATAAAATCTCTGATAATTTAAATATCGCTAACATTCTTCGTCGCTCATCAAAAACTTGGGATGGTGGTTACACCATTTCTGGTATTGTTGGTAATGGTGATGCGTTTGTAATGAGAGATCCAGCAGGTATCCGCCCTGCGTTTTATTATGCAGATGATGAAGTGGTAGTGGCTGCATCAGAACGTCCGGCAATTCAAACAGCATTTAATGTTCAGATCAAACAAGTTAAAGAAATTGAACCTGGACATGCGTTAATCGTTAAAAAAGACGGTACAGTAACGCAAGAAATGTATCGCGAACCTGTAGAAAAAAGAGCCTGCTCATTTGAGCGTATTTATTTCTCAAGAGGAAGTGATGCAGATATCTATAAAGAACGCAAAAAATTGGGCGATTTATTAATTCCTCAAGTTTTATCTGCAGTAAATAGAGATTTAAAAAACACTGTATTCTCGTTCATCCCTAATACTGCCGAAGTTTCGTTTTACGGTATGGTAGAGGGTTTGCATAATCACGTAAGAGAAATTCAGAAAGACACCCTGTTAAATCGCAAAGAAAAACTGAACGATGCAGAGCTAGATGAATTATTATCTATGTCGCCACGAGTAGAGAAATTGGCGATTAAGGATGTGAAACTCCGCACTTTTATTACGCAAGATGCTGATAGAGGAGAAATGGTTGCTCACGTTTATGATACCACATATGGCGTCATAAAAAATCATACTGATACCTTAGTGGCTGTTGATGATTCGATTGTTCGTGGTACAACTTTAAAGCAAAGTATCATCAAGATTATTGATAGACTACACCCTAAAAAAATCATTATTGTTTCTTCTGCTCCGCAAATTCGTTATCCAGATTGCTACGGAATTGACATGTCTAAAATGGGACAATTTGTTGCCTTTGATGCCGCAATTCAATTGCTTAAACAACGCGGCATGGAGCATATTATAGAAGAAGTTTACGAGAAATGTAAGGCTTCGTTATTGCTGCCTAAAGAAGAAATTGTAAACCATGTAAAGGAAATTTACAGACCATTTGAACAACAAGAAATTTCAGATCAGATTGCTAAAATTATCACACCAGAAGGAACAGTTGCAGAAGTAGAAGTGATTTATCAAACTTTAGATAATTTACATATTGCCTGCCCAAATCATACGGGCGATTGGTATTTCTCAGGCAATTACCCTACACCAGGCGGTAATAAAGTAGTAAACAAAGCATTTGTAAACTGGAAAGAAGGAAATAACCAGAGGGCTTATTAAAACTTTTAAAGTATTCTATCTGTTAACAATTAAAATAATTGATGATGAAAAGGATAGTTATATGCATTTTGGTTTTATTGAACTTTTCTTGTTCAGATTCCAGTCAAAAGAAAGTTGATGACGCGATATCTAAAACAAGTGATAGCTTAGTTGCTAAACTTGATAAGGTAAATGATAGTTTAAAGGGCGTAAAAGAGAATATCGAGAAAAACATTCCAAAGGTTAAAATAGAGAAGTATCAAGAAATTCCGATTAGTTTACAGTGGATAAGTTTTGATAAAACAGGGTCTGCTAAATTGGTTAAGACCGAAAACAATTGGTATACTTTTAAAGGTGAACAGACTAACGACAGCAACGAATACCTAAAAATTGATGGTAAAATTAGTAGAGTCGATAAAAATCATATAAAGTTCATTGGCACTATTATCACCTATATAAAACACAATAACGGCGGTAAGCCATGTGAGAAAACTGGGGAACAAATTTTCTTGAAAAAGGATGGTCGTACCTATTACAGGTTACAAAATATGGAAAATTGTGGGGGAGGAAGAGTGGTTGATTATATTGATTTATATACTGTCGATACGTATTTATAAATGACTAATAAAACTGATGATAAGTTTTATACATCAGCCAGAAAGCGAAAGCAATTATGATAACCCCAGCAATCTTATTTAATTTCTTTAGTGCATCTTCTTTTATTCTATAACGTAATTTACTAGAATAATAGCTTTTTAATCCGTCTATGGTTAATTGGGTAGCCATGGCAATAAAAAAGCAGAATAGCTTCTCGTCTAGTGAGTTTAACTTGGCAGAGATAATTCCACTCACAATAATCCAAAACATGAGGGTAGATGGTGTTAGGATGCACATCAAAAACCCTTTAAGCAGGTAACCTCGTTTGCTTACCTTTATAAGGGTATTATCTTCGTAGTTGATAGAGACTTTTGAGTATAGGTAATAGATACCAACTGCAAATAAAAACAAGCCACCTACGATACCAACATATTTATCAAAGCTTTCTTGATATACTAAGAATTGACTTCCATAAAGTACAAGCCCAATTAAAAGAACATCGCTGATTATTACACCAATTGCTAATGAAAATCCGGCTTTGAATCCTTTTTCTATACTGGTCTTAATCATTGCAAAAAAAACAGGACCAGTTAAGAATGAGGAAATTAGCCCAGCTCCCATGCCCAATAAAATTGCTTCAAACATTAGCCTAACATATTATTTACGCTAATATGCGACTTTTAAAGCTAAAATCTATCCATTTTTTGGTTTGATTTTTCATTTAATTTTTTTCAATAGCACAATTATAACAGTCTTATTACTCGTTAAAAGCACCTAATGTCTACTGTGTAAAAATTACACTTTAGTAAGCAATAAATTTTATTTATGTTTAACAAACTAAATTTAAATTAGACTTACTTTAAACTCTAAATCCTAGTATGGAACAAAATTCACAAACCAAATGGGGACAGTTCATTCCCTTAGTTACTGTATTCTTTTTTTGGGGCTTCGTAGCAGCCAGTAATGACATATTAATTCCTGTATTTAGAAAAGCATTTGATTTATCACAAAGTGAGAGCCAATTAGTTTCTATCGCATTTTACGTAGCATATACAGTAGGTTCATTAATCTACGTGGGTATTTCTGCACTAATGAAAAAAGATTTAATTAACACAATCGGATACAAAAACAGTTTAGCATTAGGACTGACCATTTCAGCAGTAGGAACATTATTATTTTATCCAGCTGCAAATTTAGGTTCATTCCCTTTAATGCTTTCTGGTTTATTCATCGTAGCGCTAGGTTTTTCACTACAACAAACTGTTGCAAATCCACTAGCTATTGCTTTAGGGCCAATTAAGACGGGTTCGCAACGATTAACCCTAGCAGGAGGGATTAATAATTTAGGTACTACCATTGGACCTTTAATTGTGAGTTTTGCTATTTTCGGATCAATCTCAAGCGCCACAAACGATGTGAGCATTGAAAGTGTAAAAATTCCATATCTAATTTTAGGAGCAGCTTTTTTAGTAGTAGCACTCTTTTTAAAATTATCTCCACTTCCAGATAAACCGGCTTTAATTGAAGCCAAATTAGATGATAACACAATAAAAGGATCAGCATTAAAATACCCGCAATTGGTTTTGGGTATGATTGGTATTTTTGTATATGTAGGTGTTGAAGTATCAACAGCGAGTAATTTGCCTGCCTACATGGAAAAAGATTTAGGCTTTGCCATTAAAGATATTGCACCCTATATCTCGTTATATTGGGCAAGTATGATGATTGGTAGATGGACTGGTGCCGTTGAAGCTTTTACAGATAATGTTGGTACTCAAAAGATTTTAAGATTTATAGCTCCTTATTTAGCCTTCGCGATATTTTTAGGTGTTAATGCTGCATTTGGTCATGATTTGCAACCATTTTATGTATATGCTTTAATTATTCTAGTGTTAATTATTGCAGATTTTATTAGTAAAGGAAATCCTGCTAGAATGTTATTGATTTTTTCTGGTATTGGGATTTTGGCATTGCTAATTGGAATGTTTACAACAGGAATGGTAAGTGTGTATGCATTTACGAGCGTTGGTTTATTCTGCAGTACTTTATGGCCATGTATTTTCACACTTGCGGTAAGTGGATTAGGAAAACATACAAGTCAAGGTAGTAGTTATTTAATTATGATGATTATGGGTGGTGGTATTGTAAGCTGGTTACAAGGTTACGTTTCACAAATCCACTTTATTGGCATCCAATATAGTTATGTAGTAGGTATTCTGTGTTTTGCTTATTTAGCCTATTACGCATGGAAAGTAAGCGGAATATTAAGAGCCCAAGGAATTAGCTTTGACGAAAAGATGTCTGGTGGTCACTAATTAAAATTGAAATATTTGCAAAAGCTTCCTTCTTTTAAAGAGGGGAGCTTTTGTTTTTTATTGAAATCTTTAAAATATTTGCAATTATTCGTTAAAAGTTGTTTAAATGCATCTTCATATTGTTTCAAACAATATTTATTTTGCATATTTAGCCATTCAAAAACTAAACTAAACACAAATGAGCCAACCCACACACCAGCATCAAAACAATTTAAAAGCAATTGCGACAATTGGAGCACTATTCTTCATTTTTGGATTTGTAACCTGGGCAAACAGTACATTAATTCCATTTTTAAAATTAGCACTTAATCTAAAAACAGATTTAGAAGCATTTTTCGTAACATTTGCTTCCTATATGGCTTATTTCTTTTTGGCCCTACCTTCTTCTTGGATTTTGAAGAAAATAGGATTTAGAAATGGAATCATCGTAGGATTATTAATTTTGGGATTAGGTTCGTTAATTTTTATACCTGCGGCAGATACTAAAAGCTATGGTTTATTTTTAACAGGTATATTTATTCAAGGTGCAGCGTTGGCATTATTGCAAACAGCTTCAAATCCTTATATAAGTATTATTGGCCCAATAGAAAGTGCTGCAAAACGCATTAGCATCATGGGTTTGTGTAATAAATTTGCAGGTATAATTGTGCCTATTATCATGGGTTCTATTTTCTTGAAAAACTCTGAAGCCATTACAGCGAAAATAAATAATGTAGCTACTACAGTTGCCGAAAAAGAAGCGTTATTAACTGAAATATTAAACCGTGTACATACGCCTTACATTACATTGGCAATTGTCTTTACGTTATTTGCCATTGTTATTCGTTTCTCTAACTTACCAGAAGTTGATGTAGACAAAGAAGAAGTGGTAGCAGATGACGCAACACATACCGCAAAAACTAGTATTTTCCAATTCCCACATTTGTTTTTGGGAGCTTTCTGTATTTTTGTATATGTAGCAGCAGAAGTAATGGCGGGCGATATTATCGGTATTTACGCTAAGGAGTTTAACTTAAATTTATACATCACTACGGTTAAAATAACCGATACGATTACAATACCATTGTATTATACTACGCTTACTTTGGCGAGTATGTTGGTAGGTTATTTTATAGGCGTTTACACTATTCCTAAATACATTACCCAACAGGCTGCATTAAAAATATGTGCTATTGTTGGTTTGTTATTTACAATAGGTGCATTTGCTACTCATGGGTATACTTCGGTTATTTTTGTAGCATTATTAGGCTTAGCCAATTCGTTAATGTGGCCAGCTATTTTCCCATTGGGGATAAAAGGCCTGGGTAAATTTACAAAAACAGGTTCGGCAATTATGATTATGGGTATTGCTGGAGGCGCAATTTGGCCTTTAGTGTATGGTGTTTTAAAAGATAAATTACATGTTGATTTTCAGCTGGCGTTTTTCATTAGCATGATGCCTTGCTATTTATTCATTTTATATTTTGCTATGGCAGGACATAAAGTGGGTTTAAAAAATCTTCATATTGAAAAAAGAGCGTAGTAGTGAGTAAACCATCTTTCCAAAATATTTTCATGAATTTAGCATCAGACCTTGCTGCCCGTTCACATTGTGTGCGGGCACATGTTGGTGCAGTTTTAACAAAGGATACACGTATCATTTCTATCGGTTATAATGGTCCGCCGGCAGGTACACATAACTGCGATGAAGAATGGCCAGAAACTGGTTGTGCCAGAGATAGTAAAGGAAGTTGCTCTTTAGCTTTACATGCCGAAGAGAATGCTATTCTGTATGCCATAAAGAATGGTTCTAAAATAGAAGGGTCAACATTATATACCACACTTTCACCTTGTATTGCTTGTGCTCGATTAATTTTATCATCAGGAATTAAGAAAGTTTACTTTAAAGATTCGTATGCAGCTTACAAAGGTTTAGCAAGCGATGAAGGCGTAGATTTTTTAATCCGTTTTGGCGTTAAGGTGATGCAACATCAAATAGATATTTAGATTTTTGGTTGTTTAGATTTTTGGAGGCCTCTTATGCTTTGCCTCTAAGAAATCTCACATCTCATATCTCACATCTCATATCTAATTCCTACCTTTGCGCATGCTAGAAAAAATCATCATTCTCGATTTTGGTTCTCAGTTTACACAGCTTATTGCTCGTCGCGTTCGCGAACTCAATGTTTACTGCGAAATCCATCCATTTAATCATATTCCTGCGTTAGATTCTACTGTAAAAGGAGTTATTTTATCAGGTAGTCCATATTCTGTTCGTCAAGAAGATGCACCATTTGTAGATTTATCTTTATTTGCAGCGTATCCATTATTGGCAGTTTGTTATGGCGCTCAGTTTATAGCTCAGCAAAATGGGGGAGATGTTCAAGCATCATCAACTAGAGAATATGGTAGAGCAAATTTGAACTTTGTAAATAACTCGAATAAGTTATTTAAAGGCATCAACATTGATTCTCAAGTATGGATGAGCCATGGAGATACTATTAAAAATGTACCTGATAATTTCGAAATCATTGCAAGTACATCAGAAGTGAAAGTAGCAGGTTATCAAGTAAAAGATACTAATACTTATGCTATTCAATTCCACCCAGAAGTTACGCATAGTACAGATGGAAAGATATTATTAGAGAATTTCTTAGTAGATATTTGTGGTTGTTCACAAGATTGGACAGCAGATGCATTTGTTGAAACGACAATTGCAGAGCTTAAAGCCAAATTAGGAAACGATAAAGTAGTTTTAGGTTTATCTGGCGGAGTTGATTCGAGTGTTGCGGCGATATTATTGCATAAAGCGATTGGCAAAAACTTGCATTGCATCTTTGTAGACAATGGATTGCTTAGAAAAGATGAGTTTGAAAGTGTGTTGGAGCAATACAAACACATGGGTTTAAACATCAAAGGTGTTGATGCAAAAGAAAGATTTTTAAGTCAGTTAGCAGGTGTAAAAGATCCAGAATTGAAACGCAAAGCGATTGGCAGAGTTTTTATAGAAGTGTTTGATGATGCAGCACACGAAGTACAAGATGTAGTTTGGTTAGCTCAAGGAACAATTTATCCAGATATTATTGAATCAGTTTCTGTAAAAGGACCATCGGCAACTATTAAATCTCATCATAATGTTGGTGGTTTGCCAGATTTTATGAAACTGAAGATTGTTGAACCACTAAATACTTTGTTTAAAGATGAAGTAAGAAGAGTAGGGAAATCATTAGGGATTGAAGGATTTATTTTAGGTCGTCACCCTTTTCCTGGCCCAGGTTTAGCGATTAGAATTTTAGGTGATGTAACTCCAGAAAAAGTAGCTATTTTGCAAGAAGCAGATGCTATTTATATTAATAATTTAAAAGAAGCCGGATTATACGATAAAGTATGGCAAGCAGGCGCTATTTTCCTTCCAGTTCAATCTGTTGGGGTAATGGGCGATGAGCGGACCTACGAAAATGTAATTTGCCTACGTGCAGTAGAATCTGTTGATGGAATGACTGCAGATTGGTGCCATTTACCTTATAACGTGCTCGCAAAAATTTCTAATGAAATTATCAATAAAGTAAAAGGAATTAACCGAGTTGTATATGATATTAGTTCGAAACCGCCAGCTACTATTGAGTGGGAATAAATTTTGGCTGCTAATTTTTAGTGCTGTTTTAATTGCATCCTGTTCACCAAAGGTGAATACTGGTGTAACTAAACCAGTTAAAGAGATACCGCCAGTTGTAAAAGCAGAAAAACCTGTAAAGAGATTTACAGAAGCTGATATTTCCGTATTAATTCCTTTTAAGCTAAACCAGATCAATTTAGAAACGGCTACCAAAGCTCAACTAGATAGGTCAGATATGGCTATTGATTTTTATCAAGGAGTAAAGCTTGGAATAGATTCGGCTGCGTCTTTAGGTCTCAATTTTAAACTGAATGTATTTGATAGTAGAGATGATAATAGTCAGTTATCGGTTCTCCTTAAAAAGGGAAGTCTAAAGAATAGTAATCTTATTATTGGTCCTGTTTTTCCAGATGGGATAAAATACATCACGAATTATGCGATTGCAAATGATTTGGCGATCGTTTCGCCTTTAGCAGCAACAAAACCTAGTGATTTTAACAACCCAAAATTAATCTCCATTGTAAATAATATAGATCAGCATGGAGTTAAAATAGCCGATTATATTGCAGAACACTATCAGAGTAACAATGCAATTGTAGTTTTAATTAATCCTAAAAAAACGGCTGACGAGCAATTTGCAGCACCAATTAGAAATCAGTTTAAAGCGAAGTACCCATCATTTATTGTTCAGGAATTTACATCGGCCTATGCCTTTGAAACCAGAATGGTTAAAGGAAAACGATATGCTGTGGTAATTTGCTCATCAGAGATGTCTTTTGTAAAACCAAGTATTGATAAACTATTTAAGCTTAAAAACTTAAAGACTGCAGACTACGATATTAATCTTTTTGGCCACCCAAATTGGATGAAACAAACCTATAATATAGATCAATTACAAGGTTTAAATACTATTATAAGCGCATCTTATAAAATTGATTATAAAAGTACGGCGGTAATTAATTTCATCAAAAAGTATCGTGCTCAATTTAACTTCGAACCAAGTGAATATTCTTATAAAGGATTTGATATAGGATTTTACTTCGGGAAACTATTAGCTAAACATGGGGCAGATTACTTAGATTATTTAACAAAGGAAAAATATAAAGGCCTGCACAACTCATTCGAGTTTGGTTTTAATTCGCAATATGGATACTTTAACAAAGACTTAATGCTAGTGCAGTATAAAAATCTTAGCTTAAACACAGTTGAATAATAGCATATGAAGGTAGAGCATCACGTACGGGCATTTGAACAACTTTTAAAAAGTTATGATGGCGTGTTGCCTTTACATCGGTATTTGTTCACTTATTTTAAACAAAACAAACAAATGGGCTCATCCGATAGGAGATGGGCAACGCGATATATTTACAGTTTTTTTAGACTGGGCAAAGCATTAAGTAAACTAGATAACTTAGAAAGATTAGCAATTGCTGATTTTTTATGTCATGACACTACGAGTTTAATCATTTCAAAATACCTTCCGAAACTAGAAGAATCAATTTCGAAAGCTGTTAATGATAAAATAACATTAGTTAAAAAGAATTATCCAACATTTAAGCTTGAAGAAGTCTTTCCTTTTAATGTTGAGCTTTCGGATGGGATTGAGAAAGAGGATTTTTATCCAGCTTTCTTTGTTCAGCCAGATTTATTTATCAGAGTAAAAGAAACTCACATTCAAGCGGTAATTAATCAGCTAAAAGCGAATGAAGTTTCCTATAAAGAAGTTTCTTCAACTACTTTAGCTTTACCTAACGGGACAAAGTTAGAGCAAGTAATTAACGACCTAAGGCTATATCAAATTCAAGATCTTTCTTCGCAACAAACAGGTGCTTATTACGAACCTAAAAAGTACGATTATTGGTGGGATTGTTGTGCCGCATCTGGCGGAAAATCATTACTCCTACATAGCTTAGAGCCTAATATAGAACTTTTAGTGAGCGATGTGAGAGAAAACAGTTTATCGAATTTACAAGAACGTTTTCTACAATCGGGGATTAAAAAATATCATTTAAAAGTAATTGACCTTTTACAAAATAACGATCAGATCTTACACCACTACGAGTTTGACGGCATTTTATTAGATGCACCTTGTTCGGGTTCTGGAACGTGGAGACGTACACCTGAAATGTTGTATTATTTCGAGAAGTATAAAATAGAGAACTATGTAAAGCTTCAAAAAGCAATCGCTGCGAACGTAGTTAAATATCTAAAACCCGGTAAACCGTTAATTTACATGACTTGTTCTGTCTTTAAAGCAGAAAACGAAGATGTAGTTAACTATCTAGTCGATAATTTTGATTTGAAACTAGAGAAAATGGAATTGATAAAAGGTTACACCGATAAAGCAGATAGTATGTTTGTAGCTCGATTGATCAAGCAAGAAAAGGTTGGCTAGTGATGCCAATGTTTAAGTTTCTCTTTCAAATGCCTAATGGCTTCGAAGAGAATGGCTAATGCACCAATGATTACCGTAAATTGCTCAAAACTGTTCATTACAAATCAATTACAACTATAAGACCAATTTACTGAATATTTGTTACAAACTGGTATAATTCTAAATAATTTAACTACAGATGTACACAGATAAACACAGATAATTTATATCTGTGTGCATCCCTTTTTATCTGTGGTTAATATTTTTCTATGCTCTCCTTCGTCATTCCCGTGAAAACGGGCATCGTAAAGCGGTGAACAGGTTTAGTATTTACTTGCTAATTCATTACGATACCCAGTCGAGCTGGGCATGACGACCTTTTAATAAATTAAGAAAGTTAATTTTGAAATTACCTCGTCAATGTGAAAATAGTAAGATCGGGATTTTCTTTGTCTGCATCTTTTGATGGAAGAAAGTTAAATTTTGTCAATAGTTTAGTTGAACCCTGATTTTCGTTGTGCGTAAACGCTACTATTTTTTGAAACTGCAAGGTCTGAAAAGCATAGTCGATGACTGCTTCAATAGCTTCTTTCATAATTCCTTGCCCTTGAAATTTTGTTATCAATTCATATCCGATTTCGCAACTGTTTTGTTCGTTTGAAAAGTCAAAAAGGCAAATTGTCCCAACAAATGTTTTTGTACTTGTCAAGCTAATTGCCCAATAAATTGAGTTGTTATTTTTAATGTTATCATTAACACTATTGATAAAGTTTATTGCATCTTCAATTGTCTTGCTTGGAGCTCTGCCAAGGTATTTGTTTATTTCTGCGTCAGAACGCAACGCAAAAATATCTTGCTGGTCATCAGTAGATAATTCTCTAAGAGTTAGCCTTTCGGTTGTCAAAATAGGGAAAGGTGTGAAATTTCTGTTTATCATGATGTTAAATTTCTATGCAATATAATTAGTGGTGATTGAATTCCAGCCCTTGTTAGCGGAAGTCATTCAGCCTTTGTCGATAGCTTGATTCTTCTATAATATTGCCTTTGTTATCATATGAAATCGATGCAATGTTCTTAATTTTGTCTTTTAGATTGACATCTATTGTTCCTATAAGTTGATTTTTCTCATTATAATATTCAATGATTTGAATACCTGCACTTTTATAATTTGTAGCAATAATAGTAGTATTTTCTTGCCTGATTGTCTCTTTTACAGTTGAAGTATCCCCCTCGTTATTTATAGCGACAAAATCAGATTTGTTATTATTCTTCAAATTAAAGGTCGTTGTCTCTTTAAGATATTTTAATCCTTTTAAAAAAGAGTAGGTTTCTTTTTTGTATTGAACCCCATCCTTATAAAAATAAAGAACTTCTTCTTGCAATTTTCCTTGCTCGGTTACAATAGTTTTAGAGATTAAGTCGTTCTGATATAAAAATTCTTTCCTCGTAAGTAATGTGTCGAAACTTCTTAGCGCCTCTTTTTTTGGATTCTCAAAATCTGGAAGTTTTAGTCTAAGCCATCTTGTATCTAGACTTGTTTTCTTTCCATTTTCATAAAATGTCTTTTCGGAAAATGTAGTATCGTTTTCTTTATTAATTTTAAAATTACCTATTAAAGAATCCTGAGCATTATAAACTTTAAGTTCTTTATCTCCATTTTCAAGTTCTATTATTCTCTCTATCTTTCCCTTCTTGTTGTAAAAGAATTCTTTCGTGAAGACCATACTGTCTACAGCCTTTTCTGCCATGTAAGTATAGATTATAGATTTATCTATTTTAATCTTGCCATCAGTAAAGAATGTGTATTTATGAACCTGTTTCGTATTTACCTGGCTATTATCGAATATGAATTTTTCAATTTGGTCTTGTTGTCTTTTACAACCAAGAATTAATAGAAGGATTAGAGCGGTTACGGTTGGTCTCATATTTTACTTTATGAAACTAAAGATAATTTACTTAAAGTTTGTTACAAAGTTGTATTTGGTTAATAATATCATCATTCCCGTGAAAACGGGAATCGTAATGCGATGAAAAGGTTTAGTGTTTACCTACTAATTCATTACGATACCCAGTCGAGCTGGGCATGACGATCTTTCAAATAGTATGCTCTTAACTACAAACCCGTATTAGTCCTAAATAATTTTATCGCGATAGCTAAAAGAATAATACCAAATGCTTTTCTTAAGATGTTTAATCCAGTTTTACCGAAAAGCTTTTCAAGTCTATCTGTATTCTTCAATACAAAATAAACAAAAATCATATTCAGGATAATACCTACAATAATATTTTGAGTAGCATATTCTGTTTTTAAGGAAAGCAGGGTAGTCATTGTTCCTGCACCAGCAATTAATGGAAAAGCTAAAGGGACAATAGAAACGGTTTCTGGTGCATCTTCTTTAAAAATGGTTAAACCTAAAACCATTTCCATCGCTAAAGCAAAAATTACAAAAGAACCTGCAATAGCAAAAGATTCTACATCGACACCAATTACGCTTAATAATGTTTTGCCAGCAAATAAAAAGACAATCATTAAAGCTGTGGCAACAATAGCAGCCTTTTCAGACTGGATATGTCCGGCCTTTTTACGTAATTCAATTACAATAGGGATAGATCCTAAAATATCAATAATGGCAAACAGCACCATTGTGGTAGATAAAATTTCACTGAAATCGAATTGTAAATGTTCCATAATCGGGATGGTTTTATAACAAATGTAAGAGTTATGTGTAGATATTAATCTGAGTTCGATTAATAAAAATTGTTTTATTATAATTGTCGTCATTGCGAGTCTCCGATTTTTCATCGGGGCGAAGCAATCTTTCATGATTAGAAAGATTGCTTCGTCGCTGCGCTTCTCTCAATGACGATAGTCTTAGCGGCGGTGAGCTAAAAACAAAGATTCAGCTTCGCTGAGCACTCCGTAGTTCTTCACTATGGTCGAAATGACGCAACCGCTTTACAACCCTTCCCAAATCACAAATCCTTCCCAAGAACTAGGACTGGCCTTGAAGCATTCCGAAGGAGAACGCATTCAAACTTTTGCACTACCTTAAAATAACCACTACCCAAGACAGAAAGCAGTTCGATTTTTCATCGGACCTTTTTCTGTCGCCTTAAAAGTTTGGATAGCGTAATCCGAGAAATGATTCAGAGCCTTGATTTTTTGGTTACTTTTTCATCAAGAAAAAAGTAACTTGATCCTTCGGCTATCAAGAGCCGAGGCAAGCCAGAGCGTTGGGAGAAAGAGAGATCCTTCGCTACGCTCTGGATGACAAGATATAAACAAAAAAAGCCTCCTCAGTTTTAACTGAGGAGGCTTTCATACTATTAAATTAAATTATTTTGCTTGGATATTTTTCGCAGTTGCGATTCTATATCCATATACTAACACGTGTACCACAGCAAAAACCAAAGAGAAGTAGTATAAACCTACATCTGCTTTAACAGTAGCATCAGTTTCCATTGCTTGTATTGATAATTGGTGATGTAACACAGCTACGATAATTAGTAAAGCAGCTAAAACTAAACCAACATAAGAAACCACTTTATTGCTTCTAATCAGCGTTGTTACTTTATTATCTGATAATAAACTGTTTTTAATACCATAGAATAAGTACACGTTGATACCAATAATCATCCATACCAATAAACGAACCCAAGTATCAAGTGGTAAGAACACCATCATACCTAAACACACCAATACACCTAAAATAGGGATAAGTGGAACCAAAGGAACTTTAAATGCTCTAGGCAAATCTGGCATACGTTTTCTTAAAATCATAACACCAATACATACTAGGATAAATGCGAATAAAGTACCGATACTTGTCATTTCACCAACTACACGAGCTGGAACGAAAGCAGCGAATAAACTCACAAACACCATAAACAATAAATTGCTTTTTGATGGAGTACCGAATTTAGAGTGTACACTTGAGAATACTTTAGGGATTAATCCATCTTTACTCATAGAGAAGAATACTCTTGATTGACCCATTAGCATTACCATGATTACAGAAGCATAACCACCTAAAATAGCTAAGATAATTGCTTTGTTTAACCAAGGATAAGCTGGAGTTACAAGACCTGCAGCATTTTTAACACCCATGTTATCAATTGCAACAGCAACTGGAGCAATACCATCCTGACCTTTAAATAAATCGTAGTTAGCAACACCTGTCATTACGTGAGCAAACAAGATATATAGAATAGTACAAATAAATAGAGAGACTAAAATACCGATAGGCATATCTTTTTTAGGGTTTTTTGCTTCCTGCGCAGCAGTAGAAACGGCATCAAAACCGATATAAGCAAAAAACACAATTGCAGCAGCTCTAATTACACCACCCCATCCGTTAGTGAAAAACCCTTCGTGTCCAGGTTTATCAGCAGGAATAAAGTAAGGAGAATAGTTATCTGCATTGATATATTTCCATCCTAAGAAGATGAAGATTAAAACAATTACAACTTTAACAGCTACAATTACACCGTTGATTACTGCAGATTCTTTAGTTCCTTTAATTAAGATTAACGACATTAATACCACAATAAATACTGCAGGTAAATTAAACATACCCGATACTGATGTTCCATCTGCCAATACCGCAGTATCAAATGGCGACATTACCACCTGGGCGGGTAAGTGTACATTAAAGTAATCGAGGAATTTGACCAGATACCTGCTCCAGCTAATTGCAACCGTAGCGGCACCAACAGCATATTCAAGTACCAAATCCCATCCAATAATCCAAGCGATAAACTCGCCCATGGTAGCATAAGAATACGTATAAGCACTACCAGCAACTGGTATCATCGATGCAAATTCTGCATAGCATAAGCCAGCAAAAGCACAACCAATAGCTGCAATAATAAATGAAATGGTAATTGCAGGACCAGCATTGTTAGCTGCCGCAGAGCCTGTGATAGAGAATAGTCCGGCGCCAATAATAGCACCAATACCCAAAGCAACTAAATTTACGGGGCCGAGGGTCCGCTTCAGTGTGCCTTCTCCGCTCTCTTCTGCTTCTTTTGTAAGTAAGTCAATTGACTTTCTAAAATTCATAGTTTAAGGTTTAGTTAAAGTGTTTCTATAAGTTTTCAGTTTTATTAAATATAGGTTCAAACCTAAATAAAAATAATGTAAAAATAAAGGGGATTTTTATCCAAAACCCCCTTTACTTAGTAACATTTAAAAGATATTAACGTTTGATAACGGTATCAATTTCATTTGTTATGGTATCTATCTTTACTGTTCCCAAAGAATCAACAGTTTTCATCATTTTAATTATTTCTTTTCTTACTTGTTCTGTCCCTTGTGCATTTGAAGGACTAATAGCAATATAAGGTGCAATAACTAAAGAAACGATAGACATTAATTTAATCAAGATATTCATTGATGGACCTGAAGTATCTTTAAATGGATCTCCAACAGTATCACCAGTTACAGAAGCTTTATGTGGTTCTGATTTTTTGTAAAACATCTCCCCATTAATCTTAACACCTTTCTCGAAAGATTTCTTTGCGTTGTCCCAAGCACCACCAGCATTAGATTGGAAAATACCCATCAATACACCAGATACAGTTACACCAGCTAATAAACCACCTAAAATCTCGGCAGAACTCACTGCTGGAAAAACACCTTTAAAGCCAAAACCTACAATAATTGGAACCAATAAGGCAATCGCCCCTGGCAACATCATTTCACGAATGGAAGCTTTAGTAGAGATCGCTACACATTTTTCATATTCTGGTTTCGCTTTGTATTCCATAATTCCAGGAATTTCACGGAACTGACGACGAACTTCTTGTACCATATCCATTGCTGCTTTACCAACCGCGGCAATACACAATGCTGAGAAGATGAAAGGGATCATTGCACCCACAAACAAACCAGCCAAAACAGGAGCTTTGTAAATATCAATCGCAGAAATACCTGCCACACCAACAAAGGCAGCAAATAAAGCTAAGGAAGTTAATGCTGCTGAAGCAATTGCAAACCCTTTTCCAGTTGCTGCGGTAGTGTTACCAACGGCATCTAAATTATCTGTACGTTCACGAACTTCTGGAGGTAATTGGCTCATTTCGGCAATACCACCTGCATTATCTGCAATTGGACCGAAAGCATCGATGGCTAACTGCATGGCTGTAGTTGCCATCATACCCGCTGCTGCAATAGCAACCCCATATAAACCTGCAAATGAATACGAGCAAATGATACCCGCTGCTAATACTAAAATTGGTGCAACTGTAGATTTCATACCTACCGATAAACCACCAATAATATTTGTCGCGTGACCTGTACCAGACTGTTGAATAATTGAATTAACCGGACCTTTGCCCATTGCAGTATAGTATTCGGTAATCACACTCATTAAAGTACCCACCACTAAACCAACAAGAATGGCATAAAACACATCCATGCTAGTAAAATCAACACCTCTTAAATGTAAGGTAGCTGGCAACATTAATTTCACAATAAAGTAAGAAGCAACAGCTGTTAATGCAATTGAACTCCAGTTTCCTAAGTTTAACGCAGTTTGTACATTAGAATCTTCGCCTTTAATGCGAACGAACCAAGTACCAACAATAGAAAATAGAATTCCCAAGCCGCAAATTACCATTGGCAATAAAACCGGAGAGAAACCACCTAATCCATCTGAATATATTCCGTTCAATTTTTCAACAACAATTTCTTGTCCCAAAACCATGGTTGCTAAGATGGTAGCTACATACGAACCAAATAAATCGGCACCCATACCAGCCACATCACCTACGTTATCACCCACGTTATCTGCAATAGTTGCAGGGTTACGCACATCATCTTCCGGAATACCAGCTTCAACTTTACCCACTAAATCTGCACCAACATCGGCAGCTTTAGTATAAATACCACCACCAACACGAGCAAATAAAGCAATAGATTCAGCACCTAAAGAGAAACCAGTTAAAACTTCAATGGCAGTTCTCATTTCGGTACTGTTTGGCGCAATCACATGAAATACTTGTAAGAAAACAATAAATAATCCGCCTAAACCTAGTACAGCTAAACCAGCAACACCAAGTCCCATTACGGTACCACCAGTAAAACTTACTTTTAACGCTTGTTTTAAACTAGTTCTTGCAGCTTGCGTAGTACGAACGTTTGCTTTTGTAGCGGCTTTCATGCCAATAAATCCAGCAAATGCTGAGAAAAAAGCACCTATAATAAAGGCTACGGCAATAATCCAGCTCGAGTGCATTGCTACACCATTAATTTCATGAATGGTACCCGAATACGCTAAAATAGCAGCGGTAAAGGCAACGAAAATGCTCAACACTTTCCATTCTGCTTTTAAAAAGGCCATTGCACCATCGGCAATGTAGCCAGCAAGTTCTTGCATATTTGCATCACCTGCATCTTGTTTGTTTACCCACGCACTTTTCACAGCCATAACCAGAATACCGATTAGGCCCAATAGAGGGATGGAATAGATTAAATTGTCTTGTAGAAAATTCATAGTTTAAGTTTATATTTTGCTTTGTTTAGTTGTGAACCTTAGCTCCATCTGTCCGTTTTAAAATTAGATAAACAGATGAAATAAAAATAATACATGGATTGCAAAAATAAGCGTGTTTAGCTAATAACCAAATTTTTATGTAAATGATTGTCAACATTTTTTCTTTTTACGTAATAATCTGAACCTATCCTCGTTCATCGCTATTCCTTTTATATTTTATTTGCTATATATTAGCCTTAACTAAACTAAACAAAAAACTAAAAATTGATGGAAAACCAAAAAGAAGAAGGTGCTGTAAAGAGAAAATTAGGCCTATTTGATGCTGTAATGTTGGTAATGGGGTCAATGATTGGCAGCGGTATTTTTATTGTAAGTGCTGATATCATGAGGAATTTAGGTTCAGGATATTGGTTAATTGTTGTTTGGATAATAACTGGGGTAATGACAATAGCTGCTGCAATTTCTTATGGAGAACTTTCGGCTATGTTTCCGAAGGCTGGTGGGCAATACACTTACTTAAAAGAAATCTTTGGAAAGATGATGGGGTTTCTATATGGTTGGGGTATGTTTACTGTAATTCAAACAGGTACTATTGCTGCTGTTGGAGTTGCCTTTGGTAAATTTACAGCCTATCTCATACCAACATTAAATGATGCTGCACCAATTTTTCAAAGTGGTGGCTATAAAATTACCTGGATACAGATTTTGGCTATTGTCGTTATTCTGCTTTTAACGTATATCAATACTAAAGGTGTAGAAGGTGGTAAAATATTACAAAACATTTTTACCGGATCTAAAATCGTCGCTTTAATTGGCCTAATTGTTTTAGGTTTCCTTTTGGTGAAAACTAATTTTTGGAGCGGGAATATGGGCCTTGGCTGGAAAGCATTTAATAATCTGAATACAGATGCAGCTGGAAACTTTATAAAATCTGGATGGCAATCTATTTCTGGAATGACCATTATGGGAGGCATTGCAGCTGCAATGGTAGGTTCTGTATTTTCTAGCGTAGCTTGGGAAAACGTAACTTTTGTTTCAGGAGAAATAGAAAATCCTAAAAAAAATATAGTACGTGCTATGGTTTTAGGTACTTCTGCAGTGATGATACTTTATTTATTAGTCAATTTTGTTTACCTCAATACGTTAAACAGAGATGGAATTGCTTTTGCAGTTAATGATAGGGTTGCTGTTGTCGCTTCCGAGCAAATTTTCGGTAGCGGTATAGGTACAATAATAATGGCAGTTTTAGTAATGATTTCAACATTTGGTTGCATTAACGGTTTGGTACTTGCAGGCTCAAGAGTTTTCCAAACCATGGCCAAGGATGGGATGTTTTTTAAAGCAGCGATTACGAACAACAAAAATGGAGTTCCAGAAAAATCACTTTGGATGCAAGGAATTTGGGCTGCAGTTTTATGTTTAAGCGGACAATATGGTAATCTATTAGATATGATCTCTTTTGTTATCGTACTGTTTTACATGATTACTGTTTTTGGTGTAATTTATTTAAGGATAAAGCAACCTAATTTAGAAAGGCCTTACAAAACATGGTTATATCCGGTTACACCAATAGTTTATTTATTAATTGGTGCCTCATTTTGTATTTTACTGCTAATGTATAAACAACAATATACTTGGCCTGGTTTGATCATTGTTTTATTAGGAGTTCCTGTTTACTTTTTCATTAATAGAAAAAAAGCAGTTTAAAATGATTTAAGAATTAACAAGATTAGTTAAAGGATGGTAAGGTTAGTTTCTTGTCATCCTTTTTTGTTTGGTAAATGAAGGCTTTAACTAAAAACTTATAAAAGAAAATATTTAATAATCGGATATGAAACGTATATATTCGTTTATAAACGCATATGTGTTCAAGTTGCGCATATTTACAAGTTAGCTGGCATTTTACATACACACCCTAGAAAAGAAAATATGCACTTTGATCCAACAAACAATTATGGCGACACCGACCTGACAAATGACGATAATTTAGTTCATTGGAAATTTGGTGAGCTCATAAAGAACTTAGTAACTCTTTCAAGTTCGGCAGAGCGACAGGCAGAAATAATTGGCATTGGAGCAATTTGTGATGAAATGGCAATTGACTTTGATACCTATTTTACACTTGAATATCAGGAGTATT
Source organism: Pedobacter planticolens (assembly GCF_014172375.1). GTDB lineage: Bacteria > Bacteroidota > Bacteroidia > Sphingobacteriales > Sphingobacteriaceae > Pedobacter > Pedobacter planticolens. Next base: position 1,879,619 of record NZ_WNXD01000002.1, read on the forward strand.
TAGATAGTGGACTTTTGACAAGTTCTCAAGTTGAGAAACTCAAAGAATTGGACAAATATTTTGAAGAGCAAAGTGGTGACAAATCGCTTGATTTTTGGGATGACTTTCTTTTGGAAACGAGTTCAGAATGGCAAGATGTTCGACAAAAGGCAAAGACCATACTTGAAACATTAAATATGCAAGACTTTACTATTGAATTTGACAGAACAGAGAAATATAAAAAGACAAATAAAGGCGAACGATTAACTATGCAAACGACAAAAACAAGATTAATAAAACAACGCTAACGCACGCCTGTGGCATGTGAAATAATAATAAGATTTAAAAATTAAAGAACCTTGAGCCGGAAATATAAATTCCATAATAAAGAAGGATTATACCTTTTTTAAAAGGTACACGTCACAGACGTGCACCAGTAAGCAGCTAAACAACGATACAACAATGATGAAACATTTAATGACCATATTATTTGTACTGACCATAAATACAACTTTCGGACAGATGGTTTACGAACCACAAATTCTCATACTTGCGCCAAATGTGACAAGATACGACAAAGCATTTGACAAAGAAATTTCAAACTATAACAATGAAATAAAGAAAAATACAAATAATTCAGAACAGGGCCAAGCACTTAATTCTCTCGATTTTAAGAAGCAACCCGAGAACATACAAATTATCACAAAGAGTGAAATAGAGTTTTCTAAAGACCTTGATTTTTTCAAAAAAACAAGTTTTATTTCCGAACAATTTTTGGTGTATCGCTTCTTTGAAAAATTCCCTAATCTATTAATAAAACTTAAAGACATTAAAAGTAATGGCACATTGGGCGAATTGAAAACACATTCCGAAAAGGAAAAACTACAATATGTTTTAAATTTCGCTTCAATTGAACTATACAAAGAGAATAAAATTAACTACGCAAAAATTACGGTGCAACTTTATGACAATGTTTCAAATTCTATAATTCTTGACAAAACATACATTGGCGACTGGAATAATCCTGGTTTTGAATTTGCTTGTGCAGACAAAACAATTAATTGCACCATAAATAATGCACTATCTCAAGCGTTAGGAGAAGTTATTTATACCATAGCATCAAATAGCCCTACATTAAAAAGAGAAAAGCAGTTACAGCGGGAAAGATTTGATGTTTTAATGAATAGCTATTTCAATCAACCTTTTGATAAGCAATTAGTTAAAAGTATTATTTCTCCTATAGACAGCAATATTAATGTTGACATAGTTTATCAAGCACTATTCAGTACTGACAAAAGTAAATTTGTTGCATTCTTTTTAGAGCAAGTTTCCGCACAAGACTTCAAGACATTGAAAGACAATAAAAAAGATAAAAATGTAAATATCATTTCAAGTAAAGACATAAAAGATGAAGGATTTTTAGATGACATTCCAAAAACTTACGGATATATAGTTAAAGGTTTGAAGTACAAAGACAAATGGTATTATGAAAAATCCAACGTGACATATTTTGATGCAAAGACATTAACTGATGGTCAACAAGAATTCTTTAGTAACCTACAACAATGGAATTTCTTCAAAGAAAATTCAACAGGATTTAACTCAGACTTTTGGGAAACTGAACTATTTAAGAAAGTGCTCGATCTAAAACAAAACCCCGACTGGGAAAGATATGGAGAAACTATTTGGAAGACGGATGAAATAAACAACAGACCTTATCTTGGTTTATATGAAATTGTTGCAAACAAAATGCGAAAGGAGTTAGAAACGGAAAATTCCGAATTTAATAAAACCAAAGAAGAATTATTTGCGCAGTTTTATCTAAAACTGAAGTCTAAAAATCCAGAAACTTATTATAAAATATCTGAGCATTCTTTAATCTATCCAGCAGATAAATCAATTGTGATTAATCCAACTTTGATAACAAGCAAAGCTGGAAAAAAGACAATCCACTATTTTGTAATACGAGGTAACCAAAATAATGTTTTTGAATGGACTTATTTTGAACCCAAAATAGTAACCGACAACTTATATGGGAGCCAAGTTGTAGAACAAATAAGTACCCTAACAGAATGGAATTTTTCAGTTGATAATTTAAACGATACTGAATTTTGGAACAAATATGTTTTATTAAAGTCGGATGACACTTATAAGTATCTAAAAGTAATAAAATGATAAACATTGAACTCACAGACGTGCACCAGTAAGGAGAGCTAAAAATAAAAAGAAAGATTTAGCTTCACTGAGCCCAAGGCTAGCGCACACCTGTGGCGTGTGAAATAATAGTAAGATTTAAAAATTAAAGAACCTTGAGCCGTAAATATGAATTCCATAATAAAGAAGGGTTATATGTTTTAAAAGGGAATTCTTCCTTGACCGTTCCAATCTTTTAGAAGATAACCACAAGAATATGAAGAAACTTCAAATACTATTAATCCTTTACTTATTGTCCTTTCAAACAGCATTTGCTCAAACAAAAAAAATAGAAGGTGACACAGCTTGGTTTAAAAGAGACAAAGAATTTCAAAGAACTTTAAATTTAAAGGATTTTGAAAAATCTTCTGATGAATTCAATTTCAGATTTCAGAATCTTGGACAAGTAATTGAAATTACAAAAGATAGTTCTAGTATTGATGGTTATATAACGAATTACATATATCATACTAAAAAATCAACTAGAAATAAAACTGAAACATTATCCAATAAAATAACTTTATCATCCGAACAAGCTAAAAGTATTTACAACATTGTTCTAAAATCTAAAATTTTAAATTTACAATCTGACAATAAGATAAAAAATTGGAAGAAGGGTTTTGACGGTATAACTTATGTCATTGAACATGCTGATAAAAAAACATACTGGCTAAAAAACTATTGGACACCATCTGCACAAGACTCTATTCCAGAAGCATTAATGATTCTTAATTTTGTAAAAAAACTATCTGACACATTAAATCTAAAAGAAACATATACAACATTTAAAAACGACTTGCCAAAAAATGGATGTTATAATTCAGGAGGAATGACAAATGTTTGTTATGTCTCAAATTCTTTAGAATTGGGTTATAGTGGAGCAACAAGATTACCATTAGGGTTTTACACTTCTTATAGTGCCTCATATATTGGCAAAACACAAGTAAATTCTGGCATTGCTTTACAATACAATTTTGACAACAGCGGGTTTCATCATTTGAATTTCCAAACATCCAAATGGAATATATTCTACAGAAAATCGAATTTTTCTGATTTTATTGCTTATAACTATCAAAATAGAAGACTTGACATAGATAGAGTAAGCAATAAATTCCAAAATCATCAAATCAAATATGGTTTAAACCTGAAAAATAATTTTGGTGTCGGAACTGGATTAGATTACTTAATTAATGGTTATGAAAAAATCGGAGGACATTTATACGCTTTTAAATGGTTTTCTCAGCCAAATGTCAGTGCTACATTAACTTCTTCTATATTTGATAATCAAATAAATTACAAAGCGGAAATAATCAAATCTTTTAGCCTAAACCAAAAGTTGCTCATACATCGGATTTCTTTAGGATTGGCCTATGAAGATTTTATGGATTATAAAGATTTGTATTTTAAGGTTCAAGTATTATTCTAAAACCAAGGCTAGTACGCCTGTGGCGTGAAATAATAGTAAGATTTAAAAATTAAAGAGCCTGTAAGCCCTAAATATAAATCCCATAATAAAGAAGGATTATAGGCTTTTAAAAGGTACACGTCACAGACGTGCACCAGCAAAGAGTCCTTATACTACAACTGAAATATGAAAAAAATATTTTGCCTGATTGCTACCATCCATTTTTTTTATTTTAATGCTACAGCACAACGAATAGATCGAATGTTCAAAATCAATATAGAAGAATCGAAATTACAATTCACTATGCCAGATGGCTTTAAGGAACTTGACTCAGGCTTAGTAAAAGAAGTATGCGATGGAAAAATTAGCCCGCTTATAATCTATAGAATAGCCAATAGAGACACCTCTGTTATTATTGGCTATTCTATCCTTAATCTAAGGGTGCCATTATTGAATACAACTACGACCCGATTTCGGCTCAATAATACAGTTAAATATTTAGCAGATACTTCCAAACACCCCATTGAAAGATTTGAGGCAAAAAAGTTAGCATTATATAACGCTAGTGCTGGAGGTATTTTTTATAGAAAGTGTGAAGTGATAGCTAACAATTATTTGCATAAATATGTTTATCTAAATAAGGACATACTAACCGAAGATACCTTTACAGGTATCCGAGTGATTATTAGTTATTATTATACTCCTCAACATAAGAATGATATTGGTGATATTCTTGTGGAAACTTCTAATCACTTAAAATTTAGATAATCTAGATATCACAATATACAGCCCCAAAGCTAGCGCACACCTGTGGTGTGTGAAATACGAGTAAGATTTAAAAATTAAAACCCCTTAAGCCGTAAATATAAATTCCATAATAAAGAAGGAATATACGTTTTTTAAAAGGTACACGTCACAGACGTGCACCAGCAAAGGTGGCGTGTGAAATAATATTAAGATTTTTTTAAACGTTACATGTCACAGAAGTGCACCAGCAATTTGGGATTTCATTTGCAGAACCAATTATATGGAAACAAACCTGAAGGAGCAAGTTTTTGATATTCTTTGTATTCACCTTTGCCATTCTTTTTATAAATGTAAAGAAACTTAGCACACGGTGCCTTATATACCGAGTCTCCTATCGATACACCTTCATCAGCCATTATCGAATAATTCCAAAATGAAACCTTCTTTCCATCTATATCATATAACTTTAGTTTCTTGGTTGGGGTAATACTAATATTTTTTATCACAAAATCATAACCAGAAATAAACTCTTTTTTACAATGGATAAAGGTATTTATCATTGTAATAATTAGTATAAAAAATATTACTATTACTATAATTATATGCTTTTTTCTAACCACCATGTTCTATTTATTTTTTAAATTGTGTCTTGTCCTGAAATAGGTTTACAGATTAGGTTAGTTTGTTTCGTTAAACATATCTACAACTTTACGATTTTTATTGTAATAATTCTTCCAAAGCTTTTTTGTCTTTAGTTTTTTTTGAAGTACCTAGTTTGGGCTTCCAAGGCTAGCGCATGCCTGTGGTATGTGATATAATAGTAAGAAAAGGTACACGTCACAGACGTGCACCAGCATGAAGGTGAGCTACAAAAGAAAGGTCCTTCGACTACGCTCAGGATGACAAGCATGGCGGTAAACATGGGGGCAATAACACGACCACCTTACAACCTTCCCAAAACCACTACCACTCCCAAGAACGAGGACCGGCCTTGAATCATTCCGAAGGAGAACGCATTCAAACTTTTGCACAATCGGAAACCAACCACTACCCAAGACAGAAAGCAGTTCGATCCGATACTTATCGGATTTTCATCGAACCTTTTTCTGTCGCCTTAAAAGTTTGGATAGCGTAATCCGAGAACCACGAAGTGCTCTTGAGGACAAAAAACAATATGTAATACCGAAAAAATGATTCGCAGCCTTGATTTTTGTTAAACTTTTTATCAAGAAAAAGTTTAGAGCCACTCGGCGGCGGTGAGCCGAGGCAAGCCCGAGCGTGCGCTAAAAAATAAAACGAAAGGTTTCTCCGCTACGGTCGAAATGACGCGACAGGTAAACACTCATGAAAAGAAGAAGGCCAATCAGTGGCTAACCGAGGCAAGCCAGAGCGTGAGCTAGAAAATAGATCCTTCGCTACGCTCTGGATGACAAACATGGGAGTAAGCATGCAAATAGGAGATTGCCACGACTTGAGAAAAACAAGCCTCGCAAAGACGGACATGGGGGCAAGCTCAAGCGTTGGGAGAAAGAAAGGTCCTTCACTTCGGCTAAAAGCCTGTGTTGAGCGAAGTCGAAATACTCAGTGCAAGCTAGCTCAGAATGACAAGTGTGTAAATAGAAATTGCAAAAGCAAGAAAGATTGCTTCGTACCTCGCAATGACGCGACAGTCTTACAACCCCTCTCTTGCCTCAACCACTACTGCACCATCCTTGAAATAATATCAGAATCTGCCATTTGTCCTTTTCTGCCAACAGCTGTGATACGACCATATAAACGGACGCCACTTTTTAAGCCCTTAAAGGTAAACTGACAAGAACTGAAAGGTTGGGTTTTCCATTGACTATCTGCTGTAGGCAATTCATCTGTATGCTGGAAATTATAACTCAACGCACCTTTTACGGCTTTGCAAGAGAAAATCAATTCTCCTGGGTTAGCTCCGTCGCTCAAAGAAAAATCTATTGGATTTTCTATGGCACTGCTACCTTCACCTTCTTTAGCAATATCAAAACCACTACTGATTAATTGAGCTTTATCGCCATTGGCTTGAGAAGAAATATCTAATGCCATTTGGCGCATATCGGAGATCAAAGTTAATCTCGTTTGATTTTTTAAAGCAATCTGTTGTCGATCGCCTGTAGCTGCTTTGTTCAGCGATAAATTGAACGCAGTTACATTGGAAGTAAATTGCGCCAAGGATGGCGTTGTCGTTGGAAAATAGGCATTGTTTGTTAATGCATCTAATACAGTTTGTGCTTTCAAGTTCAATTGTGCATCCGTTAGTTTCGAATAACTTAAAATTAATTTAGAGATTTTCATGTTTTTCATATTAAGACAGGGGTGAATTCCCCTAAGCCACCACCAAAGTAAATAAGGGAATACGATTGCACAATAGGCTCATACATAAAGGGATAGTATGCGTATCATTTTAACCTATTCGGGTAAAAGCAGCATAAATAGGGTGTAAATAGTCGAAATTTGTTGTTTTTGATTTATCCATAGACAATTCGCTACAAAACCTGTTTAATTTGGTCAAACCCTGTAGTTTTAAGTACGTTTCGATACAGAAATTTGGTTTTTCCCGATGGGAAATGTCAATCTCCCATTACGCAAAGGACATTTCCCATCACGCAAAAGACATTTCCCATCACGCAAAGGACATTTCCCGTTACGCAAAGGACATTTCCCATCACGCAAAAGACATTTCCCGTTACGCAAAAGACATTTCCCATCACGCAAAGGACATTTCCCATTACGCAAAGAGCTTTTCCCATCACGCAAAGCTCTTTTCCCATTGGGAAAAAGCAAAAGATACAGGCGAAAAAAATCCAACCCCTAAAATTTAAGGGTTGGATCTTTTTAAATAGTCCTAAAAATGATTGACTTAGGGGAATAACCGCTTAGCGATATCATCTACCGAAACGCCAAGGTAATTACTTAAATGAAAAATGGTGAGTGGCCTTTTCTCTTCTATATTCATTACTAATTTAATTTCACGGTGTTTGAGATAAGAACTTCTTGACTTCTCATCATACCCGTACCAGCGCATAATGTCTGCAGGGTAAATAATTATTCGGTCTTCTTGAATTTTCATTGGTAAGCGTTTAGATTAAAATTAAAGTACCATAACGCAGCCTTTCTGTTTTTATTTAAGGTGAAAAAGAATTTAACATTAGTTAACATAGCAATTGCATCAACTGATATCTGCTATGTTTCTATGTGGTAAAAAATATACTGTTGTGTATCGTTAAAGACATGTGATTTGTAGATTTTTTTTCAATACTTTTATAAAAGGATGAGGTTTATTAGAGCTATATAGAAGTTAGTGGTCATTGCAGGACAACACGCAAAACGGACTGACAAAAAAGAAAAATATGAAAAAGGTAATTGCAGCATTCAATATGACACTTGACGGGGTTTGCGACCATACGGCAGGAATTGCTGATGAAGGATTACATCAACATTATGCTGATCTAATAGATAATGGAGGTGTTATTTTATATGGACGGATAACCTACCAATTGATGCAGTTTTGGCAAACACTAGTACAAAATCCTTCTGGTGAAAAAGCAATGGACGACTTTGCAATTTCAATCGATAAAATTCAAAAACTTGTTTTTTCCAACACACTAAAGGACACAGGCTGGAACAGTGCAAAACTTGTAAACAGACCTCTTGATGAAGAAGTCTTGGAACTCAAAAAACAAGCAGGAAAAGACATTCTTATTGGAAGTAGGAGTTTGATTATTCAACTTTTAAACAGTAATCTTATTGACGAATTTCAAATTTGTATTCATCCCGTAATAGAAGGAAAAGGGTTGCTATTATTTGACCAAATTAAGGACAGGATTTTGTTAAAGCTCGTTAAAACAAAATTACTAAACTCGGGTGCAGTAGTATTTTATTATGAGCCGAGAAGAGAGTAAACAAATTAGAAGTATGTTTTGTAATTTTTTATCTTAGTTAAAATATTCGCTCTTATGAAATCAATTCTAACGCTAAAACATTGGCAGATTTTTTTAATTCTTGTAGTAGGTAGTTTAATGTACAATTTCACTATCGAAGGCGATCAATTAACGACTATGATTATCCGAATTATTGGGGCAATCATCTATTCTTTATGGCCAATATTGACAGGTAATGAACTATACCAGCTATTACCGAAACGAGTTACAGTAAATTTTAACTTCTTTCTCTTTAATATTTTTATTAGCCTTCTCGTTTTTGTGTCAATACTCATTTTATCTTATGGAGAAGGAATGACTTTTTCAGGAATTTATGCCATCCCAATGTTTTATGTGTTTTTTGCTATTTTATATTGTCTAGCTTTCCCAGCCAAACTTCTGAATTGCATTGAGACGGGAAAAGAAGTGAGTATGGGTCAATATTTAGGCGACTTTTTTCTTGTGCTTTTTTTACCAATTGGAATTTGGTTTTTACAGCCTAGAATAAATAAGGTTGTAGCAAATGAAAGACTAGCCCGTTTAGAAGCAGAAAACGACAAAGCAAAATTTTAAAAAGTAATCTTATTGACGAACTTCAAATTTGTATTCATCCCGTAATAGAAGGAAAAGGTCTACTATTATTTGACCAAATTAAGGACAGGATTTTATTAAAACTTAGTAAGACAAAACCACTAAATTCTGGTGCAGTAGTATTTTATTATGAACCGATAAGAGCGTAAACACATATTAATACATGAAAAATCTATTGCTAACTTTATTGCTCATTACTAATTCTCTTGCCTTATTTGCTCAAGCAGATTTATCAGGGATCTATAAGGATGAGTTTGGTGGTCAAATAAAGCTAAGACCCAATCATACATTTGAGTATACATGGGGATTTGATCTCTCTTCTAGCTGGAATAATGGAACCTGGAAAGTTGAAAATGAAAAATACCTAATTCTTGAAGTTGTAGAGATAAGGGATTCCATTAGAAATGGAAATGAAATAAAGTTTGTTTTATCATCTGACACTATTTCAAATGAAATATCCAGCTATGAAAATGCTATAAATTCTCTTCCAAGTAGCGGACAGAGCAGAAGTTTACCCCCAAAGAAATTAAAAATTAGTAATAGTAAGCTGTTTCCTTATACTAAGAATAATAAAATTCAGAATAAAAAACTAAAATCAATACTCAGTAACCAGTATAGAAAACCTTGGTTTGTGAAACAATAGACCTACGCTTAACAACAGTTTGGCAAAATTTGGCAGTGATTTTTTCTATGCAGGTTCAGTTTTATCTTAATAGTTGCTCTTCGAGATGTTCTGTGCTAAAGGCATCCCTTTGGGGAAAGGCATCTCGAAGTAATAGATTTTGCGGATATGAAATCCGCTTTTATCAAATGGTTCGAGATGCGCTGCGCTAACATTTCGAACAGCTTTAGCAAGAGAAACATTTGAACAATTAATATAACTATCAACAATCGGCAGACATAATGTGTAAGACATATAACATGATTGGTTCACTTGCGACTTTAAAATCACATTTAGAAGCGAACAATATTCATGACTTCAAATCTTTAAAAGAAGTAATTGGTTTTCAGAGTTCATATCCAACTTTCCGACAACAATTAATTTCTACTCATGAAAAACTTATTGAGCAAGAGAAAAATATACTCAATACAGATTTGCAACAGTTAAACATAACTATAGAAGCACAAAAACAACAAGTAGAACAAAGATTGATAAGTGAAATTGACAAATTGAAACAGCAATTAAGCTTTTTGACCAATGACAGATCAATAAATTTATTTCAAAAACTAACAAAGAACTTTAGGCAATGGAATTGCAAAAGGCAACTCAGATATAAAGAGCAAAATTTTGATATAGAAGTAATAAAATCAATTAACGAACTTGTCGACATTCGTCAAGTCAAGAATGAACGCTATCAATTCATAACTTCACAATTTAACGTGGCTGTAGAAGAAAGCTCCCAAGCAGCTTTGTCGGAAATTGAAAGAAAGAAATCAGTTATTGACAGTTTAAACAACTTCATTTATGGTGCGTTTGGAGAACAAAAAGTTGTTAAAACGTTAGAAGTTCTCTCAGATGAGTATTTTTTGATTAATGACTTTGATGTTTCCTTCTCACCTGCAATTTACAATAGACAAGAGAATGACTACATAAAATCAATTCAAATTGACCATTTACTTGTAGCACCATCAGGTATATTCCTAATCGAAACAAAGAATTGGAGTGAAAAATCATTAGAGAATTTAAGCTTACGTTCACCAATACAGCAAATCAAGAGAACTAACTTTGTATTATTTAAATTGCTTAACAATGAAATAAGCAATTTTAGTCTTCGTTTGGACAAACATCATTGGGGCGACAAAAAAATATCAATTAAAAACCTCATTGTTTTAACTAATACAAAACCAAAAGAAGAGTTTCAATATGTAAAGATTTTAACATTAAACGAACTTCTTAGCTACATAAACTATTTTAAACCGATATTTTCAAGTATGGAAACACGACGAATTGCTGAATTCTTGTTAGAAATTAATGACCAAAAGACAATTGAAACAAATAACAAGTATTGACGGGACAAAAGAAAGATTTCTCCACTGCGGTCGAAATGACGCGACCGCTTTACAACCTTCCCAAAACCACAGTCCATCCCTAAGTACGCCATCCGGCCTTGTAGCATCCCGAAGGAGAAAGCATTAAAACTTTTGCAAACACTTTCAATAACCACAGCCCAAAACAATGAGCCAGTTCGATCCTTCATCGAACCTGCTGCTTGTTGCCAAAAAAGTTTTAATAGCTTAATCCGAAAGATGATACACAGCCTTGATTTTTGTTAAACTTTTTATCAAGAAAAAGTTTAGAGCCACTCGGCGGCGGTGAGCCGAGGCAAGCCCGAGCGCTGGGAAAAAGAAAAGCCCTTCACTTCGACTATGCTCAGTGTAAGCTAGCTCAGAATGACAGGTATGGAGTTAAAAACGAGATCCTTCGCTGCGCTCTGGATGACAAAACATGGGTGACAAATATGAAGAAAGCAGTATGCTAAACCATCTTGCTCGTCTTTCCCGTGAAAACGGGAACCGTAATGCGTAAAAAAGCCTCTTATTGCATTACGGTTCCCAATCGAGTTGGGAATGACGAGCATAAAGGAGAACCTATTTTAATCCTAAAAACTTTACACTATTAATTTCCATCATGTGCTCCCCTCTCTTTCAGGAGAGGGGCTGGGGGTGAGGTTTCACTAAATATCCTTATCTTTGTCCCCAATGGGAACAGCATTAGATTCAGGAGTTAAAGGATATAAAAATTACGGCATTCACTTGCGTGAAAAATACAACGGACAACGTGTGTTTAAAGTAATAGTAGATGGAGGATTTACCTGCCCCAATCGTGATGGAAGTAAAGGTTATGGCGGTTGCACCTATTGCAATGTAGATTCATTTACACCAGAACCCTCTCGAAAAAACCCGAACATTAAAGAACAGTTGGAAGAAGGAATGCGAAGAGCCAAAACCTCTTACAAAGCCGATAAATTCATTGTTTATTTTCAGCCTAATACCAATACCTATGCGCCAGTACATTATTTAAAGATGATGTACGATGAAGCATTATCGGTAAATACACAAGATGTAGTTGGCTTTGCAGTCGGCACCCGACCAGATTGCATAGATGCAGAAAAAGTTGCACTATTAGAAAGTTACACCGATCGTTTTGATGTAGACTTAGAAATGGGCATGGAGTCTATATATGATGAAACGCTAGATCAAATTAATAGAGGTTGCAGTCATGGTGAATTTGTAAAAGCAGTAGAATTACTCGAAAACTCCAAACTAGACCTCTGTGTACATACTATTTTTGGCTTCCCATGGGAAACAAGAGAAATGATGTTAGGTTATATTCACGAAATAAACCGTTTTCCACAAATCAAGTTTGTAAAGTTTCATCATTTACACATTGTGGAAGGCTCTATTATGGGCGCTAAATACAAGAAAAACCCATTTAAGTTATTTACACTCGAAGAATATACCGATTTACTGTGTGAGTTAATTCCGTTGTTACGACCAGATATTGTGATACAACGTTTATTTGGTATTTCAGATTGGGATTTGTTAATTGCACCCAACTGGGGATTAAACAAATCGGCTATCCAAACCTATATTGATAAAGAAATTGAACGCAGGGAAGTAGTGCAGGGTTCAAACTATATCGTTAAATAAATTAAGAAACTATCTAAAATGAAACCACATAGGCACATAGGGTATTTGACCTTGTGGGATAGGAAGATAAATCTTCTAGACATAGCCTTTGTGTGTCTATTGCAATGCCTTCAGGCATTCTTTGTAGACTGGTTTTCATAAAAATCTATGTGCCTATGTGGTTATAATTAATTATATCATCAAATAAAAAAAACTTATGAAGACTTCTTTTATTGCAGCACTAAAAATTACACTAGTGCTTACTTTTTGCTGTGGATTTGTTTTTGCACAAAGTAACTCTTATTCAATTATCCCTCAGCCCGTAAAACTTACACCAGCTAAAGGCAGTTTTGTATGGAGTGCAGCTACTAAAGTAACAGTAGTTGGAGAAGTAACGGATTTTGCACCCGCAGTAGAAGAATTAAATGCAATAACCAAAAAACTAGGTCCATCAAAATCGACACCAAATAAAGTTGTTTTAAAACTTGATTTAGGTATTTCGGCAAAAGAAGGCTATCGTTTATCCATTCAGCCAACTACTATTGTAATTACCGCTTCATCTGTACAAGGTGCTTTTTGGGCAATCTCATCCCTAAAACAATTAATGGGCACTAAGCTGTTTCAACGACCACAAGTATTACGAAAAACAGTTACCAAATCAATTAATGTGCCTTGTGTAGTAATTGAAGATCAGCCTCGTTTTGCATGGAGAGGAATCCATTTAGATGTTTCTCGTCATTTCTTTGATCTAGCTTATCTACATAAAATGATTGATCGGATGGCATATTATAAGTTCAATAAATTTCATTTGCATTTAACAGACGATCAGGGTTGGCGCATTGAGATTAAAAAATATCCAGAGTTAACTGCAAAAGGAGCTTGGAGAGAAATGAATGGACAAGATTCAAGTTGTATTGCCCAAGCCAAAACAAACCCTGATTTTGCGATACCAGAAAAGCATTTTAAAGTAATTGATGGAAAGAGAATGTATGGTGGTTTTTATACCCAGCAGGAGATGAAAGAATTAATCCGCTATGCATTAAATAAAGGTATCGAGATTATTCCCGAAATTGATATGCCTGGGCACATGATGGCGGCTACGAATTTAATGCCTTGGCTAACATCACATGGCAAAGGCGGACAAGCAAAAGATTTTTCTGAACCCTTATGTCCGTGTAAGGAAACTACATTTGAATTTGCTGAGAATGTATTCACTGAAATTGCGGAACTTTTTCCTAGCAAATACATTCACCTCGGAGCGGATGAAGTAGAGAAAAGCAGTTGGAAAAACGTACCAGAATGTGAAGCTTTAATGAAAAAAGAAGGACTGAAAAGTGTAGATGAATTGCAAAGCTATTTTGTGCGTAGAATGGAAAAGTTCTTTACTAGTAAAGGTAAAAAGCTAATTGGCTGGGATGAAATTTTAGATGGTGGAGTTTCGCCGACTGCTACCATGATGTTTTGGCGTTCTTGGGTGCCTACTGCACCAAAACATGCTGCGGAAAAAGGAAACGACGTAATTATGACTCCTGGAGAGTTTTCTTATTTCGATGCACAACAAGATGGTAGTTCATTGCAAAAGGTATATTCTTTTGATCCTTATAATTACAACTTGACTACCGAAGAAAAGAAATATATACTAGGTGTGCAAGCAAATATCTGGACGGAATATATTCCATCGGAAAGAAGATTAGAATACATGGTTTTCCCGCGTATGTTGGCTATGGCCGAAGTAGCTTGGTACAAGGGCGGTGTAAATTGGTCGGAGTTTGATCAGCGGGTGGAAAAACAATATTCGGTATTAGATGCCATGAACATTAATTACCGTTTGCCAGATTTAACAGGGTTTACGGCGCAAAGCGTATTTGTAGATAAAGGGTTATTGCATATAGATAAACCACAAGCTGGATTGACCATGCGTTATACAACTGATGGCACTTTCCCTACGTTAAGTTCTAAGATTTTCTCTGGAGATTTAGCTATCACTAAGCCTGTTCAAGTTAAAGTCGCTGGTTTTAGACCTAACGGAAACAGGGGCGATATCTTTACCATCAATTACGAACAGCAAGGTTATTTAAAACCTGCTGCCTTAACTTCTCCTCAAAAAGGGCTTCAATTCTTCTATTATCCTCAATTTTATAAAACAGTAAACGCAATTGATCAAAAAGATTTAGCTAAAGAGGCTGTTACTAATGCAATTGAAATCCCTGTCGCGAAATTAGCAGGTAGTTTTGCAACGCGTCACCAAGGTTATTTTTATGCAGCAGAAACTGGTATTTATTCTTTTGCGCTTCGTTCTGATGATGGAAGTGTATTAAAACTAGGAGGGAAGGTGCTAATAGATAATGATGGATTACATGCTGCAAAAGAGTTATCTGCGCAAATTGCTTTAGCAAAAGGTTATCATCCGTTTGAATTGTTATTTATTGAAGGCGGCGGTGGCTATACGTTGAAATTGCAGTATAAATCGCCCAATGGTAAACTGCAAGATGTTGATGGGTCGGTTTTGTTTCATTAAATCTTAATATATAATCATCGTATAGCTCGAAGTCTTGCTCGTCATTCCCGTGAAAACGGGAATCGTAATGCGATGAAAAAACCTCTTAGTGCATTACGATGCCCAGTCAAGCTGAGCATGACGATGCGCCTTATTTGTTTACGCCCTGCTCGTCTTTGCGAGTCTCCGATTTTTAATCGGGAGTGGCAATCTCCTCCTTCAAATGTATTAGCAGCAATGAGATTGCTTCGTGCCTCGCAAAGACGAAACGCATGCTAGACAGATGTTACCCAAACAATTCAATAACTTTCTTTTCTCTAAAAGTAAATATCGCTTTGATTTTATTTTTTACGAGCATTTCATGAGCCATTCTACCTAAAATTCCCAATGGAAGACCATACGTTAATATATCAGTCATCTCCACTCCACCTTCAATCGCTTTAAAATGATGTTGATGGTGCCAAAACTTAAAAGGACCAAAACGTTGCTCGTCAATAAAATACTTTTCTGGTTCAACTTGAGTGATTTCCGTCATCCAATTCAAATGAACTCCAAATAAAGGAGATACTTTATAGGTGATGAGCATACCTGGATACATTTTGCCCTCACTTTCCTCAGAAGTTACTATGAATTCCATATCATCTGGAGTTATTTTGGCAAGATTAGCAGGAGAAGAGAAAAAATCCCAGGCTGCGGTGAGTGAAATTGGTAGCACTTGCTTGAACTTTAGTTGGTAAGATTTCATGATATAAAGGTACTATTTGTCTTAAATATTAAAAATATCATAATTACGGAGTTTTTCTTCTATTGTTTTTTGAGTTTTTAGTAAAAATTCATGTTTTATCGTGATAAAATTGAAATAATTATCATAATTTATCAATTTTGTGTTTCATTTTATTGTTTTTAACCAATATTTCATCTTTTGCTTTACTTTTTTAGGTTGTTTTTTGTTTAAAATGAATATATTTTATATTATTTAGTTAATAATTATGATAATTATTAAAATTTTATACCTAATTTTAGATAATTAATAAGAAATCAAACGTTAAAAACTAAAAACTATGGGTAAAATTTTATTTAAACAGTATTCTCCATTTGTGATTTTAATGATAATCGCAGTGTTAGCTCTTTTTATTCCTCTACTTCCTAATTTTGATGAAGGTAAATACAGTGGTCCTGATATTGCATTTGTATTAATATCGGCTGCACTTGTATTTTTAATGACACCAGGTCTTGCATTTTTCTACGGCGGGATGGTGCATCGTAAAAATGTACTTTCAACCATGATTAAAAGTGTGGTAGCTGCAGGAGTAATTACTGTATTATGGACAGTTGTAGGTTTCAGTCTTGCTTTCGGAAAATCAATAGGAGGTTTTATTGGAGATCCTAGAACATTCTTGTTTTTTCAAGGTGTAAATTCTGGAACAGCTTGGGGAACTATTCCACTTTCATTGTTTGCTGTTTTCCAATTAATGTTCGCTATCATCACGCCAGGTTTGGTTGTGGGTGCAGTTGCAGAACGTATCCGTTTCACTTCATACATTTTATTCATCGTGCTTTTTGCATTATTGGTGTATTCGCCTTTAGCACATATGACATGGTCTCCTGATGGTTTCCTATTAAAAATGGGTGTGTTAGATTTTGCTGGTGGTACGGTTGTACATATTTCTGCAGGTATGGCAGCATTGGCTGGAGCACTAGTATTAAAACGAAGAAAATCTCATATCGAACACCGCGAAGTACCACCTGCAAATATTCCTTACGTATTAATTGGTACAGGTTTATTATGGTTCGGTTGGTTTGGTTTTAATGCAGGTTCGGCATTAGGTGCAAATAGTTTAGCTGTTTCTGCTTTCTTAACTACCAATACTGCTGCTGGTGCTGCGGGTTTATCTTGGATGTTTTTTGATGTAGCTAGAGGTAAAAAACCTTCAGTATTAGGTTTCTGTATTGGTGCGGTTGTAGGCTTAGTTGCTATTACCCCAGGTGCAGGTTTTGTGAGCATTCCATCAAGTATTTTTATAGGTGCTGTTGCGGCTGTTATCTCTAATTTGGTAGTTTCTTGGAAACAAAAAACAAGCTTAGATGATACATTAGATGTGTTTCCTTGTCATGGTGTAGGTGGTATAGTTGGTATGTTATTAACTGGTGTATTTGCTACTAAAACTGTAAATAGCCTTGGTGCAGACGGTTTGTTATATGGTAATCCTGCATTCTTCCTTACTCAATTAAAAGGTGCGGCGATAGTAGTGGTATTCAGTTTTGTAGTATCATTTGCCATCTTCAAATTAATCAATTTGGTACAACCAATTCGTGTAACTGCCGAAGAAGAAGAAGAAGGATTGGATGCAAGTCAACATGATGAAAAATACTCACAAGGTACTTTAATCGTTGCTGGACAAGAAGTTCCAAACGTTTAAGCACTCTTAAATTTCGGGCTATTCATATTTAAATTGAACCACATTTTGGTGTGGGTAGCCCGAATATTGACTTTTAATTTATAGATACCGGAATAATTTATAAACCTTAAAACTAAAATTATGAAAATTAAATCTCTACTTTTTATTGTTGCCCTCGGATGTACTACTGCTACCTATGCACAAGAAACTGCCACTCCTTTGCAAATTTCTGGTTCGGTAGATACCTATTACAAATATGATTTTGCCAAAGCGGCTAACATTAACACCTATTTCGCGAATGAGCAGAATTCCATTTCATTAGGGATGATAGACTTGGCGTTGAAAAAAACTACAGGTAAAGCATCATTTGTTGGTGAATTATCTTTCGGTCCACGCGGACAATCGCAATCTATACCAAATGCTGCAGGTGCTTATGATGAAAACACGAACAGTTTCAATATTCAGAATTTATATGTGAGTTACGCTTTTACAGATAAATTTAGCATGACTGCTGGTTACATGGGTACGTTTATTGGTTACGAGGTGATTTCGCCAGCGGCTAATTTTAACTACTCTACTTCTTATTTATTTGGATCAGGTCCTTTTCAAAATGCAGGTATTAAAGCGAGTTATGCATTTTCTGATAAAGTGAGTTTAATGGCAGGTTTGTTTAACGATTGGAATGTGTACCAAGATTTTAACGGCGTATCTCATGTTGGTGCGCAATTAACAGTAACTCCAGTTACCGGTTGGACAGCTTATTTGAATGTGCTTTCTGGTCGTTCGGCAGGTGCGCCAGGTACAGGAACCATATTCGATTTAACTACAGCTTATCAAATTACCGATCAATTTAAATTAGGTTTAAACGCTGCTGATTATTCAGTTTCGAACGATAATGGAGGTTATTCGGGTGTAGCTTTATATCCTCAATATGCGTTTACCAAAGCAGTTGCTTTAGGTTTAAGAGGCGAGTATTTTAACTATAAAGGGATTGGTACAGCGGCAGATGTAAGTGTAGCTTCGGTTACGTTATCTGCTAATATCAAATCGGGCGGATTAACATTTATTCCAGAGGTTCGTTTTGATAGTGATAAAGATTTCTCGCAAGGATTTACAAAAACTAACGGAATAACTGCTGCAAAATCAGCTTCTCAATTTTCTTTAGCTGCGGTTTACGCTTTTTAATAAACAAAACAAACTATAAGCGTCCCGATTAATCGGGACGTTTTTTATGCTTAACCAATGAAATTTATATCGAGCTTTTTCTTGTTGATTACTTGTTTTGTGTACGCAAATGCGCAAAGCGAAAATTTATTACCAGTAGATGAACATGGAAAGCTCATTTATTACGAGGTAGTAGAGTTAAAAGGAACAACTCAAGATTCGCTTAAAATTAGAGCAGTTAATTACCTTAAAAAACAGAATAAAGATGTACAGTTTAAGTCGGCGCAGGGCGATACCGCATTCATCGCCAATGGCAAAATGATCATCAATAAAACATTACTGGTGATGTCGCATCCCTCTGGAGAAATCCTATATCGCTTTCAAGTAGAAGTAAAAGAGGCGAAGTATCGTTTTTGGTTAAGCGACTTTAGTTTTATCCCATACCAACGTGATAGATATGGAAATTTTGTGGCAAGTACAACTATAGGTACGCCTTTAGAAAAAGATCCAGGCAAATTAAACGCTGGTCAGTGGAAAGAATATCAAGTGCAAACTGCTAAATATGCCAAAGACTTGGCCGTTAAGTTTAAGCAGTTTATGGCAAGCAAAAATCCAATAGCTGAACCAATGCCAGAGAAAAAGGTAATCAGTAAAAACTGGTAATTATTTAGAAGTCGTCTAAAAATGAAACCACATAGACACATAGGGTTTTGATCTTGTGGGATAGGAAGATAAATCTTCTAAACATAGTCTTTATGTGCCTATTGCAATGCCTTTAGGCATGCTATGAGGCTTTAACTTTCATAAAAATCTATGTACCTATGTGGTTATAATTAATTTTGAATTGAAACAGTTTCTACTTATTTAGAAGTTTTTGTGCTTAATTGTTTTTCAATCAACTTCAGCATCACTTTAAATTCCTTCTCTTCATATCCCATAGATTGGTAAATGATTTTTCCATCTTGATCTATCAAAATATTTCTTGGAATAGATTGTTTAGCAAACTTGCTAAAAACACCTCTATCTACATCTGGTAAAATTGGGAAAGTAAATCCTTTTTTCGCTTTGTAAGGAATTAATTTGTCCCAACCTTCTTCTCGTCCGAAAACGAAAAACGCAAAATTCTTATTGTCTTTGTATTTATCCCAAATTCTAGTTTGCACTTCAGGTAGCTCCACATTACACGGCGGACACCACGTTGCAAACAAATTAATTAAAATCAATTTCCCTTTATAATCGGATATATTAACAGTTTTTCCTTTTTCTAGCTCGAAACTAAAGGATGGAACAGGATCGCCAATCTTGGTGTACGTGTCTTTATCTTCTGTTTGTGCAAAAACAGTAACCGAATACGCGATTACTAATAACGATAAGAATATCTTTTTCATAAAATGATTTTATGAATCAAATATACATTAATCTATTTTAACTACAACCTTAGTGAACCATCTTGTCTGCACAAGTAGAGCTTGCAAAAGCTTCTGGTTTAGCTTTAAAAATAAAGCCCATACTTAAAATATAACCCATTGCCTCGTTTAATGCTTTGTTAGATTTAAACATTGGGTTGGTGTTAATATCAGCATGCACTTCTAAATCGACATCATATATGTCCAATAAATCGCAAATAGAATAAGCGGTTTCGATAGATTTTTGCACTTCTACCAACATCCTTTCTTTAATACCCATTTGTTGCGTGGTTTTATCTTGGTTAATGTACATAAAACCTCCATGATGCTCTCTAACCAAAACAATTACAGTTGCAAAATCTGTAGTCGCACCTTTAACTTGTGAGTCGGTACCAATGCAAACTTTTAATTTGTAGCCGTTTTCTGTTTCGCGGATAATCGCTTGTTCAACTTCTTCTAAAATTGACGAATGAATAACTTCGCCACTAAATTTCTTCCAGGTCATACGTATATGGTGTTAAGGTTAACAACCCGTAATCAGGTTTCCTAAAATTAAGGGGTTAGTATTATATAATGATTAATTCAATGTTGTTTATTTGCTAACATTTTATTGGTTTTCAACAAGATAGGTAAAATTTAGGTAAGATGAGATTAAGAAAAAATAGCCGCAGATGCGCAGATTTAAATAAGATGATTTTTTTACAAGCTAAAAATCTGCGCATCTGCGGCAGATAAAAAGGTTAACTTAACGGCATTACGCTATATGATTAAATTTAAATCTTCTGAATTAATCCTTATTCATTGCTCTTTGTTCCTTAATCATTTTATATCTCTACCTTTGTGGCATGATGCTACAACCCATACTCGATAACCTAAAAATTACTGCACTTAACCAAATGCAAGAAGCAGCAATTTCGGCAACAAAAAAAGGTAACGATATATTGGTGTTAGCGCCAACTGGTTCTGGCAAAACCTTAGCCTTTTTATTACCAGTTTTAAATAACCTAGTAAAAGATAGTAAAGGTGTTCAGTGTTTAATTTTAGTTCCTTCGAGAGAATTAGCCTTACAAATAGAACAGGTTTTTAAACAAATGGGTACAGGTTTTAAGGTGAATTGCTGTTATGGCGGACATCCCATAAAAACTGAACGTAATAATTTAGAGCAAGCGCCTGCTGTATTAATTGGTACACCTGGTCGTATTGCGTATCATTTACGTCATCAAAATTTCGATGAATCTACTATTACCACTTTAGTATTAGATGAATTTGATAAAGCCCTAGAGTTTGGTTTTACTGAGGATATGTCGCACATCATTGGATCGTTACTATCTCTAAAACAACGGATTTTAACATCGGCAACTGCCATGGAAGAAATACCTGCTTTTACAGGTTTAAAAAATCATACAGAAATAGATTTTTTAAAAGATGTTCAAATAGCTCCAGATTTAAAACTAAAGAAAGTACAAACTACGGCCGAAGATAAATTAGATACTTTATTTGAACTGATTTGTAAAATAGGAAGTAAAACCACCTTGATTTTCTGTAACCACAGAGAAACTGTTGATCGGATTAGCGATTTATTAATTGATAAAGATTTAGCGCATGATATTTTTCATGGCGGCATGGAACAGGATGAACGTGAAAGAGCATTGCTAAAATTTAGAAACGGAAGCATTAAAATTTTAATCACGACCGATTTAGCTTCAAGAGGTTTAGATATTCCAGAAGTAGAATACATTATCCATTATCAATTACCGTATACAGAAGATGCATTTTTGCATAGAAACGGTCGCACAGCAAGGATGAATGCGAAAGGTACGGCCTATCTTATTTTAGCAGACGATGAAAAATATCCATTCTTAAAAGCTGATATTGAAACTGAAAAGTTAAAAGGACCGTATAAATTACCTCAGGATAGTATTTGGCAAACCTTGTACATTAGTGCAGGTAAAAAAGATAAAGTAAATAAAATTGATATTGTAGGTATGCTACTTAAAAAAGGCGGACTACAAAAAGACGATGTTGGTTTAATTGAAGTAAAAGATCAGGCAAGTTATGTAGCGGTTAAAAGGAAACTAGTGCCACAAATTCTTCGTGCTTTAGCCAACGAAAGAGTAAAGAATAAAAAAGTAAAAATAGAAACAGCCATGTAAAGAATAGTCCGAAAGTCAGGAAATTCCGAAAGACAATAACTGAAACGGCTGATCTAAATACCATATACTAAATACTAAAATGAGCAACAACGATATCATGAAAAAACTAAGGGTAGCTTTATCCTTAAATAGCGATCAGATTATAGAAATTTGTAATCTAGTAGGTTTTACAGTAACTAAAAGTGAGCTTGGCGATATTTTTAGGAACGACGAACATCCTAACTTTAAGAAATGTGGCGATCAAATTTTGCGCAACTTCTTAAACGGCTTAGTTATTTATAAACGCGGACCGAGAGAAGAGAAAAAGTAGAATGTTTGTCATCCTGAGGCTGTCGAAAGATTAATATGACGCTCAGTATTAATTGATATTGTATTTAGATACTTTATTAACTAACTTCTCTATTTTTCCTAAAAGGACATCCATTTTAAAAGGCTTCGACATAAAATCATTTGGAGCACATTCCATATCTTGTACTTCTTTTAAATCGTATAAACCCGACATCATTAAAATAGGGATATGCTTGGTATCTTCATGAGATTTAATTTGGCTACATATTATTCTACCATCAATTTTGCCCAATACAACATCTAGTAAAATTAAATCTGGTTCGAAATCTGCTAAACGTTCAAAAATAAGCTCTGCATCATTTAAAGGTTCAACATCATATCCGCCAATTTCTAAAATTAGTTGAATGGTTTCTAGAACGTCATCATCATCATCAACTACGAGTATTTTCTTCATGTCGGCAAATATATTAGATTGTAATAAATATATAACAATAGAAATTGAATTGGGTTTCTAAATATAAATGTTATTATTTTTTTCTACTTTCCAATATCAATATTTCCTTTAATCATGAAAGCATTTAATTTCTTCAGAGTATTGCTCTGTTTTGCCTTACTTAATGTGCTAAACGTTGAAGCACAGCAAAAAGCATCGATCAATTATACAGTTTCAATGGAAAACCCAGAACAGCAAATGTTTCAAGTTTCTATGAAAACGAGTATCAATACATCTACAGATTTTATTATGCCTGTTTGGACACCTGGCTACTATCAAAAAATGAATTTTGCACAAAGTGTTTCAAATTTTGAGGTAAAAAACAAGGCAGGAGCAACGTTGAAATGGACAAAGAAAGATGAAGACACTTGGACAATTGATGCAACAAATCAAACAGATATTACCATAACCTACACTGTAAAAGCAACAAGAGCATTTGTGGCTGCCAGTTATTTGGGAACAGATAGAGCGTATATTATACCAGGAGCATTATTTTTATATCCCGATGGAAAGATAAATCAATCATCAAGTGTTAAAATCAATCCAATAAATAACTGGACAATTGCTACTGGCTTGGCAAAAGTAAAAGATCAGGCTAATACCTATTACGCTTCAGATTTTGATATTTTATACGATAGCCCGCTATTGGTAGGGCCATTAGAATCTTTACCTCAATTTACGGTAAAAGGTATTCCGCATTATTTTGTTGGCTATAAGATGGGAGATTTTGATAAAGAAAGTTTTATAGCTGCCATTAAAAAGATTGTAGAATCTGCATCAAATCTAATTGGTGATATTCCTTATAAAGATTATACTTTTATCGCCATTGGCCCAGGACAAGGAGGGATAGAACATTTAAATTCTACCACAATTAGCTTTAATGGAGCAGGCTTAACTACACCAGAGGGAAGAAATAAACTATATAATTTTATTGCCCACGAATATTTTCATCATTACAACGTGAAAAGAATTAGACCAATTGAATTAGGACCTTTTGATTACAAAAAAGGAAGTAGAACCAATATGTTATGGGTTTCTGAAGGGCTTTCTGTGTATTACGAATACATGGTTGTTAAACGTGCAGGATTGAGTACAGAAGATGAACTTTTCCACGGTTTTACTTCAAATATTCTCGCTTATGAAAGTAAACCAGGTAGACATTATCAATCTCTGGTTCAATCTAGTTATAATACATGGTCTGATGGACCTTTTGGACGCAATGAAGATGAAATAAACAGAACGATTTCATATTATGATAAAGGGCCAGCTGTAGGTATGTTGCTTGATTTTAAAATTAGAAATGCAACTAACAATCAGAAATCGTTGGATGATGTGATGAGAAGAATGTACCAAGAGTATTATCAAAAGCTAAAAAGAGGTTTTACAGAAGCTGAGTTTAGAGCAGAAACCGAAAAAATTGCAGGAACAGATTTAAAAGAATTATTCGAGTATACCACTACGACAAAAGAATTAGATTATCAGAAATATTTAACCTACGCCGGATTGAATATTGATACCATTACCAAAGTATTACCAAATAGCTATACTGGTTTAAAAACTCGTATGCGCAATGATAGTTTGGTGGTGAGTAGTGTTGATTATCAATCGCCAGCTTGGAAAGCAGGAATAAGAGCCAGAGATATTATTTTAACAACTGCACAAACTGCTGTAAATGCTCAAAGTATTTTAGAAATAGAGAAAACAAGGAAAGCTGATGAAGTAATAGACTTTAATATCTTACAGAATGGTGTTAAGAAAGATGTAAAACTCAAGTTGGAAAATAAATTGAGCAGATCATTTAACATTACAAGAAAGGAAAACCCCACAGCATTGCAACGCCAGATATTAGAAAGTTGGCTGACAAAGAACTAGAATAACTTTCTACGGTTTTAGATTTTAACTTTGACAAAGTTCTAGCATGTTGTAAAGAACTTTGTCAAAGTTTATAGCGTTAAACTATTTTCTTGTATTTAATTCTATGCGGAGTAACATCGCCCAATCTTTTCTTGCGATTTTCCTCATAATCAGAATAATTTCCTTCGAAATAATAAACTTCAGAGTTTCCTTCAAAAGCTAAAATGTGCGTACAAATACGATCTAAAAACCATCTATCGTGACTAATTACAACTGCACAACCACCAAAGTTTTCTAAAGCTTCTTCCAAAGCACGTAATGTATTTACGTCAATATCATTCGTTGGCTCATCCAGTAATAACACATTAGCACCTTTTTTCAAAGTAATAGCTAAGTGAACGCGGTTTCTTTCTCCACCAGATAAAATACCTACTTTCTTTTGTTGATCGCCACCGTTAAAGTTGAACTTAGAAACATAAGCACGTCCACTTACAGCTTTATTACCTAACTGGATATTATCTAAACCATCCGTAATGTTTTCGTAAACTGTTTTATCAGCATCTAAATCATTATGCATTTGATCTACATAACCCAACGCAACAGTATCCCCAACTCTAAAAGTTCCTTTATCTGGCGTTTCTTGACCAGTAATTAAACGGAACAAAGTAGTTTTACCCGCACCATTCGGACCAATAATACCAACAATACCTGCAGGAGGTAAAGAGAAGTTTAAGTTTTCGAATAATATTTTATCGCCATACGCTTTTGTAACATCGGTAGCTTCTATAACTACATTACCCAATCGCGGACCAGCTGGGATAAATAATTCCAATTTATCTTCACGTTCTTTTCCATCTTCCGAAGCCAATTTATCGTAGTTTGCTAAACGTGCTTTAGATTTTGCATGTCGAGCTTTTGGTGCCATACGCACCCATTCTAACTCACGCTCTAATGCTTTCTGACGTTTGCCTTCTGTTTTATCTTCTTGTGCTAAACGTTTTGCTTTTTGCTCTAACCAAGTCGAATAATTCCCTTTCCATGGAATACCTTCACCTCTGTCTAATTCTAAAATCCAGCCTGCAACATTATCTAAGAAATACCTATCGTGAGTAACCGCGATAACCGTTCCTTTATAGTTTTGTAAAAATTGCTCTAACCAATCGATACTTTCCGCATCCAAGTGGTTGGTAGGCTCATCTAATAATAAAACATCTGGTTCTTGCAGCAATAAACGGCACATTGCCACACGTCTGCGCTCACCTCCAGAAAGTACACCAATTAAAGTTTCAGGCTCCGGACAACGTAAAGCATCCATCGCTCTTTCTAATTTGGTGTCTAATTCCCAAGCGTTAACAGCATCAATTTTATCTTGCAACTCACCTTGGCGAGCCATCAATTTATCCATTTTATCGGCATCAGAATAGTTTTCTTCTAAGCCGAAAGCTTCGTTAACTTCTTCGTATTCTTTAAGGATGGCAGTTACTTCTGCAACACCTTCCTCAACTACCTCACGTACCGTTTTGCTTTCATCTAAAATTGGCTCTTGCGCTAAATAACCAACGCTGTAACCTGCATTAAAAACTACTTCGCCCTGAAAAGATTTATCAAGCCCCGCTATAATTTTTAATAAAGATGATTTACCAGAACCGTTTAAACCAACAACGCCGATTTTTGCTCCGTAAAAGAAGGATAAGTAAATATTTTTTAAAACCTGTTTTTGTGGTGGATAGATTTTACTCACTCCAGCCATTGAAAAGATTATTTTCTCGTCTGACATAATGATTAGTATTTGTGCAAAGATGCTTAAAAGGAAAGAGAGTTGAAAGTTATTGGGGTTTAGTTATTCTATTTTGTCATCCAGAGCGCAGCGAAGGATCTCGGTTTTAGCTCGCCGCCGCTAAGGCTCGTAAATAGTTATGCGAATTGAACAGTTGTCTTATGCAATTTTGAACAATTTTCACTTAAACGTGTTAATCCTAAGTTCTATAATATGTATTTTTATTCTAGAATTTAAAATACACTTACAGTTCTAGTTCAAGCAATTTATCATGTCAAAAGCAAATCCTAATTTTTATGGTAAAATGCCTATCAATCGTAAATCATTGAGCGATTTATTACTCAAAGATAGTGCTTTTGAAGATGTACCACCAGATTGGTATGTGATTATTACAGATATTAAAGGGTCAACCTCGGCTGTATTGGGTGGTTCAAGCGAAGCTGTGAATTTTATAGCAACAGGAAGTATTGTAACCTTGCTTAATTTAGCATTCAAAGCCAAAATTTCTATTCCTTTTTTCTTTGGTGGTGATGGAGCAACTTTTATCGTACCTTCTATTTTAGCTGAACTCGCCGTGAAGAAACTATTAAGCTATAAAGATAATACGTTAAAGAATTTTGGACTTGATTTACGTGTAGGCACTGTGTCTTTGCAAATGTTATATGACCAAGGACATAAAGTAAAACTTAGCAAATTTGGGCTCACTGATTTCTTTTCAATTCCTGTGGTGTTGGGTGATGGGTTGAATTATGCAGAGCAAATTATTAAAAATGAAGATTACCAATTGGGACAAGAAGTAGATTTGTTAGAAGAATTGGATTTAGATGGGATGCAATGTAGGTGGGATAAAATTGGTCCTCCAGGCGAACTGAACGAAATTTTAACTTTATTGGTGGTGGCACCAAAAGTAGATAAACAAGCAAAAGCTTTTAGCGATGTTTTAAAGACAATTGATGAAATTTATGGAGTGGTTAAAAAAAGACAGCCAATAACCATAGAAAAACTAAAATTGAATTCAACCTTTGACCGTATTAAAACAGAAATGCGTAATAGAATTGGAAAGATTAAAATATTAGAATTGCTCCAAACTTGGTTTGCAACTTCTTTGGGTAAACTCTATTTTTTAACAGCACATGGCAAAAGATATCTCAATAGGTTAGTAGAAATGTCTGATACCTTGGTTATGGACGGTAAAATTAATACCGTCATCAGCGGGAGCGATGAACAGCGTGTAAAACTATTTAAAGTTTTGGATGAGCTAGAAACTGAAGGAGAGATTATTTACGGTTTTCATGTCAGCAATGCCTCAATTATGTCTTGTTATGTTAGAGATATGAAAGATGACCATATTCATTTTGTAGATGGAGCAGAAGGTGGGTATACAAAAGCTGCGGGGATATTGAAAGATAAACTTAAGTTGATCAAATAGAAATTTATATCCTTAGTGATTTGTAATCAGGAAACCACTTTCTCCTTCGGGATGCTACAAGACCGTATTGCGTTCTTGGGAATGGGTTGTGGTGTAAGGCGGTCGCGTCATTGCGAGGAACGAAGCAATCTCCTATTTGTCCGATAGCTATCGGAGGACGTGATGTATATAGTCGAAGTGGAAAATGTAGATAAAGTGCTCGTTTGCGGAGATGCCAACAAAAACAGTTATAAGACTGGATTATGTCTTTGTATCTAGTTTGTCTTTTTAATGCCCTTTTTATTAAAGAGACTTAATAAATCGTACTGTTCTTTTTCGCTTATTTCATCTATAGCTATTACAATACCAATGGATTTCTGAGTGCTAGAAATAAATATATTTTTCCCTACAATTTTATAATACTTGAAATAATCCCAATTATAAGTAGTTGTAAATTCAGGATTACTGATTAAAGCTAACTCTTCAGTTAATTTTATTGATGTTGGATATGGAATGTGTTTTAATATTTTATATTTTTTGTCTTTAAAGTAGTTTGCCTTGTAAGCAAATGAAACTCTTAATGTTGCTAAAGCATAAGTAATTAGAATGGCGCCAATGATTATTGTTGGATTGAAGTTATCTGCATTTGGATTGCCAGAAAAACTTTCAGAGATTAACATTGCGATTCCCAGTAAGGCAATTAATAACAAAAAAATTAATCCTTTTTTGCTCTTGTTTTTCCAGTCTTGTTGAGCAAGGTCAATACTTTTTTCTAAATTTCTTTCGATTGTAATATTCATTTAATGGTTGATTTGAATGTTAAATATATAACTATTTGGGAGTTTGTTTTCTTATACTTTCCCAACTTCTCTAAACCCGATAGCAACGGAAATACTTTTTTGGTTTTACTGACGAGAAAGATTGCTTCGTCGTTTCACTTCTCGCAATGACGATAGTGCTAGTAGTGGTTTTGCCAAAAAAAGATTGTAGTGAATAGCGGGGCTTGCTTTAATAGGTGTTAAGTATTTGCTTTTCGAAAAAATGTTTTGATTGGAATTTGGGATATGTTCGACAAGCTACCGGTATGGAGCAGGCAAGTAGTAGATAGCTTGAAGCGAGAAAGATTTCTCCGCTGCGGTCGAAATGACGGCCGACTTGTAGCTTAAAACCTGCAACTTTACCCATCTGCCATTATTACCTATTTATCCTACTAAAATTGTATATTTAGTCAGAAGATGGTAAGTTTTAGGAAATATCGTCATCCTAGACATCTTTATCCACCGAAATGGCGTAATTGTTGATAAAATATAAAAATTGGGAAGCTATATTTATAAAACTAATTTATAGTTTAGAGTCAACCCGATTACACACATATTATGGAAGCTAAATTTTCTCCACAAGTAAAAGACGTGATTTCTTTTAGCAGGGAAGAAGCCCTGAGATTAGGACACGATTATATAGGCGCAGAGCATTTGTTGTTGGGCCTTATTCGCGAAGGCGATGGTATGGCCATAAAGATTTTAAGATCATTAGGGGTTGATACTGCTAAACTTCGCCGCTCTATTGAAGAGGCTGTTCGCGGCACATCTAGCGTTACGGTTAATTTGGGTAATATCCCATTGACTAAACAGGCCGAAAAGGTTTTGAAGATTACCTATTTAGAAGCGAAAATATTTAAAAGCGATTTAATTGGTACGGAGCATTTGTTGTTGTCTATTTTAAGGGATGATGATAATATTGCATCGCAAATTTTATTGCAATACAGCGTTACCTACGAAATTTTTAAACAAGAGGTTGAGGTTAATAAAAACGGTTTTAGAGACGAAGCCCAAGGCGGCGGTACTGCTGGCGGCGGCGATGACGATTTTCAGGAAGAAGAAAGTTTTAGCGCACCTAAAAAAGTTTCAGACATTAAATCTAAAACTCCGGTATTAGATAATTTTGGTCGTGATTTAACACGTGCTGCTGAAGAAGGTCGTTTAGATCCAATTGTTGGTCGTGAGAAAGAGATTGAGCGTGTTTCGCAAATTTTATCACGTAGAAAGAAAAACAATCCAATTTTAATTGGTGAACCTGGTGTTGGTAAATCTGCCATTGCTGAAGGTTTAGCCTTGAGAATTGTACAACGCAAAGTTTCTCGTGTTTTATTTAACAAACGTGTAGTTACGTTAGACTTAGCTTCGTTGGTTGCGGGTACGAAATACCGCGGTCAGTTTGAGGAACGTATGAAAGCGGTAATGAACGAGTTAGAAAAAAGCACCGATGTGATTTTGTTTATTGATGAAATTCATACGATTGTTGGTGCTGGTGGCGCATCAGGTTCTTTAGATGCATCGAATATGTTTAAACCTGCATTGGCCAGAGGCGAAATACAATGTATTGGTGCTACAACTTTAGATGAATATCGTCAGTACATTGAAAAAGATGGTGCATTAGATCGTCGTTTCCAAAAGGTAATGATTGAGCCTGCTACGCCTGATGAAACCATTGAAATTTTAAATCGTATTAAAGAAAAATATGAGGAACATCATGGCGTTACGTACACAGATGAGGCAATAAATGCCTGTGTTGCGTTAACATCTAGATATATTACTGATCGCTTTTTACCAGATAAAGCTATTGATGCTTTGGACGAAGCAGGTTCGAGAGTGCATTTAACAAATATTCATGTTCCGGAAAATATCATCACTATTGAAAGTAAGATAGAGGATATTAAAATTGAAAAGAACAAAGTAGTTAAAAGTCAGAAATATGAGGAAGCTGCCAAATTGCGTGACACGGAGAAAAATCTGTTAGAGGAATTGGATCGTGCTAAGGCAGAATGGGAAGCTGAAACTAAAACGAAACGTTATGAAGTTACTGAAGATAATGTAGCTGAAGTGGTTTCGATGATGACTGGTATTCCGTTGCAACGTGTTGGACAAACTGATAGTGTGAAACTATTGAATATGTACGAAACTGTTGCGGAGAAAATTATTGGTCAGGATGAAGCGATTAAGAAATTAACTAAGGCGATACAACGTACAAGAGCTGGGTTAAAAGATCCTAAAAAACCAATTGGTTCATTTATTTTCTTAGGTCCAACGGGTGTTGGTAAAACTGAGTTGGCAAAAGAACTAGCTCGTTTTATGTTTGATAGCGATGATTCGCTAATTCAAATTGACATGAGTGAGTATATGGAGAAATTCGCTGTATCTCGTTTAGTTGGAGCGCCTCCGGGTTATGTTGGTTACGAAGAAGGTGGTCAGTTAACTGAGAAAGTTAGAAGAAAACCGTATGCTGTTATTTTATTAGATGAGATTGAAAAAGCGCATCCTGATGTATTTAATATCTTGTTACAAGTTTTAGATGAAGGTCAGTTGACGGATAGTTTAGGTAGAAAAGTAGATTTTAGAAATACAATTATCATCATGACATCTAACATTGGTGCTCGCCAATTGAAAGATTTTGGTCAAGGTGTTGGTTTCTCTACTTCTGCAAAAACTAATCAGACTGATGCAAATAGCCGTGGTGTAATTGAAAATGCTTTAAAACGTGCTTTTGCTCCTGAGTTTTTAAACAGGGTGGATGATGTGGTTGTGTTTAACAGCTTGGGTAAAGACGAAATCTTTAAAATTATTGATATTGAATTGAAATCTTTATTTGGTCGTGTACATAACTTAGGTTACGAAGTGAAGTTGACTGATGGTGCTAAAGATTTTATTGCAGATAAAGGTTTTGATATTGCTTTTGGTGCTCGCCCGTTGAAAAGAGCTATTCAGAAATATTTGGAGGATCCAATTGCTGAAGAAATCTTGAAAGGAGAAATCCATGATGGTGATACTTTAGAAATTGATTACGACAAAGAGAAAGAAGAAATTACAGTTGCTCATAAAAGCAATGGTAAGAAAAAGAAAAAAGAAGAGGGGGCTTAATCCCTAAATCGCTCCGATGTAAAAACGGAGAAAGCTCTAAAGGGGTATCTAAGTTTATTAAAAAGCCCGAGGTAAATTTTACTTCGGGCTTTTTGTTACAAAGCATTTCTTATAACAAAAAACAATTCTTTTTATATTTGGGTTTAATTGATAGCCGTAACCTCATTCGTAATGTTAAAATTTGTCATTATATTTTTAGTTGTTTGTGGAATGTCTATTTCAGCAAAGGCTATAGATGGCTGTGTGAGCAACACAGATCAAAGTAAGATATATACAACCAAATCAGGTTCAAAATATAAAACTACTCCATTTACCTTATTAGGCGCAGGATGTACATGGATTTTCACGAGCGGAACTTGTAAAATATCACCTAATATATCTGGAAAATTAGCTTTTCCTACCGTTCAGAGTTGCCCTATAGATGATTATGTTTGGGTAATTTTGCTGTTTTTCGGAGCATTAGGTTTTGTTCATGTTCGTAAGAGAAACGTGATTTAGATTAATTTCTATAAAACTTCATAATAGTTCTCTAAAGCTTTTCTTTTTAAGTCAGACAATATAATTATAATGGTAATTTAATTAAAAAGAAATTGTATTTTAGTAGTGTTATAATTTAACCTTTTTTGGACTACGCACATTGCCCCAGCCAAAAGAAAATAGATTTATTATAACCAGTTTTATGTTAAAAGTTTTAGTTGCCTTTTTGTTATTCTTTTTAGTTTCATCTTCTGTTAATGCAGCAAGTGGATGCATTGATGCGGCTAGGACAACAATCTATACTTCTTTTCAGAGTGGACAAGGATATTGGCGGAGCAATTCGGGCGTACCTTCAACAGGGGGGTGTTTTTATGTTTATACAGGAGCTGTTTGTAGCATTGGTTCAGCTGGCACAAATAATGGGTTTTTAGGAGACACAACTGATCCACAACAATGCCCAATAGATGATTATGTTTGGATAATGGTAGCCTTAGTTGGAGGTTTAGGCTATTTTATTGTTCGTAAACAAAATGCATTTGCAATAGGTAAATAATATTACCTAATCAATATAGTTTAGCAAAGCTTTATAATAGTTCTCCAAAGCTTTTTCTTCAGTATTTAAAAAAAGAAAAGGTTCAATTAACTCCAATTCCATTAATAAAAACTCGTTGTTTACTAGTGCGCCATCAACTCGGGCATACAAACACCCTTTTGCAAATTGATTTATATAGTGTTGTGCAGTTGCTATTAAATGTTGTGGCGGGTTTTGAGGGTGAATTGTTCCACCAAAAGAATGTTGAACTCTAAAATCTCCTGCTTTTGCTTTTTTCAATAAAGCATGACTAAATTTTCCTCCAAAAAATAGGAAAGACCATTCGCCGTTTTCTTCTATTTCAGTTAAAAATGGTTGAAGAATAAAATCTTCTTCTTGTAGTAATATATTGAGTTTTAGGTTTATTTCTTCGGCAGTTGCTACGGTAACTTTAAATGTGTTTTTAGAACCACCACTAACTGCTGGTTTAACAATAATTTTATCTGTGTTTAGCTTTTCAAAGTAATCTTGTAAATTAATTTTTTCACCTTTATTAAGAAAAATACTTTGAGTTACTTTTAATCCAGCTTTTTCAATATCATGTAAATAATGTTTGTCGGCATTCCATTTTACAATATCAATTGGATTTAAAAGTTTAATGTTTTTGCTTTCTAAATCCGATAGCCAAGTATAAAAATCTGTTATTAAATCAAAATAATCCCAAGGAGATTTTAAAATAGCTAAATCATAGTTTTCCCAATTAACTTGAGGATCGTTCCAAATTACTTTTTCAATCTTCAAGTTTTTTGATTTGAGAAATTTTAAAAGTGAATCATCTTCATTTTCTGTAGTTGGAGAGGAGTAAGCACCTTTATCCTGATAAGTTACGAGGGCAATATTCATGTTATTGGTTTGAAATTCGAAGGTAAGAAATGAAAATCTTAAAATAAATTTAATTGAGCACTTGGTATGCGGAATAGAGACCTGTCTAATTCAATGTTTTCAATATTTAAACCATTCAATCGGCAATGCAATTTGAACGTGTTTCTAATCATTTCGGCAAAATTACCTTCGCCACTCATTCGAGTTCCAAAACGACTATCGTTTACATTTCCGTTATGACAATTTTGTATCATGTGCCACACTTTATCAAAGCGATCTGGAAAATTTTTGCGTAGCCAGTCTTCAAATATTTTATTAATTGCACCATTTAATCTAACTACAGTATAACCAGCACGTTTGGCGCCATTAGCTGCACTTGCTTTTAAAATAGCTGGCATTTCGTAATCATTTAATCCTGGAATCATTGGTGCTGCCATTACGCCAGTAGGCAAACCAACTTTACTTAGTTCTTCAATAATTTTTAATCGTTGTTTGGCAGTAGTTGTTCTGGGTTCGAGTTTTAACCTTAATTTTTCGTCTAAACTAGTAATGGAAACATATACCATGGCTAATTTTAGCTTTGCCATTTCTTGCAAAATATCTAAATCTCTTAAAATCAAAGCATTTTTGGTAATCATAGCGATGGGTTGCTTGTACGCCAAAGCAATTTCTAACAGCTGACGAGTGAGTTTAAATTTTCGCTCTGCGGGCTGGTAACAATCGGTATTACCAGATAAAGATATGGGACAAGCATCCCAAGTTTTCCGTTCTAAAAATTTCTTGAAAAGCTCAGGCGCATCTTTTTTAACAATGATTTTCCGTTCAAAATCTAAGCCCGCACTAAAACCCCAATATTCATGAGAATTACGAGCATAGCAATAAATACAACCATGTTCGCATCCCTGATAAGGATTTAAAGAATAAGCCATTCCAACATCAGGACTATCAACTTTGTTTACTACAGATTTTGATTTTCCTATAATGAAAGTTGTTTTAGTATTTGGCTCTTCCCAATCATCAATGCCCTCTGGATGTTCTTTTGCTAAAGAATTTTTAAGAAATTTATTGGATGTGTTGAACTGTGCACCACGTCCGTTTACATAATTATCTTGATTTTCTTCTGGCTTAATCATGATTAAAATTACTAATATTTTTAGTAATTTTTAAATCTATGTTATCAACAAAATGTTTATTATTTAATACGACCGTTTTCGTTTTCTAAAGCAGAATTCCTTACTCTAGGACCTTTTGCTTTACTATCTGCAAACTTGTAAGTAAAGTTTAATTTAATCTGACGGGTTTCATAATAACCGTAGCTCTTCATGCGAAAATCATCAAAATTTTGAGCGGAATAGAACTTATTTCCCTTGTAGATATCTGTAAACGCTAATCTCAGTGTTGCGCTATTATTCATGAAATTCCTTTGTAAACCTAAATCTATTTGACTTGTAGGTTTCACAATTTCGTTGCCGCCAATTAGTCTTTTAGAATTTAAAAACCCTAACACTTCACCAGTTATTTTGTAGGGCATTTTAAATCGTTGTTGAATATTTAATCTGCCTGCAAACTGTTTTAAGTTTAAATTTCTGTATTTATCAAAAGAGATTTTATTTTGAATATGATAAATTGTACCATTAAAGGTAATATCCCACCATTTTGTAGGATTATATAATTGAGTTATTGAAAGCGAAATGTTTTGTTGGGTACCGAGATTTCTAGGGATCATTACAATACTAGTTTTAGCTACTGTATCTGTAATACTTGCACTATATTGATTGGTATGAGAAAAATTTAAACCTATAATTGTATTGCTTTTAAAAACATATTGAAGTGTAAAACGATGGCTTAGTTGAGGTTTTAAAAATGGATTTCCTTGCCAAAAAGAAAGCTCATCTAATAAATATACAAATGGATTTAAGTCGTTATAAGCAGGCCTATCTATTCTTCTTGAATAGCCAAATGAGAAATTATGATTTTCTGATGGTTTAACAGAAACACTAAAAGATGGAAATAGGTTTGTGTAATTTCTCTTGATATTTTCTAGAGAATCTTTTCCGTTTATTTTAAAAGCCAATTCACCTTCTGAAGCAGAATTCTCTACTCTTAAACCACCTTGTACAACCCATTTACCAAATGTCTTTTTATAATTGGCATAAACACTAGCAATGTTTTCATCAAACTTAAATGTATTAGATCTACGTTCATCAAATACTTCATTTGTATTAAATACTTGAAAAAACCTTGAATTATTATTGGTTTCAATTGCAGAATATTTTATGCCAGTTTCTAACTTCCCTTTCCAGAGATTTGTGGTGTAATCTGCTTTGATAGCTTTTAAATATATTTTAGCTCCGTTTAAAGTTCTGTAATAGTTTTCTTTTGTAACCGAATTATGGGTCGAATAAATGTTAGATTGAAGATTGCCTGCACTTTTTTCATAGAAACCATAGTCGGCATCGATATTGATGATTTTTCCTAAAGTATCTTCGTATTTGTAATTTAAATTAACATTATAACGCTCTGTATTCTGATGGTAATAATCATTAATAGCATTTAATGTTTGATCTATATTGGAAGAGTTGGGCAAACCAATATCGGTCTTAGTATCTGTAATGCCACCACCAAAAATGAAATTTCCATTCACTAAAATGCCTAAAGTATTTTTATAATCAATTGTATAATCTACACCTAAGCGAGCACCCATTTTCTTTCGCTTATCTACATCATCAGTAAAGCTATCGTAAGTTTTGCCATTCTGAATTCTATCAGAACCATATAAGTAAGAGTAATAACCAAAGAAGTGATTATAACTGCCATAAACATTGATTTTATTGTTCCTGTAATTGAAAGATAAATCTTGATTTTGTCTTAGATATGCTCCATAAGAAATTCCAGCAGTTGTTGTTCCGTTAAAACCTTGAATTTGTGATTTTAGTGTTTTGATGTTAATAATTCCTGAAGATCCTGCAGCATCATATTTAGCTGTTGGGCTATTGATAATTTCTATAGACTTGATACCTGATGCTGGCATTGATCTTAATAAATCAACTATTTCTTTACTAGATAAATAAGTTTGTTTTCCATCTAATAAAATCATTGCACCTTGTTTGCCATTTAATGCAATTGAATTATTATTGTCGATGAAAATTCCTGGCGCATTTTTTAAAGCATCTAGTGCATTTCCACCTTGTGCAGTTAAACTTTTTGAAACATTATAGGTGATACTATTCGCATCTACTTCAATTAAATTTTGCTTAGCCTGTACTACAACTTCATTTAATGTTTGCGAGCTAGCTCTGAGATAAATTGTGCCGAAATCTTTGTTATCAAGCTCGAAAGTAGCTTTGTAAGCCGCAAAACCAGTATGTTTTATAATGAGTTGATACGAGCCTTTTACATCGAAATTTAATTCAAATAATCCATTAGCATTGGAAACAGTTTTTGTTACTTCTTTATTTTCTGAATTTAGGAGAGAAACAGTTGCATTAGCTATTGTTTGTTGAGCTTCATTTAAAATTTTGCCATTTATTTTGAAAGAAGATGTTTGGGCAAGCAAAGTGAAATTTGTTATCAAAAAGACAAAAACGAAAAGTATAATTCTAAAAACGTGCATCTACTAATTAATATATCTTACACTAAAATGCAATTTAAATTATAAAATATTGAATTGTAACTATAATGCTGTAATAGTTAGGGTATTGGCGAACGTTTGGCCAAAGGAATATAATCCATTGGCACCATATCGGCTACTTTTTCATACGCCCAAAAACCTTCAAATAATAATGAACGGGCATCTAAAATTCCTCCACCTTCATAAAAACGAATTGGACCATCGGTAAGTTTAGCTACAGATAGTTCGTAATCTGGAATGTACAGCGGTCTGAAAACCCAAAACCCAGAATTAGAATATTCGGTAGATTCTCTTTCTTTGGTATACATTACGCATAAAGCATTGGTGTAATCTAAGAATTTTAAATCTTTATTGTAGTAATGCACTAGGGTGTCTGGCAGTACTTCGGCATTGTTAAATTTATCTATATATTTTGGCAATGCTTGCTGTTTTTGCCAATAGGCTAATAATGAAGTATCAATTTTTGCAGCGGTTTTCCGTATTCCAGTTTTTCCTGGCGGATTTTTAAGCGCCATCATATTTTTATAAATTATACTATCAGGAGCTCGGTTTTGGTTAGGGATTTTTATGATTTTGTGGATAATAAAACCTTCTTCTCGGCTCGTGCCTTTGTAAAGCGATTTAAAAAAATGTTGAGCAGAACCGTAGTAGGCAATCTCTCTCAATTCTATATATTTCTTCTTTTTTGCATTGGATGCTTTTAATTCTTCGAAGAAAGGTTTGCCGGAATAATAAATAATGTTTGTACGACTGTTGTATTCAAAATAATCGAGCATGTATTTTATTCGGTAGCCAAGTGCTTTGTTTTCTACAATTAAAAATTCATCAGTTTTAACGGTTAATGTACTTCTTGTAATATCATAATCAACTCTTAACACTTGCGGATTTAGTATTTTACACAGCTTCGCATTAGGTGTTTTTCCAATAAAATACTGTTTAAACTGATTGATATATTTTTGCCTATTGGGATCAACCCGAATTACCACTTCATTTAGCATCACTGCATTTTCTTTTAATACAAATTCTACTTGAACCGATTTGTCAGAAATGATAATGTTTTTGGAGAAGGGAAGATAGCCCATCATTTGAACTAAAATATCGTAGCTACCAGGTTTTAAATTTGGAAGTCTAAATTTTCCATCCGCATCTGTAGCGGTAGCAATTTTATAACCACTCACATACACACCCGCTCCAGGCAACGTTTCTTTTTTGTCTTTAACTATACCTGTTATCGAAAATGTATTTTGAGAAAAGCCTTGAATGCTCGAAAATAAAATAAGACAAAACAGCGAGAGCACTCTAAACATGGCAACTAATGTAGTAAATCGACCAAATATTAGTGAATAATGAATGAAAATTTAACGTTTTTAACATTTGCTATTTCTTAGTAGTAGGGATATAATCCATCGGGACTAAATCTGCAACTTTTTCATACGCCCAAAAACCTTTATAAAGTAAACTTCTGGGATCAAATATTCCTCCATTTGCATAGAAACTAACTGGCGGTTCTAATATATCAATCACAGAAATTTGATAATTGGTTAAATCTGGCGGACGAGTTTGTTTAAATCCTGAACTATTAAATGCAGGTGATTCACGCTCGTTTTTGTAAATAATATATAAAGCATCCGTATAATTCATCGTTTTTAAATCTGTATTAAACGATTTTACTAAAGTATCTATCAAAACATCATTTCGGTTTAGAATATTTACTTCTTTAGGTTCTTTTCGTTGTTTCAACCAATAAGATAATGAATCCGCTCCATTGAAGGTAAGAACTTGAGTTAAACCATTTGGCCCACTAGTTAATCTTTTAATACTTGCGTTAATTAAGCTATCTGGTTTTCTGGCTGGATTAGGAATTGCACTTATTTTATTAATTACAAAACCTTCTTCGGTAACTTTATTAGCATATAATGATTTGAAAAAATGTTGAATAGAACCATTATAGGCGATTTCTCTATTTTTTAACCACTTTTTTTGTTTAACACTTCCACCTTTAAGCTCTTCAAAAGATGAAAGACCTGCATAATAAAAGATTTTAGTTCTATAATTAAATTCAAAGTTTTTTAATAAATATTTGATGCGATAACCCAGCGCTTTGTTTTCAATTAGTAGAAAATCACTGGCTCGTATGGTTAATAGGCTATTTGGAATATCATCATCGAAATTTAAAACATTGGTGTTTAATATTTCACATTCATTAGCATTTGAAGTTTTTCCTATAAAAAAATCTTTAAACAGAGCGATGTAGTATGCTCTATTTGGATCTGGTTTAATCACTACTTCTTTAAGTAAAGTTGCATTCTCAATGAGTAAAACTTCAAAATTTATAGATTTATCAGATACGATAATATTTTTTGAATAGGGAAGATAGCCTATCATTTGCACTAAGATATCGTAATTACCAGGAGCAAGTTTTGGTAATATAAATTTACCTTCATTATTGGTTACCGTAGCAATTTTATAACCACTCACATAAACTGCAGCACCCGGTAATGTTTCTTTTTTATCCTTAACAATTCCACTAATGGAATATGTGTTTTGAGCAAAAGTATACATGCTAAAACAAGCGATTAATATAAAATTTAACAGCAGCTTTTTAACCATGCAGTAAATTTAACTAAATAATTAGGTGTTCGAAAATAAAATAAATGTGACATACCGTTTAAAGGGTAGTTTTTTAATTATATTTTTTATGTATGTTTATATACCTATTTGCCTAGTTTATATGAAGGATACCTTAACTTGCATTATTGTTGATGATGATGATTTAGATAGGATTGCCGTTGAATCTGAGCTAACTGCATTCGAAAGAATAAAAATTTTAGGCAGTTATACCAACCCGATTGAGGCAATAAATAGCATTAATGCACTCAAACCTGATGTGCTATTTTTGGATATTGATATGCCAGAAATAAACGGAATAGATTTCGTTAAATCTATTAGTAATTTAGATACTATTAATGTATTTATAACTTCTCATCCAGAATTTGCTTTACAGGGTTTTCAATTAAAAGTATTCGATTTTATTTTAAAACCTTTAGAAACTGATCGCTTTGAGAGCTGTATCCATAGAATTTTTGACTTTGTTAAGCTTAAAAGCAAAGCTGAAGCTTACGACGTGCTTTTTGATAATGAAAAGATCATTTTTAAAGAAGGCCATACGGTAGTAAATCTAAATGCAAATGAGGTAATTTATTTAGAAGCGTATGGCGATTACACCAAAATAGTCACCGAAAAGAAATCGCATCTCACTTTAGCCACACTTTCCAATTTTTTAGAATCATTACCTGCCGAAAAATTTATGCGCATTCATCGCAGTTATGTAGTTGCTGTTAATAAAGTGAAAAGCTTAGGTGCAAAAAATATTGATATGGGAATTAGTGCAATCCCCATTGGGAAAACATATTTAAAAGAAGCTAAACAACTACTTAAACTTAATTAAGATGCATCTAAAAGCGCTTTCATTTTTACTTTTAACTTTTGTTTCAATTACTTGTTTTGCACAAAATGATGCACATTATAAACAACTTGTAGAAAAGAAAAATGCTTGTGCAGCCATTTTAGCCTCGTTTACTGGTAAAGCAGAAACCTTTGATGAATTGATTAAACAGGGGAATGAAGGACTTAAAATCTCTAAAGAAAAAGATAATGAGTTTAAATTCATTTTTAATAGTGCAGTGGCTACTGGTTATTACTATAAACAAGATTTTAAATCTGCCAAATTGTACTTTGAAAATGCTTACGATGAAGCTAAAAAAGCGAATTTAACAGAAAAAAGTCTAAAACCACTTGGCAACTTAATTTCTATATATCATTACTTAGGCTTGCAAAGCAAAGCTGATTCTGCAGCGAATAAGCTAAAGAAAATTGCCGAATCTACTGATACTTTAAAAAACAAAGGCATTGTCTATTATAATTTAGGACTGTACAATCAGCAACAAAAATTTTATTACAGTATTGCTCTCGATAACTTTTTAAAAAGTGCAGGACTTCAGAAACCAATTGCTGATACCACAAAAATTCTGAAAACAAAGTTAGATTACGGGAACACTTTAATGATGGTTTCTGAAATCTATCTCCAACTGGAACAACCTAATAAAGCACTAGAATACTTAAATGAAGGTAAGCCGTATTTGAATTTATCGAAAGTGGTGGATGTAGTAGCTTATGGAAAATTTATAAGAAGTTATGTTTTGTTGAATAATAAGCAAGAAGCTTTAAAATATTATAACTTATTGCATGAAGTTGCTGGGAAAACCCAAGATAAATGGTCGGAATTAGTTTCTTCCAATTTAGAGTTAGCTACTTTATTCCTAAAAGAAAAGGATTTTAAAATAGCCAAATCCTATATTGATAAGGCAGATAAGCAATCAAAATTAGACAACGCAGAAATTTTAACTTCATCAGTTAATTTGGCTTATGGAGATTATTATAAAGCTTTAAAAGATTATGCACAGGCTAGCAAATATTATAAACTTGCCGAACATGGATCTTCAATTTATAGTAAGGAACAATATTCAGATCTCTTAAAATCACTTACAGACGTTGAAATTTTATCAGGTAATCCTGAAGCCAGTACTTATTTTAATAAATATCTAATAGTTTCTGATTCGCTTAATCAACGTAAAATATCATTGAACTTGGCAGAAATGGAAGCCAAATTTCAGAATACATTTAAGCAACAGAAAATTGGAGTGCTTAATAAAGAGAATGAGGATAAAAATGAACAGCTGATAGAAGAAAAAAGAACGAGATGGTTTTTAATTGGCGGAGCTTTTTTATTATGTATAGCGCTATTGTCAATTTATTTAAACTTTAGAAATAAGCAAAAAGCAAACTTATTGCTCGATAAGAAAAATCAAGAACTTGATGTTTTAAATGAACAATTAAATGGTGCAAATCAAACCAAAGCAAAATTGTTCAGCATTATTTCTCACGATTTGCGAAGCCCAGTAAGCCAACTATTTACTTTTTTAAAACTACAACAACAAAACCCAGATTACA
Organism: Pedobacter planticolens; assembly: GCF_014172375.1. Lineage (GTDB taxonomy): Bacteria > Bacteroidota > Bacteroidia > Sphingobacteriales > Sphingobacteriaceae > Pedobacter > Pedobacter planticolens. The sequence goes on from NZ_WNXD01000002.1 coordinate 1,921,993, forward strand.
TTTCTGAGGAAGAAAAAAATAAGCATCAAAAGAAACTAATGCAATCGGCTACCAGTCTTTTATCAACTATGGAAGATTTATTGCTCTGGTCTAAGAGCCAAATGGAGCATTTTGAATTGGATATCGAGACGATAGATATTCAACAATTATTTGATGAGACTAAGTTGTTAATGCAAAATCAGGCAGATGCTAAAAACGTTGAAATTACTACAGAGAATTTGGAGTTGAAAACTTTGCAAAGCGATGAAAACCTGCTTGTTATCGTACTGCGAAATTTAATGCAAAATGCCATTAACCATGCGCATTCAAATACTCAAATTCTATTAAATGCTGGTCTTAATGCTGAAAAGAAATCTTATATCTCTATTGTAAACCAAGGAGAAGTAATCTCACCAGAAAAAATTGAGGAGCTTTTAAATAATCAAAATGTGAAAAGTAAAACATCAGGCTATGGTTTACTAATTGTTAAAGAATTAGCGTTAAAAATTAATGCTGAATTAAATATTAGTAGCACTCTTGAAAAAGGCACTGAAATTGCATTAATTTTTAACAAGAGTTGAATTGATTAATCGAAAATCATTGTTAGCTCTATCATAAGGAAATGATCTGAAATGATCCTCATCTTCGGTAATGCTAGGAGTAGTACCAGAAAACTGTTTAAAATCGCGAATTAAATGCATATGATCAAAATAGCCGCAGTGAAAAGCTATTTTATTCCACGACATATTTGGATGCTGTTCTTTTGCTTTATAAGCATTAGAAAACCGAATTAATCGACCAAACATTCTAGGCGATACGCCAATTTTATAATTACATTGTCTTTCAAACTGACGTAAACTTAAACAAGAAAGCGAAGCAGTTTCTTCAATAGATAGCTTACCGCTCGATTGAATAAAAGTATTGATTGCTTTATCAAAAGGTGAAGGCATTTTCAATTTACTCAATCGCTCTTTAAGAAAAGATTGAATAATATGATTTTGCATAGCAGCAGTAGATGTTTCTGCTAAACGTTCAGTTAGTGTGTTTGTATAACTGCCTAAAAATAGTTTAGCATCATAACAATTATTAAGCAGCTCATTTTGAGGCACATTCCCCATTAAACTGTTCCAGCCAATTGGTTTAAACTGTACGCAAACTGCCCTATGTTTCTGCCCTAAATTCATTATGGTTGAAAATAAATGGAAGCTCGCAAAAATTGCATTATCCCTTTCTATTCGCTGCCCTTTTTCAATAACACTAATCTTATCATCTAGTATAAAGCATAAACAAGATCTATAATCTGGAACAATAGTTATTTCTTTTACGAAATCTTCATTCAAATTAAGATTCACAATAATAATGTTTTCTATATAGTGTTGCAGACTAGGCTCAGGTAAGAAATAGGTAAATCCCATACTATAAAATGCATAAAGCTTAAGATGTTTATAACCATTAAGTTAAGGTATTTTAAGATAAAGCCAAAACTTGTATTTAAAATAAAACCTGCTTACTCAATGTTGTCGTGTTTGTACTATGCGTAGGTTCAATTCATAGCTAAATTTGAGGAATTAAAAATATCAAAACCCTTTACCGATTATTTCTATCCGTTCATCGATAACATTCTAAAGCGGCATTAATAGCCAACTATCTTCATTTAATAAATATCTAAATCATGAAAAACAATTATCTTTTTTTAACTATCTGCTATATCGGTATATTATTAAGTTCATGTTCAGAAGCGGGATTGGAAGGTCCAGAAGGTCAAACAGGTCCACAAGGAGCAACAGGAAATGCAGGCGCTGTTGGTGCTGCGGGTAAAGATGGCAGCATTATTTATAGTGGTAACGGAGCGCCGGCATCAAATGTAGGTATGTTAGGAGATTACTATCTAGATAAAAATACTGGAAATTTATACGGGCCAAAAGTAGCGGGAGGTTGGGGATCACCGACTACCTTAATGGGTGCAAGTGGTACAAACGGAACGAATGGAACCAATGGTACAAATGGAACCAATGGTACAAACGGCACCAATGGAAGTGCAACATTAAGTGGCAATGGAACTCCATCAGCTAGCACTGGTATTAACGGAGATTACTTTTTAGATAAAACCAATTATTTACTATACGGGCCAAAAACAGTATCTGGCTGGGGTATTCCTATTTTATTACGCGGAGCGGATGGTGCGCAAGGTCCAACAGGTGCGGCAGGTGCAAATGGTAGCCTCATTTATAGTGGTTCTGGCACTCCAGTTGCCACAATAGGTGTTAATGGAGATTATTATTTAAATAAAACCACAGGTGATTTATATGGGCCAAAAGCTGCTGGAGCATGGGGAGCGCCATTAATATTAAGAGGAACAAACGGCACAAATGGAACCAACGGAACGAATGGCGCCAATGGAACTAATGGTAGTATAATACTTACAGGTTTGGGTTCGCCAGATTTATCTACAGGTACAATTGGAGATTATTACTTAGACAGATTAGGTACTTTATTATACGGCCCAAAAACTGTAGACGGATGGGGAGCTGGAATTTTACTTCGTGGCGCAAATGGTGCACAAGGGCCAACTGGTCCTGCAGGTGCAGACGGAAGTGTAATTTATGGTGGTCTTGATTACCCAGATCCTGTATTAGGTAAAGTTGGCGATTATTTTATAGGAAGTAATACCGTAATGCTTTGGGGTCCAAAAGGTCCAGGTAATACAGTAAGTAGCTGGGGAAATGGGATTTCTCTTAAAGGTACAAACGGAACAAATGGAACCAATGGTACAAACGGAACGAATGGAAATAGAATTTTAACTGGAGGCAGTTTTCCACAAAATACACAAGGTAACGACGGTGATTTTTACATAGACCTATCGAGTTATGTAATGTATGGTCCTAAAGTAGGAGGTGCTTGGCCTTTTCCTGGTACAAGTTTAAAGGGAGCAGACGGTAACTCAAATGTAATTGCCTTAGAAACTACTGATGCTTCAACTTTTACTTGGAATTATGAGAGTTCAGATGTCAGAAATTTAATGATGCACAGAGATGGAAATTATAATGATTCTACTTCAGTTTATAATATTCCAGCGGCCAATGTTGCTGCTGCAAAAACAGGAACGGTAATAGTGTATTTACGCACAAATAGCGGCGTAGGTGTTTCTAGTTGGAAACAGTTGAACTTTACAGATTATGGTATTGGTGTTAGCTATTTTTATAATTATAATCTTAGACTTGATGCTACTACCGCTAAGGTTAGGATACTTTCTAAGTATAATACCACCTCGCCGTCGTTAATGGATGTTGATAAAGTTAGGATAGTTATTATCCCACCAAGTTCTACTGGTGTATTAAGCAATATCAATCAGAATACCCCAATGTTGCAAACAATGCAAGAACTCAATCTCAAGGACAGGGATTTTAAAAAATTAAATTAAGTAGTCTTTAGGTGATGTACTCTTTTGCATCACCATCAAAATCATTTTAAACACAATTAATATGCTTATGAAAAGGCTTTTAATCTTATTGTTCTGCTTTTCATTATCGTTGGGCATTGCCGAAGCACAAGATGTTGAACAACTAATTAAAGCTAAACCATTTGCCATTAACGGCACTTTAGGTTTAGGTTTTGGAACCTATAATTCCAGTGGGATTCCTGCTCGCCAAAGAGCATTTTCTTACTTATTTAATGGCGCTCCAACGGTATCAATTTACGGTGTTTCATTTCCGTTTAGTGTAGTTGTGAGCGACCAACAACGAGGTTTTACGCAGCCTTTTAACCAATACGGAATTAGTCCAACGTATAAATGGATTACGGTTCATGCTGGTTGGCAAAGCATTCAATGGTCGCCATATACCTTAGCAGGATATAATTTTTTAGGAGGCGGAGTAGAGCTAAATCCTGGAAAATTAAGGTTTGGATTTATTTATGGCCGGTTTAACAAGGCGATTGAAGAAGACCCTGCACTAATAACTGCCTTTTCTCAAACCCCAGCTTATAAAAGAACTGGTTTTAGCACAAAAATAGGCTTGGGTACAGAACGAAATCATTTCGATTTCATCCTACTCAAAGCTAAAGATGAAGTTAATTCACTTCAAAATAAGCCTAGTTCATTTAATTTAACACCGTCAGAGAATTTGGTGTTAGGCATATCTAGTAAGGTCACGTTTTTTAAACATTTCATATTCGATATTGATGCATCAGGAAGTTTATACACCAGAAATTTATTGGCAGATACGGTTAAAAACCTAAAACTTGATAAAGTAGATTTTATTAAGGATTTAATCACCTTAAACGCATCTACACAATTACTTACCGCAGGCCAAACTAGTTTAGGTTATCAAGGCCAGAATTATAATGTTTTGGTAAAATATAAGAGAATAGACCCAGATTTTAAGTCGATGGGTGCTTATTATTCTGAGAACGATGTGCAAAATTATACGCTGGAAGGAGGAGTAAAACTGCTAAAAGGACAAATGCAATTAAATGGCTCATTTGGTTTACAAAACGATAATTTGTTAAACGATAAAGCCTACCAATCTAACCGAAAAATAGGCTCTATAAATGCTGCTTTTAATAAAACAAATTATGGCATCGATGTTCGCTACTCGAACTATGGCATTACACAAGATAGGGGCTTAAACCCTATAGTGGATACCCTAAGAGTAGCAAAAACCAATCATAATTTAAATGCAATGCTAAGGTATAGCATAGCTGATTCACTGATTTCGCACAGTTTTATACTGGTTGGAAACTTACAATCTCTTCAAGATTTAAATCGGTTTACTTCAGCTCAAAGCTTATCAAATAGTAAAACAGCAAATTTTTCATATCAATTGGGTTTCCCAAAAACAGGCTTTAATCTCAATGCTAGTTTAAATTATACCGTAGCCGATATTTATTTAGGCCATACGGTTTTCTTCGGGCCATCGCTTGGCGTAAGCAAAGATTTTATGGAAGGCAAATTGGGGTTAAATGCCGCAATGAGTTATCAACAACAAAAAAACAATAAAATAAATGCCGGTAATATTTTAAATGGCAGTTTAAACGGCTCATTTAGGTTTACTAAAAAGGATGCGGCAAATCTATCTCTCAATTATTTAAAAAGTAATTCAAAGGATATTAGCCTTCCATCTTTCAATGAAATTTATAGCAATCTTACCTTATCACATTCTTTTTAATTCTTAACTAATCTCCGCTATGCAAAACATTTTATCCTTGATTAAAGATTTTAAAAGAGTAATTCAATCGTTATTCTTAACCTTCATTTTAGCACTTTTTAGCTTCAATGTAGTAGCACAATCGGTACCAGCTCAAGTTAGTGTTACTGTAAATATATTGCCACCATATTCGCCATATTATTCCGATTATGCTGGTTATAATGCCGGTAAAGTATTGTTAATTGTAAGAAATTTAACTTCAACCCAAAAGAAAATTAAACTAACTGGCCAACTGACAGGAGATAATGGAGTAAAAATTTCTACCAAATCCACTTATGTACCGTTACAGCCCATAATTTTAAACCCAAACGAAACCAAACAACTAAACGGAACAGCGTTAAAAGATATTTTTGACCTAAATTCTTTAAATGTTTACGGTATTGATAAAGTAAAATTGGTTCAAACTTCGCGTATCCCAGAGGGAAATTATGATTTCTGCATACAAGCTGTAGATATGAATAGTAACCAAACTGTTTCTGATGTGGCGCCAGTTGGTTGTACAAAATTTAACATTAGCTACCCTAATGCGCCTGTTTTAATATCGCCTACGGCTTTTAGTAAGATAAGTGCCACAATGCCGCAAAGCGTAATTTTTAACTGGATAAACCCAGGTAACGTTCCTATCAATACCCAATACATTATCCAGTTGGTAGCCATGCCGGGTACAGGCGGAGACCCAAATCAGATTTTAAACTCAACAACTTTTCCGCAGTTAAATCAAAGAATAATTGGTACTACTTACACTTATGGGCCTGGTAATGTACCGCTTAGGGTTGGTTTACGGTATGCTTGGCGAGTTATAGCAACAGATCCAACCAATAAAACTGGTTTTATGAACGATGGTAAAAGCCAAGCCAATGTTTTTATTTATGGCGATGACCAACAATTAGCCATTACAAATCCAGATTTGGTAAAACCAGCAAATCTTTTAAATATTACCAATCCGCTTTGTAAAAACAGTAATGAAACAGTTTTTGTTGGTCCAAATACCAATTTAACATTAAACTGGTTATGGAAAGATCAAATAGAAAGTGCTCAGCTTTTTGGTAATTTAGATAGTAATTTACTGAAACATTATACCAAAGTTAATGTAACGCCTGTTGCCGTAAATGCGTCAAGTAAATCAAAGGCTAATTCAGATTTAAAAACGCCGCAAGTTTTCGAAACCATAAAATATTATGCGTTAAACTTTACTAGTCAAGGCGGTAAATCTAATGCTGCAAAAAATATTGTTCTAAAGGTAAATGCGCCATTGCAATCGGTTAGTTTCACTAAAGAACAGGCAGATAGAATAGGTTTACAAACTGGTTTAACCTATAAATTAACAATAGCTGCGGTAAGCGACAAAAATACAATCATAACAACGGTAGAAAGTTGCAATTGGTTGTTACAGCAAGAAATAGAAAATCCCATTCCAAAATTAACCGTAAAAGGCAGGCTTACCTATACTCTTGATAAGAAAAACTATTTTGGCGTAAATAAAACAACATTTAGTTTACAAATTGTAAATAAAAAGGATGCAAAATTTAATAAAAACCTATTGGTTTTTCCAAAAACCGGGGCAAGACTGCAACCCGTTGCGTATGCCACTACAGATGCACAAGGAAATTTCACCGCCCAAATAGAACAATTATCAACCGATACAGGCAAAAAATACATTGCTGTAGTTACATCTGGCGCTTATTATACCATGATTGGCGATAACATTCCGCAAAATAATGTTCCAGTTCAAATTCCAAAACTTAACACTACACCAAATGGCTTGTCGGCGTATAGTCAAGAACCCTTAGCCATTGGCGATGTAAAAACCGACGCCTATAATTTTACGCTTACCATTAACTTATCTAAGGGATTTAATACTAGCGTTAATAAAAACGATTTCAATCAATTATATAGTGAAAACAAACAAAATGATGCAGCCAGTCAATATTATGCTGCTTATAATATTACCAATGTAGATACGATGTCTATTAACCCAAAAGCTAAAGTAGATGCTGGTATGTTAGTAGGAATTTATAGAAAAGCAAAGAAAGAAACTGTTCCAACTTACGAGGGAGATAATTTAAATCCAAACCCAATATTTCCATTAAAAGCTAGTGATATCCGCGTTGCAGAAGCTAGAACTTTTATTAAGGATGGAAAAACGGTTGTAGTGTTTAGCAAATTGCTGTTAAGCGTGGCCAACGACGATGAATATTACATTAAAGCCATTTTGCCCAAAGCTAATCCAAACGATAAAACACAGGGTGATAGTGATGCAGATTTAGTTGCACCAGAACAACGCCTTGCTTTTAGACCACAAACTTTTAACCCGATGACATCTAGTTATGCAACTACTGTAAACTATCAAATTATCTCTACCAAACCGCCAACAGCCAAAATAAAAGGGCAAATTATGGAGCAATGGCCTAGTCAGCCAGGAGTGTTGCACCCTTATGCCAATAAAAATTTTAGTGTTAAAATGTATACTAAAGATCCAACTCCTCCAAATGTTGACATTAGAACTGATAACTGCCAATATTTGCCTGCTGCGGTGTATCAAAAAATAAAAGATGCAAATGGTAATGATACTTGGGTGCAACTAAAAAATGTAGGTGCTCCAGAATATACAGTAGCAGCTGGTAAAACCGATGCAAATGGAAAATATGAAATTGAGGTTTTAGCTTTTAGAGAAACTGGAAATTTTGATTTAGAAATTAGACAAGAAAGTAACGATCCATATGGTCCAAACTGCGATGAAATTGCAGCTGCCGCCGCTGATGCTGAGAAGAAAAAGCTTAAAGAGGAAACAACGCCATTAGTGGTTGTAAATATTCCTAAAAGCCAACAAGAAATAGAAAAGCTAATTAGAGAACAAGCTGAGCAAGCGGCTGGAGGTGATTTGGGTACAGAAAATGGCTCTGCAGGAGGTGAAAAATTTACCTTTGATATTGATGGAAAGCTTATTACTACTGGAAGTAAATTACTCGAAGAACATGGGGGAAAAGGTGGTGATGGAAATCCATTTGGTGGAGGCGGAAAAATAGACCCAAAATTAGGTGTGAGTGCAAATGCAAATTTGGCAAATGGAGCTGTATCTGGTGCTGCAAAAGCAGGTAAACTGGGCACACAAGGCTTGCAGAAATTTTTAGATGATGGAATACCCACAATTATTACTGGACCATCTAATACAGATGAAGAACCAATTGCCTACCAACCACAGTTTTATGCACAACAATTACAACGCTATTTTGCAATGGTAGGCATACCTAAAGTGGTAAGTACCGTAAATAACGATGCAGGCAATACCTTAGAGGGATTTATTGTACCACCATTTGGTACCGTTAATCTAGGTGTTTCAATTATCAATGTTGCTGAAATTGGAAACTTAAAAGTTAATGTATCAGTTGCTGGCCAATCCAACAATCAGGCATTAAATGGTGCAAAAATGGTGGTGTTTAGAATGGAAAAACTACCTGATTTGTATAAAATAGTGGGAGAAGGTTCTATCACTCACCCCATGAAACCTCTAATCAGTTCTACTTATATAGGTGATAAAGAAAACGACATGACCTATGGTACTTCATCCGAATATTATAAACTTAGAGCTGGCGGCGTAAATGTAGAATGGGTTTTAGATCAACCCTTAGATATACAACCAGATAATAGTTTTAATCTAGGTAATTTAAGGTTAAGTAATGATAATAATCATATTTATTATATATCAATTACTCCGCCAGCAGATGGTAAAAGTGGAAGATTTAAACCTTACATAGCGCAACTATTTAAATCAGGTCAGAGTGTACAAGTACAGCTAGCTACCAGTCGTGTATCTGGGCGAGTGTTTGATGGGCAAACAGGAAAACCTATACCAAATTCGGTAGTAAGAACCGAAGTGTATGATGTTCAAATGAAAACCCCAATTTCAAACACTTTTACTACAGACCAAAACGGTTACTTTGAAATTATAAACGGTGCCAACGGCGTAAGTTGGAAAGACAATTATTATTTTAGAGCATACGCTATAATTGATGGTTATGCAAATGATGATAAGCCAACAACATTAAACGCGACTGAGATAAACGCTTTAATCAGTCCGTCAAATAAAGATACAACTAAAGTCAAACCAGTTCAATTATTTAAAGATGGAAATAATTATAATTTCTCCATCTTAAAAAAACCTGGTACACTTATTTCGGGAGTGGTAGCTGGGCAAATAGGAAATAAACTACCAACAGCAATCGATGCTTATATACAAACTGAAGATGGAACCATTATTCCAACGTTAAAGGTTGATAAAGATGGTAAAAAAGTTGTAGGTCTTTATAGTTTTAACGCCACTTCAAAAACGCAAAAATTTAAAATTATTCCATTAGACCCTGGTTTTATTGATTCTACGTACAATGTTCCTGTTCCTAAAGGAACCTTTACACAGAATTTTATCTTGCAACGTCGTATGCATAAAATGATAATTAAACTCCAAACTGCAGATGGGCAAAAAATAGCCAATGGCGATGTAAAAGTAACCATTAACAACGATGCTGCTTTAAGCAAATCGAGTTTAGATTCTCAAGTAAGTTTCGAGTTTGAAAATGTATCAGTAAATAATTACGAGGTTAAAGTAACCAATAACAATAAAAACAGTTATGTGCCTAAACTGGTCAACTTTAAAAATGACGAATCGGCAACTGCACAGGAATATACAATTACCTTAGAAAAAGGCTCTGCTATTAGAGGGAAAGTTACTTTAGATGGTTTGCCGGCCAAAAATGCTAGGGTTTATTTACATTATACTACTTCAGATGCAGTAACAAGCAATATTGCTGTTGCCTCAAAAGTATCTAGTTTTTCAGGCTCAGTTTTAGGCGGCTCAAAACCAGTAAATACATCAATAACAGCTGATAAAACCAACAATGTAGCCTCTTTAGAAGATTTTACCGATGAATTGGGTAATTACGAAATTGTTGGTTTGCCTATTAAAGATAACGAAACAGTTAAAGTGCAGGTAACAATGTCGGCAGATGTGGCTATAAATGGTGCAGAAAAAGACGTACAAATTATAGGCGGAGGTGCCCATGCAGATTTTGCGCTAACTACTTTTAAAGGCCCATTGGTAAATAATATTTATGGTTTCCCTTTGGCTGTAGAAAAAATAGAAAAAATAACCGAAACGCAATACAGCATAACAGGTATTGTAGATCTAAGTACAAACAGCTCTTCATTTACATGGGCAAATCCCGATAGTAAAATTAGGGTAAGCAATGTAATTGTAAACGCTAAAGACAATTACCAGCCAACTGGGGCAGTTCCAATTGATGCCATTGCAAATATAAAAATGCGTTATTTAGATAAATACAATGTGTTGGTAAAAAAATACGGGCTTAATGTAAAGTCATTAAATATAGAAAAAACTGTAGATGGAGGTGCAATTAAAGGAACAGTTTCTATTATAGATAATTCGTTTAAATATCCGTCATCGTATTTAAATTTCGATAATGCAGGCGATTTCTATCTTTCAATTGCAACACAAGATGCTTTAAATATGGTAAATGTGCCTGCAATTTATTCGGGAAGAAAAAGGAGTGAAAAGTATAATTTATCAAATAATGCCGGTGGCGATTTAGCCTTTTCATTCATCAATTTTAACACTACGGCCAATGCAAAAAGTTCATACATCGGCCCCGATGGCAAATTTCACTTAGATATTAATTTTAAAGGAGAAATGCCAAACAGTACTCCTAAACAAATTGATGTAAACATTAAAGATTTGGTGTTAGATGGCAATACGGTAGAACCTCAAAAAGGAAACTCATCGTTACTATTAAAACTACAAACTTGGGATTTAGAAGTAAAAGACTGGGTAATAGATGTTAAAAAAGGAGGGATTTACTCTGAAAATTCTATCATCAAAACAGGAATTATAGATGTGCCGACCAAACTATTTAACCTCCGTAGCGATAACGTAATTTTAGACGGTTTTGATGTTACCAATTTATATTTAGGTGGCGATTTGGTAAAACTAGCAGGCATTAAAAAAGAAAATGTCAAATTAGTTTATGATGAAGCCGTAGGTAGCGATCATAGTGGACACTGGCGTTTTTCTGGCGCATCTTTAACAAAAGATCCAGTGGCAACCATTGCAGTTCCGGCAGTTGCAGGTAAATTTAAAGGCTTAAACTTAAACGTAAATTATTTCCAATTCATCAGCTTTGCTAACGAAAACTTAATTAGCCTTTCGAGCACACAGGGTAGTGTTAAATTATATGGAAACGATAAAATAACATTTACACCCGCAAATATTGGTAGTTATGTAGGTAAATACGCCATAGGCGGAAGTATGAAAATAGATTTACCACGAGTTACGCCTGTTACGGTAGATTTAATGTTCGATAAAACCAATATGGAGCTGGGCAATTTCAACCTAAATTTTGAAGGAAAAGGCTACGTTCAGTTTAAAAATGACCAAAGCAAAAAAGTAGAAAACAATGGCGGAATAACCAAAATTTATGGTATTGTAGAAGAACCTAATAAAATTAACCCTATACCTTGCGATTTAACGTTTAGCACTACCCAACCCGGAATTATAGCATTAGCCAAAGAAAATAACATTTTAAATATGGATGGGGTTGGAGCACCAGATATAACAAAAAACTTGACCTTAAAAATTGCTGGTACTGGTGATGATGGAATGAAAGAGGAAAATAAAGATTGGACTACGCTTAAATTTTCTGGAGAACTGAATGACCCAAATTCGGACAAGTTGGTGACCAAAAAACCTTTCTACAAATTTGAAGTATTAGGCGATGTAACAGCAAACGCTAATGGAATTTCGATGGAAAAAGCCACGCCATTTGGCAGCATACAAATGATTTACGATTTTCCAAACCGCCAAATGACAGGTAGTTTACGGATGGAAAATATCGCCTTTGGTAGTTATTTCTTTACGGGAGATATTGAAGTAAGCTACGGCTCAAAAGGCTTTTTAATGTTGGGTGCAGGACAATTAAACACAGGTACATTATTTGTAGAAGGTTTCGGCACATTTAATATTGGGATGTTGTTTGCAAACACAACCTTATCACCTACATCAATTGCCAAGGTTACGCAGTACAGTAAATCTGTAGAAAATAAATGCTGGTTAGATAAATACAAAACAGACTTTCAAGGTTTCTTTTTAACTGGTGGATACGATGTTTTGAATGAGAAAAAGGGTATTGATTTGGGTGTAGCATCAGTTTATTTGAATGCGGTTTTAGGAGTAGAGGCATCTATTGGAGCTAGTTTTAATAAACCAAGTTATAAAGCCTTAATTGGCGCACACGGCATGGTATCGGCAGGTATGAGCGCCGTAACAGGAACTTCAATTAACGGTTCACTTGCCGCACATTTAACCGCATCGGCAGAATACAGCAACTCTACTATAAACATTGACGGCAGAGCTGGAATTGGGGTTAAGTATTCACTAAGCCAGTATTTAATTGCTAAAACAGTTACGTATAATGGCTCTATAGATGCAAGGGTTTTATTCCATTATCAACCAGGTGCAACTTCATTAAAGTTCCAAATTGAAAAAGATAACCCATTGCCAGACTGCCCAGAAAATTAAAAATTAAATGACATTTACATCCATAAATATGAAAATTAGATTAGTTATTGCGTTACTATTAACGTTTGGCACTTTAACAACAAGCGCACAAACCAATAAAGTAAGCACTCACGCAGGTCGTAAAGGGATATGGGTTTTGTGCGGCGATCAATTGCCTAAAGATTTTACGTACAGAATTTTGCGCCAAAAAGGTACAGAAAGCTGGATAAAATTAGCCGATTTATCTTTCCCAAAAAGTAAGGAAGAAGTACAAGCAGAAATGCAAAATTCCCAATTACAAGCTAATTTAGATAACGTTCCACTATCAGATAGTAAGCTAACTTCTGTTTGGCAAAGACTAACCGATGCAGTAACTATTCAAATTCCAAACGAACTAAAAACAGATTATTCGTTGCGTAAAGCAAGTGGTAATGCATGGTTTGATGTAACTGCAGACAGTGTAACCAATTACGTTTACAAAGTTCAAATGATTGGAAAAAAAGATGAAATAATAGCAGAAAACACAAGTAAAGAAGTTTCCTATCCTGCAAAACCTTTTGAAACCAATATTAAACCCCTAATCTTAAAATCTATTAATGGAATAATGGTTGGAGAATTTGAATTAATTGATGCTGGTGTAATGCAAACGTGTAAGGTTTTTAGGAGCTATTATTTAAGAAGTGGATATGAAGAAATACAGGGCGATGTTTTTTTCAGTGTAAGGGATAACAAAAAAATTATTCAAATAACTGATAAAACTGCGGTGGCAAAAGTGCCGTACACCTATTCTATTTTACCAGTTGATGCGGCTGGTAATTACGGATTGCCATCACCAGATTTAAAGGCATTTAACGTTGCCGATAATACCATCATTCCATCGGTGTATAATTTTACAACCACATCTGTGGAAGCAGAAAAAGCAATAAAACTAAGTTGGAAACTAAAAAACACTAAAGATATAACAGCTATAAATGTATTTAAAAGCGCAACATATAACGGCGAATATAGAAAAGTGGCAAGCTTACCCGCTACCGATACCGTTTTTATAGATCGCTTTACCAGACCAATTGAAACCTATTATTATACCATTCGTTTGAGTGGTAATTATGAGCAATCTCCAACTTCTCCTCGTATTCCAGGTATATTAAAAGCGAGTAATGCCAATAATTTTCCTCCGCAAAATTTAAGTTTAGTTCAAGATAAAAATACAGTTACATTAACTTGGAATAAAACAGAAAACGATACCAGAGCGTATTACGTGTACCGTGCCAATGGCAGAAACGGGAAAATGGAACAAATTAGTAAATTAATCATTACAGATAGTTCTACCGTTTCTTACATAGATACTTTATCAGCTAATGCTTCATCTAGTATGTATGCGTATGCCGTTGCAGATCAAAATACTTCGTATGCCATTAGTCCATTATCTGAGCCTGTTTTTGCATATAGTCAGGGAGTAAATACACTGCCAATTCCTCACAATGTGATAGCAAGAATTGATAATAAACAGGTTCAAATCATTTGGCCAAATATGTTAGCCGAATCTCCGTATATACAAGGTTATGTGGTGTACCGCAGAGCGAAATCGATAGATGGAAAAATTGTGGAGACTAGTAAACAGTTATCTCAAAATTTAATAGGTGCAACGGTAAATAATTATACAGATAATACCACAACAGAAGGAATGGTGTACTATTACAGCGTAAAAACCGTGGCTGATGACCAAAAAACGATGAGCGGCCCAAGTTTAGAAGCAGGTATAACCATTCAACCCAATAAAGTAAACGAAATTGCGAATGTGCGTGTATTCCCTTCGGGTAAAACGGTTGCCATAAAATGGGATAACCCTATAGGCGATGAAATTAAAACCATTAAAATTATTCGTACCACTGATGGGAAAGAAGGAACTGAAGAAATAGCCAGTTTAACTGCTACTCAACAAGCTTTTTCAGATACTAAAGTAACCATAGGAAACACCTACTATTATCAATTACAAGTGGAAAACAAGGTGGGCAAAAAAAGTAAATTAACGGAAGCAGTAGGAGTAAAGATGTATTAACTACCCCAGCAACTCTTTCGCATTTTGCAAAGCAGATGCACCTGGGTTTTTACCACTCAGCATTTCTGCAATGGTATTTACCCTTTCATCTTTACTCAATTTTTTAATGCCAGTTGTAGTCTTGTTATCGCCCTCATTTTTATAAACAAAGTAATGCGAATTGCCCTTAGCGGCAATTTGCGGTAAATGAGTGATAGATAAAACCTGCATGTTTTCGCCCAAACCAGCAATAACTTCTCCAACTTTTAGCGCCGTTTCACCAGAAATACCAGTATCAATTTCATCAAATATTAAAGTAGGGAGTGAAGTGTGTTTTGCTAATAAAGCTTTTATAGCCAACATTAACCGCGATAGCTCACCACCAGATGCAACCTTATGTACAGGAGCAGGCGCTTGGCCCGCATTTGCGGTAAAAAGTAAAGTAATTTCATCCAAACCATTCGTATTCAAACCAACTAGTGCACTTTGAGTAAAAACCAATTTAGCATTTGGCATACCAACCTGTTTCAACGTTAAAGCAGTTTGCTCTTCAACTAGTTTAATAGCCTTTTTACGATTTAAACTTAACTCATTTGCTTGCTTAGTCAATTCATCAGTAAGCAGAGCGATATCTTTTTTCAACTGTTCAATCTGCTCATCCGAAGAAAGTAATTGACTTAAATTCTCTTCCAGCTGTTGCTGTATAGCTAATAATTCGGTGTTATTTGCAACGCGATGTTTTTGTTGTAAAGTATACAAAATATCCAAGCGTTGCTGAATAAATAATAATCGTTCAGCACTATGCAACGTTTTCTCTTCAATACTCGATGTTTCATCAGCAATATCCTTAAGTTCAATTATACTCGAACGTAAACGCTCGTATAGAACATTAATTTCAGGGTCAAATTTTTCAATACTTTGCAATTGTAATGAAGCTTCTTTTAAAATGCTAGTTGCCGACACTTCATTTTCGGTAAGTAGGGAAGTAGCAGCCAATAAACTCTTTTTGATACTTTCCCCATGAGTTAGCTTCTCTAATTCTTGTTCCAATTCCTCTTGCTCGCCTTCTTTTAATCCCGCTTGCTCTAATTCATTAAACAAAAACTGTTCGTAATCTTGTTTGCTGCGGGCTTCATCAGCCTTGCTAATTAAGGTTTTTAACTGCAAATTGTCTTGCTTCAACTGCTTAAACCCAGTTCTATATTTTGCTAAAAGCGATGAATGATTAGCTAGAGAATCTACAATCAATAACTGAAAATCTGCATCGTTTAGTTCTTGCGTAGCATGTTGCGAATGGATATCAATCAATTGCTCGCCAATTTGTTTTAAGATCGTAAGATTAACAGGCGTATCATTAATAAATGCCCTCGATTTCCCGTCCATAGAAATCTCTCTACGCAAGATACTTTCTTTAAAAAAGTCTAAATCATTCGCTTCAAAAATAGGTTGTAACTGTTCGTTAGCTAATAAAAATGTACCTTCTATCACACATTTTTTATGTTGATTAAAAAAGTATTTGCTTTCTGCCCTTTGACCTAAAATCAAAGAAAGAGCACCTAAAATGATAGATTTACCAGCACCTGTTTCACCTGTAATAATGTTTAAACCTTGATCAAATTCAATGTCCAAACTATCAATTAAAGCATAGTTATGTATAGAAAGTTTTTGTAGCATATCGTGATGCTAAATTAGCATAAAAGCCTTTAGCTTTCAAGAATAGATATTCACTAAATGAAAAAAAAAAGGGTAAGAAAATTATTTCTTACCCTCGGTATTCATTTCATTTGTTTGGTGCTGTTAATTTTCTTTAGGATTAACTTTTAACTTAATAACATTATCTAATTCGAGCTTTAATGGAGCAAGATCAAAATTTATAGGGTTAAGTTTTAAGTTCGAAGTTTCTAAAATAATATCTGGAGAACTTAATTTCAAATTGATAGCAGTAGCAAGTCTAGCAGTTAAAGGTAAAAATGCTTTTTGTACATCTAAGTTGCTATCAAATAATAACAATGCTTTGTCAGTTTTAATTCCTTTGGCTTTTTTTAATTCCTCTAAATCCTTTTCATATTTTTTTCTCAACTCTTTATATTCTGGCGAATCTTGAAGCTTTTTCATTTCTTCCATTTTATCTTTCCATTCTTTAGAGTTGAATTTCTTATTCATTTCCTCAGCATTTTTTTGGATATCAGCCATTTTGCTTTTCCATTCTGGAGAATTGAATTTTTTCTCCATTGCCTCAGCATTAAATTTAACTTTCGCCATTTGATCTTTCCACTCTTTCGATTCAAATTTTTTGGCAATAGCTAAACTTTGTTCTTGTACTTTAGCCATGTGGTCTTTCCACTCTTTTGATTCGAATTTTTTGGACATTACTTCAGCATTTTGCTGCACTTTAGCCATGTGCTCTTTCCATTCTTTTGATTCAAATTTTTTGGCAATAGCTTCTGCATTTTCTTGCATTTTGGCCATTTTCTCTTTCCATTCTGGAGAATTGAATTTTTTCTCCATGGCTTCAGCATTTAGCTTAACCTTATCCATTTTAGTTTTCCACTCCGGAGAATTGAACTTTTTCTCAAGCTCAGCCATTTTTTTCTTCAAACTGTCTGGCATATCATCAACTGTTCTATAAGTTACTTCTTTGCCATCATTACCTTTAACAACCATTTTAAATTGTTTTTTCTTTTTGGTCGTGTCGGTATCAGCTTTTACTATCAAATGATTTTTTAACCCCCTTGTTTCGTTAATTGGTGTTTCAATCTGACTTAAAATAGTAGCTTTTTTAACTTTTTCTGCTGACTTTTTAGTCGGATTCATCCATGCCAATGAAACAACTGTGGCAATGGTTAAGGTGAGGATGAAGAATTGCTGTTTAGCATTCATATAATTCGTTTTCATATCTGTGATTCTTTTAATGCGTTGATACAAGTGTTGATTTTTTCCCGTTGCAGCAAGTGACAGCGACGGTGTTTGTTTGTCTTTTAATAGTTCTAACTTCAATAGTGCATGTGCATAGGTTAACGGTGTTCCTGTGAAATTAACCACCAAGTCATCGCAGGCATGTTCTCTTTCTATATGTATAAACTTGGTGGTGAGCCATACAAATGGATTGAAAAACAATAACGTTTCTATGCAGGTTTTAACAAGGTTGATTAAATAATCGTTACGACGAATGTGTGATAATTCGTGTATTAATATCGCTTCAACTTGTTTCAGATCCAATTGCGTAGCTAATGCGATTGGAAATAATACAACAGGTTTAAAAAATCCAATCACCAAAGGCACGTTAACTTTAGACGATAAGAAAAATTTAACTGTTTTATTAATTTTTAATTGAGTAAGTGTTAATTCGAAAATTGTACTCCACTCTGCAGGAACTGATAAAGTATTTACCTGCTTTAATTTTTTAAGTTTTACATAACTTGATAAAAGGATGAGCAATTGAAAAGCAATTCCAACCAAATACATAGTAACCACCAATGGGAAATAAGCTTCGGTTTTAAAATTAAAATTTCTACTTAGCTCTGATAAATTCTGATAAGCAGCTTCATTAAATGCTATACTTTCTATAGACTGGTTTGTTGTAGGTAATTCGAAAATCGAGAAAAAAGTAAAACAAAAGCTTGCAAAAATTAAAAACAAAGAACCAAAAGCAAGATTATGTTTTAACCTAGCATTCATTTTAGGCCAAGCCATCAAAACGATGAATAAAATAGCATAAATGAGTGCGCCCTGCCATAGCGAATGAAGAATGCTCCATCCAATAGCTTTAATGAGATTATTTATCATTGCTTCCATGATTATTTGTTTTCAAGTTTTTCCAAATATTCTTTAATCAAATCGATCTCCTCCTGGCTCGCTGTTTTATTTCCTAAGGCCTGCATCACTAAACGAGCAGCAGAACCATTAAAAACGTTATCTATCATTTTATTAACCAATTGTTGTTGAGTTTTCTCTTGATTAATTAATGCACGATAGATGTGAGTTTTAGCACTAGTATCTCTATCCACTAAACCTTTTTCATGCATAATTTGCATTAATTTCAAAGTTGTGGTATAGCCAGCATCTTTCTTATTTAAAGCTTCATGAACTTCTCGAACGGTACAGTTTCCTTTTTGCCAAAGTACCTGTAAAATTTCCATTTCGCCTTCTGTTGGTTTGATGTTTGAATTGCTCATTTTGTTACACTACGAATTTTTTCGTATTCAAATGTACGAATGTATTCGTATAAACAAAATATTTTAACGAAAATTTAACAATTATTTTTTAGAATGGGTAAAAGAGTGGGCTAGCGGGCTTTTTTTAAGGCTTCGTATTTGCTAATATTTGCCGGATCAATATCGCTTAAAAGATTATAAGCTTTAATTTTTTCTTGTAAATCAATAGTAGATAACACATTTGTAATTTCATCAGCTTTGGTAGCAAAATAAACATTCGGGAAAATAGAACCCAATTTTTGTTTATCCATTTGTTGTAAAGCCGGCAATAAGGCTAATATATTTTTGGCTCCGTTAGTTACATTATCTTGCAGTTTATCCAGCCCGTTAGAATGATAATTGTAAATAAATACGCGAAGTTCTTTAAATGTAGTATTCAAGAAATTTTCATTAAGCCAATATCGATTACGTAAACCATCAAAAGCTTTCCAACCTTTGTTGCCAGAAATTTGTGCAACATTTAAAACGTTTTGAGCTTTGTTGTAATAAGGTGTACCTCCCAATTTGCTAAAACTATCCTTATCTAAACCAATAATGGTGTAGGCATAATAACCCAAAAGTGAACTTAAATTGGTGATGAAATTCTGCTCAGAAAAATCCAAAGATTGACCATCATTATAATTAAAATCGAAATCTTTATCATTAATATTTAATAAAGTACTATAATAAGAACTGCCGTAAACTGGTCTGCTAGATTGTATTTGAGCCTCAGCAGTGTAGGCAGAACTGCCATCCCATGAAGTTATAGTAATCACAAAATTGCACTCAATTCTTTCCTGGGGCAAATAAGTTTCAGTAGTCCATTTATTGTTATTCAAAAAATCTCTAATCGTATTTTGCAGTACCTCTAGGTTTTTCTTATTGATATTAGAAATGTTTGGCGCTAAAATTTGTACTCGAGTATTTAATTCTTGTGCATGTACAAAACCACAAACGAGTAGCAAAAAGATAAAACCTATAATTTTCTTCATTTAAGTATTAATTTAAGTATTTCAGCACAAATATCTTTCGCTACTTCAGTTTTAGATTTTATTTCGAAACTAGTTTTATCAAATGCGCTATTAAATAGAGTAATTTTATTGGTATCTGTTTTAAAACCAGCCCCCTTATCGTTTAATGAGTTTAATACAATAAGATCTAAATTCTTTTTCTGCAATTTTTCTTTTGCATACATTTCTTCCTGTTCCGTCTCCAACGCAAATCCAACTAAAAACTGATTATCCCTTTTAATATTGCCTAAACTCGCTAAAATATCTGTAGTCTTTTTAAGATGGATGCTGAATTCGCTGTCTTTCTTTTTAATTTTCTGCGTTGCAACCTCAGTAGGCGTGTAATCGGCAACTGCAGCACTCATAATAGTAATATCACTTTGTGGAAATTTATCCATACAAGCGGTCAACATATCTGCTGCACTTATCACATCAATTCGTTGTAATTCTGCTGTTGTTTTTTCGGCAGTAGGGCCAGTAATTAAAGTTACATCAGCACCTAAAGCAACCATTTCATTAGCCAAAGCAAAACCCATTTTACCCGAAGAATGATTACCGATAAAACGAACAGGATCTATAGCCTCATAAGTTGGACCAGCCGTAATCAGAACTTTCTTACCAAGCAATGGCAAACCCTGCTTTATTTCTTTTATTAAAAAAGCAATAATCTCATCTGGTTCAGCCATTCTACCTTCACCATATAAACCACTAGCCAATTCACCTTTGTTTGGTGCGATAATAGTATTGCCAAAGCTTTTCAGTTTTTCAATATTTTCTTGAGTGCTTTCATGCTTCCACATATCTAAATCCATCGCGGGAGCTAGAAACACAGGGCATTTAGCAGAAAGATAAACTGCAGTAAGTAGATTGTCACACAAACCATTTGCCATTTTACCAATGGTATTGGCAGATGCTGGAGCAATTAGCATATAATCGGCCCATAGACCTAACTCTACATGATTACTCCAAACGCCAGTTTCAGCTTCGAAATATTGAGTGTAAACAGGATTTTTAGAAAGAGTAGCCAATGTAAGCGGAGTAATGAAATTACTCGCATCGGCGGTAAGAATAACCTTGACGTTTGCGCCTCCTTTTATAAGAGTTCTTACCAAGAGAGCAGACTTATAAGCGGCTATACTGCCGCAAACACCAAGAATAATATTTTTTTTGCTAAGCATGATAACCAAAGATTAGAAATTAAGTTGGCTTACCAAAACGTATTAACGCTTTAAGCCGCAGATGTGCAAATTAAATCTAATCTGCACATCTGCGGCTATTATAAAATTAGATAATCAGTGCCAAAGGCATCCCCTTGGGGCTAATTATTTTTGTTGCTCTTTAGCTGGATTTCTGTAATAAATTTTATCATTCAAAAACTCATCAATTGCAATTAAGCTAGGCTTAGGCATACGCTCATAATGCTTGCTAATTTCAATTTGCTCTCTGTTTTCAAAAATCTCTTCCAAGTTGTCGTTAGATGAAGCAAACTCTGCCAATTTACCGTGCAACTCTTCTTTCATGTTATTAGAAATCTGATTAGCCCTTTTTGAAATTATCACTAAAGACTCATAAATGTTATCAGTAGTTTGATCTAAATCATGTACATTTCTCGTTACCGTAGTATTTGGTATAGCGGGTTTTGGTGTATTCATTATTCTATGGGTTTTTAATCTCTACTTTGTTAGTTAAACTATCTTTTTGTTTTTCGCCTTTCTTTTGTAAGGCATTATATTTAGCTACTAAAGCCGCTTCTTCGGCAATCAGCCTTTTTGCATTAGCAATTCCTGCTTCACTATCATCCTTTAATTGCTTAGCTTCTTTTGCATATTTACTAGTTGGATAAGCCTCAACAAACTCATTATAATAGCCAATAGCTTCGTTAAAACGATCTTCTTGTCTAATTGCGTAACTGTTTTTCGCATACATATATTGCGCTTTAACAATTAGCAAATTCATTTCCTCAGCATATTTAATATCTGGAAATTCAATTTGAGCATTTTTTAAAGCTACTACAGCCGATTTGTAATTAGTAATATCATAACCACCTAAATCATAATATAATTTAGCGTTATCAAAAGCTTTGCTTTCTAACTTACCACGTAAATTAGCAATATATTGAGCTGCTTGAGTTGCACGATCACTTTTTGGATATAAGTTAATAAACAACTGCAATGCATCAATAGCCTTATATGTATTCTCTTGATCTAAAGATGATTTAGGAGAATCTAAATAATAGCAATAAGCACCCATATAACGACACTCTTCTGCATTTTTACTAGCAGGATAAGTATCTGCAAACTCTTTAAATTTGTAACGAGCTGTTGTATAGTCTTTTAAACGATAAAGTGTAAAAGCGTAATAGTAATTCAAATCTTCTGCTTCCGCAGTTCCTCTATATTTTTGTGCTAAGCCTTCAAATAAAATTAAAGCCTTAGAATAGTCTTTCTTGTTATATAGTCTAATACCTTCTTGGTATTTTTTGGCAACATCATTACTTAGGCGTAATTTTTCAAAACGGCTTTTACAGCCCGCAGTACCTAATAAAATGATAGTAAAACTTAAAATAAGTAAGTGTTTAATTTTAAACATTGTGCAAAGATAAGGTAATAATACGATAACGTCAATTAAAAATAATAGTCCGCTAAGCTAATTAAAGGCTTTCAACCTATCAAACACTTAACAATTTTTAACATAAACCAATAAATAAGCATCAAATACACAATTATAAGGTGTTCTTATAGGGCAAAAAAAGAAGATTAAAATTCATACGTATATATATTATTAAGTACAGGGCAATATTAGGAAAGCGATCTATAATATTATATACTATAGCTATTCCCGTTAACATTTCAATTTAATCTCTACAGGTATAGGTTTAAAGAGCTATACCGATTACAAAAAGCATTTCCATTTATAATGATGTTTAGCGAAAGGATGTCACTGGGCAAACCGCTAGGTCTTGGCTTTGTTCATTCCTAAAATAAGTTTAGCTAAACCCATTAAAAGCATCCTAAAAGCAGGTGTATTAAAACGGCCTTTAGAGGGGGTTAGTTCGGGGTTGGTTCGGACTTAGTTCGGAGTTAGTTCGGGGTTACGACGGTTGTATCCGAACCAACTCCGAACTAACTCCGACTGGAGTGCGAGTT
>NZ_WNXD01000003.1 GCF_014172375.1 Pedobacter planticolens
TTAAAACGGCCTTTAGAGGGGGTTAGTTCGGGGTTGGTTCGGACTTAGTTCGGAGTTAGTTCGGGGTTACGACGGTTGTATCCGAACCAACTCCGAACTAACTCCGACTGGAGTGCGAGTTAAGTCTGGTCCACTAGTCAAGCTGTTGCGAACATAGCATCCGGCGCAGAGATGCGCTAACCTATATAGTATACTGATACATGATTTTTCTAATAAACGAATGTTGGTGCCATTAAGTTCTTAGGTCCCGTTCTTTGCTGTAGCCCTTGGCTGTGCTTGGGGGCTGCCGCTACGCCGGGGTTTAGTGAGGGGAAGCCAGTGCACTCCATTGGGGTTTCCTTGGCAAATCGCCCAAAAGTACTCACTCCAAGCACTCAGTTTAAACTTTTTGTGGGTGTATACCATACACTTAGGTAATTTCTTCCAGAAATAACTACCAGCGCCTTGCAGATGATCAGATATTTTTCTACTTTTGCATCCCGCTTCGGAGGAAGGGTTAGAGGGTCAGAAAGGATCTTTGTAGTAGTGAAAAGGGAGGAATAAAAACAAAGTCGCTTAGTTATAGCCACTTAGGAAAAACCTCAAAAAACTTGAAAATAAAGTTTTGGGAAATGAAAAAGTTTCCTACCTTTGCAACCCGCTACGGAGGTAACGACACAAGGGAAAAGAGATAAGGAGGAGAGGGAATTGACATTAGGGAAACGAAATCGAGCAAACGATT
Source organism: Pedobacter planticolens (assembly GCF_014172375.1). Taxonomy (GTDB): domain Bacteria; phylum Bacteroidota; class Bacteroidia; order Sphingobacteriales; family Sphingobacteriaceae; genus Pedobacter; species Pedobacter planticolens. The sequence goes on from NZ_WNXD01000003.1 coordinate 722, forward strand.
TTAAGGAGTTAAAAAAAACTTCGAAAAAAAATAAAAAAAGTTTGCAAGAGTAAAAAAGTTTCCTACCTTTGCAGTCCCAAACGAAACGGGCGCCAATCAACGGATGTTGAGAAAGCAAATAAACAAGATTGAAACAACCAATAACCGAAGGGAAGCGGTGGACTAATAAAGACCACAGGCAGAACGGAAAACCAAGAGGTTGCAACATATATAGATCACCGCGAGGCGAGATCGAAAAGTTCATTAAAGAGATATCATTTATACAACGCAGCGAGGCAAACAGTACGATTTCAAAGTACATGACACCAAGCTGTTTCTTAAGTCTGTTCTATCAGACAACATAATAGAATACAAGACTATTTAATTTTTAATAACACTAGAATAAGAATGGTCAGTGTTCAAACAACACATTTTACAATGGAGAGTTTGATCCTGGCTCAGGATGAACGCTAGCGGCAGGCCTAATACATGCAAGTCGAGGGGTAGTGGGAGCTTGCTTCCATGAGACCGGCGCACGGGTGCGTAACGCGTATGCAATCTACCTTTATCTGGGGGATAGCCCGAAGAAATTCGGATTAACACCGCATAAAATCACAGTATCGCATGGTACAATGATCAAATATTTATAGGATAGAGATGAGCATGCGTGACATTAGTTAGTTGGCGGGGTAACGGCCCACCAAGACCACGATGTCTAGGGGATCTGAGAGGATGACCCCCCACACTGGTACTGAGACACGGACCAGACTCCTACGGGAGGCAGCAGTAAGGAATATTGGTCAATGGAGGCAACTCTGAACCAGCCATGCCGCGTGCAGGAAGACAGCCCTCTGGGTCGTAAACTGCTTTTATTCGGGAATAAACCTACTTACGTGTAAGTAGCTGAATGTACCGAAGGAATAAGGATCGGCTAACTCCGTGCCAGCAGCCGCGGTAATACGGAGGATCCAAGCGTTATCCGGATTTATTGGGTTTAAAGGGTGCGTAGGCGGCCTGTTAAGTCAGGGGTGAAAGACGGTAGCTCAACTATCGCAGTGCCCTTGATACTGATGGGCTTGAATACACTAGAGGTAGGCGGAATGTGACAAGTAGCGGTGAAATGCATAGATATGTCACAGAACACCGATTGCGAAGGCAGCTTACTATGGTGTCATTGACGCTGAGGCACGAAAGCGTGGGGATCAAACAGGATTAGATACCCTGGTAGTCCACGCCCTAAACGATGAATACTCGCTGTTGGCGATACACAGTCAGCGGCTAAGCGAAAGCGTTAAGTATTCCACCTGGGGAGTACGCTCGCAAGAGTGAAACTCAAAGGAATTGACGGGGGCCCGCACAAGCGGAGGAGCATGTGGTTTAATTCGATGATACGCGAGGAACCTTACCCGGGCTTGAAAGTTAGTGAAGTATCCAGAGATGGATACGTCCGCAAGGACACGAAACTAGGTGCTGCATGGCTGTCGTCAGCTCGTGCCGTGAGGTGTTGGGTTAAGTCCCGCAACGAGCGCAACCCCTATGTTTAGTTGCCAGCACGTAATGGTGGGGACTCTAAACAGACTGCCTGTGCAAACAGAGAGGAAGGAGGGGACGACGTCAAGTCATCATGGCCCTTACGTCCGGGGCTACACACGTGCTACAATGGATGGTACAGAGGGCAGCAAGCTAGCAATAGCAAGCAAATCTCAAAAAGCCATTCACAGTTCGGATTGGGGTCTGCAACTCGACCCCATGAAGTTGGATTCGCTAGTAATCGCATATCAGCAATGATGCGGTGAATACGTTCCCGGGCCTTGTACACACCGCCCGTCAAGCCATGGAAGTTGGGGGTACCTAAAGTACGTAACCGCAAGGAGCGTCCTAGGGTAAAACCGATAACTGGGGCTAAGTCGTAACAAGGTAGCCGTACCGGAAGGTGCGGCTGGAATACCTCCTTTCTGGAGTAGATAAGACTACTCGCTGCGTAAAAAATGATACATATCTCTTAAAGAAAAACCCAAAAGATGAAGCCATCAGTGGTTCTGCAGACGAAGCAGGGACAGATCGGTTTTCAGTTGGCGGTTAACAGTAAGCAGTTTAATCTGAAACTGTGAATTGAACACTGCAAACTAACAAAAAGTCCCGTAGCTCAGCCTGGTTAGAGCACTACACTGATAATGTAGGGGTCTCCAGTTCAAATCTGGACGGGACTACTAGATACACTATAATCTTAGGGGGATTAGCTCAGCTGGCTAGAGCGCCTGCCTTGCACGCAGGAGGTCAACGGTTCGACTCCGTTATTCTCCACCATTTTTATCACGGATGTGATATTACATTGAAATACTGAACACAGGAAATTGGCCATTGGGGCTAGGACGTTCCGATTTTACATCGGAAAGGTCAACGGTTCGACTCCGTTATTCTCCACCATCACCGGTGCTGTTACAAAAGCACAGAAATAGACGTACAGTAATGTATATCCGGGATTGAAAAGTTCTTTGACATATTGGAAGAAGTTAATAAGAAGAGCAAACAACAATAGAGACGTTGTTAGCTTGGATCATTAGAATAGGCAACTAAACTAATGAGAAAAGATAACGACATATCAAAAAAAAGCATTTATATAGGCGCAAAAGGCTATATAGAGAAGAAAGTAAGAAAGAGTATACGGGGGATGCCTTGGCTCTCAGAGGCGATGAAGGACGTGATAAGCTGCGATAAGCCGCGGGGATCAGCAAATATGAATTGATCCGCGGATTTCCGAATGGGGAAACCTAGCTAGTTGAAGACTAGTTGCACATAGTGCGCAAACCTGCCGAACTGAAACATCTAAGTAAGCAGAGGAAGAGAAAATAATAATGATTTCCTAAGTAGTGGCGAGCGAAAGGGAAAGAGCCCAAACCAGCTATGTTACGGCATAACTGGGGTTGTAGGACTACGATGTGATTATAATGCAATGAAGTGGAATGGGATGGGAAGCCCAGCAAAATAGAGTGATAGCCTCGTACACGTAAGTACCATTAGTCTAGTAGTATCCTGAGTACCGCGAGGTCGGAGACGCCTTGTGGGAATCTGCCGGCACCATCCGGTAAGGCTAAATACTCCTGAGAGACCGATAGTGAACCAGTACCGTGAGGGAAAGGTGAAAAGAACCCCGAACAGGGGAGTGAAATAGAACCTGAAACCGTATACTTACAAGCGGTCGGAGCGTCCAGGTGGCGTGACGGCGTGCCTTTTGCATAATGAGCCTACGAGTTACTCTTCTCTGGCAAGGTTAAGTGTTTAAGACACGGATCCGAAGCGAAAGCGAGTCTGAATAGGGCGTATAGTCAGGGGAGGTAGACGCGAAACCTTGTGATCTACCCATGGACAGGTTGAAGGTGCGGTAACACGTACTGGAGGACCGAACCGATAAACGTTGAAAAGTTTCCGGATGATCTGTGGGTAGGGGTGAAAGGCTAATCAAACTGGGAAATAGCTCGTACTCCCCGAAATGTTTTTAGGAACAGCGTGGTGGTTAAGTTATATAGAGGTAGAGCTACTGATTGGGTGCGGGGGAGTCAAATCCTACCAAATCCAGACAAACTCCGAATGCTATATAATATACACTGCAGTGAGGCCCGGGGTGCTAAGGTCACGGGCCGAGAGGGAAAGAACCCAGACCATCAGCTAAGGTCCCTAAATTACCGCTAAGTTGAACTAACGAGGTGCGATTGCATAGACAGCTAGGATGTTGGCTTGGAAGCAGCCATTCATTTAAAGAGTGCGTAACAGCTCACTAGTCGAGCGATCGTGCATGGATAATAAACGGGCATTAAGTGGTATACCGAAGCTATGGGTAATATTAATATTACGGTAGGGGAGCATTCCAGCGGCAGCGAAGTTGTAGCGTGAGCTATGGTGGAGCTTCTGGAAAAGCAAATGTAGGCATAAGTAACGATAAGGCGGGAGAGAAACCCGCCCACCGAAAGGATAAGGTTTCCTGATCAACGCTAATCGGATCAGGGTTAGTCGGGGCCTAAGGAGAACCCGAAGGGGATATTCGATGGACAACGGTTTAATATTACCGTACTTTTTATAGATGCGATGTGGGGACGGAGTAGTGACACTGCCGCGAACTGACGGAATAGTTCGTTAAAGACTGTAGGTATTAGAATGGTAGGCAAATCCGCCAATCTAGCTGAACGTTGATAGTACCGCGAGGCTTCGGCTGAGTGGATAGCGCAGGTAATCAGACTTCCAAGAAAAACCGCTAAGCTCCAGTCTATAAAAACCCGTACCGCAAACCGACACAGGTATCCGGGAAGAGAATTCTAAGGTGCTCGAGTGAATCATGGCTAAGGAACTCGGCAAAATGGCCCTGTAACTTCGGGAGAAGGGGCGCTGGTAGCAATATCAGCCGCAGTGAAAAGGCCCAGGCGACTGTTTAACAAAAACACATGGCTTTGCAAAATCGAAAGATGAAGTATAAGGCCTGACACCTGCCCGGTGCTGGAAGGTTAAGAGGGGATGTCATACGCAAGTAGAAGCATTGAATCGAAGCCCCAGTAAACGGCGGCCGTAACTATAACGGTCCTAAGGTAGCGAAATTCCTTGTCGGGTAAGTTCCGACCTGCACGAATGGTGTAACGATCTGGGCGCTGTCTCAGCCATGAGCTCGGTGAAATTGTGGTCCCGGTGAAGACGCCGGGTACCCGCAACGGGACGGAAAGACCCCATGCACCTTCACTACAATTTAACATTGACATTGGATACAAGATGTGTAGGATAGGTGGGAGGCTTTGAAGCGGCGTCGCTAGGCGTCGTGGAGCCAACGTTGAAATACCACCCTTTTTGTATTCGGTGTCTAACCCCGCACAGCGGGGGACATTGTTTGATGGGTAGTTTGACTGGGGTGGTCGCCTCCAAAAAGGTAACGGAGGCTTTCAAAGGTAAGCTCAGTACGCTTGGTAACCGTACGTGGAGTGCAATAGCATAAGCTTGCTTGACTGTGAGGCAGACAAGCCGAGCAGGGTCGAAAGACGGATATAGTGATCCGGTGGTTCTGCATGGAAGGGCCATCGCTCAAAGGATAAAAGGTACGCTGGGGATAACAGGCTGATCTCCCCCAAGAGCTCATATCGACGGGGAGGTTTGGCACCTCGATGTCGGCTCGTCACATCCTGGGGCTGGAGAAGGTCCCAAGGGTTCGGCTGTTCGCCGATTAAAGTGGCACGCGAGCTGGGTTCAGAACGTCGCGAGACAGTTCGGTCCCTATCTGTTGTGGGCGTAGGAATTTTGAGTGGGGCTGACCTTAGTACGAGAGGACCGGGTTGGACTAGCCTCTAGTGAATCTGTTGTTCCGCCAGGGGCATTGCAGAGTAGCTACGCTGGGAATAGATAAGCGCTGAAAGCATCTAAGTGCGAAACTAGCCACGAGATGAGAATTCCATATAGGACCGTAGAAGACTACTACGTTGATAGGTTATAGATGTAAAGCTGGTGACAGCATAGTCGAGTAATACTAATCATCCGAAGCTTTCAAGAGCAACATGTTGTTTGCTCTTCCAAAATAACTTCTTTCAATATTGTTTAAAGGTTTAAGGACGAAAGGTTTAAGGCATAGGGTTTACCCTCCACCTTAATACCCTGTACCTTCTACCTTATTAAAATATTTAGGTGCCTATATCGGCGGTGTCCACCTCTTCCCATTCCGAACAGAGAAGTTAAGCCCGCCAGAGCCGATGGTACTGCAGTAACATGTGGGAGAGTAGGTCGGTGCCAAATCTTAAAGAAGCCCTGTAACGTAAGTTGCAGGGCTTTCTTGTTTTATAA